>NZ_KQ034007.1:867484-1096979 GCF_000970755.1 Lactobacillus kimbladii
AATTTTTTTAGATCACTAAATTGATTTATCAGCTCTTTATTTATTGTTAAATAATACAAATTGCTTGTTCTTTTTAAGATGAATGACTTTTAGAGTTAATGCTATAATGGTGTAGGCAAAGGCCAATCTGTCTTTCACTTTCATTAGCAGGAGGAATTGTGTGAAGACAAAAAATATAGCAAAGCGAAGTTTTTACGCCAAGAATGTTTTATTTAAAGATAATTTGTCTGACCAAAAAACAGTGGACAAGATGAACGGACTTATAAATAATGTTCTTGGCAAACATGAAGAAGTTTTAACAGATTTTTTGGATCCCGGTGAAAGAGATATTCTTAAAAAAATAGCCCAGACTGAAGTTTGTTTACAGAGCTTTGGTGGATATTCAAACGCTGAAAAAAAAAGAGTATTTATAACTGAAGATTGGGACACTATTGCACCTTCTTCTTATCAGATTACTGTTTTTAATGTTGAATATCCTCAAAAATTTGCCTGTTTATCACATAGTGCTATATTAGGAAGCCTAGCTAATGCAGGTATAGAAACTTCAACCTTTGGCGACATTATTACTGATGGCAATGGCAGGTGGCAATTTTTTGCAAAAAGTGAGCTGAAAGATTTTTTTCAACATGAAATAAACCATATTGGTAAAACAAAAGTTAGGATAAGACCAAGTTTAAATCAAAAAGTAATTATTATTGATGATGAAAGTGAAATGTTAACTGCTATTGTTTCTTCACTGAGGTTGGATGCAGTTTTAGCTTCAATTACACATGAAAGCAGGCAGCAAATAAAAGCAAATATTTCTAATAATTTGGTTAAATTAAATTGGCATAGTGTCAAAGATTTTAATATAATGGTTGATGAAGATGATGTCCTTAGTCTAAGACATTTTGGCAGATGTAAAATTACGGATATTTCAACTACAAGAAAAGGCAAACATAAGGTGGTGTATAAGCTATGGCAGACGAAAAGAAAGAATCACAGAGATTGACTCCGCTTGAAATTCATAACAAAGAGTTCAAAAAGAGAGGCCTAAGTGGCTATGATAGGCATGAAGTAGACAGTTTTCTAGATCAAATAATCAACGATTATGGTGATGCACTGGATCAAACAGTTGACTTGAAAAATGAAATTGTGCATTTACAAGAACAAGTTTCAGACTTACAAAAGCAAGTTAAACAATTCCAGCAGAATGAAAATGCTACCAAAGAAGCTGTGGGTAACGCTAAAATTAAGGCTGAAAGAATTATCAATGATGCTACAGTCCAAGCTAATAATACTACTGAACAAGCAAAAATTGATACTGATTATCAACGCCAACAGCTTGAAACTATTAAGTCTGATTACGAACGTGTGAAAAAAGAAGCTTCTGGTTATCGCTCTTATATTCAAGATCTTTTACAAAAAGCAATTGAAAATCTCAATGATGAAAACTGGCAAAAGGCACTTGATCAATACTTTGATACTGAGCGATTTTATCCTCCAGATGGGGCTGAACCAATAATGCTAACTGATGAAGATGAAGATGTCGATGAAGATGAAGATATTGATGAAGACGAAGATATTGATGAAGATGCTGACGATGAACTTGACAATGACATTGATGATGAAGTAAACTTTGAACAAGACATTGATGAAAATAATGATAGTCCCCAACCAATGTCGGGTGACAGTCCGCACACTGAAACAGTCAACACGGAAAATGTTAATGATTCTAACAACGGTTCTAGACCTACTGTTATTTTCCCCAATGACTATAAAAATCATAAATAACAAACTGACAGTAAAACTTGTGAGCAATTCAGCGAATTAGCGATGGTGTAAGGCTAATATAAGAGCTCAAAGGTTGATCAGCTGTTTGAGAAGGTTTGTTACGTTAGTTGCACGATACGTAACTCATTAAGTGGAGTTTAAAACTCAATTTAGGTGGTACCACGATATTAACCTCGCCCTAATCTTAGGACGAGGATTTTTTTATAGGGAGGATTAAAAAATGAGAGTGAAAAATACACTTAATATGGGTAAAACCAAATTTAAGATGCGGGGTAATTTGCCGGTCCGCGAAGCGCAGTGGCAAAAAGAGTGGGAAGAAAACAAATTATATGAACAAAGATTAAAACTGAATAAAGGAAAACCGAGATTTGATTTACATGATGGTCCTCCTTTTGCCAACGGTAATATTCACATTGGCCATGCTATGAATAAGGTTTCAAAAGACATAATTGTTCGATTTAAAAATATGAACGGCTATTATGCTCCCTATGTTCCAGGTTGGGATACTCATGGTTTACCAATTGAACAACAATTGACCAAACAGGGAGTTGACCGTAAGAAAATGAATCTTGCAGATTACCGTCAGCTTTGTCAAGATTTTGCTAGTAAAGAAATCAAAAAGCAAATGACTGACTTTAAGCGTTTGGGAGTAATGGGGGACTGGGATCACCCATATATTACTTATCAACCTGAATATGAAGCAGAAGAAATTCGTGTCTTTGGTAAAATGTATGAAAAAGGTTATATCTATAAAGGTAAAAAACCTGTTTATTGGTCCCCTTCAAGTGAGTCAACTTTAGCTGAAGCTGAAGTTGAATATCATGATATTAAATCACCTTCAATTTATGTTTCATTTCCAGTAAAAGATGGTAAGGGCGTTCTAGATCCAGCAAATACATACTTCTTAATTTGGACAACTACACCATGGACTATTCCTACTAACCAGGGTATTACAGTTAATCCGGGCTTTGATTATTCAGTAGCTCAAGTGGGTCCAAAGCGTTTTGTCGTTGGCACTGACCGCCTAGAAGCAGTTGCTCAAGAATTAGGTTGGGAAGATTATCAAGTCGTTCAACATCTTAAGGGCACTGAAATGGATCATATGGTTGCCAAGCATCCTTTATATGACCGTGATTCTTTGCTTATGAATGCCATGCATGTTACTGCTAGTGATGGTACCGGCTTAGTTCACACAGCTTCCGGCTTTGGTGAAGATGACTATAATGTTGCTCAAAAATATGGTCTACCGGTATATAGTCCCATGGACGATAAAGGTTGCTTTACTGCAGATATTAACGATCCCGATTTAGCTGGATTGTTTTATGATGATGCCAATAAAGTTGTCAGCGAAAAATTGAAGAAATCCGGCAATTTGCTTAAGCTTAGCTTCTTCACGCACTCTTATCCTCATGACTGGCGTACAAAGAAACCTGTAATTTATCGGGCTACTACACAATGGTTTGCTTCAGTTGAAAAGTTCCGCCAACAGATTCTTGATCAAATTGATCAGGTTAAATTCACGCCATCTTGGGGTCAATTACGCCTGCACAATATGATTAAGGATCGTGGTGACTGGGTAATTTCTAGACAGCGTGCTTGGGGTGTTCCACTGCCAATCTTTTACGCAGAAGATGGTACTGCGATTGTCACACCAGAAACTATTGAGCATATTGCTCAGATTTTTGCTAAAGAAGGATCAAATGCTTGGTATAGAAGAACTGCTAAGGAATTGTTACCAGAAGGCTTTACCTCTGAGCATTCACCAAATGGCAAATTTACTAAAGAAAACGATATTTTAGACGTTTGGTTCGACTCCGGGTCTTCTCATCAAGCTGTCATGGCCAAAAGACCAGACTTGAATTTCCCATGTGATCTCTACCTTGAAGGTAGTGACCAGTACCGTGGCTGGTTCAATTCAAGTCTGATTACTTCAGTAGCTGCTACGGGCAAGGCACCTTATCGCGGTATTTTGTCACAAGGCTTTGTTTTGGATGAAAAAGGACATAAAATGTCTAAATCATTAGGTAACGTAATTTCACCAAATGATGTCATCAAACAAATGGGAGCAGAAATAATTCGTTTATGGGTCGCTTCTGTAGACACTACTTCTGATGTTGCTGTTTCGCAAAATATTTTACGCCAAACTTCAGAGAGTTACCGCAAAATAAGGAATACTTTGCGTTATATGCTGGCTAATACTTCTGATTTTGATCCACAAACAAACAGGGTTGCTTATGAAGATTTAAACTCCATTGACCAGTATATGGAAGTTAAACTCAATGATTTGGTTAAAACTTGTCTTGACAGTTATGAACGTTATGATTTTAATAATGTTTATAAAAAGTTATTTGCCTTTATTTCTAATGATCTATCAGCGTTTTATCTTGACTTTGCCAAAGATGTTCTTTACATTGAGAGCAAAAATAGTCATGCCAGAAGATCAATGCAAACAGTGATTTATGATGCAACAGTTAAATTAGCTAAAGTTTTGACACCAATCTTGCCACATACTATGGAAGAAGTTTGGTCTTTCTTAAAGGAAAAGGAAGATTATGTCCAACTTGCTGAAATGCCTGAAATTGAGCATTATGCAAATCATGATGAACTCCTTGACAACTGGAAGAAATTTATGAATTTCCGCGATGATGTTTTGAAAGTCTTGGAAGAAGCGCGCGATCAAAAGTTAATCGGTAAATCTTTTGAAGCAGCAGTTACAGTTTACCCAACTGATGAGATGAGAGTAGTTTTAACCAAACTTGATGCAAACTTTAGACAAATTTTAATAGTTTCTAAATTAACTATTGCTGAGGGTGAAGCACCGGCAAATGCTGAAAAATTACCAAATGGTGCATTTGTGGTTGAACATGCGGAAGGTGAAGTTTGTCCTCGGTGCCGTATGATCAGAACCGATATTGGAGCTGACAAAGAAGTTCCAATGCTTTGCGGTAGATGTGCTAAAATTGTTAAAGAAGATTATCCAGAAGCAGTGCAAGAAGGTTTAGAAGAATAATGCGTTACGGTAAGGTAAAGCAGTTTGATCAAAACAGTAGTTTTGGTTTTATCACTGACGATGAGAATCAAAAATCTTACTTTGTATTTTATACAGCTATCAAAGAAGAAGGTTATCGTCGCTTGCAAGTTGGTCAAAAAGTTAAATACCAACTTGCTCAAGGTAAAAATGGCTTACAATGTGTCAACGTATATTTAGCTGATTAGCAGGAAAGTGAATAATGGATTTAACAGAAACTGAAATCTCTTCAAAACAAATTTTTACGGGTCGTATTGTCGATCTTGCCGTAAGAACGATCAAATTGCCTAATGGGGAAACTGCCTCGCGGGAAATAGTTAAGCATCAACCTGCTTCAGCTGCTATTGCAGTAAATGATAAACAGGAAATGCTGCTAGTCGAACAATGGCGTGAACCGATCAAAGAATTAACTTTAGAAATTCCAGCAGGTTTAATAGATGAAACTGATGCTAGTCCACTGGATGCAATGAAAAGAGAGTTAAATGAAGAGGGCGGCTATCGTGCTGATTACTGGGAAAAAATAACTGAGTTTTATTCATCTCCCGGTTTTACTAATGAGAAGCTCTACTTATTTTATTGCGACACATTAACTAAATTGACTGATAAAAGGGAACTTGATCCCGATGAATTTTTAACTAGTCATTGGTTTAGTTTGGCAGAGTTGAAAAGACTTTCGGCACAGGGTAAAATCGTTGATGCCAAGACATTATATGCAATGAGTGTTTGGGAAAACATGCTGCTCACCGGTGCTGACGCAAAGGAATAAAATGACTGAAAAACGATCTGATTACCGAAAAAAATTAAAACATAAAAAAAGTAAAAACTTTTTAAATACAATTAAATCCGCTTTTGACGATAGTGATGATGAGGTTGATGTTAACCCTGATTTTACCCGTGATGATGAAGTTGTAGAGTCAAATGATTTTGCAAACGAAAGGATAAAAAAACAGGAGCAGACACCAAGAAGGGAAGAGAGCAAATCTCAGTCTCAGTTAACCACGAGTCAAGAAAAAGCATTAAAGCTGAAAGGTAAACTTAATCGTGCAATTTTGCTTGTTGCTGTTTTAATTATTTTGGTATTATTAGCGTTATTTCACTTATAAAATAAAAACGAGGGTAGAAATGAAGATAGCAATTATTGTCCCAATGGAAATTGAGGCTGAATATTATCATAAGTATTTTCACTCTGGTCGCAAAGAAATGTTCGGATCTACTACATTCGAGCATTTTTGCGTTAACCACAATGATTTATACATTGGTTTAAGCGGAATTGGCAAAGTACGAGCTGCTATGAATTTAGCCAGTTTACTAAGCAATGTTGATATTGATTTGATTTTCATGACAGGTACAGCAGGATCTTTGCAAGAAGAAGTTCATAAAGAAGATCTGATTTTAGCTGATTCATTTGCATATCATGATGCTCACAATATATTAGCAGGTGACTATGTTGAAGGACAAATACCTGGAGAACCAGCTAAATTTGAATTAAATTCTTCTGCAAGAAAGCAATTTGCACAGTTTTTGCAAGAAAACAATGTTGAATTTAAAGAGGGTTTAATTGTTACCGGTGATTCCTTTATTGGCTCGCAGAAGCAAAAAGATGAAATTAAGCAAAACTTTGCTCATGCTTTGGGTGTTGAAATGGAAGGAGCCGCTTTTGCTCAGGTAGCTTATCATTTTAAAAAACCTCTGATAGCTTTACGGGCTATTTCTGACAATGGTAATCAAGATGCAAACGGTGACTTTGATCATTTTGCCCAAAAGGTAGGAGCAAAAGCTGCTAAAATTATTTGTACTTACATAGAGAAGATGAATTAATAAATGACAGAAATTTATCTGGATAATGCAGCTACAACACCAATGTCGCCCAAGGTAATTGACGTGATAACTGAGGAAATGAAAAACAATTTTGGTAATGCCTCAAGTACCTATGAACTGGGACGCAAAGCTCGCCACGTGATTGATCAGGCAAGGCAAAAAGCTGCCAAGGCAATTAACGCCAAGGAAAATGAAATAATTTTTACATCCGGTGGTTCAGAAAGTAATAACACTGCTATTTTTGGAACTGCTCAGAGTCGCCAAAATATTGGTAAGCGCATAATCACTACTAAGGCTGAGCATCCATCTGTTTTAAAGCCAATGCAACGGTTGGAAAGTGAGGGTTATGAAGTCATTTACCTTGATGTTGATGAAAATGGTCGTATTTCATTAGCTGATTTGGAAGATGCACTTACTCCTCAAACTATTTTGGTTTCAATTATGGCTGTCAATAATGAATTGGGTACAATCAACCCTTTGGCAGAAATTGGAGCTATTGTAAAGCCAAGCAATGCTTATTTTCATGTTGACGCAGTCCAAGGCTTAGGTAACATTAATCTTGATGTTGCTAAAATGAATATCGACTTGTTATCCACCTCTGCTCATAAAATCAACGGTCCCAAGTTTTTAGGCTTTTTATATGAAAAAAACTCGCTCAATTTGCCACCTCTTGTTTATGGTGGAGAACAAGAAACTAAGCGTAGAGCTGGCACTGAGAATGTTCCCGGAATTGCCGGCTTTGGTGAAGCTATCAGTGAAATTGCTGCTATAGATAAAAAAAGTTTGCAAACTAAATATCAGAACTTGCAAAATATTATTTTGAATGAACTTAGTCAAGCTAAAATTGAATATCAGGTTAATGGTGGAACCCAAAAGTTTGATTCTCATCACGTGTTGAACCTGCATTTTAATGGTGTTTCAACGACTGTTTTGCAGACAAATTTGGATTTAGCTGGTTTTGCAGTTTCCGGTGGCTCTGCATGTACTGCAGGATCAATTGAGCCTTCACATGTACTAGTTGCTTGTTTTGGTAAAGATTCTGCGAGAATAAATGAGTCTATTCGTATTTCTTTTGGACGCTACACGACTGAAGAAGAAGTGCAAGCCTTTGCCAAAGAACTAGCTAAAATTGTCAGTAAAATCCAAAACAAATAAAATAATTGCTTTTTAAAGCAGATATGCTTATTATTAGTAAGTGAGGTAAAATTATGGCAAATACAGTTATTATTAATGGTGATAAACGCAAGTTTACCCTTAGTCCAGAACTAAAACTATACGCTCTGATTGATGCTGGTTTTGTTAAAACCGTTAAGGGTAATTTTAATTATGAGCATCCACTTTATAATGATTCGCCGTATAATGCGCCAACTAAATTGAAGATGACCATAAATAAAGAAATGACTCATCTGACCATGGTAGTCACAGACAAAAATGGTTTGCAAAAGGTTAACATCTTTAAGAATGAGAAATTAGCTCCCACTGTTGAACTTTTAGATTATATATTGAAAGATTTAGAAGAGCGCAATATTATTGTTGCTGTGAAGGATTGATTAATTTGGTAAAGAAAAAAACCAGAGTTGTTGTTGGTATGAGTGGCGGAGTAGACTCTTCCGTTTCAGCACTTCTTTTAAAAGAGCAAGGATACGATGTAATTGGTGTCTTTATGAAAAATTGGGATGACACTGATGATTCCGGTGTCTGCACGGCTACTGACGATTACGAAGATGTAAAACGGGTAGCTGATCAAATCGGAATTCCTTATTATTCAATCAATTTTGAAAAAGAATATTGGCATCGCGTTTTTGAATATTTTTTAAACGAATATAAAAAAGGTCGCACGCCAAACCCCGATGTAATGTGCAACAGTCAGATTAAGTTCAAATCATTTTTAGAGTTTGCACTTAATCTTGATGCGGATTATATTGCCATGGGTCATTATGCAAAAACCATCACTGATAAAAATGGTATCACTCATATGATGCGTCCTAAAGATGGCAATAAGGATCAAACGTACTTTTTAAGTCAGTTAAATCAAAATCAGATAAGTCGCGTTATTTTTCCGTTAGCTAATTTAACCAAGCCACAAGTGCGCGAAATTGCGCTCAAAAATAACCTGGCTACTGCCAAAAAGAAGGATTCAACTGGTATTTGTTTTATTGGCGAGAGAAATTTTCGCAAATTTTTGAGTGAATTTTTGCCTGCTCAATCTGGAGAGATGATCACACCAGATGGAAAAGTAGTCGGTTATCATGCAGGTTTAATGTACTATACAATTGGTCAAAGATCTGGATTAGGACTGGGTTCAACAAAAGAATCAACTGCCCCGTGGTTTGTGGTCGGTAAGAATTTACAGAAAAATCAGCTAATAGTTCAGCAAGGTTATGATAGCAAATTGCTTTATGCCACTGAATTGGAGGCTAGTGATATGTCATTCTTTACTGGCCAGCCCGATCACGATTTTAAGATTCATTGCAGCGCCAAGTTTCGTTATCGTCAGCCTGATGTTGGCGTGACAGTATCCTATGATGCTGCAAAAAATAAGGCGAAAGTTTACTTTGATGAGCCAGCACGTGCTGTTACCCCTGGGCAAGCTCTTGTTCTTTATCAGGGTGAGGAGTGTCTAGGCGGCGGCAACATTGATTGTGCCTATCAAAATGATCGTCAACTTCAATTAGTTTAATGAAAACGTGAAAGGAAAATGTTTTTGTGCATTTTCTTTTTTTATTTGTCTTCGTTTTTTCTTTTAAACTATTAAATGATAAACTAGAAAATAACAGTTACAGAAAAGAGTAATTAATGAATGCAGATTTATTTTGTCAGACATGGTAAAACAGAGTGGAACTTACAGAAACGTTTTCAAGGGGCTCATGGTGATTCACCACTTTTACCTCAAAGTTTAATTGATATTCAAAAATTAAGCGATTTTTTAGGTGAAACAAAATTCGCAGCAATCTATTCAAGCCCTCTGAAAAGAGCCAGAACTACTGCAGAAAAACTTACTAAGAATCTGGGTAATCCCTTTTCTGTCAAGATAGATGATCGTTTGCGAGAATTTGATTTAGGAGCTATGGAAGGACTCACGTTTACTGAGGCTAAAGCCAGGTATCCGAAGCAGGTCACTGATATTTGGGACAAACCTGATAAATACGATGGCCACAGCATCGGAGGTGAAAATTATCCTGAGGTAATTGCACGTGGAAAAAACTTTGGTCGAGAAGTTGGCTTACAATTTAAACCAGACGATAAAGTTTTAGTAGTGAGCCATGGAGCAGCTCTGGGAGCGATTATGGGAGGATTATTAGGTTATCCCTTACCGGATATCCGCCACAATGGGGGTTTAAGCAATACCAGCCTTACTATTTTGGAAACAAAAGATAAAGGCAAGACATTTAAAGCTTTAATGTGGAATGAGACGAAATTTTTGGACAGGAAAATGGAAGACTCGGATTCATTATGATAAAAAAAAGAAAAAAGACTGCTAAAACGAGTGCAGTAAACAAAAAGGTACACGAATTAATAACAAAAATTGATGAACAGCCACATAATAGTGAAAACTATTTAGAATTAGCAACCTATTTAATAGAGCAGGGTAGCAGTGACCAAGCCACCGAACTATTAGAAAAAGCAAAAAAGCTAGTTTCTCATCCGCAGGATTTAGATTATGATCTGGCAGTTTGTTATTATTTACAGGGTAAATTTGATACAGCATTAAATATACTGAATCAAATTCCTAATGATGATTTAGTTTTATACCAAAAAGCACTTGTTTTTTACAAAATTGGTCAAGGTCAAAAAGCATTGGCATACGCTTTAACAATTAAGAATGTTGATGCTAAAGTCTTGGAATTAATAGGGGATATTTGGCTAAGCCTTGGTAAAACCGAAGAAGCTGAGTCAACTTATAAAAAAATAGCTACTGAAAAAAGGTCAGCCAAAATCAATTTCATGCTGGGTATCACAATTTTAACTAGAAGTCGTCAAGAGGCTGAAAAATATCTGGCAAAGTCAAAAAAACAAGATCCTAAAATTTTTGCACAAGAACAAAAAAAATATTCTTCGTTACTAAAATTAGTGAATGATGCGAGAAAGAAAAATGACTGAATTTACTGGGAAAATCAATCGAATAGTTTTTGAAAACGATCAAGACCTTTATAAAATACTTGATGTTGCTATAATTGGAAAAATAGAAAAATATGATCGTGAAGATATTAAAGTGACCGGCAGTTTTGGTGACGTCCAAGTTGGTGCAACTTATACTTTTTCAGGAAGGTTAATTGTGCATAATAAATTTGGTCTGCAATTTCGTTGTGATAATTATAAATTGGCCTTGCCTCATGAAAAAGGTAGTTTGATTAATTATTTAAGTTCCAGTAAATTTCCTGGGATTGGTAAAAAAGCAGCTGATACAATAATTTCAGACTTGGGAATGGATGCACTGACAGTTTTAAAGGAAAAACCTGAAAAGGTTCAAACTTTGTCTATTTCGAAAAAGCAAAAAGAAAGTTTGTTAAACGGTGTCAGGTTAATGGATTCGTATTCTGAAACTGTCTTAAAGCTGGCTCAATTTGGCTTGAATAAAAAAGTAGCAAGCAGACTGTATCAACTTTATCATGGCGAAACTTTAGCTAAACTTGAAGAGGATCCGTATGCTTCTATTGCTGAAGTTACAGGCTATGCTTTTAAGAGTGCCGATCGAATCGGCAGTAAATTAGGAATGGCCCTCGATGATCCCAAAAGAGTTAATGGCGCTGTTTTTCAAATTTTACTTGATGAAGTATCTAAGGAAGGCAATACTTACGTCAAACTTGAGCAGCTGCTGCAAGAAGCAGGCAAGCTACTGCAAATTAATGAGTATGATACGATAGCAACTTGCGTTAATAATCTCCAGCATCAAGGTAAAGTCGTGGTAATGGGTGAAAACGCTGCGCTGCAAGAAATATATGAAACTGAAACTGATATTGCCAACGCAATGAAAAATCTAGTGGAAAAAAAGCAAAAGAGTTCAAATTACAATGAAAAAGAACTAAACCTTGCTATTACTCACGCTGAAACCAAGTTGAAAATTCATTATGATAATACTCAAAAAGCAGCGATTAAAAATGCGCTGACTAATCCAATCTCAATTTTAACTGGTGGTCCCGGAACTGGCAAAACTACTATCATAAATGGTATTTTGTTAGCATTGAAAGAGCTGGCCGAAATACCATCATCGTCTCTTTATAGTACAGACCCACCATTTTTACTCGCTGCACCTACTGGTCGTGCAGCCAAGAGAATGGAAGAGATTACTGGAATTACAGCTAAAACTATCCATCGGCTGCTGGGATTAGGAATTGGTGAAAATGATGCAACTGACCTAAACGAATTAAATGGTGAAATTTTAATTATTGATGAAATGTCAATGGTAGATATGTTTTTGTTTAGGCAACTGGTAACTAGCATCAATGAAACTAAGCACATAGTTTTTGTAGGTGATAAAGACCAGCTACCATCAGTGGGCGCTGGAAACGTATTTGCTGATTTAATCAAATCACAGGCTTTTCCTACCACTGTTCTTAAACAAATTCACCGTCAAGGAGACGATTCCAGCATTATTACGTTGGCGCATGACATTAATGCAGGAAAGAATCCCCAGGAATTATTTAAAAAGACCAAAAACTACTCATTTATTTCATGTCCACCGCATGAAGTCTCGCATGTTGTCAGTCAAATTGTCCGGCGTGCTTTGGCAAAGGGCTTTAATCCGGATGATGTTCAGGTACTAGGAGCAATGTACCAGGGCGATGGTGGCGTCACCAATTTGAATAATGTTATTCAAGAAATTATTAATCCGCCTAAGGAAAATAGCAAAACACTGGAAGTACATGATGAAACTTTTCGCATTGGGGACCGCATTTTGCAATTGCAAAATAATCCTGAAAAAGATATCTATAATGGTCAAATTGGTAAAATCCTAGCAATTGATAATGATAATTCTCAAAAATGCATGGTAGCTGATTTTGATGACAGAGAAATAACCTTCAGTAAAAAAGATCTGTTTGACTTAACTAGAGCATACGCAATTACCATTCACAAAGCTCAAGGCTCTGAATTTCCGCTAGTTATTTTGAGTCTGACAATGCAAAACTATGTCATGCTTAAACGTAACTTATTGTACACTGCCGTTACTCGTGCAGAGCAAAATTTAGTTTTAATCGGTGACACCCGCGCTTATGAAATGGCTTTTAATACTTCTGGTAATGACCGACAGACAGGATTAACTGTTAAATTGCAAAAAATATTAAATGTGCAAGATAAAACTGTCCCAGAAAAAGATTCCGGTAAATATAAAAATGACCAAGAAGAAACAAATTCTGATGTGCTTGCAGACAAAAATCAGAATTGTATATTAACTCCCGAGTTGATTTATGCGGGTCGAATTGATCCTATGATTGGGATGCAAGACATTAAATTAGAAGCACGAACAAGATAAGGGACTTTTTAAGACAATGGCAAAGATAAAAAAAGAACTAGCTTGTGTTAATTTGCAGAAAGAAATTGCAGAATGGGTTACCACTAACACACATATTTTAAATTTTGGTCCAGACACGTTTGAAATTGAAACTATTTTTAAAGATTCATTTGGCGAAACAGTGTATTGTTTTGTCGAAAAAACTGGGGTTGATAAATATAACGTTACTGATGATGGTCGGGCACTTTTTAAATTAGATCCCAGCGCAAGTGACGAAGATTTGATTGCTGCCAGCGAAGATTTTGTCACAGCTAGCGGTTTTTCTTTTAATGTTGAAAATGGAGTGATCAGCTGTGAAAGTGATGAACAGACTTTGGCTGAAAAGGTTATGCAGTTAGGTCAATTACAGGTTAACATTTCATATCTTAATTAAAAAGCTGCCACTAAATACTATTTTTTATTGCTAATTTAAAAAAATAATGATTAAATTATTAATATCATTTTAAGCAAAAGGAAGAAGAACCAATGGCAATAATTTTTAATAAGGTAAAGAAAAACTACGGTAAGAAGTCGGTGTTTTTTAACCTAAATTTCAATATTCCTTTAGAACCAATAGTAATCGGTTTGGTAGGTCCTAATGGTGTAGGCAAGTCAACCGTGTTAAGACTCCTTGCCGGGGTATTGGAACCAACCGAAGGCTTGATCAAAAATGACCAAGCTAAAGAACCATATGTTAAGTGGGCCAGTTTGCATTCAAGTTTTGTGGCATCAGGTGAAAGAGGCCTCATGTACAGACTAAATACTCTTGAAAACGGGATGTATTTTTCTTCGCTTAAAGGAATTAATATTAAAAAAACAGAAAACAATATTCGAAAAATGGCTGAGGACTTCAACTTTTCAAGTGAACTTAATACTTACTTTCAAAATTTGTCTACTGGTTTGAAGAAAAAGGCTGCTATCTTAGTGGGAGCTGCAATGGAAACAGAAGTTTTACTCTTGGACGAGCCCTCAAACGGACTTGACATAGCGGCCCAAGAAGATTTAGCATCATTTATTCTGGACTTAAAAAATAAATACGGGAATACTATTTTCATTTCATCGCATGACACTCAAATGCTTTCTGGAGTTGTTGATCATTATCTTTTTTTAAGGGATGGCCAAATAGAGAAAAATGTTGAACATAAAATGGCTGAAAATGACCTAATTTCTGAATACCATGAAATTTATAAGTAAAGGTAGGAAGCAAAATGAAAAAAGTTAAAGAGCTATTCAATATTTTCTGGGTACAATTATATTTACAGCTAAAACTGCAAGCTCGCTATGTTAATTCAACTGTTAGTTCACTAGTTTTATATGCTGGCGCTTTCTTGATTGTTGTCTTTTTCACTGATCCTGCACAACTGGGTCAGGCGTATGGTACAAAACATGGAGTCTTATTTACTATTATTGGTTTCTTGTTTTGGAGTATTGGTATCTCTTCATTAGGTGAATGTAGTAATGCGGTAGAGACTGATGAGCAAACCGGTCTGCTCGAAAGTGAGACTCAGTCTATCTTTCCCTTATGGGTTCTATACTTTATTCAAACGTTGGCAGAAAATTTGTTTGTCTGGATCTATCTTTTAATCATAGGCTTTGTAGCCTCATTTTTTTCAATATTCACAGTATTTGAACTATTAAAGGCTTTATTGTTAACCTTTGTCTTTTCCTTAATTTCCAATTTAGGAATGTTTGGTATCGGAATGATTTTTGCTTCTGGTTCTATTAGATTTAAAAGAATGGGTCAGTGGGCTACTATATTGCAGGCTTTATTGCTCATGTTGTCTAATGTTTATTTACCAGTATATAATGCTTTTCAGGAAGTCATTCCCTATGTCGGTGGCATCGAAATAGTGCGGCAAATATTTTTGGGCCATGGCGTTTCATTGTCAAAGCTGATAATATTGATAGTAGTAAATGTTGTTTGGTTCTTAGCTGGTATTTTAATTTTCAATTATTGCATTAAGAAAGAGCGCAAAAACGGCTCGTTTGATGCTTTTTAAGTTAAAGAAAGGTGATATTTATTTTAACGTTCAAAAATGTTAAATGGGGGACAAAGAGATATTTTAAAGTAAAAAAATTATATATGAGTGCATTTCCCAAAAATGAACGATTTCCATTTGTCGGGTTGCTGGCGATGGCGTTGCAAAAAAGAGTTAATTTGCAAGCAGTCTATGACCATGATGATTTCATCGGGTTAATTTTTTGGACATATGCCGAAAAGATTATTTATATTGGTTATTTAGCAGTTGACCCAGTTTGGCGTGGCAAGGGCTATGGCAGTCAGACTTTAAACCTGATGAAACAGCACCATCCAAATCAGGAAATTGTTTTAGACATTGAACCAGTTATTAAAACAGCAAAAAACTACTCGCAAAGGATTAATAGATTATTATTTTATAAACATAATGGCTTTAAACTAACTCAAGATAATTTAGTTGACGAAGGAGGTCACTATGCGATTTTAAGCTCTGATAAACACTTTAAAAAGCGTAATTTAAGTCAACTACTTAAGCGAATGAGTTTTAATTGCTATAAATTTAAAATTGTTTCCAGATAATTAAATTAACAAAATACTTTGACAAGCAAATGATGCTTTAAAGTTTACTTTCTAAAGCAGCTAGTTCATAAAAAAGGATAATGAATAACTTCACCCTGAAGTTATTTATTATCCTTTTTATAATTATTTAACGAATCCTACTTTGTACCAGAGAACATGTCCATTGTTGTTTTCAGATGGTTTAAGAGAATAACCTGAAATACGGTTATTGATTGCTCTGATCTTATAAGAGTTGACTGTTGGAATCATGTAAGCTTGATCAAAGATATACTTTTGCCAATCATGAAAGACCTTCACACGGTATTTATGATCAAAAGCTTTTTGCGAATCCATTTCTTTAACTAATTTAGTATTTTCCGGTGTCACGAAACGATCGTAGTTGGCTGCGGTGCTATCACCATACATTCCATCTTGTGATGGTTCTGTGGACATATACCATCCTGTTTCAAACATATCGACTTGCGGATCATCCTTGTTAAGCTTGTCGTAGAATGAATTTGTTTCGGTCAATCGCCCATTCAATAAATTAACATTTAGTCCTATCTTATGCCACTGCTGAATATAGTTCTGTATAATTGGACCTTGTGTTGAATCACCAGCTTTAGCCATAAATGTGATCTTTAAAGGCTTGCCGTTGGGTTGAACACGCCATTTACCCTTCTTTTTATATCCGGCTTTATCAAGAATATCGTTAGCCTTTTTTAAATTATAGTCATAACCCTTAATATTTTTATTGAAATAGTCACCAAATTGAGGAGGAATTAATGTGGTTATATGAAAAGTTAGGCCGTGGGTGTAATGTTTAGTGACTTCATCAACATTCATGGCATAACCAATGGCTTTACGCAACGATTTATTGTTCATCTTGCTATTTTGATTCATAATACTTTTATTATGTTTGGCATCCCATTTACCTAATTTAAAGCCAATAAACCAGTATGAAAGAGGGATTTCCGCTATAAATTTAACTTTTTTAGTATGTTTCACTTCATCCCATTGGGAATTTACAACATTAATGACGTCGAATTTATGACTCTTTATTGACTGCGATGATGAGTTAGGAGAAATTACCTGATAAATAATTTTATCCAGCTTTGGCTTGCCACGCCAATAATATTTGTTTGGCACCCAAACAGCTGATTGTCCACGAACTAATTTTTCTAACTTATAGGCTCCAAAATACAAAGGCTTTTTCCTAATTTTATTAGACGATTGTAATTTGCTAAAAGGGACGTCTTTTAAGTAATGATAAGGAGCGGTATATTCTGAAAAATAACCATTTCCACTATTGTACATCCCTGGTTTTAATTGCTTAAAATGTAAAATAACTCTTCTGCCATTTGCGCCATCAGGCATTTCAATACCTGAAATAGACTTAGCTTTTCCTTCATGATATTCTTTTAGGCCTTTAATAAGTTCAAACTGGCTGGAATATCTTTGAGAATCGGTGCCTTTATTAGATAATATTTCATAGGGATATTCTACATCCTTAGCCGTCACCTGTTGACCATCTGACCACCTAACTCCTTTTTTAACCTCAATCGTAATAGTTTTATTCTTTTGATTGATTTTCAAAGTTGCAGGTCCTTTATTAGTGAAACGGTAATTATCATCTGTATCAAATAGGGATTCAGATCCAGGGGAGGAAAGGTCAGCATCAGTTGCAGTTACTTGTAATTGATCAGAAAAGATACCTGTAAAAGGTGTATCTGTCTGCAGTGCTACTCTAACCGTACCACCCTGTCGGGTCGGCTTATCAGGCATTTTTGCAGGAAATTTGCTTGCTTCTTTTGCATTATTTTCCTGATTATTGTTACTTTTACCACATGCCGTAAGAGTTAGGGCTGTGGCCGCCAAAATACCAATAGAGCTTAAAACATTGTTTTTTTTCATGATTTTTCATCCCTTATGAGTACTAATTTATAATGATTTAACAATTCCCATAATATCACATTAAAGTTATATTTTAAATATAATAAATAAAAATTAACTTAGAGCTAATTATTTTAATATAATATATCTGCTTTCACTAACAAAAGTAAATTAATTACGTATTTCAGATACAAAAAACCAAGCAATTTTTTGCTTGGTTTGTTAAATTATTATAATAATTTTTTTAATTCTTATTATTAGCGTAAAAGGTTAAAACTTGAGACAGAAAACTCAATATTAAAAAGGTTTGGCTTAATTTCCTCTCCGTCTACTTGGGCGTATTCCTTTTTCATGGTAGTAACCCTAATTTTGTCAGCTTCAAAATAATGAAATTGCGGATCATTAACATGTGAGCCATCTTTTAGTAAGTTAATAAATAGCTTTACCAGTTTGCCTAAACTAAATTTTTCTACTACGACAGCGTCAATTTTGTGACTATCAATTTTGGCACTGGGCAAGAGGGGAAGGCCACCACCTAAAAACGGATGATTTGTTGTAGTAACCATAAAAGCATCATCAAAGTATATTTTTTGACCATTTCGTTCAATTTCAACTCCGAAAGTATCCTGTTTAGTCACACTCGCAACAACGTTAAGGCCATAAATAAATTTTCCTTCGCTAAGATGATTCAATAGCTTTTTAAGCTTGGAAATATTGCTATTATGGTTAACAAAAGCATCAAAACCAATCCCAAAACTATTAGCAAAATAATATTTTTGTTCTGCTGTTATTTTGGGTAGGGTAAAAGAGCCACAGTCTACCTCGTCTGGCTCAAAATTTTCCTTAAAGTGATCTAGCAATACTTTAGGATCAGCGGTCAGATCAGCAGCACGGGCAAAATCATTGCCAGTTCCTGCTGGTAAGTATGCAATGGGAGTACTAGGATTATCTGAGCGTTTAATCCCATTTAACACTTCATTTAGTGAGCCATCGCCACCAATCACTAATAAAATTTCATTTGGCAAATGGCGTTGATTACCATAATGTTGCGCGAGACGAATAGCTTCACCAGCATAATTACTTTTTTGCAAGTCAAAGTTAATATTTTGGTTGATTAACAAAGAAGTTGTCTGCTCAAGCACTTTTTTAGCACGACCGTTACCAGCT
Source organism: Lactobacillus kimbladii (assembly GCF_000970755.1). GTDB lineage: Bacteria > Bacillota > Bacilli > Lactobacillales > Lactobacillaceae > Lactobacillus > Lactobacillus kimbladii. The sequence goes on from NZ_KQ034007.1 coordinate 886,190, forward strand.
ACTTCATTGACTAAAAGATGTATTTTTAATTTATTATCCATATAATTTCATTCGTTACATAAAAAGCTCCTCAAAACGGGCTTTTACTATTTTTTCTCAACTAACATCGGTAAGATCATTGGCCGTCTTTTGGTTTTTGAATATAAAAAGTCTGAAAGGTTATCAACTATTGCATGACGGATCACACTATCTTTAGGATGATCTACCTTGTCCATCTCAGATTTGATAACGTGATAAATGTGTTTTTGGGCCTGATTAATTAATTCAGTTGATTCCCGCATATAGACAAATCCGCGACTTAAAACATCTGGACCAGCCAAAACACGTTTGTGTTTGTAGTCAACCGTTGCCACTACAACAACTAAGCCATCTTCAGACAAGACTTGACGGTCATGAACTACTACATTACCAACATCAGCTGTGCCTGAAGTATCAACATAAACATCACCCGCTGGAATATGACCAGCTATTCTTGACCCTTCAGGACCAAAACACACTACTTCACCGTTTTCAAGAACAAAAGTATTTTCTGCAGGGACGCCTGCTGCTTGTGCTAGTTCAGTATGAATAACTTGCATACGGTATTCGCCGTGAACAGGGATCATGTACTTAGGCTTGGTCAAACGGACCATCATTTTAAGTTCTTCCTGACCGCCATGTCCAGAGGTATGAACGTTATTTATTCTGCCATGAACAACATTTGCGCCGCCTTCCATTAACTTGTTGATTAAGTGGTTAACGCTTAAAGTATTTCCAGGAATTGGGTTCGATGAAAAAATTACTGTGTCGCCTGGTTGTAAACTAATTTGCCGATGTGTTCCGTTGGCAATGCGAGAAAGGGCGGCTAAAGGTTCACCTTGAGAACCGGTACATAAAATCATTACTTGTTCTGCTGGTGTATGGTTAATTTCGTTAGCATCTACAATCAAACCATCAGGAACATTCAAGTAACCTAAGTCAATCCCATTTTGCACACCATTTTCCATACTACGACCAAAAATGGCAACTTTTCTTCCAGTGTCAATAGCTGCTTCAATGGCAGTTGAAACACGGTATAAGTTAGATGCAAAAGTAGCAAAAATTATTCTTCCGTGTATTCCGGTAATAATATCGTGTAAAGATTTAGCAACGAACCGTTCGGATTTAGTAAACTGACTGACTTCAGCATTGGTTGAATCAGATAGTAATGCTAAAACACCATCGTTGCCTAATTTTGCTATTCTCTGGAAGTTTGGAGCTGGTTGATTCATAACTGGAGTTAAATCAAATTTAAAATCACCAGTAAAAACGACAGCACCTAGTGGTGTATGAACAGCTATACCTAATGTATCAGGAATAGAGTGAGTGGTTCTGAAAAAGGTAACCGTCAATTTCTTAAATTTTAGTACAGTATCTTCATGTTCTTCATGAAGTTCAGTAGTTCTTAAAATACCATGCTCTTCAAGCTTACCTTTAATTAAAGCTAAAGCAAATGGGGTGGCGTAAACTGGAATTTCCGGGATTTTTTCTAGTAAGAAGGGGATCCCGCCAATGTGGTCTTCGTGTCCGTGGCTAACAACTAGAGCTTTAATCTTTTTGCGGTTTTTAATTAAATAAGAATAATCTGAAATCACATAATTAATACCTAGAAGATCATCTTCAGGAAACTTAATACCACAATCCATAATGATGATTTCATCTTGGTATTGTACACAGTACATATTTTTGCCGATTTCGTGCAACCCCCCGATTGCAACAACAGCAACTTCATTATTTTTAATACGCACAGAGACTACTTCTTACTCTCAAAAGTGGTTAATTTAAAATCGGCATGCTCTTTTTCGTAAGTTAGCGAATTGCCAGCCAATTCTTGGATGAGTTCAATATTATAGGGGGTATTTTCCTCAACCATTGTTCTTGCGGCCACCATGTTATCGGCCTCAAGATAAAGAGTTTGGGTTGTTTCCCGTCTAGGATTGACAACCTTGTCTTTTTGATACAAAACTTTGTAGATCATATTTGTATTCTCCTTATTCAGTTAATAAAACGTTCTAATTTTGGATAACATAAAGCATCCAATAGCTAGTAAAATTCTACCATACATGCAAAAACAAGTATAGAATCAAGTTTTACCAGCTTTATTAAAAAAACCGTCAACACAATAAATGACGGCTAAAAATCTTTTTTAATAAAATTAATAAATTATTACTGTATCTTCATCTAATTTAAATGGGTTCTGCTTGTTAATACGGTCATAGAAAAGATGTCCCCGCAAATGCTCAATTTCATGGGATGCAACAATAGCTGGGTAATCTTTTAAGCGAATGGTCTTTTCTTCACCGGAGACAGTATAGTAATGAATTTTTAATTTGTCAGGTCGTGGCACATAGCCATCAATTACTTTATCAACACTCAAGCATCCTTCACCTTCGCTCAAGCAAGCTTGCTTGACTGATTCAGATAAAATTTCAGGATTAACAAAAGTTTCCTTAAAGACAATGTCACCTTTGTCATTGGGAACCAGTAATGAGGCCATTTGAACGCTTTCGCCAACCTGTGGTGCGGCCAAACCAACACCGGCACGCAATTGGTGCTTTTCTGCAATTTTAGGATCTTGCGAGTTAACTAGATATTCCATCATTTCTTTAGCCAAATTTTGATAGTGTTCGCTTAACGGAAAAGTTAGTGGTTTAGCTACTTTGCGCAATACTGGGTTACCGTCACGGGTAATATCTTTCATTAAAATCAATTACATTCACTCTTTCATAAAAGTTTATATTTATATTTGTAACATAAAATAAACTAATTTGTCTGCTTTTTATTCTATACTAAATTTTTAATTTGAAAAAGAGGGATAAACGTTGACCCGTAAACTGTTAGGTGGTAAAATCAATGAGCGTAAATATACAGATATGAAACACTTCGATCAGCATGTTTTTGACGTGCCGCCGAAACTGTGACCACGTCACAGTTTTTTTATTGAGGAGTGGAGGAGGAATACTTTTGTCAGAAAAAAGAAGAGACGATATTAGGAATATAGCTATCATAGCGCACGTTGACCATGGTAAAACTACTCTGGTTAACCAATTGCTGAAACAATCCGACACTCTCCCTGAACATATGGCTTTGGAAGATCGTGCGATGGATTCAAATGATATTGAGCGTGAACGTGGTATAACTATTTTATCTAAAAACACTGCGGTTAAATATGGTGATACAACCATTAATATTCTGGATACTCCAGGACACGCCGATTTCGGTGGTGAAGTCGAAAGAATCATGCATATGGTCGACGGTGCTTTATTATTGGTTGATGCTTATGAAGGCACTATGCCACAAACTCGTTTCGTACTTAAAAAGGCATTAGAAGCTGGAGTTAAGCCAATTGTTGTTATCAACAAGATTGACCGTCCTGGTGCTCGTCCTAAAGAAGTTCTTGACGAAGTGCTGGAATTATTTATTGAATTAGGAGCAAACGATGAGCAGCTTGACTTCCCAGTAGTTTATGCATCTGCTTTAAATGGTACCTCCTCTTATGATCCTGATCCGTCAAAACAGGAAGAAACTATGAACCCTATTTTTGACACGATTATTAAATCAATTCCAGCACCAATTGATAATTCTGAGGAGCCTTTGCAATTCCAAATTACGATGCTCGACTGGGATGATTATGTTGGTCGTATAGGTGTTGGCCGTATTTATCGCGGGCGCGTTAAAGTTGGCGATAATATTACTGTTATGAAACGTGACGGTTCTACCCAAAACTTTAGAGTTACCAAACTATTCGGTTTCTTTGGCTTAAAGCGTAATGAGATTACGGAAGCTAAAGCTGGTGATATCATTGCCATTAGTGGTATTAACGATATTTTTGTCGGTGAAACTATTGCTTCAGCCGAAAATCCTGAAGCTTTGCCTCTTCTTAAGATTGATCCACCTACACTGCAAATGGATTTCGTTGCTAACGATTCACCTTTTGCTGGTCGCGAAGGTGACAAAGTTACTCCTAAAAAGTTGGAAGATCGTTTAATTAAGCAAACTAGAACCGATGTTTCTTTGAAAGTTGATCCAACCGATCAATTAAACGCTTGGACCGTTTCAGGACGTGGTGAGCTCCACCTTTCAATTTTGGTTGAAGAAATGCGGCGTGAAGGTTTTGAATTGCAATTATCAAGACCAAAAGTTATCTACCGTGAAATTGATGGTAAAATGTGTGAACCATTTGAAGCAGTTCAAGTAGATACGCCTGACGAATATGTTGGTTCTGTCATTGATTCACTTTCTCAAAGAAAAGGAGAAATGAAGAACATGGCATCTACCGGTAACAACCAAACTCGGCTTGACTTCCTAGTTCCATCTCGCGGATTAATTGGCTATAACAATGAATTTATGTCTCAAACTGGTGGCTACGGCATTATGAATCATAGTTTTGATTCATATAAACCTGTTGTTAAGAATTGGGAACCGGGTCGTCAAAATGGTGCTTTAGTTTCCATTAGCCAAGGTAAGTCAACCACATATTCTTTGCAAACTGTTGAGCAACGTGGTGAATTGTTTATTGGAGCCGGAGTTGAAGTTTATGAAGGAATGATTGTTGGTCAATCCTCTCGTGATCGTGATATCGCAGTTAATGTTATCAAAGGTAAAAACCTGACTAACACTCGTGCTGCGGGTAAGGACCATGCTGCAGCTATTAGAACTCCTAAAACTTTAACGCTTGAAGAAGCCATAGAGTTCTTAAATGATGATGAATATTGTGAGGTAACACCAGATTCAATCAGGTTAAGAAAGAAAATTCTGAACACTTCTGAGAGACAAAAAGCCGATAAGAGACGTAATAAGAAGTAAATAAATTTTTTAAGAAGGGCACTCACTGATGAAGTGGTGCTCTTTTTGTTTTATAATGCTTATAATAAAGGTTAATTTATTATAGAAGGAGAGGTCGGCTTGTGCGGCAAAAACTTCACCATTTAAATTACAATATTTTCTTGCCCTATATCTTGTTAGTGGTCTTTGGAATAGTGATGGTCTATTCCGCTAGCTCGGATATTTTGCTTGTGAATGGGTTTAATCCAGCATTTTACGGTATACGCCAAGCCATGTATGCTTTTTTTGCGGTTTTTGTTTTTTGTGCTCTCTGCTTTTTTTTAAAACTTAATATTTTCAAGAGTCGGAAGTTTGTCATTTGGTTTCTCGGAATCAGCATTTTATTACTTTTTTATTTGATTTGCTTGAAAATTTTTAAAGGGTCTGCTGCTGCAGTCAATGGTTCTGTCGGTTGGATTGATTTAAAAATAATTAAGATTCAACCTCTGGAAATTGCCAAATTATCCTTGATAATTTATTTAGCTTATTTTTTAGATCGTCATGATGGTTCTTTTAACAAAGGGCAAATTATTCAAAACTTATCAAGACCTGCAATTTTAGCTGCTTTTATGATGTTTTTGGTTATCCTTGAGCCTGATTTTGGCGGTACCGCTGTTTTGGCAATGATTGTCATCGTCATGTTCTCAGTTTCTGGTGTTCCCGCTAAGAATGCAGTTTTATGTCTTATTGGTATTGCGGTCGGAGTTTACCTGCTTGTTTTCCTAATCATCAAATGGAATCCTGAATTTTTGCAAAATAAGTATCAGTATCGTCGTTTTCTTTCTTTTCTGCACCCGTTTGAACTGGAGCAAAAAGGAGGAGCACAACTAGTTAATTCATACTATGCTATCCATAATGGTGGTTTATTTGGTGTAGGTCTGGGTAATAGCATGCAAAAAAGAGGCTATCTGCCCGAGCCTTATACAGACTTCATTTTAGCAGTAATTGCAGAAGAAATAGGGGTTATCGGTGCACTGCTAGTAATTGGTCTAATTTTTTATTTAATTTGGAGTATTATGGAAGTTGGTATTCATGCAAGCTCACAATTCAATGCTTTAGTATGTTTTGGAGTAACAACAATTATTTTTACACAGACAGTTTTTAATGTGGGTGCTGTACTCGGTTTATTACCCATTACCGGGGTCACGCTGCCATTTATTTCCTATGGAGGATCGTCTTTAATAATTTTGTCAGCAGCTATCGGAATTGTGTTGAATATATCAGCAAATGAACGAATTAAAAATGAAGAAAGGTTTGCAAATGGGCGTTGAAGAAGATTTAGCTAATAAAAATATTATTCAAAGACAAAGTCTTACTGTTTATTTAAATTCAATTAGTGATCAATATAAATTGAGACGATATGGTGACATTGTTTATTTTTCTAAAAAATTTGCTTATTGTATTTTATATGTCAATAAAAAAGAAAGTGAGCAAGTATGCCAAGATTTGAATTCACTTGATTTTGTTAAAAAAGTAGAAAAATCAACTTGGAATCAAATTGATCTTTCCAGCGATCATATTGAAAAGCAAATTACAGAATTAGCCCAAGAAGCCGAAAAAGCATTACAAGAACGTCAGGAAGATACAGAACAACTATTATGAGAATTATTTCCGGAAAGTATGCCAAACGCAATTTATTTACTCTTAAAAGCCAAATAACAAGACCAACAAGTGACAAGGTTAAAGAATCTCTATTTAATTCGTTAGGTCAATTTTTTAACGGTGGAGCAGTTTTAGATTTATATGGGGGAAGTGGCGCTCTAGCAATTGAAGCTGTTTCTCGGGGATGCTCTCATGCAGTTATAGTTGACATTAATTATCAGGCCGTTAACGTTATTCGTAAAAACGTAGCTTTGACAAAAGAGCCTGAACGTTTTTCAATATATAAAATGTCCAGTAATGCTGCTTTGAACAAATTTGCCAAGGGAAAGCAGAAATTTGATCTTGTTTTCTTAGACCCACCTTATGCTAAACAGAAAATTTCGACGGATATGGCAAAAATGGTTGACCTGGAGTTGTTGAATAATGGGTCAGTAGTAGTGGCTGAAACTGATGATCAAACGGCTTTAAAAACAATCAGTAGCTTTCAGCTAATTAAAGAAAAGCACCTGGGTAAAACCATCGTTCGTTTTTATCGAAAGGAATAGTAATGAGTGTAGCAATATTTCCAGGGAGTTTTGATCCCATCACTAACGGTCATGTTGATATAATTAATCAAGCTGCTGCGATATTTGACAAGGTTTATGTAGTGGTAATGGTCAATACTGCTAAAAAATATCTTTTTACAAATAAAGAAAGAACAGACTTGATTAATGATGCCGTCAAAGGTCTAAAAAATGTTCAAGTGCTGCTAAAGCCTGACCAGCTTACTGTTAATGTTGCACATGATTTAGGCGCAAATACAATTATACGTGGCGTAAGAAATACTACAGACTTTTTATTTGAGCAGCAGATTGCCGAAATGAATAAAAAAATGGCAAGCGACATAAGTACCGTTTTGCTTTTTACTGAGCCGGAAAATAGCTTTGTTGCGTCCAGTATTATAAAAGAAATTGCGCAGTTTAATGGTGATTTTGGCAGTTTCTTGCCGACTAAAGCGGCACAGGCATTGAAAGAAAAAATTGGTTATAGCAAGCATGAATAAAGAAAAGAAAGTGAACAAGAAGTTTTCAAAAACCCGAAAATGGTTACTTATAATTCTGACTTTTTTTCTCGTTTTTATTGGCTTAAATTGGCCAACAAACTATTATATTGAAATGCCAGGCAGTGCTGTTTCAATTGGTCAATTTGTAAAAAGTGAGGTTAAGCCGCCAAGTAATTTCTATTTAGTGACAGTCAGTGAAACTAGTCAGCCGGCAACAGTATGGGAATATCTTTTCAGTTTTACCCAAAAACATGCTAGTCGTATTCCAAAGAGTGAATTGCTAGGTAATTCAAATAGCAGCCAATACCAAGAATTACAGAATTGGTATATGCAAACTAGTCAACAAAATGCAATTTACTATGCGGCCAAAAAGGCGGGACTAAAACCTAAACTGCACTATAAAGGTGTTTATGTTATGCAGGTGCAAAAAGGCTCAAGTTTTAAAGGCAAATTGCAAGTCGGAGATACTGTCTTAGGTGCTGATGGTCATCAATTTCACTCTACGGAAGAAATGATCAGTTATTTTCAAAAAAAGAGGATAGGCTCTAAAACGGAAATTAATGTCTTGCGAGAACAGAAAAAAATCAATTTTAAAGGAAAAATTGTTAATGTTGAAGGAACTGGCAAACCTGGAATAGGAATACAGTTGGTAGAACATATACAGGTTGAGACAAAACCAAAAGTTACAATCAATGCCGGTGCAATTGGGGGACCATCAGCCGGATTAATGTTCACTTTGACCAGTTATGAAGTTTTTTCAGGCAAGCACTTAGCTAAAGGTCATAAGATTGCAGGAACTGGGACAATCAGTCCATCAGGGAAAGTGGGTATGATTGGTGGCGTTGATAAAAAAGTTGTGGCTGCTGATCGTGCTGGTGCTGAAGTCTTTTTTGCACCTGTTGATACAGCCGGGATGAAAAAAAGTTCAAGTAATTATTTGCTTGCTAAAAAGACAGCCAAGCAAATTGGAACCAAGATGAAAATTGTTCCTGTGCGTACCTTTGAAGATGCACTCCATTATTTACAAGAAAATTATTGATAAATATCAAAAAAGTCCAAATGTTTTTTGGGCTTTTTTGCGTACTTAAAAATAGGAGTTGAAATAATGGATTGGGAAAGAATAAAAACATTTATTGATGAGCATAAAACGTATTTTTTTATTGGATTAGCATGTTTAATGGTTGTTTTTTGGTTTGAAGTCAAAAAATCGAATTCTAATGAAAATATTAATGATTTTAACGATGAAAGTACTGAGCTTTTGCAAAGTAAAAAAGACAGTAATGACGATTTGACTGACAAAACGAATTCAGGGGAAACAAAAACAGAAAGAATTGCTGCAGCTAAGCCTAAAAGTGTCACCTGTGATATATCAGGTGCCGTTAACCATCAAGGAGTATACACACTTAAAAGTGGCGCAAGATTAAATGAGCTGATCGCTGCAGCAGGAGGTACTAAAAGCAACGCTCAGTTGAAAAGGGTTAACCGTGCTTTGATATTAGAAGACCAGGATAAAATTCATATTCCTTATAAAGGTGAAAAAATTAAAGCAGAGCAAGTAGTAGAATCAGTTTCATCTAGTACCTCTAGCTCGGTTTCCGCTGAAATTAGTGATAACAAAGATGGCCAAACGACTGCCAGCAATAAAGTGAATATTAATACTGCAAATGTAGCACAATTACAGCAACTTAATGGTATTGGAGAGAAAAAAGCACAGCAAATTTTTGCTTATCGTCAAAAAAACGGTCAATTTAAATCCATAGAAGAACTAAAACAAGTATCTGGAATTGGAGAAAAAACTTTTGTCGCCCTTAAAGACCAATTGGAAGTTTGATGTCCTAAAACCCGGTTTTTTTCTTGTATTAGCTTTATTATTGGTTGACTTAAGTTTCTTGTACTATCAGTGCAATAGCCTAATGCAAAAGCTAGTCTGTCTATTAATAGCATCTTATCTTTCATATTTGCTTTTTTATAAGTTCAATTCTTTAAAATGGTTTTCTCTCGTTGTTCTTTGCGTAACTTTTTTTGTTACTTACATTGATAAAAAGCAAACTAACTTTACCATCAGACCCAGGTCAATAATAGTTTTTTATCCTGATCAAGTAGAAATTTTTGACGATTGGTTTACAGTTGATGGCCAAGCAGCAGGCGGTAAAATAAAAGTTTCTGGAAAAATAAATTCTAGCCAGATAAAACAATTGAAATTAGGTTACAAAGTTGTACTTTATAATTTAGCTGGTGATATAAATCCGATTGCAGCCGTTTCTAATTATGGCCAATTTGATTTGCAAAGGTTCTATCGCTCTAAAAATATTACTCAAGAAGTCAAATTGACCAGCTATAAAGTTAAAGTTGAAAAGCGTGGTCTCAGGAATTATTTACATCATTTGCGGTTCAAATTAAAAGTTTTTTTGCAAAAAATGCCCCCAATCATATCTTTTTTTAGTAGTGAACTAATATTAGGTGAGAATCCCAGTCAAAGATTTCAATCAATACTGAATAATTATCGTGATCTTGGTGTAATTCATATTCTGAGTATTTCCGGTCTGCATGTTGGTATCTATACACTGTTAATCAGTACCTGTTGTTATTTTTTTAAATTAACTCAAGAAGAGACATTTGTTTTTTGTTTAATTATTTTGCTTATAGGAATTTTTCTCAGTAATGGTCAAGTAGGCTTTATTAGAGCAAGTTTGACCTATATTTTGGGTCAGCTTCTTAGTATAAATAAATTACAAATTAACAAAAGTGATTTACTTGGACTTACTTCTGTTTTGCACTTGATTTTCGATCCTCGTTTGATGATGAACACTGGTGCAATTTTGAGCTATATTTTAGCCTTGGGCTTGGGAATGACTAACCATATGACTAAATTTAAGCAGTCATTTTCTTTAAATAATCTTTTGTTGCCCTTGCTTCTATTTTATTTTTTTCAATTTAATCTACTAACCGTTTTCTTCAATTTGTTAATTGTGCCCTATTTCAATTGGGTCGTGATGCCGTTAACTTTTTTAAATTTGTTGCTCTTTAGTATTAGTCCAAAATGCAGTTTTTTAATTGAAAGAGTACTTAAGCAAGGAGAAAAAGTAATTGCACAAATTTCTAATAGCAAAATTGGTCTTTTAACATTTGGCAAAATAAACTGGTGGCAATGCCTGTTTTTATTAATTATGACGTCTATCATATTGATTCGGATAAATGAAAAGCACAACTGTCAAAAAACAACGAAAAATTTTATAAGCTGCCTTTTATTTACATACGGACTGATTTTTTTAACAATTCATTTTCCGTTGCAGGGTCAGGTGACTTTTATTGATGTTGGTCAAGGTGACAGTATTTTTATTTCTACTCCATTTTTTAGAAAGGTTTATTTAATAGACGTCGGCGGAAAACTTAATTTTAACGGCCAAAAAATAAACCCCCAGGTTAATAAAATTACACTGCCATTTTTGAAGGCTCAAGGTATAAGCAAAATTAATGGGATATTTATTACGCATCAAGATGCAGACCATGTAGGTGATTTGAGACCACTTTTGAGTCAAATCAAAGTTAAAAAATTATTTATAGCCCAAGGATTGATTCAAAATCCTTCTTTTCAAAAAAGGATCATTGGCAAAATCAAGAAAAGCCAAATTAGACAATTGTTAGCCGGGAATAAAGTTAATGATTCTCAAATATCTTTTCAGACCGTTTATCCTTTTAAGCCAGGCATAGGTAAAAATGAAGATTCTCTTTCTCTAACATTTAAACTGGCAGGTAAAAGGTGGCTTTTTACTGGAGATTTAGGCCAAGAAGGAGAGTTGGAAATTATAAATCAATATCATTTGCATGCAGATTACTTTAAACTAGGTCATCACGGTAGTCGTACTGCTTCAAATAAAGAATTCTTAAAAGCTCTACATCCAGAGAGAGTTTTTATTTCTGCTGGTCGCAAGAATCGTTTTGGTCATCCTCACATAGAGACAATTGAAACTTTGCAGGCTCAACATATTCCGTGGGCATCGACTCAAGACTGTGGTATGATTACTTGGACTTATGGTGCTTTTACGAGGCCCAAATTTAAGAGATTTTTACCGGTGATAAAAAAATGACATTACTTTCTTTATTTAAAGGTTCTAATACGAAAGTTGCTCATACCCTGATTAGTGGCAACGACGCTTTCTTAAATGAATATCTTGCTGATTCATATATTCATGAAACAGAATTCTCCGCATATGAAAAAGTTTCTGTTGATTGCGATTCAGAAGGATTAGATGAATTAATTGCTGATCTCACTGAGTCGAGCCTTTTTAGTCAAAAAAAAATAATAACAATTAAAAATCCATTTTTTTTAACTGCCAAAGTTCCTAAAAAATTCCAAAAGCAAATTTCAAAGTTGCAGAATGTTTTTGCAAATATTGCAGAGCTGGATGATGTTTTAGTAATTATTGCCTCATATGAAAAAATTGATCGGCGCAAGAAAATAACAAAGCTTATTACCAAAAATTTTAATGTGGTGGAAACTAAAATCAGACCATTTGAATTGAGTAAAACTGTCAGAAATTTGATTTCCACGGAAGGGTATCAAATTACAAGTTCTGCTCTAAATCTTTTATTAGAACGCAGCGATCAAGTTCTAGATACTGTTTTAGGTAATTACAATAAACTGAAAATGGTTGCGAACAATAAAAAAATCACGACTGAATTAGTCGAAAAAAATGTTGATTTGTCTTTAGCGCAAAATATTTTTGCTATATTGGATTCAGCGTTAAGTAACAATTACCAGGAAGCTCTGGCAAGATTAAGTAATCAGTTGCACAACGGCAATAATCCAATACAGATTCTTGCGGTGTTTGAAAATCAGTTGGAAATGATTTTGATTGTTAAGGTACTTAGTGAGAGAGGTCGCAGTGAAGCTGAAATTGTGCAAACTTTGGGAGTACATCCTTATCGCGTTAAGTTGGCTCTTAAAAATAGATTATCACTAGGCAAAGTAGCAAAATTATTAAAACAAGCAATTAAGTTGGATTTTAATTATAAGAGCGGACAATACCAAGAAAACAATTTTTTAAAACTGTTTATTCTCAGCGTATAAATTTTGGTAAATAAAAAGACAGAAATGATTTCATTTCTGTCTTTTTAAATTATTAATTAAGCAAGATCATTATTTTGCGAGTTTTGCTAAACGGCTCTTATCACGGTTAGCTTTATTCTTATGAATAAGACCTTTAGAAGCAGCTTTATCTAATGCACGAGCAGCAGCTACGTGTAATTCGGAGGCGTTCTCAGCACCAGCAGCTTGAGCAGTCTTGAACTTTTTGACTGCAGTTCTCAACTGATTCATTTGAGCAGCATTGCGCTTTCTTGTAGCATCTTGAGTCTTAACACGCTTAATAGCTGATTTGATTTGTGGCATAAATTTCACCTCCATTGATCGTAATTCTACTTTATAGATTATACTGAAAGATAATTGTAGATGCAAGATAAATAATACTTGCTTTTTAAAAAATTTGTCTGTATTATACTATTGTTGTGAACCGTTAACGCTGTTTGCGCGCTCACACCTGACGGTTAACGTTGTTAACGGCAATTATTCTAGTGAAAGGTGAAAATAATATGGCAATTTCAAAAGCAGAAAAAGATGAAATAATTAAAAAATTTGCGACTCACGAAGGTGATACAGGTTCAACTGAGGTTCAAGTAGCCATTTTGACTACAGATATTAACAACCTGACTGAACATATGAGGAATCATTCACATGATCATCATTCTTATGTTGGTTTATTGAAGAAAATCGGTCACCGTCGTAACTTACTTCGTTATTTACAAAATAAGGATATTAATCGTTATCGTGAATTAATCAAGAAGCTAGGTTTGCGTCGTTAATTAATTGAAATGTCAAAAAAGCTGGTTCAAATTAGGAATCGGCTTTTTTATTTTTGTCAAAATAACTTTTTATGCTAGAATAAAAAAAGATACTTTTTACGTTGTGATCACATGATCCATAAATAACAACTGAATAGCAAATTAAAGAAAAGGAAATATAATGACTGATCAAGTTAAAATTATGATTTTGAGCGGCGTTCGTGAACAAGGAAAAGACATGTTCGCTGTTCAAGTTAATGATGAAATTTTTGTTCTTGATGCTGGTCTTAAATATCCTGACAGCACATTGTTTGGAATTGATCTGGTTATTCCAGATTTAGACTTTTTTGAGCAATATGGTGATCAGGTGGTCGGTATCTTTTTAACACACGGACATGCTGATTCGATTGGAGCTTTGCCTTATATTTTAAGAAAGTATGATATACCTGTTTTTGGGTCACAACTTACAATTGAACTAGCAAAAATAACAGTTAAAAGGGAAAATAAGCGCTGTAAAAACAGTCTCTTCCACGTGATTGATGCTGAAACAGAGATTGATTTTAAAAATGCTAATATATCATTTTTCCCGACTACTCATTCTATTCCAGATTCGCTAGGAATAGATGTGCATACTCCTGCAGGAGAAGTTGTTTATACTGGAGATTTTAAGTTTGATCCTTCAGCAGCTCCTAAATACCGTACGGATTTAGACAGATTGGCAGAAATTGGACAAAAGAAAGTTTTGGCACTTTTAAGTGACTCCTCAAATGCAGAGGCATCTTTGCCTAATGTTGCCGAGCAGGAAATTGGCGATTACGTAACAAATGTTTTTCGTAATGCCCAGGGCAGAGTAATCGTCGCTGCCAAAGCATCTAATCTGATTAGAATTCAGGAAGTACTAAATGCCGCTTATAAAACTGGCAGACACGTTTTGTTGACGGGCAGGGACTTGGCAAAAATAGTCCGCACCGCCATGAATCTTGGCTATTTGAATGTTCCTAAAGGCTTGTTGATGCGCGTTAAGGATTTAAAAGAAACTCCGGATGAAAAAACGGTTATTCTTGAAACCGGTCAAATGGGTGAGCCTTTAAATTCCTTGCAAAAGATGGCCAAAAAACGTCACAGTATGATTACAATTCACAAGGGAGACTTGGTCTTTATTGCCACAACGCCTTCTCACGCAGTAGAGACTATTGTGGCTCAAACTAGCGATATGGTTTATCGTGCTGGTGGGACTGTAATTCAATTAGGTAAAGCAAAACATACCAGTGGACATGCCACTGGTCGTGATTTACAACTGCTTATTGACATTATAAAGCCACATTTTTTAATACCTGTAATTGGCGAATATCGATTATTAGAAATTCACAAAGATTTGGCAATCAGAGCAGGACTCAAGAAAGAAGATATTTTTATCACTAAAAATGGTGATTGCTTAAGCTATGACTTTAATCAAAAACGGCTTTATTTGACGGATCCTGTTCCCGGAGACGACACAATGATTGATGGTTCCGGAATTGGTGATGTCGGCAATATTGTTTTACGCGATCGCGAGGTTTTATCTGATGATGGCATCTTTATTGCAGTGGTGACTATTGATCGTCGCAAGAAAAAAATTATTGCTCAGCCACAGGTTACAAGTAGAGGATTTGTTTACATTAAGGCCAATCAGCAGTTAATGCGCGACAGCATTGAGCTGATTAAAAAGACCATTAATAATAATTTTGAGCACAAAAAATTTGACTGGACAGAGATTAAGCAAGATGTGCGCAATGATTTAGAAAAGTTTCTTTATCGCAAAACAAATAGACGGCCAGTAGTTTTGCCAGTAGTAATGGAGGTAAACCAAAACCGGCATCGGGCTATGCAAAAGAGAAATAGCAAAAATGATGCACCAAAAAAGGAAATTCATCACCCAGTTGATGTTAATAAAACCGGTCAAAGAATTATCAAGAAAGATAAATGATGACGTCACTGAGTCAAAAAAATTTAATTAATCTGGCCAAAAGAAATGAAGCAAATGGCGATATGGTTCAGGCTATTCAAAATCTTGAAGAAGCTTTAAGGGATGGTCACAGTAACGAAGTTGTTCTTAATTTATGCGATTTCTATCTTAAGAACAAGCAAAGCTATTCTGCCTATGAATTAATTAAAGAAGAAAAAGATCTTTTTACTGATTCGGAAATTTTCGCTAAATATAGTAAAATTTTAAGTGAAAATCATTTTTTAATTGAGGCTTTAGAAGTTAAAAATATTACTGACTATGAATTGCCATATTCGGTAGAACCAGTTAACTCAACAGTTCAACAGAAAATAATGGTTACTTTTAGGCAAAAAGCTAAACCAACAAAATACGACTACGATCAGCTATTTAAACTTGATTTATCTAACTTTAAAAATTTTGCCCAAAGTTTATTGATTGATCCGAGTTTAAATTTCGCAGTTCGACTAGTTTTATGTGAAGATTTATTCAGGCTCGGTCTAAAAAATAAATTTAAAGTTCTGGTATTAGGGCAAGAAGAGGAATTTATTCCCCAAAAAATAAATTTACTTGAAAAGGAGCCGGTGTATCGTGAAGTTGTTTCTGGCATTGGTTCACGGTACTACCACCAGCCTAGTCAACTTCCGGCTGTGTTAGGCGAAGTTAATTTGATTTTAGGCAGTCTTTATCCTAAACTAAATAAGTATGTTGATGATCCTGACAGTTTTGCTAGTGATATTGCTTCTTATATTGATAATCACGATGGTAGAAGTAATCAAAAGCTGTTTGAGAAAATCGATAATAATATATCCGAATAAAATTGGATGAAATGCCTTTACTTTTTCAAAGTATTTAGTATAATAGCAAAGGACGTTTTCATTAGGCATGGCTCTATGCATTAAAATACTAGGCATTTGCCAATGAAAGTAGTACAATATTCAACAGAGAACTATCCGTTACTTACTCAACGGACTTCTTGCAAATTTACAGGAGGGTCATTTTAATGGCAGAAAAAGAACATTACGTTAGAACAAAGCCACACGTAAACATTGGTACTATCGGTCACGTTGACCATGGTAAGACCACTTTAACAGCGGCTATTACTAAAGTTTTATCAGAAAAGGGCTTGGCTAAAGCAGAAGATTATTCAGAAATCGATGCAGCCCCAGAGGAAAAGGAACGTGGTATTACTATCAATACCGCTCACGTAGAGTACGAAACTGAAAATCGTCACTACGCCCACATGGATGCCCCAGGTCACGCCGACTACATTAAGAACATGATTACCGGTGCTGCCCAAATGGATGGAGCTATCTTAGTTGTTGCCGCAACAGATGGTCCTATGCCACAAACTCGTGAACACATTTTACTTGCTCGTCAAGTTGGTGTTAACTACATCGTTGTTTTCTTGAACAAGACTGATTTAGTTGACGACCCAGAACTGATCGACTTAGTTGAAATGGAAGTTCGTGACTTGTTAACTGAATACGATTACCCAGGTGATGATATTCCAGTTATCCGTGGTTCAGCATTAAAAGCTTTACAAGGTGACAAGGAACAAGAAGAAGTTATCATGAAGTTGATGGACACAGTTGATGAATATATTCCAACTCCTGAACGTCAAACTGATAAGCCATTCTTGATGCCAGTTGAAGATGTCTTCACTATTACTGGTCGTGGTACTGTTGCTTCTGGTCGTATTGATCGTGGTACAGTTAAGATTGGTGATGAAGTTGAAATTGTCGGCTTGGTAGATAAAGTTCTTAAATCAGTTGTTACTGGTTTGGAAATGTTCCACAAGACTTTGGACTTAGGTGAAGCCGGAGATAACGTTGGTGTATTGCTTCGTGGTATCGACCGTGATCAAGTTGTTCGTGGACAAGTTTTAGCTGCACCTGGCTCAATTCAAACTCACCACGAATTTAAAGGACAAGTTTACGTATTGAAGAAAGAGGAAGGCGGACGTCATACCCCATTCTTCTCAGACTACCGTCCACAATTCTATTTCCACACTACTGATATCACTGGTGAAATTGAATTACCAGAGGGTACTGAAATGGTTATGCCTGGCGATAACACAGAGTTTACTGTTAAATTAATCAAACCAGCAGCCATTGAAAAGGGTACTAAGTTCACTATCCGTGAAGGTGGTCGTACTGTTGGTGCTGGTCAAGTTACTGAAATTCTTGACTAGTTCGTTAAAAACAGTTTAAAAAGATGTACTTCTTCATAGAAGTACATCTTTTTTTGTCTAAGTTTGTTTTTTGCGACCGTTTAATGTAAGATAATTTAGTGTGTAAAGATGCAATTTAACTTGACATTGGAGGTATTTAATTAATGTCTGTAAAATGGAATAAGACCGATAAAACTACCGGTGAACTTACTTTTGATATTCCCCAAACTGATGTAAAGCGTGGGCTAGATCAAGCATTTAGGAGGGTAAAGAACAGTTTGCGCGTTCCTGGCTTTAGAAAGGGACATGTTTCGCGCGTGATTTTTGATCAATATTATGGTGAAGAATCATTGTATGAAAATGCATTGAATATTGTTTTACCTGATGCCTATGAGTCAGCACTTAAAGAAGCTGATATTGCGGCTGTAGGTCAACCACAAATTTTACCTGTTTCAATGGAAAAGGGTAAAGATTGGCAAATGAAAGCCACTGTTACTGTTGAACCTGAGGTAAAACTTGGCGAATATAAAGGAATTGAAGTGCCTAAGCAAAATACCCGAGTATATGCTAAAGATATTGATGCTAAACTAAAAGAAGAGCGTGAAAAGAATGCCGAGTTAGTATTGAAGAAGAGTGCAGCAGCTAAGGGTGATACAGTTACCATTGACTATAAAGGAACAGTTGACGGTAAAGCTTTTGATGGCGGTTCAGCAGAGGACTACTCTCTTGAATTAGGATCAAATACATTTATTCCTGGTTTTGAGGATCAATTAATCGGTCA
This sequence comes from Lactobacillus kimbladii, assembly GCF_000970755.1. Taxonomy (GTDB): domain Bacteria; phylum Bacillota; class Bacilli; order Lactobacillales; family Lactobacillaceae; genus Lactobacillus; species Lactobacillus kimbladii. Next base: position 904,452 of record NZ_KQ034007.1, read on the forward strand.
CAAAGCTGGCGATGAAGTAGATGTAGTTGTAACATTTCCAGAAGATTATGGTGCAAAAGATTTAGCTGGTAAGGAAGCTCATTTTGCTACTAAAGTTCACGAAGTTAAATCAAAACAGTTGCCAAAATTAGATGATGAATTTGCTAAAGATGTAGATGACTCAGTTGAAACTCTTGATGATTTAAAAGAAAAGATCAAGAAGGACTTAAAGGCGCAAAAGGAAGAAGCGGCACAAGACGAAATTGAACAAGCGGCAATTGAAGGTGCTGTTGCCAATGCTACTATTGATAAAATTCCTGATGCTATGATTCAAGAAGATATCAATACGCAAATGAATCAATATTTAGGAAATATGCAGCGTCAAGGTATTAGCCCTGAGACATATTACAAGATAACTAATACTACAGAAGATCAATTACGTTCACAATTTAGTAAAGATGCTGAAGAAAGAGTTAAAACTAACCTAGTACTTGAGGCAATTGTCAAAAAAGAGGACATTAAAGCCACCAAAGAAGAAATTGACAAGGAAATAAAAAACTTGGCTAGTGAATATAACATGGATGAAAAAACTGTCCGTAATACTCTGACTGATGATATGCTTTCACATGACATTAATGTTCGTAAGGCTATTAATATTGTTGCTGACAACGCAAAACAAGTTTCTAAATCTAAGACTAAAAAAGACGAAAACAAGTCTGATAAAAAGTAGAGTTTTAAAATCTGAGTAAAAAGGTGGTGTCATACTGCCTTTTTATTTTATAAGCATATAATTCCTATACCACCCGTATTTTATGCTAACCTTAGACTTGTAGATACAAGGAGGAATAGAATGGCATCACAATTTACTGATCAAGAGGTTATTAGATGTTCCTTTTGTGACAAAACACAAGATCAAGTTAAAAAAATGATTGCTGGCAACGGGGTTTATATTTGTAATGAATGTGTAGATTTATCTAAAAAGATTATTGACGATGAATTGAAATCTGATTCTTTAAAAAAGGCACAGGATTTACCTAAACCAATGGAAATTAAAAAGCAGCTTGACCAGTATGTTATTGGCCAAGAGCGTGCAAAAAAGATTTTATCAGTTGCAGTTTATAATCATTATAAACGTGTTACACAAATGGATGTGGATTCTTCGACTGAATTGCAAAAATCAAATATTGCTTTGATTGGACCAACTGGTTCAGGTAAAACATACTTGGCTCAAACTTTAGCCCGTATTTTAGATGTGCCTTTTGCCATAGCTGATGCAACTACTTTAACTGAGGCAGGCTATGTTGGTGAAGATGTTGAAAACATTTTACTTAAATTATTACAGAATGCAGATTATGACATCGAACGTGCAGAACGGGGAATAATTTACATTGATGAAATTGATAAAATTTCTAAAAAGTCTGAAAATGTTTCAATTACTAGAGATGTTTCCGGTGAAGGCGTTCAGCAATCATTATTGAAAATTTTGGAAGGTACTATTGCTTCCGTTCCACCACAAGGCGGTCGTAAACATCCTCAACAAGAATTAATACAGATAAATACCACTAACATTTTATTTATAGTTGGTGGAGCTTTCGATGGTATCGAACAAATTGTCAAAAGTCGTTTAGGTAAAAAAGTAATCGGTTTCAGTGCTGAAAATGAGCTTAATAAAGTGCAAGATGATTCTTGGACTAAACATTTAACGACAGGGGACTTGGTTAAATTTGGGCTGATTCCCGAATTTATTGGTCGTATTCCTATTATTGCTACCTTAGATAAGTTAGATAGAAACGATTTAGTTAGAATTTTAACTGAACCTAAGAACGCGCTGGTAAAGCAATATAAAAAATTGATGTCGCTTGATCAGGTTAACTTAGAATTTACCCCGGATGCTTTAAAAGCTATTGCGGATTTGGCCATTGACCGTAATATGGGAGCACGTGGCTTGCGGACAATAATTGAAAATGCAATGATGGGTATCATGTATAAAACGCCAAGTGAGCCTGATATTGAGAACGTAAAAGTTACTAAAGATGTCATTGAAAAAAATGCCGAACCGCATGTAACAAGACGTAAAGATGATGATCAGGAAAATGATGATGAAATAAAGGCAGCTAATGATCATTAAAGAGAGTTCATATGCAATTAGTGCTGTGCGGGAAGATCAATATCCAACTGATAATTTGCCCGAGATTGCACTTTCTGGGCGTTCTAATGTGGGTAAATCAAGTTTAATAAATACATTATTAAATCGCAAAAACTTGGCGCGCACTTCTGCACAACCCGGAAAAACGCAAACACTTAATTTTTATTTAGTCAATCAAGACTTTTATTTGGTTGACGTGCCAGGATATGGGTATGCCAAAGTTTCGCAAAAAAAGCGCGAACAGTTTGGTATGATGATTCAAGATTACCTTGAAACTAGGGCAAACTTACAGGGATTAATTATCTTAGTGGATGCTAGACATGAGCCTACTAAAAATGATGTGGCTATGTATAACTATGCACTATATCTAAATATTCCTATTCTTGTAGTTTGTACTAAAATTGATAAGGTTAAGAAAAATCAGCAAAATCAAGTGCTTGCTATTTTAAAACGAAAATTTGATTTAAATCATAATAATGTTGAAGTTCTTACTTTTAGTTCTGTCCAAAAACTGCATGTCCAAGAAGTATGGCAATGGATTGAACAAAACCTGTAAAATTTGCAAGAGAAAATGGTTCTCATTGGAGAACCATTTTTAATTGCTTTTATCTTTGTCTACTTTTTCCTTGTTTTTTGCTAATTTTTTCTTTTTATCTTCAGGCACAGTGGCAAATTTGTCGAATAATTTTTCTAATTCGTCTTGTTTTTTAAAAGTTAAACCCATAATAATATTTCCTTTCTGATCTTAATTATAATAAAAAACAAAAGCACAAGCCAGAAAATACGTTAATTTGTTAGTTTTAAATAAATTTAATTATGTAAAGTTATATTCTGAAATTATAATTTTATAATATTCAAAGTCCTACTAAGCAAAAGCGAATTTTAAACCATAAATTGTATGTTAAAATATGATAGCGAATTTGGGGGAGTGATTTTTTGGCAACTCAGTTAATTGAAAATAAATTAAAGCTTTTGCCTGCTAAGCCTGGCTGTTACTTAATGAAAGATGTAAATGGTAAGGTAATTTATGTTGGCAAGTCGAAAAATCTTAGGAGTAGAGTGCGCTCCTATTTTAAAAGTACTCAAGTGGGCAGAAGAGCTGAATTAGTAGAAAACATTCGTGATTATGATATTATCACTGTTTCAACTGATAAAGAGGCCTTTTTGCTTGAGGTCACGCTTATCAAGAAATACCAGCCATATTACAATGTGCAGCTAAAACAGGGAACAGGCTACCCGTATATTGAAATTACTAATGAACGTGATCCCCAGACTAAATTAACCAGTATTATTAGAAAAGATGGGGGCTATTATTTTGGGCCTTATCCTAATGTCTATGCTGCACAGGCGACCCTAAAGTTTATTCAAAAAGTTTTTCCTCTGAGACGTTGTCATGGTAAGCAAGGCAGACCATGTTTATATTATCATATGGGGCAATGCTTAGGAGCATGTTTTAAAAAGGTGCCAAAATCAGTTTATGATGCTCAAATAAAAAAGATTAAAAGCTTTCTAAATGGAGATATTGGTTGGGTTAAGAAAGATCTTAATGAAAAAATGACAGCTGCTTCTAAAAATCTTGAATTTGAGCGAGCAGCTGAAATTCGAGACCAGCTTAATTACATTGAAGAAACCGTTGAAAAGCAAAAAATTATCTCAAATGACAACACTCAGCGTGATATTTTTAATTTTTATGTTGATAAATCATGGATAGCTATTCAAATTTTCTTTTTGCGGCAAGCCAAGTTACTTAGAAGTGAAACAAGAATGTATCCACTGACTGATACTAATGATCCTGAGGACACATTTGCTTCCTTTGTTGTTCAATTTTATGGGCAAAAGAATCGAATACTGCCAAAAGAAGTTTTAGTACCTGCCAAAATTGACAATGAGGCACTGAGTGAAGTTTTGCATGTGCCAGTGAGAACGCCAAAAAGAGGTCAAAAACGTTCTTTGTTAAATATGGCAAAAGACAATGCAAAGCTTAAACTGGATGAAAAGTTTCGCTTATTAGAATTAGGTAATAGAAAAACAAAGGGTGCACAGAAAGAAATTTTTGATTCTTTAGGCTTGCCATATGGTCATATCATTGAAAGCTTTGACCACTCACATATCCAAGGAGCTGATCCGGTTTCAGCCTTAGTTGTTTTTAAAGACGGTGAACCAGATAAAAATTCTTATCGTAAATATAAATTAAAGGGTGAAGTTGAGCATCAAAATGGTGGCGATGAGGTTCGTAATACTCGTGAAGTTGTTCGCAGAAGATATAGCAGACTACTTAAGGAACATAAACCAATGCCAGATCTAATATTGATGGATGGTGGTCAAATTCAAGTAGATGCTTGTGAAGATATTTTACGCAATGAGCTGAACCTTAATATTCCAGTAGCTGGTATGGTCAAGGATAATAAACACAGAACCAACCACCTTTTATATGGAGATCCGATTAATGGTGTGCCTTTGAAACTAATACCCTTGAATCCGAAATCTCAAGGTTTCTATTTAATGACGAGAATTCAAGATGAAGTACACCGCTTTGCAATTACCTTTCATAGAAGGACTCATGCTAAAAATGCTTTATCGAGCAAGCTAGATTCAATTAAAGGGATCGGACCGAAAAGCAGAAATAAGCTTTTACGAAAATTTGGCTCTTTGAAAAAAATTAAAGAAGCCTCAATCGATGAATTACGTTCTGCAGGTTTAACATTACCCCAGGCTCAGACAGTTAAATTGACCTTGTAATATTGATTTTTACCGCAATTGACCAGACTTTTTGTGGTATAGTAATATAGTTAAGAAAGACGGAAGGAGAATCTAGATGCCTACATTTGTCGATCAAACTAAGATTGAAGTCCAAGCTGGTAAAGGCGGAGACGGCATGGTTGCTTTCCGCCATGAAAAATATGTTCCTAATGGTGGACCTGCCGGTGGCGATGGTGGTCGCGGTGGCAGTATTATTTTTGTTGCTGATAGCGGTTTGAGAACGTTAATGGACTTTCGTTATCGCCGTAAGTTCAAGGCAGAAAATGGTGAAGATGGTCGGATAAAGTCTCAATATGGTCGGGGAGCTAAGGATTTATATCTTAAAGTTCCCATTGGAACGACTGTTTATGACTTTGAAACCAATGAAGAAATTGGTGATCTAACTGAAAATAAACAAGAATTGGTTGTAGCACATGGTGGTAAAGGTGGACGGGGCAATATTCACTTTGCTACTAGTGTTAATACAGCTCCTGAAATTGCTGAAAATGGTGAACCTGGTGAAGACCGAGTATTGCGCTTAGAACTAAAGGTTTTGGCAGATGTTGGTCTAGTTGGTTTCCCTTCTGTTGGCAAGTCAACGCTGTTATCAGTTGTAACCAAAGCTAAGCCCAAGATAGCGGCTTATTCTTTTACGACTTTAACGCCAAATTTGGGTATGGTTATTTTACCTGACGGTCGGGATTTTTCGATGGCTGATTTGCCCGGCTTAATTGAAGGAGCTAGTCATGGCGTTGGTCTTGGTATACAATTCTTACGTCACATTGAAAGAACAAAGGTGATTTTGCACTTGGTTGCCATGGATCCTGCTAATGGCAGGGATGCGCTTCGAGATTACCAAACAATTCGTCAGGAACTTTTGACTTATGACAAAGATCTAAAGAATAGAAGAGAAATAATTGTCGCAACACAAATGGATATTCCCGGTGCAAATGAAAAATTAAAGCAATTCAAAAAAGATTTGAAAACTGAGAAAATTCTGTCACCTGTTTATGCTATTTCAAGTGTGACGCATAAAGGAATTGAGCAGCTAATGCAGGATACTGCAACTGTGGTAGAGCAGGTTGAAAAAGAACAAGCAATGCAGAAGCCAAAGCCTGTTCAAGAAGTAAAAGAATATAAATATCAAGCAAGGCAAAAGAATGATTTTACTATCACAAAACTAGAAGAACATGTTTTTGAGATCAAAGGTAAAAACCTGGAAAGACTAGTGGAACGGACCAATCTTGACTATCAAGATGGTGTTATGAGATTAGCTCGGAAACTTAAAAATCTGGGAGTAGATGATGCTCTGCGTGAAAAAGGAGCCGTTGACGGCGATGATGTAATAATTGGCTCATTCAACTTTGAATTTGTCCAATAATAAATAGAAAAGTTTTGAAAAAATGGCAAAAAATCGATACATTACAGGATATTCTGGACTTAGAGCTTTGGCAGTAATCGGCGTGATTCTATATCACTTCGATCCTAATACTTTTGTGGGCGGATATCTTGGCGTACCGATTTTTTTTGTTTTATCAGGCTACCTGGTAACTTGCCAAATACTAAAGTCATATGAAGAAAAGGGCTTTTATAATAATAAAAAGTTTTATTTGAGTAGAATTAAAAAAATATATCCGCCATTGATTGCAGTACTATGGCTTTCTGCAGCATATATTGTTTTATTTCAACGTAATTTACTTGTCAAACTGGGTCAAATAGTTATGGCCAACTTGCTCAACGTTTATAATTTTTGGCAGATTTTAAATGGTCAAAGTTACTTTGAGCGCTTTGCCGCTAACGAATCTCCGTTTGTCCATTTGTGGACAATGTCAATTAACGGTCAGTTTTACATATTATGGCCAATAGTTATTTTTTTGTTAGTGAAATATGGCAAAAAAAGAAAAAACATTTTTAGTATTTTACTAATTTTATCTGTACTTTCAGCAGTTGAAATGGCAATAATGTTTAGCGCTGGAGTTGATGTTAATCGCATTTATTACGGGACAGACACCAGATTCTTTTCTTTGGGCTTGGGTGCTGCTCTTGCTGTGATTTGGCCACTGAATAAGTTGAAGAGCAATATCAAGCGCAGTGATTCTATTACGTTAGATATTATTGGTCTGATTTCTTTTTGTGAAATCATATTTTTATTTCTTTCTCCCATAATGAATGCAGAGAATGCATTTACCTATTTGGGCGGCATGTTTTTGTTCACGTTGTTTACAACCATACTGGTGGGGGTGATTGCACATCCAGGGAGCCACTGGAATAAATGGCTCACGAATCCTGTTTTTAATTGGATTGGTTCGAGAAGTTATGAAATTTATCTTTACCAGTTTCCAGTAATGATCTTTTTTGAGGATAAAGTTTCCAATATGGCAGATCATGTTTTGCTTTATCGTTTTATTGAGCTAGTTTTAATAGTTATTTTAAGTGAGCTTGCATATAGATTGGTAGAACGACCATGTGGCAAAATTTCCTGGCCAAAAATTAAAAAATATTTGCAGCAGATTTTTGATAAAAAATCAAAAAATTACTTTCAAAAAGGGAAAGCAGTTCTCACGGGCTTAATTTTTTTAACCGGTAGCATTGCAATTTTAATTTCTCCTGCTGTAAAGGCCCAAAATTTTAATCAAAGCCAGTTGGCTCGCAGAATCAGAGCAAATCGTAAACAACAAAGAAAAGATAATAATGAGTTAATTAAGGAATACCAAGAAATTAGTCCGAGAGAGCAAAAAAAGGCTAAACTAATAAAAGAAGCTAAACAAGCAGCAAAGAATCACCCAATAAAAAAATCTTTTGAGAAATTTGGTATTTCACAAATTGAAATTCAATTAGCACGTAAAATTGATTTAACTGCTATTGGCGATTCAGTTATGGCCGGTTCTAGCAATGATTTGAAAGATTTGTTACCTAAGGCTGTGATTGATGCGGCTATTTCACGTCAACTGAATGTTTCGTTCGATTTATTAAAGCATTATCAGAATGAAAATGTTTTAGGAAAGAATGTATTAATAGGTTTAGGTACTAATGGTCCTTTTAAAATGTCTGATATAGATGATTTAATGAAGCAGTTAGGACATAAAAGACAAGTATTTTGGATAAACGTTTATGTACCGGCCAAACCTTGGCAAAATGAGGTTAACAACTTATTGAATGAAGTTGCGAAAAAATACCATAATTTTAAAGTAATTAATTGGCATTCATATGCAGAAAAGCATCCAAATTGGTTTTACGAAGATAAAACGCACCCAACACCAATAGGATCAAAGCACTACAGTGCTTTAATTGTAAAAAAAGTAGTTGAAAATGCTAGGTATTAGATAGGTAGAGTATGGAGTTACAATTTTTAGGAACTGGAGCAGGACAACCTTCAAAGAAACGTAATGTATCAAGTATTGCGCTAAAAATGCTTGATGAGATCAATGAGATTTGGTTATTTGATGTGGGAGAAGCAACACAACACCAAATTTTACGAACCAATATTAGATTGCGTAAAGTCACAAAAATATTTATTTCCCACAATCATGGGGATCATATTTTTGGCTTGCCAGGATTGTTAGCAACTAGATCATTTCAAGGGGATGTTGGGCCGATTACAATATACGGGCCAGCAGGCTTAGAACAATTTGTACGGACAGCTTTAAAAATTTCACGAACAAAAATTAGCTATCCTATTAAATTTGTTGTTCTAGAAGAAGGTGGTTTGATTTTTCATGAAAAGGGCTTTAAAGTTTATACAGAAAAATTGGCCCATCGTGTACCTAGTTTTGGCTTTCGGGTAGTTGAAGATGATCATCCGGGAGAACTTTTAATGGATAAACTAGCGCAATATAATGTACCTAATGGCCCGCTACTTGGTAAACTAAAAAATGGTGAAAAAATCGTTCTGGATAATGGTACTATATTAGATGGAAACGACTTTTTGGGTCCTAATAAAAAAGGTAGAATTATTACTATTATTTATGATACGCGGGCCACTCCTGCAATAGCACAATTAGCACAGAATGCTGATGTCTTGGTACATGAATCTACTTTTGCCGGTAATGAGGCAGATTTAGCTCATTCATATTATCATTCTACGGCAGTTGAAGCAGCGAAGATTGCGCGTAATAATAATGTAAAACGTTTATATTTAAATCATATTTCTGCTAGATATTTAGGTGTTAAAGCCAAAAAATTGGAAAACCAGGCACAAAAAATATTTGCAAATACTAGATTAGCTAATGATTTCGACCGAATTGTAATTCCGATGAAAGGAGAAAAAGATGAGTGATTCTCTTAGAAATAAAGTAGTGGTAATAACAGGAGCTTCAAGTGGGATAGGCCATTCTATCGCATTGGAAAGTGCCGGCAGAGGAGCAACAGTTATTTTAATTGCCAGAAATAAGGCAAAGCTGGAAAAGGTTGCTTCTGAAGCACACGAGTTGTCAGGAGCTGACTCTTATACTATAGTGACTGATATGAGTCAAAGCGACCAGATAGATGCTGCTTTTACAAAAATTATTAGATTAACCAAACACGTGGACTATTTAGTTAACTGTGCGGGTTTTGGCAAATTTGAAAACTTTGTAGAATCAAACCGCCGCGAAGTTACAGCCATGTTTCAAGTTAATGTTTTAGGATTAATGTATTTTAGCCGACTAGCTGGTCGATTAATGATGGAGCAAAAGTCTGGGCAGATTATTAATATTGGTTCAATTGCAGGGAAGGTTCCGACAGTAAAATCAGCAGCATACAGTGCATCAAAAGCAGCTGTAATTCAATTTTCAAACGTTTTGCGTTTGGAGTTAAAACCATTTGGGGTTAAAGTCATGACGGTTAATCCAGGACCCGTTTACACTAATTTCTTTAATATTGCTGATAAAAGCGGGCATTATGCTGACAGCGTACAAAAATTTATGCTGGATCCAGATGATGTTGCCTGGCAAGTAGTTCATTTCTTTGGTAGTAATAAGCGCGAGCTTAATTTACCAGTTAGTTTAGCAATATTAGCTAAACTATATAACCTGTTTCCAACAATAGGTGATAAAGTGTCGCTTAAGTTTGCTTCCAGAAAGTAGTGCAAGGTATGAAAAGTAAAACTAGACAGATTAAGCTCATTTTTACATTGATTTTAACCTTATTGGCAGTAATTTTCGTGGTTTTAAATACTAACAATGTTGCCATTAATTTTGGTTTATTCCAGTTTAAATTACCTTTGATCATTATTTTAGTAGTAATGATCATTATTGGAGTTTTAATTGGCTATTTTTGGGGTTCTTATGGTCATAATCAAGACAAGAATAACTAATATAGCTTGATTTATTTAGGATACAATAGTATCATTAACAAACGTGAAGTATTTTGGGTACTTTTAAGCAACCTAAAATCGTAATTCTACAAAAAAGGAGATCAGTTAAATGGCAGTTCCTAAAAGACATACTTCTAAGCAAAAGAAACGTTCACGTCGTGGTCATATTAAGTTAACTGTACCAGCAATGCACTATGATGCAACCACTGGTGAATATCGCTTAAGCCACCGCGTTTCACCTAAAGGATATTACAAGGGTCGTCAAGTTGTTAGTCAAACTAACTCAAATGACAACCAATAGTTAAAAGGCACCAAAATCAGGTGTCTTTTTTATTTCGGGAAAAATCTGGTAATTTCTTATTTAGAAAGATGAAAATGGTGAAATGAAACTCGTATTCTTACATTCAAGTGATATTCATGGCTTTATTTTCCCCACGGACTATCAAAAGCAAAATGCTTATTCTGCTCCTTTTGGACTGACCAGATTATGCAGCATAATAAAACAGCAACGCGATAAATATGGGGCTGAAAATGTAATTGTTACCGATTCAGGCGATTGTCTTCAAGGTTCACCTTTAGCGGCTTATGTACATGAGTCTAATAATGATGCCAATTTAAAAGCATTTGCAGCTTACTATAAGCAAATTAATTATGATGCAAGATGTCTAGGCAATCATGATTTTAATTTTGGATTAAGCTATTTAAAAAAATATTTAACTTACAGTAAAGCTCCTTTTTTAAATAGTAATATATTGGCTAAGAAAAATGATCTGCCAGCTTTTGGGCAAAATTATATCATTATCAATAAAAACGGCATAAAGGTAGGAATAATTGGTATTACTACACAACGGGTGCCTTTCTGGGAGCCGGCAGAGCATGTTGCAGGATTAAAGTTTATCTCTGCTTTTGAGCAGGTTAAGCAGATAACAGCTTTTTTGAGGCCTAAAGTTGATGTCTTGGCTGTGCTTTATCATGGCGGTTTTGAAGCTGATCCTCGCACAGGAACACGAAAAGAGCCACACACAGGGGAAAATGAAGGATATCGTATTTTGCATGAAATTCCTGGTATCGATGTAATGCTGACAGGGCATCAGCACCGCAGACTAAGTTTAGTCGAACGTAAAACTGCTATTGTGCAACCGGGTTATCGCGGGGAAGCCATTGGCAAGATAGTGCTGGATTTTGACCAACAAAAAAAGAAAATAATAACAATGTCTACTGAGTTGATTGACGCTCGAGACTATGAACCCGATGGCAAAATTAATGATTCCAGTTTATCATTGGAGCAGCAGGCACAAAAATGGCTTGACCAGCCAATTGCTTATTTAGACGAACCTGCTCTTATTTTGAATGCAAATGAAGCAAGAATTAAGGGTTCACCGTTTATTAATTTATTGCAAGACATGCAACTGTATTTTACAAAAGCTGATATCTCAGCAACAGCATTGATGAGTGAAACAGCTCAAGGGTTTAATAAAAAAGTTTCAATGCGTGATATTTTGCTGAACTATCCTTTTGCAAATCAGTTATGTATAGTTAAAGTAACTGGTAAGGAATTACGCAATATCGTCGAATATTCGCTCAAATTTTTAACTAAAGAAAATGGGGGCAACATTATTTTTGATCCTGCATATCGCAATCAGCTTTTTAACTTTGATCTTTTTTACCCACTTAATTATGAAGCCGATATTGCAAGACCACTTGGTGATCGTTTAATTAAGCTTGAATTAAACGGACACCCAATTTTGGCAAGAAAAACATATCGCTTGGCCGTTAATAACTATCGTGCTATGGGAGGTGGCTTCTACCCAGAATACAACGTTAACAAGATTGAAAAAACCCTGGATAAAGATTATGTGGAAATGTTTAAAGAGTTTCTGACTATAGGTCACCCAAAAGTTAATTTTTCACGAAATTATCGTTTTAGCTAACTAAAAAGTCATCAGCAATCAGCTAATGACTTTTTTAGTTATTTAAGTTTAGAATACTTACTTTTGTCTTTATAAGAATAAGCCGTAATTGTGGGAATAATGGCTGCAAATAACAGACCAAAAATCAAACCGACAACAGCAGCTTCACTTAGATTAAAAACATGTTGGGTTAGTGGAGCGGCAATAAAACCTACAATTAACATGTAGACAACGCTCCAGCAAATAGTTACGATATAACGACCCATAGCGTTTCCTTCTTTCATACCATTGAATTTTAACAAATATTATGCACGTTTTCAATCCAAAAGACAGCTTTTTGGTATACTTATTTATATGGAAGGTGACCTGAATATGAAATTCGCTGCATTGCAAAACCTTAGCTCTTTTACGCTTTTAGACAGTCCAGTAAAAATTAAGGACTTACTGACTACTGCAAAAAAATTAGGTTATGGAGCTGTAGGTTTAACTGATATTAACGTAACCTATGGACTAGTTAATTTTTTTGAAGGTGCTCAAAAAGTTGGTATTAAGCCACTTTTAGGGATGCAATTAAGATTAAACGGATTAATTGACAGTGCTCACCAATATGATCTAATAGCTTTAGCAAAGACTGATGAGGGTTACCGCAATATCTTGCGCTTATCAAGTAGGATTAACCTTTTGACAGACAATGGCAATAAGCAAAAAATTTTAACTATGGCAGATTTGACCAAAGATTTAAATGATTTGATATTTATTATACCGGCAAATTTGCACAGTGAGTTATTAAACTTGCAGATGCAGAATGAGTCCTTAGGAACAGATTTTTTGCGTCAGTTAGTTGGCTTAATTCCTGAATCTAGTTCCTTATATATCGGAGTCTATGGCAGTGAAAAGCAGGAAAATTATATTCAATATATCAAAGCTCTGTCAAAGCAGTTTGATTTACCATTAGTTAGCGTTGAAGATACTTGTTATTTAAAACCCCGTGATCAATTCTTGCGCAAAACTTTACAGGCAATTAAAAAAGGAGAAATATTACAAGATATCACAGATTTAGCTAAACAATCTGGCTCACATTATTTGCCTGCTATTGAGGAATTGAGCGAACGCTACCATAAATTAAATTTAGATGAAGCTTTAGAAAACACCAAAAAAATAGCTTCTATGTGCAATGCAAAAATTGTATTTCAAACCCCAGTTTTGCCTAAATTTAAGCAGGATCAATATTCAACTTCTAAAGATTATCTGCAATTTTTGGCTCAAAAGGGTTTACAAAGACGCTTTGGTCAACATAAGATACCTGCTAATTATCAAAAACAGCTAAATTATGAGTTGCAAGTAATAGATCAAATGGGTTTTGATGATTACTTTTTGATTGTTTGGGATGTTGTAAACTACTGTCATCGAGTGGGGATTACGATGGGTCCAGGCAGAGGTTCAGCTTGTGGCTCGTTAGTTTCGTATTCTTTAAACATCACAGAGGTTGATCCGATTAAATATAACTTGCTATTTGAGCGTTTTTTAAATCCTGCCAGACACGAAATGCCAGATATTGATTTGGATATACCAGATAATCGTCGTGATGATGTCATAAAATATATGTTTAATAAATACGGCATGGATCATACTGCTCAGATTCTCACATTTGGGACTTTGGCAGCTAAGCAAGTTTTGCGTGATACTGGCAGAGTATTTGGTCTCCAAGAAATGCAATTAAGTGAATGGTCTAAAAGCGTACCTTTTGCAAAAGGCAAAATAAGTCTGGCTCAGGCTTATAAAGAATCCAAAAAAATGCAAATGCTGGTGAATGCAAATGACGTGAACAAGTTGCTTTATGAAACGGCAAGTGGATTAGAAGGCCTGCCACGCCACTATTCAATCCATGCTGCTGGTTTAGTTCTTAGCGATAATTCTATTGCCGCCATTGCCGGCTTGCAATCAGGACAATTGGGAATACCGATAACTCAGCAAACCAAAAGATATGTTGAATCATTGGGATTGTTAAAGATAGATTTTTTAGGTTTGAGAAATTTAACTATTCTTGGTGATACGGAGAAAATGATCCGCGAGCAAGGAAAAAAGATCGATGTTAATCAGATCCCCCTAGATGATCCGGCTACTTTAAGTATTTTTCAAAAAGGTGAGACAGAACTCGTCTTTCAATTTGAATCAGGTGGAATTCGCAATGTTCTGCGTGAATTGCATCCAGATAATTTTGAAGATTTGGTAGCAGTCAATGCACTTTATCGTCCAGGTCCAATGCAGAATATCAAAACTTTTATTGCACGCAAGAAGGGCATACAGAAAGTCACATACCCTGATCCCAGCTTAAAACCAATTTTGTCTTCAACATATGGTGTTTTGGTTTACCAAGAACAAGTGATGCAGACTGCTCGTGTTATGGCTGGCTTTTCTTTAGGAGAAGCCGACATTTTACGCAGAGCAATGTCCAAAAAAGATCAAACGGTTATTGAACAGGAAAAGTCTAAATTTATTACTGGAGCAGTAAAAAACGGGCGGACTGTTCAGGTTGCAACCCGGGTATACGACTACATTGAACAATTTGCCAATTATGGTTTCAACAGGTCACATGCTGTTGCTTATACAATGATCGCCTTTTGGCTAGCATACTTACAGGTTCATTATCCTGCTGAATTTTATGCCGCTATGCTAAATTCAAATATTGGCAATCAAAATAAAGCTAATGAATATATAATGCGCGCACAAGAAGATGGCGTTAAAATTTTGCCACCTGATATTAATAAAAGCAATTTGGGTTATCAGGTAATTGATGGACACATTTTAGTGGGTTTGCGTGCAATTAAAGGAATTAGAATAGATTTTCTTAAAGAAATAATAGCCAAGCGTCAAACTAAAACCTTTGATTCTCTTAGCAATTTTTTACGTCAAATTGATCCCAAATTTATTAAAGCCAACAGCATTACTAATGTGGTTGAATCTTTGATCAAATCGGGTTGCTTTGATCGACTTAACAAAAATCGTAACGAGTTATTACAAAATTGCTCTGAAATAATTGAAAACGTTAAATTAACTGGAGAAAATCTTGCTTTATCAGAAGGGCTAGGTGGCGTTCCCATTAAGCCTGCTGAAGAACCTAGCAAACAAGAAATGGCTCTGATGGAAGAGAAAACTTTAGGTTTCTCTACTTTAACCTCCCCATTAATTACCGTCCAAAAATATGCCCAAAAGTTTAATGCTAAGCCGCTAAATGAATTTGAAATACATGATGGAGGAATAGCTGTTGGTAAACTGATGTCATTAAAACTAGTTAGGACCAAAAAGGGTCAAACAATGGCCTTTGGCAGTTTTGCTGATACCAACAGTAAGCAGGATATTGTAATTTTCCCTAATGTTTATGATAAAATTCAATCGAATTTAAAGGAAGGTAATATTTATCTATTAGGTGTTAAAGTTCAAAATGATCGTTTCGACTCTAGTAAAAAGCAGTATATTCTAACTAATTTAAAAGTTGTAAATTTAAAAGAGTAATTTTTGAGTAAGCGTAAACAAATAGTCGATGTTAACGCTAACATTGAAAAAGACCGTCAAATCAAGAATTTTAATCATTTTTTGTGAGATTTTTTCATGAAAGAATGTTAAAATTTAGTGGATGTGAGAAATTACACAATAAATCTTGATGAGGTGAATTCATGAAGCGAATTGGAATTTTAACGAGCGGTGGCGATGCTCCTGGCATGAATGCAGCTGTAAGGGCTGTTACAAAAACTGCTATTCATCACGGACTTGGTGTTGTTGGTATTCGTTATGGTTATGCTGGGCTTGTAGCGGGTGACTTTGTTACCTTGACTGCTGAAAATGTTGACCATATGATTAGCGCTGGTGGTACTTTTCTTTACAGTGCCCGCTACCCTGAGTTTGCGCAAAAAGAAGTGCAAGAAAAGGGAGTGGAACAGTTAAAAAAGCACGACATTGATACTGTAATTGTTATCGGTGGTGATGGTTCTTATCATGGTGCGCTGGCTTTAACTCGTTTGGGGATTAACTCAATTGGTTTGCCAGGAACCATTGATAATGATATTCCTTATACTGAATATACTATTGGACTTGATACTGCCTGCAATACGGCTATGCAAGCTATCGACAGAATTCGTGATACTGCCAGCAGTCATCACCGCGTTTTTGTTGTTAATGTTATGGGACGTAATTGTGGCGATATTGCTATGCGTGTAGGTTTAGCAAGTGGTGCTGATGCAATTGTTGTTCCAGAAAGAAGTTATGACATTAAAGCAATTGCTGAAAGATTAAAGCGCGGTTTTAAAGATGGCAAAGATAATGGTATTATCATATTAGCTGAAGGTGTCATGGATGCCGCTGATTTTAGAGCTGAACTCTTAAAATACGGCGAATTCGATTGCAGGGCGAATGTTATTGGTCATATGCAGCGTGGTGGTGCACCAACGGTTACTGATAGGATTAATGCTACAAAGATGGGAAATTATGCGGTCAAGTTACTTCTTGATGGTAAAGGCGGTTTAGCTGTCGGCATGGAGAATGGAAAATTGGAAACCCATGATATTCTTGATCTTTTTGATGAAAAACATGCCAGTGAAGAATCGTTAATTGATATAAATGAAGAAATGACTAAATAATTAGTCGATTTTGAGGAGAATTTTACATAATGAAGAAAACTAAAATTGTTAGTACCTTAGGGCCAGCTTCAAATGATATTGAAACTATTACAGCTTTGGCTAAGTCAGGCGTAAATGTATTTCGTTTCAACTTTTCACATGGTGACCACGCTGAACATCTGTCACGGATGAAAATGGTTCGCCAAGTAGAAAAAGAAACTGGTTTAGTACTTGGTATAGCATTGGATACCAAAGGTGCTGAGATTAGAACCACTGATCAAGAAGGTGGCAAGTTTACCATTAATACAGGAGATCAAATTCGGGTTTCGATGGACGATTCTAAGCCTGGTAACAAGGACATGATTCACGTTACCTACGAAGGTCTTTATGGTGATACTCACGTTGGTGGTCACGTTTTAATTGATGATGGTTTAGTTGACTTATTAATTAAAGAAAAAGATGAAGAAAAGAAAGAATTAGTTTGTGAAGCACAAAACACGGGTGTTATCGGTTCTAAAAAAGGTGTTAATGCACCTGGCGTTGAAATTCGCCTCCCAGGAATTACTGAAAAAGACACTGATGACATCAAATTTGGTTTAGCCCATGGCATTAACTTTATCTTTGCTTCATTTGCACGTAAGGCGCAAGACATTCTTGATATCCGTAAGCTTTGTGAAGATGCTGGCTGTGATTATGTTAAGATTTATCCTAAGATTGAATCACAAGAAGGTATTGATAATGCAGATGAAATCTTACAAGTTTCAGATGGCTTGATGGTTGCTCGTGGTGACATGGGTGTTGAAATTCCATTTATTGATGTGCCATTTGTTCAAAAAGATTTAATCAAGAGGGCAAACGCACTTGGTAAGCCAGTAATTACTGCTACGCAAATGCTTGACTCAATGCAAGAAAATCCTCGTCCAACTCGTGCTGAAGTTTCTGATGTTGCCAATGCAGTTCTTGATGGTACTGATGCCACTATGCTTTCTGGTGAATCTGCTAATGGTTTGTACCCAGTTAAAGCTGTTTCTGCTATGGCTGAAATTGATGAAAGAACTGAACAAGAACTTCTTAAGCGTAATACTCTAGCTCTGCAAAGATTTGAAGAATACAAAGGTTCAAACGTTACTGAAGCTATTGGTGAATCTGTTGTGCGGACAGCCCAAGAATTAGGCGTTAAGACTATTATTACGGCTACTAATTCTGGCTATACTGCTAGAATGATTTCCAAGTATCGTCCGAACGCAAACATCTTGGCTTTAACTTTTGATGAGAAGATCCAACACTCACTTGGTATTTCTTGGGGTGTTCAGCCTTTGCTGACTGATAAACCAGCTTCTACTGATGATATGTTTGATCTAGCAGCAAAAGTTGCTAAAGAACACGGTTACGTTAAAGATGGTGATCTTGTCATTATCGTTGCTGGTGTACCCGTTGGCGACTCAGGCACAACCAACTTGATGAAGTTGCAGATTATCGGTAGCAAGTTAGCTCAAGGTCTGGGCGTTGGTAATGGTTCTGTTGTCGGTAAAACAGTTGTTGTTAATAGTGCTGAAGAAGCTATTAGCAAAATTAAAGAAGGAGATATCATGGTCGCAAAAACTACTGATCCTGATTACATGCCTGCAATTAAGAAGGCTTCAGGTTTAGTTGTTGAAGCATCTGGTTTGACTTCACACGCAGCTGTTGTTGGTTTATCATTAGGAATTCCGGTTGTAGTTGGAGTTACTGATGCAACAGAAAAGATTGGCAGTGGTATTACTATTACTGTTGACGCTCGTCGTGGTGCAATCTATCAAGGCGAAGTTTCAAACCTTTAATTAAAATTACGAGTTAAAATAGCCAGTGCTTGTTACTGGCTATTTTTGTATGATTTAAATTTTAGGAAAAATCAGTAGCAAATTTAGATTGACTAATGTCAATTTATTCCTTTAAAATGATATACTTGTTATCAGATCCCATTCTAGATGTAGGAGAAAAATCATGCTTGGCACAATTGCAACTGGAAAAATAATAGACCAAAACGAAGATTCTTTTTTTGTTCAAATTGACGGAATTACGTATGAACTGAAAAGAAAAGAAATTACACAGGAAGAAAAGCCACAGCTTGGAGATCAAATCAAGGGATTTTTATACGATGATAAGCAGCACAATCGTGAAATGACGCAATTCTTACCTTTTGCTCAACAAGATCAATATGGCTGGAGTAAAGTCACTGAGGTAAAATATAACTTGGGTGTTTTCGTAGATATTGGCTTGCCCGATAAAGACGTTGTAATTTCAATGGACGATTTACCCTACGACAAAGAACGCTGGCCTCAACCAGAAGATCAGCTTTTGGTTCACCTTGAAACAGATGAGAAAAATCGTATTTGGGCAAAACTGGCAGATGAAAACATTTTTGAACAGTTAGCAGCTCATTTTCCTGACGATATGAAAAATAAAGATATTTTTGGAATCGTATATGCGTCTCGTGAAGTAGGGGCATTTGTAATCACCAAAGAATATTATTTAGGTTTTGTTCATCCATCACAAATGGCGCGTCCTTTACGTTTAGGCGAGCAATTCAAAGGCAGGGTTGTTGGTATTAGCCAATATGGTCGCTTAAATCTAAGTACTTTGCCACGAGCTTTCGAGGAAATTGACGATGATGCACAAATGATTTTAATGAGTTTGCGTAGGAAAAAAGATAAAACCTTACCTTTTTACGATAAATCTGACGCGCAGGATATTAAAAATTATTTTGGTATTTCTAAATCGGCTTTTAAACGAGCTTTAGGCCATTTGCTAAAAGCTAAATATATAGTGGAGGATAAGGCTGCTGGCTCTATCTCCCTGTTAAAGGATCCAGAAAATGCCGAAAAAGATTGATTTATCAGAGCAAGTTGAAGATTATTTAAGATATAGTCAGGTTGAACGTGGCCTTAGTAATAATACGATAACAGCGTACAGGCAGGATTTAACTTCTTTCATTAGTTTTCTTCAACAGGAAAATTTTACTTCTTGGCCAACTCAAGCCCTTGACATTGATGCTTTTTTGGCAGAGCAGCGCGATCAAAATAAAGCTACGAGCTCTATTAGTCGTTTAATAACCAGCTTGCGTAAATTCTATCAGTGGCTGGTAAGACAAAATATTCAAAAGCTCAATCCAATGCTCGAAATAGATTCTCCTAAAAAGCGTCATACCTTACCCGTGGCCTTGACAATTAATGAAGTTAATAAATTACTCCAGCAGCCTGATACTAAAAAGAAGTTGGGCTTACGTGATAGAGCTTTACTTGAAACTCTGTATGCTACGGGAATAAGAGTGAGCGAATTAATTAATCTCAAATTTACCGATTTACATGAAGAATTGAAATTGGTCAAAATTTTTGGCAAAGGATCAAAAGAACGTTTAATTCCTATTAGCGCAGTAGCTTTATCCTGGATTGACAGTTATAAGGAAAAGGTTCGTGATCCTTTAATATTAAAGATCGGCAGAAATAATGATTTTATTTTTCTGAACAGTCGCGGAGGTTCTCTAACCCGACAAGCAGTTTGGCAAATTATTAAGCATTACTGCAAGCTGGCTGGTATTCAAAAAAATGTTACTCCACATACTTTAAGACACACATTTGCAACACATTTACTGGAAAATGGGGCAGATTTACGTGTTGTTCAAGAAATTTTAGGGCATTCAGATATCAGTACGACACAAATTTATACCAATTTGTCGCAGAAACATATTCTACAAGTATACGAAAAAACGCATCCGCGGACATAAGGTGATTAAATGCTAATTGAATGCAAAAATGATAAAGAAAAGGTAGCTATGGGATTACTATCTTATTTGCCTGATTTTAAAAATCTGGCTAATCTCAAAGATGAAATTCAATTAAATAAAAATAGTACCGAATTTTGCTTGTATCTCTATCGTTCCAAAGCTCCCAATTTTATCGGTGTCATAGGTACACAGATAAGCAAACACTTTGTAATCATTCGTTACCTTTCTTTTGCTCCCGATTATCGTCAAGCTAAATACGAGGCCAGAGCAGTTCAAGAGTTGGCACAAAACAGTCCCAGCAAAGTTATTACAGCTGTTCCTGAATATATCTATCTCATTAAGTATTTGAAAAAAGGTACTAAAAATGAGTGATAATCTTACTCTTGAGTTGCCTAACTTTGAAGGACCCTTGGATTTGCTGTTACATTTAATAAAAGTGCAAAAGATTGATATTTATGATATTCCTATTGCTCAAATTACCAGCCAATATCTAGCTTATTTACATCAAATGCAAAAGCTCAATTTAAAAATTGCCGGAGAATATTTTGTCATGTCGGCGATGCTTTTGCGAATCAAATCTCAATCTCTACTTCCGCAAAATGATTTTACTGAAAATGATGATGAACAGGAAGATCCCAGGGATGAGTTAGTGCAGCAGCTTATTACTTATTCAGTTTTTAAAAAAGTATCAGCATACTTTAAAAAGCGCAATGAAGAAGTGCCAATCACTGCCGCTAAAGAGGAGAGCGTACCAGAAAGTAAAAAAATTCAGCCATTGCCAAAAGGACAGATTACTTCAACAGAATTAGCTAATACTTTTGTTATTGTTTTACAAAGGATGAAAATTAGACAGCCTGATATTGTTTCAGTTGAAGTTAAAGAAACTTCTGTCAAAGAAATGAGTGACTTTTTGCAAAAAGAATTGCTGAGGCATAAGCAGATAAGCTTTTTCACCTGTTGTCAAAAAATGCAGAATTTATCTGATGTTATTGGTCTGTTTTTGGCACTGCTTGAACTTTGTAAAAATCAAGAAATTCGGGTAAAACAAAAGAGGATATTTGGCGACCTGAACTTGGAAAGAGTTGGTAGTAATGATAAGTAAAATGGCGCAGTTAGAAGCGCTGTTATATGTTGTCGGTGATAATGGTATTGACAGCAGCAACTTATGCGAACTTTTGCAGATTGGTAAACCTGCATTGCGTGAACTAAGTAAAAATTTACGAGAAAAACTACAAAAAAATCCTGATTCCGGACTACAAATCCAACATCTCAATGATATTTACAAACTGACGACCAGGCCAGAGGCAAGTAAGGTAATTGAAAACTTTTTTCAAAAAGATTTGACTAAAAGCTTAAGTCAATCAGCACTAGAAATTTTATCTATTATTGCTTATCGCCAGCCTATCACTCGTGTAGAAATTGATGACATCAGAGGGGTTAATTCATCTGGAGCCTTACAAACGCTGATGTGGCGTGGACTGGTAAAAATTAATGGAAAAAAAGATGCTCCAGGTCATCCAAATTTGTACGTGACAAGTGAGTATTTTTTGCAATACTTCGGGTATCATAGTTTGGCTGATTTACCACTGATAGAAGATTTTGAAGATGATAGCATTAATAGTGAAGGTGAAATAGATTTGTTTGCAGCTAAAGGTCAAGCTGATAAAAATATTGCAAAAACTCAAAAAGGAGCAAAATAATGGTTTTAGAACGGTTGCAAAAGGTAATTGCTGAGGCGGGCATTGCCTCACGGCGTAAAGCTGAAAAAATGATTTCTGAAGGTCGAGTCACTGTTGATGGCAATGTAGTAACCAAACTTGGTACTAAAGTGGATACTTTTAGTAATATTACGGTTGATGGTGAACCCATTGAAAGAGAAAGTTTGCATACCTATCTCTTTTACAAGCCTCGCGGAGTGGTTTCAACTGCAAATGATGATAAGGGTAGAAAAACAGTTGTCGATTATTTTAAAGATCTGCCTTATCGTCTCTATCCTATTGGCAGACTAGACTATGATACTTCTGGTTTGCTTCTAATGACTAATGATGGTGAACTGGCCAATTTATTGATGCATCCACGAAATAACGTAGCCAAGGTTTATGTTGCCAAGATTTCTGGCATTCTCACCCCAGATGAAATCAGTCAGCTAAAGCATGGGGTTAAAATTGATCGTCATCGCTGTGCTCCCGCAAGAGTTAAGGTTATTAGAACGGATCGTAAAAAGAATAATCAAATAGTGCAATTGACAATTCATGAAGGTCAGTATCACCAGGTGAAGAGAATGTTCAAGGCTGTTCACCACCAGGTGGAGAAATTAGCACGTGAGAAATATGCTTTTCTTACTCTTGATTCTCTTATTTCAGGAACATACCGCGAATTGTCTCATGAAGAAGTTGACAGATTAAAAAACGTGGATTAGTATAGTATGTGAAATTTGATAAATAAGTTTGTTGTCTTCATGGCAGGGTGAAAGTCCCGACCGGTGGTGCAAGTCCACGACCCACGCAAGTGGTGGAATCTATTGAGATACCGATAGTTAGAGTCTAGATGAAAGAAGACAGACTAAACTAAAAGCCAAGATCTTAAGCTTACTTTTACTCGGTCTGTTGCTAGAAGCAACAGACCGAGTTTTTTGGAGGTAAGAATTTTGCAAAAAAAAAGCAGAAATAATTTAGTTAATATTTTGGCTTATACTTTAATTGGTACAATTGCCTATGTATTAATGCTTCTGGAAATACCGTTGCCGATAACTAGTTTTTTAAAGTTTGACTTCTCGGATGTCGTAATCACAATTGGGACATTTTTATTCGGACCGGGACCTGGTATTTTTATTGCATTTGTCAGAATGCTGATTAATTTAATTTATAAAGGTTTTGCTTTACCTAGTTTGGTAGGACAATCAGCAGCTTTTTTAGCTTCAATATCTTTTGCTTTACCATTTTATTATTTAACAAAGAATATTAGCAAGAATGAGAAAAATTTTTCTAAAAAATATTTAAAACCAATTTTAGGTATTGTTCTTGGAATTATAGCAATGGCATTCGTGCTATCCGTACTAAATGCATTAGTTTTGACACCGTTTTATGCAGTAACTACTGTACCAAACCTGCCAGCAATACATGGATATTCTGGTTTGCTTTCTTTTACTGAAAAAGTTTACTTGGGTAAGTTATTGCATATTCCTTCAATGAGCGCATATATTTTTGGCATAATAGTTCCG
Source organism: Lactobacillus kimbladii (assembly GCF_000970755.1). Taxonomy (GTDB): domain Bacteria; phylum Bacillota; class Bacilli; order Lactobacillales; family Lactobacillaceae; genus Lactobacillus; species Lactobacillus kimbladii. The sequence continues at coordinate 928,115 of NZ_KQ034007.1, forward strand.
TTTAATTTGTTAAAAGGAACTATTAACGGTGTTGTAGTTTATTTACTGTTTGAAACTGTTTTAAGAACTTTCAAACCTTTTGTCAGAAAAAATTTCAATCTTAAAAACTAAATTTTAAAATATTGTAAATCGGTCTAGTAAATGACCGATTTTTTTGTCCACTTAAATGTTAAATATGCTAAAATTAAACAGGTTAGGTAAGGAGGTTTTTCAGATGAATAATTACCCTAAGGGGCCATATCAGCATTATAAGCGTCCACAAAAGCCAAGAGTAGAAACTTATTCCTCTGTATCAAAAGGCTGGATTGCTTTGATAATACTGATTATAGTTGTTCTTATTAGTCTTGTGCCTGTGGTTCATCACTTGGCAGCAAACAATAATTCACATGAAAAAGTAGTTGAAGTCCGTAAGACTACCAAAAAAGCACATACTAAGACAAAAGCTAAGGTTGCGCCTGTAAAGAACAAAAAAATCAAACCCAAGGCTAAGTCGAAGCCGAAATCCTCTAAAAAAACTCCAACTAAACCTAAAAAGAAACGCGTTACGATTAACCAATATGTCGTACAAGACGGAGATTCTTTGACTAGTATTGCCAGTCACTTTAATATTACAGTTGGTCATTTGGCAGAATTGAATCAGCTCGATCCTAATAGTCAGGTGGACACAGGACAAACTTTACGAATTAGATAATTTAGAAAGGATTGGGACTTAGGTCCCTTTTTTATTGGAATGCAAATAGCAATTGATGGTCCAGCTTCAGCTGGAAAAAGTACTGTAGCAAAAATTATTGCCCATAAGCTCAATTTTACATATATTGATACCGGCGCAATGTACCGAGCATCGACTTGGATTGCACGAGAAAATAACATTAATTATGGTGATGAAAAGGGCATTTTAGCTGCAATTGACCACGAACAGATTGAATTTAAGTTTAAAAATGGTCAGCAGAAAATATATGCCGGTAATAAAGATATAACTCAAGAAATACGGACTCCTGATATTTCAGCTAATGTGTCTCAAGTTTCAGCATTAGCCGGAATCAGGGAAAAAATGGTTAGTCTGCAAAGACATATGGCCGGTGAAATGAATGTGGTGATGGATGGACGTGATATTGGTACTACTGTTCTACCTCACGCTGCAGTTAAAATTTTTTTGGTTGCTTCGGTTCATTCCCGTGCTGAAAGAAGAATGAAGGACTTTAAGGAAAGAGGAATTAAAACTAGTCAATCTCTTGCAGAAATAGAACACGATATTGCCGAAAGGGATTACAAAGACTCACACCGCCAACTTTCACCCTTAAAAAAAGCGGAGGATGCAACCGAAATTGATACTACTTCTATGACTATTGACCAAGTCGTCGAAACAATTTTATCTGAAATTAAAAAAAGTCAAAAAAAACTATAAAAAAGAATATAAAACAGTAGAAAAATATCAAACTTTCATTTAGAATTAGAGTATGATATTGGGAGGTAAATAATGTCAGAAAACAGTAATCAATTTTTAGATGCATTAAAGCAAATGCAAGGAGTTGAGGTCGGAGATATTGTAGATGTTGAAGTATTAGACGTTGAAGAAGGTCAAATCGATGTTGGTGTTGAAAATGCCGGTATTGAAGGTGTAATTCCGCGTCGTGAATACACTTCGGATCGCAACGTTGACCTACGTGAGGCAGTTAAGCCGGGCGATAAACTCAAAGCTTTAGTTTTAAGAAAAGCTGGCGGCGACAAGGAAAATGGTGAATTTTTCTTCTCAGTTACTCGCTTAAAGGAAAGAGAAGCTTACGACGAGTTGCAAAAAGACTTTGAAGAAGGCAAAACAATCGAAGGTACGGTTACCTCGTCTGTTCGTGGCGGTTTATTAGTTGATGTAGGTACAAGAGGATTTTTGCCTGCATCATTAATTTCAAATCGTTACGTTTCAGATCTTAAGCCATTCATTGGTAAAACAATGAAACTTAAGATTACAGAGATTGATCCAAGTAAGAATCGTTTAATCCTTTCTCATAAGGACTTGATTGAAGAAGAACGTGAAGAAGCTTTTGATAAGGTTGCATCACAACTAGTTGTGGGTGACGTTGTTGAAGGTAAAGTTTCTCGTCTAACTAACTTTGGTGCCTTTGTTGATGTAGGCGGCGTGGACGGTTTAGTTCATATATCCGAGATTTCATATAAACATGTTGACAAGCCAAGCGATGTTTTAAAGGCTGGCCAAGATGTAAAAGTTAAAGTAATAGGTATTGATGATGATAGACATCGCATCTCCCTTTCAATTAAGCAGACCGAACCTTCTCCATTCGAACAAGCTACAGCTGACTTACACGAAGGTGATGTGTTTGAAGGTGAAGTTAAGTCTTTAACTAACTTTGGTGCTTTTGTTGAAGTTGCTGATGGTATTCAAGGTTTAGTTCATGTTTCAGAAATATCATATAAGCATGTAGATAAGCCAAGTGATGTTTTAAAAGTTGGTCAAAAAGTTAAAGTTAAAGTTTTAAATATTGACCCTAATGAGCATCGCATTTCACTTTCTATGAAAGCTGCAGAACCTAAGAATTCTGAGAATGAAGGAAACCGTTCACGTAATTCTTATAACCACAATTCTGTTAACAAGAAGTATATGAATAATGATGACAGTGGCTTTGCTTTAGGTGACATCATTGGTGACCAATTAAAGGATCGTCGTTAAATATAATAAAAAAAGCCGACTTTTGAGTCGGTTTTTTTATTTGTAAAAGGAGGCTGAAAAATGGTTTTACCCGTAGTTGCAATTGTAGGACAGCCTAATGTTGGTAAATCAACGCTTTTCAACCGTATTATTAATCAACGTTTAGCAATAGTAGAAGATAAACCTGGAGTAACTAGAGACCGAAACTATGCTCCGGCTGAGTGGCTGGGACATAAATTTGATCTAATAGATACTGGTGGAATTACATGGGCAAATAGTAATATTGAAGAAGAAATCAGGGCGCAAGCGGAAATAGCAATTGAAGAAGCTGACGTCATTGTGTTTTTAACTAATGTTACTAATCATGTTACTAATCTTGATGAACGGATAGCCCAAATGCTTTATCAAACTAAAAAGCCAGTGATTTTAGCAGTTAACAAAGCAGATAATCCTGAACAACGCATGGACATTTATGACTTTTACAGTTTAGGTTTTGGTGATCCAATACCTATCTCCAGTGTACATGGAACAGGTATTGGAGATTTACTTGATCAAATAATCGCAAGCTTGCCTAAAGATATAAGCTTGAACGATAATGAGCAAATATCATTTAGTGTTATTGGTAGGCCCAATGTAGGTAAATCTTCAATTGTTAATCGCTTAGTAGGCGAAAAACGGGTGATCGTTAATAACGAAGAAGGAACCACCCGAGATGCTGTTGACACACCCTTTAAAACTAAAGACGGCACAAAATTCAGAATTGTAGATACTGCAGGTATCAGACGGCGAGGAAAAGTTTACGAAAAAACTGAAAAATATTCCGTAATGAGAGCGATGGGGGCGATTGAACATTCTGATGTTGTCTGCTTGGTTCTTGATGCCAGTACAGGCATTAGGGAACAGGATAAACATGTTGCCGGCTATGCTCATGATGCTGGACGTGGCCTTATAATTTTAGTTAATAAATGGGACTTACCAAAGAAAACCAGTAATAGTGGCAAAGACTTTGAACAAACTATTCGAACTGAATTTCAGTATCTCGATTATGCTCCAATCTTGTTTGTCTCGGCTAAAACTGGTCAAAATATAGAAAAGATTCCGAAACTAGTACAAACAGTTTATCGGAACCAACAACAAAGAATTAAGTCCAGTGTATTAAATGATCTATTATTAGAAGCAAGCAAATTGGTGCCTACACCAATGATTAAAGGCAAGAGATTGCGGGTTTATTACATGACCCAGGTATCTGTTAATCCACCAACATTTGTAGTTTTCGTAAATGATCCTGAATTAATGCATTTCTCTTATCAACGCTTTTTGATCAATCAGTTACGTGAGAATTTTGACTTTACAGGAACACCAATTAAGATAATTGCACGAAAAAGAAAATAGTTTGTATCTACCAAATGCATAAAAATCACATTTTTAGATTAAATTGCTTGTTGTATCAAGGGTTTTGTGCTATTTTGAAATCAAGGAAATAGTGGTTTGAATAATCATTTATTCCTTGTTCCTTATTTGAGGAACTAATCAGGAATCTTAAAGTAAGGTTCAAGTTTCAGGAGGTGAATTCCCAATGGCAAATAAAGCAGAATTAGTCACTGAAGTTGCAGCAAAAACTAAGTTAACCAAAAAAGATGCAGCTACAGCTGTTGATGCAATTTTTAGTTCTATCCAAGATGACCTTTCTAAAGGTAAAAAAGTACAATTAATTGGCTTCGGAACTTTTGAAGTGCGTAAGCGTGCAGCCCGTAAAGGACGTAATCCACAAACTGGCAAAGAAATTCAAATTCCAGCAAGTGTTGTGCCAGCATTTAGACCTGGTAAAGCTCTTAAAGAAGCTGTTAAATAGCTTAATAGTTTTATCTAAAAAGATGGTGGCTAATTCGCCATCATCTTTTTTGTGTTATCATTTAATAATGATTAATTGCCATGGTGATTGGCAAACTTAGATCAAAAAAATGGAGGAATGAGAATGAGCTACTCTGAACAGCTTCTTGATGCAATTGAGCAGCAGGACTTTTCTCAAGAAAAAATATTATTAAAAAAGGCTTTGGAGAATGATAAACCCGAAATTTTAGCGTCATTAGCTGAAAATTTAGTGGGATTAGGTTTTTCAGATTTAGCTAAAGAAATATATCGCAGCTTAATTGCCCGCTTTCCCCAAGAGGATTTATTCAAAATCTATTTAGCCGAGATTTTATTAAATGATGGCAAAGATGATGACGGTCTAACTTTGCTCTATAATATTGCTCCTGACTCTTCCTCTTATCTTGACAGCCTATTAGTTCAAGCTGATTATTATCAAACCAATGGATTGGTTGAAACAGCCTATCGAAAACTGTTAGAAGCAGAGAAAATTGCCCCTGATGAGGATGTCGTAAAGTTTGGTTTGGCTGAACTGGATTATCTTAGTGGCAATTATGAACGGGCTCTTAATAGATATCAAGATTTAATAAAACGCCATAAAACGTTTAGTGAAGTGAATTTAAATGATCGACTTTTTCAAACACTGGCAAAATTAGGACGCTATGAAGAAGCCGGAGAAATCATTGCTAAAAATGGCAATGATATTCTCGATATTGATAGCAAATATCAGGCTGCATTAGTAATGTTAACTTTACATAAAGACGACCAAGCAATTAAATACTTAAATGAGGTAATTGACCAGAGTCCCGATTATGTAAACGCATACCGCTTGCTTACTACAGCTTACGAGCACAAGAACAATATTGAACAGGAGTTGCGTTCTGCTCAGGCAGGTATTGCCTACAATGAACTAGATCCAGTTTTATACAAAAAGGGTGCGCAAGCAGCAATTAAACTAAACGAATTAGATACTGCTGAAAACTTGCTAAAAAAGGGGATTAAAAATATTCCTGAAAATTTTGATTTACGCATCCAATTGTCTAATCTTTATGTTGCAGAAAATAAGAATGAAGAAAATATTGCTCTTTTTGCTAAAATTGACGATGAAGATTTAGAGCCGCAAGTTCATTGGAATTTAGCTCTTTCTTACCAAAATTTAGATCAGAGCGCGAAAGCCAAAAGTGAATTTTTACTAGCTTATCCTGAATTTAAAAATAATAGTGCCTTTTTAAAGCAAATGATACGCTTTTTTAATACTGAACCCAATGCCAAAGATATTGTCAGTGAGTTACTAAATTCTTATTTGAAACTTGAACCCGAAGATACTGAAATGCAGGAGTTATATGATGAATTGCGAGCATAATTGAGAAAATACAAACACTTAGCAGATAAAAATATCTCATCCTTTTGTCCCAATCTCACTATTTATAAAATTAACAGGCTAATAAATCATTATAGGTTTATTAGCCTGTTGTTTTTGCCAACTTTCACTGAATTAGCTTGATGTTAAGGATTATTTTCTAATCAAAAGATGATGGCTTTTTTGCTTATAGGTAAAACCTTCTCCTAAGACTTCATGTACTTCAATGACGCTTACAAAAGCCTGAGGGTCTTCAGCAGCTATTAACTCTTTTACTAAAGGAATTTCTCGTGGTGAAACTACCAGATAAATTACTGGTCGCTTAGTTTTTTTATAGCCACCTCGAGCTTCAAAATAAGTAAAACCGCGGTCTAATTTAATGTCTATCATTTTGGCTATTTGTTGATAATTATCCGAAATAATAATTAAGCCACGTGCAGAATAAGCTCCTTGTTGAACTGCATCCATCACCTTGGAAAGAATGAATGCAGCCACCAGGGTATACATAATATGCTTAACGTCCAAATACGATAACGATGATAATAAAATAATCGTGTCACAGAACAATAAAACTTTGCCAGAAGACATGCCATATTTCATTTGCATAATGCGGGCAATGATATCTGTCCCTCCGGAAGTTCCGTTATATCGAAAAATTAGGCCCAGACCAATACCAGAAAGTGTTCCAGCAAGTATTGCGGATAAGAAGAGGTCGTGTTCTAGGTTCAATTGATATATAATAGGGATTAAGCGCCAGAACCACAAGAAAAATGACAGCCATAAAGTTCCCCAGATAGTATAGGCTAACAGTCTTTTTCCCATGAAACGATAGCCTAAAATAATTAAAGGGATATTTAATAACAGAGATGACAGGCCCATATTAACGCCCCAGAAGTGTTTCAATAGCAAAGTAATGCCACTAATGCCACCATCTGTGAGCTGGTTTGGCACTGAAATCATGTCAAGGCTGAAACCATAAATTCCACAGCCAATCATAATCATTATAAGTTCAAAAATAATTCTTTTATTGTTTTTTTGCATAATAAAACTTTTCCTTTTAAGTTGGTACCTTAAAACTACCACAAATAAAAAATAAAAACACAGATAAATGAGTTGATAAAATAATGTTAAAAATAAATAATTTACCACCGATTTTTACAGTCGCGTTTCCAGTGCTTAAGCAGTTAGAACAAGCTGGTTATGAAGCTTATTTTGTTGGAGGGTCAATCCGTGATTTGATTTTAAACAGGCCCATTCACGACATTGATATTGCTACCAGCGCATACCCGGAAGAAGTAAAAAGACTCTTTCCTAAAACTATTGACACGGGAATTAAACATGGTACAGTTACTGTTTTAAATGATGGTGCTAGCTACGAAATTACCACTTTTAGAACAGAATCAGGCTACCAAGACTTTCGCAGACCGGATCATGTCACTTTTGTGCAAAATCTGGCTGAAGATTTGAAAAGACGCGACTTTACCATCAATGCATTAGCAATGAATAGAGCCGGTGAAGTAATCGATCTTTTTAATGGATTAGGGGATTTGCAAAAACACCTTATTAAAGCAGTAGGAGATCCCATGAAAAGATTTCATGAAGATGCTTTACGTATGATGAGAGCAGTCCGCTTCATGAGTCAGCTTAATTTTGATCTTGAATCTCAAACTAAAGAAGCAGTAAGTGACTTACATCAACTATTGTCCAAAATTTCAGTCGAAAGAATCCGTGATGAATTTGTCAAAATGGGTACTGGAATAAATTCTCGGGATGCCTTCAAAATCTTTTTACAAACTAAGTTAAGTGAAAGTGTACCGGATTTTGCCGGTAAAAGTGATTTATTGGCAATTTATCCTAAATTAAAATTTAATCCCAGTATGGAAACAAGTCTATGGTCTATAATTATTATTTTGTTAAAAATTTCAGATGACCAAATTGCGCGTTTCATGCGTGATTGGAAAAATTCAAATGCTATGACAGAAAAAGTTAGAAAAATTGTGACTCTGTTTGATTTGATTTCTGAAAAATCGCCTTCTGATCTTGAGCTGTTTAATGCTGGCAAAGACGTTTTGCTAAACACAATAGATGTGGCGCATATTTTAGGACAGCCAATCAACTCCGAAGCATTGGTCGACCGCTATACTGCTTTGCCAATCAAGTCAATGTCAGAATTAGCTGTTGACGGGCAATTCTTAATTGCTAATGGTATAAAGCCTGGACCGAAATTGGGCCAAATACTCAATGAAATTAAGCAAAAAGTTATTTCAGGTGAATTAGCTAATTCTAAGGATGATATTCAAGACTATTTGCAGCAAATAGAATAACCTAGACGTAGAATAACACAGAGAAAAACATTAAAGTTGAGCCTAAGATGACAAACAGGTGCCAGATTACGTGAATAAAGGGAATCCTTTTCATTGTATATAAAAGAGCACCTACCGTATAAGCTACACCTCCGCTAACTAGTAGCCAAAATCCAACAGGGCTGAGGCGCACGTATAAATGGTTACCGGCTAAAATTACCAGCCAGCCCATAGCTACATATAAAACAGTATCTAATATGACATGTTTACCTCGGTTAAAAATGTAGTAAATGATACCAAATATTGCAATTATCCAAACCAGAGTGAACAACATTATGCCCCATTTTCCACCAATCGCTACCAGAGAAAAGGGAGTGTATGATCCTGCAATTAACAAAAAAATTGATGAATGATCAAAAATTTGGAAAACATTGCGAGCCCGAGTAAAAATTAGACTATGAAAAAGTGTGGAGAAAAGATAAAGCAGAAGCAAACATGAACCATAAATAGTAAATGTAACAATTCTCAGTGGACTATGAGTTGAAGCGGCTTTAATAATTAGTAGCACTAATCCTGCAACTGCCAGGCAAAAACCTATTCCATGCGTGACAGCACTAAGAATATTATCTACTAAGTAATATGTTTTGGATCTTTGTTCAGGTTCTTGCCACAATTTCTGCAATTTCATCATGAAACAGTTTGTTCGCTTTCTTTTTTTTACTAGTTTTTTTGCTATAATAATTATAATTAATACAGTTCACATTCTATCATAAATGAGAACATCAAATCAGAATTGAGGGCGAGTACGTTGTCAGAAATAAAAATTTTGACTGATTCTTCCGCGCAGTTAACACCGGAAGAAATTAAAAAATATCATATTACCGTTGTGCCTTTATCGGTCACAATCGATGGTGATACTTATCTTGATGGAGTGGAAATAACCAGACAGCAATTTGTCCAAAAAATGAGTGAGTCTAAACAACTCCCAACTACGAGTCAACCACCTATAGGAACCATGGTTGATACGATTAATGAGTTAACTAAAGATGGTAGCGAAGTCATTGGCATATTTTTGGCGAAGGTATTAAGCGGTACAATTGACGCAGCTCGTCAGGCTGTAAAATTAACTGGTAAATCAGATCTGGTACATATAGTTGACTCTGAATTAACTGACCGCTCTGAAGGATTTCAGGTATTAGCCGCTGCACGGGATATTGCCGCTGGCAAAAGTATTCCTGAAATTTTGGCTCATATTGAAAAAATCAAAAAAACACAGCGTTTGCATCTTCTAATTGTTAATTTGGAAAATGTTATTAAAGGTGGACGCTTAGGTCCTTTGGCTGGTAAAATTGTCAACATGCTTAATATACATATTGAATTGCAAATGCCGAATGGTCATTTGAAAATTGCCAAAAAAGGAAGAGGCAAAAAATTTTCTTTAGCTTTTGATAAGCGCGTTTTAGATGATATTGAAGCTAATAAAGAAAAAATTAAAGAAGTAGGTATCTCATACGTTGCAACGGGAAGCACACCGCAAAAGCTACTCGATTTTGCCCAAAAAATTAAAGATATTAATTCTAAAATTGATGTTTTAGTGCGAGAAACCAGTCCTATTATTGCAACGCATGCAGGGATGGGAGCATACGCAGTTTTGTATTACACGGAGTAAAAATTGGCATATAGAGAAAGCTTTTATCGCTATTTAATGACACAGCGTAATGCTGATTCAAATGATGAAGTTGCGCAGTTTGCAAATAATGCACAAAATGATCAGACTTTTCCCAAGCAAGAGCAAAATTATGAAAAATTATCTGATTATCTTGAGCTTAATGGTGGTTATTTACCAAGCATGAGCATTTTTGACAAAGCATATCAAATGTATCGTGAAAAGATGACGTATTAAATTAGGGCTTCTAATTGCTATGGAGCCTTTTTCGCGTAAGAAAGGCAAAAAATGGTTAATATTCAGTGGTATCCAGGGCATATGAATAAAGCTCGGAATCAACTTGAAGATAAAATGAATTTAATTGATGTCATTGTAGAAGTTTTAGATGCACGAATTCCTCAATCATCACGTAACCCAATGATCGAAAAACTTGTAGGCAGTAAACCACATTTGATTATTCTAAATAAAGCTGATTTGGCAGATCCAGTGATGACTAAAAGGTGGCAGAAAAAGTTTACCACTAAAGGAAAGTTTGTGATGTCTCTGGATTCTCTTCATAATACCAATATGCAAGTGCTCGTGAAGATGATCAAAAAAGCTGCTGCAGCGAAAATTGAAAAATTACAACAAAAAGGTGCATCAAGCCCTGTTATCAGAGTTGCAATTGCTGGTATCCCCAATTGCGGCAAGTCCACAATTATTAATCGTCTTGTTGGTCGCAATGTCACTCAGGTTGGTAATAAACCGGGAGTAACCAAGGGGCAAAATTGGCTCAAAACTGCCGATAATATTCAAATTTTAGATACTCCCGGAATTCTGTGGCCTAAATTCGAAGATCAAACAGTCGGTCTAAAGCTTGCGGCACTGGGAGCAATTAAGGATACTGTTTTTAGCGCTGATGATGTTGCCTTATTTTTATTAGCAATGTTACGCAAACACTATTTAAATGATTTAAGCAAGTTTGCTAGAACTTCCAAAGCAGAAATTCAACATATTAATGATACTGATCTGTTACTGGCACTGACCGAGGAATATGGTATGCGTGACGATTATGATCGTTTCTCTATGTATTTATTGCAAAGATTGCGTAAAGGAAAAGTAGGAAGGATTACTTTGGATCGGTTATGACAATTGGTGAAATAAAAAAATTACTGGCACAGGGCTCAGTCAATCATGAAGATTTGAAAATTTTAGAAAATGATACTCGTGTGGGTGTTCAAAAGCTCTTGCTAAGTTATCATAATCGCCAGCAAAAATTAGCTAAGAAAAAAGCCGCCTTTATAAAAAGATTTGCTTATGAAAAAACTTTTTGGGCCAAAAACGAAACTGTCGCCGGGGTAGATGAAGTCGGCAGAGGACCATTAGCTGGTCCTGTTGTGACAGCCGCCGTAATTATTGATGACAATTTTGATTTGACAGATGTCAATGACTCTAAAAAATTAAGTGCCAAGCGCCGCCAAGAATTATTTCCCTTAATTTTAAAGGAAGCGGTTAGTGTGGCAATCGGTTTAAAAAGTCCGCAAGTGATTGATGAAATAAATATTTATGAAGCAGATCGTTTGGCAATGGCTGAAGCTGTCAAGAATTTAGACGTCAAGCCTGACGCTTTGCTTGTTGATGCTATGCAGGTGCCAGTTCAATTGCCGCAGGTTCGGCTAATAAAGGGTGACGCCAAATCAAATTCAATTGCTGCTGCTTCAATTGTTGCCAAAGTATTCAGGGATAACTTGATGGCAGACTATGCCAAAATTTATCCTAAGTATCATTTTGATGAAAATGCTGGCTATGGCACTCAAGCTCATCTTCAAGCACTGGCAAAATATGGTCCAACGCCAATTCACCGAAAAACATTTGCACCAGTGAATTCTTTTTATAAATAAAAAAATATGCCTCCTTTTTACGTATTTGTATTTAGGAGGTTTTTTATGAAGATTACCAATTTTCTTTTGCGCTTAAAATTACAAAAAGGTATTGGATATGTTAAGATGTTACAAGTTGCTAGTCAGTTACAACTTGCTGATATTGATATTCAGACTATTAAAAACTTAAATTTGACCAGTAATTTGATAAAAGTCTGTCTGAATGCTTATAATGACAGATATGCGGATAAAATGATCAGAAGAATAGAAAAGCAATGTCGGGTTATTAGCTTTTTTGATGTGGAATATCCCGAAAAGCTACGTCAAATTTATCAGCCACCTTTAATTTTGTTTTTACAAGGGAATTTGGAATTACTTCAGCAAAAAATCGTTACAATTGTAGGTTCCCGTCAGGCCACTAATTATAGCAACTTGGTTTTGAATAAACTTGTGCCTAATCTAATAAAGGATGATTTTATTATTGCCAGTGGACTAGCTAAAGGCGTGGACGTTATGGCACATAAGGCAGCACTAAAATTTAACGGTCAAACAATTGCGGTGGTTGGTAATGGGTTAAACCATTTTTATCCGCAAATAAACCAACATGTGCAAAAAGAAATTGCTCAAAAAGGCCTATTAGTGAGTGAATATTTGCCTGATACTCCACCCAGACCTTATAGATTTCCCCAGCGGAACAGAATTTTGGCTGGAATAGCTGACAGTGTAATTGTTACTGAGGCAAAGCAGAAGTCAGGTTCTCTAATTACAGCAAACCTAGCTCTACAAGAAAATCGGGACATTTATGCTTTACCAGGTCCTATTACCAGTGAACTATCTCAAGGACCCAATAAACTAATTCAAGCGGGTGCTTATCCAATCACTGGTTTTGACTTGCAACTTGAAAGATTTGACAATTAGTAGTTAAATATTCTATTCTCAAATGAGTATTTAAAAAAGAATTTAATGAGGAGGCTTTTGATGCCTACTAAATCAAAGCCAAAGAAACGTAAGAAGACACTAGTAATAGTTGAGTCTCCGGCTAAGGCTAAAACTATTGAAAAATATTTAGGACGTAATTATCGTGTAATTGCTTCTAAAGGTCATATTCGTGACTTGCCAAAGTCGCAAATGGGAATTGATTTTGACAATAATTATAAGCCAAAATATATTTCTATCCGGGGTAAAGGCGATACCATTAAGGAACTTAAGTCGGAAGCTAAAAAAGCCAAAGATGTTTATTTGGCATCCGACCCTGACCGTGAAGGTGAAGCAATTGCTTGGCATGTTGCTCATGTGCTCAATTTAGATCAAAAGGATAAAAATCGGGTTACGTTCAATGAGGTAACAAAGGACGCTGTTAAAAACAGTTTTAAAAACCCGAGAACAATCGACATGGATACTGTCAATGCTCAACAAGCTCGCCGTATTTTAGACAGAATTGTTGGTTATTCGCTCTCGCCAATTTTGTGGGAAAAGGTCAAAAAAGGTTTGAGTGCCGGACGTGTTCAGTCAGTTGCATTAAAATTGGTAATTGATCGCGAAAAAGAGATCAAAAATTTTAAGCCACAGGAATATTGGACAATTGAGGCAGAATTTAAGAAATTAAAAAAGACTTTTAATGGTCAGTTTTGGGGTATTAACGGCAAAAAAACTGATTTACCTGATAATGATTCTGTCAAAAAAGTTTTGGCTAAAATTGATAAAAAGAAAAACTTTCAAGTCGAAAATGTTGTTAAACGTGAGCGTCGACGTCAGCCTGCCGCTCCCTTTACCACTTCGACGATGCAGCAGGAAGCAAACAAACGTCTGAATTATCGTACTAGAAAGACGATGAGTATTGCCCAGCAGCTTTATGAAGGCATTAGCCTAGGTAAACAGGGTACAGTCGGCTTGATTACCTATATGAGAACTGATTCTAAGCGGACATCCCCAGTTGCACAGGCGGAAGCCTCTAAATTTTTAAATGAAAATTATGGTAAAGAGTATGCTGCTAAAGGAGCGCGCCATTTCAAAAATCAAGAGGATGCTCAAGATGCCCATGAAGCTATCAGGCCAACAAGTGTTTATCGCACCCCAGAGTCCCTCAAATCTGTTTTAACTACTGAACAATATCGTTTGTATAAATTGATTTGGTCTAGATTTTTGGCTAGTGAAATGACTCCAGCTGTTTATGACACAGTAAGAGCAGACATTACACAAAATGGAGTAGTATTCAGAACTACAGGATCAAAAATGAAATTTGCCGGCTTTACCAAAGTTTATGATAATCAACAGGAAAAAAATGTTGAATTACCTGAATTAAACGAGGGAGATAAAGTTAAGTTAGCCAAGTCTGATAATAAGCAGCATTTCACTATGCCACCTGCCAGATACACAGAGGCCAGCTTAGTTCATTCATTAGAAGAAAATGGTGTTGGTCGTCCTTCCACTTATGCACCAACTATTGATACTATCCAGCGACGCTACTACGTTAAATTAGATGGTAAATCTATCGTTCCCACAGAGCTAGGCGAGATTGTCGATAATTTGATCGAAAAATTTTTCCCTGATATTGTCAACATCGACTTTACAGCGCAACTGGAAAATGATCTTGACGGAATTGAAGAGGGCAAGAAAAATTGGGTCAAAGTAATTGATGATTATTATCATCCCTTTAAAAAAGAGCTGGATAAAGCTGACGCTGATATCAAAAAGGTGCAGATTAAAGATGAACCTGCCGGTTTTAATTGTGATATCTGTGGTGCACCGATGGTTATTAAAATGGGACGCTATGGCAAATTTTATGCCTGCTCACGTTTCCCGGATTGTCGCAATACGAAGGCAATTGTAAAAAAGGTTGGCGTGATTTGTCCGAAATGTGGCAAAGGTGACGTGATTGAGAAAAAATCAAAGCGTAACCGCAAGTTCTATGGTTGTTCCCGTTATCCTGATTGTGACTTTGTTTCTTGGGACAAGCCTATTAACCGCAATTGTCCTAACTGTGGCCATTTTCTCGTTGAAAAAAGAAATAAAAAGGGACCTGTTGTTCTTTGTCCAAATGGCGATTATAAAGAAGAAACAAGTGCTGAAAAAGATACTGTAGAAAGTTAAATTTATGTTAATATCATCAGGTCATTTATGATTTGATGATATTCTTGTATATAAAGTAAAATATTTTTAGTAAAGGAATATGATCATATGCCTGAAAGAGTAACTGTAATTGGTGGCGGCCTGGCCGGAAGCGAGGCAGCCTGGCAACTTGCAAAACGTGGAATCACAGTCGATTTTTACGAAATGCGCCCCCAAAAAATGACCCCGGCGCATAAAACTGATCGGCTAGCTGAACTGGTATGCACTAACTCAATGCGCTCAAATCAGTTATCTAATGCGGTTGGCTTATTAAAAGAGGAAATGCGGCAGCTTGATTCGCTGATTATGAAAGCAGCTGATCATTCCCAAGTTCCTGCCGGTGGGGCCTTGGCAGTTGACAGAACTCAATTCAGTGACTATGTCACAAGCAAGCTGCTGGCTCTGCCAAATATTAATTTTCATACTGAAGAAATTACCCAGATTCCAACCGATCGAATTGCAATTATTGCTACGGGTCCCTTGACTAGCGATAAATTGGCTGAGGAAATACAAAAGTTTTCAGGCAATGAAAGCCTGCACTTTTTTGACGCAGCAGCACCAATAATTGCCGCCGATTCGATTGATATGGATATAGTCTATAAAAAATCTCGCTATGACAAAGGTGAAGCTGCATATTTAAATTGTCCTATGACAAAGCAAGAATATGAAAACTTTGCTCAGGAATTGATTAGTGCAGAAACTGCAGAAGTACACAGCTTTGAAAATAGTGAGGTTTTTGAGGGTTGTATGCCGATTGAAGTGATGGCGAAAAGAGGTATGAAAACCATGCTTTTTGGTCCCCTTAAACCTGTAGGACTGGAAAACCCAGCTACTGGAAAAACTCCTTATGCTGTTGTTCAGCTTAGACAAGATAATGCTGTAGCCTCGATGTATAATATCGTCGGCTTCCAGACTCACCTAAAATATGGTGAACAAAAACGAGTTTTTGCCATGATTCCAGGTCTGGCTCATGCTCGTTTTATCAGGTATGGCAAAATGCACCGCAATACCTACATGGCTTCACCAGCTGTATTATCTGCCTCATATGAAGCAAAAAAGCAACCAGGTCTATTCTTTGCAGGACAAGTGACTGGAGTCGAAGGATATGTTGAAAGTGCTGGCAGTGGTCTGGTTTCAGGGATTAACGCTGCTAGAAGAGCCAGTGGCCAAGAACCGGTTGCTTTTCCTAAACTAACTGCTTTAGGATCAATGGCTAATTACGTAACTACTGCTGACATCAAGCATTTTCAACCCATGAATGCCAGTTTCGCTTTAATTCCAGGTCTTGAAGGTCCTAAAGTGCGCAACAAGAAAGAACGTCACTTAAAGATCAGTCAGCGCGGCTTAGAATGTCTGAAGGAATTTCAACAGGAAGTGCTGCAATAAATGGATGCTAAAAAAGATGAGCTGATAAACCTGTTCACATCATATTTGCGTAATGAACGCCAGTATAGTCCCCAAACAATACTGGCTTATCAAACCGATTTGCTTGAGGCTGAGAAATTTTGGCAGGAAAATGGCGGCTTTAATGGTTGGACAAAAATAAACAGACGTGATGTTGAAATTTTTTTACAAAACTTAACAGAACGCAATTTAGCACGTACGACGCAGTCACGTAAAATGTCCAGTCTCAGGTCCTTTTATCACTTTTTAACTAGGCGAAAAATTGTTAAAATAGATCCAACGCAGACAATTGCTCTGCGTTCTAAAGAACGAAAGTTACCCCAGTTTTTTTATGCACCAGAGATGAAACAAGTATTTGACTCTTTAAGTGGAAATGAACCCTTAACTTTGCGTAATTTAGCGTTAATTGAATTGTTTTATACTACTGGGATGAGGGTTAGCGAGGTAAGCAACTTAACAAGAAAGCAAGTAAATTTAGATTTAAAGATAATTCTAGTTCACGGTAAAGGTAATAAAGACAGGTACGTGGCGTTCGATGATAAAACTAAAGCTGCCTTAGTTAATTATTGGGAAAACGGTCGCAATCAACTTGTAAACGGTGCTGACGGTTCTGATTATGTCTTTTTAAATAATAAAGGTGAACCATTAACGGATCGCGGCATCGAGTATATTATGCAAAAAGTTTTTAACGCAGCGGGCATTAATGGTAAAGTACACCCGCATGAATTGCGCCATTCCTTCGCCACGGCAATGTTGAATAACGGTGCAGATTTACGCAGCGTACAGGAACTTTTGGGGCATGATAATTTATCAACTACCCAAATATATACTCATGTGACCATGAGCCACTTACAAGCAAATTATGAAAAGTACTTTACTCGTAACGATAAGAAAGATGAGGCCAAAAAATGACAACAATATGTTCAGTAAAATTTAATGGTAAAACCGCAATTGCAGGAGATGGGCAGGTAACCTTGGGTGAAAAAGTAATTGCCAAAGCTACAGCTAAAAAGATTAGACGAATCTATCACGATCAGGTTGTAATTGGCTTTGCTGGTGGCGTAGCCGATGCCGTCAGTTTGCAAGACATGCTTGAAGGCAAATTAGAAGCTTTTGGAGGCGATTTACGCAGAGCTGCTGTGGAAATGGCACAAGCATGGCGTAAAGACGCAACCCTGCAAAAGCTGGAGGCCATGCTCATTGCTTTTAACGAAAAAGATCTTTTATTAATTTCCGGCAATGGTGAAGTGCTCGAACCAGATGAAAATGTGGTTGCAATTGGTTCTGGTGGCAACTTTGCTCAGGCTGCCGCCATCGCAATGACTAGACATTCGTCCAATATGAGTGCCAGTGAAATTGCTCATGAGGCTGTTGAAATTGCTTCTGGAATTGATATCTTTACTGATAATCAGATTATAACTGACGAATTGTAAAAACGAGGCAGATAAATAATATGGAAACAAAAACACCAAAGCAAATTGTTAATTTACTTAATGAATACATTATAGGCCAAGATGAAGCTAAAAAGGCAGTTGCTGTTGCTCTTTATAATCGTTATCGCAGAATGCAGCTACCAAAAAAAATGCAGGAAGATATCACACCTAAGAACCTCTTAATGGCGGGGCCCACGGGCGTTGGTAAAACAGAAATTGCCAGAAGATTAGCAGCGATTGTTAATGCGCCGTTTGTCAAAGTAGAAGCCACAAAATTTACTGAAGTTGGTTATGTCGGTCGTGATGTTGAGTCAATGGTGCGCGATTTGGTAAATGAAGCAGTGCGCATGGAAGAAAAGGATCAATTTGAGCGTGTTCGCCCTCAGGCAACTAAAAAGGCCAACAAAATTTTAGTACGTTTGCTTGTTCCTGGAGTCAAAAAAGATAAAAGAAAAAATCAGATGCAGGAATGGCAAGATATGATGTCAATGATCATGGCAGGGGGTCAGAACAATGATCAGTCTTCTGCCGCAGACCAAGAAGAAATAACTGATGATGTTCGTAATCAGCGTCTTACTGTGGCAGAGCAGTTAAATAAGGGCTTGCTTGAAAATCGGGAGGTCACTATCGAAGTTGAACAAGCGCCTAAAGTCAATCCCATGGGTGACATGATGGGGCAAATGGGAATTGATATGAGCTCAATGCTTAACGATTTGGTTCCTAAAAAGAAAATTAAACGTACTTTAGCAGTTAAAGATGCCCGTGAAGTCTTAATTCAGCAAGAATCCCGTAAGATGATTGATTATGACTCCCTTTATCAAAAAGCTATTGAGCGTACAGCTAATAACGGCATTATTTTTATTGATGAAATTGATAAAATTACTGCCGGCAATAAGAAAACTTCCGGTGAAGTATCACGTGAGGGTGTGCAAAGAGATATTTTGCCAATTGTAGAGGGTTCTACTGTTCAAACTAAATATGGTCCTGTAGCAACTGATCACATACTCTTTATTGCTGCTGGAGCATTTTCTGAATCTAAGCCAAGTGATTTAATTCCTGAATTGCAAGGTCGTTTTCCAATTAGGGTTGAACTCAATGCTTTAACAAAAGACGATTTTGTTAAGATTCTCAAGGATCCTGAAGATTCACTTTTAGAACAATATGTAGCCTTGATGAAAGCTGACGGAATCAAATTAGTCTTTACGCAAGAAGCAGTTGATCGAATTGCTCAAATTGCATATGACGTAAACCAGGGAACTGACAATATTGGTGCCAGAAGATTGTCAACAATTCTTGAGAAGCTGCTGGAGGATGTTTTGTATGAAGGTCCAGATATGTCCATGGGCGAAATTACAGTTACTGAGGCATATGTTAACGAAAAACTTAGTGATATAATAACAAATAAAGATTTAACTAAGTTCATTCTTTAACAAAGGTGATGATTAAGCATGAATTACACTATTAAAAATAGCATCTTACAGGTTGAAATTTCCAGTAAGGGTGCTGAAGTGCAAAGTGTGAAAAGTTTACATAGCGGATACGAATATATTTGGCAGGCTGATCCTGAAGTTTGGAAAAGGCATGCTCCCGTACTTTTTCCCATTGTGGGGAAACTTAAAAATGATGAATATACTTATCAGGGCAAAACCTACCACTTAACTCAACATGGTTTTGCACGAGATTCAGAGTTTAAAGTTGAGCGACATACGGGCGAAAGCATCACTTTTTTGCTAACGGATTCTGCAAAAACCCGAGAGGTTTATCCGTTCAAATTTGAGTTGCGTGTGAACTATAACTTGCTTAATAATTTGCTGGAAGAAAATTTTTCGGTCATTAATAAGTCAGATGGCGAAATGATTTTTGGTATCGGGGGACATCCCGGTTTTAACATCCCCACTAGCAAGACATTGTCTAAGGAAGATTTTTACTTTAGTACTAAACCTTCTCGTGCTCGCGTACGTATTCCTCTTAAAGGAGCGTTTTTAGACTGGCCTAATCGGTCGCTGGCTTCAACCAATAGTTTGATTACCCTTAGTGATCACCT
This sequence comes from Lactobacillus kimbladii, assembly GCF_000970755.1. Classification (GTDB taxonomy): domain Bacteria; phylum Bacillota; class Bacilli; order Lactobacillales; family Lactobacillaceae; genus Lactobacillus; species Lactobacillus kimbladii. The sequence continues at coordinate 947,823 of NZ_KQ034007.1, forward strand.
ATTTAAAGATGATGCCTTGATTTTTCAAATGCGGGGACACGACAACCGGGTATCTTTAAGAACGGATGCCAATAATTTTCATGTAAACGTTTGGCTAAGGGATGCTCCCTTTGTCGGTGTGTGGTCCCAATACCCTAAGACTGCTGATTATGTCTGTATTGAACCATGGTGGGGCATTGCAGATCGCACTGATACTAACCAAAAATTGGAAGACAAATACGGCATGAACCACCTTGAAGCTGGTGATACTTTTACAGCTGGCTTTAGTATGGCTTTTCATGATCAAGATGAATAAGTTTTAATAAGTAAATTATATAAATTAAAAAGGAAGCCCTCGTGGGCTTCCTTTTTACAGTCTTATTAATTTCAACAAAAATTGCTCTTGCGAACAAGCGTTCTTATGTTTATAATAAAATAGCTAGCTGAAATTGTTAGCCATATTTATCTAATATGCAACTATAATTTATGGTGCTTTTTCTTATACCAGTACCACAAGCCAAAAGGAATGATATTCTCTTGGTGGTGCAATAATCGTTTAATATTGCTTCTGTGACGGATAAATAAGATAATCATGATGCAGCCCACAATTATCTCCAGAAAAACATCATGAAAAAAGAAGGTTACAATGAATATTAAGACTACGGCGATTAAACTGGACAGGCTGACATAAGACGTGATGAAAACCAATGGCAAGAAAATAAGGGCACAAACACCAAAAAATTTTAGGTTATAGCCCAAAAAAAGTCCAGCACTGGTTGCTACGGCTTTGCCACCTTTAAATTTGAGAAAAATGGAAAACGTGTGTCCCAGAATTGCTAAGCCTCCTGAAATTAACAAAAAGTATTTAGGAGCATTAAGATGGAAAATTCTGGGTAAATTTGTGGCTAATGTTCCTTTGAGAACATCAACAATCAAAACCAGACAGCCTGCAAACGGTCCAAAAACGCGAAAAGAGTTGGTGGTTCCAATATTGCCAGAGCCATAGTTTCTAATATCTTCCGCAAAAAATATCTTGCCGACGATCACGCCTGTGGGAAACGAACCTATTAAATATGCTAGAATAAATATCAGAATTAAATTTAAGTTTATCATTGATATCCTGCTCTCTTAAAGTCTAATGCTATTTTATCAGAGTTTACAAATAAGAGGATGAAAATAATAAATGATTTTTAACTGGAGGAGTCTATTTGGCTAAAACAAGTAAAAAAATAAATTCTTATGATGACTCATCAATTCAGATTCTTCATGGCCTGGAAGCTGTACGCAAGCGTCCAGGCATGTATATTGGGTCTACTGATGTTCATGGCCTCAATCAGCTTGTCTACGAAATTGTTGATAATTCAGTAGATGAGGCAATGGCCGGATTTGGTAAAGAAATTGACGTGACGATTCATCAAGATAACAGTGTGACGGTACGTGATTTTGGCCGGGGTATGCCCACCGGTATGCATAAGTCAGGCAAACCCACAATTGAAGTTATACTGACTGTTTTGCATGCCGGTGGCAAGTTTACCGAGCAAAATTATAAAACTTCCGGTGGACTTCATGGAGTAGGTTCCTCTGTTGTCAATGCTCTTTCCAGTTATATGGCTGTTAAAGTGGTCAGAGATGGGATAGCATACGAAGAAGAGTTTAAAGATGGCGGACACCCTATTGGTACTTTGAAACGTTTAGGCAAAACTAAGGAACCTACTGGTACCACCATTACTTTTAAACCTGATGAAAAAATTTTTTCGACTATTAAATATAAATATGAAACTATTCAAGAACGCATACGAGAGTCGGCTTTTCTGCTTAAAGGTGTGCGCTTTGTCTTAGTAGATGAACGTGAGCCTCAACATCATGATGATTTTAAGTATGATGAAGGTATTAAAGCTTTTGTCTCCTATTTGAATGAAGGTAAAGATTCTTTAAGCGACATTTTTTACTTTTCTGGTAAACAAGATGAAATTGAGGTTGAATTCAGCGGTCAGTATAGTGACAGTTACTCTGAAAACCTGGTTTCTTTTGTAAATAACGTGCGTACAGCGGATGGTGGTACTCACGAAGTAGGTGCACGAACTGGTTTTACGCGTGCTTTTAATGATTATGCTAAGAAACAGGGACTGTTAGGCAAAAAAGATAAAAATATCGACGGCTCCGATTATCGCGAAGGCTTAAGTGCTGTTTTATCAGTCAAAATTCCAGAAGAGTTATTAGAATTTGAAGGGCAGACTAAGGGTAAACTAGGCACTCCTCAGGCTAGATCAGTTGTTGATGCCATCGTTTATGAAAAAATGTCTTATTACCTGATGGAAAAAGGCGAACTGGCTCAAGAGCTGGTGAAAAAGGCACAAAGAGCAAGGGATGCCCGTGAAGCAGCTAAAAAGGCTCGTAACGAAAGTCGAAATGGCAAAAAACGTCGTAAAAAGGAAGTCCTGTCTGGTAAACTAACACCGGCACAATCACGTAATCCTAAAAGGAATGAGCTTTTCTTGGTTGAGGGGGACTCTGCTGGCGGCTCTGCAAAGCAAGGTCGAGACCGAAAGTTCCAAGCAATATTGCCTTTACGGGGAAAAGTTTTAAATACTCAAAAAGCAAAATTACAGGACATATTTAAAAATGAAGAAATCAATACCATGATTTACACCATTGGTGCCGGCGTAGGTGCTGAATTTAAAGTTGAAGATTCAAATTACGATAAAGTAATTATTATGACGGATGCCGATGATGATGGTGCCCACATTCAGATTTTATTATTAACCTTTTTCTACCGCTATATGAGACCAATGATTGAGCATGGCAAAGTTTATATTGCTTTACCTCCTCTTTATCGCTTGCAAAAAGGTCGTGGCAAAAAGGCTCAGGTAAAGTATTCCTGGACTGATGAAGAACTTGCTGCCGATGAAAAGAAAATGGGTCGTGGTTATGCTTTACAACGGTTTAAGGGACTAGGTGAAATGAATGCCGAACAGCTGTGGCAAACAACAATGGATCCAGAAACCAGGTTGCTTATTCGGGTAAAAATTGACGATGCTGCCTTGGCTGAACGTCGTGTGACCACACTAATGGGTGACAAAGCAGGTGCCAGGCGAAAATGGATTGAGGAAAATGTTAAGTTCAGACTTGGGGATAATACTTCAATTTTGGAAGAAGAAAATGATTAAAGAGGTTTTTAATTAATGGCTACAAAAGAACGAATTCGTGAAATGCCCCTTGAGCAGGTCATGGGTGAGCGATTTGGCAGATATTCCAAATATATTATCCAGGAACGTGCCTTACCGGATATTCGTGACGGTTTAAAACCAGTGCAAAGAAGAATCCTTTACGCTATGTTCCAGGATAACAATACCTACGACAAGCCATTTAAAAAGGCGGCGAAAGCTGTAGGAAATATCATGGGTAATTTTCACCCCCATGGTGACAGTTCTATTTATGGTGCTCTGGTCCACCTTTCTCAAGATTGGAAAATGCGAGAACCTCTTATTGAAATGCACGGTAACAATGGTTCAATGGATGGCGATGGCCCCGCTGCAATGCGTTATACCGAATCACGTTTAAGCAAGATTTCCAACATGTTGTTACAAGATATTGATAAAGATACAGTCAACATGGTCTTGAACTTTGATGATACTGAGTATGAGCCGACAGTTTTACCTGTTCGGTTTCCTAATTTATTAGTTAATGGCTCTACAGGTATTTCGGCTGGTTATGCAACTGAGATTCCACCGCATAATTTAATAGAGGTAATTGATGCTACTATTTATTTGCTAAAAAATCCTGATGCCAGTCTTGATGATCTAATGCATTTTGTCAAAGGCCCAGATTTTCCTACAGGTGCGATTGTTTTAGGGCAAAAGGGATTACGTGAAGCCTATGAAACCGGTCGAGGACGCATCCAGGTCCGAGCCAAAAGTTCAATTCAGGAAATAAGAGGGCACCGCGAAGAAATTGTCATTACTGAGATACCTTTTGCTGTTAATAAAGCTCTGCTAGTTAAAAAAATGGATGAAATCCGCTTAAACAGGGAGATTGATGGTATAGCAGAAGTGCGTGATGAAACTGACCGTCATGGTTTATCAATCGTAGTGGAGTTAAAAAAAGGGGCTGATGCACAAAATATTCTGAATTATTTATTTAAGAATACTGAATTGCAAGTTTCCTATAATTTTAATATGGTTGCCATTGACCACATGACACCAATGCAAGTTGGTTTAAAGCATATACTGTCTTCTTACTTAGAACATGAAAAAGACGTAGTAATTAAGAGGACGAAATTTGATTTAAATAAAGCAGAAGAGCGTCTGGAAATTATACAAGGCTTAATCCATGCCATGGATATCCTGGACAAAGTAATTAAAGTCATCCGAGCTTCTAAAAATAAGGCAGAAGCAAAGAAAAATCTATCAGACAAGTTTAAGTTTACTGCTCGGCAGGCAGAGGCAATTGTGTCCTTGCAATTATACAGGTTAACTAATACTGACGTTAATGCTTTAGTTAAAGAGCAAAGCGAGCTGAATGATAAAATAGCACGTTTTAAAGAACTTTTGTCTAATAAAAAGATTTTAGAAAAGGAAATAATTAAGGAATTAACGACTGTTAAGAAGGAATTTGGCAATCCTCGGCGCACTGAAATTTCATCTGAAACCGCTAAGATTCAAATTGATGAAAAAGCACTAGTGGCAGATGAACAAGTACGTGTTTTAATCAGTCGTGATGGCTACTTGAAGAGATCGTCTCTTCGCTCTTGGCAGTCAAGTGATGATGAGGATAATGGTTTGCCGAGTGGGGATGATGTTGTTTTTGAAAAGACATTGTCCACACTAACAAATCTATATCTGTTCACTGACCGTGGTAATGTCATTTATAGACCAGTAAATGAGTTAGTAGAAACTAAGTGGAAAGAAACAGGCCAGCACTTATCTCAAGAAATTGGCTTAAGCGGGGATGAGAATATCATTAGCGTTTTTGATTTTGACCAATTAAATCAAAAACTAAACTTTTTAATGGCAACTAATGATGGTTATATAAAACAGTTGGAACTAAGTAATCTCCAGCCTACTAGAACTTATCGTTCACGCGCAATTACTGCAATGAAAATGAAAAAAACAGATAGTCGGATAGTTCGTGTTGATTTAGTAAAACCTGATAGCAATAATGAAATCATTTTATTTACGCATAAAGCTTATGCAGTTCGTTATGAGTTAACTGAAATTCCTGCATCAGGTGCCAAATCATTTGGTGTAAAATCTGTGAATTTAAAGGATGATGACTATGTAGTTTCGTATGTAGTAATCAATCCTGATTATCTTGACTTAATTCGTATCGGCATAATTACTCAAAGGGGAGCATTCAAGCAGTTTAAAGCTGAGTTAGTCAATAAAGTATCTCGTGCCAAACGAGGGGTATTAGTTTTAAGAGAACTCAAAACTAAACCTCACCGTATTGCAGCAATTATTTCATATGGTCAAGAACATAACCTGCTGATCACAACAACAAGTAAACGTCACATAAAACTTTCAACTAAAGACTATCCGCTCGGTGATAGGTATTCTAATGGCTCTTTTGTCTTGGATACAACAAGTGATGGCCAGCCAGTTAATATAAAGTTTGGTGAACCTTTAAGTGATAAATAATTTTTTATTTATTTAATGATATTAATAATTTATGGAAGTGCTTTAACAGCTTTAAATAATACTTTGACACAAAGGGGTTTTTGATTGATAATAGCATATAAATAGAGCAATATTATTGTTAAGATAGAAGGAATAATCTTATGCCTAAAACAGATACAATACTCTCAACCAAATCCTTACATTATTTTTTGCAATTAATTGATACCATGAACTACACCCAAGCTGCCCAGATACTTGGCATTACTCAACCGGCTTTAACTCAGCAAATAAAGAAAATTGAACATGCAATTGGAACTCCGCTGTTTGGCCAGATGGGTAAAAAACTTTACTTAACAGAAGCAGGGAAACAGTTGCAGACGGGGGCAATTAAGTTGCTCGGAACTATTAACTCTGTTGTTAGTGATATACAGGAGTTTACGCAAGCTGATAAAGGCAATATTGCAATTGGCGTTTTAGAAAGTATTAATTATGATCTTCTTAGGAAATTTTTGGTTGAGTTCAATAAAAATTATCCCAATATAACTATCAACGTATCTTATTTTAATCGTAAGGATCTTTGGTATAATCTTGATAATAATTTGATTGATTTAGCAATGCTTTATCTCCCTGAAACCACTAAAAAGAGCCAGTCAAATTTACAAAACCAGTATGAATTAATGAAAGTTACTCAAGACAGGTTAACCATCTTAACTCATGATAAAAATCTTGAAGCAGGGAATTCATATCCAGTTTCTAAGTTTTTAGGAAAAAGATGGGTTCTTTATCCTGATAGTTTTTATTTAACTCAGATACTTAAAGGCAAACTTGGCAATAAAATGAATGCGAGAAATGGTTTGAATGTACCACTAACTTTCACTTCCACCAAAGAGATGGTTGATACAGCACAAGACACAGGGTATGACACAATTGTGAGTAACTCATACTATAGCCTAAATCAAAGTCAAATTAATTTAGTACCCGTATTTTTAAAAGGTATCAAAAAATTTACCATTTCGCTTATCTATCGCAAAGGGAAAAAAGAGGTGCCACGCATACAGAACTTTTTGAAAGAATTTAAGAAATTCTTAGAAGCTTGACGTTATCAAATAATCTCGTAAAAATTTTTCTATCAAACGAAAAATTTATGATTTTATTCTGTCAAGAATAGCCTTTATTAGGTAAACTATAATTAAGTAAAAATTTAAAAAGAAAAAGAGGAAATCTAATGGAAAAAGAATTGGTCTTCGGTCATCAAAATCCTGACACAGATGCAATTGGTACAGCAATAGCTTATTCATATTTGCAGAATAAGCTTGGTTACAACACAGAGGCGGTTGCTTTAGGCGAACCTAATGATGAAACAGCTTTTGCTTTAAAAAAGTTTGGTTTTAAAGCACCAAGAGTAATCAAAACAGCAGCAAATGAAGTTAAAGAAGTAATGCTTGTTGATCATAATGAACCACAACAAAGTGTATCAGACATTGATCAAGTTACTGTAACTCATGTTGTTGATCACCACAGAATTATGAATTTCGACACTAGTATGCCTTTATTTTATCTTGCTGAACCTGTAGGCTGCACTAGTACCATTATGTTTGGTCTTTATAAGCATTTTAAAGTTGAAATTCCTAAGAATATCGCTGGCATCATGCTTTCTGCCATCATTTCTGACACATTATTGCTAAAATCTCCTACAACTACCGATAGGGATAAAAAAGCGGTTAAAGAACTTGCAAAAATTGCTGGTGTAGATTACGAAAAATATGGCTTGGAAGAATTAAAGGCAGGGACTAACATAGCAAGTAAATCGGAAGAAGAACTAATTGATTTAGATGCAAAATCATTTGAATTAAATGGTAAAAATGTCCGTGTAGCCCAAATTAATGTAGTTGACTTGCCAGAAGCGCTGGAACGCAAAGAAGCCTTCTTGAAGACAATGAAAGATACAGCCAATTCAGAAGGATATGATTTGTTTATGTTACTTATAACTAATGTACTCGATTCAGACTCAACCGCATTAGTTATAGGTTCAAATGAAGCTGTAGCATCATTTGAAAAAGCATTTGGTGAAGTTAAAGATTCAGAAATCAGCTTACCTGGGGTTGTTTCAAGGAAAAAGCAAGTTGTTCCACCATTAACTGAAGCATTTAAGTAATTTAAAAAGCACGAAATAGATTTTTAACTATTTCGTGCTTTTTTTAATCTTTGTTAATTTCCTTAGCCAAAATAATGAATGATTTACATACTCTCTCAGCCTTATCAGGTGACATTTTTCTAAGTTCATTAAGAACCTTCTTAATAAATACAGGAGTATTATCTTGGTGATTTTCCACCTTAACTTCCTTAAAGCGGTAAGCATTCATGATAATATCTGGCGTAGTTGTATTTAAAGCTCTGGCAATTGAGTCAAGCTTTTGAATACTAATATTTTGATTTTTTGTACGTTCCAAGCGAGAAATAAAGTTAACCGATAAATCACTTAATTCAGCGAGATCTTCCTGGGTCAACTTTTGTTCACGCCGCCTGCGACATATTTCTTTTCCTAAATTTATACTCATGGAATAAATTCAACCCTTTCAAAAAAATAATTCCATATTCTATAATAACAGATTAATTATAGAAATAAACAGTAAAATAAAAATAATAATGAATAAAACACTTGCTTTTGGCAAAATTATACTCAAACTAAATGTTTTAAACTATACCCCACATAGTATTGTAAGCTATTTTTTGGAAAAATAAAATAAAAAAGCTCCAAATAATTAAACTTAAAGTGAAAAAGGAAAGAGTGGCAAATATTATATCAAAGCGTGCATTCGCTTGCTAGAGGGGCAGGGAGAAAAGCGCTTAAGTAAAAAAATTAAAATCTAATTGTTTTATATATTTATTTATTATAGAAAGCGCTTTTATTTATATTTTTACACTTATAAAGTATTAATTTTAAATAAATCAATTAATCTGGGTAAAAAAAGAGCTGGGTGATCATATTAATTTTAAAAAATTATAAGTAATAAGTATCATTTTGTATAATGTAAAATAAAATTATAGGTTTTGGAATAATGTCGACTTTTATTTGTCATAATAAACTTTTGAAGTAAATTCAAATGAAATAATTATACTTTTGAATTACAGATCTAGCTATATAAACGGAGCTGATAAACTAAGAAATAGTGATAAAAGGTGGTTGGAACTGAGATGGATACAACTTCGTATAATATATATTATGTAAAGTAAAATAGAAATTTGAAGATAGTCCATCAGAATGAGTTAGGATTCATTTAGACCAAAAAGTTTTAGTTTTAGTTTGTCACAGGTCAATTGAGAACTCGTTAAAAACTAAATGAGTGCATAATTGATCATTTAGCTGCCTGTGAGTCTCCAATAATTATTATTAAATCTAATTTTGGTTAGTTTTTTTATTAGTAAGTAATTTGAAGTCAATCAATATTAGTACTTTTAAAAGTAATATCATTGTTAGATTTTATCATAAAGCAGATATAAAAAATTTTGAGTAATAGTAATATTGTTTAAAATTGAGAATTTAAAGTTTGCTGGAATAATTGGTTAAAATTTTAGTTTGGTCAACAATTGCAGCATTTTTTTAGTTGCTTTCATTAAAACTATAATTTTAATGAAAGATATAAATAACAATTAAGTTCAAAAATTTTATATTCATAGATATTTATTTTTAACTAAATTAAATTTGATCTCTTAGCTAAGTTATTCTTAAAGAAGAAATTTCTACTAAAAACAATTTCAAAACTTAATTCTAGGTATGCAAATTTGGCATTTTTAGAATTAGATCTAGTTTATACCTTTCTCTCCTCTATTTCATAATAAGTATATGCGACTCAAACATACATTCTAGTTTTGTTTTATAATAATATATGTATCTTATTAAATTAAGCTAGGAGAAATTTTTTACGTGGAAACAAAGAAATATTTAGATCTAATTGACGAAGAATTAAATAAAATGCCAGATTTTGTAAAAGAATATAATTTTGGCACTAGTCACTCTTTAGCTACGTCCTATCAGTATCTGACAGAAATCAGAAGATTTTTTGATTGGTTGCGTCATGAAGGTATTTCAAAAGCTAAAAATAACCAAAATATTGAAACACAAACTTTAGCTCACTTGCAACGCAATGACATCATGCTTTACATTAATTATTTAGGTCATACCAAAAATAAACAAGGCAACCTGAATTCGCCTACTACAATAAATCGGTCTATTAATGCCCTGAGGTCTCTATTTAAGTTTTTAACCATTACTGCCGATAATATTAATGGTAAACCGTACTTTGAACGCAATGTCATGCTCAAAATTGATTCTCTTAATAATACCAAAACTTTAAACTATCGGGCCCACGTTCTTGAATCACACATGTACACAGGAAAATTAAAATACCAGTTTTTAGATTTTATTGCAAATAATTATGAATTTAAATGCAATAAGCATGCCTTACCAGGATTTAAAGCAAATAAAGAACGCGATATGGCAATCATTGCTTTAATTTTAGGAACTGGAATCAGAGTTTCTGAATGTGCAGGAATAGATCTGCCAGACATCAATTTTAAAAAGGCTACCTTAGATGTAACCCGCAAAGGTGGCCAACGAGACAGCGTGCCAATTGCTGAATGGACATTGGGTTACATCAAGGACTATAAAAAGATAAGAAAACAACGGTATTTGGCGGTCAAAAACGATTCAGCATTTTTTCTGACTCGCTGGCATAATAAAACACGTCGAATCACCACGAGTGCTATCGAAAAAATGGTCAATAAATATTCAGCTGCTTTTGGCCACCCGCTCACTCCTCATAAATTGCGCCATACAGTAGCTTCTGAACTATATGGTGTAACCAAAGACCAAGTGCTGGTAGCTCAGCAACTGGGCCAAAAAGGAACTTCAGCAACCGATTTATATACCCATGTTGATCAAAAAAAACAACGTGCTGCATTAAATAAGATTTCAGAGACCGATAACAGGAATAGTGATCACAAACGGACTTGACGCAAAGCCTTTTTTATTCAAATTTTGTTTGCCAATTAGGATTTTGATTCGCTTCAAAACACATTTTTATTTCTGCTAAAGAATTTCGTGGCAATGACAATGGTGGTAAATTATCAAATTCGAAAAATGAACACTTGTCAGTCTCGGTATTTTGGGAAAACTTGCCACCTAAATCTTTACATAAAAAAATGACATTACAAACATTAATTGCTCTTTCAATGCGCTCTTTATCATAAATATTAGTTGAATGGTTGGTAACAGCAATAATTTGATCAACTTCAATTTTATGTCCAGATTCTTCTGCGGCTTCTTTCATACAATTTTCTTTAACGGTTATATTAGGTTCACACCAACCTCCAGGCATTGACCATAAATTATCTGTAGACTCTTTAACCAGTAAAATCTTTTCTTTATTAAAAATTGCTGCCCTAGTAGAAACTTTAGGCGTCTGATACCCATCATCATTACTAAACAAACCTTTAACAATATTTATTGGCTGACCGGTTTTTGCTGCCATCATTTCAGTAGCGATCTTTCTTACCTGTTCATATCGTTCCCTATCAAAGCGATCGTGACCATATTCTATGCCGTCTTGAGCAATACTCTGTAATTCTACAGCCCATTTTGTTATTTGATCCATTTCCTTTTTCATACGTATCCTCACATTCTGAAACCAAAAAAAGCAGCCCTACGAAAGGTTGCTTTTATTTAGTTAAATCAATTTTATCTATATCAATCATCCAACCAATTGCAAAAGACTTTTCTCCCAAATGGGTAGCAATGACAGGACTAAATTTGGTAACAGAAATATTTTGCTCCGGAAATTTTTCCCTTAAAAATACTTTTGCCTCATCTACCTGACTACTGTCATTAGAATCAATAATAAAAAGTTTGATTTTATCTTTGTAAGGCAATTGATCTATTTTCTTCACAGTTAATTTCTTAATTTTGATAAATGCACGTTTCATAGAACGTATCTTATCAAAAGCTACTATATTGCCGTCTTTAAAAGTAAGCAATGGTTTGATATTTAACATTGAACCAATAAAAGCACCGGCATTGCTTAAGCGTCCCCCGCGACTTAAATTTTTTAAGTCATTAACTACAAATATTTCATCAATAGTAGAACGAATTTTTTCAAGTCGAGCTAAAATTGTATCCAGATCAAGACCATTTTTTATCATTTTGGCTGCTGCCAAAACTAAATTTCCTTGTAAGCGAACAGTCATTCTAGAATCAATAGCATGTAAATTATATTTTGGGTGATTTTCCGCGAAATTACATAATGTTTGATAAAAACCCGATATCCCGCTAGAAAGTGTAATAGCAATAATTGCCTCATAACCTTCATTATTTAGGCGATCAAAAAGGCGTATCAAATCGCCTGTGCTTGGCTGAGAAGTTTTAGGAAAATCTGCTCCCTCCCTCTGCATTTTAAAAAGCTGATCGGAGGTTATATCAACATTTTCTAAATACTCTTTTTCACCTATAATAATTGGAATTGAAACAACAATAATGTTATTTTTTTCAGCCTCTTGTTTTGTTATGGCGCTAGTACTATCAGTAACTAAAGCAATCTTCATCTAATTTACCTTTCGCTTTTGTCTGTACAACATACAAGAATTATAGCATAAAAAAATAAGTGTTTCGACTATCAACTATAGAGAACTTGTTTCTTTTGTTTTCTGCACTAATTTAGTAAATATTTGGTCAAATGTTTTTATTTCTTGCTCAGTAAGACCATGTAAAAGTGATTCTTCTATTTCTTTTAAAACGTTTCGTAATTCAGAAATTTTTTCCAATCCCTGATCATTTAACAAGACTGTCTTGCTTGAGTCACTTTCTGACCTTTTAATTGTTACAAAGCTCATTGTTTTCTTCTGCTGCAACTGTCTGCTTAATGTTGAAAGCGATATTTTTAATTTTTCAGCTAAATCTCCCATTTTTAAAGCTGTATTGCCATTATGGTAAAAATAAAGCAAAATTCTAGTTTGAGAAAGATTTAACCCACACTTTCTGTTTATTTCGTTTTTTATAATTCCAGCAATTGTGCTAAAAGATAAAACATCCATTTAACTACCTTTTCTGATTAAAACAAAATCATAAAAATATTTTATAAACTAAAATTTAAGTGACATTAAACCATAAAAAGCCAAGTATAAATTGTGAAACATTCGTGCTTGATTTCTACTATTATTTTTAGCTTATAAATATTTGCATTAATAACTTTAAATCTATATTACCAGTATATCAGTTTTTTGCAATGATTTCTTTATTTATTGTAAAATTATTACTATATAACTGGTGGTGCTCTTTTTTAAGATTTTTAATAATTTATATTCTAAACGGGTACTTATTGTTGAATAATTGGTATAATAGAAAGCGTGTTTTGAGGTGATAATATGGCTTTTGATGGTTTGTTCATACATAGCCTGTTAAATGATGTTAAACCGAAAATCGTCAATAGCAGGCTTTCCAAGATTTATCAGCCATTTGAACAAGATCTAGTACTAACTTTTAGAAAAGACCGTAAAAATATACAGTTGTTATTATCTGCCAATGCGCAGTATCCACGGTTCTATATAACTGACCAAACAATTGCTAATCCTGATAAAGCACCAACTTTTGTTATGGTGCTGCGTAAATATTTGGAAGGCTCAATTTTACAATCAATTGACCAATTAGGGGTTGATCGCATTGTCAATTTTAGGTTTAGCAATCGTAATGAACTTGGAGATCAAGTGCAACTAGTCTTGTCATTAGAGTTAATGGGCAGACACAGCAATGTGATTCTCTATGACCAAAAAAGTGGACGCATAATTGATTTGCTTAAAAGAATTAATCCTGATGAAAATAGAGTGAGGTTACTTTTGCCCAAAGCTAAATATGAGTTACCTCCCCTTATATCTGGAATTGACGGTTTTAAGATGACGGAAAAAGAATTTGCTCAAAAAGCTCTGAATTCGGATCCTGAAAATTTTGCTAGTCAGATTGGTGGTCTTGATCGGGACGATCGTCAAGAACTTGCAGGTTATTTGGAAGACGATTTTTCTTATTCATCTTTTAAAACTTTTATGGATCAGTTTAATAAAAAAGGTGCTTTTATTCTAAAAACACCTAATAATAAACGTAAAATTTTTCCTTATCTACCCTACCATCTTGACTTGATTAAAGAAAGCTCTGATCCAGATATTAACCACGCTTTAGACAGCTTTTACCAGTACCAGGCAAACCAGGATTGGGTAAGGCAAAAGTCAAGCCAGATAGAACGTGTAATAAAAAACGAGCATAAAAAATTAACTAAAAAAATAGTAAAGCTCCAAAAGCAATTGGATCAAGCTGAGAATTCAGAAGGATATAGGATTCGGGGAGAAATTCTTAATGCAAATTTGTCCCAAGTTAAACCGGGAATGACAGAAATTGAATTGCCCAATTATTATGATAATAATCAACCCCTAAAAATTAAACTTGATGCAGCACTCTCTCCTGCTCGAAATGGTCAGAAATATTTTACCAAGTATAAAAAACTACGTGATTCGATTAAACACGTTAAAGAACAAATTAAAATAGCCCAAGACAATTTAAATTATTTTGATACTATCCAAACTGCAATCGACAATGCAGAACCACAGGATATCGATCAGATTAACGAAGAATTGATGAATCAAGGCTATATTAAAAAGCCCCAGAAACCTAAACGTAAAAAGAAAATTACTGAGAAAAATCTCAATAAATTTCGCATTTCATCTGGCAAAACGGTTTTAGTCGGCAAAAACAACTTACAAAATGATTGGCTTACTTTAAAAAAGGCTAATAAAACTGATATTTGGTTTCATGTTAAAAATATACCTGGGTCGCACGTTATTTTGCAATCTGATCAGGCAACAGAAGAGGATATTTTAGAAACTGCTGAGATTGCAGCCTATTTTTCTAAGGCCAAAGGTTCAGCCCATGTGCAGGTTGATTATGTACAGGATAAAAGAGTAAAAAAGCCTAATGGTGCAAAACCTGGTTTCGTAATTTATACCGGGCAAAATTCAATTGAGGTAACCCCTGAAAAAGACCGAGTATTAAGTAAAAGAATAAACTAAAAAACGAGGATGATCCTTCATCCTCGTTTCATTTTTACTTGTGGTATTTAAATTGGCTGTGTGGTTAATGCCAACGATTCTAGAACGCTCAAAATAAGTTCTGTAGTTTCGATACTAGAAAATACAGGTATGTTTTGATTCAAAGTTTCATCACGTATTCTGGTTGCATCGTCACTAGCAGAGTCGGATAAGTTAGTAATATTAATTACCATATCAATTTTATGTTGTCGAATTTTATCCAATAGACTGCGAGAACCATGACTGATTTTGGAAACAATTCCTGTGGTTATTCCAGCTTCTGCCAAGCCATTAGCTGTACCTTCAGTGGCAATTATTTTAAAACCCAGACGATAAAAACGTTGAGCCAATTCTGTCACTTTCTTTTTATCTTCATCGCGAACAGATATAAAAATCGTACCAAAGTTTGGTATTCTTAACCCGCTGGCTTCATAGCCCTTGTATAAAGCTTTCGCAAGCTCAGTATCTCGGCCCATGACAGAACCAGACGATTTCATTTTTGAATCAAAAGAGTTTTCACTTTGGTAGTCAATGTATGAAAAAACAGGCATTTTAACAAAAATGAAATTATTTGAATGCCACAAACCATTTTTATAACCTAAGTCAGGTAAGTTCTTGCCGATAAGCACTTCCGTTGCACATTTGGTAATATCTTTTCCCAGTGCCTTAGATAAAAAAGCAATATTATGTCCAGCGTAGGGCTTAATTTGTAATAAAAATATTTTTTTATCAACAATTAAAAAATGTAGCGTAAAAATTCCCCGCATTTTTATACGTTTAATCAATTCAGTAGCATATTCAATAAGTAGTTTTTTACCTGTTTTTGTTAAATTTTGTGGCTTAAAAACAGCTATTGAATCTGACGCGTGAGAACCTGTTTGCTCCAAATGCTCAATAATACCGGGAATGGTGACATTTTTACCATCTGAAATGGCCGTAATTTCATATTTATTTCCTTCGATAAAATGAGACAAACTGACCTTGGATAATTGATTTTCCTTTAAATATTTCTTTAAAGCTGGCAAATCATAGACAACAGCAGATTTTTGCTTAACCCCCATATTGTTAAATCCACCAATGAGGATTGGAAAACCATGATCGTTGATAAAATTCTTAGCTTCGGTTTTATCAACTGTTGTTAAAAGCTTATTTTGTCCTAAATTTTTTAATGGTTTATTTAAAACCTGCTTTATGCGATCCTTTGGATTAATATTTTTATTGCCTAAAATATTTAAGCCGTTTTTTATTAATTTTTTACATAAAGCATTCATTTCTTTGCCGGAGAATTGTACTAAAACATCTTTTATATCTTCTTTTTCAGCAATATGTAAGATGCTTTCAAGAGTTATAGGCTCAAAGTAAACCTTATCCGCCCTTTTATAGCTAATTGCCACAGATTCATCGTTATTAGATAATAAAACAGTGGCATAATTATTATTATGTAAAGTATCAATCGCATGACTAATCATGTAGTCAAATTCACTTGTAACTGAAACTTGTGAAGGTAGCATTCCAATCACAAGCACTTTTTTGGCTGCAGTTAAAGCTTGACTTTCATCTTGAACTCCATATGAGCTGTAATATGCCTTAACCAGAGGTTTAATCGTTCCGGCTGACCCGTCGATTTGCTGATAAGCTGGCTTCAAATGTAATTTTGTGAGCTTATTTTTAATTGCCTTAATATCAACATTAGAAAGTTCAGAAATTAACGCATTGCGAAATCCCCTCTTTTTTGCTTCAAGCAATAGTTCATCTGTTAAATTTCCAGCTGCTAATTTTTGACCTATTTCCACGATATGAGCTAGTTTTTGGAAATAAACGGGATGGATATGAATAATGTTTTGCAGCTCATGATAATCAAAGCCTTTAGCTATTGCGGCTAAAAGCTTAATTAGATGTGACTCATCGGGATGCTCCAAATCACTTGCAATTTCGCTCTTTTCTTTTGCTTTTTCAGTTTTAAAAACATTAAGTGCCATTTTTAAATTGACTGTTGATGCAAGGCCCTTTAAAAAAGCAGCTTCAAAATTTGTTCCTAGTCCAATGGCTTCCCCACTAGCACGCATTTTGGTGCCTAATAAATAGTGGTTGCTTCCAGATTGTGTTAGTGACCAGAAAGGCATTCTAACTGCAACTTTATCTAGAGTTGGTTCAACAGCAGCATTAAGACCTGATAATGGATCTGTGATTTCATCTAAACGATAACCAATGGCTATTTTACAAACAATATAGCCTAAGCTGTACAGCCCTACTCTTTTTGACCAAATCGCACTGCGGGTTAACCGAGGCTTGATTGATAAAATCTTTAATGAAAATTTGGTTCCATCATGCTTGACAGCAAAATGAATATTTAAGATTCCTACTATTTTTAATTTGCTAGCAATTACTTTAGCAATGGCACGAATTTTTTGTACTTGGTCATTATTAAGCGTTAAAGCTGGCATTACAGTTGCGGAATCGCCGGCATTGATGGCTACGGATTCAAGAGTATCAGCTAAATTAGTAAAAAGTACATTTCCAGAACTGTCACGAATTATGTTAGCAATGACTTCCCCCCAAGAAGAAAGATCTTCAGACAAATGGTAATTACTAAAAGAAAAGTTTTCAGATTGTCTTTCTTTTGCTAAATATTCATTTAAATCAGAAACGTTATTAAAAATAATTTGTCCATTATTGGCCGAAGTATTTTCTTTGATAAGCATCACTGGAAACTGCACTTTTTCAGATAGCTGCTTTTGGATATCAGCTGCACTAAAGTCAGTTAGATTCCAATATTTATTGGTTTCAATCTGGTTCTCAGACAAAAAGGAGTTCAATTTTTGATGATTGTCCATTGCAAGAGTTTGTTTATTCAGTGTTAGCAACCTAACCCCCATTTTTTGCAATATGCCGTCTTGGACCAATTCCCTGGTAACTTTTAAGCCTGTAGTTGAACCATAAGCAGAAATAATAGCATTTGGTTCCTCCATACGAATTATTCTTTTAAGAAATTCCAATGTCATTGGTTCCAGATAAACGGTTAAACCAGGTTTTTTGTCAGTAGAAACAGTTGCTGGATTGGGATTAACCAAAACCACTTGAATATCATCTTCAAAAAGTGCTCGAACTGCATCTTCAACTAATAAATCAGTTTCAGACACTTTACCAACCAGGGTTGGGCCTGATCCAATGATTAAAACTTTATCTAAATCATTTTCTAAAGGCATTTTTACACCATCATCTCTACAAAATTATCAAAAATAGGAAGAGCATCAAGGCTTCCAGGCGCACCTTCAGCATTAAAAGCCGTACCAATTACTTTATTAGCTTTATTGCTGTAGCCGGCTAACAATTCACTATGAAGATCGTATAGTTCTTTTTCCATTGCAAATTGAACGCTATTTGGCAATACTAATTGGTCAATATTCATTGCTACTTGCCAAATCTTATTTGTATTTTGGTCAATAACTGGATAATTAATACCGTTATAAGCCTGAGGCAAAGCAACTAATTCAAAATTAAGAAATTCGCTTAGGGTTAAAAAGCCCAAGCCAATCCCCCAAAGCGGAATTTTCCTGTAAAAAGCAGTCAGGATCGGATTAAGATTCTCTTTAAGTTCTTCTGCTTTTCCTGGACCGCCCGAAATAATAATCCCTTGCGGGCGCAAATTTTTAATATCGGGTACTGAAACATTGTAAGGTAAGACAGTAGCATTTATTTTTCTCAAAGATAATTCTCTAAGCATAGAATGCTTTAAGCCAAGATCAATGATAGCCACAGTTTTACCCACATTAGGCACAGCATAGGCATTTTTAGTTGAAACAGTGGCAGATTTGTTTTTAGGCAGAACCAAAGCTTTGATCTGATCAAAAGCATGATCATCATTTGTATCCATAATTGAGGCTTTAATTGTTTTCTCTTTATTCAAAAGATGGACTAAAGCCCTGGTATCAACGTTAAAAATTGCTGGTATATTTTTTTCTTTTAAAAAGGAAGCTAAATCTTGAAAGTTATCACTATCTGAAATATTTTGGGCTACATCATTAGCAATTATTCCTTTTACAGTTGGATTAATACTTTCATAATCAATTGCGTTAATACCATTGCCACCGATCATTGGAGCAGTAAAAACTAAAATTTTACCAGCGTTAGTTGGATCAGTTAAAGCTTCTTGGTAGCCAAAATTACCAGTTTGAATAGCTAATTCGCCTGTAGAAATTATTGAAGCTCCTAATCCTTCTCCTGGAAATGATTGACCATTTTCCAGAATCAAATATCGTTTCATTTAATCACTTTTTTCTCTTAAGTCAGTCAGCTGTTGCAAAAAAATTTGTGGCGGTTGTGCTTCAAATTCCAGCCATTTGCCTGAATGTGGTTGTTCAAATCCCAAAACCTGAGCATGCAAAAACTGACCATTACCATTTAAGGTATGATGTGGCCCGTACAATGGATCCCCTGCAACCGGATGTCCAATATACGCTAGGTGCACCCTAATTTGATGTGTACGCCCTGTTTCAAGCTGACATTTTATTAAACTATATTTTGGGAACTGTTCTAGAACAGTAAAATGAGTGACTGCATCTTTACCGTTTTCGACTACAGCCATTTTTTTACGATTATAATGATCTCGACCAATCGGAGCTTCTATTGTTCCAGATTTTTCAGAAAAATTCCCGTGGACTATTGCTAAATAAAGTCTTTTATTTGTTTTTTGTGCTAATTGTGTCTCTAAGCTTTCACGCGCAAAAGCGTTTTTGGCCACCATCAATAAACCAGATGTGTCTTTATCAATTCGATGCACAATTCCCGGCCGAAAGCCTTCAGGACTTTCGGCTAAATTTTTTGTATGAAACAGCAAAGCATTGACAAGAGTGTGATCTGGATGTCCAGCAGCCGGATGAACTACCATACCTTGAGGTTTGTTAACAACTATTACATCTTGATCTTCATATATAATATCAAGCGGTATATCTTCTGGAACTACTGCCAAAGGTTTTAATTTCGGTACATTAACTGAAATTAAATCATTTTTTTGTACCTTATAAGAAGTTTTAACTGCTCTGCTATTGACTAAAATATTTTTATCTTGCACTAATTCTTGGATCCTTGAGCGCGATAAGGATGGAATTTTAGTTGCAAGCACTTTATCGATTCTACCTTTTTCCTCCTGAATTACGAATTGATATTTATCAGGCATTATTTTTTTCGCTTTCATCAAAAAACAGAAGATAAATAAAAACTAATATTATCCCTACTGTTATTGCAGAATCGGCAATGTTAAAAATATTGAACTGAATAAAATCGACTTGGATCATGTCAATGACGTACTTTAGATGAATCCTGTCAATTAAATTACCTATTATTCCCCCAAGAACCAATGCAACTCCAGTACTGAAAAGCTTGCTATGGAATTTTTTAATAAACAGATAATATAAACATACTATGATGGCTATAATGCTAATTAGATAAAAAAGTCCCATTTGACCCGGAAGAATGTTCCAAGCAGCACCTTCGTTTTGCACGTAGGTAAATGAAAAAATATGAGGAAGAACCTGGTGTGATTCCCCCAGTTTATAGTTACCAGCAATAAAAGACTTTAAAGTCTGATCGGAGATCACTATTAATAACGAAATAATTAAATATAAAAATTGCATTGCTACTTTTAAAATAAGCCACTAATTTTGCCGTTGTTATCAACATCAATATCTAATGCAGCAGGATGTTTAGGTAACCCAGGCATGTCTAAAACATGCCCGGTTGTTATGACAATGAAGCCTGCTCCATTTTTCAAACTGGCACCTTTAACATGCAAGGTAAAATCATTTGGAGCACCTAACAATTTTTGATTATCAGTGAATGAATATTGTGTCTTGGCAATAATTACAGGCAACTTATCCTTCCCCATTTTTTCCAGTTCTTGAATATCTTTTTCCGCTTTTTCACTATATTCTACTCGTGCGGCATGATATATTTTTTGTGCAACTTTTGCAATTTTAGTTTTAACGTCATCATCTTTTTGGTAAGTAGGAATAAGGTGACCACTTTGAGAATTTGCTAAGTCAAGAACTGCTTTAGCTGCTTCTACCCCACCTTTTGATCCCTGTTCATGATAATCTACCACAACAGAGTCAATTCCTTGTTCTTTGATCAGCTTTTGTAAAAGATTAAGTTCATTTTTAGTGTCTGTTGCAAAATGATTAATCAAAACAATAACAGGAATACCATAATTGCGCATATTATTCATATGTCTCTTAAGATTGCCAAAACCGTCGCGTAAAGCAGACAGATTTTCTTTACTTAAGTTATCAGTAGTCCCTTCTGCCTGATATTTCAAGGCTCTCACTGTAGCAACAACAACACTGGCATCTGGCTTTTTATCAAGATGTTCAGAAACAAAGTCCATGAATTTTTGACCACCAAGGTCACTACCAAATCCGGCTTCAGTCAATACATAATCACTTAGGTGTAAGGCCAAATTTGTTGCCATTACTGTATTGGCTCCGTGAGCAATATTGGCAAATGGTCCACCATGAACCAAAGCTGGCGTATGTTCGATTGTTTGAACAAGGTTAGGTTTTAAGGCATTGGAAAGAAGAGCCGCAATTGCACCTTCAAACCCAAGATCCTCAACGAAAACAGGCTGGTCATCAATAGTATAGCCAACGAGCATTAATCCAATTCTCTTTTTCAAGTCATCGATATCAGTCGACAAGCAGAGGATTGCCATTAATTCGTTGGCAACAGTAATGGCGAAACTAGACTTATGTTCAACACCATTAAACTTTGAGCCTTGACCAACGGTAATATTTCTTAAACTGCGATCGTTTACATCAATTCCGCGCTTTAAAAGGATTCTATCCGGATCTAATTTAAGTTCATTTCCCTGATAGATATAGTTGTCTACTAGTGCTGCTAAAGTATCAATTGCGGCGGTTAAAGCATGCATATCTCCAGTAAAATGGAGATTAATATCCTCCATCGGAATTACCTGTGCCTGACCTCCTCCAGTTGCACCGCCCTTTAAGCCAAAAACTGGCCCCATTGACGGTTCTCTCAAAGCAATCATGGTTTTCTGATGTAATTGATTGTTTATGGCATCTCCTAAACCTATTGTCATAGTTGACTTACCCTCTCCAGCTGGAGTGGGTGAAATAGAAGTAACCAATATCAGTTTACCAAGGTGCTTCTTAGCCATTATACGCTTTATTGCCTGCCAGTTAATTTTAGCCTTGTCATTGCCGTATGGTTCAATGTCGGTTTCACTTAAGCCTACCTTAGCGGCTATTTCTTTAATGGGTAATGCGTGAGCTTCTTGTGCGATTTGAATATCTGATTTCATTGCGCATGCCTCTTTCTATATTCTTAAATTTTAAAGTCTAACTTTTCATTTTAAATAATATCCTTTTCATATTAGAATTTAGGTCCCACCTTTTAGTTAATCAATTGTCATTATAACAAACATTGATCGATTTTTATGCATTGTCAGCCATAAATTAAGAATTATGTTAAATTTATTCTTCAGGAACATCAAAAAAGGCCACCTCTAGGTATGACTGCCAGGTTTTTTGGGTCATATCATTTTCAGGTATTGGTCTTTTTTTATTTTTCAAATCTTAATAAGTAATACTGACCAAATTCTGCAATTTTGATTTTGTAAATTTTAAAAAAATGCCAGTCTATAATAATTGCTGGTTCAGAAGTCAATTTTGCTTTAGCACGAAATGGTAACTTAAATAGTTGATTGGTCCAATATGAATTAAAGTAAGTATGAACTAATAGTATCAAAAAAAGTAAGGCGCAAATTAAAGCCGGCCAATTGAAAACTTTTGTACTCTCATATAAGAAAATAAGACATAAGAAGAGCACAATTAATACCCAGCTAAAATAAATTAATCCACTGCGACCTAGAATAATGAAATGCTTCTTTCTCATAAAAGCTCCTTTTCAATACCAAATTTCTGCTTCAAGGTTGCTGTGACCAGTCGTATCGAATAAAGTTTTCATATAATTGCTAAAACGCGGTCTTTGTTTGAGCAAAATTTTAAATTCAGGGGAAGAATATAGCTTTTTCAATTGCTCTTTTTCGATATGATTATGTCCAGTAAAATATTGATAATTCATTTCTATAAACAAATGATCTTTCTTGTTGGAATTCCCCTTTAAATTTTTAATCTGAATTTCCTTCAAATAATGGTGAAAATGGCCTAAATTTTGATCTTCCAGCTCTCTTTTAGTCAAAAATGGTTTCATATTAAATGTATGACGCTGATATTTAATATGGTCTGGACTTACCTTGATTACCCCGTATCCCTGGTCATATGAGCAAAAACTAGAGGTTACTATTTCTATTGCAGGTGTTTTTCCTATTGGTCCAACTATGTTTTGAGCGTGTATATGACCGGAAAAAGCAAGTTTAATATTGAAGTCCTGACATAAGCGGCATAAGAGTTGAGCATTATTTAGGACAAAGCCACGATTTACGGCCTGATTATGAACATATAAATTATGATGCATAAATAAAAGGGGCCTTAGATGGTTTCTTTTGGCATTTTCCAACTGCTTTTCTAACCAGATGATTTCTTCTTCATTTATTTGTCCTTCGGTCGTCGGTGCACCATTAGACTCCTGCTTACCGTAAATATTAGAATCTAGCAGTATTAAAAGATAATGTTGATTTAGTTGAACGCTGTATGCTAATGAATCAGGATCGATGCTCAGTGCACAGTCATATGAATTTTTAAATATTTCCTGCCAACTTTTTGGACTTATTTGTTGAGCATATAGTTGATTTGGACCTTTAAAAGCTCGGGCCCATCCATCATAAATGTCATGATTACCAGGTATGACCAGTAATTTTGTTGCTTTTAAACGAGAAAATATTGCAGCAAATTTTTGTGCTGAAACTAACTCCCCGTTAAAAGTTACATCTCCAGTGACAATTATTGCGGCGGGTTTCTTTTTATTGGCAAAGTCAACAAACGCACGTAAGGCTGTTTCTTGATAAGCCAAATCTTTACCCTGACTAGTATTCTGAATATGCCGAAATGCCTGACCATCATCATGCAAGCTATCAGCAATTAAGTGTGTGTCCGTAATAACCCAAAATTCTGTATTTGATTTCTCAGTAATCATTTTTCTTTGCCCAATATTGGTAAAAGTCTACTCTTAAGTTGCCGTTAAATAATTTGCGCTTTTTTGTGGCTTTTTTACCAAAAAATTTCTCAAAAGCAGGATCTCCAACTAAATAATATTGACTGAAGCTATCATATTTTAATAGTGATGCGCCCATCTGCTTATAAAGGTTTTCAGCTGATTCTCGATCTTTTAGTCGTTTACCGTAAGGTGGATTTGCAATTATAACTCCATTTTGTAAATCAGTAGCAAAATCCTTTACTGCAACTTGCTTAAAATAAATATCTTGCAATACACCAGCATTATTGGCATTTAATTTTGCAATTTCAAGAATAGACTGATCAATGTCACTTGCCCATATAGGTTGTTCAAGTGGTTTGATTTCACTTTTAGCTTCTACGAGCAATTCCTGATGAATAGAACTGTCAAACCAATCAAAGCCATCAAAAGCAAATCTGCGCCAACTGCCAGGAGCGATGTTTTTACCTATTAATGCAGCTTCAATAGCTAGAGTACCAGAACCTGTCATTGGATCTATAAGAGGATGAGTGCCGTCATATGGAGTTAATTTTAAAAGTCCTGCTGCAAAGTTTTCTTTTAATGGCGCCCCACCGTGTTCAATACGGTAGCCCCTTTTGAACAAGCTGTCTCCAGTAGTATCCAATGAAATTCTGGCAACATCTTTATTGATATGAATGTCAAGAGGATATTCATTACCATTTTCTGGCAAAAAGCCACGACGATGATATTGGTCTGACATTTTATTTACAATCGCCTTTTTCACAATTGATTGGATGCCCGGTTCAGAGTGCAATTTAGACCTGACTGATCTCCCTTTAACAGGAAATTTAGCGTCAATAGGTAGTAACTCTGCCCAGTCAATCTCATATACTTGGTTAAAAAGAGTATCAAAATCTGTTGCTTTAAATTCTTTCAGTAAAATTTTAACTCGGTCCGCGGTTCTTAACCACAGATTAGTTTTGACAATATCTTTTTGCTCGCCTTCAAAAAAAACTCTGCCGTTTTCAGTGCGTGTTTGATAGCCCATTGCCTGCAGTTCTTTGGCAACAACGCTTTCAAATCCTACGCCCATAGTTGTATATAGTTGATATTTTCCCATCTTAATTCTTTCTTTTCTTTAAAAAAAGCGTTGAGCCCTTTGAAAAGCTCAACGCTGCCAATGCAAATTTCTGTAAGCCACGTTCTGTTCGGGTATTTGTGGCATAAATACCTTCAGCAGCCATCTATCTTTGCTATATATTAGCAATCCAATCTTTAGTTCATTTCCTTAGATTGAAACGCCCCCACCAAGTTTGGGTTGCACGCTCGCAGGGTTTACCTCGTTCCACCAGAAGCGTTTCCACCTCTGCTACGTCACTGTGGCACTTTTCAGAATATTCATGCATGTCATAATGATTTAGCACTTTTTTTCGCCGTAATTAAAATCCTTTAGCTTATTGAGCTAAATACGAACACTACAAGCATCGCAGCTCGTGCGTGCGTGGACTTTCCTCAGCCTGACCTTTTTCCAGGTCAAACCGCGACTGCTCAAAATTTGCACCATTTAAAATTATATCAAAGCTTACTCTTTTTGTAACCCATAAACTCGTTGCTCCAAATTATATACCTTGCGTTCGAGGGTCGAAATGCGTTGAATGATAGCCATATTAGTTGAGCTTTCAGCTGACCCATTTATTGGATTAAAACTCTGAGTGGAACGTTCTTGAGTCGGTGTATATGTCCGCACTGTTTCCTGTGTAGCTACTGGACTTACTCTTTTAGTCTTCTGCGCTTGAATAGATTCTTCTTTATGTTGATCGTCCATCAACTCTCCCTGCAGCTTGCCAATTTGACCATAAAGGTCTTCAATTATTTGTTCAAACGTATCGTAATCAGCAATTACTTTGTCTAAAAAGGCGTCGACCTCGTCTGGATCCAAGCCTTTAACCTTTGTTCTAAATTGTTTTTTTAAAATATCCTTAGTGGATAGTTGAATATCATTTAAATCTGCCATGATAATATACAACTCCTTTTTATATCACTTTTATTCTAGCAAAAACTGGACTTGCTTAAAACTAAAATGTTAATTTTAAAACAAAGTTATCTTATTCTCGGAATTCATCATCTTGATTTTCTTGAAATTCTTCTGCTTCATCCTGCAAATCGTAAAAATCAATTAATTCTAACGGATATTCTGTAGTTTCTTGGTATTTTTTGATTAAATTATAATCAAACTTGGGCTTTCCTGGATTTTCTGGGTCGTAGATCATTAAAGCCCTATCAGTATGCATAAGCATGAAGTTTTGATAATTACGCAGTTGCACAGGATTTTGATAAGTTTCTTTAGAAGTGGAAGCAAAAAAATCAACTTGCTGTTTTAAAGAGAGATACTTTTCTTGATTATTTTCATTCCATCTACTGGCAAATTCCTCATAAGGAACAATGATAGATACTCTTAAAGAATATTTTTTTCGTAAGTCGATTGCGACCTCACTTGCCCACTGCTCAACCCCAAGGTTAGCTCCAGTTATTACCCAGTCGAGTTGGTTATTGTCCAATAGGTTAACCATATGTTTCTTTAAAACCAACTTAATAATTTTTATTTTAGGATCTTTGTCTCCAAACGTATTAAGTTCGTAGTTGCGATATCCAGTTACCCACAATCTTTGCATAATGAAACAGATAGCTCCTTGTTCAAAAACTTTTTCTTTATTGCTATAATGCTAGCAGGAGTGATATTTATGGTCAAATATCCAACCGGCAGTTCTGCCGCTTTTCGTAAATTAAATTATAATTATCAAGCTAAGCACCAAAAAAGAAAACACAAAAATATTAATTTTTCTGACCGAGGAATGAATCTTGAGCAGATGATTAATGAATCTAATAAATATTATCGTACCAAAGAAATTGCCGTGGTGCATAAAAAACCGACGCCAGTTCAAATAGTTAAGGTAGATTATCCTAAAAGATCACGTGCAGTAATAAAAGAGGCATATTTCCGTCAGGAATCAACTACGGATTATAATGGTGTTTATCAAGGTTACTATCTCGACTTCGAAGCAAAAGAGACCAAAAATAAAACTAATTTTCCTTTAAAAAACTTTCACGAGCATCAAATTATTCACTTAGCAGAATGCTTGAAGCAAAAAGGAATATGCTTTACAATAATAGGATTTACAAGCTTAAACCGTTATTTTGTAACTCCAGCAAGTGCAATCATTAAAGCTTGGTGGACTAAAGATAAAAGTTCGTTAACATTAAAAGAAGTTGAGGATTGGTCAGTAGAGATTAAGAATGGCTTTCAACCTACTCTGCCATACCTGAAAGCTGTAGATTCTTTTATCTCGGATAGGAAAATACACGATGACAAATAAAAATTCAAACTCAAATAATGGACGTGAATCACGTAAGAAATACAGGCAAAGTCTGCCTAAACCATTGTGGCGTCGAATACTTAAGTGGACATTTTTAGGCGTTTTTTTAATTTTGGTAGCTGGCGTGGGGTTGTTTGCCTTTTATGCTAAGGATGCTCCTAACATTAGTCGAGCTGATCTTGAAAGTGGCGGCTCTTCAGGGTTATACAATACCAATGGTAAATTTATCATGTCCCTTGGTACTGAAAAAAGGTTGTATGTTAAAGACAGTAAAGATTTGCAGCTACTAAAAGATGCTATTGTATCAGTTGAAGACAAGCGCTTTTATAGAGACAACCTGGGAATTGACCCTATTCGAATTGTAGGCTCAATGTTAACTAATGCTAAAAGTAAAAGTATTTCTGCTGGTGGTTCTACAATTACCCAGCAATTAGTTAAGCTGACAAAATTTTCAACTGCTGCCTCTCAAAGAACATTACGCAGAAAGGCCCAGGAAGCATGGCTGGCTATGAGAGTTCAAAGAGAATACAGTCATGATGAAATTTTAGAGTTTTATATTAATAAGGTATATATGAATTATGGTAATACTGGAATTGGCACAGCTGCTAACTTTTACTATGGTAAAAAGATTGGGGATTTAGATTTAGCCCAAACAGCTATGCTTGCAGGAATGCCTAACAGACCGACCGTATATAACCCCTATACTTACCCAGAATATGCAAAATATCGGCGTAATATTGTTCTCAAAGCAATGTTAAACAATAAAAAAATTTCTCAAGAACAATATGATGGAGCTAGAAAAGAAAGCATAAAAAAGGGTTTAAAACCTCATAACCAGCGTAAGCAATCTAACTTACGCAAAATTAATGATCCCTATGTTAAGGAAGCCATTGCTGAAGTCAGAGCTAAAGGCTTTGATCCTTTTCGTGACAACTTAAAGATTACCATTAATATGGACCAAAAAGCTCAAAAGAAACTTTATCAATTAGCCAACAACGGTCAAGTTCCTTTCACAAATGACAAGATGCAAATTGGGGCCTCCGTAGTCGATCCAAGTAACGGCCACGTGGTAGCTATTCTTGGTGGCAGGCACCTACCCTCTTCAGTCCAATTAGGCTTGGACCGAGCAGTACAAACCACTAGATCGACTGGTTCTTCAATAAAGCCTGTCTTAGATTATGGTCCGGCAATTGAATATCTAAATTGGTCAACGGCTAAAATGCTAGATGATAGCAAGTATGTATATCCAGGCACGAATGTGCAACTCTATGACTGGGATAATAAATATGATGGTATGATGACAATGAGACATGCCTTGGAACAGTCACGTAATGTTCCTGCCGTCAAAACTTTGAGAGAAGTTGGTATTAAACGAGCAGCAAAATTTGCTGGGAAAATGGATATCAATGTTCCAAAAGACTCTGGTTTGTCAGTGGCGATTGGTGCCAATGCGTCAAGCCTGCAAATGGCAGGTGCTTTCAGCGCTTTTGCTGCGATGGGAATCTATCATAAACCGCAATTTGTTTCTAAAATAGAAACTCCTGATGGACTTACCAGAAATTATGATTCTGAGGGCATTCGCGTTATGAGTAAGTCTACAGCATACATGATTACGGACATGCTGAAAGGAGTAATTAAACGTGGTTCTGGTACAAACGCACAGATTAGTGGTTTACATCATGCTGGAAAAACTGGATCTGTCAAATATTCCGAACAAGATTTAGCACGCTATCCAGCATATGCTGCGACTCCTAAAGATTCTTGGTTCGTAGGTTATACGCCTAGTTATTCAATTGGTGTTTGGACAGGCTATGATAATCTGAAAGACGGAACCATTTCTGGCATTGGTCAACAATCGGCACAGCTTTTTTACAAGAACATGATGACTTATCTAATGAGAAACAAGGAAAATGTCGATTGGCAAAAGCCTGACTCTGTGATCCGCGCAAAAATTGCTAGAAACTCAAATCCACCGGAAGTGTCATCTACAGGTGAATGGCAACTGTTTGTTCGCGGTCATTCTCCTATTGGTATAGTTGATGATAGCAGCGATTATGATGAAGATGATGAGAAAACTAATACTAACGATTCTTCTTCAACAAATACTCAAGGAAGATATTCAGTTCAGCACAATCAAAATGGTTCTACTAGGCAAACTGATAAGAACCAAAGAAAAGCCAAAAATTTAAAAGACAAGAATAAAAACAATATTAGTGAAAATAATT
This sequence comes from Lactobacillus kimbladii, assembly GCF_000970755.1. Classification (GTDB taxonomy): domain Bacteria; phylum Bacillota; class Bacilli; order Lactobacillales; family Lactobacillaceae; genus Lactobacillus; species Lactobacillus kimbladii. The sequence continues at coordinate 977,250 of NZ_KQ034007.1, forward strand.
CACAAAATTCAGGTCAAAATAATGACAATGCTAACAATACCGATTCGGGAACCAGTTCTGATCATGAGCAAAGACCTAACAAACCTGGAGGAGAAAGCAACAATTCAACCAATAATGAAAATAATGAACATTAACTAATAAAAACGTCGAAAGATTGATGTGACCCCCAAATTTAGGACACTTTATATTAGCTATTAACTGAGGACTAACTGCCGATATTCAAGCGGAGTTAGTCCTTTTAGTTTGATTTTGATTCTTTTCTGATTGTAATACTCAATGTAGTCTCTGATTGCGTCTTCCAGTTCAGTGAGATTTTTAAACTGCTTTTCAAAGCCATAAAACATTTCGCGTTTGAGTATTCCGAAGAAGCCTGCCATTAACCCATCATCAAGCGAATTGCCCTTGCGTGACATTGATTGGCTACTGCCATGATTTTTGAGCCACGCTTGAAACTGACCATTTTGGTATTGCCAGCCTTGATCGGTGTGGAAGATCAAGCCATTCAGTGCCGGATATTTGTGCCAGGCCTTTTTTAACATATCCATGGTCTGCTTAAGATTAGGACTGCGGGAAATGGTATAGGAAACAATCTCTTGGGTGCAGCCGTCAATGATCGGTGATAAGTAAGTCTTTTGCCCCTTGAGCTTAAACTCAGTTATATCTGAATACCATTTGTGATTGGAGTAAACCGCACTAAAGCTGCGTTTAATTAGGTCAGACTTAATCGGACCCTGAGTGCCACGATAGCTGCTGTATTTGTGCCAGCGTTTACTGACTATGCCAAACAGTTTCAGCTTGTTCATTAAGCGCTGCACTTTTTTATGATTGACTAATAAATCACGACGCCTAAGCTCTGCAGTAATGCGGCGATAGCCATAGCGGTGCTTGTGTTCTTCATAGATAGTTTTGATTTCTGCCATTATTTCTCGATTATCTCGCTCTTTATCCTTCTTCTTTAAAGTGTATAAGACGCTCAATTTTTTTACGAATTCGTTCTCGATTTTCAGCTTTGAGTTCTGCTGGCGTAAGCGGTCGTTCTCTTGCTTGAGTCGATGATTTTCCTGTTTGATCAGCTGTTCTCTTTTGGCCATGGGGCGGTCGTCCTCTCTGCTTGTTAACGATATTATACCCATTTTTACGATATTCGCGCAGCCAATTGGACAACATGCCACGACTTTTTAAACCTAAATCTAGTGCTACGTGATAAAGGGGTGCATGGTCAACTATTATTCGCCTAAGAGCCTGCTCCTTAAAATTACTTGTATAAGCAGTGAAAGGCTGGTCTAAAATAGCTAGACCGTGACGGTCAATCAAAGCCAACAAGTAACTAATATTAGTCCTGCCAACCTGATAACGCTGACTTAGTTCAGCAGGGCTGATTTGATAATCGTGTCAAAGATGATAGATTTCAACTTTATCTTGTTTAGATAATTTAGACATAAAAATAACCCCAAATTTGTCCTAAATTTGGGGGTCATATCAAATCTTTCGACGCTTTTATTTTTTATTGTTTTTCAGTATAAGGTAAAAAATGAATTCTATTAAAAAAATAAAGGCAAAAAATATTGTTAAAACAGTTAAGGAAATCAATTTTACATACATAGTATTAGGAACGCCAGTTCCATCATATGGACGAAGCCATAAGAATAAAGCAAAACCCAAAAATAAAATTGCTAAAATAAAATTAGTCGTTTGCCAACCACTCATAGTATAGTCTCCCTTAATATTATTTTGATAAAGAAATTATACTAAACTTTTATTTTTTAAACACTATTTTTCTTTTAAATAACTGTAAGGATCATTTTTATCACGTGCTGTCATGGAATAGCGACCGAATAAAATCATTGCGTGATGAGTATGAATCCATTCGTCTTTCGGTAAAATTTCTTCTAACCTTTTTTCTACTTCAAGAGGTTTGGCATTTTGGGGCACAATATGGAATCGTTTTGAAATCCGTGACACGTGTGTATCAACTGCTATCGCTGGTATCCCAAATCCCTCTGCTAAAACAACATTAGCTGTTTTCTCTCCAACCCCAGGCAAGGAGATTAACTCCTTTTTATCTTGTGGAATTTGACTGTCATATTTTGAAACCAAAATTTCTGCAGTCTCTTTTAAGTGCTTAGCTTTAGAATGATAAAGTCCAATTTGGGAAATATGATTTTCTATCTCTGGAATTGTTGCCAAAGCTAAATTCTTGGGTTCAGGATAATCTTCCATAAACTTTGGCATCACTCTATTTACCATCTTGTCTGTGGTTTGAGCACTCATCAACACTGCACATAATAAATGAAAGTTATTGTCCCATACCAATTCACTTTTGGCATCAGGATACATTTGATTGATGCACTCTAGCACCCTTCTGGCTTCATTTTTACTAAGTATTTTTTCTGCTTTCATTTAGCGGTTCCTCCTCAAAAACTTTTGGACTTCACTGCTTGTTTTTAGGTTATGTCTTTGCCAATTGAGCAAAATACGATCAACATACTTCAGACTATATGCTTGAGATAAGACTGCTTCGCGCAAAGCCAGTTTAATAATAGCCGGATCGTAATGGTCTACATTGAGCCAAGCGGCTATTTCTTCTCGTTCAATTGGACTTAAATAGCGACCAAATTCAATTTCAAACTGCCTTACTAATTGATTTAATGGACTGTTATCAATAGCAGTTTCTGATTTTTTAACAGGCATTTTTTGATTAGCTGACAAAGTTTTATTTTCCAGCAATTGATCCAGCTTATCATATAACGGATTAAGATTATATTTATTTCCAATCATACCATTCTTGTCAGTAACCTGAGCAATCACAATTAAGTCTTTTTCAATTAATTTTTGAATTAAAGCAGTAATTTCTGTAACAGAAAAGTTAGTATTGCCTGCAATCTGTTCATTGGTAGGGAAAAAATTGTTTTTCTGAGCAAACATTTCCAATTGGATAATGACCATCATTTCTGCATCGTCAATATTAAGTTGCGGATAATAAGCCAGTAAACCATTTGATAAGGTAGTAGAACCTAAAAAACGGTAATCATTATAGCGCATATTAATTTCTCCCTTTAAAAAAGTTGAACTAAATCAATTTTTAGTTCAACTTTCAACTATACTATTCACTTTAATTTAAGGTTCCAGACGATTAATCATTCTCGGGAATGGAATAGCTTCACGAACATGATCTAATTTGCAAATCCAAGCAATAACACGCTCAAATCCCATACCAAAACCAGAATGCGGTACGCTGCCGTATCTGCGTAAATCTAAATACCAGCTGTAATCATTCTCATTTAAACCAGCCTCATGGATTTGCTTGAGCAAAGTTTCATAATCACTTTCACGTTCAGAACCACCCATGATTTCGCCATAACCTTCTGGTGCCAAAACATCTGCACAAAGATATTCCTTAGGATTATCAGGATTTTTCTTCATGTAAAATGGTTTAATTGTTGTCGGGTAATTAACGATGAAAAATGGCCGATCAAATTTTTCAGAAATAAAAGCTTCGTCAGGAGCACCAAAATCATCGCCCCATTTGAAATCACGGCCATCGTCTTGCAAAATTTTTACTGCATCGTCGTATGACAAGCGTGTGTAGTTACCTTGAGCCGCAGGCTCTAATTTTTGGGAATCACGGCCTAAAATTTCTAATTCATATTGACAATGTTTAAGAACCTGTCCGGTCACATATGACAAAAAGCGTTCTTGCAAATCAAGAGATTCATCTTGATGCATCCAGGCCATTTCCGGCTCCATCATCCAAAATTCAGTTAAATGACGGCGCGTTTTTGATTCTTCAGCTCTAAAAGTTGGACCGAAAGTAAAAATTTTACCGAATGCTTCTGCTCCAACTTCACCGTATAATTGCCCGGATTGTGATAGATAAGCATCCCCACCAAAGTATTCAGTGTGAAACAGTTCGGTAGTTCCTTCAGGAGCAGAATGCATAAAGATAGGAGCATCAAATTTCACAAAGCCTTCATTTTCAAAAAAGTCAACCGTAGCTTTGAAAATGGTATTTCTAATACGCATAATTGCAAAAGGACGTTTGCTTCTAAGCCATAAGTGTCTGTGATCAAGCAAAAATTCAATCCCGTGTTCCTTGTTGCCGATGGGATAGCCTTCATTGTTTGTAATCAGCTTTAAATCGGAAATTTGAATTTCATAACGAAAATGAGAACGCTCGTCTTGGTGAACAGTTCCCTTAATATAAAAACTTGCTTCTTGATGCAGAGATTTTGCTATTTCAAACACTTCATCAGAAACCGCATTTTTACGAACTACACCTTGAAAAAAGGCTGTACCATCACGTAATTGTAAAAACACTATTTTGCCACTTGAACGTTTGTCAGTTAACCAAACGTGCATTCGCACCTCTTGGTCAACATGCTGGCGACAATCTGCTATTGAAATTAATTCTGTCATAAATTTTTATTCCACTTTCCTTATCATAATCAAATTAATGATACCAAAGTTTGATCATTTTAGCGACTCAACCTATTAATTTTCCGTTTTTAAAATTATAAAGTTGATAATGATATTCACCGACTATATTTTTAGAACTTACTTCCCATACAGGTTTATTTTTATACCAGCCTAGATTAACTTCTGTAATTCTTTCGTTAGGCTCTTTTGCACTATATTTGTTGCGAATGAGTCCTTCATTTACACCTTTATTTGCTGAATAAAGATAGGCTTTTTTAGAGCCTGGTAAATAGATAAAATAGTAAGTCCTATGGTTTTTAGTTAAGCCTTTAAGTGCATAACTATTAACACCTCGATTTAAATGATAGTTTTTTTCTGTGTATTTGATAGGAGTCTTTTCGATCGCTATTTTGTTAAGTTCACGGGTTTCTGACCGTTCCGGATTACCTGCCTTATAAAAAATAACAATGAAAGCAAAGTATAAAAAGATCAGAATTATAAATACCCATGCCAAAAATTTAAATGTTTGCTTTGTATCATCTTGTATCATAGTTTGTTAGTTTTTCCTGTAAATTACTTAAAGATGTTTTTTTGACTTTAACTGGAACTGCTGCCAGAAAAACCGGACCATAATCTTTTGACCAGATTCTTGAATCCAGTATTAAAAATTGGCCCTTATCCTGTTCTCCACGAATTAACCTGCCCATCCCCTGCTTAAAGCGAATAATTGCTCGCGGCATTGTATCAGAATGAAAAACATCTATACCTCTGTCAACAAGTTGTCTTTGGCGCAACTTAACTTCCGGCAAATCCGGTGATTCGAAAGGTAATTTAGTTGCTATTACCAAATCAACACCACATTCATGAAAATCAATTCCTTCCCAAAAACTGTCTGCTCCTAAAATAAGTGCTTGCTTGGCAATTGCAAATCTTTTAATAATCCGGTTATTTGAACCGGAAACGCCCTGAGCCAAAATTTCAAAATCACGTAAACTGGGTGAATTTATAATAGCACTAAAAACTTTTTTTATTTGTTCTAAATTTGTCATTAGAACTAAAACATGCTTTTTATTTATCAGATCTTTCTCCAAAATCTGGGTTAGACTTTTATCATATTTTGGATCACTGATGTCGGGAAAATCAGTCACAGACAGAACTTCAAGATGCTTTGCCAGCTTGAATGTACTGGTTCCGATATACTTTTGCGGTGCTAAATCAGTTAGGCCAAGAAGTTTAATGATAAAATCAAACCCTTTTCCACTGGTTAAAGTAGCACTAACAAATGATATATGGTCAAAGCGATCATATATTTTATGAAGTTCAGGCGTTGCGTCAAGCATTAACCAACTTAAGTTGGCACTTAAAGGATCTTGCGGATTAGTCAAGGTAATGATAAACCCTTCCGCATCCACATATGCTTTCTTGTGAAGTAAATCCGATAATTGGTAGCTTTTGGTAATATAGTCATCAAGTTGATCGATTTGATCAGAAACTTCACTTAAAATAGCATCCCTATCAATATTCGAACTGTCAGTTTCATTGTAAAGCTTAAATAAAATTTGATTTGTATTTTGCCTGATTCCTTCTAATTTTCGTTGCAATTCTGCTAGTTTAGTTAAAAATTGACTGTTCTTGGGAAATAGGTCTTTGCCCCTAAAACTGAGAAGCAAGTTGCCATTGGCTAAGCTATTTTGGCTGACTGCTTTCTTCTTCTTAGAACAAAGCAAACGCTGCAAATGATTAATAACTTTGATCAGATCAAGTATTGCTGGATCTAACTTTCCTAAGAGAAAATTAAACTGGACGTCGCTGCCATACTGGTTAAATATACTGTCATCAGCGTAATAAAGCAAATTGCGCAGATGATTAAGAAGGCCCCACAATGATTCAAATTGAAACGAGTCATTCCTGGAAGTAATCACATTGTCAACAAAACGATGAGCTTCATCAATAACGAGGTAGGGATTCTGACCCCAAATTGTATCATTATAATGATTAGCCAAATAGGCATGATTTGTGACTAAAATGTCAGCCTGCTCTTGCCTTTGTCTGGCCAAATTCCAGAAATCAACTTTGGCAAAAATGCTCCCAACACGGGCATCTCCAGGGTGAGCAATTTGAGCAAATAAGGGAGCCCGATAATTAGTCAGCTGCAATTCATCAAGATCACCCGTCTGCGTTTCAGTTAACCAAACCAGAATGCGCATTTGCAACACTAAAGTTAACTTATTAGGCGTTCCCTGATACAAACTTTGGTAAAAACCATCTAAGTCAAGGTAATGGCTGCTGGCCTTTACTTCCTCAGCTTTCAAATCCAACTTGGTAACATTCAGTAATTGCGGAATTTCCTGCTCTATTATTTGCCTTTGTAATACTTTGGTAGGAGTAGCAATTACCAGTTTTCTATTTGTGTATAATTGATAGGAATATGAAAACAAGTAGGAAAAGGTTTTACCAGTGCCGTTAGGTGCTTCAATCAATAGTGCTTTTTGCTTGGGAGCATTCAAAAATTGCTCAATGCGATTGATGAGGTCTACTTGAGGCTGGCGGTAATTAATCTTATTTTTAAATAATCTCTTCTTGTCCGTGTCACTTTTAGGAAAAAGACTTGACTGTTGATTCTCAGAATTAATTACTTTTTCCTGTTTTCGTAAAATTATTTGCCGTACTTGCTGATATTGAGCCGGTAAAGGTCGTTTTTCCTTGCGCGCGTCATCAGCAATGCTAGTAAAAATCCAGGAAGTGTCACGAATCAAGCCGTGAGCCAAAGAACTGAGCGTATTTAATGTAGCTTGCGGCAGCTTTTCAAGCCGTTCAATTATTTTTATCAATAAAACAGCAGTGCCATAGGCATCAGAATCAGCTTTGTGAGGATTTAAATGTTCTATCTGCAGATGTGCGGTCAAATCACTTAACTTATATGACGGCTCAGTGGGAAAGGCAATTTTGGCTAACTCCACCGTATCTATAGCTCGATTAGTTAGTGGTTCGTAGCCGTGCTGCACCAGTTCAAAATTCAAAAATGGCAAATCAAAGTTAACGTTATGTGCTACGAAAACAGTATTTTTTAAGATTTTAACAATCTTAGGTGCATAATAAGCAAAATCTTTTTCTTGAGCCACATCTTTATTGTGTATATGGGTTAAATTTTGGACGGCTAGCGGAATATCGCGGTGAGGGTTAATCATAAAAGAGTAAGTTTTGACAACTTTCATGTTTTTAATAATAGCGCAGCCAAACTGAATAATATGATTATTTTCTTCTCGCTGTGTACCCGTAGTTTCCAAATCCACTACTGCAAAAACGGTATGCTCGAATGATTTCATTTTGCAATTACCCTCCTTTCTCTTACTTTACTTCCACAACTCTGCAAGCATCTAACAAAATTAAGTATTTAGCCTTCACTTTCTTACCAGCAAATGAATTAAGAGCCCGCTCATAAAGGCGCAGCTGTCCCAGGTACTTCTGCTTTATTTTTTCAATAGCTGTTTCTAGGTGAGTTTGATCAATATGATCAGTTTTATAATCAAATAATATTATGCCATCTTTTTCGGTAAAATAACCGTCTATTGTACCGTGAATTAAAATTTTTGCGTCTGCATCGCTGAAATTGTTAAAAAGACTAGCAGCTGGCAGCAGACTAGAGAACTCAATTTCGCGGTGCAAGCTTTCTGGTTTTTGCCAGAACCTTTGTGCAAAAGCGCTATGAACAAACCAATTTATTGCTTCTAAATCTAAACTGGGAACAATTTTGTTGTTAAGTTTATTTTGCTTAACTAGTTCTTGAACCTCTTCCTTAACCTGGCTGATATTTCCCGATCCATGATAATCGTAGTATTGTAAAATCAGGTGCATTGCGGTACCAATCTCTGCTCCTGTAAACCGGGTCTTAAACAGAAAATCGGGTTTTGCATCGATCGGCTGCAAGTAGCGGTTAGTGGAAGAAATTAGGTGCGCATTTTCCAGTTCGGTATCAAGCGGATCATTAAACGCTTTTTTAATCTCGGATACCGATTGATAAGCAGTTGTTTGACTGGCATCTTGAAAAGGATAATTAAAATTAAACAGTTTTTTGGTATATTGTTCTAGTGCTGAAATGTTTTCAGTTTTGCTTTCTTGCGGGCTAATTTCTTCTTGAAGATGAACTTTTTCGTCGTGGTACTGGATATAAAGCAATTCTTGACTAGTTTCCGAGGCTGAATTGATATCACTAATTTTTTGACTTAAAAGCTTATCCCATCTGATTGATGGACCAATCAAACTCATAGGATTTGAAGCGTTAAGCTTGCTGCTCAACGAGAGACGTCCTTTTTGATCAGCTTCTTTTTGCCAATTTTTAATTGTCTGCGGTAGATTCTTTAAATCAGCTACCAAAATTAACTTTTGCTTAGCTCTAGTCATCCCCACATATAAAATGCGCGCTTCTTCTTCTAAAAGTTGTCTTTTCTTGGATATATTTGCAATAGCCTTAACCAGGGTATCAGCACGATAATGTTTTTGCTTGATAGTTAAACCTACAGCACTTGAATTGATAATATAATTGCCGCTTAAATCCCGCTTTTGAAATTGATGCTGCAAGCCTAAGTAAAAAACAATGGGAAATTCCAAACCCTTGGAACTATGTACAGTCATTAAGCGCACGGAGTTGCCAGCTTTTTTAGTTAAGAGTGGCTGGGCCAAGTCCTTTTGGCTGCGTCGCATTCGCTCGATAAAATTAATAAATTGATATAGGCCCTTAAAACCAGCGCTTTCATAAGAAGCAGCTCTTTCATATAAAGCCTCTAAATTAACTCTTCGCTGCTTGCCATTAGGTAGAGAGGTCATAATTTCAAGCAGGCTGGTTTTTTCATAGATACTCCAGATCAATTCTGAAATTCTATGTGTTGCAGCGAATTTACGTAATTCTTCGAGTTGGTTCAAAAAATCTTTTACTTTTTGACTAAGTTCGTCACCCACGGCAACATAAGAAGTTAAAGCGTTGTAAAAACTGTCATTCTGCGTATGAATTCTGATAGTACTGAGTTCAGGTTCTGTAAAATTAAAAAGAGGCGACCTTAATACAGCTACTAAAGGAATATCCTGGTCTGGATTATCAATGATCCTGAGGTAGTTCATGATAATAGTTAATTCTAAAGTTTGAAAATAATTTTTCGCATCGGTAACCATTATTGGAATATGGCTTTTGGCAAACTCTTGCATAATTTCAAGATTATTGCTGCGACTTCTGGTTAAAATAACAATATCACTGTACTTAAAAGGTCTTAAATGATTGCTATTTGGCGAACTTTTGTCATAAACTAACAAATTTTCTTCTGCGAATTTGTTAATTCGGTTAATAACCATCGCAATTTCAGCTGAATCAATATCATCAGGATCTTCATCTTGCGAGCTTTTTTCGTTGTTATTTTTTTCATGAAAAAGTATTTCAGTCGCGTCAGGAAGATTTGAGGGATAATATTTGGCACCATAAGTCAGCTGACTCTCATGGTTATAATCAATGCCACCAAAGTCAGCTGTCAATATATTTTTAAATACTTGATTAACAATAGAAATAACTGGCTTAGAGGAGCGGAAATTGTCCGACAATAAAATTCTTTCTTCTTTTGCTTGATTTTCTTTAAGGGCTGCCTCTTGATATTTGTGTAAAAACAAACTTGGTTCGGCCTGTCTGAAACCATAAATTGACTGTTTAACGTCGCCAACCATAAACAGATTGTTTTGACCATCTTTTTTAATTAGTTGCAAAATATTTTCTTGTAGCGGGTTGATGTCCTGATACTCGTCGACCAAAATCTCTTTAAATTTATTTTGATAAAATGTCCGCGCCATTTGTGATGCAGATGTGTCTTGGCTGAGAATTTGGTAAGCTAATTGTTCCATGTCACTAAAATCAAGCAGGTTTTCTGCTCTTTTAAGCTCATTGAAACGGTCAATCAGTGCCAGTTCTGCTTTTACAACCGCAGTCATTATTTGCTGGCCTTTTTGCATCATGGACAATTGCTCTTTTTCGTCAGTGGCATAAAAAGAGGTAAAGGCAGTAAAAATCTGATCTCTTGCTTCTTTTTTAAAATCAGAGCACTTGTCATAAAAAGCTATAATATCTTCGTCCCATTTTTTAGTTTTACGCGGATTGCCCCTGAAAATGCAAGCACGTAGTTTTTCTCGCTGATCATCATATGTGCTATTATTTTTCAAGTCATGCAAATAGCCACTAAGACATTTTGCAAACAAGTCAAAACTTTCTTTAACTTTATGCAGTTCTTTAGTAGTCATGACCGCACTTTGACACAGATGCTCTAACTTATCAGCAAGATTTTGAAAAAGATCGACTAAATAAGGCTTAATTTCTTTCTGCCACAAAGAAGATTTGCTTACTTCTTCTCCCATCTGATATTTTTGGGCTAATCCTTGCAGCCATTGGCGATAATCAGGTTTTGCCATTGCGTAATTGTATAAATCTAACAATAAATTCTGTGGTGATTCCGCATCTCTGTCACCTGCAAAATTGTCATAAAAAGCTATGAAGTCTTTATCTTTTTTCTCTAAAAACTCTCCTTCAACTTCTTTCAATGCCCTTTCTCGCATTAATTCTGCTTGTGAATCGTCAGTTAGTATACTGAAGCTGGGGTCAATGTTAATTATGTAATAAAAGCGATGGATTACATCCAGACAAAAGGCATCAATTGTAGAGATATTGGCAGAATCAAGCAAATTTAACTGTTGACGCAAGTATGAATTGTTTGAAGACTTCTGTATTTCATTTGATAATACTTCTTTAATCCGTTTTTTCATTTCAGCTGCAGCTGCTTTTGTAAATGTAACTACTAAAAGCTGATCAACACTGACACCAGAAAGAATTTCTTTCATTAAACGTTGCACAAGAACGGTAGTTTTACCACTACCTGCTGAAGCTGACACAAGTATGTCGCGACCATGATCATTAATAGCTTTTTCCTGAACGGCTGTAAATGGGGTTTTCTCTTTTTCTAGAACCATCTTTAATTTCTCTCCTTTAGCCGTTTTTTAATCTTTTCCAGTAGCTCATCCCTTTTCAGGCTCCCTACTTGATGATACTTATTTTCTTTCAACATGGCGTCAAAAAAGAAAATATCACGAAAGTCTGAATAAGTTAAGGCATTTTTTCCATTCCCATATTTATAGGGATTTAACTTTACTTTTCCCGCTAAAATTTGACTGGAGGCATCTTTAATAAGCTCTTCGTCGTATTTGAGCAATAATTCAAATTCATCACTATTGAAATAACTGCCACCAAATTTTAAAGATCCATCTTTTGTGGAACTAACTCCGGCATAAATGGAAGAAGTACTACGTGGGGTATTTAAGTCAGGCTCAGCAGCGAGCATTAATAGCTGGTCGTCATTAATTAAACCGGTATATTTAAGTTTAATTTGGCCATCTAAGTTGTCTTCTTTTATCTGCAAATTAGTGTTATACAAGTTTTTGCTATTTAGCCTCTCAGTTTGTCTGGTAACTGTTTGGTAAAAAGCACCTAAAAGTGAGAGTGGTTCAGAACCAGCAAAGAATTTGTGGTTTTGCATTAAAACATCTAGATATGAAACCATTTGTAAAGAAATACCTTCGTAAAATAATCCCAGATCAAATTTTTTAGCTGAGGACTTATAATCAATTACTTGAGCAATTAATTCGTTTTGATCTGGAACCTGAGCCAAATCAACTCGATCTATTTTTCCTCTTAAATTAACGTAATGATTGCCTTTTATGCCTGGCAGCTTAAAGTTAAGTCCTTGCACCTGCTCACCTTTTCCAAAACTGAGCTCTGAATATTTAGCACGCAAAGGAGTTTTTGCAACTGCATGGTGCCAATTGTTTGCCACTTTACTAGTAGTTTGATCAAGGCATTTAAATAAAAACTCATTGAATGGGTCATTTAATAATTGCTGGTATCTGGCTTCACTTTTCATTTTGGTACGTGCAATTTCCAGTAACTGATTAAGTGTTTCATCATCAATTTCTTTTAAATCAAGTGAACGGTCATTTAGTTCCTTAACCAAACGATCAAAAGTTTCGTGGAAATAATTGCCAGCTTGTATAAAATCAAATTCATTTTCAAATCTCTTATGAAGGCGTAAGCCATATGTTAAAAAATATTCGTATGAATTTTCATAAAAGGTTTCCAACTGAGAAACTGAAGAATTGAGGTTTGACCCATATAATTTTTGTGCCAAATCAGGGCCGATATTTTGGGGTTCATTTATAAAATTACTTCCCTCTATGACTTTAGCTGTTTTTTGCGGTAAAAGTTTAGCGGTTAGCTTTAACAATTCTTTAACATCAATGTCTTTTTTAGCCTGGTTTAGATAACTTAAATATCCTAAACTTGCTTGGGGATTGGTTATAAAAGATAACAGTTGACTGTATTCTTCAGGTAAATTGTGTTGCGAAAATTCTGGGGCACCAGCTGTTTTAAACCTTTCATAATAAATTGAAGGCTGCACAGTACTACCCTCATCAGTTGCTAAAGAATATGATAAATAAACCTTATCCTGTGCTAGAGCCAGGCAATTACCAAACTGGTAATTTTGATCCCAATTGCTTAGCTGTTGTTTATCTTCAATATAGGAGTCCTCGCCAAAATCTTTTTTTAATTCAGCCAGATTTTCTGTACTTAGAAAGCCTGGGGTATTCTGCATTTGTGGTAAGCCGTTTACTGTTGCTCCCATAATAAAAACCTGTTTGTAGCCACTAACTTGAACAATACCCATTTCGGATAAATTTACAGCGTCCAGAGTAGCTGGAATTTGAGAAAATGTAGCTTCCTTAAAACCGTTAATCAGAACTGCAAAAAAGCCTCTTAAATCAAAATTATCAGGGTTAATTAATAGATAATCATGCAGCAGATTGATCAAAAGATCCCAAACCTGTTCTGACTGCCTAGCTTCTTGTAAAGCTCCGCTTTCTTGGGCATCAGCCCGCCATTTTTCTAAAACTTCATTGACTCTATTATTAATTAAAAAATTAAAAAATGTCGTAATAGCTTTTTGGGTATCCTTTTCTTCTTTTAAATTATTAAAAAGCTGGGTTATTTGTTTGATAAAATAATTCTTTAATTTTTCTATTTTATTTACTTCTTCGGGAATTTTATCTAATCCTATGACTTCTGCTGCCATATATTCCGCAAAGTTTCTCCGCCATAAATTATGGTTGATGCCATGGGCGAGGACAAAATTTTCTAATTGATCAACATCATACACATAAGCAGTTTCATCTTGATACCAGTCAGGTATTATCAAGCGGGTTTTCATTATCGCCAGCAAGTTTTGGGTCTGCAGAGGCCTAGTCAATAACTGGGCAATATTCTCAATTAAGACCACCAGAGGATGATACTTCATTTCCTGCTGTAAATCATTAAAGAAAGGAATTTGATTTTGCCGTAAAATTGGGGTTAAATAAGTTTCATATTCATGCAAATTCGGTGCCAGAACCAAGAAATCGCGGTAGCGGTAGTGCCGCAGTGCAACTTGCTGGTAAATGGTATGAGCTACATAATACGCCTCTGCATATCTGTTATCTGCACGCACGAGCTGCACTTGCTTAAGCTCACCAATATTGCTAACAGCCCCAGTCCAAAATTCGTTAAGCAATTCTCTTTTACTGGGTCTGGGATTGACAGCTGTGCTTATTATTTGATGTGCCAAATTATGAGCTTTAATATATTGCAAAAGTTTACTGATAGTAGTCTGAATGACGTAATCATAATCTCCCGGTTCAGGTTTAGGGTTAATCTCGCCCATTTTTGTTTTAAAAGCCAATGTGACACTATGGGCTTTAGTCATCAATAGTTTGACCGTTAAACATTCCTGCAGGGAAAAATGAGAAAAATCGCTAAAGTAAAAGTCTGCTTGAGCTAAATTTTTTTGTGTGGCCAAAAATTCATTTAACTGCAGTTGGATCTCATTTGAGGTAGAAAATTTGCCCGTAATGGCTTCAATAAAAGCCGAATAGATAACTTTGAGATCAGAAATTTTATTTTTGGTTTCAAGTTCAAGCGTATCCAGGTCGATATCATCGAGATTCAAATTGCCTTCGCGGACTTGCAAAATTGTGTCGTATAATTGTTTTATTAAGCCTGGATTTAAGTCGGTAGTTTGAAAAAAATGCAGCTGTTCTTTCTTTTGGTCAATTATTTTTGCAAGCAGCATTGCCGCAGCGGCATTATCAAGTTCTGTTGGCAACCCTTTTTTTGCATCTTTTAAGAAAAACCAGGCCAAACGTGAAAATGATAAAACCTGTAGATTTTTGACAGACTGTTCAGTATGCTTTTGACTAGTGGCCACTCTATTTATTGCTCTGACTTCTGTGGTAAACTTAATGTGGTTAGGAACGATGACAAAAGTTTTATGATCAGGAAAGTGCTGATAATTTTGTACTGCTTCCTGTAAAATTTTTTCTTGCATGGGATCGGTTTGGCGACCGACTAAAATTTTGATCATCTGTTCTCTTCTCCTTTGTCATTATTTTAGCATAGGAACCAAAATTTTATACAAACAATAAGGATCTTAAATAAAATGAAATCAAGTTTTTTAGCACACGGAAAAGTTATTCTTATAGGTGAACATTCAGTAGTTTACGGCTATGATGCCTTAGCGTTGCCAATCAAATCATTGCATATCAAAACTACTGTTGAACCGGCAGAACAAACGTGGATGGATACGGCTCATTATCAGGGGCCTTTTTTTATGTCTCCAGCTGAATATGATGGACTAAAATACGTTGTTAAAACTATGCTTGCAAAAGCTGCCAGTAAAGAAACTCTGAAAATAACCTATACGGGAGAGATTCCCATCGAACGCGGCCTAGGTTCAAGCGCAACAGTTGCTCTTGCTACAACTAGAGCAATGAATGCCTATTTCAAACTTAACTTAACGGAAAAAGAGATAATTAAAATTACTAATCATGCCGAAATGATTAATCACGGTAAAGCTTCAGGTCTTGATGCTGCAACGGTTAATTCAGATTATCTGGTCTTTTTTAATCAAAAAGATGGTCCCAAGCCAATTAAAGCTAAATTAGGCGCAACTTTGCTTATAATGGATACTGGTGAATTAGGCAGTACCAAAAAGGCGGTTAGTCAGGTTCATGATTTGATGACAAAAGTTCCCAGTGTTAAAGAAAATATTAAAGAACTAGGCAAACTGGCAGACGAGACTAAAATCGCCTGGTTGAACCAAGACTCTGAAAAGGTAGGCTTATATTTTAATCGTGCCCAAGAGATACTCCATTCGTTTAATCTTTCGACTGCTAAAATCGCTCATTTGCAAAAAATTGCTCTTGCAAATGGTGCGTTAGGGTTTAAATTATCTGGTAGCGGCCTTGGCGGAATTGTAATTGCTTTGTGCCAAAATCATGAAGATGCCGTGAAAATAGCCGATAAATGTCAAAAAATTGCTGCAAATAGTTGGATTGAGGAAATATAATTCTTATGGAAAAAACAGTTCGTGCCCATACAAATATTGCACTGATCAAATATTGGGGCAAAGCAGACTCAGGTTTACGTTTACCTCTGATGTCCAGTTTGTCAATGACGATTGATAAATTTTATACTGACACCAAAATTTCAGATAGTACAGAAAATCAATTTTGGCTAAATGGTGTCAAACAAAATGGGCCAAGCAGCAATCGTGTTTTCTCTTTTTTAAAAATACTGCAAAGTAAATTTGCTGTGACCGGCAAATTAAAAGTTGAATCCTATAATCATGTTCCAACAGCAGCGGGATTAGCTTCTTCCAGTTCAGCTTTTGCGGCTTTGGCGGGAGCTTTTTGCGTCCATTATGGCATTAATTTGTCCCCTGTTGAACTTTCCCGTTTGGCTCGTTTAGGTTCGGGATCAGCCAGCAGATCAATTTATGGTGGTTTTGCTATTTGGCAAAAAGGAAACGATGATGAATCATCTTATGCCTATGCTTTAGATGAAAAACCTGACGTTGATTTGCAGCTGTTAGTAGTTGAATTGAATAACCGACAAAAAGATTTGTCTTCCACTCAAGGGATGAAGCAGGCGCAAACGTCGCCCTTTTTTATGCCTTGGATAGCGCGTAACCAAATAGAATTGGAACAAATGATTAACGCTATTAAAGCAAATGATTTTTCAACCATTGGCAGTCTGGCAGAATTGAATGCTTGTGAGATGCATGCTGTCAATTTAACTGCCCAGCCAGGTTTTACATATTTTGAACCCGCAACTATTAAAGCAATCAAACTGGTAGCCGATTTACGGCGACTAGGTATAGAATGTTATTTTACAATTGATGCTGGACCTAATATAAAAATCTTAAGTCAATTAAAAAATGTAAAAGATATTACTAATAGGTTTGTATCCGAATTTCATAATGTTAACATAATAAATGCAAGTTTTGGTCCAGGTATTTCATGTCTGAACTAGTTAATATAAATTAATTGATTAGGAGATTTAATTCTTTTGATAACAGAACAAGCACCCGGAAAATTATATATAGCTGGCGAATACGCGGTACTGGAACAGGATTGTCCCGCTATCTTGGTCGCAGTTAATCAATTTATACGTGTTTCAATTATTAAGTCAAAATCAGGAACTGGATTAATCCATTCTAAACAATATTCTCAAAGTTCTATTCATTGGGTCAGACGGGGAGCAAAAATGGTAATTGACAATCGTGATAATCCATTTGAATATATCCTGGCTGCTATTTCATATACGGAAAGATTTTGTTTAGAACAAAAAGTCAAGATGAAGGTTTATGATTTGTATGTTAATTCTGATCTAGATTCTTCTGATGGCAAAAAGTATGGTTTAGGTTCGAGTGCTGCTGTGACTGTAGCCACAGTTAAAGCAATATTGCGTTTTTATAACGTTGCTTTTAGTAATGAATTGGTTTATAAATTATCAGCTATTTCGCATTATTCTGTGCAAGGAAATGGTTCGGCTGGTGACATTGCAGCCAGTGTTTATGGCGGCTGGATTGCCTATCAGACTTTTGATAAACAATGGCTTGCTAATGAACTAGCTCATAAAACATTATCTGATGTGGTCAATGAAGCCTGGCCTGGTTTGAAGATACAACTTTTAACCCCTCCCGCCGGCTTAAAACTGATGATTGGCTGGAGTCAAAAGCCTGCCTCCACCTCAAGACTAGTTGATGAAACTAATGCCAATAAAGCCGCTTTAAATGGTCAATACCAAGAATTTCTCAGGCTTTCCCGCAAATGCGTTCTAAAAATGATTGCCGGGTTTGAGCATAATGATATTCAGTTAATTAAAAAGCAAATACGCGTCAATCGTAAGCTGCTGCAGCATTTTGCGCAAATAAATCAAATTGCTATTGAGATACCACGTCTTTCTAAACTGATTAACATTGCGGAATCATTTGGCGGTGCAGCTAAAACTTCAGGTGCCGGCAATGGTGATTGTGGCATTGTAATTGCAGACAGAAATACTGATACTGCTTTTCTTGAAGACAAATGGCGTCAAAACGGGATAATGCCATTGGACTTTCGTGTACACCAAATTCGAGTTGTTGATTAGAGGAAAAATATGTCAATTAGATCTAATCGTAAAGAAGAACATTTAGATTTGGCAAAAAAATTTTATCAAGATGAAAAACCAAATAGTTTTGATAAAATGCATTTAGTGCGCCCTGCACTACCGGAAACTAAGGTTGATCTTGAAGCAATAAAAACTACAATGTTTGGCAAAAAGATTGCGGCCCCGTTTTTTATTAATGCTATGACTGGTGGATCTCACAGATCATATCTAATTAATAAAGAATTAGGTCGAATAGCTAATAAAACAAATATTGCATTAGCTTTGGGCTCTGCCAGTATTTTAACCAAAGAGCCCAATTTACTAGATAGCTTTTTGATTGCAAGACAGCAAGATCCTGATGGCGCTTTAATAGCAAACGTTAATGCAAAGACTTCAGCAGAACAAGCTGAAAAAATTGTAACAGAGTTAGAAGCTGATGCACTACAAATACATTTAAATGTGGTACAAGAAATAGCTATGCCTGAAGGAGATCGAGACTTTTATTGGCTTGATAACTTAAAAAAGCTGCGTCAGAAAGTAACAGTTCCAATAATCATAAAAGAAGTTGGTTTTGGTCTAGACAGAAAAACAATTCGCTCTTTAAAAAATGAAGGTTTTAAATTGTACGATGTTGCTGGTAGTGGCGGAACTAATTTTGCTCAGATAGAAAATGCTCGTAATACTAATAATGTTTCTTATCTTAATAAAATTGGCTTACCTACCGTTATTTCGAGTTTAATGGCTGCCAAAGAGCAAGTTAAATTTACCGTCTCTGGTGGCGTACGCAACCCGTTAGATGTTTTTAAAGGTCTTTGCTTGGGTGGAAAATTTGTTGGCATTTCTAATGTGTTTTTACAGGCATTAATTCAACATGATGCAGATTACCTGCAAAACCTTATTGAAGAATGGCAATATGAACTTGCCTGTCTTCTTGCAATTTACGGTCAAAACGATCTCTCTAGTTTGACCAAGATTGATAAATATTATGACTTATCGCTGAAAAATATTATTGAGCAGTTATTATAAAAAATGAGTACCATGATTTAAAGAATTTATGGTACTCATTTTTATTTTTGACAATAATTTAATTTAATAAACGCCATATTTCCTTTTGAACAGCGCTATCATTACTTGATCCGATTATGTGGTTGGCTGCTTTTTTGGCACTCGGAAGAGCTGTTCCTGTAGCATAACTATTGCCTGCATATTTTAACATTCCCACATCATTACCACTGTCGCCAAAAGATACCATTTCCTTGGGACTTATGTTGTACTTGCTGCCCAAATATTGCAGACCACGTGCTTTATTCATTCCCTTTGTTGACATATCTATTGACGTGGCTGAGCCGGAAACAAAACCAATTTGAGGGTATTCCCGTTTAAGTTTTGCTAAGAGAGTGGACATTCTACTTTCTGGAACATCAAAAGTGACCTTAAAAACTTGATCATCGAGATGATTAAAACTATTAACGACTGTCAGTTTTTCATAATATTTTTTCAAATCCTCTGCATATTCTGGACCATCACTTTTTAAAATATATGCACTGGCAAGACCAGAAACCGTTACTTTTTCATCATATTCTTGAATGATTTGTAAAATCGTCTGCCAATCCTCTGCAGAAAGGCAATCAACATGAATTACTTGTCTGCCTTGAGCTACGAGTGCTCCATTATCAGCAATGTAATAAAGCTGATTAGCCACTTGCGGAAATCGGGAGTACAAATTTTCAAATTGATTTCCACTTGCAACTACAAACTTTATACCTCTTTTTTGCATTATTTGGAATTCTTGCAAAAATAATTCTTGATCATAAGTTTTTTGATCAGTTAGCCAAGTTCCATCCATATCGGTAGCGATTAGTTTAATCATTCTTTTATTCTTTCTCTAAATTCGTAATCCTTTAGGATAATAGTTTTTAATAATATGATTGCTGATTTTGCCAAAGCCTAAGATAAAGTTTTTAAAACTGACCAAGATAAAACCATTTATATCTGAATCAGTTTTAATAGTTTCTCCATGCAAATACTTTAAATAATTGTTACTACTTAAGTCAACTACTCTATTCTGCTTTCGTCCTGCTAAGACCATAGCCAGCTGATGTCCTGGCTCAAAACGGTTCTTCTTTAAAATACCCAGCTCAACGCCATTGGCTAAAATTTTAAGATGAGTATCAGAATTGGTATTTATAGCTGGAATAAAAACGTGATTATTGTGTACCTGACAATTCACTTGCCAGTTCTCGATCTCAGGAAGCAATTTAAAATTATCTAACACGTTTGCAATCAGATGTATATCCGATTTAGTTAAAGCATTTCTTGGTTTCTTCCTGTGTTTTGACCTTTTGCTTGTCGACGTAGTTTGATCCTTAATTTTTTCGTCAAGCCTTAACTTTGCGACATATTGTCCTTCTCCAATATTGGCAGTAGGCCAAAAACGTGCTGTTTTAACTAAATCAATATTATTATCTGACCATTCAGGATGACCATGGTCAATATATTGCTCGTTTATTTTTAGTGGCATTATTGTAAAACCAAAAGTTTTAGTTAGCCAAGAAACTATTTGTTCATTTTCTTCAGGAGCAAAAGTACAAGTTGAATAAATTAGTTCTCCTCCCGGCTTAAGCATTTGAACTGCAGCAGACAAGATCTCTTTTTGTCTTTGCTGACAAAAAATTACGTAATCCTGTGACCAATATTCAATCGCTTGAGGGTCTTTGCGAAACATACCTTCACCGCTGCATGGTGCATCAACTAGAATTTTATCAAAATACTGCGAAAAATATTTTGATAATTTTTCCGGTTTCTCACTCGTGATTAGTGCATTAGTTACTCCCCAACGTTCTAGATTTTCACGTAAAATTTTTGCACGACTAAGCGAAATTTCATTTGCCAGCAAGAACCCCTGGCCTTTTAGTTGTGCGCCAATTTCAGTACTTTTGCCACCGGGAGCTGCACATAAATCAAGAATTTTTTCTCCAGGTTGAGCATCAAGAAAAAATGCTGGAAACATTGCAGCTGGTTCTTGTGAATACACTGTTCCGCTCACCCATTCAGGATCTTTTCCACTTATTTTGCCGTAATAGGCATCAGGAATTAGCGGGATTTTTTCACTTTGAGCATAAGAAAGAGTTTGCTTTTCTTTCAATGAATTAATCCGATATGCATTTTTGGAATTTTCACTAATTGCATTAAAAAGTTGATCAGCCTTTTGCTTACCTAAAAGCTTAGTATATTTTTTGATAAAATCTTCAGGCAGTTTTGGCATTATTTTGTTCCTTTCGTAATAAATGCAGAATACCTAAGCCGTATAGAATAGAAATTATTATCCAACTTATTAATAAGAGCCATATTAAATGTTGTGGTTTGGAAACGAATTTACGCCAAATCAAAAAGAGATAAGCACCGAAAGTAGTTACAAGCTCAACAAGCAAAATTCTAACACCATGATTGATTAGCCAATTGCGTAACAGGCTCCCCTTCAGGTTTGTTTGCTTAACTGTTTTCCAATCCATAAAGGCTAAGAGTAAATTACTTGCTGCAGCAACCAACAAAAATAACAATATAAATAAAATTTCACGAATAATTGAAAACTGGTGTATTTGATGATTTTTTACAAAAACTGGTGTCTTAGCTTTTACTTTATAATGCTTAGCAATTTGTTGAATTACTTTATTTGAACTGTCGATTATGATCTGATAATCACGCAGTTTAAATTTGCCAGTTGGTTGTTTCGGACTAGTAGTCAAATAATAACCATTTTGTTTCATTTGACGATAATGCTTTAAAGTTCCTATTACTGTATAATATTTTTTGTTTATATAAATATATTCGTTTCCTTGTGTTTTTAAAGTAGGAACCTCTGCGTTTAGACCTAGTACTGCAAAAGAAACACGACCTTTAAAATCATCTTTGGTAAAGTATCTTCCAGATTCAGTCGGTAATTTTAACACATCATGATTCGACCATACGAGAGTTTGATTTTTCTTAGCTTTAGAAGTCATATGAACTTGAATTTTATTATGAGGAAATCTCTTTTTCAAATAGGTCAAGAAAGATCTAACTTCTTGATCTTTTTTGACTTCAATATAGCGAGTATTGTTGCTTAAACCATATGCCTCAAGTAGCTGATCCGCTTCGCGGGACTGAACATTTGACAACATACTGCCAATACCTATAAATGATAAAAATATAATGATGATTAAAATAGTTTTTTTAAATTTCATGTGCTATCTCAAAAATATGTTCATTAATAAAATCAAAACTAGGAAAAGTTTGATTAATTTGTTTTAATTCTTTTGAATGATGTACTAATCCTTTTTGCCAAAAAGCCTCTGAATTGGTCGCTCCGTTTTTTTCGCCTATAAAGAGCAGATGACTTGTTGTATTCAGCTTTTGCCAGGTTGAAACAACTTTTGTATCGCTATTGCCAAAATTGGGAGCCCAAGAGCATATTATTAGATCAACATTGTCAAATATCTCAACGGCCTGAGCAGCATCAAAATGTGCGACTGGCATAAATGACTTGGAACCAGTGTTTGAAGTTTTTGACCAATCTAAGTTATCTGTGACTATCATTTTTACGCCTACATCAGATAAAGCCTTGCTCCAATAAGCATTACCTGCCATAATTTCCAGTCCGGATTTAATGTTTAAACAGTCTTTAATTGCTCTAGCTGTCTGTAAATTAGGTAGCGACCAAACGCCAAAATTTATAGACAGAAATTGTCTCAAATTGTCGATTAACTGGTTAATAGTTCTAAAGTGTTTAATATCAGTTTGCGAAAGACTAGCACATATTTCCTCAGCAATGTCGGGTAAAAACCCCAGTTTCTGTGGCGCTTTCTTAAAAACTTGTTTTTGGCTCACGATAGAAATAATATCATTAATTTCTTTAACTTGATGATGTACTTGTTCAATATTAAGCTGATCATCTAATTGGTTAATTTTACTTAAAAAATCTGTCATTATCAAATACCTATAATGATTTTAACATTCAAAAGACAAGATTTCAGTTATAATAAAAGGTAACATAATAAAGGAGAAAAAATTTATGGCGAAAAAAGTAACAAAAAAGCAAGACAAAGAGGAAGAAAGCTTAGGTAAATTTATTCTCGATGTTGTCATAATGATGGCAGTTATTTTAGGTGTATTCTATGTTTTATTCAATTTTGTGCTTTCTAATGATAGAGTTTCCGGACCGTCTATGCAACCGACTTTTGAAGATAATGACCGTTTGATTGCTGTGCGTAATTTTACTCCTAAACGTAATGATGTTGTTGTTTTGCTTGCACCTAAGGCAGCTAATGATGTTCCAGGAGCATATTACATCAAGCGAGTAATTGGTCTTCCTGGTGATAAACTTGTTTCTAAAAACGATAAAATGTATGTTAACGGCAAACTTTTACCTGAGCCGTATCTAGAAAATCATTTCAAAAAAGCTAATAATACTGAAGGACAAACATATACGAATAATTTTACTTATAAAGTTCCGAAAGGTTATTATTGGGTAATGGGTGATCACCGTGATATTTCAAAGGACTCACATATATTTGGTCCCGTAAAACGACAAAATTTAGTTGGCAAAGTCAAATTCAGATATTGGCCATTTAATAAAATTCAGGGTTTTTAATTTTCTTTGAATTTTAATATTTTTCCGCTAAAATAAATTGTAAAGGAGAATTTATTATGAATCAGCAATTAGAAGAATTATCCGATGCAATTATCGATTTTCAAGTAAAACATCATGTTACTGATACGGATTTAGCTTTTGCAAGTCATTTGTCAGTTGAAAAAATTCACGCAATGAAAACTGGCGAAGGCGAGTTTACTCCTGAAGAAATTAATCAGCTGTATGATTACCTTGCTGCAAATCATTAAAAAGTTATCTAAATATAAACCCCGCAAGAGATTATTTTTGTGGGTTTTTAAATATAAGTTTTTTTACAAGCGAGTGTTAAAAGACTTTATTAATTATGATAATAAATTGGGCTTCATTCATAGAAATAATTAAGTTATTCGTATGCCCGATTGCGTTTGTAAAAACTGATTGGTATATTTTGGCCGATTACCTGTTTGATTTTATATTTCTCTGTTTCGCATTCGAAATCTACTCTGGCTGTTAAAAAGGACGTTAAGCAAAAGCTTAACGTCCTTTAAATGTCCGGTAATTATTCTAATAACCTTGTTATATTTTTTGTTATCCGATTGACTCTTTATTCTCTAGTACTCTTTTAGGATTATCAATAACCATTTTAGCAAAATTATCATTACCTATTAATGGCACCAACGATTGCTTTAATGTTGTAATAATATATCGCAATCCTGGTTTACCTTTGTATGATAAAAAATATGATTTCCTCCCCATATCACCTGATAAACAAATATGATCTACATAGCCATCCTCAACTAATTTACAAAGCATTTGTATGCGATCTCTATCATTAGTGCTTAACTCACGGCCAATATGGTCAAAACTTATATTTACTCCAGTATCACAAATTTTTTCAATATAGTCTATATTTTTTGGAATATCTACATGGCTTAAGCAAATATGCTTTAAGTCTGCCCCTTGACCTCTTAAAATTTCAACCTGTTCCATAGCCATCGTTCCTTTATCACAATGAGTAATCATAGGAATATGGGTAGCCCTCTGAACCTTACCCTCAATTTGTAGGATCCGTTTTTCCCTCTTTGTTATTTGCTTAAAACTTGTTCCTGCTTTCATGGCAACGGGTAATAGATGACGTGAACTAACTCCATTTTCAATTTCATTAACTAAAAAATCAAATATTTGTTTATCCGACATTTTATCAATCCACTTTGGCATAAATTCTTCTTTGTGGAATCCTGTAACAAAACCTATATTAATATTTGCTCCTTCAGAAATTTTTTGTAAAGCAATAGGATTTCTGCCATAGTTTATCGGAGTCAGATCTATGATCGTACTACCACCATTATTTTTAAAGTCTATAGCCTCAGCAATGCTTTTATCTACGTCATCAAAAATATAGTCTTTATATTCAGGTAAGGGATTTGGATTTACAAAGAGATGATCATGTATATAAGTAACGCCCAAATCATTTGAAGATATGGTTCCTTTGACAGTATTAATCATTGTTATTACCATTCGGCAATAGTGCCATCATCATTGACCCAAGCCGGATTATTCCACACTAATCCCTCTTGTGCGACATCTTTAATTTTGTCTTCATCCATTTCAATGCCAAGACCCGGACCTTTGGGAATGTCAACGAAACTATCTTTATACTGAAAGATTTCTTTGTTTTTTACAAAATCAAGTAGGTCAAAACCTTGATTATAGTGAATTCCTAGACTTTGTTCTTGAATAAAAACATTTGGAGTACATGCATCAACTTGAAAAGTTGCAGCTAATGCTACTGGGCCATACGGAGCATGTGGAGCAACAGCCATATCGTATGCCTCTGCCATTGCTGCTATTTTACGCTCTTCCAGTAGGCCGCCACAAAGAGAAATATCAGGTTGAATTATATCAACTGCTCCCTGTTTAAAAATATTTTTGAAACCCCATCTGGTGTATAATCTTTCTCCTGTTGCAATTGGAGTTGAAACCTCATTTGAGATTTGAGCAAAATACTCTTCATTTTCAGGTAAGACTGGTTCTTCAATAAACATAGGATGGTATTCTTCTAAAGCTTTAGCTAAGACTTTTGCCATTGGTTTGTGTACACGCCCATGAAAGTCAATGCCAATAGACATGGCATTGCCAAATTTTTCACGAATAGAGGCAACTCTTTTAACAGTCGCATTCACTTTTTCTAAAGAATCAACATAATGCATTTCAGAAGTAGCATTCATTTTAACTGCTCTAAAACCCTTATCCCAACGTTCTTGGGCCATTGCCACAACATCTGATGGACGATCTCCGCCAATCCATGAATAAACTTTTATCTTATCCCTAACGGCTCCACCTAATAGTTCATAAACTGGCAAATTTAAGGTTTTACCTTTGATGTCCCATAAAGCCATTTCTATTCCTGATATTACGGTTCCATTAATTGGTCCTCCACGAAAGAAAGATCTATGAAGGCGCTGCCATATCCTTTCAATTTCAAGTGGATTTTTTCCAATCAGCTTACCGCACATCTCTTTTGCTCCAGCAACAACTGTTTCTGTTTTCGTCCCTGAAACTAACTCTCCCCAACCAGAAATGCCTTCGTCAGTATTTATCTTTATAAATATCCATCTAGGTTTTACTTTGTAAACAACAAAATCTGAAATTTTCATATTTTTCCTCGAGTTTTAAAAAATCATCTTAAATAATTCAACTATTTTATAGATAATAAATCCTACAATGTGTGTACCTGCATCCTCAGTGGATATATATTTAACTCCATTTGCTAAGTGGAAACCACCAGCAATAGCAAGTTGTGTATGTATTGGAGCTAAAGCGGTTCCAATCCAGAGAACAAAGCAAGTAATAACAATAGTTGATAGTATTCCTCTAAAAACATTACCTTTGCTAAATGCTACAGGCCAAGCTGACAGCCACATAGCTTGGTAAGCAATATCTGAAATCGGCAACAGATGATTACCAGGTAAAATAGCTGATAATATTAATGTGATCGGTACCATAATAATACCGCACGCAATCGCTGATGAATTAGCAACTGTCAAAGCTGCATCTATTCCAATGGTAAATTTATTTCCTGGAAACTTTTTATTAAGTAGTTCTTTAATAGAATTAGCAAAAGGTATCAATCCCTGCATTAAAATTTGCATCATTTTAGGAGTTAAAACCATAGTAGCTGATGTGCTCATTCCTACAATTAAAATTTTACCTATGTCTTCACCTGCAAGTGCGCCAATAATGATTCCTATGATAAAACCCATAAACAATGGTTCACCAACAAAGCCAAACTTTTTTTGTATCTTTTCTGGTCTACCATCAATCTTATTAATTCCAGGAATAATGCTCCACAGTTTATTTAATGCCCAAGCTACAGGAGCCCATCCAACTGAATTTGCTGTTGGAAATGAAATTCCTTCTAAACCAAAATATTTTTGTGCTAAAGGAGCTGTCCAATCGGCTAGTTTAAAACTGATAGCAGCATCAATAGCTGAGGCAACTAATGCTGCAACAGCGCTTTTGGTTAAATACCAAACTAAAGCACCAGTAAAAATATAGTGATTATATGACCAAAAATCAACCATAACTGTATTAGTTGTCTTAGTAATTATCATTAGTATATTTAACGCAAGAACAATAAATACAACAATCGCAGCCAAAGGAAATGCCCATGTTGCGGCAGCTCTAGCTGGCCATCCTACATCCATAATACTTGTTTGGATCCCCCAATGTTTCACCATCAAATGGACAGATGGTCCAACCTGTTGTACAAACCAATTAATTACAATGTTAACGCCAGCAAAACCAACACCAATTGTTAGTGAAGATTTAATTAGTGTGCCTATTTTTACTTTAAAAATAATACCCAAAATGAAGATCACAATAGGCATCATAACCATAGGTCCTAAGCCGCTAATCCAGTTTAAGCCTGCAATTACCCAATTCATACTCTCACACTTTCTCCCTTATTCTTTTAAAGCCTTTAGTATTTCGGCGCTAGTTTTTTCTTCGCCTACTCCAGTTACAAAAGAAGTAGCCTGGATTACAGGAATATTTTCTGTTACATTTTTGTCCAATTTTCCAGTTGGAACAATAAAGTCAACTTTATTGGTTTTTAGATTTCCCTGAACTTCTGAAAACTTACATTGAATTATATTTGGCATAGGAAGTCCATTCTCAGAGGCTATACTTTTAACTTTCTCAGAAGCTAATGTTGAAGTGATCATCGAGGATGCACAACATATAATAATAGTTTTTTTATTCATTTTAATTACCTTTCTCGAATAAATTTAAGATTGTTTTCTTATTGTTAGCATCTAATACGTCTTGTAAAAAATTTTGGTTTTGAATTAAATTCATTAATTGCTTTAAAAGTTCAACTTGTTTATCAGGAGTGTAAAATAAGATTTGTATAATAATATTTACTCCGCATAGTTTAGTTGGATCATCCATTTGTTTAAAATAAACTGGCCGTTTTAAGGTTGTAATAACCAATTGATTAGTTTTACAATGTTGAAAATCTGTGTGTGGAATTGCTACGCAAATTTTTCCTGTATTTAATCCTGTTGGGAAATTTTTTTCGCGTTCCTTAATACTATGGAGATAATTTATATCAACTTTTTCTTCTCTTAATAGGTGATTACAAATTCTTTCATAATAAGAATTACAACTTTCAAATTCCTGATTGATAAAAATATCATCTTCTGACAATAAAGATCTGTCCATATAACCACCTACTTTATGACTTTTCAATTATATCAATTAGAGACTGGCGTAATTTTGGAACATCTTTATTAATAATGTCTTCTTTCAAAAAAGCACCTGAACCAATTCCAATAAATTGAGCACCATTTTTTAAAAAGATCCCGACATTTTCACTCGAAATTCCGCCAACTGCCATTAGTGGTATTTTTCCTAAGGGTCCTTGAAGATTTTTAAAATATTCCGGTCCTGCTGTAATTGCAGGAAAAATTTTAATTATATCTGCTTTATAATTAAGCATTTGCAATACCTCAGTAGGCGTATATGCACCTGGTATTGTTATTACGTTTTTTTGTTTAGCATAATCGATCATATTTTTGCTAAACAAACATGAACTTAATAAAAATTTTGCATTAGCATCCACCGCATCAATTTCATCTTTAAGGTTTAATACTGTTCCAGCACCTATTAAGATTTTTTGACCGAATTCTTTATTTAGGTTTTTGATGTATTCTGGAGCAGACGGTGTATTCATTGTTATTTCCATCGCAAAATTTTGTTCTAAACCTTCGATTGCCTTTGCAATAGCGTGGGCTTCATCGAAAGTATAGTTTCGTATTATGATTGTATATTTGGGAAAATTATTTATCCCCATTTTTTTCCTCCTCTTCTACAAATTTCAAGATTATTTGATAGACTTCAAATGACGTTTTACAGCTTAAAATTTTATTAATAATATTTTTGTTCATCGCAAGAGAAGTAAATTGATTAATTGCCTTTAATTTATTATCTGTATGAGAAAATGCTACCGGAGCAATAATGTTGACTGTTTTGTTGTAAGGCATTTCGATTGGAGTTTTTGATACTAAAAAACCAATTCCACTACCCAAAATTCCAGTTTTAGGTAAGGAATGTGGAATAGAGATACTAGTTCCCAAAAAACTATAATTATCTGGATTATTAATCTGTCTTTGTAATTCAAATTCATATCGCTTTTCAATTTTTTTATCTTTCAATAAAGGCATAATTGCTTTATGCAAGGCAACTTTCCATTCGATATTTGTATCTTTATTTAAAACGATATAGTTAGGGTGAAGATAAGAAAGTAAATTATGAGATTTTTTATTATCTGAATTATCGAAGTTTTGTTTTAAAAGCATTCGATTTATGTCAGCTTTTAGTATTTGGTTATCGGTTAAATTGGCATACCTTGAAATAAGCTCGAGAAGTTTATTTATTTCTTTATCCGTTTTTTCTATCTTTAGCTGGTTTAAAACTCTATACCGTAAACCAATTTTTTCTGAATAGTTCATATTTGGCTTAACAACGAACTGTATTTTGTTGGTATTTAATGGCAATGTAGTAAAAACAATGTCAAATCTTTCTTTTGAATTGTTGAATTCTCTAATTGACATAGTACAGATGAAATTTAATTCCGGTAAAATTTCTTTTAAAATTTTTATCAAAATGTTTGACATAATTATACCGTTTGAACAAACTACAATAGCTTTATAGATCGGTTTGTTGATATCACGATTTTCAGGAGTACTAGCAAGTAAGTAACCAAAATAATACGTTAATAATTGCACTTCTCCTTTAGGAAAAGTCTTGCCAATCCAGTCTTCAAGAGGCCTAATTAAATTTTTTATTATTTGAAATAAAATTTGGTGGTTTTCGCTATTATTCAACTCTAACTTTTCAATATTTGGCAATTCGTACTTAACACGATAGCAAGCAGGTCTTAAATGATTCATTAATCTTTTTTCAAACTGCTTTTGATCATCAATCTGAACTAACGTTTTTTGTTTAAAACCCTCTACTATTTGATGAATAAAATGTAAAATTTTTACTTCATCTGATCCGTATTGTAAATTTGTTTTATCATATACGTTAGAAGCTAAAATTTCTAAAACTAACCATTTCAAATCTACATTATCCAAATTTTCTAAACCCGAATAGGTTTTTAAAAATTTATATTCATTTGTTTCGGTGATAAAAGGATCTGAAGGACAGTTAGATTTACAATTGGAATTTTGACTTCTATACAAGATTGTTTGAAACAAATTATTCAAAGCTTTAAAATATATGTCCGAAAAAGTAGCTTTGAATTTTTCTTCAATATCTAGTATTAGAACAGTCGCTTTTTTTGCGATTGTTCTATTTTTTGTAATGGATATAATTAGATCACTTGTAATTAGATTTGGATTATTTAAAAATAATTTAGTTGCTAATTTATAAATATCATCTTTTTCCCCTTTTAGAGAATATCCTTCAACCCGATTATAAATAATTTCTAAATTATTTCTCTTAACAAATTTTTGCGCTTCCTTAATATCACTAATAACTGTGGTCTTCGAATATTTGAGAAAAGATGTCAGATGGTTCAAAGAAACATAACTTGTTTTTAAAATTAAGTAAGTAATGATTAAAACTTTACGATCATGATCTGATAATTCACCAAACTGATCTTCCTTACCTGCCTGAATTAGCAGTCTAATGGAAGTATCATATTCGAAAGTTCCATTTTTATGTCTAGTTATTTCTGGAAAATGTTTTGCCCTCAAAGTATTATTTATTAATTTAACAGCATAATTAATTTGTCTTCTGCTAAGCGATAATTTTTGTATCATCTCCGATATTGTTATGTTAGGTTCTTTTAGTAAAAGGGAAATTATTTTTTGAATACGCTCATTCATTTTCAAATCCCCCTTTCAACTCTAATTATAATCTGCCAATTTAACTTTTTGTATGCGCTTTCGTTTCTAAACTTGTACAAGTGTATGCCTTTGTTATACATTTACTTTAAGATGATATTTGCAAATGAAACCTTTTAATCGTATAACAAATTCCGTAATTTTGTTTTCTTCTTTAAAATATTTTAAACATAAAAAACTTAGATTAATTGTGAAGTGCTCCATAATAGTTAGACAATAATCTGACTATTAGGAGCATTTTTTTATGACTAAATATTCGATTGCTTTGAAAATTGAAGTTATTTGTAAGTATCTAGCACACCAAAATTCATTGGCTGGCTTAGGCAAAGAATATGGCATTGATTACACGGCTATCAGGAGCTGGACAGAGTTTAAGCACAAGCTGCCTAAAAAAGAAAGCTCAGACTATTTGCATTCAGACCAGGGCTTTTAATACCGCCATTAAGGCTATCAGTCCAAACTAAGAAAGATGAAGATTAAGCAAAGCATGTAGCGCAAGGGTAATTGCCACGATAAGTCAATGAGAGAAACAATCTTCAACCTAATGAAATGGGAGAAGCTTAACTGCATTAAGATTAGTTCACTAGCAGAAATGCGTGAAATACTGCATGATTACGTTTACTTGTTGAATCGCATTAGAAGATCAAACAAACTAAAATACACGATTCCGATTAACTATCGGAACCGTGTATTGGGCCTTGTGTAATATTAATATGTTTAACTTTTTATTTGTACTTCATTATTTTAATTAAGGTTTTCTTCTAAAAATATTTTAATTCAATAATTACTATTTTCCCTCTCTTGCTTCAAAGAATTTACTGAATAGAATTGTATCCAAAAACCAAAAAAGTAAATTGATTACAAGCATTAAAATCAGTGCCAAAGCTAAATCATCATTTGTTCCTGTGGTTTCCCCCATCATAAATCTAAACGGGAAAGAAATTATTTGTAGGCCAATGTCATTTGCTTTGATTGCAAGCCAAGCAACTAAAATAATCACAAAAACTGCAATTACCCGAAAATAAGCTTTGCTGAGTGCTTGGGGAAGAAAATCCAAAAGTGCGCGACTGGAGTAGTTTAAAAAACTGATAATGAAGTAACCAAAAAATGCGCAAAGAATAGCCATCATAATTGCACCAAAGAAGTTAAACATAATTTCCAGGTCAACTTGTTGCAAATGCCTTCCAATATCAGTAAACATTTCGATTATGACAGTATGAAACTGACTATCAAAAGTAAAAGTAACAACGCCTAAAATTAATGTGCAAATTATTTCGAGTATCACAAAGAAAAGCAATGCACCAAACGAACTTAAAATATTATCGAAATACAGCTTTTTATCATCAATTGGTACTAAACGCCAAGTCTGACTTTTACTGACACGTTCATTTTGAAAACAGGTGGTTAAATAAAATATCCCGGTAAAAAGCCACGCTGATACCACAAAAATAGTCAGCCATAAGGTAAAGAAATTAGAAAAAATAGTTCTATTAATGTATACATGGCCGTTATTAAAATTGAAAAAAGACATCGCAAATGAAGCTACGGTCTGGATAATTAACAGAATAGAAATCCATTTGGTTTTTAATCTGAAAAGCACCGTAAAATAGCGATTAAAAATAGCCATTATTCATCCTCTTCTCTTTGATAAAAACTCTCATAAAATTCCTCTACACTTTGATTATCAGCTCTAATTGCTTCAGTCGACTTATGCATACAAACAGTTTTATTTTTAATAATAACAACTTCATCCAAAACCGCAGCGATTTCATTTACGAAATGATCTGAAACTAAAATAGTGGATTTTTCTTGCTTCCATAAAATTATCGATTTAATAATTTTTTTGCGAGCCATAGCATCAATGCCGGAAAAGGGTTCATCCAAAAGATATAAATCTGTTTTTCTGGAAAAAGTTAAAGCAATTACCAGCTTTTCTTTCATTCCTTTAGACATTTCAGATAAGCGCATGTCAGAATCTAAATTCATGAATTTTCTTAACTGCTCAAATTGCTTTAGACTAAAATCATGGTATAAAATTTGGTAAAATTTGACGATATCATTGATTTTAGTTGAATTAGCAAATCCTGTCAGGCCATCAGTAAAAGAAAGATGTGCCTTTCTGTCAGCTTCTTTGGCAAAACCTGCAACTTTAACAGTGCCTCGATAGTTTTTAGCTACGCCACTAATTATTCGCATTAAAGTAGTTTTGCCCGCTCCGTTTTCACCTAAAAGAGCAACAATTTTTCCTGGTTTAAGGGTTAAATTTAAGTCAGTAATAATTTTTTTCTGGTTCTTTTTGTAAACTAAGTCTGTTATTTCTAAGGGATTACCCATTATTTACGCTCCTCTTTAAGATATTCAGTTAAAGATTTGAGAATTTGTTCATCAGAAACCCCTAAAGAGTTCATGCTCTGAACAAATTTGTCTAGTTCAGCGTCAATTAATTCCCTTTTCGTTTTTTCAAGTAAAGTAGTATCTTCAGTGACAAAATTACCTTCTCCCCTCTTGGTATACAAAATTCCTTCAAAGTTCATTTGTTGTAAGGCACGTTGTACCGTATTGACGTTTACAGTGAGTTGCACTGCCAGTTCACGTACAGAAGGGATTTTTTTACCTGGCTTCAATTTGCCGGTAATTATTTGTCGATATAGGTATTGCTTAATTTGTAAGTAAATGGGAATGTTATCTTTAAATTCCACAAGTCCACCATCCTTTGGCCGTAATACACCTATAATACACTATCATAAACCAGATTTATTTTTTCCGCAAACCTTTTAATTGTTATAATATCTTACTTTTTTGTGAGAAATTACAAGATTGTAAAACTGATTTTTTTATTTACCTACCTATTTACGTTCACTAGCTTCATAAAAATGATTAAATAAGAAAACGTTGCTGACCAACAAAATAAAATCGCAAATTGTGGTTGACAAAATTGCAAAAGGTAAATCACTAGAAAAAGCAAGTCCGTAATTAGCTGGGTTAAATACTGATAAAAGAATTTTGTAGACAAATATATGTTGAATTTTAAAAAAGAACCAGATTAGTACAAAAATTATGAATAAATGGAGTATCTTTACAAGTGCTCCATTAACGTTCGCGGGTACAAAATCTATTATGGACTGGCTAGCAAAGTTAAAGAAACTGATAACAAAATATAAAAAGAAACAACTTAAAATGGCTAAGACAATCGTGCCAATTACAGTCCAGAAAACATTGTAATCAAAATTAGGATGTAGATCCATTAGGAAATCATGAAGTCCTCGTTGAAGATCTTTATCAACCAAAAAAGATAAGAAACCTAGCATAACTGCAGCAACTACTTCAAGCGCAAGCATGTAAATAAAAGATACAAATGTACTCAAAACATTATCTAGATAAAACTGACTATCACTTATTCCAGCTAAACGCCAGGTTTGACTTCGATTAAATTTTTCACTTTGCAAAGGAGTTAAAATAAATACAAATAATATGACAAAGAAGGCTAAGATGACAAAATATAATGCCCATTCTGGTATCAAACCGACATTATTTTTTAGATTTTTTTGGATATGCCAATTTGTAACTTCATAATAAGTAAAAAAGGCACATGCTAGAGCTGCAATTAGCTGAAAAGACAGTAATATTTTTAATTTTTTTGCTTTAATTTTAAAAAATCTATTGAATAGTCTGCTAAATTCCGACATTTTGACTCCTTATTTTTATTTCTAACTGGTGACAAATATTGTTTTACTAGCTACTTTTTTTCTTCTGCCTCAAAGAAATACTTAAATAAAAAGATATTAATAACTAACATTATTAAATTAACAACTACAACAATTACATTAACATATGGTAAAGCGCTGTTATAAGCTGGATTTAAGTTTAAAAAATTCAAAAGGCTGCCTAAAACTTGATCGACAAAAATTTTTTCTACTTTAGTAAAAAGCCAGGCTATTACGATAACAATAAAAATATGTAATAGTTTGACAATTAACCCACTTGAAGCTACAGGAAGATAATCCATGATGGCTTTACTGGAAAAATTTAAAAAGCTGATCAATAACGAAATGAAAAAGCAACATAAAAGTATGAGGAGCGTGATATCAAAAATAAAACGAATTGTATTCAGTTCAAAATTTGGTCTAAATTGCTTAAACATTCTTTCGCAGGAACTACGAAAAGCCTTGTCCATGAAAAATGAAGCAATTAGCAAGATGCCAGCAACAATGATGTTAAGAATAATGAAATAAACAAACGTTGCAAATGTGCTTAAGCTGTTAGCGATGTAAAATTTTTCGTCACTAATTGCAGTTAAACGCCATGTTTGGCTATGGTTAATCTTTTCATTTTTAACAATAATATAAATAAAAAAGAAAATGACAAAAAAGACACCTAATAGACAAAAGCCCATTAACCAATCAGGTAAAAGCTCAGTATAAGAGTTTAAAAATTCACCTATCTTACCAGTACCAATTAACAAGCCAAAAACAGAAAATGCAAGGGCACCAACTGTTTGAATTATTAAAAATGAATAAACATTTTTAGCTTTTTCTACAAAGAATCTGCCAAACAAACTTTTAAATGAGGTCATACTCTTTCCCCCCCTACTATGAAAATATTGTAAAAAATATTAGGATTTACTTCTCTTCAGCTTCAAAGAAATGATTGATTAAAAAGACGTTGATGCCAAGCATTATCAAATTAGCAACAAACATCATACCTACAACATATTCTAATCCCGCAAGATCAGTAGCTTTTAGTAAAAAAAGATTTACAAAAGAGTTTATCAATACTCTATATAGCTTAACAAGCAGTCCCATTAATATGATAATGATGAATATACGAATAAAAGAAATTAAAATATGACTTGATGCTTGTGGTAAAAAACTTAAAATTGCCTGACTGGAAAAGTTAAGGAAACTAACCAAAAAATAAATAAAAAGAGCAGTTAGAATTACCAACAGTATAATACAAATAAAAGTAAGAAATGTGTCAGTATCTAAATTGAGTTCAAACCGCAAATTTTTGCCAAATTGGGGATAGGCAAAAATAGATACAAAGAATAATCCAAGCGCAATGATAAAATCTAAAAAGACAAAATAGATTAGAGAAACAAATGAACTTAAGATATTATCAATATAAAACGTGCCATCGCTGATTGGTGCTAGGCGCCATGTCTTACTTCTATTTAAGCGTTCATTCTGAACGACAGTTAAAATATATAAAATAGGTCCAAACAAGAAAGTAAAGGAAGCAAATAAGGCCATCCACCCTGGAAAAAATTCAAGGTTATTGTTCAAATTTAAGTGAAACCTGCCAGAATAAAAACTAAAATAAGTAAAAAACGCTGATGCCAGAGAACTGATAAATTGCAGGACAACTAGCAGATGAACATATTTGGCTTTTTTTTCAAAAAGTTTGCCAAATAAGTGGTTGAAAGTAGCCATTATTCATCCTCCGCCTCGTATAAACTTTCATAGTAGTCTTCAACACTCTTATGGTGTTCGCGTATCTCTTCAGTTGATTTATGAGTATAAATGGTTTTGTCCTTGATAATGACAATTTCGTCCAGCATACTAGCGATCTCATTCACAAAGTGATCTGAAACTAGAATAGTAGAATTTTCTGGCTTCCATAAAATAATTGAGTTAATAATTTTTTTACGAGCCATAGCATCAATACCGGAAAATGGCTCATCTAATAAATAAAGATCAACTTTGCGCGAAAATGCAAGTGCAATAATCAACTTTTCTTTCATTCCCTTAGACATTTCTGATAACCGCATTTCAGAATCTAATTTCATAAACTGACGAAGTTGCTCAAATTGTTTACCATCAAAATCTTGATAAATAATTTCATAAAATTTAACAATATCTTTGATTTTAGTTGAGTTGTTAAAACCCGTTAGACTATCAGTGAATGATAGTCGGGCTTTTCGTTGAGCCTCTTTACTTTCACCAGAAATTTTTACTGTTCCACGATAGTTTTTAGCAATACCACTAATTACTCGCATAAGGGTAGTTTTACCTGCACCGTTTTCACCTAAAAGGGCTACTATTTTACCAGGTTGCAAATTTAAATTTATATTATCTAAAATTGTCTTTAAGTTTTTCTTGTAAGTTAAATCTCTAATTTCTAAAAGATTTTCCATATTAATACTCCTACTTCAAATGATTGGCAACAATTAAATTGATTTGTCCAGATGAAATTCCAAAACTTCTCATGTTCTGAACAAACTTACGTTGTTCAGCAACGATGATGTCTTTTTTTATTTTCTTTAATAATTTTTTATCGTTGGTGACATAATTACCCTCTCCCCTTTTAGTAACCAGAAGACCGGAATTAATCATTTGTCTAAGCGCTTTTTGAATAGTATTAACATTCACTGTTAACTGTGCTGCTAAATTACGTACAGAAGGTATCCTCTGATTCGGCTCAAGTTTGCCATTAATGATTTGTCTACATAAGTATTCTTTTATTTGTATGTATATCGGCAGATTGTCTTTAAAATTCATAATTCTTTTCCAACTGTATTACATTTATAATACACTATAATATTACAATAAACTTAAAAGTTATGCAATTAATTACTTAAAATCTTTTTCTCCGAAAGATTAAATAGCCGGCAATCACAAAAATAAGAATATAGATTAGACTACCAATTAAAAGCTCTTGATTGTTCAGGTGGGTAGTTAAAACATACATGCCATAATTACCAAACTGCCTAGTCAAGTCCACCATATTAAAAGGGTTCCATTTCATAATGTTCACCAGTTTGCCTCCGTTCATTAGGTCTGAAGAAATGCTTTGACCCATGAATGTAATTAGAAGGCTTGCTGTAATTACAATTGCACTACTATTAATTAGACACGAGAGTAAAAAAACAATAGCAATAATTAACATTGTAGTTACTAAATCTATTAGAGAAGCAGTTACCATGTTTAGCCATACCGGCTGATGATATAGATATGACGCTGACCAGTTAACTTGATAATTAAATATGGTATATTGCAAACAAATTGTATAAAAAAGAGCTAGCAGATGCAGAAAAACATTATATAAGAATAAAACAATATATTTTGATAAGTAAACATATATTTTATTAGAAGACTTATATAAAAGTGTCAAAATCGTATTGTTTTGAAATTCCATTGAAAAATACGTGGCACTTACTATTACTAGGATAAACATTATAAAATCAGAAGAATCAAAAGTTAATGTTAAAATTAGCTTTTTACTTTCATCTGCCAAAGCGAAACCGGTAATAAGCATTAGAAAAAATAATATGATAGCTGCGATCCAAGTAATTTTGCGGTGCACTAATTTATATAATTCCTGCTTAATACTATAAATCATTTTGGTGATCTCCTCTCTTTATACTCGTCGATGTTTGAATAGATAATATCCTAGAACCATAAAAACTATGCCGTAAACGATATTGGCTATAATTAGTTCAAGACTTGATAAATTCGATTTTAAGCTAAGGCTTGAATTTGATAATTGCTGGGAAATAAAAATCATATTTAAAAAGTTCCATTTAATAGTACTTATAAAATGGGGAAAGGTTTGCATTAATCCTTTGGAAAAGCTGGCACCAAAAAATGCTAGTACAATTCCAAAACAAACTACTACAGCATTATTTTTAACCAGCATAATGAGCATAAAAGATAAGCCAATGCTAAAAAAGGAATAAATCAATGCTCCTGCCAGGTTAGTTAACAAACCATTTAAAAGAGTATGCCCATTATGAACGGCTAACCAATCATATCTGCCAGTATTAAAGATCACGCTTAACATCAAGGTAAATAGAAATGCAATCACTGTTAGGAGAAAACTATAGACTAAGACAACCAAAAACTTGGAAAAGTAAATTTGAAACTTGCTCGAAGTCTTATACTCCAGCATGATAATCGTGTTATTCTTGTATTCCATTGAAAAAATTGCAGATGCTACGGTAATAACTATTAAAGGAATCCACTCATTTGCACCAAATCCGTAGCCAAGGGATTGGCGTGTAATAGGATTAGTAAAAAAGTTGTAAATCATTGTTACAATGAGAATAATCAGACCATACAGAGCAATGTTTTCATGCCTGAATTTATAGATTTCCTGTTTAAAGCTTATAAGCATTTTGTCTAGCCTCTTTTCTTTTCCAAGACATCAACTACAATTCGTTCAAGGTTGGCTTCAAGCGGCAAAATTTCTTTTAAGTGAACACCTTCGTTAAATAGCAGATCTTCTATTTTGTATATGTCGTTTTGACTTACTATCAAATAATTTTCATTTTCTGTAAATGTGATCTGGTAAGCAGCAAAAATCTTTTTTGTAAGTTTATTATTTTCAGTAGTCAAATGGTATTTTTGGTGACTAATTTTTTCAAATTCTTTGACCTCTTTATTCAATATAATTTGTCCTCCGGAGATTAAGACAACTCTCGTCATTACTTTTTGTAATTCACTTAAAATATGACTTGAAATTAAAAAAGCTGTTCCTTGATCAGAATATCTTTTGATTAATTTTCTTACTCGAATCGTTGATTCAATGTCAAGTCCGTTCATTGGTTCATCAAGAATTACAACTTGGGGCTGATTTAATAAGGCGATTGCTATGCCTAATTTTTGCTTCATCCCTAGTGAATATCCTTTAGCCTTATAATTAATATATGAATCCATTTGTAATTCAGAAATCAAATTTGCCATATCTTTTTGATCATGAGCATAAAGGGTCAAATTTTGCATACCAGTAAGAAATGGGTAAATTGCTGGATGTTCAATTAATGCTCCAACCCTTGTTAAAGCATGATGGTCATTTTCGGACACATTTTTGCCATTGACCTCTATTTTTCCTTTAAATTTCATTAACCCTAAAATGGTTTTCATAATAGTTGTTTTTCCAGCTCCATTTGGGCCTATTAGACCTATTATTTCACCAGCTTTAACATCAAAAGTAGCATTATTAACTAGCACTGTCTTCCCCACATAAGTGCAAACATCATCAACGTGTAGTGCAATAGAACTTCGCATGATCACTAATCCTTTCTCTTATATTATAATAGTGAACTATTTGTCTAATACACTAGTATAATAAAATAAATAATCAACTTTTGCAAGG
Source organism: Lactobacillus kimbladii (assembly GCF_000970755.1). Lineage (GTDB taxonomy): Bacteria > Bacillota > Bacilli > Lactobacillales > Lactobacillaceae > Lactobacillus > Lactobacillus kimbladii. Next base: position 1,017,322 of record NZ_KQ034007.1, read on the forward strand.
AGTCTTTTGCCTTTTGTCTTAGAAAAATTTAAGTGTTCCACAAATTATCAATATAAAATTTTAAAAAGAAAAAAGGCACATAAAACCATTTTTGATAATGATCCTATGTACCTAAATTTAAATTTCTATTAATTGTGCATAATTTTGCTAACTTTTGAGAAGTTAAATTTTCTCCATCAGAACAAGATTTAAGCTTTTAATTATTTTAATAAGAAGTATTAAAAACAGTCGTTTTTGTTTCACTATTTGTTGCTATTTGCATTCAACTCTATCATTTTAATCATTACATCTACTGCTTTTGCCATAGATTCAAGCACGGTATATTCAAAGCGTCCGTGCATATTTTCTTGCCCGGAAAAAAGATCTGGACAAGGCAATCCTCTGTAAGTTAAAAGTGAACCATCAGTGCCACCCCTGACCGGATCCTCGTTGATCGTGAGTCCTTCAGCCTTATATGCTTTTCTAGCTAAGTTAACAATTTCCATATGGTCTTTAAGAATATCAGCCATATTGTAATATTGATCTCTCATGTTCAGCTTAATTCTCTCAGTCCCGAAATCCTCATTCATTTGATTGACAATAGCTCTAACTTTATTTTTACGATCTTCCAGACCATCTCTTTCAAAGTCGCGCACAATGTATTCCATTTGCGCATTGTCAACCGTACCAGTAAAGTTGGTCAGATGGTAAAAGCCTTCCCTTCCTGCCGTTTTTTCAGGAACTTCGTTATGTGGAAGTTGGTTTTGGAAGTTAATACCAACTTGGATAGCATTGATCATCTGATCTTTAGCCACCGAAGGATGCACATTTACTCCTTGAATATCAAGCGTGAAAGTAGCAGCAGAAAAAGTACCCCAATCTAACTTACCAGGAGCTCCGCCATCAACCGTGAAAGCAAAATCAGCTCCAAATTCTTCGATATCAAAATGCTGAGCACCCATACCGATTTCTTCGTCAGGAGTAAAACCAAAGCGAATCTTACCATGTTTAATTTCAGGGTGATTTAACAGATATTCTGCTACAGTAACTAATTCTGCTACGCCACATTTATCATCCCCACCCAGCAAAGTGTCACCAGATGCTGTAATGATAGTCTGTCCCGCATATTTCTTTAAGTTAGGAAATTCTGCAGGGTCTAAATAAAATTCGGAATCTCCAAGGCGAATTTTAGATTTGCCGTCATAATTTTCATGAACTTGCGGTTTGACATTTTCCGCATTGAAGTCTGCTGTATCACAGTGTGCTAGAAGTCCCATTACAGGTACATCATAATCTACATTAGCTGGAATTTCGGCAATAACACAGCCTGATTTGTGATTATAATGCACATCAGATAAGCCTAATTTTTCTAAGTCAGGTAGAATTACTTCTTTTTGAAAGACTTCTTGGCGCTTAGTTGAAGGAAAACGATCTGAATGCTCATCAGAGCGTGAATTAACTTTGACATATTTTAAAAATCTTGGTAATAAATTTGGATATTCCATTGTCTCTCCTTAATTAAAATAAATCTTGAAATGGATTAGTTGATACTTCAGATTGGGTAATTTCGACATTCCAAGAATGTTTTTTATTCCATTCAAGCAACTTTTGATAAATTTTTTCTTTAAAAATCTTTTCAGTGTAGTGACCTGGATCTACTACCGTCAGACCGGCAGAAATCATATCGTGGCCTGTATGGTAATAAACGTCACCAGTAATAAAAGCATCAATATTCTCTTCTACTGCTTGATGCCAATATTTGCCACCATCACCGCAGATAAAACAAACTGAAAATATAGTCTGCTGATTATCAGCAGTAATTAATCTTACCATTTTTACTTGCATCTTGTCTTTGACATAATAAGCAAAGTCTTGAGCTGATAGTGGCTGCGTCAGCCTCCCCTTACGTCCTATAGCAATGCCATCATCATCTGGACAAAAAGGCTCAACATCTTTCAAACCCAACTCTTCAGCTTGCCAGTCACTTGAGCCATCTTCAGCTTTGTCTGAATTGGTATGAATGGAATAGACAGTTATTCCATTAGCTATAATTTTGCCGTACATCGCATATTGGGGATTGGCAAAATCCAAGTTTGGAGCAGGGCGAAACATCAAGGGATGATGGCTGATAATCAAATTAACCCCTTTTTGAATTGCTTCGTCTACTACTTGAGGTCTAACATCTAATGTTGTCAATATTTTAGTGACATTCTGCTCAAGAGAACCAATTTGAATACCAACTGGATCACCCTTGCTGGCAATTTCTTCGGGAAAATGCTTTTTTAAAACGGCTACTACATCTTTAACTTTAGTCATTTAACTCCCCTTCAATCATTTTTATTTCATCTTCAATTTGCCTGATATGTGCCCTATCTTTTTCTTGGGCTTTATTTAAATTACACAGCAGCCTTTGATGATAGGCTAATTGATCCTGCCATTTTTGATAAAAAACCTGATTTTTTTCTTTTAAAATTTCTGGGCCAAAAAATATTTGCCGGTCAGTTAACCTGACAGTACTTTCCACCTTTTGTGCCTTGATCAGCTCATATATATGCCCGGCTTCAGCGATAATTTTTTCATCAATAATTTGATACTTATGTGTTGAAAGCCATTCACGCACACCAGGTTCGCCTACATTAGGTTCCAAAATTAAAGTCGCAAAATGAAATTTTTCTGACCAGGCTTCATCTAAAATATTGGTCATTAATTTACCACCCATACCAGCAATTACCACTGTATCAATTCTGTCTTTGGCGCTAACTGTTTCAAGACCAGATCCCAGACGGGTTTCAATTTTATTTTTTAAGCCGGCAGCAATAATATCTTTTTTCGCATTTTCTAAAGGCCCAGCTGCCACATCACTTGCAATAGCAAAATCAACTTTACCCTCTTTTACTAATTGGATTGGTAAATAGGCGTGATCTGTTCCGATGTCAGCAATTCGGGCTCCTTGATCAACCATTCGTGCTAAAGTACTTAATCGTAAATTCATCTTTATCCTACTTTCTTTATAATAGAATTTTAGCATAATGCTTTTTATAAGATAAAATTAAATAACGAATTTAGTTTCTCTTATTATTAGCTTCTAAATCGATCTTACGATCAAACATGCTTGCTTCATCTGTAGATATATGATGAGCAACCTCGATTACTGTTCCGGAAAATTCTTCTAAAAAAGTAGCGTGAATTCTTCGAGATAATTTTGTGTCTAATGAGGAAGTAGCTTCGTCTGCTAACAAAATTTGCCTTTTCTTGAGTAATGCGCGGGCAATTTCTATGCGCTGATTTTGTCCTCCTGACAAATTTTTGCCTCCAAGACCAACTTGATACTGATACCCTTTTTTTCTGACCAGTTCTTCTAGGCCAGCTTTAGAAACCGCCTTATTCAGCTCTTGTTTGGTAACCTTTTGCCCTAAAGTAATATTGTATTCAATCGTATCATTTAATATAAATGGTTGTTGATTGATTAAAGCAAAGAGTTCATGGTCTTTATTCCAATTGCCATTAGCTTTTTCTCCATTTATCAGATAGGTGCCTGAATCCAGCTTATATTTTCCTAGCAAGACTTTTAGTAAGGTTGATTTTCCCCAACCCGAAGGAGCTTGTAATAATATTTTTTCGCCCTGTTTGATTACCAAATTTACTTTTTTAAAAATAGTTTGGTTATCAAAATGGATTGAGGCATTAGTTAAACTCAAATTATTGAAAACTGGGGTAAAACCATTATCGCTTTTTTGTTTTGGTTTTTTATACTTTTGTATTTTTATAAATTTAGTCCAAATGGGAGTAGTCGTTTTAATATCATTAGCACACATAAAAATATTAACTAGCGGGTTTACGAAATTATTCGATAGCTGCACAATCATCATAAAAGTACTCAAGGTAATATTTCCTATAGTTATAAAATAAACTCCGACACTAAATGGGATAATCATGCCAAAACAGTATGCGGCAAAAGATGTTAACTCATTGGCTATGCCCTTAGCTAAATTCGTTGATTGTAACGCGTCCTCCATTTTGCGAGCGCTTGTTATTAAGCGCTGAGCAATAGAATTTTCTGAATTATATAAAGAAAAAATGGTTGAGCCGCTAATTGTTTCAGTAACGGTAGCGGTATAATTACTATTTGCTTTTTCCCATTTTTTAGAATTAGCAGAAATTTTTTTACCGGCAAAATTTTGAACTAAGGCTGGAATTATTGCTGCAATAAAAAAGACCAAAGAAATAAACCAAGATGTAATCACTGCAGTGATAATAGCAGTCAAAAATTTTAAGATGTAATTAAAAATTTTTAATTCGGCAACAACTTTACTAGTCTCAATTTGTTTAAGGTCGTTTGTCATAAATGAAGTATCAAGTTTAGCTTCATCATTAATATTAACGATATGATCAGTTGCTATCTCTTTAATTTTGATGTTAATATCATGGATCAAATTTAAAAAGGAATACTGAAAAAGTATTCCAATTATACTGAAAATAATTAATCCGCTAATGGCGAATAAAGTTAATCCGAGCAAATTTCCCGTAGGCTTTTGAGCAAAGGAAATGAATACTTTTAATAGATAAGCTAAAAATACTGACTGAAATGAATCAAGAATTGAAATAATTAGAAAAAGAAAAAGTTTCCATTTCTTTGCATATTTGATAGCCATGTTATCCTCCTAAAACTTAAAACAGTATTACAAGTATAATGGAACAAATTAATAAATGCCACAAAATCCCTAGTATAATTTTAATTTGCCGGCAAAAAAGTGAGAAAAATTTTCTTTTTCTTTCTAAATTGCTATTTTATAATTGATAATAAGATTTAAAAGAAAGAGATTTTTGACTTAATGGATAGAACTGAACCTGTTACTTTGACAAATATGTGCATGATTAAAAAAAACGATAATATCTTAGTTTTGGATCGTAATGACCCTTATTGGCCAGGATTGACTTTTCCGGGTGGTCATGTGGAAAATCACGAATCTTTTTATGATTCAGTGGTGCGGGAAGTTAAAGAAGAAACAAATTTAGATATCAAAAACCCTCGCCTATGTGGCATTAAGCAATTTTATGATGAAAATGATCACCGCTATCTTGTTCTTTTTTATATAGCGACTGAATTCACTGGCACAGTCAAAGACTCAAGAGAAGGCAAATTAACGTGGATGACTAAAGAAGAACTTTTCAAACATAAATTAGCATATAATTTTGACAGGGATCTATTAGTTTACTTTAACCCAAATATTGATGAGCATATCTTGGACGGTAAACGGGATGAATTATTTTAAGGAGTATCGAAATGCTTTCTGAACAAGCAATTAAGCGTTGGCATTTAGGACAAATAATAGTCCAAGAAATTCTGATCATTGTGGCATTTGTGCTATTTTTTAAAATCAAACCCCTGACCAAGAGTAGACTAGGAGCAATAATAGTTCTGCCAATTTTGTTCATACTGGTTCTATTGCAACTAACCCTTTTATGCGAAAAACATCCTGAAAGAAAGCTAGTTCAATTTAATCATTATTTTCAGTCCGTCAATATATTATTGTGCTTTTTTGCACTACTCAGTTTGGGAGCAGCATTTATCAAAATTTTTAATAATAAGAATGTGATCTTTTTATTAATTCTCTTTACGTTGTACGAACTCATTATGCTAGTTCCTATGGCAGAACTGGCATGGAGCAAAATAAAGAATCCGATTGGGCAGATCATAACTTTATTGTTGTTTGAAATTTTGATTGTTTCAATACCTGAAATTTTAACCATGTATAGCCATTCCTTGCTTCAAGTTCTCAACACCACAGGAATTACAGGTAGCATTTGTTTTATCATTACCTCAATCATCGTTATGAAAAACTGGCATTATCAAAATCCGGGTTTGAGGATAAGCTCAAGAGCAAAGTATTCAATTCTTGCGTTTATATTTATTTTTATTGTTGCTGACTGTTTAATTAATGCTTTTAATGATGCAAATAATTTAGGACAATTGCTAACTCGCTGGGATTTTCATATAACAACTAAACACCCAACTCAATATATTTTTCAGGGTATAGAAGCTGGTGTTGCTGAAGAATGGCTAATGCGTTTTTGTATTTTGAGTATACTACTTAAAAAATTTAAAAATTCTAAAAATCAAGTTTTATGGGCAGTATTACTGGATGGTTTGATTTTCGGATCAATTCATCTTACTAACGCGGTGGTGCAACCACTCTCTGCCACGATTTTACAAATGATTAATGCTTTTGCTGCTGGGATTGCTTTTTCAGCAATTTATTTATATACTGGGTCCTTTTTCGTAAATATTGTTTATCATGCAGTTTATGATATACTAGCCTTTTTAGCAGCTGGCACTACAGTTATGACAGTACCCCATATCTTTGACTGGGAATATCTCTTTATTACCACTTTGATCTATTTGGCTTTTGCTTTCTTCTTATTATCAGGTAAGCGAAAAAGTGTTATCGAATATAATTTGCAGCAATGGGAATTAAGTAACAAATCTTAGATGAGCTATATACTTAGTCACGAAATTAGATATTTTATGCCTCTATTTTCATATTAAATTAAGTTGAATTTGACTTATATTTATAAAATTGTATATAAACTTAAGGGCATAGAACCACTTAAATACTGATTTTATGCCCTATCATTAATTTTAAATTTTACAAACAATTTTTAATTCATATAATCTATTTTGAAGCACCAGAAGTAGTATCAGAATCAGTATTAGAAACTTTTATTTTCTTGTTTCTAATAACAGTTAGATTTTCTCTTCCTTCAACTAAAAATGGTGTATCTTTTTGTAACAATAAATCGACCAATAATGGTGGTAATGCTAATTTTGCAGCATTCTCCTGAGTAATTTCTGTTTCAATTTGATTGGACTCACCACTTTTAATTTTGGCAATAAAGTCAGGCTCGATTAGTGACTCACGTCCAATAGCTATGATATCACCATGGTTCAACGCATCTAAAGCGTCATCTGCAGTATGAACCCCTGAAGAAACAATAGTGGTAGCTTTATCACCTATATTATTTTTTAAGATTTGTCCATAACTTTGCTCATAACCCTGTGGCTTAGCATTGTATTTGCTGAATAAAGAGTAATGAATATAGTCAACACCTAAATCTGCGATTCGATTAGCTAAAGTTAAACCATCTTTAAGAGTATAACCCATTGTGTTGCTTAATTTTCCTGTCATTCTGCTTGGCATATTTTCTTCAGGAGTCAATCTATAACCAATTACAAAATCAGGTTTGTCTTTAGCTGCGTCTATGACAGCATGTACAACAGCAAGTGGTAACCGCATTCTATTTTCTAAACTACCACCCCACTTATCCTCTCTATGATTATACAATGGTGAAAAGAACTCATGGAGTAAATACCAATTAGCGCCGTGAATTTCAACACCATCAAAACCGGCTTTTATTACTCGTTTTGTTGCAGAAGCAAAACTTTTTATCAGCGATTCGATATCATCTTCCGTCATCACTTTATCGATGATATTTCCATCTTTTTGTTCCTGTATTTTGCTTGGTACTTGAACGAAACCATATTTTTCAGCTGTACCTGAAGCCTGTTTACCCGCATGATGAAGTTGAACAATTGCTTTATTCCCGTGTTTTTTCATTACTGAAGCTAATTTACTTAGACCGGGTATGAATCTATCATCGTCTAAACCTAATTCGTTATTATAAAAACCATATTTGGAAACATAAGAAGCACCAGTAATCAGTAAACCCTGACAATCTGATCTTTTTCCAAAGTAATTTAAGGCTGTTTCACCTACTGTGCCATCATTTTCACCATAAAGGGACAACATTGGTGACAAAGCAGTTCGTGAAGGAATCGTCACTCGACTTCTTTTAAACGTGTATGGTGTAATTAATCTGGAATATTTGTTTTTCATAATTCTATCCTTTCTTATGATTGTTATCTACTTCACTAACTTATAATATAAGATATTAATTGAAAGAACAACTTTTTTTGATAAATTAATTTAAATTATAAAAAAGGAGAAAGTCTTAATATGTTAGAGCCAAAATAAAACTAAAAGGACTAACTCCGATTGAATATCGAGAGTTAATCCTTAGTAAAAATAATAAAGTATCCTAATTTTAAGGCTCACATCAGAGATTGGTAACTGTCCATAACTTTAATTTAAAAGGCTAACTAATCTAGGAAATCACGTAATTGATTTGACCTACTTGGATGTCTTAATTTCCGTAAAGCTTTAGCTTCAATTTGACGAATACGCTCACGGGTAACTCCAAACACTTTGCCAACTTCCTCAAGTGTTCTAGTTCGACCATCATCAAGTCCAAAACGTAAGCGAAGAACATTTTCTTCTCTGTCTGTTAAGGTATCAAGCACTTCTTCTAACTGCTCTTTCAGCATTTCATAAGAAGCATGTTGTTCAGGACTAGTTGCATCTTTATCCTTAATGAAATCTCCAAGATGAGAATCGTCCTCTTCCCCAATTGGAGTTTCTAAGGATACCGGCTCTTGAGCTATCTTTAAAATGTCACGAACTTTAGAAGTAGGCATGTCCATTTCTGCCCCGATTTCTTCTGGAGTCGGTTCACGACCTAAGTCTTGCAGTAATTGTCTTTGGATTCTGATTAACTTATTAATAGTTTCGACCATGTGAACTGGAATTCTGATAGTTCTAGCTTGGTCAGCGATCGCACGAGTTATTGCCTGCCTGATCCACCAAGTTGCATAAGTTGAAAACTTGAAACCTAGGCTGTAATCAAATTTATCCACGGCCTTCATCAGACCCATATTTCCTTCTTGAATCAAATCAAGAAATGACATACCACGGCCAACATAACGTTTAGCAATAGAAACAACTAAACGTAAGTTGGCTTCTGCCAGCTCCTGTTTGGCTTCTTCATCACCTTTTTCAATCCTTTTTGCCAAAGAAATTTCTTGATCAGCATTCAGTAAGGGTACCCGACCGATTTCTTTCAGATACATTCTGACCGGATCATTCATCCTTACGCTTGAAGGTGCTGACATATCTTTTAATTCCGCTTTTTCAACATCTTTTTGCTTTTTCAAGGCTAACCTCGATGGGTTACCTTTTTCATCAACAATACTGATGCCGTTATCTTCAAATTCCTGAACTAATTGATCGACTGCTTTTCCCTGTAGTTTATAGGGCTTAATCAATTGAGCAACAAATTCCTTTTCCGTAATAGATTTATCTTTTTTAACATCTTTAACAACCTTTTTAACCATCTTGTCTAAAGATAATTTTTCGTTGTTAGCTGCTTGTTCCTTATCTGCCACAATAAGCCCCCCTTTAACCCTGAATTCTTTTTAACTGCAAAATTTTGCGAGTAATATCTAATATTTCGTCTGTGTCAGTTTTGCGTTTTGCGTCTTGTAAATCATTCATTAAATGTTGCAGTTTAATATTAATTTTGCGCATATTTAATGCGTTTATTTGCTCATCAATTTCGCGGTCTGAAAAATCCTGGGGCATGTTTGTCATTTCAGCATTAACTATTATACCTTGAAGTTCGCTGGGAATAAAATCTAAAAAACTATTAACTGTTGGATTTTCTTGATTTTCACTAAAATTTAACCATAATTCCGCTAATCTTTGATATTTTGAATCTGGAAATAAAAATTGATGGGCTAGTAAATATTCTTGAGCATGCTTTGAATGAATAAACAAATATAATAATCGTGTTTGAATAGGATCATTGACTTCCTGCTTTTGAGCCTTATCTATTGGTGGATCTGAATAATTATAGGACTTGCCTTTTTCTTGTTCAGGATAACCTTGGTGTCTCCTTGCTTGATTTTGCTGCCTGCGGTATTTTGTCAAGTTTACTTTAAGTGAATCTTGTGCCACACCTTGTTCCTTGGCGATTTTGTTTAAATATAAATCTTGTTCAACTGGATTAGATAATTGAGCTATTTCCTTCATGGCCTCATCTAAGTATGCTAATTTTTCCCTATCATTTGACAGATTGTATTTCTGCTTTAGCCTTTTAAGGAAAAAATCCGTCGGTGTCAACGCACCTTTGACTTCGTCTTGGTATTTTTCAGCACCATATTTTTTGACATATTCATCAGGATCAAGTTTTTCAGGTAAGACAACAATTCCTAAGTTAAAGCCTCCGACTTGATTAAACATTCTAGTTGCTCGTTCTTCAGCATGTATCCCAGGATCATCACCATCATAATTTATGATAATATTATTAGTAATTCTACGTAACATATATACTTGCTGATCTGTCAAGCTGGTACCCATCGACGCGATACCAGATTTTATTCCAGCTTTATATGCTGCAATTACATCCATATAGCCTTCATACAAAATCAAGTGTTTTTCGCTACGAGCTGCTTTTTTTGCTTCTGCAAAATGGAATAGAGTCTTTGATTTGGTAAATATTTCGGTCTCAGGACTATTAATATATTTAGCTTCTGTTTTGTCTTTTGCAAGTCTTCTACCAGAAAAACCAACGACATAGTCTCCTTCGTTACTAAGCGGAAACATTAATCTTTCCCTAAAACGATCGAATAATTCTCCGTTTTGCGATTGAACAAACAAACCACTTTTTATCAGGTCTTCATCTTTAAAATTTTGTCCCCTAAGATAAGTTAGTAGTAAATTATTTTGTTTAGGAGCATAACCGATCCGGAAATGACTAATTATTTCCGGATTAAGGCCACGTTTTTTAGCGTAATTATACCCTGGCTTTCCTGCATTAGTAGAAATTAATACTCTGTGATAAAAGTCGGCTGCTTCTTCATTTATTTTGATGAGTATATTAGAAAATTTTGGTTTTTGACTGGAATATTCACCAATATCAATATGAGCAAAATCAGCTACTTTTTGAACACTTTCCGGAAAAGTTAAATTTTCCTTATACATTAGAAATGAAAAAACGTTGCCACCTTTACCGCAACCAAAGCACTTAAAAAATTGTTTTCCCTCGCTAACAGTAAATGAAGGCGTTTTTTCTTCATGAAAAGGACAGAGACCGACAAAATCCTTGCCCTTCTTTTCAAGTGAAACATACTGACTTATGACATTGACAATATTGACATTATTACGAACTTTAGCAATTGTTTCTTCAGGTATAAGACCAGCCATCTTTTCACCTACTTTTATTTAATAACTAATTTGCTTAGATCACCGAGCCGTTTTGCAAGTTGTGCTATCCCATTAAGCTGTGCTAAACGGTTATTTTTAATAGCTTCATTCTTATCCATAATCATATTTGTCTCAAAGTAAAGATCAATGACAGGCTGTAGTTTTACAAAGCCATCATAAAGTTTTGAGAGATCATTAACCTTGCTTAAGCTGCTAACTCCATCAGCAAGTTCAGTTTCAGTATTATTTTCAAACATTTCTCGTTTTACAACATTTTGCCCCTTGTACTTAGCTTTTTGCAAAATATTGTTTATTCTGATTAAACTTTCAACAACTGGCTTGAATTTATCATCATCATGATGTAATTGCAAAACTTTTGCTGCAGCCAAAATTTGAATCGGATCCTGTTGACTTGAAGCCAAAACTGCATCTATTATGTCATATTTATAGTTGTTTTTCTGTAAGTACTGCTTAATGCGATCACGAATAAAGGATGAAATTTCCTCCTCTTGCTCAGCTTTTTTAGGTAGTTTAGCAGGGGTCTTATTTTCAAGAGCTGAAACAATTTCCGGTAAAAATTCGTTAAATGGTAATGACCATTTTTGATTTAATAAAATTCGGACAATGCCGTAGGCATAGCGACGAAGTGCGTATGGATCATTTGAAGAACTAGGGATCATACCAGCGGCGAAGAAAGTAATAATAGTATCTAATTTATCAGCAACAGATAATAATGAACCAACCGTTGTTTTAGGTAATTCTCCTTCAGAGGTAGTTGGCATGTAATGCTCTTCAATGGCATCAGCTACATCATCGTTTTCTCCAGCTAATTTGGCATAGTGCCTTCCCATTACTCCTTGAAGTTCAGCAAATTCACCTACCATCTGGGTAACTAAATCAAATTTGTAAAGCTGACTGGCCCGATCAAAATCTTTGACCACTTGATCATTTAGTTGCCATTTGTTAGCCAAGAAGTCACCTATGATCCGAACGCGCTTCATCTTTTCGGACATTGATCCAATTTTATCGTGAAATGAAACATTATCAAGTTTTTGTACAAAATGACTGAGAGGGTATTTACGGTCTTCATCATAAAAGAATTGCGCGTCATCAAGCCGTGCTACTAGCACTTTTTCATTACCTAAAACAACATTTTCTAAGTAATCTTTATTACCGTTACGTACAGCTATGAAATGATTGATTAATTTATCATTTTGATCATAAACTTCAAAGTAACGTTGATTATCCTTCATAGAAGTTATTAAAACTTCTTTAGGCATTTCCAAATACTTTTTGTCAAAAGAGCCGGTGAAAACTGTAGGAAATTCAACCAAATTTGTTACCTCTTCAAGTAAACTTTTATCTGGCTTAATTTGCCAATTATTCTTTTTAACCAATTTGTTCATTTGATCAACTATCATTGTGCGACGTTTTGTTGAGTCAACAATTACAAACTGATCTTTTAAAGCATCTTCATAGTCACTACTGTTAGCTAGTACAACACTGTCACCTAAAAAGCGATGACCTTCAGTTTTTCGGCCAGCTGTGATGTCTAAAATTTTGACTGGTATTACTTCATTACCATAAAGTGAGACCAGCCAATGAATAGGGCGAACAAATTCAAAATCATGAGAATCCCACCGCATCTTGGTTGGAAAAGTCATAGCTTTGACAATGTCGCTCATACCTAAAAGGATATCAGTGGTTTTTTTACCTTCTTTTTGAACATGAACATAAGCATATTCGGTACCTTTTAATTCCTCAAAATAAATATCATCAGTAGTCATTCCTTGACCACGAGCAAATCCTTGAGCTGCTCTAGTCCAATTCTTATCCTGATCCAGTGCAATTTTTTTGGCAGGACCCTTTTTTATTTCGTCAATATCGGCCTGTTTTTCAGAAAGCTGCTCTACTAAAATAGTCAACCTTCGGGGTGTGGAAAATGTTTTAATGCTTTTAAATTTAAGCCCGTTCTCTCTAAGAAACTTGCTGGTCTTTTCAGCTAACTGCTTAACACTCCTTTCAACGACATGGGCTGGCATTTCTTCAGTACCAATTTCAAATAAATAATCTTTAGCCATTTTCTAGTCCTGCCTTCTTATCTTCTGCATTTTTTAACAAAGGAAAACCTCTTTTTTCACGTTCTCTTACAAAACATACAGCTACTTCATGTGCCATGTTTCTAATTCTGGCCAAATATCCTGCTCTTTCAGTAACCGATACGGCTCCACGAGCATCGAGCAAATTGAAAGTATGTGAGCATTTCAAAATATAGTCATAAGCAGGCTGAACTAAATTAAGTCCAATTAATTCCTGGGCCGTTCTTTCATAAACATCAAAAAACTTTAATAGATCTTCCTGGTTTGATTCTTCAAAAGCATATTTAGAATTCTCATACTCAGCTTCTTTAAATATGTCGCGATAAAGAACCCCATCTCCCCATTCGAGGTCAAAAACGGAATTAACATCTTGTATATAAGAAGCCAGTCGTTCAACACCATAAGTTATTTCACTCATTGTTGGCTTAACATCAAGTTCGCCGACGGTTTGAAAGTATGTGAATTGACTTACTTCCATGCCGTCAAGCCAAACTTCCCAACCAACACCAGCGCAGCCCATTGAAGGATTTTCCCAGTTGTCTTCGACAAAGCGAATATCATGTTCCAAAGGATTAATACCAAGTTCCTTCAAACTATCGAGATAATATTGCTGAATATTTTCTGGTGCCGGCTTAATTACTACTTGAAATTGATGATGTTGAAACAAACGATTAGGATTTTCACCATATCTCCCGTCAGCTGGACGTCTTGAGGGCTCAACATAACAAGCTGCCCAGGGCTCCGGACCAACAGCTCGCAAAAAAGTATAAGGACTCATAGTTCCTGCGCCCTTTTCAACATCATAAGAAGGCATTACCATGCATCCCTTTGAGGACCAAAACTTTTCTAATTTAAAAATCATATCTTGAATAGTTAATTTTTTCTTTGCCATTTATATTTCCTTCCTGCATAAGACCATAAAAAAAGCCTATGCAAAACATGCATAGGGACGAGATTTAGTCGCGGTTCCACCCTAATTCAGGAAATAGTTCCTGCTCTTAATTAATTTAGCTAGAGGTGCCTTTTCCCAGGTGCTCTTTCACCCTCAACACTCGCTTAACTGGTACTTTTTTATCCTCATTATAGCCAATACATATTATTATTTTATCATAAAAAGTATTCAATCAGAAGGGCTAGTCAGTTAATTTCAATTCATCCAAAAACTTTTTAGTTTTGAGATTGAGATCAATGGTTTCCTGATAAATACGATCAATAGCTCTGCGTGTCGCTTTTTTGGTAGCAGAATTAATTTTAATATCACCTAATCTGTTAAAAGGAAGTAAAAAGATAGTTCTCAAAACAGCTGTTTCCTTTGGTTTTAAATGCAAACGAGATGGATCAGCATAAAAATGCTTACTACACAAAATACCACCTTTTCTGATTGAATAGTCAAACTCTCCCTGCTTTTCTCCACAGATCACACAGCTTCTCAGCTCTGGCTCTACTCCGTAAGCTGCTAGCAATTGCATTTGTACTATCTGAGTTATCATTTCAGGATCAGTACCTGAATTAATCTTTTGTAAAGCAAAATTTGCCAAATTGTAATACTTACCAAGGTTTTGGTATTCAATAAATGCATGATCTATCAAATCAAGAACAAAAGAAGCGTAAGCGTTTTTAATTAAATCGTCATATATTCCATCAAATTGCTTTACATTTTTGAATGTCCTCAAAGTACTCAAACCATGTCCAGAAGAATAAATGACATAAGTTCCATAAGAAAAATTAAGCAATGATGCACCTAATTTAGACTTTGCTTTTAGTGCACCACGAGCAAGCAATGTGATTATGCCATTTTTTTCTGTCATTATTTTGGCCAGTAAATCAGCCTCATGATACTTTTGCCTTTTAAAAACTATGCCATTAACTTCCTCGAGCTCACGAACCATTTAGGCCAGATCCTTTGGGTTATAACCTATTTTTCTTAAAAATTGCGGGTCAGAACGCCAATTGTGCTGGACTTTTACCCAAAGATGCAAATTAACTTTTTCACCTAGCAAATCCTCAACTTGGCGTCTGGAATTGATCCCAATTTGCTTGAGCATCTTACCGCCTTTGCCAATAATAATGCCTTTTTGCCCATTTTTTTCAACATAAATTGTAGCTTCAATCTGCAACTTATTGTTTTCATGCTTATTCATTTGTTCCACCCAAACAGCGGCAGCATGTGGCACTTCTTCAGAGGTAAACTTTAAAATCTGTTCACGAATTAATTCTGCAACCATAAAATATTCTGGTCGATCAGTAATTTGATCTGTGCCATAATACTTAGGCCCTTCAGGCAAATACTGGTGTAAAACCTGAATTAAATCACTAATTCCAATTCCCTGGGTCGCCGAGACTGGTAAAAACTCCTTAAAAATGTTGAGTTTACGATATTGATCAATTATTGGTAAAAGTTCGTTGGGATTAACTGTATCTACCTTATTGATTAAAAGTAAAACTGGAACAGTCGCTTTTTGCAATAACTCTGCTATATAAGCATCACCCTTGCCCATTTTTTCTGGTTCAACCATAAACAAAATAAGATCAACATCGTTCAAGCTAGACAAGCTCGCTTTATCCATGTAATCATCTAAATCTAGGTGTGGCTTAAATATGCCGGGAGTATCAATAAAAATCGCCTGCATATCATCAGTTGTTAAAATTCCAGAAATTTTATTACGGGTAGTTTGCGGTTTGTTAGAAGTAACAGCTACCTTTTGACCCACTAAAAAATTCATAAGGGTCGACTTACCAACATTTGGTCTTCCTAGTAAAGCAACAAAGCCAGACTGATTTTTCTTCTCTTCTACCATTATTTACCTCTGCCTTCATCTAACTGATCGGGATACAATGGCAAGCCATATTCTTCCAATATCTTTCCTTGTATTTTAAACATGGTTTTTGCTTCGCTTGGTTCAATATGATCATATCCGCTAAGATGCAAAAAGCCATGGACTAGAGTATAGCCAAATTCGCGGTCCCAACCGGTACTATATTCCTTACTGTGTCGCATAATAACGCTGGGACACATAAATAAGTCACCAATATCTTCAATGAATTCAGGATCATCAAATGTGCTAAAATCAATTTGATCATCTCCATCTTCAATAGCAAAAGAGATTACATCAGTTGGTCTATCTTTACCGCGATATTTTTTATTAATTTCGTTACTGCGTTTTTCATTAATAAAGTTAATACTCATTTCCAAGTTGTTTGTTTTATTTATCTCATTTTTAGCAAGCAAGAGAAGTTGCAGAATCCATTTTTGCCAATCACGTCTTTTATCGTCCAGAAAACCAACTTCATCATTAAAAGTAATATCTATTGAATCCATTAAAACTTTTTTTCTTCCTTTTCATAGGCGTTAATAATTTTAGCAACTACAGGATGACGGACAACATCGTTAGCTGAAAACCAAATAAATTTTATTTGCTCAATTTTTTTCAAAATACGTTCAGCATCTATCAGCCCACTCCGTTGCTTACCAGGAAGATCAACTTGTGTCATGTCACCATTGACGATCATTTTCGAATTAAAGCCTAGCCTGGTTAAAAACATTTTCATCTGAGCGTCAGTAGTATTTTGTGCTTCATCAAGGATAACAAACGCATCATCCAGTGTACGTCCACGCATGTACGCTAATGGAGCGACCTCAATAACTCCACGTTCCATTAAATGATCGGTAGTATTGGTGCCTAAAATTGCATAAAGCGAATCATAAATGGGCCTTAAGTAAGGATCAACTTTTTCTTTTAGATCACCAGGTAAAAATCCTAGCGACTCCCCTGCTTCAACTGCAGGCCTAGTCAAAATAATCCTTGAAACTTCGCCCTTTTTAAAAGCAGCAACAGCACAAACAACAGCAATAAATGTCTTACCGGTACCGGCAGGACCGATCCCAAATACAACATCATTTTTTTCAATGGCTTCGACATATTTTTTCTGTCCCATGTTTTTGACTCTAATCGGCTTGCCTTTAGCATCCCGAATTAAAATCTTTTTATATAGATCAGGAAAATATTCTGTTGTTCCTTTATCTGCCATTTTCATCGCGCTGACAACGTCAGCTGGACCAATATTAATATTGGCATTAATAACGTTGTCTAAAGCTTTCAGGACAGCTGCAACTTTTTTAATGTCATTGTCATTACCTTGAATAGCTATACTATTGCCAGTATCAACTACACTAGCATTATACCCGGTAGATAAAAGGCTTAAATTGTTATCATTAATACCAACTAATTTTTGGATATTCTCAGGATTTTTAGGAATAAAATTGGTTTGGGCCAAATAACTCTGCTCCTTTTCTTGTGCTTATTTCAGCTGTTTACGCACCACATCAGAAGCTGCTTTACCATCAGCTTTACCTTTGATTTTAGGCATTAAAATTTTCATTACTTTACCAAAATCTGATTTACCTTGAGCATTAGCTTCTGCAATTGCCGATGAAACTGCTTGGTTTAGTTCCTCTTGCGTCATTTGCTTAGGCAGATAACTTTCAACAATAGCTAATTCCTGTTTGGTTTCATCTGCCAAGTCTTTACGATTAGCTTTGGTAAATTCCTCAATTGATTCTTCACGCTGCTTTTTTTCTCGGCTAAGGACCGTCAGTTCTTCTTCAGCGGTTAAATCGTGACCAGCTTTAATTTTTTCATTCATCAGTGCGGATTTAATCATGCGCACGGTGTTCAGTCTAACTTTGTCACGCGCTTTCATCGCTTCTTTCATATCTGACATTATTTGCTCAGATAAACTCAAATGAACTCCCTCTTTCTTCACAAAATCTAGGTAAATTATAACAAATTTACACCCTAGTTTAAATTAAATAAAACATTAAACTTTAATTCTTGTTAATAAAAAACGACTTCTATCTGCTTGATAAAAGTCGTTTTTAGATTAATAATGTCTGCGTTTCCGAGCAGCTTCGGATTTCAATTTCCTACGAACGCTAGGTTTCTCATAAAACTCGCGCTTGCGGTATTCTTGTAAAGTACCACTTCTAGAAACGGAACGTTTAAAACGACGAAGAGCATCATCAATAGACTCGTTTTCGTGAACGACTGTCTTGGCCATATGTGATCCCTCCTTCCATTTCTTGACGTTACCGTCATACATTTAACTAAATTATATCAAACATCACCGGCGGGTCAATACAAACGAACAATATTTTTCAAATTTTTCACAGGAAAAACTTAATCTGTTAATGATTTTGGTTAAATTGTATAATTAGAGAAAAAAAGGAGTAAATAATGGCTGAAGAAACACCCAAAAAAGAAGTTAACATGATAATAATTTCAGATTCTGCTGGTGATACTGCTTTTAACAATGCTGTTGCCGCAGCTGCCCAGTTTCCTGATGCACAGATTAATTACAGGAGATATCCATTCATAATTAATAAGGAGAAATTAGAAGATACTTTTGAAGAAATAGTTCAATATCCAAATTTACTGCTTATTTATAGTTTGGTAAAAGATGAAATGCAGATTCCAGTTATTCGTTTTGTTAGAGAGCATCAAATACAAAGCGTTGATATTTTATCTCCTGCGATCGAATCGATTCAAAAATTAACTGGTCTTAAGCCACAACAAAAAATAGGTGCTCAGCATAAAATGAATCAAAAATACTTTGATCGCATTTCAGCTATGGAGTTTGCGGTTATGTATGATGACGGTAAAGATCCCAAGGGCTTTTTAGAAGCCGACGTTGTTCTTTTAGGAGTCTCAAGAACTTCCAAAACCCCCTTGTCACTTTTTTTAGCAAACAAAAATTTAAAAGTGGCTAATTTACCTCTGGTACCCGATACCCATATTCCTAAAGAAATATATCAAATTGATCCTAAAAAAATCATTGGCCTGACAAATGACATCTCGGTCTTAAATGAAATCAGACGTGAAAGAATGATTTCTTATGGTCTAAATCCCGATACATCCTATTCCAATGTTGATGCGATTAAAAAAGAATTGGATTCTGCCCAAAAACTTTATGATCAGCTTGGATGTTTTGTCATAAATGTTGCTCACCGCTCGATTGAGGAAACAGCAGCAATTATTATGAATCACTTAGGAGTTCAAAAATAAAAGCAAAAAAGGGCATCTAGTTAAGCTATTTATGTTTAAATAAAAATTAAAGAGGTGTAAAAAATGAGCAAAAATGAGCAAATGGCTAATTTGGATACAGCAATATTTGCTGGGGGTTGTTTCTGGTGTATGGTAAGCCCCTTTGATTCTTTGCCTGGAATTAAAAAAGTAATTTCGGGTTATACCGGTGGACATGTGCCGAACCCAACCTATGAACAAGTATGCACGGGAATGACGGGTCATACTGAGGCAGTAGAAATCACGTATGATCCAAAAATTATGCCTTATGAAAAATTAATAGAATATTATTGGCAAGTAACTGATCCGACTGACGCATCCGGACAATTCCAGGATCGCGGTGATAATTATCGCCCAGTTATCTTTTATAATTCTTCTGCGCAAAAAGAAGCTGCTGAAAAGTCAAAAATAGCTCTCCAAAATAGTGGCAGGTTTGATGATCCAATAGTAACAAAAATTGAACCAGCTAAGCCATTTTATCCTGCTGAAGATTATCATCAGGATTTTTACAAAAAAAATCCACTACGTTATAGTCTTGAAGAATCTGGTGGCAGAGAAGAATTCATCAAAAAACATTGGCAAAAGTAATCAAAAATAGATTAAAAACTCTTTAAATTTCACGAAAATGTGTTAGTATACTTAAGAAAAATACTAGTTTTTATTTTTATATAGAAACTAGTATTTATTATTTTAATTAGCATTTTTCATAAAGGAATAATTGAACAATGGACCAGCTTGACGCATTCAACCGACGGTATAATCTACTCTCTAAAATCTCTGCCTCATTTTTCTATTCGCTAGCCGTAGCTGTGGCTCTAAATTTCTTTTGGACTCCAGGACACATGTATTCCTCAGGAATAACTGGTTTTGCCCAATTAATTAATACCATGAGTGAGCGGTTTTTACCCGTTACCCTATCAACTTCTGCTCTGTATTTTGTATTGAACTTGCCTCTGCTTTTACTTGCCTGGATAAAGATCGGACATAAATTTACTTTTTTTACAATCATCACTGTTATACTTGGATCAATTATAATGCGGCTAGTTCAACCCCTAAACATGCATATTGATCCACTTGTCTGTGCAATTTTTGGTGGCATGATTAATGGCCTTGGTACAGGTTTTGCGCTTAAAAACGGTATATCTACAGGTGGACTTGATATTATAGGTATTGTCATTCAAAGAAAAACCGGGACGAGCTACGGTAAAATCAGTATTTTAATAAATTTAATAATTATAGCTGCTGCTGGATTTGCTTTCGGTTGGACGCGAGCTTTGTATTCAGCTTTAACCATCTTTATTAACGGCCGCGTAATCGATGCCGTTTATACTCAGCACCAGAAACTGCAGGTAACCATTGTGACAGAGCAGCCTCACGCTATTATTGATGGCATTCAGGAAAAAATGCATCGTGGCATTACGATTTTCCATGATGTAGAAGGAGCATACAGTCATAATGAGAAAAAAGTATTAATCACTGTGATTGACCGCTATGATATGTATGACATATTACATATTGTCAAAAAAAGCGACCCCTACGCTTTTATGAGTGTAACAGAAGTAGAACGGGTTTACGGCAGTTTTAAGGAACAAGAAATAGTTTAATAGTACTCAAAAAGAACATGACTAATAATTGCCATATTCTTTTTTACATAATTTAGATTATTTAAAGAGCTTTTTATATTCTCCGTAACCTTTTTGTTCTAATTGCTCATAAGGGATGAAAGCTAAAGCTGAAGAATTGATACAATATCTCAAGCCACCTTTATCAGACGGCCCATCGTCAAATACATGTCCTAAATGCGAATCTGCGTCTGGACTCTTAACTTCTGTTCTTTCCATATTATGAGACTGATCACGGTGGTAGACTAATTTTTTAATTGGTCGGGTAAAACTAGGCCAGCCACAACCCGCATCATATTTGTCTTCACTCGAAAATAGTGGTTCACCTGATACAATATCAACATAAATTCCTTTTTGATAAAAATCATCGTATTTGCCTTTGAATGGGTAATCAGTTGCAGCTTGCTGAGTCACTTGGTACTGATCGGGAGTTAACTGCTTTAATCTCTTATTTTTCTCATTTTGATCCATAAATCACACACTCCTTACGTGTATACACACCCAATATAACAAAAATAACTAGCATACACTAACTATAAACTCACTAAAATAATACTTTTTCTTAATTTTATTTAAGTTCATGCTGGGTTATAATATGGTTTCAAGAAAAATAGGAAGGATCTTATTGTGTTATGCCACATTTAGCAAAAAACTTATCTGCAAAAATAAATTCTAGAATTAGAAACTTACCTAATTCTGAAATCAGATCTTTTAGTCAAAAAATTTCTCAAATTCCTGGGATAATAAAATTAACCATTGGTGAGCCTGATTTAAATACTCCTGAACATATAAAACGAGCGGCCATTAATGATATTGATAGCAATGACTCCCATTATGCGCCAGAAGCTGGTAAAGAAAAATACTTAAATTCCGTCAGCAAATATTTAAAAAAGAGTTTGGGTGTAAGCTACGATCCTAAAAGTGAAATTTGCGCTATTGTAGGTGTCTCAGAAGGACTGAACATTGCTGCCATGGCCTTGCTAAATCCGGGAGAAAAAATTATTGTCCCTACTCCGGTTTGGGAAGTTTATTTTGGTATTATAAAAATGGCGGGTGGTATACCTGTACAAGTTGATACTTCTGCTGATAATTTTCTTTTAACAGCCAAAAAGCTGACTGAAACGCTTGAAAATGAAGGCAAAGGTGCAAAAGCCGTTATTATTACTGACCCGTCTAACCCAACAGGTCGAGTATACTCAGAGCAAAACTTGCAAAAGTTAGCAGACGTTATCACTAAATACGATATATTTGCTGTCAGTGATGAAATTTATGCAGAATTAATTTACGGTGATAGGAAACATTATTCTCTGACACAGATTATTCCGGAAAGAACTGTTTTGTTATCGGGGCTGTCGAAAAGCGTCGCAATGACTGGTTGGAGAATTGGTTATATAGCGGGACCTGCCGAGCTAATGAAATCAATGATCAAAATACATTCATTTTTGATTTCTTCTGTAACTGATAATGTTCAGATTGCGGCGTCAGAGGCATTAGATCATGGCGATCAAGACTATATTGATGCTAGAGAAAAATACCAAAAGCGTTTACATCTTCTTGAAGATGGTCTAAAAAAGAATGGCTATACTATGGCTACACCAGAAGGAGCTTTTTATATTTTTGCTAAAATACCAACTAAATTTGGCTGTGACGATGTCGCCTTTGCCAAAGATTTAGCTGAAAAAGCCAAAGTTGGGGTAACTCCTGGCAGCTTTTTTGGTGCAGGTGGTCATGGGTATGTTCGCTTTTCATATGCATCTTCTGAAGAGAAGCTCAAAGAGGCTATTAAGCGCATAACTGATTACACTAATAATAACTAAAAAGCTAATTTCTTGGGGTTTTCAACTTTAGTAGTTTAAAATTTAAAGAGTAGTCGTTTATATTTATAACAAGAGAAAGGGTTAAGATTATGCAAGTAACAATGAAGAATGAACCTCTGTCAACCAATGGTGAACCACCAAAGGTGGGCGAACAATTACCAGACTTTAAAGTAAAACAGGCAGACGGTTCTGTTGTTTCAGTAACAGAATTAGTTGACAAGCCAACTTTAATCAGTGTGGTACCTAATATTAATACCAGCGTCTGCAGTATTTCTACTAAAAAGTTTAACGGTGAAGTTGATAAGTTTGACGGTATCAATTTCTATACTATTTCTACCAATACTCCAGAAGAACAAAAAAACTGGTGTGCAGCTGAAGGCGTTTCTAAAATGAAGCTTTTGTCAGATGATTCTTTTGATTTTGGTAAAAGTATGGGTCTATTTATTGAAGCTAATAACTTAGATTCCAGAAGTGTTTGGATCGTTGATGCAGATAAAAAAGTTTTGTACCAAGAACTCATTCAGGAATTAACTAACGAGCCCAATTACGATAAGGCTTTAGATTTTTTACAAAATTTAAAATAAACTAGTTAAAAGCGGTTAAGGAAATCATTTCCTTAGCCGCTTTTTTTACTTTAAAAAACAGGTTTATCAAGCACAGTCCATTTATTAAAAGTTTGATCTGCTAAATCAAATTTGTCTGGGTTTAATAAAAATTCCTTGGCTTTAACTACTAAAGGCGAAGAGTTTGCAATACT
Source organism: Lactobacillus kimbladii (assembly GCF_000970755.1). GTDB lineage: Bacteria > Bacillota > Bacilli > Lactobacillales > Lactobacillaceae > Lactobacillus > Lactobacillus kimbladii. Next base: position 1,040,775 of record NZ_KQ034007.1, read on the forward strand.
TATTTTTGCTAATGGTATCGTGACTGCTCCTAATGAGTCTTGACCAGTAAATTGTTTAACTTCTCCTTGAACTTTACCAATAGTTTTCTTTATTTCATAAAAAACACAAATATGTTGATTCAAATGCCATTGTTTGTAATCCCAAGGGTATTTAAATGAAGTAACACCAATTTGCCTGTAATCTTGAACTATTAAGCCTGTTTCTTCATTTACTTCACGCTTAACTGTATGGTTTAATGATTCCCCGTCTTCTAAACTACCTCCTGGTAAGTCGAAGCGATTAATATAGGGACCACCATGCTTTTTAATTACTACTAACGTTTTTTGATCACCAATAATACCATAACAGCCAAAGGCTCGATGAAATTGATTAGTCACAAGATCTCCTCCTAATATCAAAATGAGAATGGATTATAATTTTCTCACTATTTAATATTAAAAGCAAAGCAATTTTAAATTATTCAGTAATAGGCATTTTAAAGTTCTGCTGCTGCTCTGGCTAGAGGTGCCGTGGATGAATATATTTTTTTATAAAGACTATAATATTTATTATAAAGTACAGAATTATGTTGATCGGGTACGATGATATCATTATATCTCACAAATAAATTAATACAGCTTTCCCAATTTTTAAACCATTGGCATCCCATTGCTGCAATCATAGCAGCTCCAATTCCAGGCCCCTGTTCATTTTTTAATGAAACAATTTTTTTACCGAATACGTCAGCTTGCAGTTTTAGCCAAAATTTACTTTTTGCACCTCCACCAATACAAACGATTTTTTCAATAGTCTTATTATTTTGCTCGTAAATCGATATTAAATCTCGCAAACTGTATGTAATTCCTTCTATCACTGCTCGGCAAAAATCATTTTTTGTCAATATTTTACTAATTCCTGTGAAGCTTCCGCGAATATAAGAATCAGAGTAAGGAGTCCTTTCACCACTGATATAGGGTGTAAAAAAAAGTTTATTTGAACCTAAGTCTGAATTCTGAGCCATCAAAAGCAAGTCAGTAAAAGATTTTTCGGGAAAAAAGGCATCCCTAAACCAGCTTAAGGATTCTCCGGCTGCTAATGTTACTCCCATAGAGTAAAAATGATGAGCAACCGCATGATGTTCCATTTGCAATGTCCCCTCATATGGTGTGTGAGGATTTTGCTCATCGGCTAAAACGACTCCTGATGTACCAATACTACATAGTAAATTTTGAGAGTTTAAAATACCGGATCCAATTGCTGCAACAGCGTTATCTCCTCCCCCCGCAAAAATCTTCGCGTCCGTATTCAGACCAGTTTGCTCACAAACTTCTTTCAAGGGAAATCCAACAAAGTCTGTGGAATTTACAAGAGTGGGACAACAATACTTAGGAATATTAAAAAAATTTAAAATTTTATTACTCCAGCGGTTTTTTGCAATATCTAAAATTATTGTTCCGGTAGCATCTGAATAATCCATATTTATTTTTCCGGTCATTTTATATCTAACATAGTCTTTAGGCATCATAAAATATCTAATTTTTGCAAAATTATCAGGTTCATTTTCTTGTAACCATAATAATTTTGGTAAGGTAAAACCAGCAGTAGCTTTGTTACCAGTAATTTCCACTATTTCTTTTCCAAAATTTTTGTTTATGTAATCAGCCTCATTTGCTGTTCTGCCATCGTTCCATAATATTGCTGGTCGAATTACTTGTTTATTTTTATCTAAAATTACCAAGCTGTGCATTTGACCAGAAAATGATATCCCGTCTATTTTAGCCAAGTCTTTTAGCTTGCTCATAATTTTTTTAACCGCAACTAAAGTTGCATGAACCCAGTCATTTGGATTTTGCTCGCTAAAACCCTCTGCCGGATTATAGATTGGATAATCTTCTATTTCTTGATCTATTATTCTTCCTAATTTATCTAAACAACTGACTTTTACAGCACTTGTGCCTAAATCAATTCCTAATACATATTTTTCCATCATTTATTCTCGTATGGTCTAAACTGAAAATTTAGTTTTTTCGACCAAATTGGATAGTCACCGAATAGCAGTCGATAAGGAAGCTCATCCTCTTCTATTTCTGGAATCCGGGGAATTGGTTTATAAAAATGATTATCTAAATTATCGTTATTGGTTTTTGAGACCTCCCAAGCCATAACTTTGCCAGTTCCAGCCTCAACATCCCACTTATGGTAAATTCCAGGTGTTGCAGTTAAACTTTCACCTGGTTCTAATTTGATGGTCGTTCCAGCAGGAACCACTAGTTTCTCTCCATCTTTAACTATTTTAACTTCACTTTTATGATCAATTTCACCAGTTTTTGTCGAATTCCAGACTCTAATTAATAAATTTCCTCCACCACGATTAACAGTATCCTCTTCTTTTAGCTTATGAAAATGGTACGGCAACTCTTGTCCTTCTTCTAAGAATAATATTTTTTCACAATAAGGTTTTGGATAAATTTCAGTATGCTCATAATTGCCATTCCTAAACGTAAAAGCCACTAGGCCATATTTTACAAAATTTTTACTGCCAAAATCGGTTACATCCCAGCCCAACATATTATCAACAATTTCGCGATAACGTTCATTGAGTCCAGTCCAATCATTAATATTCCAACTCGCGAACTGAGGAAAATAAACTTGGTGCTTTTTTGCAAAATCAATATTTTTTTGAAGGATTTTATTTATTTGCGATCTTTTCATTTTTTACCTCACTAAAATCAAATTGTAGGTTAAATGCAATTCTTTCATCTGGTTTGATATATTTTAATTTATTATTTTTATTAGCTTGGATAAAACCATTTACATCGTTTGTACCGGGCTCTAATCCTAAAACATAGTTTTTGTTTCTTTCCAAACGCCATTCATTCAAAATCGGGAGTGTTTTACTACTAAATTTAACTTTTAACGAAAGGTTTGTTCTTGGACTAATCAAACTATATTCAGATTTTTTTAAAGTATGAAAATATACTTGTTCAGGCTCAGCTATATTAGGTTTCTTTAATTTAAACGGATAACTACCTTTTATTCTCTGATATTTACGGTTGAAACTTTTTTCTGGCTGGAAAAATATTTCAGTGTCGGGTGTTAAAAACGGATAACCAAAATTATTATGATACAAAAGCATATACGGTACAGTGTCATCTCCGGCATTTATTAAAGTGTCATCTATACGTATACTTGTCTCATTAGTACTTACAGTGATTTTGCGGTGTAATATTAAGTTTGGACCAAACATGACTGAATCAGCAATGTTACCTTCAACCTGAATTTTGTTTTTTAAAATTTCATAACTAAAATTATATGCAGGCGTATTGCTAACTGTACCGTGTAAACCGCGCCTATTATCAGAGCTTCCCATATATGCCAATCCACCTGTTGTTAAAAATCCAACATTGAAATTGCGCATAAAGCCTTTATCTTCATCCTCATTAAAGTAAGTACTGTTTACAAGACCTGTTGCCGATAAAAACGATATGTTTTTTCCATTCAACTTTAATTCTACTATATCCATGCCTCTGTCTAATGCCACTGTAAGTGAAAAGCCACTGGCAGTGGCTATTTCAAAAGCCTTTAATCCAGTAGCTTTTCCCTCGAGAAATTGAATATATTTGACAGAGTTTAGTTGAGCCTTATTGCCAACATATATTTCTGAATTCTCGTTTCTCATTTATCCTATACTTATATCTCCTAAATCAACATCTTTTTCTTCTTTCTTTTCGTTCTCTGCGCTAACAGGTCTTTTTAAAATGAAGAAAACGATACCGGTGACTAAGCTACCTATGAGAAGAGCAATTAAAAATTGGACAGGTTTTGACATAGTAGGAACTGCAAATAAACCAGAAGCAGGAATTTTTGAATCTGCACCCCATAACATTGAAAGTCCGCCACCTATTGCTCCACCACAAGCAGTTGAAACTATTGATCTCCACAAATCGTTTAAAACAATAGGTAAACTTCCTTCGGTGATTTCACATATACCCATGGGAAAAGCCGTTTTTAGTGTGTCTACTTCCGTTTGTGTGTAAATCTTCTTATGAAATAGTTTTTCAAGGAAATATGCAAAAGTAAAACCAAATGGTGTTACCATAGAAGCCAAAATTAGAACAGTGATTGGCTCATTGACTCCTTCTGCCTGCATTGCTAATACAAAAGCAAAGACTGTCTTGTTAATGGCTCCACCATAATCGACTGATGCCAAAATGCCAATAATAGCACCATAAAGGAATTTTTGACTCGATGGTAATTGAGTTAGATATCTGGTAAGCATTTTTTGCCCTTCGGCAATTGGCGCGCCTAATATGTAAAACATGACGGCAGCCGACAAAATTGATGATAAAAATGGTATTATCAAAGTCGGCATTAGACCTTGTGCCCAATTAGGTACTTTTATTGTTTTTACAATTAAAATTGTAAACCAACCGGCAACATAGCCTCCGATTAAACCTCCCAGGAACCCAGCTTTAATCATATTTGAAATAAGACCAACTAAAAATCCTGGAGCTATTCCTGGCTTGTCAGCAATTGCAAAAGAAACTCCGGTTGAAACAACAACAGGAAGAAGTCCTAAAATTAAGCTCCCAGCTGTACTAAAAGCATCCCATATTCCAATAGTACCAGTAAAGTTGGTAATGTTTTTACCGCCAAAGATATTTCCAACTGCTAATAACAATCCTCCCGCAACAACAACGGGAATCAAATATGAGATTGCCGTCAAAGCCGGTTCTTTAATTTTGACTATAATTTTATTTTCAGCCATTTTTAAACCTCTATTTAACATTTAATGCAGAATGCAATTTTTTCATTAATTTGTTTGGACTTTGTATTGCAGTATCTGTTGAAATTTGGACAATTTTTTTGCCCTTAAATCTTTCTCTTCCCGTTACTTTTACATCAACTGCTAGTAAAACAACATCAGCTTCTTTAATATCTTCTAGTTTCAGTGCATCTTCAGTACCGATAGTACCCTGAGTTTCAATATGAATTGTGTCTCCACAATCTTTAGCAGCTTGTTCCAATTTTTCTTTTGCAATATAAGTGTGAGCTATTCCCGCAGAACAAGCTGTTATACCAACAATTTTCATTCATAAACATCTCCTTTATTCTTTAAAAGCATCAATCACTTCCTGAATGCTTTCAGCTTTTTTCAATTTGTCAACAACTTGCTTATGTCCTAATCTCCCTGCAAATATTGACAAAAGTTTTAATTGATTTTTTGCTGAATTGGTATCATTGCTTACAGCAAACAAAATAACTATTCTAATCTTCTCGTTATCCAATGATTCCCATTCAATGCCATGTTTCAAAATTCCAATAGCAACACCTATTCGTTTGACATCATCACTTTTTCCATGAGGGATTGCTATGCCTTGACCTATTCCGGTTAAGCCTTCTTTTTCTCGTAAATAAATATCTTGGACAAAGGGGTCAACTTTATCAATATAATTTGCATTTTTGAGCAACTCTGCTAATTGCACTATAACTTCATATTTATTTTTTGCATTAAGCCCAATTTTTATAACCTTAGGATCCAAAACAGAAGTAATATTTTCCATATGTAAAACCAAATACTTTTATGCCTTAAATGTTTCAGTCTGGAAGTTTTCGATTTTGTAAGGTACTTCAACTGGCTCTTCGTGTTCAAAATATAGATGGGTTCTATTAGTTGCCTTGCAGAGTTCATTCTTATGATGTACAACTTTTTGTTCTTCAATCATTGCTTCTGGAAACATTAATTTTGGCTCGCGCATTTCATTTGGATCACTGTTATCGAGCAAATGGCGCAAACCAGTTGCAAACGCAATTTTGATATCACTTGAAATGTTTATTTTATTGATGCCATTGTCAATTGCTTCTTGAATTTTATCGTCAGGATTATTTGAAGCTCCGTGCAAAACTAATGGTACATCTACAGCTTCTGAAACTTGTTTTGCAATTTCCGGCTTCAATTTAGGCTGTACATCTTTAGGGTAAAGACCGTGGGCGGTACCAATTGCAATTGCCAAAGAATCAACACTTGTTTTCTCAACAAAATCCCTAGCCATTTCAGGTGTAGTGTAATGTACATCGTTTGTTAAATGTCCGTTGACATCATAGCCAGTATCAGCTATTGTTCCTATTTCAGCTTCAACTGATATTCCAGTGGCATGAGCTGCCTCGACCACCTTTTTTGTAGTGGCAATATTTTCATCATATGGTTTCATAGAGCAATCAATCATAACGCTGGTGAAGCCTAGATGAATAGCATGAATGCAGTCTTCATAACTAGCACCATGATCTAAATGTAAAGCAATTGGCAAATCTGTTTTGTTAATGCCCTGTAAAACTTGCCCCACAAAGTTATCACGCAAAAATGCCAGCTCGGTGGGATGAATCGCCATTATAAAAGGTGTTTGATCTTCAATACACTTTTCCAGAGTTGCTGTAAAAAGTTGTCCAGATCCAGCGTTGTAAGCTGGTATTGCAAAGTGATTTTTATGTGCTACATCCAATAATCTTTTTCCTGTTACTAAAACCATTTTTACCTCCAAAAATTAATAAATTATACTTTCTGAAAAACAAACTTTTTATGGTCCACTTTTCATGATCTTCCTCCTTTACAAGTATTTTTCTATTTCTTCTGCTGTTTGACATTGACTTATTTTGGAAATGACGTTTTTATCTGCAAATTTACGGAAAATTTTGATCAATCTTTTGATTCTCGGACTATTCTTTTGAGATTTACGGCTAATCAATAAAATAAAACAAGTATCTACAGCAGTACTATCTGGACATTTCCATTCATCTATTTTCTGAGCTAACTTACAAATTATTAAATTAGGAATTACATTTTCTTCTAAGATGATATGAGGAAAGGCAATACCATTTCCAAAAGAAGTGTTTTTAACCTGTTCCCTGGCCTGCAAGCTTTTAAAAAGTTCTTTTTGTGATAATTTTTTTTGATTGGCAACGCTTTTGGATATCAGAGAAAAAAGTTCTTTTTTAGTAATTTTTTGGTCAACATTTATTTTTATAAAAAAATTATCGCTGCTTTTGGATTCTGTAGACTGCGTGTCTGACATTTTTTTCATCTTCTTTTGTTAAAAAAGCACTAACTAGTTCAACTGGTACATTGGTTTTTACCGATAATGGAACTGTACTTATCAGCAAGTCAATATTCTTATGTTTTTTTAGTATGTCTTCTATCTCGAGGTTGGAACCTAAGCCTATGACCTTTAAATCAGGCATTAATTTTCTTATTTTTGTTGAAATTATTTCTGAAGTACCAATCCCTGTTGTACAAATAATATAAACACGTACCCTTTTATTCCTACGTGGCTGAGCTTCTAAGTATTTAACGAAGTAAAGGCATATAAAACCTGTTTCATTATCTGAAATAGCTGGTAAGTGAAATTCACGTTCCACCTGTTTTGAAGCTAACTTAGTAGCTTCAAAAACTTTCTCATATTCCAATTTAATATCATTTAATAAAGCATTTGGTAAGGATACTTGCATTTTTAATCGAATGATCATTGAAAAAATATGATTTTTAATATCATTCAGTATATATTTGCTAAAACCGGTATTTAGAAATTGTGAAACCAATGTAATGTATTCTTGAGAAACTCGTTCTGCTAATTTATGATCATCAGAAGTTATTTCACTTTTTTTCTCACTAAATCTTGAGGAAATTAGATATTCAAATAAGTAGTAAGTTTCAACTTCTAAAGATAATGGCTGTACATTTAAATAATTTTCAATATTTTGAATAATTTTCTGGCAAATCTTGAAAATTTCAGGATTTGCCTTCGATTTTCTTGTTATACTAGACTTTGACTCAACTGAATAATTTACTGATTTAAATTTTCTTGCTCTGCTTAACAGAATATAAATATGTGTAAAAAAATTAATATTATAAGGATAAGGAAGATTGTTATTTAGAGATTTCATTGCCAGTTTTAATTGTTCTAAGGCGAAGTCAAAATCTTGGTCATCATATTGTCCAATACTATTTCGCAAACTACTAATTTCTGTTGTATTGTTAACATGTAAAACTACTTCAATAATGGCATTTCTAATATTTTTTTCTGTTCCTTTGATGCTTAAAAAACGTTGTTTGCGAATTAATGACAGATTCCATCTTTTAATTTTTGCAGAAATCATTTTTTCATCATTTTGAATTACTGCTTCACTAACATATAAACTATTAATAATATCTGTAATTGAAACTGCTTTAGGAGATGCAATTAAGAGCCTGGTTAAAATATTTTCTTGACGTTCATTGATTTCCGAAAAAGCAGCAGATTTTTTATTTTCGTACTTTAAATAATTTTGATAAACTAATTCAAATCCCTTACTTCTTTTAGAAATAATTATTTTTTCTGGAAAATTCTGATTTAACTGATTGATCCTCCTAATTATCGTTTTACGTGAGACGTTTAATTTTTGCGAAATTTTAGCCGAAGAATTGAAACCATGATTTACTTTTAAATAGTTGATTATGGATTGATTCAAATCTTTAACCATTTCTTTTCTCCTTCCGACATTTTTATTATATAAGTCTGTGTAAGCGCTACATCATAAGAAAATGTCCCCAATCAAAATTGAATGAGGACAAATAAAAAAGCAAAAGAGCTGTGTATAATTTTCACAGCTCTTTTGCTTTAGTTAAAAATACTTTTAAACTTTCTTAATCCCAACTAGTATTATGTGCAGCATCTTTTTCCGCTTGTGCTTTCAATTTTGCCTCAATTTTAGCTATATCCTCTTGATACTTATCCTCGACTTCAATACCCAAATCAGTCAATTGCTGTTCAGATACAGGAGCAGGTGCGTGCATCATTGGTTCTGAAGCATTGGCATTTTTCGGGAATGCCAATACATCACGGATATTATCTTTTTCAGCAAGCAACATTGCAAAACGGTCAAGCCCGATGGCAAGTCCAGCATGTGGCGGGAAGCCCATATCCAGAGCTTCAAGAAGGTAGCCAAATTGTTCATAAGCACGTTTTTTGGTAAAGCCAAGTGCTTTAAACATTTTTTCCTGAATTGAACGTTTGTGAATACGGATTGATCCACCACCTAGTTCATCACCGTTCATAACTATATCATAGCTGCGAGCGTGAGCTTTATGCGGTTCAGTATCCAATAATTTAATACCTTCATCATCAGGCATAGTGAATGGATGGTGAGCAGCAATCCACCTGCCAAAACCTTCATCATATTCAAATAAGGGCCAATCAACCACCCAGATAAAGTCAAAGACATGTTTCGGAATAATATTTGTTTCTTTAGCAAATTCACGACGTAAATGGTCAAGTGAATCGCAGCAGACTTTCCATTTATCAGCAATAAATACGACTAGTTCCCCGCCTTGCAAGTTAAATTCACTGATTAGAGCAGCTTTATTTTCATCAGTTAAAAAGCGAGAAATAGGACCGGAAAATTCGCCATCTTCAAATTTGACCCAAGCCAAACCTTTTGCGTGATAACGCTTAATATAGTCCTGCTTTTTCTCAATTTGTTTGCGAGAGTATTTTTGAGCACCATCTTTAACTGCAATCCCTTTAACAAAGCCACCATCGGCAATAGCACCAGAGAAAACCTTAAAAGCACTATCTCTAAAGATTGGACTTAAGTCGTGAATCAACATGCCAAAACGGATGTCTGGTTTATCTGTTCCGTAATTATTCATTGAGTCTGTCCAGGAAATGCGGTCAATTGGAGTTTTCAGATCAATTCCCATTACGTCTTTCATGATTTTCTTGAGCAAGCCTTCAGTGTAGTCTTGTACCTGCTGCTCATCAGTAAAAGAAGTTTCCATATCAATCTGAGTGAATTCAGGTTGCCTGTCACCCCGCAAATCTTCATCTCTAAAGCATCTAGCTAACTGGTAATATTTATCAAAGCCGGCCCCCATTAATAATTGCTTGAATAATTGGGGAGATTGCGGCAAAGCATAAAAACTGCCCGGATAGATTCTGGACGGTACCAAATAGTCACGTGCACCCTCAGGTGAAGACTTTCCTAAAATTGGTGTTTCAATGTCAATGAAACCATTTTGATCAAAAAATTCATGTGTTGCTCGTAAAATTTTTGACCGTAAAATGATAGCATTTTGCAAGCTTGGTCTACGCAAATCCAAATAGCGATACTTTAGTCTGGTCTGTTCGGCAACCTCAACATCATCTTTAATTTCAAAAGGTGGGTTCTTAGACTCATTTAAAATGATTATTTCCTTAGCCTCAACTTCAACCTCTCCCGTTTTCATGTCAGGATTAATACTTGAACGTTTGACCACTTTTCCTTTAACTTGAATTACATATTCATTTCCCAATGAATCAGCAATAGCCATTAATTCTTTACCTGAATCATGATTAACTACTACTTGGACTAGTCCCTCACGATCGCGTAAATCTATAAATACCAAATTACCCAGATTGCGCACACGTTGCACCCAGCCATATAAATTTACATCCTGATCAAGGTAGTCTTGAGTGATATTGCCACAATAGTCAGTTCTTTTTTCCATTTTTTTCATTTTTATTCCTTTAATTGTTTCATTACCGCATTTATATTTTCTAGATCATTAAAAGCAAACTTAAATGTTTTAGCATCAGAAAGTCTCTTAACATTTAAAACTTTGGCAGTCAATTCTTTATCGCCAAGAGTAATAACATATTTTGCTTTAGCTCTATCTGCTTTTTTGAATTGAGCTTTTAACTTCTTTTGCTCGACATCATATTGAACTTTCAGCCCTTGCTTACGCAACAAACGAGCAATTTCAACTGTTTTTACTTCTGTTTCTTGACCGATATTGGCAATAAAGAAATCAATACCCTGATCTGCAAAAAGTTTTGGATTTTGTTTTTGTAATACCAGCATCAAACGTTCTTCGCCAATGCCAAAACCGACTGCTGGAGTACTTGGTCCGTCAAATTCCTCTACTAAGTTATCATAACGGCCACCGCCAAGAATTGTTGAAGCAGATTCCCAAATGCTTTTATCTTCGACCATGAATTCAAAAATTACACCAGTGTAGTAGTCCAGTCCCCGAACTAAATCATTATCAATCACATAATTAATTTTTAATTGATCCAGCATCTTTAAAATTTGGTCAAAGTTTTCCTTTGATTCTTGATCCAAATAATCAACTATTTTAGGTGCATTTGGTAAAAATTTCTTATCCTGTTCATCTTTGGAATCTAAAATGCGCAAAGGGTTTTTTTCTAACCGTCTTTTTGAATCATCAGAAAGCTGGTCTCTAACTGGTTTAAAATAATTAACCAACGCATCATGATAACCTTGCCGTACTTGTGAATTTCCTAGTGTATTGATATGCAATTCATAATTCTTCACACCAAGCTTGGCCAACAAATCATGAGCTAGAACAATTGTTTCTACGTCAGCCAAAGGATTTGCGGAACCAAAACTCTCAATGCCAATTTGGTGAAATTCACGTTGACGACCTGCTTGAGGTCTTTCATAGCGAAATGTCGATTCAATATAATAAACATTTAAGGGCTTGGCAATTTCTGGTGCATAAAGTTTATCCTCAACATAAGCTCGCACTACTCCAGCTGTTCCTTCTGGCCTTAAGGCAATGTGTCTGCCACCTTTATCATTAAAATCGTACATTTCTTTTTCAACAACATCAGAAGTTTCACCACTCGAACGTGAAAAAACATTGTAGTTTTCAAAACTAGGTGTCCGAATCTCGCGGTAATTTGCTTGTTTAAAAAAGTCACGTAATATTTGTTCGACTTTTTCCCATGATCCAGATTCATCTGGCAAAATATCAACTGTTCCTTTAGGTCTTTGAACTCTCATTTAATCATCCTTTTAATAAAAAAACGTCCTTGAATAAATCAAGGGCGCTCTGATTTAGCACGGTACCACCTTTTACCTGCTGCGAATAACGCTCGCGATGCGCTCATTATCTGGTAAAGGGGTCACAGTTAGTTTTTTCCCACCTTTTCACCAAAAACAGGCGGTCTCTGAATAAAAATACTAAACTTCAGTCTTTGTCATTGATAATTCTTTTTTAGAATATAGTTTTCACAGTTAAAAGTCAACCTGTAGTACTATTCATGCACGATATTTACAGATCCAACACGATTGTGAAAGGTCCATCATTTTCTAAATCAACCTGCATGTCTGCACCAAATTCACCTCTTGCTACGATTAATCCTAAATTTTCCAAATCTTTATTAAACTGTTCCCATAACTCTTTTGATTTTGGTGGTCTCATAGCTTTGATAAAACTAGGTCGATTACCCTTTTTGGTATCTGCTAGTAAAGTAAACTGACTAACACTTAATATTTGTCCGCCAACATCTTTAATTGCTAAATTGGTTTTACCATTTTCATCTTCAAAGATACGCATTTTGGCAATTTTAGCAGCGGCCTTTTTAACAATATCGGCTTCATCGCCTTCTTTTAACCCGACCAGCAATAATAAACCCTTAGAGATCTGTCCTACTGTATTTCCCGCAATTTTAACACTAGCTCGGTTTACTCTTTGGATCACAATCCGCATTAATTATCAGCCCTCCTCGTCTGGTATACATCTGGTATATCTCTTAACTTAGTCAAAATGTCTTCTAGTTGTGCTGAATTGTTCACCGCCACTGTAGCATATATATGAGCAATATTATCTTCATTAACTTTGCCTGAAATATTATTAATGTTTGGGGTTAGTGTATTCAACTTTGTAATGACATCAGTAAGTAATTTACCACGATTGTAGCCGAAGACTTCAATATTAGCATTAAATGATTGAGCACTGTTTTCTGCAACATTCTCCCATTGAACTTCAATCAGTCTGCCCTTACTTTCGTCATTATTTACTATATTGCGACAGTCTGTTCGATGAATTGTCACGCCCCGACCTTTAGTAACATAGCCGACAATGTCGTCTCCTGGAACTGGGTTGCAACACTTGGCCAAATGAAGCATCAAGTCACTTATGCCTTGAATCATAACACCATTTTTGTGCTTGATCTTCATTGCCTTAGAATCTTTTTTACTTGGTGGATTTTCCGTAACTGCTTTTTGTCCTGAATTCAGAATTTCTTCTTCAAGCTGCTTTTGTTTCTTCTTTTCATTCTCGCGGCGTATATCCGCAGTTAATCTGTTAACCACACCAATTGCGGAAAGATCACCAAAACCGATTGAAGCATACATTTCATCAGCAGTATGGTAATTTATTTGTTCTAATAGTGGTTCAATATGTTCTTTAGACATAAATACTTTAGGTGAAAGTCCTTGCTCACGCAACTTGTCCGCCACCATTTGCTCGCCCTGCTCAATACTACGGTCACGATCAAGATTTCTAAAGTACCGGCGAATTTTATTGCGTGCACGTGAGGTCTTAACCAAATCTACCCAATCTCTTGATGGGGTAGCATTAGATTGAGTCATGATTTCAATGACATCACCATTTTTTAACTTATAATCTAATGGTACTAGTTTGCCATTGACTTTAGCTCCGACTGCATGACTACCCACTTGAGTATGAATCTCATAAGCAAAATCTAAGGTAACTGACCCTTTTGGCAGTTCATAAACTTCACCTTTAGGAGTGAAAACATAAACGCGATCAGAGAAGATTTCGCTTTTAACGCTTTTCATGAATTCATCAGCATCTGAAGTTTCATCTTTTAATTCTAAAATTTCACGGACCATATCCAACTTTTCATTTGAACTGGTTTGTTCTACACCTTTAAAGTTACCCCTCTTATATGCCCAGTGAGCAGCCACACCGTATTCAGCAACTTCATGCATTTGTTCGGTTCTGATTTGTATCTCCAGGGGTCTGCCACCAGGGCCAATAATCGTAGTATGAAGTGATTGATAACCGTTAACTTTAGGCACAGCAATATAATCTTTAAAGCGACCTGGCATTGGTTTCCATTTAGTATGAACAGCACCCAAAACCGCATAACAGTCTTTAACTGTTTTAACAATCACACGTACTGCTAACAAGTCATAAATTTCATTAAAATCTTTATGCTTGTTGACCATTTTCTTATAAATAGAATAGATGTGCTTTGGACGACCATATATTTCATACTTGATTCCCAGACTATCCAAGCTTTCTTTAAGTGTCTTGATCGCATCTTGAATATATTTTTCTCTTTGACTACGTTTAAGACTCATTAAATTAACAATACGGTAATATGCTTTTGGGTTCAAATAATGAAAACTCATATCTTCGAGTTCCCATTTAACTGTTCCGATACCCAAACGATCGGCTAAAGGCGCATATATATCCATTGTCTCCGATGCAATTCGGCGCTGCTTATCAGGGCGCAAATGCTCTAAAGTATGCATATTATGCAGTCTGTCAGCTAATTTGACCATAATCACTCGAATATCTTTTGCCATTGCAATTAACATTTTTCTGTGATTTTCAGCCAAAAATTCTTGGTGTGATTTATACTGATATTTATTTAATTTAGTAACGCCATCAACTATAAAAGCAACATCTTTGCCAAACTTTTCCTTGATATCATCATTGGTAACTGGCGTATCTTCTACTGTATCATGTAAGAATCCTGCTGCAATTGTATCCGGATCAAGACTCAATTTTGCAAGAGTACCGGCAACTTGGGTAGGATGAACGATATATGGCTGTCCGGAGGCTCTTTTTTGATCTTTATGAGCATTTGCAGCAAATTTATATGCTTTTTCAACAAATGCAATTTGATCATCATTCATATATTTTTTACAGGTATCTATCACCTGTTCATGTGTCATTTCGATGTACTTTGACATAAAATATCGCCCCTTCTAGCGCTAACCGTAAATTTTATTATCCATTAGACCAAATATTTCCAAAATGAGATAAATCAATGCAAACAAAAAGTTATAATTAGCATATTTCAATAAAACAATTAAGCAAAAGCAGCCTGGCATAAACAAGAGCCAATAGTGCCTTAATTTAAGTGCTTTAATCAATTTGCCAATGTGATAGCTAATTATGCTGTTGAGTATTATAAATAACAGTCCCACGCGATAAATAGTTCCTATAGAAAACAGGCTAAATATGAGTGGCAAAATCATGACTATCATACTCCAGCAAATTACTGGTGTAATTTTATAGCTATTTAACTTTTTAAAAAAAGGAATATTTTTTAGTTTATCAATCAACTTGTTAGTTCCTTACTAATTTAATTATCTATTATAACTCTATTCAGTTATCTTTTCTTTCAATAATTAACCCAATCCAACGTCCTTGTTGCATTGATAATATAATTTGGAATCCATTTGCAGTTAAAGCTGTCTTGATTTTTTCAATCTGGTCACAATCTATCCCAGAAAAAATCACTTTTCCATTAGAATTCAAGTGCTCATTCAACTCTGGAATTAAATCAAGTAAAATTTCAGCCAAAATATTTGCTACAATAATATCATACTTAGCTGTAACTTTATTTAATAAGTTCGTTTTCTGCACTTTTATATTAGTTAAATTATTTAAAGATATATTCTCATTAGCAGCAGTTATTGCCTCATCAGATATATCTGTCGCTAAAACTGAACTTGCACCTAAGACAGATGAAGCAATAGCTAAGATTCCAGAACCAGTGCCAACGTCACAAACAGTCTCTGGCTTGACTAAAATCTGTTCCAAACCTAACAATGCTAATTGAGTAGTTTTATGTGAACCAGTGCCAAATGCCAAACCTGGATCAAGTTTAATAATGTTTTGGTCTTTAAAAGCCGGCTTATATTTTTCCCATTCAGGAACTATTGCCAGGTGTCTGGAAAAATCAATTGGATGATAAAATTTTTGCCACACTGTATTCCAGTCTTCATCTTTGATATAGGAAGCACTTACTTTAGCATGACCTATTTTTAAACCGTAACCCTCTAATTCAGACAACTTTTTTTGGTACTTTTTAACTAATTCTGCCTGGTCTTGTTCCATATCAAAATATGCTAAAAATTCCAAATCTTTAGGTAAGTCTTTTATTTCGTCTAATTTAACAATAGTTGAATCAGATTCCCAACCTGCTTGTTCAAAGTCCGAACGCTTTCGTGTTTCAGTGCCCAAACAGTGCAGTACATCATGACTATATATATTTAGTGCATCTTCAACTTCATGACTAGTTTCTATTTTAATAATTAATAATTTCATTATTTTTTTAACTCCCTTTTTATTTTTCCTTTTATCAATGCTATCATTATAAAGGTGATCATTATGTCAAAAAAGAAAAACAAGATTGAAAAAACACTTGTTGAAAAAATATTGGATAGAAATAAGATCTCTTATCGACAAGCAGAATTTGCTACACATAAAGATTCAGGTGGTGTAGCAAAAATGGATACATCTATTCTAAACGAGAATGAGCACTTGGTCTATAAAACTCTCGTTTGTTTGGGAAATAAAACGCCCACTTTAGTAGCTGTAGTACCAGTAACCGAACATTTAAGCATGAAAAAACTAGCCAAAAATTCAGGTAATAAAAAATGTGAAATGTTACCTTTGAAAGATTTAGAAAAAACCACCGGTTATCTACATGGTGCAAATACACCCATTGGCATCTATTTTAAACATCATTTTCCCATTTTTCTTGATAATAGCATGATTAAAGAAAATGAAATTGCTGTTTCCAGTGGCAAAATCGGGCGGAGTGTCTTTCTAAATCCTCAAGATTTGCAAAAAATTACACATGCAAAGTTTTGTGATTTACTGGAATAAAAGATAAAATTTAAATTTTATCTTTTAAAATTTTTCCTCTAAAAGTTGCTTAAGTTATAGTAGTATCAAAAAGTTTTTTCTAATATAATTAAAACAAATAAAAAGTATAAAGAATAGGAAAAAATAAATGACATTGTTAACAGATGAACAACTTGCGAATATTGCACACGACTATTTTTTGAGCAAGCTAAACATTGCAGAAATCTCGAAAAAGTATAATCTTTCCCGTTATCTTATAGCTAAGGCAATAGAAGAAGCCGAAGATAAGGGAATAGTAAAAATTAGTATTTATCAAAGCCCTAAAAGAGCACAAAAACTAGAACGCGAATTCCAAAGGCTTTTCGGTTTAAAAGAGGTTTATATTTTAGAAGATAAAGAAACCAAAAACCAAGATAATGAAATGATTGTTAACTATGCAGCTAAACAAATACAGAATTATATTAATTCAGCTCATGTTGTTGGCTTAACTTGGGGAACTCTCATAAGAGATATTATTGATGATTTTTCAGCAGAAACACGTGATGATTTGACTTTTATACAATTGTTAGGCCAAGTGGTAAACGCAAGTAAACGTAAACAACCTCTAATTCAACATGCAGCTAATAAGTTCAGCGCAAAATGTCTCACTTTTCCTGCTCCTCTTTATGCGATTGATCCCACTTTAGTAAAAAAAGTTCATCAAGAACCATATTATGAATACATAGAAAAATATTTTTCACAGCTGGATCTGGTATTTGCAAGTATCGGAACAGTGCAATCATTAGAATCCGGCCAGTTCTTTATGGATTATTATGCAGATAAACTATTTACTGGTCTTGAGAAAAACCAGTTGGCAGGAATTATTTTTGGTAGGCCTTATGATATTAAGGGGCGCTTTTATAGTCCCATTGAGCCCCATATTTCTGGAATCAGTCTTTCCAATATTTTTGCAATTCCTAATCGCTTTGTAATTGTTAGGAACCGCTTTAAAGAAGACGCTCTTTTAGGAGCCTTAAGAACAGGAGTAATTACTCACTTGATCACTACTAGTGGAATAGCAGAAAGAGTTTTACATAAGAATGACACTCTTTAATTTTAATCAGAGGATATCTCCTGCCTATACAAATTAGTGATATAATCTTGTAAATCTGTAACCGAATGTCTTCTTGAACGAGCACATTCTTTGGCAGGTCTTGAACATAAAAAACACCTGCGAACAGGCATACCCAATTCATTGCGGGATATAGCCTGTTTTTGTTTATCAATTAAAACATCAGCATCAAAAAGTCGATTTATTTTTTGATGCTCCTCAAATTCAACTGCTTTTTCCTTAACAACTCTGTAGTTACAATTGACAAGGTAAAAATTTTCGGGACCCGTTACCTTTTCCCAATGTTCATAAAGAATAAAAGGCAAGTTACTGTTTTGAAAAACTGTCTCTAAGTCAAAAATACCTGCGGCGAATATTTTCTCTAAATAACGATTGTTTTTAATAGGGCCTGGAATGTTCAATTTAACATCTAATAATGTAGTTTCTGGAAACTTTTGCAAGATTTCTTGTTGAAGTTTGACGCGTTCATCTTTATTTTGTAGTACCTCAGTTATACTCTGAGGCTGTCCTTCATTAAAAATTGATTTTATCATTCTGGTATTCACCTCTTTTTATATTATAACTAAAAAATGTGAGAACAAGTTCCAGCTCATTCTCACACTTTTTTTAAAAATAATTAATTAGTCTTTTACCTGCTTAATAGTATCAATAATTGTGCCATCTCGATACTGAATAAGAGCAACAGTCCGATCAGTATATGCCAGTGGTTTTGGAACTCCAACTTGCTTTTGAGCCATTTTTTGAAGTTCCTTAATATCAACCACATTGAGTTCAGGAACTTTGGCAAAAGCATCTATGAGATCTTTACGGTGTGGATTAACTGCAATTCCTCTTTCAGTTACCAAAACATCTATTGAATCGCCTGGGGTTACAACAGTTTCAACTGCCGGAACAACAGTAGCATTTCTTCCGCGTACTAATGGAGCAGTAATAATAGTCATTTTGGCTGCAGCCGCATCTTGATGACCACCAATAGCGCCACGAATAACACCATCAGAACCAGTCATTACATTAACATTAAAGTCTGTGTCAATTTGTAAAGCCGAAAGAATAGCAACATCTAAATTATTAACTACTGCACCTTTATTGTGAGGATCGGCATACCATGAAGCATCAATCTCTTGCTGATTTTTATTCTTAGCCATTGAGGCCGCAGCACCTTTATCAAAATCCTGCACATCCATAATTTTCTTGACCAGGCCTTCTTCAAGGAGATCAGTCGTGGGCTTGGTAATGCCACCTAGAGCAAACGATGCTGTGATGCCATCTTTTAACATTGATTCTCTTAAATACCTGGTTACAGCAAGAGCAGCACCACCAGATCCTGTCTGAAAAGAAAATCCTTGTTTATAATAAGGCGAATTAGTAATTACCTGATTAACGGCTTGCGCAATCTTCAGCTCTTTTGGATCTTTAGTAAAGCGAGTCGCTCCTGAACCAATTTTATCTGCGTCACCTATTTGATCAACCTTAACAACGTAATCGACCTGAGTTTGTTTAATAGAAGCAGGAGTATTTGGATAATCAACAATATTGTCTGTCAGCAAAACTACTTTATCTGCATATTGAGAGTCAATTAATGCGTAACCTAAAGAACCGAATACAGCATCCCCTTCTTGACCATTAGCATTTCCTGCGGGATCAGAGTTAGGGACACCTAAAAAGGCAACATCAATCTTGATTTCTCCTTCTTCAATTGAACGAGCCCGATTGCCGTGAGAACGGAAAATTACTGGATTCTTCAGTCCACCGTGGGAAACGAAATCGCCTAAGCTGCCTCTCATTCCAGATGAAGTAATATTGGTAATGACACCTTTTTTAATTGCTTCAATTACTGTGTCATTCATAACACCAGTCAAAGAAGAAGGAGCTAAAGTCAGGTTTTGGTAACCCATTTTAATAATTAAATCCATTACTTTGTTAAAAGCAAAATCGCCATTTCTAAAATGATGGTGAAATGAAATAGTCATACCGTCTTTTAGTGTCTTTTTGATAACTTCCTCTAAAGAATCGACCACTTTTGATTCACCGGTGGTAACTTGCACCTTGGGTGCAACTCTCTTTACTTCAGGATTACCAACTACAACTGACTTAAATGGTTTTAGATTCATATTAGTCATCAAATCATCCGGCAAATTGCGCTTTACTTTATTCTCCAATGTAATTACCCTCCTCATCAATTAAATTAGAAGCTTTTGCTGTTTCAATAACGCGATCAGCTTTTTCAACTACAGGTTTGTCAACCATCTTGCCGTTCATCGAAATTACTCCAGACCCCTTTGCCTTTGCTTCTTGAATTGCATTTTGCACAGCAAGTGCATTTTCAATTTCGTCTTTAGTAGGGTTGAATACTTTATTAACCATTGGAATTTGCCGTGGATTGACCAAAGACTTGCCATCATATCCCAGTTCATAAATATATTTTGTTTCGCGGTAAAACCCTTCGGTGTCGTTCATATTAGAAAAAACAGTATCAAAGGCATAAACGTCTGCAGCTCTAGCAGCTTGTAAAACCATGTTGCGAGCAAATTCAAGTTCACGTCCGTCAGGGTAACGATGGGTGTGCATATCAGCAGTATAATCTTCACCTGAAACTGCCAAGCCCATCATCAAAGGCGTTGCAGTAGCAATTTCCGGTGCATTAAGAACGCCTTTAGCACTTTCAATCGCAGCCATTACGCCAATAGAGCCTTTTTCAACGCCATATTCTTCTTCTGCCTTTTCCATATCTGCTACTAATTTTTTAATCATTGCAGCTGATTCAGTTTTAGGCAGGCGAATAACATCCACTCCAGCGCGCACCATTGCCTTTACGTCTTCGTCATAAAAAGGCGTATCTTGACCATTAATTCTGACAACTACTTCTGCACCACTGAAATCAACTGTTTTAATAGCATTAAATACTAACATTCTTGCTGCATCTTTTTCAGTTAGAGATACTGCATCTTCCAAATCCAACATAATAGAGTCGGCACCATAGATACCGGCATCCTTAACCATAGCTGGATTATTTCCCGGTACAAACATCATTGTTCGACGCAAACGATTTTTAACGTAAGTCATTTATTGCAATACCTCCAATCTTGGTTTATCCGTTGTTTCGGTTGCTCTTTGAGCCGCAGCTAATGTACGTGCAGCAATCACACAGTCAAGGGCCCCTTTATCAGTAGCCTTAACTTTCGCATTTTCAATTCCGAATTTTTTAAGAGTATCAGTTATTACTTTTTTGATCTGATCTCCGTAAGATTTGGCTACTTCGGATTCCAAGTCGATTTCAATACCATTTTGACCAGCCGATACCATTATTTGAATATCTGAAGATTCTAAAGTTCCTGCCACTCCAACAGTCTTAATTTCCATTGATGTTCATTCCTTTCTTTATTCTTTCTTTTAAAATTTGATAGTTTTTATTAATAAAATCAAATGTAGTTGGCGGGACTAAATTTGAAACGTCCTTTAATTCATCACTTTTGATCAATTGACGGACACGTGTAGCTGTAATTATTTGATCGTTATTGCAAAAGCGTTTGACAATTTCAACGTCAATTTTGGGACTAAGTGTGTTTTTTAAACTTTGATTATAGAAATTAGTTGTTCTTGAAAATGGTTCAGTACCCAAATAACGTTTTTTTATTGCCAGTTTCGGTGCAATAGTATTTTTAAAAATTAACGCATCAATCTCCGTTTGCGTAGCGATTAGTTCATCAGGTGATTTTAAAAAGTATGCCGGAAAAGTTGATTGAGAAACTAGATAGTCCCCACCGCTAATTACTAACACGTTTTGGTATTCAGAAGTTCCTTTTTTTACCAGTTCCATTCTTTCACTCGTTTTAAATAATGAAGCATCCGTAGCAACAACAAACACGTATACCAGATCATTCTCGCTACTAGCAAGTTTTACCAA
The DNA here is from genome assembly GCF_000970755.1 of Lactobacillus kimbladii. Classification (GTDB taxonomy): domain Bacteria; phylum Bacillota; class Bacilli; order Lactobacillales; family Lactobacillaceae; genus Lactobacillus; species Lactobacillus kimbladii. Next base: position 1,062,442 of record NZ_KQ034007.1, read on the forward strand.
GGCCTGATGACCTAAAGTAAACGGATTAGCATTCATGACAATTGCAGCAACTTTTTTATGATTTTGGTCTTCTATTCTGGGAATTTTGGCTAAAAAGTCCTGAATATTTGGTGTGCCACTCTCTAAAAAAGCAGCCTCATCAGTATGAGCCAGTTCCTTAAAATTTAAATGAGAAAAACTGGCAGAATATTTTGCTTTAGTAAATACAAATGAATGATAAATTTTTTGACTAAAAAGGTATTCTTCTAGAGCTGTAACTATCTGATTAAATCTTGCTCCCTGAACAGATGCATCATTTGAAACAGCGATATATTTGAGAACATTTCCAGCAATGCTACCTGTGCCAACTAATTGACCATCTTCATCAATTAGACCCACAGTATGATCAATCACAGCAACTTCACGAGAGCTAAAATTGTTAATTCCTTGGCTGATTAGAAATTTTTGCCACCTTTTTTTGGTTTCCGGCAATGTTAAAAAAAGTTCTACGGTTTTATCCATTTATCCGATTCTCACCTTTTGTTAAATCCTTTTTAAAAAGTTCATAACTTCTTTATACATGCTTAAAGGCTGCTCAGCCTGAATTAAGTGTCCACAATTTTTAATAATTTTTGCGCTAATCATTTGATTCAACTTTTCCATGGCAAAGGCAAAATGATAATCAAAAAAAGGAGAATTCTGTCCTGCTAAAACCAGCATTGGAATTTTTAAATCAATTAAAACATCTCGCCAATCTTGCATTGCGTGTTCAATGCGACAAAGATAATTTTCTTCAGCAAAATAGCGAAATTTTTCAGACTCTGCTTTTGCCTTTTTAAACATCTCATCATTAATATGAGCATAAATGCCATTGCCAAGATCCGCCTTTAAATAATCCGGGTAATTCTGCCAAGTTAAATCTTTAAAACCATACTCCCAAGAGCTATCTCGAATCATCTTGGGAGGCTGATCCAAATCGATAATTGCCTGTAGTCTGTTATATCCAAACAATGAAACATAAGCCCAAATATTTGCAGCACCCATTGAATTTCCAATAGCAATAATATTTTTCAAGTTTAACTTGGTAATCAGTTCCTCTAAATCAGCCGCATGACGACTGATACGCTGTCCTTTAAATGTTCTCTGTGAGCGACCCTGATTACGCGGATCTATTACAATAAAACGATAATCAGATGCAAAAAGTTTGGCAACTTCTTCCCATAATATTGCGGTGCTTCCTATACCGGGAACTGCCAATATAGGTTGTTTGCTTTCTTCAGTATCATAATATGCTATTCGTATCCCATCATTAGTGATTAAATTTTTCTCTTCAAGCATTTACCAGATTCCAATAATTTTCATCCAGAAAGTTCCAATTACACCAAAAATCAGTAAATAGATAATTCCTAAGATAAAGTTGTATTTCCACCATTCACCTTGTTTAATGTAACCTGTCGTAGCTAAAATTGAAGCTGGTCCATTGGCATAGTGAGTGGTTGAAGCATTGAAAGCTCCTGTAAATGCAAGCAGCATTGCTGAAAGTCCCAAAGGAGCACCAGTAGCTACTGCCACTGACAAGAATGGCAAATATAAGGCAGTCATATGAGCGGTTCCACTAGCAAAGAAGTAATGAGTATAAAACATTAATATTACCAAAACCACTAATACTATTTGCCAGCTGATACCGTGAAGACTTGTTTGAATGGTCTTTGAGAACCAGTCAATAAAGCCAAATGAAATAAGTTTACTTGCCATAAAAATTAAAATCGACAGCCAAATCAAAATATTCCAGGCACCAGTTTGGTTCAAGGCATCTTTCATGGTTAAAACACCAGTTAACAGCAACAAGCCAACTGCTAGAAAGGCAACAAAAGTTGAATCTAATTGAGGAATCTCAAAAACGCCAGATAAAACCCATAAAATTATCGCTAGCAAAAATACCATTGACATAATTTTTTCTGGTTTTGTAACTGGTCCCATCTCCTTTAAATGATCAGTGGCCCATTTTTCAGCATTAGGTGTTTCTTTTATCTCTGGTGGAAAAATTTTATAAATTACAAGAGGAATTACAATAGTTGCAACAAGAACAGGAACGACTGCGGCTGAAAACCAACTAATCCAGGTCATGTTATAATTCTTCTGTGCTGCCATTTGTGAAGCAACCATGTTAGGTGCTGCGCCAGTAATAAAGAGGGCAGTTGAAAGAATATTGGCATGAAAAGCCATAAAGCTGAGATAGGCACCAATTTTCTTGCGGGAAGGGTCATTAGGGTATGAATCATAATCTTTAGATATTGATTCGGTTACGGGCCAAACGACTCCTCCAGTTCTGGCACTGTTTGAAGGAATTAGAGCTCCTAGAACTAATTCCAATCCAGTAATGGCATAACCAATACCAATGGATTTCTTGCCGAAACGTTTAATCATCCAATAGGCTATTCGATTACCCAAACCAGTTTTACTAATACCATAAGCCATGATGAAAGCCATAGCAATCAGCCAAGAAGCTGAATTGCTAAAGGCACTAAGAATTCCAGTTGTTACTTTCCCTGTTTTAGGATCAACAATGTCCTTGATTGGGGCTAAGCCAACTAAAACCGTTACTATTAGTCCGATTAAAGTGGTGCCACCTATTGGCAAAGGTTTCGTGATACATCCAACAATAGTTGCTACAAAAATAGCAAACATTTCCCAAGCTGGAGCAGATAGGCCTGCAGGACGCAAAGGCGTGATGCACCAAAGTATAACACCAACAGCCAGAGGCAAAATAAATCCCTTGTAATTAACTTTCTCTAGTGTTTTCATTTTAATTACCTGTAATTTTCCGGGCGATAAATATCGTCGATAATTTCATAATTTTTATTCTTTAGTTCTTCATCAAGCCAATTTATATTTCCTGTGCCATCATGAAAACTGGCCGCTTTTGCATCATCTTTTTTATGAAAATCCTGAACAACTGGAAGCAATTCACTTGCTTCTTCTAAAGCAATCTTAATAACACCATCGGCATCACCTAAAATTACGTCACCAGGATTAACACTTACATTCCCACAAGAAATTGGGACATTTATTTCTCCCGGACCCTCTTTATATGGTCCATCAGGTGTTGTACTAACTGCGTATATGGGCAAGTCCCAATTACGCAAACTATCAATGTCACGTATTGGTCCGTCAACTACGACTCCAGCAACATGTCTTTGGTCGCGCAGCCAGGTCATCATCACTTCGCCAATAACAGCCCTGGTATTATCATTTTCATTATCAATGACAACGATATCGCCTTCATGACAATATTTTAACGCTGCATAAATAGTCAAATTATCACCTGGACGGTTATGAACTGTAAAAGCTGGTCCACACATTTCCTCATGAGGCTTGGACATAAGCTTAATTCTTGGTGCCATTGCACCTGTTCTATTCATACAATCAGCCACGTTTGATGAGGGCAACTTTCTGTACGCAGCAATTACTTCTTTTTGCGGAAGGTTTCTTTTTAAAAAAATCCTTTTTCCAACCTGCATTCGTCATGCCTTCTTTTTGGTTAATCTAAAGCAATATTATCTAGTACTTCCTGCATTTTGGAAGCTGAGTTTAGCATCTTAGCTTTTTCAGTTTCAGAAAGCTCAGTTTCAAGCACCTGACTAATTCCTGCACCATTTACGACAGCTGGAGTTCCTAGATAAAGCTCATTTTTAATTCCATATTCACCCTTAATTGGTGCTGATAAAGGCAAGGCGATTGATCGATTAGTTAATATTGCAGTAACAATTTGAGTTAACATCATCGCAATGCCATAAAATGTAGCACCTTTATTTTCAATTATTTTTCCTCCTTTTTTACGAACACCTGATTCTACTTGATCCAGCACAGAGTTGTCAATACCGGCAAAATCTTTAAGTGGCTTGCCACTAACTGTTGACTCATCAAAGTTTTCGAAAGAAGTATCACCATGCTCTCCTAAAACCATAGAATTAACTTCAGCAACAGGAACATGTAATCTTCTTGCCAAATCAACTTTCAAGCGAGCTGAATCAAGAGAAGTTCCCGTTCCGATAACCTTATTTTTAGGGAAGCCAGATAGTTTCTGGGTCAGCGTTGTTAAAATATCAACGGGATTAGCAGAAACGAGAAAAATACCGTTAAAGCCTGATTCAACTACAGGTTGAATTATGCTTTTTAAGATATTTACGTTTTTATTAACCAGATCCAAACGGCTTTCTCCCGGCTTACGCGGAACACCAGCGGTGATCACAACAACGTCAGCATCTTTTGCATCAGAGTATTCTCCAGAATGAATATTACATTCTCCTGTAAATGGCAGTATGTCTTCTAAATCCATTGAATCACCCAGTGGGCGCTTTTTTACCACATCGCAAATAACCAGTTCGTCAACTCTGGTATGTTGTAATAAATCATTGGCAAAAGTTGAACCTACTGCTCCATCACCAACTAGCAAAACCTTTTTATTCATAACATCATTTCCTTTCAAATTTTAAAAAATGTAATCCTTTACATAAATAATTATAAAATTTATCCTAGCATTTTTCAATATTTAAAATAAATAATTTAAATTTTAATTTTTTAAAAATATAAAATGATTTTCATCTTTTAAATAATACAAAAAATGCTTAGAATTTCTAAGCATTTTAAATAATTATTTAAATTGTCTTGTGTATTCTGTCATCTGTATACCGGCCTGCCTACCAAATACCACTGTTTCAGCAATCGAGTTTCCACCAATTCTATTATTACCATGTAATCCTCCTGAAACTTCGCCAGCAGCATAGAGACCTGGAATAACGTTTCCATCAGAGTCCAAAACTTCAGTTTTTGGAGTTATATGAATTCCACCCATAGTATAATGAATTGCCGGATTAATATGAATAGCAAAGAAAGGACCTTGCTCAATAGTGCGATCCATTCCAGTAGTTCGCTGATATTCACTATCATCTTTATTCTTCACAGCTTCATTCCATTTTGCAATTGTTTTCTTTAGATTATCACTGTTAACACCAATGTTTTCTGCTAATTTCTCAATGGAAGATCCTTGATTGACTAATCCTACATGATCATAAAATTCGACAGCGGTGAAATTATTACGGATCGTTTGATCAAACAGAAGGTAAGCACCATCCTCATTTAATTTAGTGATGGCATCGGAAACGATTTTTCGAGTATCAAGCTCGTTAACAAATCTTTGTCCAGATTTATTAACTAAAATTGCTCCTTCGCCTCGTAAACCTTCACCTATTAAATAAACGTGATCAGTATCTGTCTGTGCTGTGGGATGAACCTGAATAAATTCCATTTGCTCTAATTGAGCATCTATCTCGGTAGCTAACATTAAACCATCACCTGTAGCTCCGGGTTGATTAGTTGTTTTATAATTCGCTAGGTCTGGACGGTATTTTTGTATTAAATCTTTTGAAGAACCAAAGCCACCTGAGGCTAGTAAAGTAGCCGTCGCTTGAACCTTTTTTGTTCCTGAATCAGTTTCAACTTCAATTCCTACAACCCTTTTATCTTTATCTTGTAATAATTTAATTACACGAGAATTATTAAAAACAGAAATATTTTTTTCCTGAATTTGCTTTAAATCTCCTGTTACTAAATAACTGCCAACCGGTGCCATTGAGGCAGGACGGTGAGCCCTCTTCTTACTCATACCACCAGTTATTGTCAAATTTGTTAACTCGATGCCATGATTCATTAACCAGTCAATCGCCACTGCTGAGTGGTCAACAAAATATCTCAAAAGGTCGCGGTCATTTAGTCTGCCTCCACCCTTTAAAGTTTCCTGGTAAAAATCTTCCTTGTTATCTATAATCCCTTCATTAAGCTGTACCAAGCTTTCAGAAGCATTCATCCCAGATGAGGCCCTGTTAGTATTTCCACCAAGATCAGCATTTTTTTCAAAAACGGCAACATTCAAGCCTAGTTCTTTTGCTTGAATTGCGGCCGTTAAACCGGCTCCACCGGCTCCAACGATTACTGCATCATAATGGTCTTTAATTTCTGCACTGCCGTTAGGACTAAAAACAAATTTACCCATTTTTTTCTCCTCTAAATTTTAAAAAACTATTTTTCAGGATTAGTTTGAGACACATTGGTCATCGCCATATAATCCATCCACTTATCATATTCCTCTTTTGTTAATTTACCACTTTTAAGCGCTGCTTCCTTAAGAGTGGTTCCTTCCTTATCTGCAGTTTGGGCAATTTTAGCAGCTGCATGATAACCAATATGAGGCGATAATGCCGTAACTGTCATTAATGAGCTCTCAAGCAGATCATCCATCTTTTCTGCATTAACAGTTAAACCAGCAATCATTTTATCAGCAAACCCTGTAATAGTACCAGTTAAAATATCACATGAATCTAGAAAAGCTGTAATCATGACAGTTTTATAGACATTCATTTCAAAATTTCCTTGTGAACACGCAAAAGTAATAGTGGTGTCATTGCCAAAAACTTTTGCGGCTGCCATGGTTACTGCTTCAGCTTGCGTGGGGTTAACTTTACCAGGCATAATTGACGACCCGGGTTCATTAGCTGGTATATTAAGCTCGTGATAGCCCGCTCTCGGTCCAGAAGCCAAAAACCTGATGTCTTGAGCAATTTTAAACATATCAGCAGCTAAAGTTTTTAAAGCACCATGAACAACATCTAAACCGGAATGATGGGCCAGACCCCAGAACTTATTGGTATTAACTTTAAATTCGTGTCCATATACTCGAGACAATTTACCGGCAATTTTCGCAGTCATTCCAGGTGCGGCGTTAAGTCCGGTGCCAACAGCTGTTCCTCCTATTGCTAATTCATACAATGTTGGTTTAAGTTCTTGAATATAATTTAAGTCATGTTTTAATGCAGAAATATAACCCGAAACTTCCTGGCCAAAAGTAATAGGTGTAGCGTCTTGCAAGTGAGTACGGCCTACCTTGACAGTTTTCCAATATTTATTTTGTTTGTTTTTAAGTTCATCAATAAGATGTTGGACAGCCGGTTCAAGTTTATCCAGTGCTTCTACAGCCACAATATTCATGGCAGTAGGATAAGTATCATTTGAAGACTGTCCCCGATTAACATCATCATTTGGTAAAACGTTTAAACCTGGATGAAGTTTATTAGCTAAATTAGCAACGACTTCATTGACGTTCATATTACTTTGGGTTCCTGATCCTGTTTGCAATACATGAAGCGGAAAATCTTTACGAAGCTCGCTATCATTTAATTTTAACAACTGGTCAATAGCTTCTTCAATTGCCGCACCTTTATCAGCTGTTTCATCCCCCACTTCGACATTTGACTCAGCAGCAGCTTTCTTCAAATGCAAAAATGCTCGGATAATTGCAAGAGGCATTAATTCGCCGCTAGGGAAATTATTACGACTGCGTTCAGTTTGGGGTCCCCAGATAGCTTCTTTTGGTATTTTGACAGGGCCAATAGTATCACTTTCAACACGGTATTCTTTTTTGCTCATGTTCAGTCTCCTTATTTAATGCTGAAATTTTACTAATAATAAATTTTATATTACTCTTTTACTCATAATACAGGTTTTTTATACTTTTTTCAATATTTTTAAATAAAAGGGCTATCAATTTAAAAATTTAAAATTTGTTTAAAAATACAAAAAGCACTCCTAATGAGTGCTTAGTCCAGACTGTTATATTTTTAAGGTTTCTGCATTAATTGCCACTATTACTGTTGATAAGGACATCAAAATTGCTCCAACGGCTGGGGATAACAAAATTCCCCAAGGAGCTAGTACTCCAGCTGCTAACGGCAATGCCACTATATTGTAGCCGGCTCCCCACCATAAATTTTGAACGGTTTTTCTTTGAGTATGCTGGGCCAATTTTAAAAAACTAATGATATCTAAAGGTTCACTATTTACCAAAATGACATCAGCAGAATCTACGGCAACATCTGTTCCAGCTCCAATAGCAACTCCAATGTCGGCCTTGGCTAAACTAGGTGCATCGTTAATGCCATCGCCGACCATCATCACCTTATTACCTTGATTTTGCAAAGTAGCTACGATTTTTTGCTTATCGGCCGGCATTAGACCAGAATGCACTTCTGTAATACCTAACTTCTGCGCAATGTTTTGCGCTACCTTTTCATTATCACCAGTCAACATTACCGGAGTAATGTTGAGAGCCTTAATCTGCTTAATTAACGATGCCGCATTCTTTTTGATTTCATCACCAACGGCAACGTAGCCCAAAAGTTCATGACCTTTAATCAAGTAACTCGAAGTATAATTCAGGGATTCTACCTGAGGAAAGTTTTTAACTATTTCTCTTGCAGTTTTTTCGTTTACTAATTGATATTCTTCTCCGTTTATTATTCCTGAAACGCCCTTTCCGGCCAAAGTATTACTGTCAGATAAAGCATATAAATCAATCTCCTTTTCCTTAGTAAATTGTAAAATGCTTTGTGCAATCGGATGATTGGAATCCTGTTCTAAAGAAGCAATTAGTTTAATAACTTCATCCGCATTGTAGGATTTACTTAAAGTATTATACTTGCGCACCTGAAACTTCCCTTGCGTCAAAGTTCCAGTCTTATCTAAAAGCAAATAATTGATTTTGGAACTAATGCTAATAACATTACGATTTCTAATTAGTAAGCCATTTTTGGCACCGATTGATGTGCTCTTAGCGTTCACTAAAGGAATAGCTAAACCCAGAGCATGAGGGCAAGCTATTACTAACACTGTCACCATTCGTTCGAGACCACCTGCTATACCACGTAAACTTGTCCAAACCAGAAAAGCAATAATACCAAAAATTAGCGCGGCATAAAACAACCAACTGGAAACCCGATCTGCCAAATTTTGTAGTTTGGACTTATTCATCTGGGATGACTGAACTAGTTTATTGACACTGGCTAAAAAGCCTGAATTAGCTGAATTAGTAACCTTAACTGTTAGTGTCCCAGAGCCGTTAATTGAACCCCCTATAACCTTATCGTTTTTTTGCCGCGTTACCTCGCGCGATTCACCAGTAACCAAAGATTCATTCACCTGACTGGAACCATTAATAATGACCCCATCAAGAGGAATACTTTCTCCTGCTTTGACTAAAATTACTGCACTTTTTTGGACATCGTTTATTGCCATGTCCATAGTTTGACCATTATGTTGTACGTGGACCTTATCGGGTAAAAGTTTAGCCAAGTCATGCACTGAACTATTGGCATTCATTACTGAGTTCATTTCAATCAGATGACCTAATAACATAATTAAAATTAAAGTAGCTAATTCCCAAAAGAAATCCATGACATGAACTTTGCTGTTTAAAAAATCATTTTTAATAAAAGCATATAAACTATAAATATATGCTGTAGTAATGCCTAAAGAAATTAGTGTCATCATTTCAGGCTTTTTAGCCTTAATTTCATAATAAGCACCAGACAAAAATGGTTGGCCACCGTAAAAGAAGAGAATTGTAGCAAAAAGTGCAACTACCCATTCTGAACCGGAAAAAGAAAATTGAAATGGTAAATGTACACCCATTGCTGGTGATAAAAATATGATTGGCAAGGATAAGACGACTGATACCCAAAACTTTTTCTTCAGGTTGCCCATATGCATCATGTGACCGCCATGCATCATCATATCCTGACCACCCATATTCATTGAGTGATTCATATTTCCACTATGATTCATGTTCATATTATCCAAATTACTCAGTCCCATCTATTTATAATACTCACGATTAATCTTTTCTTTAATCTACTTTTATAAATAGAGGTTGTCAAAAAATTTAACTGAAACAGCTAGAATATAGTGATATTAGTTTCTGATCTTTTCTTTTTTCATAAAATGAAGGATTAAACCGATAACTAAGCCGATAATCGCGGGAATGACCCAATCCATGCCGATATCTGCAAACGGCAAAAATTTTAGTTGGAATGCTTTCAACTGTAAAGCCCAAGATTGCTGACTAACTATTGGTGGAAAAGAAGCGATCATATCAAGGATTGCCGGTATAATGGTAAAAAGTATGCCACAAAAGTAAACGATTGAGTCCCGGTCGAATAAAGAACCAGAAATTGACAAAATAATCAAAACCATGGCAATAGGATATAAAAACATGAGCATTGGAGTTGACCAGGAAATAATTGTATCCAAGCCAAAATTAGCGGTGATAAAGGAAACAATTGTCATGATAGTCAACCAGCCATGATAACTTATTTTGTTAAAACTACGGTGAAAATCTTGTGCAAAAGCTGCTATTAAACCAACTGCAGTTGTTAAACAAGTAAGAGTAACTAGTGTGGCAAGTAAGGCATGCCCAAGATCGCCTAAATAATAAGTAACTATTTGGTTGAAAACTGTGCCGCCCTCTTGCGAAATTTTAAAATGATTTAAAGTTGTTGCTCCTAACCATATTAAACCAATATAAATAATTCCAATTGCACCTGTTGCCAAAACCCCAGCTCTTGCAGTAACCTTTGCATTACTTTTAGCTGAAGTTTTTCCCAGTTGCCTGACAGCTGAAACAATAGTATATCCAAACGCCAATCCAGCCAGAGCATCCATTGTGTTATAGCCTTCTAAAAAGCCATTGAAGAAAGGAGCGCTTTGATAAGCTGCTGTTATGCTTTGATTTTTAGCAGCACCCATGGGTGAGATAGCTGCCAATAAAAAAACCGAAAATAGCAATAGCAAAAACAATGGATTTAAAATTTTCCCAATACTTGTCAAAATCGTAGACTGTTTATACGAAATAATAAAAGCTAAAATAAAAAATATTGCAGAGAATATTAAGAGTGCTGGCTTTGTGGCAGATTTCGGCAAAACTGGTTGCAAACCGACTGAAAATGAAATGCTTGCCGTACGAGGCGTGGCAAATAAGGGTCCCAGAGTTAAATGGATTAAAACCATGAAAACTAGAGCAAAAATGTTACCCAGTGGCCTGCCAATATCATAAACTCCTTTTGCATGACTTGCGCTAATAGCTAAAACAGCCAGTAAAGGTAAAAGCACTGCCGTTACCAAAAACCCAAAAGTAGCTATTCCCCAATTTGCTCCTGAAAGCTGACCTAAATGAATCGGAAAAATCAAGTTGCCTGCACCAAAAAACAGCCCAAACAACAATGATGCTACTACCAAATATTGTTTCCATGTTAAAGGCTTTGTATTAACATCTTGCTCAATTTCTTCCATTACAATTCCTCCTAAACAGAATTACAGATAAATTTAATAATGATAAAGGGTTGGCTAGATTATTTTGGGGAATAAAAAAGCACCCTTGATTTAAAATCAAGGGTGCTTTAGCACGGTACCACCTATATTACTGCACTATAAATCAAAAAATGACAAATAGCATAGTCACTTCACGTACGGCAAGAATGCGATACGCTAACACGTTAATGGGTGTACCCAATAATAGCTACTAAAATTCACCATATAGCTCAAAGTTACTTTCAGCTTGCCATCACGGTCCGTTCTCAGCAATAGGACTCTCTTAAACGCTACTTGTAAGCTTACTTATCTTTTCTTCGCTTTATCAATATTAATAGTATTTTAATCAATGTCTTATTTTCTGTCAACTAAAATTTTGAAAAATTAGTGAAATTGCCTGAAAAAATAATATACCAAAGGATGTTTTTGAAATCATAATAAGCAAGGTTGCATCATACATTTATTTCAGTAATCTAAAACCGCAATCAAAAAGCAAACTAAGAATAAAGTCAGAGAAGTTAGCACTGAACGGATATTAACGATTATTTTTCATATTAAACCTGATAAGATATTTCAAGATAAAATAACTTTTAGTCCTTTTATGTCTAAACAATTTTCGAACCATGAAGTTCATTTAACTGCAATTTTTTGGCAATATCTTCTCTATTTTCGGTTGTGATGCCTCCACCTGGCAAAATTTCTATACGATCATTCGCCCATTTAATTATTTCTTTTAAATGGAGTATTGTTGCCAAGATAGGTTTGTCTAATTTTCCACCATGTGTCAAAATTCTTTTGACTCCTTGATCTGCTAACCAGTTTAATTCTGTTTTCTGTTTATCATTTGATATGTCATCAAAAGCCATGTGCATAACGACTTCAACGTTTAAGGAACGAGCTAGTGTAATTAGATGTTTCATTTGAATTCTATTTATTTGATTATTGGTGGTCAAACATCCAAAAGCCACTCCTTGAGCACCCAGTTTGGCAGACGCTTCAATGTCATCAGCCATTATGCCGATTTCATTTTCACTATAAACAAAATCTCCACCTCTAGGTCTAATCATTATGACAACCGGTATTTTAAAATTCTCAGCGTAAGTGACAGATTTCTTTATTACGCCATAGGAGGGCGTAGTTCCACCCAACGCCAAATCATTATTCAGCTCTACTCTGTCAGCGCCAGCCTTAATTACATGAGGAATATTATAAAAATTTTCAACACACGCTTCTTTTAGCATTTTATTCTCTTTCTTTTAGTTAAACGTTACTCGACCGGAGCATTGATCTGTTTTTGATAATCATCTAACCAAGACTGTGAAATAGGCTCAATCTGAGTCTTTTGATTTTTTCCAGGGTTGGCCATTAAAATTTGAGCTTTTTGTTTTTCATTAGCAACACAAAAAGGAAATTCCACATTAGTAGCTACTCCCCACTCACCTTTTCGATTTAAAGCAATTAAAGAAATTTCCCCTACTTGACCATAGCGTTGTTTTAAATCATGGCAAAAAGGATAAAGCGCAGCATCGCAAGCTTGCTGTGGAGACATGCCTCCTGCCATTTTTCGCACAATTTCATATGAAAGACAACCTTTCATTATATCTTCACCCAAACCAGTAGCTGCAGCTGCACCAATATTGCTATCTGCATAAAAACCAGACCCTGATAAAGGCGAGTCACCAATACGACCCTCTTTTTTCATAAATAAACCTGAAGTAGATGTAGCTGCAGCCATCGATTCAGCTTGATCAAGTGTTAATGCCCCAACAGTATCGTGTCCATCATAAGGATGCAGTCCAGACTGAGCCTGCTCTTTGACTTTTTCTTGCCAAATTGCCTTTGCTCTTTCAGTCAGCATATTGGTCATTTCAAAGCCATTTTGCATAGCAAATTTAGTGGCGCCTTCTCCGACTAAAAAACTGTTGGTCTTATTTAAACTCAATTTTCTGGCTACAGAAACAGCATGCTTCACATTTTCAATAGCGGCTACTGATCCTTGTGCTAAAGTATCACCATTCATAAAAGCTGCGTCCATTTGGACAACACCATTCTCATTCGGCAACCCGCCATAACCTACAGATTTGTATAAAGGATATGATTCTACTTCCTTAATCAAATTTTCAACAGCATCACCAGCATTAGCGCCTTGTTTAAGCACATCACCGGCTTTTACCAGCCCATCATATGACATACTCCAAGTAGATATTGCAGCCCAACTTTTCATTTTGATCGTCCTTTTTCTTAAATATAGTAATAATACTAAACTAGAGCGGTTCAACTAACAACTCCCTAACTCTAAAAATTTTGAGAACATCAAAAAAGGCCTTGAACCAAAAATTCAAAGCCTGTTTATTACCACATGCCGATAAGTTTAGTCCAAATCAGACCGCCGCCTAACCAGATGATGTTAAGTACAACACCAATTATGGCGCTTAGTTTCCACCAATCTTTGTTAGAAACATAGCCTGTTGAAGAAAGTAAAGCAGCAGGACCTGCCGAATAGCTTGAAGTTGACAAGTATAAAGAACCGTCCAAAGCTAGCATTAACGCTGCCATCATAGGTGGCACTCCGGCACCAATCGCAATTGAGAGAAATCCTGCGTAAAGGGCAGAAATTTGTGTAGAGACACTTGGGAATAAATAGTGGAGGTAGAAATATACCAAGAATAATATTACCAGTACTAAAACCCAGTTCATACCATGAAGTGCACTACCTAAAGTCTTTGAGAACCAAGGGAAAAAGCCCAAAGTCATTAATTTTTGAGACATCAACATGATAATTGAAAGCCAAGTTAAGATGTTCCAAGCAAAACTCTGACCTAAAATGTCCTTAACGTTAATGACGCCAAATACCAATAGTAATGCAACTGCAATAAAGCTGACTAAAGTAGCGTCAATACCAAACTTAGAACCTACTAACCATAATGCAACTGACAGGACAAAAACCACACCCATAATTTTTTCTGCAGCTGTCATTTTGCCTAATTCTTGTAATTTTTTGTCTGCCCAAGCATGAGCATTAGGTGTTTCCTTGATCTTAGGCGGATATATTTTATATAGAATAAAAGGTACTAATATTAAGGAAATTATGCCCGGTACAATTGCAGCTACAAACCATTGCATCCACGAAATGGTAACGTTTTGCGTCTTTGCTATTCCTAGTGCCACCATGTTTCCTGCCAAACCAGTTAAAAACATTGTGGAAGTAACGATGTTAACTTCGTATTCTGTAAAGACAAGGAAAGAACCCATGTCACGCTCAGTTCCCTTTTTAGGATCTGAACCCATTTCTCTTGATAAGTTATCAATAATTGGGTACATAATTCCGTTAACACGAGCGTTGTTACTTGGGATGCCGATTGCCAAAACAGTTTCCACTAACGATAAGGCATAAGCCAAACCTAAAGTTCTCTTGCCAAAAGTTTTGACAAAGAAATAGGCAATTCTTTTACCAAGACCTGATTTAATAAAGCCGGCCGCCATAAACATACACATAGCGACCATCCATGCCGTGGAATTACCAAAACCGGCAGTGACTTCTTCCATCTTAAAAATACCAGTTAATGTAGCAATCACCACCGCAATTATAGTAGTTGCCATCATAGGCAATGGTTTAGTTACACAGGCAATTATAGTTGCAATAAATATGGCGAAAAGGTGCCAAGCTTGAACGTTAATTGCCGCTGGTTTTAATGGAGTTAACAGCCATAAGCCAATGCCAATAGCTAGTGGTAAAACCCACTTTTTCCATTGAATTTTATCTAACATTTCTTTATTCTCCTTTAGAGCTATTTTGTGCTTTCTTAATCGCCGCATTCACGGCTTCCTTTAAAGCATTAGTAGTGGTAGACGCTCCTGAAACTGCATCAACATCGGTAGAATTATTGCTTACCATTTCTTGGGGTATACGGTCAATGGCTACAGCTCCAATTCCTTCCGTTTCATGATTTTCCAGGACTTCGATTTTTTTAATTTTATTATCAAAATAAGTAACGCGAACCAAAATCCTGCCGCCAATACCTGCTTCAGAAGATCCTAGAAACTGATTTTGTCCCAGCTCAATTTGATCGTCCTTTTCTCCATCCAAAAGATCATTAATTCGCGGTAATTTCTCCGTTAAATTAATCGAATCCTCAATTGGCTCTAACTTGGCAGCATTTTCTCCAGCAATTTTGCCAAAAATCAAGCATTCAGCTAAGTTGCCACCGCCCTGATAACAATTGACGCACATTCCGCCAAGCTCACCAGCTGTGTATAGGCGTTTGATTGGTTGATCGTTGACATCAAGTACACGGGCAAACTCATCATGTTCTGGTCCACCTTGGGTATTAAGCACTGCGGGAGCCAATTTAACTGCATGGACGTCATCTTTTAAATCGAAACTGGTCATTGACTCAGGTGCACGACCAAATTCCAGATCCTTGCCGTTAGTGGCAAACTCGTTAAATTGCGAAACAGTATTTTCCAGATTTGCGGCTGGTACATTCATTTTTTGGGCTAATTGAGTCAGTGAACTGGCACTAACAACCTTGTCAAAGAATTTACCATACTTGAGCTTTCCTTGTTTCTGTTCTAAAACAAACTTTTGATATTGCTGATTATCAAAGACTAGCCACGCATTGTCGTAAGCGTGAGGCAATAAATAGTCCCCGTGTTCAGCGATATGACCATGCCTGAATTTGGCATCTTCGCGCATAAAGCGGGTACCATCGTCTGCTACTACAAAAATCGCACCTGATTTGACATTTTGCCAACCGCTAACTTGCCGACCACGCTCATTTTCACCTTCAGCAATTACATAACTAGGAACGATGCCTAATGACTCATAATTGCTCATGTGCCACATTTTTGCTCCAACTTCTGCTGTCATTTTAATCCCGTCACCCTTATTATAGAGAGTGCCCAGCGGGGTTAATTTAGTGACGTGCAGGTAATCCTGCTGCATCTGCTTATTATTTTCAAAGCCACCTGTAGCAACAATTACTCCTTTGCGAGCATGAATATAATATTGTTTCTTGTTACGATTAATAACTACTCCAGCTATTTCACCAGTTGCTTCATCCTGCAATAAATGCTCTGCTTTAGAATTAAGCCAAACATCAATGTTGGCAGCATTTGTGACTACTTGAGCACGAATTACTTTCCATAGTTCAGCATCAAAGTCTTGGTTATGAACCAGAGCAAAATCAAAGGTGTCAGAGCCGCGATATTCAGGATACTCACATAAATTCTTTTTCTTTGCCAAATGGTCACCTGGTTGATTATCACGTGACCAGATAAAAGGATCAATACCAAAATACTTTTTAAAATATTGCGGCATATTAACAAAACCATCAAGATAAGCAGCCATTGTTTTCTGATCAAAATTATACGGCGCTGCCAGCTGCTCATAATATTCAGCAATCTTCTTTCTATCATGTGCCATAGCGACATGCTGTGCTGAATAACGGGTGTTACCACCCTCATGACCATAAGGAGCAGCGTCAACTAATAAGACTTGAGCACCATTTTCTGCCGCAAAACGAGCTGCCGTGCCTCCGGCTCCACCGAAACCTAAAACGACTACATCATACACACCATTCCACTTAGTTTTTTCGTTGATTTTCATTTTTGCACTTCTTTACTGCTTTTCAGCGTTCTCAATTGCTTGGTTGACCGCTTCTTTAAAAGCAGCACTAGTTGTACTTGCGCCACTGACCGCATCAACCTCTGTAGTTTGTTTTTCAATCATTTCATTAGTTAGAACGGGAATTGCTTTGCCTCCCAAATAAGGCGTTTCTTTTTCTTGCAGTGTTTCAATTTGAGAAATCTTATCACCTGACATCGTGACGCGTACCACAATTGGGACATCATTAATGCCATTTTCACTAATTCCGATTCCCTGATTAGGTCCAGCTTCAAAATCAGTTGAAGAAGCATGGGCGTCAGATTTTAGATCAGGGTTTTCTGAAGCACCTGTAACTACATCAACTTCAGCCATTTTTCTTTTTGGCCACGCAGCATTTTCTCCGGCAATTTTGCCAGAAATTAACAAATCAGCAATACTGTTTGCACCAACATATTTGGTAGCAAAAATATCTCCTAATTCACCGGCTTCATATAAATGAGGAATAACATTATTCTCCATGTCCAAAACTTCGCAATTTTCATTACGACGAGCGCCACCATGTGTATGCAGAATGTTGTGGCAAATTGGGATAGCATAATATGGACCTGCGCCAAAAGCACGCATTGTTTCAATTTTACGATTTAAAAACATATCGCGCTTTTTTTCATTGACTAAAAAGTTAAAATCACTGACAGCTTCGGCCAATTTTGGTGCGGCAATCTTATCAGCCAATTCGGCAATACTTTCTGCTTTGATTGCGTAGGTAATCAGGCTCTTAATTTGTTCAGCCTTATCGGAATCATCATTAGCTAGTTGCTCAAATTGCCTTTGGTCCATGATGATATGTGGATGATTTTGATTAGGCTGCATAATCCAGTTGCCGTGGTTATATTTGTAACCATGACGGTCTTCTTCGTCTTCACGGTAATACCGGGTGCCATCATCGCCAGCAACGAAAATACTCCCATTAAACAAGCTCTTCCAGTTGATCATGTAAGCAAATTTTTCTCTTGGCTGCCCTTCTCTTAAAGAAAAACCATGTGAATCATAGTTAGACATGTGCCACAGTCTGGCACCAGCTTCAACTGCCAAATCGATTCCTTTACCTTGATTATACAAAGTACCAATTGGAGCTAAAGAACCTTGACCTAAAAATGTTTGCACCATATCTGGGTTATTTTCAAAGCCACCACATGATAGAACTACACCATTTCTGGCAGCTACATTTCTATTTATACCTTGATGTTTTATTTGCACACCTAAAATGGTTTTAGTGTTGGGGTCCTGAATTAAATGTTGTGCGGGACTTTCAAACCAAACATCAATTTTATCTAAGCGCTCGTATACCTTTTTACGTAATAATTTCCAGAATCCGCCATTATACATACCGGTCGTCATGCTTTGTGAGCGCATAGTATCTGCATGCTTGTATTCTGGATATTCTCCTTTAGGCCTTCTGCCGGTGTATTGTGCTTCAATGCCAAAATATTTTTGGGAATATTCCTTCATCTTTAAAACATTATTGACAAAAGCATCTAAATCTTTGGGATCATACTTAAAAGGATAATAAGTTTGCTTGTAATATTCACGCAGATCACTGAAATTATCGCTCCAAGCAAAAGCACCACCAGCATACCTGGTATTGCCACCTTCATGACCTTCGGGAGCTGAATCAATGAGCAGAACGTGCGCTTTGTTATCTGCTGCAAATCTTGCTGCACCAGCACCGGCTCCACCGAATCCGACTACAATTACGTCGTAAACGGCGTCCCATTTGAGAGATGAATCATAAATCAAATTTTTCACCATCACTTTCTTATAAACTATTCTTAACCTAAATATATCTTGACCAACTTTTTAAGTCTAATTAAATTTTTAAGAAAAATAATTTAGTTTCATAATACAAAAATCTATTACAGCAACTTGTTGTTGTACATTAAAGTTAAATTTAATATAATTTAATTAGATATATTTATAAATTTTATTTATTTAGGAAGTACCCATGAATGAAAAAGACTTATTATATTTTTGTAAATTAGTTGAAACAGGAAACTATACCACTACGGCCGCATTTTTTGACGTTACCCAGCCCACCATTTCCATGGCAGTGAAGCGGCTGGCAGATAAGTTCGATGATCCACTAATAGTGCAAAAAAATCGTAAAAGTAAAATAACTTTGACCGATGCTGGCGACTTACTTTATAAAAGAGCAAAAATACTATTGCAAGATATCGCCAGCATTAATTATGATGTGATGCATGCCAGTGATAAAAAAATTCGGCTTGCCTTTTCTGGAGAAGCCGGTAGCCTTTACATCGCCGATATTATTCAAAAATTTTATCAAGCAAATATTGCCAATCTAATTGAATCTAGAATTGAAAGATCGGCTAACGCCTTTTCTGATTTAACCGACGGCACCGTTGATGTAGCAATATATTCGTGGATGGTTCCTATTAACGATCCCGAATATTTTATTCATAACTTGCAAAGAACCGAACTGGTCATTATTACCAGTACAAGCGATAAGTGGCGGGATGTCCACCAAATTAGTGCAGCAGACCTGCGCAACCGCAAATTTGTCGCCCGCAAAAGAGGCTATTTAACTAGAGAATGCCTTGAGCAGGAAGCAAAATTGGGCGATTTTACGCCACAAATTTCATACACTGCTACTACAATGAGAATGATGATTGAATTAGTTAAACGCAATGTAGGAATTGCTCTTGCTATGGAAAGCAGCTTAAAAGAGGTTTCCGATATACATGTCATTCGATTAAAGCCGGGGCAAAAATTGTGGGCATACATGCAGATAGCAATGAGAAAAAGCTTCATACCTAACAAATATCAGCGCAAAGGGATCGAAATACTGCGACATTTTAAACCAGATGAATATCAATAATTTTGGGCAAACAAAAAGACTCACGTCTTGTTAACGTGAGCCTTTTTCATTAGACAATTACATTGAATAATAATGCTGCAATTACCCCACCTAAAAGTGGTCCAAAGACTGGCACCCAACTATAAGCCCAATCTGAACCGCCTTTATTGGCAATTGGCATAAATTGGTGAGCAAGTCTTGGTCCTAAATCACGAGCTGGATTAATAGCGATACCAGTTGGTCCTCCCAAGGACAAACAAATCGCCGTGATCAAAAATCCTGCTAGTAACGGATTGAGACCCGCTGCTAATTTAGTATTAGTTAATCCGAGCAAACCGAAAACCAAAACAAATGTAGCAATCATTTCTGTAAAGAAATTCCACGTATAGTTTCTAATGGCTGGTGTAGTTGCAAAAGAACCTAGAATGCCCTCTTTATCAGTAGTTTCTTCCCAGTGAGGAAAATAGGTTAGCCAAACTAAGATACCACCGATAAAGCCTCCGGCTGTCTGTGCCAGCATATATGGCAAAACTGAAGACCAGGGCAATTTATTTGCAAGAGCCATTCCTAATGATACGGCTGGATTAAAGTGTCCCGGGCAAAGCCAACTAACACAAAATACACCGAAAGTGACAGCGAAACCCCAACCAAAAGAAATAACGATCCAGCCGCTACCTTTTGCTTTTGACTTGTTCAAATTGACACCAGCACAAACGCCATCTCCAAGCAATACTAAGATGATAGTTCCGATGAACTCTCCCACTACTTGCATTGTTAAGCTATTATTCATTTTTTAAATCTCCTACTTCGATTATTAGGTTAATAAACCTAAAATAATGTCTAGTAGCAAATTACTCCCAAACAAAATATATTATAAAATCTAGCGTGTGTAAACCCTTTCTTTAAACAAAATGTTGAGTGGAATCTTTTTTAAATAATTGTTATTTAATATTCTTGCTTTTATGAAGTTTGTATTCTATTTCTTAATAATTTTTGTTATAATTTTACATTTGTTATTTTTATTGAAAGAGTTAACTTTGAAATTTGATATGCCCCAAAATTAGGACAAAGCAGCAGATTATATCTTTTTAAACCTATTTTTTTATTTTTAAGCACTCAAGTTGCTTTTCTATTTCAGTTAAATTAACTCCAGCTTCAATCAGAGTAGCTGCTGTATACGCTCCCTCGATAAAGGCCACATCATATAAGTGGATTTTTTTTGAAGTCATTTCAGTAGCTAATTCAATATTCATTTTGGCACTGCCTAAATCATAAAAAGCCAAAATTTCATCAGCTTTATTGTCCGAAAAGGCCTGCAAAACTTTATCCATACTGGTACCTATATCTTCTTCATTTGTTCCGCCAGCAGTTGTGATTGACACATCTTTTGCAACTTGATCTAAAAGTTTAGTTAATCCTGTAGTTATTGCGGAAACATGTGATACTAAAGTGATACCTAAACTCATAGTATGCCTTCAGTTTCCAGTAAAGCCTCAAAGAGATAGCCGCTAGATTGCGAACCCGGATCAATATGACCCTTTGATCTCTCTCCTAAATATGAAGCACGACCCTTTTTAGCAACTAAATCTTTAGTCGCAGCTACAGCAGAGTCAATTTTTTCTCGCGTTAAATTATGTGCTTTTACTTCAGGTACAAGCACTGACCAAACATCAACCATTGTTTTGTCTCTGGGTTCAGCACCGCCACGTTTCTTAATCCCAGTCAAAGCAGCTTCCAGTAATTCACCTATATCATCACTAGTAGCGCTTTTCTTGGCCATTTCTAAAAAAGCAGTGCCATACAGTGGGCCTGAAGCTCCACCAACCGTCGAAATTAAAGTCATAGCAATTTGCTTGAATACGTCAGTAATAGTTTCAGGTTTAGTAGAAAGTTTTTGACTAACCGCTTTCATACCGCGACTCATATTAAAGCCATGGTCACCATCACCTATAGCTGTATCAAGGTCACTTAAATATTGCTTATTTTGTTCGATTTTGGCGGAAAAATTATTTATCCAGTCAATTAAATTGTTTACAGTCAATCCCATATTATTCTTCCCTTCTTTTACCAAGCAATTGTTTCAACGGGCTGATTAAGGTACCCGAGCCATTTTTCATCAGCTATTTCAAAAATTGTGAGGGAAATACCGGCCATATCCAATGAGGTCATGTAATTACCAACTTTCATGAATGCAGGTTTAACATCAAACTCTGCCAATTTATCAAGCAAGTCATTGCTAAAAATGAATTGTTCCATTAATGGAGTTGCACCCATGCCATTAACCAATACCGCATATTTCTTGCTGTGATCTAAATGCATCTCATCATTTAATTTGCCTACCAATTCAGACACCAAGTCTTTTGCAGGCTTAATTTTTTCACGACGGTAGCCAGGCTCTGAGTGGATACCTACGCCATATTCAATTTCATCATCTTTTAAAACAAAACCAGGTTTGCCTGTTTCGGGATTGGTAGCAGCTGATAAGGCTACTGCAATTGTTTTAATATTAGGCAAAACTTTTTTGGCTGCTGCATCAATTTCGTCTAAACTTGCGCCGTTTTGAGCCATGGCGCCAAGTATCTTATGCATAAATAAAGTACCGGCTACACCACGTCTACCTTGCGTGAATGTGCTGTTTTCTACAGCAATATCGTCATCGACTACAATTGATTTTACTTTGATGTTGTCCATATCAGCCATATCTTTTGCCATATCAAAGTTCATGACGTCTCCTGAATAATTTTTAATTACTAAAAAGACACCTTGACCTTGATCGACTGCTTTGATGGCTGCGTATATTTGATCAGGTGTTGGGGATGTAAACACTTCCCCGCAAACAGCTGCACTCAACATCCCATTACCTACAAAACCAGCATGAGTAGGTTCATGGCCAGAGCCTCCCCCACTGACAATGCCTACTTTACCAGTCATCGAGTCTTTATCTGCTCTCATCACAGCTTCAGCATCTTCTATTTTAGTTATAAATTGAGGATAAGATCTCACCATACCTTTAACCATTTCTGGTACAACATTAGCAGGATCATTAATAATTTTTTTCATGTAATTAGCTCCTTAAGTAAATAAATGTAACGCTTACATAACTATTATACCAAGTAACATTTATATAAACCATTTGTGTTTCAATAAATTAAAAATTTCGTCAAAATAAAAAACTTTAGCTAGCGTCATTAAAATGCAGCTGATAGCTAAAGTCTTTGATTTTTATACTTAAGTTCTTATCTTCTTACTACTTTGTATCTATTTGATCTATCATCATTTGGTTGTTCAGCAGCATGACCGCAGGCAACAATAACACAGGTTTCAAAATTCTGCGGAAGACCTAACTTCTCTTCCAAGTTTTTAGCAGAATTGAGCACGCTTGCTGCATTCATTAGATAAACCGAACCCAAGTTGAGTTCTGCCGCCTCTACCATTATGTTTTCTGCAGCAACAGATGCGTCTCTTTCACCAAACTCATTGTTCTTTTTGACATTAATGACAAATAATAAAGGGGCATTATAGCAAGCATTATTTGTAACTTGTTCTATTTGTGATAATAATTTTTCATCCTCAACCACTGTCATCTGCATCACATCAGTTTGATGCATACCACAAGGAGATGCTTGAAAAGCATTGATCAACTTATCAATATCATTTTGAGCAACTTTTTCTGTCGTATATTTTCTGACAGCTACTCTCTTTAAAACAGGATCAGTCATTTGCATGCCTCCTAAGAAAAACAAAACCGCAATTATTTAATGACTGCTTTACCAGTCTTATGAACTAAATCAGACCATTTTAAAAACTGTGTTTCAGATATTCCTACTAGCTTTTTACCTTTGATCTTCTTTGTACTATATACAAAAACTGTTGTACCTTTTTTAACGTATGAATATTTATTTCCTTTTACCAGAAGCTTGCCTTGGCTATTATAAACTTTAGCATTGCGTTTTACCTTATAGCTGGCAACTTTAAAAAGCTTTACATTACCTGGCTTTACGTATTCTTTCTTCTTAGTTTTCTTACCATTTAATGATATTTGCAAGTAGCTCTTATTTTTAACTGTGGTAAAACCCGTAACTGAAAGAATTGTTCCTTTTTTCAGTTTTTTGTTTTTAATTCTTTTACCCTTACTGTCAAATATATAGGCATTTCTCTTTAATTTGACAGTTTTGCCTAAATATTTTATCGCATTATTTGAATTAGTTTTATTTTTCTTGGGCTTTTTGTCTGTATCTGCAGTAGCAGGTTTATTGGTATTGTCAGTTGTATTTGATTGTCCATTATTGGTTTGACTTTGGTCGTTAGTATTTGTCGTGTTCGAATCTCCCTTTGCAGTATTAGAAGTTGCAGTATTAGTCTGACTTTGATTGGTGGTTGCTGCAGGAGTATCTGCGGCGAGCACTGGCTTAGTTACACTCAATCCTAAAGTCAAAGATGCGACTCCAGCTACACTTAACAGTAGTTTTTTCTTCATGTTGACACCT
Organism: Lactobacillus kimbladii; assembly: GCF_000970755.1. Classification (GTDB taxonomy): domain Bacteria; phylum Bacillota; class Bacilli; order Lactobacillales; family Lactobacillaceae; genus Lactobacillus; species Lactobacillus kimbladii. The sequence continues at coordinate 1,086,587 of NZ_KQ034007.1, forward strand.
CATTGTTAAAAACTTATTTATATACATTCTACTACTTTGAATAAATAATTTCTTTTACAAAATCAAAACAATTAATTTACGGCTTTGTTTTGTGATATATCATTTTCATAACTTATATTATGAGGTACATAATGTACTTTTGCTTTATACTAAGAAATAGTGAAAACATAATAATGTTGTTAAAGGAAGAAATCCATGAAAAAGTCGCAAAAAGAACCAATTGAAATACTAGTCACTATTGACCAAAACTATATCAAACCACTCGAAGTTATGATGTATTCTCTTAGGCTTAACAATATGACTGAAGAGTTTCATGTCTGGCTAATTTACGATAACATCAACCAGCACGCTCTGAATAAATTAAAAAAATTTGGAGAAAAAATAGGAATTAAAGTATCCACCTTAACTATGAATAAGAATATTAAATTTCCTGATTCATTACTCAACTTGCATGATTATCCAAAAGAAATGTATTTCAGATTACTTTCAAGTAAAATTTTGCCGCCTGATTTACATCGAATTATTTATCTTGATCCTGACATATTAGTTATTAACTCAATAGTACCCTTATGGGAACTAGATCTTGAAGGTAAAATGTTTGCAGCTTCCGTGCATGAAGGTTTAACGGACATTATGAGTTCAATCAATAATATTAGGCTAGGCACATCAACAGGCTACTTTAACTCTGGAATAATGTTAATGGACTTAGATCAGATGCGCAAAAAAATAAAAATTACAGAAATTACTCAAGCAATTGAAGAGCATCATGATACTTTGATTTTACCTGATCAAGATATCTTAAATTACTTATACGGAGAAGACATTCTAAAAATTCCAGAAACCCGCTGGAACTACGATGCTAGAGCTTTCTCTGTTTACTTAACAAGGAGCACAGGTGAAATCAATACCGAGTGGGTCATGAAAAACACCTCAATTTTACATTTTTGTGGTAAACCCAAGCCCTGGCAAAAGGAGAAACATTCCCGGTTCAAACCCCTTTACCTTAATTATCTGCAAATGGTCAACCGCTTGTTAAAACAACAAAAATTAAGCTAACATTTAGCTTTTTACTGTTGAAGGTTGCTATATGTGTGCTAAAATAATAAAAGTTGCCGAATATCAAGCGACACAATGCTTTAGGTGGATTGGTATAGAAAAAAAACAAACTATTTAATAGCATTGAATGTGTAATATTTTTTATAGAAAAGAGAAGAATTATGGCTTCAATTAACAAGTCTGAACTTACTAAAGAAGTTTCAGCAAAGACAGATCTTAAACAAAAAGATGCAGAAAAAGTTATCGATGCTTTAATCGAATCAATCAAGGATAACTTGGCTAAAGGCGAAAAAGTACAAATCATAGGTTTTGGCTCTTTTGAAGTACGTAATCGTGCAGCAAGAAAAGGTAGAAACCCACAAACTGGTAAAACTTTAACCATTCCTGCAACTAAAGTACCTGCATTCAAGCCTGGTAAAGCATTGAAGGATGCAGTTAAATAATTCTACTTTTAAATACGAAAAAACAACGAGATTCAACTCGTTGTTTTTATTTTGTTTTTAAATTTTTAACGATTTTGATGATTTAATTTGTTAGCGAAAAAGTCACCAATAACCTGAACAATAAATATTAAAATAATAACTAAAACAGTCGCAATAAGAGTAACGTCATTATTAAACCGATTATAGCCGTATGAAATTGCAGTATTACCTAATCCACCAGCTCCAATTGCACCTGCCATTGCAGTCAAACCAATTAGACTTATAACCGTTACGGTAGAAACACGAGCAAGTTCTGATCTGGCTTCGTTTAAATAAACGCTAAATATAATATCCCAGATCGTAGCTCCTAAACTCTGTGCTGCTTCAATTTTACCGTGGTCAACACTTTCAAGTGCTACTTGAACCTGTCGCGCATAAAATGGGAAACAGCCTAATGTAAGAGGAACTAAAGCCGCTTGAATGCCAATTTGGGTACCCACAATTTTTTGTGTTACTGGAGCAATGAATGCCAGTAAAATGATGAATGGAATTGCTCTAAAAATTGAAACAATTTTATCGCAAAGGTTAAACCAAAATTTATTAGGCCTGATGCCATCACTCTTTGTCAAGACTAAAACTATACCAAAAACCATTCCTAGAATACCGCCAAAAATTCCGGCCCAAAAAGTCATATACAGAGTTTGAATAATGCTGGTGCCCCAGCCAGTGTCTCCCAGCCAGCCTAATTGCACAACATTGGGAAAAACTTTGCTAAACCAACTACTCATATAGATCCCCCTTTTCGTTTAAACGAGTGACAGCAACTTCCGCTTTTCTTAAATAAGCAACCGTCTCCTGCTGTTTTGTCTTGTCTCCTTTGACTTGAACAAGTAAAGTACCAATTGGCTCATCATCAAGCAATTCAACATTGCCGTATAACATACTGGCTTCGACCCCTACTTCACGATACAAATCAACAACAATTGTTTTAGTGACATTAGCCATGCTATATACAAGTTGATAAATGGCCTCATTATCGTTGTCAAGCTTATCAATATTAAGAGATTTCAAAGTGTTGATTACTTCCAAAGAGCCACCCACGAAACTCTTGGTCAAATCATTTTTAGGATGTAGCACAACATCCCTTAAACTTCCTTTTTCAACAATTTGTCCAGACTGCATTAAGGCAACTTTATTACAAACTTTCTTAATAGCAGCCATTTCATGAGTTATCAAGACAATAGTTAAGTTAAGATCTTTTTGGAGCTTTTTGAGCAATGTCAGTATTTGGAGAGTATTTTGGGGATCAAGAGCACTGGTAGCCTCATCTGAAATCAAAATATCTGGTTCATTCGCTAAAGCTCTGGCAATAGCAACTCTTTGCTGCTGGCCCCCTGAAAGTTGTACCGGATAAAAATTTGCTTTGTCTCTTAAATCTACTAAGTCTAATAATTTTAATGATTTTTCCTTTATTTCTTTTTCTTTTAATCCAGAATGTTTCAGGGCAAAGGACACGTTGTCAACGACGCTTATTTCATTTAATAAATTAAAATTCTGAAAAATCATGCCAATTTTTCTGCGAGCTAGCTGTAAATCTTTGTTAGCTATCACCTGTTTGCCATCTTTAACAAAATCAGTTCCGTTAACTTTAATATTGCCGGCTGTCGGCTTTTGTAAAAGGTTAACTGTTCTGACTAAAGTAGACTTACCAGCCCCGGAAAAGCCCACAACGCCATATATATCACCTTTTTCTACAGTTAAACTAACATCATGAACTGCTTGCACAATTTTGCCTTTTTTATCAGGAAAATCTACACTAACGTGTTCTAAATCAATAATACCCATTACAATCTTCTCCGATCATTAAAATTTTTACTTCAATTTAATGTCCCAAGCACTTCTAGTCATATTTCCGTAATATTTCTTTTGTATCCGTTTAGTCTCAGCGGTTTGATAACATTTGACTACCGCCTGGTAGTCCTTGTTCTTTGCTTGGTCTTTCTTGGCTACAATGATATTTATCCATTGATAAGAATCTTTATTTACCGGCTCAACAAAGATTGTTTGTTTTTCACCTAAACCTGCTGGACGAGCAAAGTCATTATTAATAACTGCTGCATCGACTGAATTAATCACACGTCCACATTGATCGGCACTAATTTCTTTAACTTTGATGTTTTTAGGATTCTTCACAATATCTGCAACGGTCACAAGAGCTTTACCTTTGCGTAATGAAATTAATCCAGCATTTTTCAAAACGAGTAAAGAACGAGATTCATTACTTGCGTCATTTGGAACAGCAATTGTGGCACCTTTTGGCAGCTCGCTCAATTTATGATATTTCTTTGAATATAGCCTAATTGGATTTATATCTGTGCGTCCTATAGCTACTAATCCACCATGATTGGCTTTATTCCAAGCTTTTAGAAAAGCATAATGTTGGAAAGCATTTAGATCTATGTCTCCACTTTTTACGGCCTTATTTGGTTGATTGTAATCAGTGAAATTCTTGATTTTAATCGTAATACCATATTTTTTCTTGGCCAAGGCCGCAGCGTGATCCCAAATAACCTCTTTGGGTTTTGACTCACTAACTATACCTACAGTAACAACATGGTTCTTTTGATTGCTATCCCCTTTTTTGCCAAAGCTAAACCAAGCAATTGCAATAATTACAATGGCTGCAATTACTCCAATAATTATATTGCGACTTTTTTTAATCATTAGAAAAACCTCCCAATTTTTCAATAAAAAAAGCACTCATCCTAAACTAAGGACGAGTGCTTCGTGTTACCACCTTTAATTTGTTTATTACTCACGTAATAAACCTCAACAGCTATCTAACAATAGCTTGCAATGCTAACGGATGCAACTCCGCCACTAGCTAAATATCACTAGCAGTCATCGTTTCAAGCCCATGTTCACTACACCTTACTAACTGACTCTCACCAAACGTCAGCTCTCTTTGTTAGTAAAAATAATAGCTACTCTGCTTTTCAAGATGTATTAATTATTTAATTGTTTATTAATTTAACATCTAAAAAATCTTCTGTCAACCAAAAAATAAATTATTTTTTATTTGTTTGGTATGATTTTATTGTTTTAAAAAAATATTGTCCTACAGCAAAAGTTACAATGGCCATACCAATTACCTGCCACCAATAATTATGATTTAAGTTTTCTGCCAGTATAAAACTGCTAATCAAAGTTAATATGCAAATTATCAAAACGACGGTAGAAGCAATTACTTGTTTCATGTTACTTCTCCTTTCTCATATAAGTTAAAAATTCATAAGGATAAAGATTTAAATTGTCAGGCTGATGAAATTCCCTTTTTACTATCTTAAAATGGCTATAATTAAGTTTTGTCATTGTCACATCAGCTATAAAAGTGGCTTTTATTTCAGTTTTTTCTAAGCAATCTACCTGATTTTTCAAGGCGTCAAAGACCGAATTACCACCTATTACACAAATTTCCAGATTTTTGTGTTGATCAATCCATCTTTGTAATTCAGTGAGCGTAGATATTATTAAAACTCTTTGATCAGCAAAAAATTTATTTTTTAATTTCTGACTAGTTGTTAAAACAATATGCTTGCGACCTGGTAGAATATGAGGCAAGCTCATAAAAGTTCTTCGACCCATGACAATGGGATGTCCATAAGTTATCTTTTTAAAATGGTGTATGTCAGCAGGCAGTTTCCAAGGTAAATGTCCATCTAGACCAATTTGGTGTTTTTCATCTTCTGCCCAAACAAAAGTGATCATTAGTTCGCCTCTCTCTTAATTATAGCGCTTTATTTATTAGATTTCTTGTCTTTTGCCCAGCATTACCAATTATGCCTGGTTAACTTTCCGCAAATAAATTTAGACATGATTTTTCAAGCTAATGTTGTTATAGTTATTTAAGTATCTTAACAAATTACAGGAGGAAGTCATGTCGGAAAAAAGTCAATTTACTGAAGCAAAATATAATAAAATGAAACAAACTGAAGCTGATTTAGTGCGCGATTTACAAGCAATTGTAAAAGATCCTTCTAAGGAAGCCGATTTGAGTGATGATGTCTTTACCAAGCATCAAAACTGGCTGCGAATTATTATGCCTAATTATTCCCGCAAAATCCATTTAGGAATAGTCGATGCTTATGATAATGATACTCGCTACCAATCCTATTATGATGATAAGGCTGGCAAAGGTGCAACTAAGATATTAAGTAGAATTGTCAAAAAACATTTAGCAAAATAAAAGAAGTCTTTTACATGAAAGACTTCTTTTTTGTCAATGAAACCAGCTAACAAGCTTATCGGTAAAAGCTAGTAAATCATTAATTAAATACAAAATATATGTTAAAAATAAGGTGAGATTAGCATCCCCCTGAAACGCGGTAACTCCCCATAAAATAATTGAAAGTACTCCTTGAATAGTCCAAAAATAGTATTGCTCGCGAAAATGTAATGTGCAAAGAAGAGATCCAGTAATTCCGATCGCTCCCGCTGTTGCATCGATTAAGGGCCTAGGACTAGTAAAAATTTTTGTATCTAGCAGATAAAGTAAAACTAGCACTACGGCAAAAAAGATAATGGTAAGAAGCCACTTTGTCAGTGTCAAACCATGAATATGTTTTTCCGTATCTTTAGACCAAGACGGCAACAACAACACTGGTAAATCCAAAATAACAATATATACGCCCTGTAAAATTACATTGGCATAATTTTGGGCATAAACGGAAACAATAATGTAAATTGTAGCTGAAATCAAACCCAAAATACCGTTAATTTGTCTGGCGTTAGTAATAGCAAGAGTACAAGTGAAACCTAAAATTGCAGCAACCATTGTCAATAATGAAATTTGATCAATTGGAGACGCAACAGTAGTCCCAATAATAATACCAATCCCCAGCATTAATAAGAGATATGTTTTAAAACTCCAACCACGCATTTGGTTAATGTACCATTTTAATTTAAAAATATCAGCTTTTAGCTGAACTTTCATCCGACCTTCCTACCTTCTACTTGAATTTCAGTTAAAAAACACGTTTTTAATACTAACATAACTTTTAAGTCACTTTAAGAAATTTAACTAGAAAGTCAGATCTATGAAAATGACTGCTGTCAACTGTCCTTTTGCCTTATCTATCTTTATCCATTTTTATTATTGACCATTTAAGCAGAAAGGGCGAAATCACAGTTGTCATAATGATCGCACCAATCACAGTTGAATATGCCGCTGGCGCAAGTAGATGGTTTGTCAAACCTATCTGTGCAACCACGAGAGCCATTTCACCGCGCGAAACCATTCCGGTCCCGACTAACAAGGAACTGGAATTGCTAAACCCAGCAATTTTTGCGCCCAAGCTTGCGCCAACTAATTTTGATAAAACACCTCCAATAATCAAAACGATAAATAAAATAAAATCGTGTAATATTCCTCTAATGCTCATGTCCAAACCAATACTGACAAAGAATACGGGGATAAAACTACTGTAACCAATGACGGTAAAATTCTTTTTGAGAATTTTCTGTGCTGAAGTACGATTGAGAGCCAAACCGGCAAAAAAAGCGCCAATCACATTACTAAGTCCTACTTCTTCAGCAGCCCAAGAAGCTAATACCACAATAATCATTGCCACAAATGTTTCAGAAACAGGCAATGTCAGACGCTGACTTAAGCTAATTAACCGAGGTATGACATAAATGCTAAGAAGAACTAATAATATAAGAAAGGCTGCCTGAACAAGGAGGCTAATAATAAAGTTTTTTTCCATACTTGAACCTTGCTCAGAAACACCTGTCAGTCCACTAACAATGCTCAAAAGTAATATTGAGAGCAGATCATCTGCTACTGCAGCACCTAAAATTGTCATGCCCTCCTTTCCTTCCAGGCGTCCCATTTCTTGCAAAACGGCTACCGAAATTGAAACCGAAGTAGCTGAAAAAGTTAAGCCTAAAAATAAACTTTCAACCTGTGAAAAATTAAAGAGAATGCCTGTTATATAAGCAATAATAATTGGTACTATCATACCAAAGGCAGCTACCAACACACTAGGACGAAAAAGTTTTTTTAGTGTTTTAATATCACTGTCAAGACCTGCCAAAAACATCAAAAAAATCACACCGATGTCGGAGAACACTTTAATGATTCCGCCCGGTTGTACCAAATTAAAGATTCCCGGTCCAATAACTATCCCAGCTAGTAATTCGCCGACAACAGCTGGTAATCTTAACCTTGCACTTAATTGTCCGCCAATTAGGGTAGCTATTAATATAACAACTAGCATTCCTAAAAATTTCATTTACCTTCCAGCTTTCTACAGCAAAAAAGACCTTCAAAATTGCTCAGGCAACCCAAACCTGAGAACAATTCTTGAAAGTCTTTCACTCCAACCAAAATATTTATTTAATTTAAGAACCGATTTGATTTTTGCACAAATTAGCAACTTTTATTAGTATAACTCACAATTTTTTTAATTCAAATTTACAGAAATATAAACCAATTATTGATCGATCTTTCACTAAATAAAAAATCGTAATAAAGCTAAAGAAACTACCCCAACAATAACAATTACTAAAAGTGATTTGCTAATAACCGCTGCTATAAAAGTTGGAAATGAAGCAACAAGATATTCAAGGTTAGCTTTTGGCAATTGACCTGGTTGAGCTGTGAATAAATTGCAAAACCACATAGTAGACATTATAACTATCGGTACAAAAGATAGAAATTCAACCACTGCTTTAGGTAAAGTGAATTTTTTTAATAAAACAAAAGGAAGTATCCGCGATAGCCAAGTTGCAAGTCCACATCCGATAATAGTCAAAAACAAATAGTTAGAAGAAGACACGTTTTATTACCATCCCCAATGCACATCCAATAAGGGTTACAACAATAATAACCATACTGGGTGGCAAAATCATTGTCAAAATATAGGTCAACAACATTGTCAGTAAAATTACTATTACTTGTAACAGCTTATTTAAAGACTTATCATTGTTTACTTGCAAATATAACAAACCAATAAACATTGCCACATTTGCAAAATCAAGACCTAATTGTTTTGGATCTTTAATAAAGTTGCCAAGTATGGCACCAATCGCTGTAGCAAATACCCAAGTTTTATATGAAATCATATTTTCAGTATTGAACCAACTGAAATTCATTTTGTCATTTGTAAAATTAAGTTTATTCATTGCCAGAGCAAAGCTTTCATCAGTTAAAAGCGTGCCAATTAAAATACCTTTGCCCAGTTTATCTTTCTTAAAGTACGGTGCCACCATTGTACTCATTAAAATCATCCTTGAATTGACCATAAATGTAGTAAAAATAATTGAAGCAATCGGACTACCTGCTACTAGCATACTAACAGTGGTAAATTGTGCCGATCCAGCATAGATTATGATTGACATCATGATTACTGTAATAGTCGAAAAACCTGTTGAGCGAGCAATCACACCAAAAGCGGACGCAATTCCTAAATAGCCAAAAACTGTTGGAATTGTGTCAATAACAGCTGCACGCTTAGATAATGAACTTTCCATATTTCACTTCTTTAACTCAAAAATTAACTTACAATTAAATTCATGCATGCTTGTTTTATAGTCATAAAAATACGAACTATATCAGCTTCAGATTAAAAAACTAGTTTACTTATAACAGTAACTAGTTTTAGTCATGACTTTATTCACTTTTATTCGATTGCGTGAAATCTATTCCACGATCTTTGAATACCTTTTTAGCAACATTAATCGCGTTTAGCACTTTCGGAAATCCCACGTAAGGAATAGTTTGAATAAATGTCTCGATTACTTCCTTTGGCGTTAAACCGACATTTAAAGCGCCATTGATATGAACATTCAGTTGCGGTTCAGTGTCTCCTTGTGTCAGCAAAGTTGTAATAGTAATCATTTCCCTTTGCTTTAGATCCAGGACACCACGATCGTATACGTCACCAAATGCAAATTCAATAATGTAGCGACCTACATCTTCAGATAAACCAGCTAGTGAATCAATAACTGATTTGCCGCCCTCTTGATCAACTTTTTCTAAATTTACTAAACCTTTTTGATAACGTTCATCATTTTTCATAGTTTTTCTCCTTTTTGTTTTGTAAACTTTTTTAACGGTTTATAGAATAGTTGCTGGAGTATAGTCCATGTCAACTACTATTTCAAAATTTTTTGGTAGTGGTAAAATATGACGATGTATCATTTACCTAGCTTGAATTTTTTAGAAAGGAACTACAATGAAATATTCAATTGGTCAATTTTCGAAACTTAGTGGCTTTTCAATCGACACACTGCGTTATTATGAAAAGCAAAAATTACTTTTCCCAAATCGTGATGAAAATAATCGTCGCATTTATACTGAAAAAGACGTAGCATGGATTAGTTTCATTTCCCGCTTAAAAAAGACTGGTATGAGTATTAAAGAAATGCAAAAATACACCAAATTACGCTATGAGGGTGACCAAACTATACCTGACAGACTTGTTTTACTGTTTAAGCAGCTTGATAATTTACATGAACAGGAAAAGAAAATTGACGATAATATCAAGTTTGTAGAACAAAAAATTAAAACCTATCTCAAGACAATCGGTGATCTAAAAGAATAATATTGCTATCTAGTGTGTATACTGATTTAATTGCTTTTTCCGATATTACATCAAGCAAATACACAACAAACACGCACTTGTTCAATTTAGAAGAAAATGGCAAGTTGAAAAAATATTCAGTTAAGGTATAATGTTATTCGTTATGGAGAGTTGGCAGAGTGGTAATGCACCGGACTCGAAATCCGGCGAACCAAGTTTTTCCTTGGCGCGCAGGTTCAAATCCTGTACTCTCCTTAAATTAAGTTAAAAAGCTTGTAGTATCACCTATTACAAGCTTTTATTATGTTCTCGCACGGCATAAAAATGATA
>NZ_KQ034007.1:1098036-1326828 GCF_000970755.1 Lactobacillus kimbladii
ACATACTTTTTTGAGTTTTGAATTTTACCAGTTTATAATTTTTTGGACTATTTCTGCCGAGCAAAATGTTGAATGATACCGTAATCTAACTTTTGACCATGTGCCTCCTAATAAGCTGTTTATGTTATATTGCAAAGGTAATTCCATGCAGCTTCTAATTCCTGAAAATAATGATTATGATTCAATTGTTTTAAACAAAGATAAGCCGGGAAAAATTTTAAGTAAAGTTGTCCATGTAGAATACGCTGTTCAATAGCATTGAAAAACATATGCCAATTTATTCTTTTAAGACATTTATAAAAATGGTAAATTGTAATTGTATTGTTAAAAATATAATGGGAGAAGGCAAATGAAATTTTTATGGATAATTGCACTAATAATATTTGTTATTTACATGATTATTAGCGACAGAAAATCAAAAAATAGCAAAGATTATAAAGAAGCATTAACACCAAGTAAAAATCCATCAAATGAGCCATTAGTGAAACGTTGGTGGGTATGGGGACTAATACTAGTTTTAATTTATGGTTTCTTTGTATCAACTTCAAATAAAGTCGAGAGTCATGATGAAACATACAAAACTACCGCAACTCATTCAATAAAACCATCTCCTGTAAAAAAGAGGAAAAAGCTTTCAGACTATGCTTCAAAAAAGGTTTCCAAATTTATACCAGTGAAGAACACAGCTAAAGCAGTTACTTTAGGCGCTGGTAAGTATAAGGTCGGTAGAGATATAAAGCCAGGCAGGTACGTTATTAAAGCTGTTAAGGGCAGTGGTAATTTATCTAACAGCGATTTCACTATTAACGTTATTTTAGGAAACGATGATAAAGGAGATCAGTTAACTTCTTTTACTACTAACTTAGTAAAAAATGACAAAATCAAGTTAGACTGGATAGAGTCTACAAGCTTCACGCCAACACCAGATAAATATACATATAAAACAAAAATAAGTGCTGGTATATGGTTAGTAGGACTTGATATTAAACCCGGAAGGTATGTCATACGGCCAATAAAAGGCAGAGGTAACTTGATATCAGAAGATGGGTCTGACAATAATTTAAACGAAATATTAGGCAAAGATACTGAAAAAGGTCAAGTCAGCAAAGTAACGGCTGATTTAACTGCTGGAGAAGTTATATTGTCTACTATAGAATTAATTGGCTTAAGTAAAAAATAAGATTTAAATATTTAAAAAACAAAAAACCTCTAAGAGATCACAGTTCGAATTTAGATTTCTTAGAAGTAACACAAATACAACACTTTTATGACCTTTTGCATTCTCTATCATAGCAGTAAAGGAATTGATTTATATGCTATTTCAAAACGTTTAGGAAACTCATACATGACAATAACTGCAAAAACTTATGCCTATATGCTTGATCAATCTAAAGCACAGCAAGATGATAATATCGAAAAAATCGTCAATAGCATATAAAAATGTTCGCCAACTTTAAAATTAATTATTAATTACTAAATTTCATTTTCTATTATTTTTATAAAAATAAACTGCACCCTTCTTTTATCATTACTATGAAAATAATCTTATATATTTTTTGTTTTACAAAAAGGCATTGAGCAATATAGCACAATGCTTTTTTACATGCTTTTTCTTACTCTGTACATTATAAATAAACTACAAACTATTTATAAAATATAAAAAATGTTTACAAGGTGATCGACTTTAGTATTTAATTTACACAGTACCATTCTTTTTTTAAATTAAACGAAGAACTGCTAGTGAAGTCATACCAACTATCACAATGATTAAGAGAGACTTACTAATAATTGCGGAAATAAATGTTGGCAATGAAGCCAAAGCGTACTGCATGTTAAATTGAGGCAAATGACCTGGTTTTGCTATTAATAGGTTACTAAACCAAAGAGCGGCCATTATTACTATAGGCACAAAAGACAAAAATTCAACTAATTTTGGCGGCAAGGTGAATTTTTTCAACAAGACAAATGGTATCACTCTAGATAACAAGGTGGTGATTCCACAGAACATGATTGTCGTTAAAATGTATTCAGAAGAAGACATGCTTTATTACCATTCCTAAACTACAACCAATTAAGGTTACGACTATTACCACTAAGTTGGCAGGTAAAATAATTGTCAGTAAATATGTCAGCGCAAAAGAAATTAATATCACAATTATTTGGAGTACTTTATTTAGTTTTTTGTCCCCAATTATCTGCAAATAAAGTAAACCGATAAACATTGCTACAATAGCAAAGTCAAGCCCTAATTTTTTGGGATCAGTTATAAAACTGCCCAATACTACTCCTAAAAGTGTTCCAACTTGCCAAGTTAAGTAAGAAACAATATTTACTGTATTAAACCAGGTAAAATTTAACTTGTCATTTGTATAATTGATTTTATTCATACTTAGAGCAAAACTCTCATCTGTGAGAAATGTTCCTATTAAAATATTCCTTTTTAAATTTTCCTGCTTTAAGTAACCTGCTACAGTCGTGCTCATAAGTATTACTCGGGAGTTGACTAAGAAAGCTGCTAAAACAATTGAAGCTATGGGACTACCGGCAACTAGCATATTCAGAGTGGTTAATTGAACGGATCCGGCATATATTAAAAGCGACATTAAAGAAACTTCTAAAGTAGAAAAGCCACTAGCTTTGCCAATAATTCCAAAAGCCATACTTATGCCAATATACCCGAAAATTGTTGGAATTGATTCTTTAATTGCTGATTTTTTGGTTAAGTAAGTATCCATTCTTTCACCCTCTTTTGTGAAAATTCATCAAATAATGTAGTTAGTTGTACCATGAATAATGTAGTTAAAAATATTTAAATTATTTCGTAGCTTACCATTTGTTTTTAATTTTTACAACATTATATTTTCGAAATTTTTTTTAAAAGTTTGCTGTTAATCCTTCTAATCAGGACATTTGCCTTTCGAACCTAAGAAAACAAGTATTTTGAAATATTTTTAAGAATCTAAAATGTTAGCTTGACAAAGAATAAAGTTCTATAAGTTTATAAAAATTTTGAGTCTGAGGGGTAAATTTATGAGTCGAATCAATACGGATAAATTTACAAAAAGACGCTTGAATCAGGCTTTATTGTTATAAAATTATAAATTGCTGGCCTTTTATTTCAGTGATAAAATTTAATGGAAGGTGAGAATAAAATGAAATTAAAGAAAACTTTGGTAAGATTAGTTTCTATATTAATATTAGTTGCAACTGGACTGGTCTTTTCTTCAAAAGTAGAGGCCAAATATGTAGGGCATAATGCTACTCCCACAGAACTAAGAGGTACTTGGTACGAATATAAAGGGCATAACAAATGGAATCATATAAAGATTACTAAACATGCATTTATACAAAATGGTCAAGTCCTTTGTAGCTTGAATAAAAAAGGATATAAAAAATTACATGTCACGCGTTATAAGCAAAATGGCAGACCCTATTATGTCTTGAATAAGTTTAACTATCATTATCAAGAAGTTGGTTCTTTTTGGTTATCCAAAAGAAAAATTTATGGCAAACGTGTAATGAAATCATATTACAATATGGGATATTTCTCTGTCTATACAAGAAACAAAATAAAGCATGATTATTCTTATCAAACTAAAGGTAATTATAAGAAACAATTGGGCAAATAGTCAGTTGCCATCGGACAGTCTTCTGACAAAGAACTATTTTATTTCATATAAAATAGTTCTTTGTCAGATCGTGTTGATAAGGAGTAATTTAAAGAGAATCAAGCTGCTAATAAACTGTTTGATTCTTTTTCTTTTACTTTGTTTTTTGCCAATCTGATCTTGCTTAAAACAAACTTCAGTGCATTTTTTCCCAATCATATTTGGTATTCAGATGCGATAGAGTTCAATATCAAGGGACAGAAGACTTACTTGACGCCTATTCTTGACGGTTGCATCCATAAGATTATTTCCTATACCATTTCGTTGCTTAATTCTTAAATTTGCTATCGACATGTTAAGGCAGGCTTCGCTCAGGTATCCAGCATTGGATGGCCTAACTTGTCATACTTAAACGGAAAATGTTTTTATGGATTTGAAAAGAAGTTTTAAAAATCTGAATGAACTGGAAGACGCAATCAGAGACTACATTGAGTATTACAATAAGAAAAGAATCAGGATCAAACTAAAAGGACTAACTCAAATTGAATATTGGAAGGTAGTCCTCAGTTAGCAGCTTATATAAAGTGTCCTAATTTTAGGGTTCACATCACTATTGTATAAATTGCTTTTTATTCAAGCTAATTATCTAAAACTTCATAGAATCGAACTTTATAAGCAAATCTGCTCTCAATATTAAAAAAGCCAGTAAAAGAAATTACTTTTACTGGCTTATCTTTGTATCAGTGTCCTCATAGTCAAATATATTCATACTTAGCTCTGCATTTAAAAGACTCTGACTTTATGTAAATATTTGTATTGCAATACAGTTCCAATAAGTGCAACAAATATACCTAACAGGTTTGCCGCTAACCAATTGATTGAATTGCCCGTGAACAGACACACTGCAACCCATGGTGCAATACTTATGAGATAGCCGCGCGCAGCCGTCATTAATAAAGTACCCCACTTAAAGCCTTTACTTATATTATTTGTAACAACTTTATTGTGTAAAAACCTTTGAAACAGAACTGTACCCAATACTATTAAAATAGTAATTAAAACAAATTGCCAAGCTTCAAATTTAACTAAGATGAATTCTTTATAAGAAAAATGATTTGCCAAAAGGGCAAAACCACACGCAATATCAAAGAAAAAGCCTTGGTTGACATAACCCTTTTTGCAACTTTTAATACTAAAATCAAAAGCTTTTTTGCAGGTCTTGCTTGGTGATTCCTTTTGCCTGTCAATGACTTGATGATTAGTCAGGTAATGATATTGACAAGTCGTTCCAATCAAAGCAGTAATTAAGCCAACCAGCAAAGAAATGGAGAAGTTAAATTTTCCCTGAGTATGCATACTAAGAGCTAGTAATGGTGCGTTTCCTATTACAAAACACCTCACACCAGTTGAAATCAAACTAGTATTTACGAAAAACGAAGTCATTTTTTGGGAATTAACCTTGTGTCGCAAGAAGTTTTGATAACGGATTACGCTAATGATTGCAACAATAGCCAACAATACAAACAGCCAGTCAAACCAAATATCAGAAAATAAAAGTGTAAAAAGATAAAGGGTGCCATAAATAACGAGATCACCAAGATGGTTAGTAGAATTATCAGCTAAAGCAAAGTTATGTTCATGGTGAGCAATATCACGTATAGCTTCACCCACAGTCTCTTGCTTAGAAGTGTGATTATTATTCATTTTTTCCTCCTAAATTACGCCCTAACTTGATAATGATAATTTTAAGTTGGTTTTAATTAAAGTCAAGCTTTTTTTTAAAGTAATTACCTTGCTAAAACTAATTTTAGTAAAGTTCAAATTCTGAATTTCCTTTAAATTACAAATATTAAGTTTTGCTCAAGAGTAGATTTTAATTTTTATGCTTTGCCATGTTGCTGTTAAAATACAAGCGAATATAAATTATAGGTAGGGATGTGTTTTGAATATTAATTTTTGGATATCTTTATTATCTGCTCTAATACTAATACTACTTATCTTTAATGTCAGAAATTCACGGCGTTTCAATCTATTCGATCACTGGCTGCACCACAAATTGATTAGAAGGCGTGATGGCATTGGCTGGCAAATAATTGCATTTATTAACGATCCTAAACTGCTGGTTGTTTTGGATGTATTTTTAGCAAGTTTTTTAATTAGTAATAATGAAAATTTACTTGCCTTCTGGGCCTTATTTACATTAGGCTTTACCGATTTGATTGGGATTTTTTTAAAAAAATGGATGCGCAGAAAACGTCCAATTCTGCATTCAGATTTAGAAGAAGGCTATAGCTTTCCAAGTGGTCATGTCTTAGGAAGTACTGTTATGGCTTTAATTATCTGGCGACTTTTTGCAGGTCAATTAGGTAATAGACTTTTATGGATTTTACTTGCAATTTGGCTAATGGTTGTCATTTCTCGTATCAGTCTCAAAGCCCACTTTCCATCAGATATTATCGGCGCCACCTCTCTAGCCGTCTTTTGTTTTAGTATTTCTCAACAATTACTTTTAATGGTTATTTAAAAACAAAACAGCCCCAAACTTTTGGTTTGAGGTTGTTTTTGCTTATCGATAATTATTATATAGAAACAATTTATAGGAAACTAAGCATCTTTCCTAACACAAACACGATCACACACAATAATGCAGTGTACCATGCACAATGAGGCAGAGCTTTCTTAAGAATAACTCCTTCTTTACCCTCAAGGCCAGTAGCTCCTGTAGCAATTGCGATGTTCTGTGGTGAAAGCATCTTACCGGCGGTAGCACCAACCATGTTAGCAGCTGCCAGCCAGTATGGACTTACTTTCAGTGCGTGGGCAGCTTGTACTTGCAATTCACCAAAGAGAACGTTAGCTGAAGTATCACTACCAGTGATAAAGATACCTAGAACACCGATGATTGGTGAAATTACTGGGTAAAATGCACCAGTTAAAGTTACGAGGCTAACTGCAATGACATCAATCATTCCGCTGTAACCCATTACTTTGGACAAGCCCACAATAGAACAAACAGTGATAATTGTTTTAACCAATTGCTTGATAGTACTTGTCAAAACGGAAAACATTTCCTTAAATGACAAACCTTGAATAGCACCACCAATGATACTCGACAGTAAAATTAAAGTACCCGGTGATGACAACCAGTCAATGTCAACTGGCTTGGCATTTGCACCATTATAGAAGTGGAAACTGGTTTTAACGCTTGCTAGTGCATTATGAATTGCTGGGAACATTGATGAAGTGAAAATGATAAAGCAAAATACCAAAATAAATGGTACCCAAGCCTTGATTTTATCAGCAGTTGAAATTGGAGCTTTATCGTCCTTTTCAGCACTAGCGGATGCAACTTCATCTTTGCTGCTATATTTCTTAATAATAATTACTAAACATAGTAAACAAACTATTGAACCTACAATTGATGGTAGTTCAGGACCTAAATATTTAGTAATGAAAATTTCTGGAACCGCAAATGTTAAACCAGCTACCAAGGTGCAAACCAAAACACCTTTTCCTTTAAATGACTTAAGTCCCTTACCTTCAGTCATCATGACCAAAACGAATGGAACTATCATCATTAAAACAAATAATTGTATAGCAATTAAATAACCTAACTCAGTAACTCCTAGACCTGTTACTTTAGCCAGAGTTGTTACTGGCAAACCAACGGCACCAAAAGCAGTAGGAGCAGTATTTGCTACCAAACAAACCACGGCTGCTTTAATAGGACTCATACCCAACATAATTAGGATACTTGCAGGGATCGCTACCGCAGTACCGAAACCGGCAATGGCTTCCAAAAATCCGCCTAATCCCCATGCTAAGATCAATACTAAGAATCTCATATCCTTAGTAATTGAAGTTAACATAGACATTATTGTATCCATTCCCCCTGATTTTCTACTGATATTGTAGATAAACAGAGCGGAAATAATAACATAAATTATTGGCCATAAAGCCATAATTATGCCATCAATTCCGGCAGTAATACTGTTTGAAAACGAAAAGTGGAAACCGACAATACTGAGAATTATTGATAAAGCAAAGCCGATTAAGCACGACAAATCTCCTCGAATGCGAAAAACACCCAAGGAAAGTATCAGCCAAACGATAGGGATGATCGCAAGAACTGTTTTAAGTATATCCATTTTTATTCCTCCGACGAAATCAATTTAACAAGTGCTAAATTAATTTCTCTCACTTTCTAACATAGAACTTGATAAAACTTATTAGACAACACTATATGAGTTTGTGATGTAAGCGCTATCTAATTTCATTATAGCACTATGTAATGCGCTTTTGAAGATGAATTTAACTTCACAAGCTTTTGTATTTAAGCGCTTTCATTAATCAACAAAAAAATAGTCCTAACTTTATTAAGCTAGGGCTAAATCACCTTTTTTTATATTCTGTTAGATAGAGAACAAGTGTAAAAAAGGAATTTTTTATTTGCCACAAAATTACAAATCGTCAAAACCAACCATCAAACTGCCTTCTTCGGCATAAAACGTGCAAAGTCCCCTCATTGAGCGAATTTTGATCTCTGCTTCTGGATAAAATGCTAAAATTTTTGCTTTTAAACTTTCAGCATCTTTTTCATTTTTACAATGATCAATAATTAAATTACCACCCTTGTATTTCATTTCACTCATTAATTTCAGAACTTCTTTAAAGGCACGCTTTATTCCACGTACTTTTGCTAAAGGCTCTAGCTTACCCTCTTCACTGGCAGTACCTACTACATCAATATTTAAAACTTTAGCGACTTTAGCCACGGCCATATTAACTCGCCCATTGAGTGCTAAATTATGCAGTGATTTTAATACGAACAACAAATGAGTGTGTGTCTTATAATCAGATATTTTTTGTTCCAAATCTACAAAACGAGTTTTGCTATTAACCAATTTCCGAATTTCTTGTAGAATAACTGAAATCTCTGGGCCAGCAGTCCTTGAATCAATCACAATTACATGGCTATCAGGATGATCTTTTTCATATATTTGTTTAGCTTGAAAAGCAGATGAAAAGCTGCCACTAAGTCCACTAGTAATTGTCATCATTATTGCAAATTCAGATCCTTTTAAGGCCTCAAGCCACTCATTAATGCTGGGACAGGAAGTTTTGCCCTCCTCCGTGTTTTTCTCCATGCTGCTAATGAATTCATTGATATCAAGATTTTCGTCATCAACAAAATCTTTTCCTGCAATTGTCATAGTTAATGGCACAACAGTCAGATTTTCATTTGCTCTGTCATTTGCGCCAGAGTCTATTATTAACTTTACTTTATCCATATTTGTGTATCCTTATATAAATAAACTATATATTCAAAAAGATATATAGCTAAATAATAAATCAAATACCAGAAAAAAGCGATAAAAATTTTTTTAATATTTTTTAACATTAGAAATCGGTTACAAATGTTTACATAATCACAAACTTAAGCTAAAATTTGTGGTGTAGATATGGAGCGTGTGCTCCACTAATGTATGTACTTATAAAAATTTGTACAGCATTTATTATTTAGGAGGTTTTTAGATGTTAAAATCAGTCATTGAAAATGTTCATGCACTGGAAATCTATGATTCACGTGGTAATCCAACTGTTGAGGCTTTTGTAACCTTATCAAACGGTGTTGTTGGTAAAGCTGAAGTTCCATCAGGCGCTTCAACTGGTGAAAATGAAGCAGTTGAATTACGTGATGGCGGCAGTCGTGTAGGCGGTAAAGGTGTTTCCAAAGCCGTTGAAAACGTAAATACTAAAATTGCTAAGGCATTAAAAGGTCTGGATCCACATGATCAAGCAAACATTGACCGTGTAATGATCGAATTAGATGGCACCCCTAACAAGGCTGAACTTGGTGCTAACGCTATTTTAGGCGTATCAATGGCTACTGCAGCTGCTGCAGCAAAAGACAGCCACCAACCTTTATATAGATACCTTGGCGGCACTGATCTTGAAATGCCACAAACTTTCCACAACGTTATTAACGGTGGTGAGCACGCTGACAATGGTATCGACGTGCAAGAATTCATGATCACTCCAGTTAAGAAGACTTCTTTCCGCGATGGTTTTGAAAAGATCGTTAACACTTACCATACTTTGAAGAAAGTTCTTGAAGACATGGGTTACGAAACTGGCCTTGGTGATGAAGGTGGTTTCGCACCTAATATGAAGAACTCTGAAGAAGCTTTGCAAGCTTTACACGACGCTATCGTTAAGGCTGGCTACAAGCCTGGTGAAGATATTGCCATTGCTTGTGACTGTGCTGCTTCCTACTTCTACAACAAAGAAGACGGCAAGTACCACTTCGAAGGTAAAGTATTTAACGATGAAGAATTAGCTCAATACTACGACAAGTTACTTGACGAGTTCCCAGAATTAATTTCAATTGAAGACCCATACGATGAAAATGATGTTGATGGCATGATTAAATTTACTCAAAGCCACAAAGACAGAATTCAAATTGTTTTGGATGACTTCATTTGTACTAACCCTAAGCTTTTGACTAAAGCTATTAAGGAAGGTGCCGGTAACGCTTCATTGATTAAGTTAAACCAAATTGGTACTGTTACTGAAACTTTGGAAACTATCCGTCTTTCACGTAAGAATGGCTACAACACCATGATTTCTCACCGTTCAGGTGAAACTGGTGACACATTCATCGCTGACTTTGCCGTTGCTGTTAACGGTGGTCAATTGAAGACTGGTGCACCTGCTCGTTCAGAACGTGTTGAAAAGTACAACCGTTTACTTGAAATCGAAGAAGAACTTGGTGAAGGCGAGCGTTTAGCTACTTTCCCAGACAGCGTTGACAAAGATTAATTTGTTAGCCTGAAAAAAGCCTGCATTGCTGCAGGCTTTTTTTGTGCTATTTTTATGGCTAGTCGTCTTTTTGACTAATTGCTTTTAAGTAAGTACTTTCGGAGATATAGTCAATTTTTCTCACGTACTGTCCCTTGTGGTCGATCTTAATATATTGTCTACTTGGATCAAAACCACCTACTCTTTCAATTTTATATGGTAATTTCTTACCAGTATCAGGATTATAGGCCTGAACGTTTAGATAATTTTGCGTATTTTTTGGCACCTGCGCATAACTAATTACTTCTGGAATAGCAGGATCAACTCTATCAATCCAAGAATTATGATCTAATGGAATTTGGTTAGTCATAATCAGAAAACAGACATAAACTGGAACCAAAAATTTTTCAAACATGATATCTCCTTCCATCTAACTCTCGGAATGAACTTTCTTTTGAAATTCCTTTTTGGAAACATATTTAATTTCTTTCACATACTGCCCTTTATGGACAATTTTAATATATTGCCTGCTTGGATCATAGCCTCCTACTTTTATTATTTTGTACGGAAGCTTTCTGCCGGTTTTAGAATCATAAGCTTGAACATTAAAATATTTTTGCGTATTTTTTGGGACCTTAGCATAACTATATGTTTCAGGAATTGCAACGTTGAAATAATCTATAATCTCATTGTGAACAAAGAAGGGTAAGCAAAATAGAGCTGTGAGTGTTAATAGTGCAGTCACAATAAATTTTTTAACTGACATGAATTCCACCTCCTAGATTAAAAGCGAATAAATTCGATTTTTTAAAAAGATATATTTAAATTTAGGTGTACTAATACACTACTATACTTATTTTACACTTTTCTATAATTATTTTAAATACAAAATTAAAACAAACTTGCAAATGATAATTTCTAATTTGCTAGCAAAAGTCTTATTTTTATGCTAATTTAAATTAAGTATTTATAACTAAGGAAGTAAAATTATGGCTGAAAAAATTACTGGCTTAAGTCAAGCCGAAGCAGATAAACTTCTGCAGAAAAATGGATTAAACGAGGTTCCTGAACCTCAATTCAACTTTTTTAAAGAATTTTTATCCAAGTTATGGAATTTATCAGCATGGATTCTCGAAGCTGCCCTACTTTTAGAGTGTGTGTTAGGAAAATGGATACAATCATTATTTGTGCTATTGATGCTACTTTTTGCTGCATGGAATGGAGCTTCTAAGAAAAAGCAATCAAGGCGAGTTCTGAATAATATTTCACATAAATTAACTCCTACAATTTCTGTTCAAAGAGATGGGGAGTGGCAGAATATTGACTCAAAATATTTAGTACCTGGTGACTTAATCAGTATGCAAGCTGGGGATGTTTTGGCTGCCGATGTGAAGCTGATTGAGGGACAAATTTCTACTGATGAGAGTTCAATTACAGGCGAAGCAAGAACAGTGCGGAAAAATCCACAAGATACAGCCTTTGCCGGTACTACTGTAACAGAAGGCAATGGCTTAGCAGTCGTCACTGCTACCGGTGCTGATTCTCGTTCCGGTAAGACAATTAACTTAATTAATAATTCTGCAGCTCCTGGTCACCTGCAACAACTGCTAACTAAAATTATTTACTATTTGTGCATTCTTGATGGAATTCTGACCTTAGTAATTGTCATTGCTTCTTTCTTTAAGGGTGGTGACCTAAATAATCTGATTAACATGCTGCCATTTTTAGCAATGATGTTTATTGCTTCAATACCAGTTGCTATGCCTTCCACATTTGCTCTTTCTAACTCGTTTGAAGCAACCCGTTTGAGTAAAGAAGGAGTATTAACTTCTGATTTAACCGGTATTCAAGATGCAGCCAACCTTAATTTGATTTTGCTAGACAAAACAGGAACAATTACCGAAAATAAAACAGCAGTTGGCCAATGGACTAATTTCAGTTCAATGAATAATAATGATGTTCTACAATTAGCATCAGCTGCTACGGATCAGAGAAACAAAAAACTCATTGATACTGCAATTGACGAATATGTTAAAAAACAAGGATTAAGCATTAAGTCAGCTTCCGACTTCACGCCTTTTACTTCAAGCACTGGCTATTCTATGGCAACCTGTGATGGCCATAATATTAAACTAGGTTCATTTAAACAACTTTCCTTAATTGATCAAGATGCTAACGAAAAGGCAAAAGAAATTGATTTCAGTGCTGGACGTTCGGTAGCCTTATTAATTGATGAAAAGTTGGCCGGTGTTTTCATTTTGCAAGATATGGTGAGATCTGATTCTAAGGCTGCCCTCGAAGAGCTCAGAAAACGGGGAGTAAAACCCATTATGCTGACTGGAGATAACCAGAAAACTGCTATTGCCGTTGCTAAACAGGTTGACTTGCAAGGTGAAGTAATCTCTATTCGTGATTTTACTGACCAAACAGATACTAGCAAACTAGCCGGTATTGCAGACGTTTTACCAGAAGATAAATTGCGCATGGTTAAATTCTTCCAGAAGAAAGGTTATATAGTAGGTATGACTGGAGATGGCGTGAATGATTCTCCTGCTCTAAAGCAAGCCGAAGTTGGTATAGCGGTCTCTAATGCCGCCGATGTAGCTAAACGTTCTGGTAAAATGGTGCTTTTAAATGACGGTTTGTCTTCAATAGTAAAAATACTTGATGCTGGACACAGAGTGTACCAAAGAATGACTACCTGGTCCTTAACAAAGTTGGCCAGAACTGCGCAGTTGACAATGCTTTTAACATTTGGCTACCTTTTCTTTAACTATATTCCAATGGCCTTAAACGCTATGGTTATATATACAATCATGAATAATATGGTGACAATGATGATTGGTACTGATAGAACCCACATTACCTATAAACCAGAAAACTGGAATATGGCTAAATTAGCTAAAATCGCTTTTTCATTAGCTTTCGGTTGGACGGTAATTGGAATAGCAGGTATTGCTTATCTCAATACTCATGGCTGGAGCCACGGCACAATATCAACAATGGTTTATGTTTATTTGGTTTTAAGCGCAATGTTCATAGTTTTAATTACCAGAACAAAGAAATACTTCTGGCAGGATTATCCGTCTAAAGCAGTTGGCTTGACACAATTAGGAGACGTCCTTCTAACGGTCATCCTAGCGCTGTTTGGCATAGCTATGGCAAAAATAAACTGGACGAATTTATTGCTTACTTTTGCTATTGCTTTGATAGCCGCAATCGTGATTGATTTATTCTATCAGCCAATAATGAAGAATAGGTAATTTTAAATTCAAATAAAGAAAAACCTGATTGCGGAAATTTTCCGTAATCAGGTTTTTTAAGGTTTACCGATGAGTTCCTGACTTTTCCATCACACCGATAAAAAGGTTTTGTATATGCTATTTGGTATAATAATTTAGAATAGGAAAAAATAGTTAAATTAATCAGGAAAGTTAATTATTTAATAAGAGGCGAGCCAATAGCAAAGATAGATAGTTATATTGCTAGTTGACCCTTGAATCCCCCCTTTCACTGGTTGTACGTTTATAACAAATGCTTTAAATTACATTCGTTATATTTATATTAATACATAAAATAACTAAAGTAAACAATTTTATCCAACTTTTTTACTTTTAAATCAATATTTTTTTATGTTTAAATAACGATTAATCTTTTGATTTTACTTTTTTAATTCATATACATATGATGTTTCATTTGGACGATAAACACCATGTAAAAGGCCAACTTTTGTAAAACCCATTTTTGCAATCAAATGCTGCATTGCTTTATTGTCTTCGTGAGTATCAATTCGAATTGAATCAATATCATCACGATTAACTTTTATATCATTAATTACAGCTTGTAATAGTTTAGTAGCATAACCTTTACCAGAATGCTGAGAATGAATTGCTACACGATGAATAACAACATATTTATCCGTATTGCTCAGCCACTTACCGTCCAAGTGATCGTATACATGGTCAGGGCCATCTACTATGGCAATTGCACCAACAGTTTCTTTATCCTCGGAAACAGCTAAAAAAGCCCAGCCATTTTCAATATCTTCTTTAATTTGACCTTTAGAAGGATAGTCTCCTTGCCATTGATTGACACCATGTTCAGCTAATTGATTAGCTCCATCTTTTAAAATAGCGATAATTTGGTCAAAATCGGCCATTGTTGCTCTTCTTAATTGCAAATTACTCTATTCTCCTTTTTTGAAATACTGTATCATTATATATACCTGACCTGAGCTTGTAAAAAATTTAGACTCAAAATTCAAAGTTTTTTTCATATTTCAGAAGGCGCTTTTATTGAAATCTTAAAATTATGCCAAAATCTAAATCATTTGCTGCTTTTATTATCTGAAAATATTTAATCATGAAAAAATGCTCTTAGCAGCAGATTACAAAAATCTAACTATTAAAGAGCACTTCATGCACATTTATTATCTTTTAAAAATTTGAGGCTTAAAGTTCCAATTAATAAATATTAAGCACCATGATATTTGACTAGAGAAAATACGTCAAGTCCTGGTAATTTTTCTTTTCCCTTTAGATCTGGTAGTTCAATATAAAAACAAGAACCTACTAACTCTCCACCTAGGTTTTCAATTAATTGCTTGCAGGCTCTTAGAGTTCCTGCAGTAGCAAGTAAATCATCACAAACCACAACACGCTGACCGGGTTTAATGGCGTCTTTATGAATTTCCAAACTATTTGAACCATATTCCAGGTCATAAGAAGCACGCTCGACCTCCCGCGGCAATTTATGTGGCTTTCTAGCTGGCACAAAACCAATACCTAATTCTGTTGCCACCGGACAACCAACAATAAATCCACGAGCTTCGGGACCGACAATTATATCGGCATTTTTACTTTTAACGTATTCAGCTAACTTGTGTGTAGCTGCTTGAAACAATTTGCCATCCTGTAGCACAGGAGTGATATCCCGAAAGATTATACCTTTGTTCGGAAAATCCTTGACACTTGCAATATGTTTCTCAAAATCGTTTGCCATAAGAAGAAAAACCTCCAAAAACTTAACTTTCTTGCTAAAGCTTATTCGACCTTTATATTCTAACAAATTTTGGGCTTAAAAGCATTAAAAGCAAGAAAAATTAATGTTGCTTTAATTGCCCATTCACGTACATTAGTAATTTTTGACTCGGCATTTGCCGTAATTCGTTTACAAAAGAAATCTGTGACTTGGTAGCTTGAAAATATTTCGAATTTGTTAGTTTATTTTTGACAGGATTATTAACGCCAAATATTTTATCATCTTCTAACTGAATAAAGTTCAGTTCAAAGAATACTCGCAAAATAAAGAGAATGTTATCGTAACTTAATTTTATAAATTTACCGACCTTGCGGTAATCTTGCAGTGTCAGACCAGGGTGAGAATATATATATTTTAACAAGATTTCAAAATCAGATTTTAGCGGCAAATGTTGTACTGGCAGTTGATCCATAAGAAAGTGTAAATAAAGTTGTTCGTAACTATTGTTCAACGCAAAATTCAATTCTTTTTGATTGTGAGGGACATCTAGAAAGACTGCAACTTCACCTTCATTGTCATAATCATTTACCAATGTAATTTTTGTAGGATCAATATCAAACAGACTAGAAGCATAATTTTTATTTCTTTTATCAAATAACAAATATCTGTCTGCAAAACCCATCACATATTTTTCATTGCGCAAATCAACAACTGGTTCAGGAACTGCTAATTTTGGTGCAGCAAAAATGATTCCCTTTATAATGCCTTGCAATTTTATTTGATTACGAAAACAATTTTCCTGTAGCTCTATGAATAGCTGATCTATGTAAGGCAAAAGAATTTTTGTAAGGAACTTCTTATTAAATCCTACAACATCAACTTTATTATGGTCTTTACTAATGCTTAATTTGATATGATTTTTATCTTTACCCATGTAAAAACAGCTGTTAATTTTTGGATGAGTAATGCTAAAAATGGGTTTGACATTATCAGTGCCAAAAGGACCAACCTGTTTGATATCAGCTATAATTTGCAAATCAAGATGAGAAAAAGGTAGTTCACAATCATAATAACGAATATTTTGATTAAAAGTACCCGTAAAACTATCTTCAAATGATTTGCGTAAAGAGGAAATTTTGCTTTCGGTCATAGACAAGCCACACGCAAAATCGTGACCACCGAATTTAAGAAAAAGTTTATCCTTTAAAAGCTCTAAGGCGTTAAAAAGATTAAAACCATCTACAGACCTTCCCGAACCTTTGATAATTCCCTCTTCATTCTTGGTCAATACTATAGTCGGTTTATGAGTTTTCTCAACCAATTTATTTGCAACTAATCCTAAAACCCCTTCATTGAATTTTGGATTATATAAAACTAAAGTCTTAGCTCTTTGCCAACCATTATTTTTAATCTGATTAATACAGGATTGATAAACTTCAGCCGTTAAATTCTTACGTTCATCGTTTAGACCTTCAATCTTATCTGCTATTTTTTCAGCTTCTTCGTCAGTCTCACATAATAGTAAGTCAACGGCTAAACTCGCATTATCCAGTCTGCCTACAGCATTCAATCTTGGTGCAATGTTAAAGCCAACATCGGTTTCATCAATATGTCCTAATTGTAAACCTGCTTTTTTTATTAAAGCTCTTAGTCCCGGCCGCTCAGTCTCATTAAGCATTTTTAAACCGCGTTTAACGATAATATGACCTTCTCCTGAAACCTTAACCATATCTCCAATGGTTCCAATCATTGCCAGTTCCAATAATTCTGGCATAGAATCTTGCATTAAAGCTCGGCAAATAGTATAGGCTACTCCAGCACCACAGTAGTCATCAAACGGATAATCTTGGCCAGGGTAGTTACAATGAACCAACGCATAGCTTTCAGGCACTTTGTCTTGAAATTTATGATGATCGGTAATTATTGTATCTACGCCCATGCTCTTAGCGTAGGCTACTTCTTCAACTCCTGTAATGCCATTATCAACAGTTATAATTAATTTTGTACCTTCTGCTACTATGCGCTTATACTCATCTAGATTGGGACCATAACCATCACGGAAACGATCGGGTATGAAAAAATTAACGTCTGCGCCCAATATCCCAAGTGTTTCCATCATGATACTTGTCGCAGTGATACCATCTGCATCATAGTCACCATAAATAGTTATTCTTTCCCCTGCATCAATTGCCTGGTTAATCCTGTCAACAGCTTTTTTCATATCGTGCATTAAGTAAGGGTCTGCCAAGTCATCTTCAGTCGCATTAAACCAAAAGTTAATTTTCTCTGCAGTATTTATTCCACGCAAAGAAAGCAGCTTAGCCGTAAGCGGACTAAGCTGGTACTTTTCAATCAATTTTGGAGCTAATTCTTCATTTTTGCGCTCATGCCATTCAATCATTAATTAATTTTGCCTTTTTGTAATTCTTTCTTATTTCGAGTTCAAGTCATCATCATTCATTTTTAAAACAGCCATAAATGCGTCTTGAGGAATTTCAACATGACCTACTGCTTTCATCCGCTTTTTACCTCTCTTTTGTTTTTCGAGAAGCTTTGCCCTTCGATCTGGATCACCCGTATGAATTTTCCAAGTGACGTCTTTGCGGTAAGGCTTTACAGTTGCTCGCGAAATTATTTTTGCTCCAATTGCTCCTTGAATATCAACTTCAAAGTTTTGTCTAGGAATTAACTTCTTAAGCATTGAGGTCATTTGTCGCGCTCTATTTTGAGCTTCATCACGGTGAGCAATGAAACTAAGAGCATCAACCACTTGTTTATTCAACAAAATATCAATTTTAACTAAATCAGTTGCCCGATAGCCCGTAATTTCATAATCAAGTGAGGCATAACCTTTAGTAGAAGATTTTAAATCATCAAAAAAATCATAAATAATTTCAGCTAGCGGCATATTGTAAATTACGTTAACCCGATATTTGTCTAAATAGTCCATTGTCACAAACTCGCCACGTTTGCGTTGACATAATTCCATTACAGGACCGACAAAATCATTCGGAACCATTACTTCAGCCTTGACGAAAGGTTCTTGCACTTCTTTATATTCACCTGCAGACGGTAAATCAGAAGGATTATCAATTACCTTTGTTGTACCATCATTCATAATGGCATGATAATCAACAGAAGGAGCGGTCATAATTAAGTCTAAATCAAATTCCTGCTCTAGTCTTTCTTGTACAACATCCATATGAAGCAAGCCTAAAAAACCGCAACGAAATCCAAATCCAAGAGCGGTCGAAGTTTCAGGTTCAAATTCCAGAGCAGCATCATTTAGCTGCAGTTTTTGCAAAGCTTCCTTAAGATCGTCATATTTGGAATTATCAACAGGATACATACCAGAATATACCATTGGTGGTATTTGGCGATAACCAGGAAGTGGTTCAGCTGTCGGATTTTCAGCAGAAGTAATGGTATCACCAACACGAGTTTCACGAACAGACTTGATATTTGCTGTCAGATAGCCAACATCCCCAGCAATCAAAATATCTTTTTTAACCGGATGTGGACTAGAAACCCCAACTTCAGTAACTTCATATTCCTTACCCGTATTCATAATTTTTATTTTATCACCGGGTTTAACTGTACCCTCTTCAATCCGTACAGATAGGACAACACCGCGATAGTCATCATATTTTGAATCAAAAATCAACGCTTTTAACGGTGCTTGGAGATCTCCATTAGGAGCTGGGATATCTTTAACTATGCGTTCAAGCAATTCTTTAATTCCTTGACCAGTTTTACCGGAAACTTCAACAGCGTCGGAAGCATCTAATCCCAACATTTCTGTAATTTCTTCTTTAGCTTGCTCCGGATTAGCGGATGGCAAATCAATCTTGTTAATTACAGGCATTATTTCCAAATCATCATCAATTGCTAAGTATGTATTTGCCAAAGTTTGGGCTTGCACACCTTGCGAAGCATCTACAACTAACAGTGCACCTTCACAAGCCGCTAAGGAACGGGAAACTTCATAAGAAAAATCCACGTGTCCTGGTGTATCAATTAGATGAAAAATGTAGTCTTCGCCATCTTGAGCATGATATTTAATTTCTACTGAGTTCATCTTGATGGTGATGCCCCGTTGGCGTTCCAGCGGCATATCGTCTAACATCTGATTTTTTAGTTGTCGTTCAGATACCGTATCAGTCAATTCTAAAATGCGATCGGCAATCGTAGACTTACCATGATCAATATGAGCTACAATGGAAAAATTGCGAATATGTTTTTGGTAATCTTGTAATTTTGTTATGTCCATAAATAATTTGCACCCTTTACTCTATCTTTACTATTATAACAAAGTAAATGAAACAGTTAAAAGCAATTAAGTAAAAAGTAGAGGTAGTCAAAACTATTTTATTAATTAGATTTGTTTTTCTATTTGATAAAAAATTTGGGGATTTTTGTACTAATTTTATTTGTAAATTATATTTAAAACCTATCTCCTTTATTTAAATAAATCGTTTTGTCAAACTTATTTTGAATCTTCTGATTCAAATTGTGCGCTATCATAAATACCGTAACAGGACTATTAAGAATATTGTTAATTATTACCGCACTATTTTCTTCATCTATTGCCGAAGTACCTTCGTCAATTAACAAAAATTGATTTTCGTGAATCTCTGACCGAGCTAAAACTATTTTTTGCCTTTGTCCCCCAGACACATTCAAATTATTTAAGTTAATAATTGTCTCTTCTTTTGCAGCAAATTTATTAAGGTCCTGATTAAAACAGGTATTTTTAATTACTTGGTTTAGATTTTCTTCTAGATCTTTATTAAACATTGTTATATTGTCCTTGATACTTACGGGAAACAAAACGGGAAATTGAGGAATATAACCTAACTTTAAGTTTTGCGGATTAAGCTTGGTTTTATTCTGATCAAAAAAATTCACCGCACCAGTTGCAGGTTTCAATATACCCAAAAGCAATTTAAAGAAAGTAGTCTTGCCACTACCAGAATCACCAATTAATAAAACTTTTTCATGTGGTTTAATAGTGATATCTGGAAAAGTTAGTTTTTGACCGTTAGAAAAAATATAGCTTAAGTTGTGGGTCTGCAAACTTATAGGCTCTATACCCTCTGTTACATCAGTCACTGGAACACGATCTTTGGCAATTTTCTGATTTAATTGACCAGCAGAAGAAATTTGTCTAACTTCATTTGTAAGACTCTGTAATGCTTCTAATAAATTTGCACTAAAATTTTCAACGGTAACGATCACGCCAAAAGGAATAATTTTCTGTGTAATTAACAGAGCAGTGCCAATCAATAGAAAGAAATTTAACAAAACTGAACTTGCTTTATTCAAAACTGATAAGAATTGCATAGTCTTTGTGCGGTTAATATTTGCTTTTTCCAGTTTTTTCGAGGCTTTTGCCATTACAATTGAAAGTTTTTTTCCAGCCATAAAATTTTGCAAGTCAGTTAATCCATCCAACCAATTTTCTGCAGTTTTTAAATATGACGCGTTAGCTGAAGATAAATTTCGAACAGCTTTTCGCAAGGGTTTTCGTAAAAGGCGCGGGAGCAACAAATTTAAGCTGCCTAAAAATAATACTATTATTAACAAGCTCCAATGAAATGACCAGAGGACTAAGATAACAAAAAGAATTTGCGCAGCATAATACGGAATATCAGTATAAATGCTCAAAGAAGAGGATTTAATTAAGTTAAGATCATTTGTGAGTATGTTTTGTACTTTATTTGGACTGTGGTGAGCGTAATCATTAAAGAAATGGGCAATAATTTCTGCTCTTACTTGATGATTATATTGTTGAATTTGTTTTTCAATTAAATACTGACACAAATTCATGCCTAAATAACTAGCAAAATATAAAAGTAACACGATTAGGCAAAACAAAAGAAACTCATTTATCATTCTTTTGCGAATGAAAGAAAAGATATACGTACTGATATAACTTGTACCAATAACTAAGCCAGAAGTAATAAATTCTAGTAGTAAAATGATTATCATTCTAACTTTATTAGTTGAATACAATCCTTTAAACGTCATAATTAGCTTCACCTCGATTAGGGTCAATATTTATCACTCTATCAAACAATTTTTTAGTATCTTTAGTAAGATTATGAGCAATAACTATAATAGTTTGATCACTATTCAAAAGATTACTAATTATTTTGTTTGTTGCATTCTCATCAATGGCACTAGTAGACTCATCCGCTAAAATTACGGGCTTATTTTGGATCTCGTTACGTGCTAAAACAATCTTTTGTCTTTGACCACCGGAAAGATTATTTTTGTCAACATCAGCCAGCGTTTCTAGGCCAGCGGGAAAGGCAGCCAAATCTGACTCCAATTGAACTGATTTTACATATCTTTCAACAGCTTTATCTAATTTACTATTGAACATGGTAATATTTTCCTTGATAGATGCTGGAAATAGAAAATTGTCTTGCGCTAGATAACTTATTTGACTGCAACTAACTTTAACCTTGTTTCCTTTCTTATCACAAAAACATATTTCCCCACTAGTGGGCTTTAACTTACCCAAAAGTAGCTTAAACAGAGTCGATTTACCAGAACCGCTTCTGCCCTGCAATAGAATCTTCTCTCCCCTTCTTATAGTTATGTCAGGATAAGAAATTTCTCTGTTATTAGGATATTTATACTTTAAACTTCTAGTTTTAATTGTAGAAAAATTTGTTTCATTTGAGCATTCGACCGGTATATCTCTTTGCAATTTATTTAGTTGTTGGTTAATATTTTTAGTTGACTGCATTCTTGTTAATGCCGTAGTAATAGTCAACGCTGCATTAAAAATACTAGATGCAAAAGTTCCTGCAGCAATAATAGTACCGAAAGAAACAATTTTAGCGAAAAATAAAATTGTTGCTAGAAATGTCACAGCTACTTGAGAAAAAGAATTTGCGCAGCCATTAATAAACTGCGCTTGTCCCATGACTTTTTGCCTGTCAACATAAGTCTGCTCCAAATCTGCTCCCTTTTTTGTCAAATAATGATTGAAGGCATCAAATGCCAAATATCGTCTTAATTCAGCCAGACCATTAAACCACTGAAAAATTGTGTTTAAATATTTTTTATTTTGCTCAGAAATTTTTCTAGTCGCTTTATTAGCAGCTTTACGTGTTAATTTTGGTATCAATAAAGTGACAAAGACCAAACAAATCACTAATACAGCTATTGACCAATGAAACATGACTAAAGCAATGGTCGAAGTAACCATTACAAAAAGGGAGCTAAGTATACGCAAAACCTGATTACCATATTGATCGGTTAATAACTGCAAATTATTATTTAAATTATTTATCATTGCTTCTGTAGAATCAGATTCACTATGGAAATAATGCTTAACCAGCTTTTTTCTGATCAAGCCAATATATTGTTGCAGTTGCCTACTGTATAGCCACGTTGCCACAGAATTAATTATAAAGGCCACTAATCCTGTGATTAGACTAAGTAAAATAAAGTACAGAAACTGAGTGAAATGACTTTTATTCAGACTATTATAAGCAAACTTAATAACGTATGAGCTGAAGGCAGAACCACAGCCATAAATTACCACTAAAAATACGATCAAAATTGAATTTAAAACATTTGCTTTTATTAAGCTACTTAATTTCATTTTTATTGCCCATATTATTAACAAATTATTAAATATTTATTACATTATAGCGCGTAAAAATTTAAAATCAATTAAATCAGAAAAAACTATTTCAAGACCAAGAAAAAAAGGCATTGAGCTATGATATGACCCCCAAATTTAGGACAAATTTGGGGGTCACATCACTATACTGCTCAGTGTCTTTTCATATACATTTTCTTCTTTGTCTTGGTATTATTTATTCTTTATAACTAGACTTTGGTAATTGATGACACTAAATATTCAATTAGTCCCACAAAAAATCATTTTCCCGAACTTAAAGGTCTAATCCCATCAAATTTGAAGAATTAGTCCTTTAGTTAAACTTTCAATTAATACTAATAATATCTTATAATGCCATTTTTATCTGGCTTGCCATTCTCTTTAAAAAGCCTAATATAATTTTTGAATTCTTTTTTTACCCAACAAGGTGCGTCAGGTTTAATAGTCAAGTCAGATCCATTTTTACACCAGTATTTATAACCTTTTGGGCAACTCAACATCATATTTCTCCCTTTTTCATATTTCTCTATTTTAGAAGACAATCATTTAGGGTGAATAAAACATTAAATTTTACTGCAATTTTTCTTTTAATCTCTCAAAGAATCCTTTTTCCTGTGGTGTTATTGACCCACCACCGGCTTTGACAAAATCAACCAAAGCCTGTTTCTGCTTTTCATTGATTGACTTTGGAATCTGTACTTGAACAGTGGTTATTTGATCACCTTTACCATTGCCACGCAAATATGGAACACCTTCGCCACGCAAAGTAAATTCTTTATTAGGCTGTGTACCAGCAGGAATTTTTAATTTCTTTTCTCCATGTACGGTTTTAACATTAATTTCATCGCCTAAAGTTGCCTGGGCAAACGAGATTGGAACAGTAGTATAAATAGTAGTACCTTTGCGTTCGAAATCTTTTGATGGCTTAATACGATAACTGATATAAAGGTCACCATAAGGACCACCATTTTTACCCGCTTCTCCCTGGCCTTCATAACGTAATTGTTGTCCATTATCTATTCCGGCAGGAATATTAACTTCAATGGTATTTTTATTATCAATTACGCCTTTGCCATGACAAGTTTGGCAAGGATGCTCAATAATTACACCTTTACCGTGACATTTATCACAAACTGTCTGACGACGAATAACTCCCAACATAGATTTTTGGGTGATGGTCATATAACCAGTACCATTACATTTATCACAAGTTATCGGGTGTGTGCCTTTTTCTGCCCCGTTACCTTTACATGTCGGACAAGTTTCGCTCCTAGTGTAAGAAACTTGCGTCTTTTTGCCGGTAATAGCATCCATGAAGTCAATGGACAAAGTATAGTCTAAGTCTTCACCACGAGTTGGTGCTGTCGGGTTGGCGCGGCGCTGATTAGCTCCTGTTGCACCACCGAAGAAATCATTAAAAATATCTCCAAAATCACCAAAGCCACCAAAATCACTATATCCTTGACCTGCACCACCAAAGCCACCTTGACCATTAACCCCGGCCGATCCAAACTGATCATATTGTGCTTTCTTTTGCTTGTCATGCAAAACTTCGTAAGCTTCATTAACCTTCTTATACTTTTCCTCAGCACCCGGTTCATGGTTTAAATCAGGGTGGTATTTTTTGGCAAGTTTACGATAAGCAGAGGTAATTTCCTTATCACTGGCATTGCGATCAACACCAAGAACGCTATAGTAATCTTCTTGTGCCATCTATAAGCTCCTTAACTTTACAAAAGAAAAGAACTACTATTTGGCAGTTCTTTTCTAATTTATTCAATTATAAACCCTTTACTTATCTGGGTCTACCTTATGAAACTCGCCTTCACCTGCGGAACCACTACCTGAATTACCATCTTGGGATCCAGGATTTTGTGGTCCTGACTGAGGTCCAGCCTGTCCTTGTGCACCTTGAGCCCCACCATTAGCTTGGTACAATTTGACTGCTAGGTCTTGAGCAACTTTGGATAATTCATCCTTCTTAGACTTCATTTCATCCAAATTGTTGTCTTTTTGTGCCTTCTTCAAAGCATCAAGTGCATCTTGTACTTTCTTAGTGTCGTCATCAGATACCTTGCCTTTGACATCCTTCAAAGTCTTTTCTGTTGAGAAGATTAATTGGTCGACTTCATTACGAAGGTCAACTTCTTCTTTCTTCTTCTTATCCTCTTCAGCATGTTCTTCAGCTTCTTTTTGCATCTTCTTAATTTCTTCATCAGATAGACCGGATGAACTCTTGATAGTAATCTTTTGTTCTTTACCGGTACCCATATCTTTAGCAGAAACATTAACGATACCGTTCTTGTCAATATCAAAAGTAACTTGAATTTGTGGCACGCCACGGGGAGCTGCAGGAATATCAGTTAATTCGAAACGACCTAAAGTCTTGTCATCAGCAGCCATTGGGCGCTCCCCTTGCAAAACGTGTACGTCAACAGCAGGTTGATTGTCGGCAGCAGTAGAAAAGATTTGACTCTTGGATGTCGGGATTGTCGTATTCTTTTCAATTAACTTGGTGAATACACCACCCATAGTTTCAATACCTAGAGAAAGTGGAGTAACATCAAGTAAAACAACGTCCTTAACGTCACCAGAAATGACACCACCTTGGATAGCAGCACCTAAAGCAACAGCTTCGTCTGGGTTAATTGAGTGATCAGGCTCTTTACCAGCCCATTTCTTAACGGCATCTTGCACAGCAGGAATACGAGTGGAACCACCGTTTAAAATAACCTTGTCAATATCATTAACTGTTAATTCAGCATCTTTTAACGCATTATCAAACGGAATCTTAGTCTTTTCAACTAAGTCAGAAGTTAATTCATCAAATTTTGCCCTAGTTAAGTCTGCTTCTAGGTGTAATGGACCGGATTCACCAGCAGAAATGAATGGTAATGAAATATGAGTCGAAGATACACCAGAAAGATCTTTCTTAGCCTTTTCAGCAGCATCCTTTAACCTTTGTAAAGCCATTTTATCTTTAGAAAGGTCAACACCGTTTTCATCTTTAAAGTTCTTAATCAACCAATCAATAATCTTGTTATCGAAATCGTCACCACCAAGGTGAGTATCACCATTAGTTGAAAGTACTTGAAAGACTCCGTCACCTAATTGCAAAACGGAAACATCAAAAGTACCACCACCAAGGTCGTAAACTAAAACTTTTTCGTCTTCAGCATCTTTGTCAAGACCGTAAGCAAGTGAAGATGCAGTAGGTTCGTTAATGATTCTCTTAACATCAAGGCCAGCAATTTTACCAGCATCCTTAGTAGCTTGACGTTGGGCGTCATTAAAGTATGCAGGAACTGTAATCACGGCTTCTGTTACTTTTTCGCCTAAATAATCCTCGGAGAATTTCTTGATATATTGCAAAATCATAGCGGAAATTTCTTGAGGTGTGTATGCTTTATCTCCAATCTTAACCTTATAATCAGCTTCACCCATGTGGCGCTTAATTGAAGAAATAGTATTAGGATTAGTAATTGCTTGTCTCTTAGCAACTTCACCGACTTGAATTTCTCCATCCTTAAAAGCTACAACTGAAGGAGTTGTCCGATTTCCTTCTGGGTTAGTAATAATTTTTGGTTCCTTACCCTCAAGAACAGCAACCGCTGAGTTGGTAGTTCCGAGGTCAATTCCGATAACTTTTGACATTGATATGCTTCCTTTCAATTATTGTGCTACAACAACCATTGCTGGTCTTAAAGTACGATCTTTGTATAAATAACCTTTTTGCAAAACTCGCACAACATGATCTTTTTGATCATCATTTTCAGCCGCAACGGTTTGAACAGCCTGATGTAAATTAGGATCAAATTTTACACCTTCAGCTGTAATTTCACTGATTCCGTGATCTTTCATCGCTTTAACCAGTGAATCAAGGGTCATTTGTACACCCTTTTTAAGTTGCTTTGATGCTTCGTCATCAACTTTGGTAGCTAAAGCTCTTTCTAAATTGTCCATTGCTGGCAGAACATCTTTAGCCAAAGACTGTGATTCATATTTAATAAGTTGTGCTCTCTCGTTATTATAACGATTTTGCATATTTTGCATTTCCGCTTGGCTGCGCAAAAACTTATCTTCAAGATCATCTTTTTCTTTTTGCAACTGAGTCAAATTGTGCTGTAATTTACTTTCCAAAGATTCGGGTTTCTTTTTTTCGTTAGCCTTATCTTGAGAATCCTTTTTAGCTCCCTTTGATTCAGTTGTTTCTTTTTGCTCTTTTTTTGAATTTTTACTATTATTTTCTTCTTTACTCACGGCTAACCTCCTTTATTTGAATCTACCATAATAATCAAGCAGCTTTTTAGACAGCTCGTTTCTAAAATATTCAAGTAATCCTATGACTTGAGAATACGGCATATTATCAGGGCCAAGTAAAGCAATTATACCTTTTCCGTGGGTACCAACACTGTACTCTGCCGTAAGCAGACTATAATCCTTTAACAGATCATTGGACAGTTCAGATCCTAAGCTAACCCGAACAGGATAACGATCACTTTTAGAATTTTGCTCGCGATCCAAAAGTCTGGACATCAGATCATTATGTTCAATCATTTCATATAATGACCGCAAATTGGAAACATCACTTAAAGAAATGTTATTTAGCAAATTAATCTGACCATCGACATACATTTGCTCGCTGGCAGCATCACTAATCACATCTTCAACTAAATCTATTAATTCAGAAACATGAGCAGCTTTTAGCTTTTTTCCTAGAGTCTTTTTGAGAAAACCCGGTGTAACTTGATCTAAGGTCTTCCCTACTAGCTCATCGTTAATCATACGTACGGCACGTTCAATGTCATCACCATGAATATTATTTGGTAAATTATAAACCTGGTCATGAACATCACCATCACTAGTACCCAGAATGGCCATAATTTGTCTGCTAAATAGAGGCACAATACGAAAGCCTGTGATAGTTAAATCACTATTTTCAGGTCCCTCCGCAAATGCAGTGTAATTTGTTAAGTCAGACAAAATTTTAACCGCTTCCTGTACGATGTCATTTACTTGATGAAACGGCTGATCAAGCTGATTAATGATTTTCTTGTAAACAGAAGATGAAATTTGCAAAGGTTCAACTAAATTGTCAAGATAGTAACGGTAGCCTTCACTTGAAGGTACACGTCCACTTGACAAATGAGTTTTTTCAATTAAACCCTTATCTTCTAAAATCGCCATTTCGTTACGAATAGTTGCACTTGAAACTTTGATAGGCAACTGATTCATGACTGTTTTAGAGCCAACAGGATCATGTGTCTGCGTAAAATCATTGATAATAGTTTTTAAAATTAATTCTTGACGTTCGGTCAACATAAATATCGCCCTCACTTTTAGCACTCAATCCTATTAGGTGCTAACAATTAATATGATACTAGCTTTTAGCAGAATGTCAAGCTGAGTGCTAACTTTTTTACCAAAAAAGACCCATCTCTTTAAAATCAATCAAACTAATCAATATTTGCAAAATAAGTCTTAATTTCTGACTCGTCAGCGCTCATTTGTTTTTTTAGATCCTTCAAGTTATCAAATTTAATTTCGCCACGGGTATACTTATACCATTTGATTATTATTTCTTCATCATAGGCTTCTTGATCAAATCCAAATAAATTTGATTCAATATAAAGTTTTTTACCTTCATTAATCGTGACATTATAGCCAACACTTGTCATAGAGTCATACCACTTACCTTTGATCTTGGTTTTAGTAGCGTATACTCCAATTTTAGGAACCACTTTGTCCTCGGACCAAACAAGATTCGCAGTAGGAAAACCAAGCTTATGACCATTACGTAAACCGTGACCCACATAACCGGACATAACATACGGAGATCCCAATAACTTCGCGGCCAATTCCATATCTCCACTGGTAATAGCCTTTTTGATTTCGGTAGAGCCGATTTTTTGGCCATCATACGACTGTTTTGGAACATCAATAATATTGAATCTTCCTTTGGCAAATTTGGGGAAGTTTTTCATATTGGCAATCTGTTTGGGACCATAAGTATAGTCAAAGCCAGCTACAACTGTATCAGCATTTAGTTTAACAATAATCTTATCTACAAATTCCTGGGCAGTCAGTTTGCTAAATGCTTCATTAAAATGCATCACAAGCAAAAAATCAACTTTTAGCTCCTGCATTTTATAAGCTTTTTCAGCTAATGTATCAATATAACTAACTTCTTTATTCTGATAAATTTCTTTAGGATGCCGATCAAATGTCATTACTACTAATGGTAAATGCTTTTGAATTGCTTTTTCTTTTGCGATTTTGATTAATTCTTGATGACCACGATGAACGCCATCAAAAAACCCTAAAGCAAGAATTATTTTTTGAGGAATAATATTCTCCTTAAACGGGTATGTTAAATGGATAATTTCCATAATAAGACCTTCATTCACTTATTCATTTTGTAAAAGCATTAAATAAGGGCGATACATGGTACCATCTTTTTGATAAATTGCCTTAACTCTATTATTGTATCCTAATGCCACTTTTTTTGCATTCGTTTTCAGTGAAATCGTGGCACCATTTTTAACTTTGGCCCACAAATCTTTATCAATATCCTCATGAGCATAATTAGTGAAAAAAGAGTCAATTGGTTGAAGCAATTCAGTAACTTTATTTGGATTTTCTATAACTTCCGTCAATTTAACAGCCTGATTAATATTAAAGCCGGAACTAGAAGTGCGGCGCAAGTTTTTCATTACTGCCGGCACACCAAGCTTTGTTCCTAAATCATTTATTAAAGAACGAACATAGGTCCCTTTGCTACATTCAATTTCAAAATCAAAAACTTCTTGACCATTTTCTTTATCAAAAACAGGTTCATTTGCAAGATTGTAAGAAAAAATTTCAACTTGCCTTTTAGGCCTTTCAACTTTACTACCTGCTCTTGCATATTCATACAAATGCTTGCCATTCACACGGACGGCCGAATAAATAGGTGGTACTTGTTCTATTTTGCCCACAAACTCTTGCATAGCTTTTTGAATTTGATTTGCTTTAATTTCGGTAGTAATTTTTTTATATTCTGTCTTTTTGCCACTAATATCATAACTGTCAGTTGCAAAACCCAAAATTCCCTCTCCTGCATATTTCTTATTTTCCTTATGCATCAGTTCAATCAATTTTGTGGCCTGACCGATTGCAATTGGTAGCACTCCCGTAACGTC
Source organism: Lactobacillus kimbladii (assembly GCF_000970755.1). Taxonomy (GTDB): domain Bacteria; phylum Bacillota; class Bacilli; order Lactobacillales; family Lactobacillaceae; genus Lactobacillus; species Lactobacillus kimbladii. The sequence continues at coordinate 1,128,249 of NZ_KQ034007.1, forward strand.
AGGATCAAGTGTACCTGCATGACCCATTTTTTTAATATGCAACACTTTGCGTAGATGATAGACAACATCGGCACTTGTCATGCCCTTATCTTTATCTATCACTAAAATACCATTTAACATTTTTAATCCCTTAACCATGAAAAAAGCGCTTCACAGCGCTTTTCTTAATTATTGCGATTTGCATCCTGCTTTTTTACTTCAGCGATTAACTGATCAATTTTACTACCATATCTAACTGAATTATCTCGTTTAAAAATTAATTCGGGCACTTTATAAACAGTTAGGACTTGTCCCAGCAAATGCCTCATCATTCCCTTAGCCTTATTTAAACCAGCAGCTGCTTCTTCTTCTTTTTTAGAATCTTCAGAAAGAATACTGTAGTATACAGTAGCATAAGAGAGATCATTTGTGCATTCAACCGCTGTAATTGTAACATCATTAACTCGTGGATCACGAATATTTTTACGTAAAATTTTCGTTAATTCACGGAGGATTTCTCCTTCAACACGACCTATTCTGTGTTTCATACTTTCCTCCCAGTTAACTTATTCAGGCTTAACTTCCTGTTTTTCGACGGCTTCCATTTCGTCACCGATCTTAATATCATTATAGCCCTCAATTGTTAAACCACAATCGAATCCTTGCTTAACAATCTTGGCATCATCTTTAAACCGTTTGAGTGACGCAACTTTTCCAGTGTAAATTACAACTCCATCACGGATCAAATTGATTTCAGAATCTTTTGATACGTATCCAGAATCAACAAAGGCACCAGCAATCGTCCCAACTTTTGAGACTTTCCAAGTCTCACGTACAGTCAAGTTACCGACAACCTTATCTTCATAAGTAGGTTCAAGCATACCTTTCATAGCAGCTTTAACATCGTCAATTGCCTTATAAATTATACTATACAGTCGGATATCTACTCCATCAGCTTCAGCTTGAGATTTAGCAGTAGCAGTTGGACGAACATTAAAGCCAATAATAAAGGCATTCGAAGCTCCGGCTAATGTAACATCTGATTCATTTACTGCTCCTACGCCAGCATGAATAATATTAACACGAACGCCTTCAACTTCTATCTTTTCAAGCGATTGTTGTAAAGCTTCTACTGAACCTTGGACATCTGCTTTTAAGACAACGTCTACTTCTTTCATGTTTTCTTTCTTCATTGTGTCAAACAAGTTATCAAGAGTAACATGTTTGACATTTTCACGAGACTGTTGTAAAGCCTGTTGTGCTCTTTGTTCACCAACGCTTCTTGCAGTCTTTTCATCATCAAAGACTACTATCTTATCGGCTGACTCGGGCACATCATTTAGCCCAGTAATTTCAACTGGCATAGATGGAGTCGCTTTTTCTACTTGACGACCGCGGTCATTCGTCATAACACGAACCCTACCAAAGCGATTTCCAACAACAATTGGATCACCGACTTTTAATGTACCCTGTTGAACTAGAAGGTCAGCAACTGGGCCACGTCCACGGGAAAGGCGAGCTTCAATAACGGTGCCAATAGCCTTTTGCGTAGGATCTGCTTGCAGTTCCATGACGTCTGCCTGTAAGAGAATCATTTGTAAAAGTTCATCAACATTTTCACCAGTTTTGGCAGAAATGTTTACAAAAATAGTGTCACCACCATAATTCTCCGGAATCAAATTGTACTTCATTAACTGTTCAGTAACATGTTCAGGATTTGCACCTGGTACATCCATCTTGTTAATTGCAACAATAATTGGAACTTTAGCACTTTTAGCATGGTCAATTGCTTCAACAGTTTGTGGCATAACCCCATCGTCTGCAGCTACAACCAGTACAACAATGTCAGTGATTTCAGCACCACGTTCACGCATATTAGAAAATGCTGCATGTCCAGGCGTATCTAAAAATGTGATTGGTTTATTATCAACTCTTACCTGATAGGCACCGATTTTCTGCGTAATGCCACCAGCTTCATGAGCAGACACGTGAGTATGACGCAAACGATCAAGTAAAGTAGTCTTACCATGATCAACATGTCCCATAATCGTAACTACAGGTGGACGTTTGGTCTGGTGTTTGGATTTCTTAGAAGCAGCCATTCTCTTATCATAGAGAGTATCAATGTCAGATATATCTTCATGAACTTTTTCTTTGGCATTAATATTATATTCAGCAGCTACTAATTCTATTGCATCTTTATCAAGTGACTGATTTTGATTAGTCATCACACCTAACATAAATAGTTTTTTAACTATTTCAGCTGGTTCACGGTGCAACAATTTTCCCAAATCTTGAGCATTCATACCAACTTCGTACACCAATGTTTCTGGTAACGGACGCTCTTTTCTTTGAGTTGGTTGCTTCTTTGGTACCTGTTCGAACTGCTTTTTCTTATTTTTGCGTTTACGTTTTTCTTGATGCCTTGAATAATTATTAGCACCAAAAGTTTGATTTTTGCCTTTTCTGCCAGGTTTACCAGAATTACGACCGTGACCATTACCACGACGCTTTTCTTCTTTTGCTGGTTCAGGTGCACTATTTGTATCTAAAGCTTTAGGTTTATTAACTGGACTTGCCTTTTGTTTATTCTTCATTCTGGCAGGTGAAGGCTTAATTATTTTTGGACCAGTTACTTTAGGTGCAGTAGTCTCGATCTTGATAACTTTGTTTTCGGATTTAGAAACAACTTGGCTATCTTCACCAGAAGATTTTTTAGCCTTAGTTTGGTCTTCATTATAAGATTTCTGGACTCTCTCACTTTGACGATTTAATTTCTTTTCATCCACACGTTGTTTTTGTTTCAACTGTTTTAATAAGTCCTGTGCTACTGGCTTTGAAGCCTTTTGATTTGGGTTAGTACCTTGCTTGTTACGATCTTGAGCTTGTCTTGATCTATTGTTAGATCTGTGAAAATTGTTGGTTCTTTTATTGTTCTTGTTACCTTTATTTTCCTCATGCTTTTTTTCATTTTTGCGAATTGAGGTAACGGAAATTTTAATTTTACTGCTCCTTTTCGCAGGTTTTTCTTGCTTTTGCGCGGGAGCGGAGCTACGAAAACTATCTTTTAATTGATTTACTTGTGAATCTTCAAGTGATGACATATGATTTTTAACATCGAGGCCCAGGTCCTTCGCCTTATTGACCACAGTTTTATTATCGATGCCTAATTCTTTTGCCAATTCATAAATTCTTGTTTTAGCCATCAAATCACACTCCTTCATCTATTTTTTGTAACAATGCTTTGCAGAAACCAGTATCAGTAATTCCTAAAACTTTTCGTTTTTTTCCTATAGCTTGGGAAATTTCATTACTATTAAATTCATTAATAACAAGAACGTTATTTTGTTTCCCAACTTTGAATATTTTTGCAGTAGTATCTGCATGGCTATCTTGAGCTAAAATAATTAGTTTTACCTTTTTGGCTTTTGTGCCCACAGAAACAATTTCAGATCCTGAAACTAATTTTCCAGCTTTTTGACATAGTCCCAACAAGTTCAATGCTTTTTGTCTATTTTGCAAATCTATTTATCACCAAACAATTCTTTTCTCGCCTTTTGATGGTCAACATATGAGTAAAGCTCTTGATAAAACTCTTTAGGCACTTTTGTTCCTAAACTGCGCTCAATTAAACCTTTCTCTTGAGCATTTTTGATCTGACTCGGATCAAGCGAAACATACGCTCCTCTACCAGGTTTTTTACCAGTAGGATCAACTGAAATATTCTTTTCTTTGTCGACTACAATACGCACCAACTCTTTTTTGGGCTGCATAGTATTAGTTAACAAATCTTTTCGCATTGGAATCTTTCTTTTCTTCAAAAGTTTCACCTCTTGCTTTAATTTTCAGTAGAATCTACTGTTTCACCATCAGTTACTTTATCTTGTGACTCATCTTCTGATTCAGTCTCTTCAGAAGTTGTTGACTCCCCATCAGATTCATCGCCCTCAGCAAAATCAGTATTTATCTTTGAAGCAGAATTTGAACTATCTTCAACTGAATCAGCAGTTTCAGCTTGTTCATTTTCTTTTTCAGCTTGATCAGTGCTTTCATCGACAAATTCTACTTCAGATTCCGGTCTAATATCTATCTTATAGCCAGTCAATCTGGCAGCTAAACGAACATTCTGTCCTTTTTTACCAATTGCAAGTGACAGCTGGTAATCTGGAACAATTACTAAAGCACTTTTTTCATTGTCTTCATCTCCAAATTGAACAGCAATTACTTCAGCAGGATTCAAGGCATTAGCAATGTAGTCTGATGGATCTTCCTCGTATTTAACTACATCAATATTTTCACCATCAAGTTCATTTACTACATTTTGTACCCGCGCACCTCTTTGACCAACGCATGTACCTACTGGATCAATATTAGGATCATTAGATTTTACAGCGATCTTGGTCCTGTCTCCAGCTTCACGAGCAATTGAGACCACTTCAACAGTTCCATCATAAATTTCAGGTACTTCCTGTTCAAATAATCTCTTCACCATATCAGGAGCAGTGCGTGAAACCGTAATTTGAGCACCTTTTGAATCTGAACCAACATGAGTAACTAAAACTCGAATTTGATCTTGTGGATTATAGCTTTCACCTGGCATCTGGTCGTTACGTGGCATTACTGCTTCAACATTACCAATTTTAACATAAACGAAACGATTATCACGTCTTTCAACAGTGCCTGTTATTAATTCATCTTCATACTGAGAATACTCGTCAATAATATGATTTCTCTCTGCCTCACGCAAATGTTGCATAATAACTTGTTTAGCCGTTTGTGCCGCAATTCTACCGAAATTCTTAGGTGCAACTTCGAAACGAATTTTATCACCAAGTTCATATGCCCGATTAATTGTTAAAGCATCCTTTAAACTGATCTCCAACCGTTCGTCATGAACTTCTTCGACAACAGTCTTTTCAGTCATCAGCTTAAAGTCGCCTTTACGTTCATCAAATTCAACTATTACATTTGTTGCCTGATTATAATTTTTCTTATATGCTGCAACCAGTGCTGCTTTTATCGCTTCAACAATTACGTCTTGCTTTATACCCTTTGTTTTCTCGAGAGTAGAGAACGCTTCAAGCATTTCCTTAGACATAAATTTTAATCAACCTTTCTAAAACTCAATTGCGAAACGAATGCTTGCAATTGTTTTACGGGGAAGTGATAAAACTTTCTTTTTAGTTTTTACCTTTATTTCAAGTTCGATTTCGCTATCATTATAAGATTTTAAAGTTCCCTCATATTCTTTTCCACCTTCAACTTTCTGGTATAACTTCACATGCACATATTCATTTAAAGCTTTTTGCCAGTCAGTCTCATTTCTGATTAGCCTTTCGATACCAGGAGAAGAAACCTCTAAAATATAAGGGTCAGGGAACGGATCGGGTTGTATCTGATCAAGCTTTGCAGATAATAATTCACTTAACCCTGCAATTTCATCCATATCAATACCATTTTCTCGATCAACATATATTCTTAAATAATTTTGTCCCTTTTCTTTAACGTATTCTATATCAACAAACTCATCTTTGCGTTCTGCAATAATTGGTTTAATTTCTTTAAGAACAGAATCTTTAACTTTCGCCAAGTACTTTCCTCCGTAATAAAAAGAGTGAGCAAAGCTGCTCACTCCGAATCATTTATTCGAACTTCTTAAGAAATTATATCACATTTATATTAATACTGCAAAATTTTAAAAGAGCGAAAGTTGATTCTGTTCCGGCATTCCAGTTAGAACTTCGTTATTTTCTAAATAGTCCATAATTGACTGGGATACTTTTCCACGGTTTGCCAAGTCTTCTTTTGACAAAAACTTCTGCTCAGTTCTGGCAGCAACAATTTGTTTGGCTGCATTATTTCCCAGCCCGGGAACAGCGTTAAATGGCGCTAAAATCGTATGCTGGTCAATAATTTTAAAATTAGTGGCTTCTGATTGGTTAATATCCACCATTTTAATTTTTATTCCACGCTCTAAACATTCATTAGCGATTTCAAGAACTGTTAACAAACTTTTGTCTTTTGCCGATGCATCATTACCTTGATTTTGAATATCAGCCATTGCTTTTTTAACCGTATTTTTACCATGACTCATCGCTACTAAATCAAACAAATCAGCACGCACCGAGAAATAAGCTGTATAGTATATTTCCGGATAATAAACTTTAAACCAGGCAATCCTCAAGGCCATTAAAATATAGGCTGTAGCATGGGCTTTCGGAAACATATACTTGATTTTAAGACAAGATGGAATATACCAGTCAGGAATTTTATCATTTTTCTCGAGAACTGCCATGTCATCGTCACTGATTCCGCGACCATGACGAACAGATTCCATGGTAGAAAAGGCAACTTCTGGTTTAACTCCCCAGTGAATCAGGTCCATCATGATGTTGTCGCGACAACCAATAACATCTTTCAGCTTGCAAGTACCATTGTTAACTAATTCTTCAGCATTTCCTAACCAGACATCAGTACCGTGTGACAAACCAGAAATTTGCAGTAACTCAGAAAATGTAGTTGGCTTTGTTTCTTCTAACATTCCCCGTACAAATTTTGTACCAAATTCAGGTACTCCCAGTGTTCCTGTTTCTGATTGAATTTGTTCAGGAGTAACACCTAAAATTTTGGGACTGGAAAAAAGCGACATTACTCCTGGATCATCGGGCGGAATTGTTAAAGGATCAACCCCAGAAAGGTCCTGCAACATTCTGATCATAGTTGGGTCATCATGACCTAAAATATCAAATTTCAAAATATTATCGTGAATCGAATGAAAGTCAAAATGGGTGGTCAACCATGCAGCATTCACATCATCTGCAGGATATTGTACGGGCGTGAAGTCATAGATATCCATATCATCAGGAACAACAACAATACCGGCGGGGTGCTGCCCGGTAGTCCTTTTTACGCCACTGACACCAGCTGCTAAACGATCAAGTTCAGCACTACGCAGGTTCAATTCTTTTTCTTCATCATAGTGTTTAGCATAACCATAAGCTGTCTTGTCAGCAACGGTAGCAATTGTACCCGCACGATAGGAATTATCAGGACCAAACATTACCCGAATAAAATTATGGGCTACCGGTTGATAGTCACCTGAAAAATTCAAATCAATATCGGGAACCTTGTCACCGTGAAATCCTAAGAACGTTGCAAAAGGAATATCTTGGCCGTCTTTAACTAAGTTTGCGCCACATTTAGGACATTTTTTATCAGGCAAGTCGTATCCGGAACCATATTCACCGTTTTCAAAGAATTGAGAATACTGACATTTTGGGCAACGATAATGTGGTGGCAGTGGGTTGACCTCAGTGATACCAGACATTGTCGCAACCAAACTAGAGCCAACAGAACCACGAGACCCAACTAAATAACCATCTTTATTGGACTTAGCCACTAGTCTTTGTGAAATTAAGTAAATGACTGCATAGCCGTTTGAAATTATAGAATTGAGTTCCATGTCGAGTCTGTCTTGGACAATCTTAGGCAGGGGGTCTCCATATAACTCATGCGCTTTGTCGTAAGTCAAACGTTTCATTTCTTCATCTGCATTATCAATGTGAGGAGGATAAAGTCCATCTTTAATAGGTGAAATTTCTTCAATTGATTCAGCTATTTTATTAGGGTTGGTTATGACTATTTCCTTAGCAACTTCTTCACCTAAAAAGCTAAAAGCATCCAGCATTTCCTGTGTGGTGTAAAAGTGCATATCAGGCTGCTTTTTGTTTCTATCAGGATTGCTACGCTGAGCCGAAATTAGAATCGTCCGGTAAATTGCATCATGTTCTTCCAAATAATGCGCATCCCCGGTGGCCACTACAGGTTTATCAAGTTCCTTGCCCAATTTGTAAATATTAGTCAGAATTTCTTCAAGTTCCGCTTCATCAGCTATCAGGTGGTCTTCGATCATGATCGAATAATTTGCTGGTGGCTGAATTTCAAGATAGTCGTAAAAGCGTGCCTTCTTACGTGCTTCGTCATAGCCCTTTTGCATCATTGCAACAAAAACATCGCCTTCAGAACAGCCCGAACCGTATAGCAGACCTTCATGGTTCTTAAGCAAATCAGATTTAGGAGTGCGGGGAATCCTATAAAAATCCTTGGTGCTGGCAATAGAAACTAAACGATACATGTTTTTAAGGCCCGCTTGATTTTTAGCTAAGATAGTCATATGTTGCGGTCTTGCTCTCTTAAACACTTGACCTTGAGCAGCATAATCATTCATCTTGCCTAAATTATCTTCATGATATTTTTCAGTAAAGGCATCTAAGAGCTTAAACATTAAGTATCCTGTTGCTTCAGCATCCTGATTAGCTCTATGGTGATGCTCTAATACTACATTATATTTTTTAGCTAGTGAATCGAGCGTGTGTCTTGATTGTTCTGGGTGAAGCAAGCGCGAAACTTCAAGTGTATCCACAACAGGTTGCGTTATTTCGCTGAGGTCCGCCCGTCTTAAGGCAGCATTGACAAATCCCACGTCAAATTGAACATTATGCCCGCAAAGTGGACGGTCGCCATAAAAATCTTGAAATTGTTTGATTACTATAGCTTCATCATCAGCAGCCCCAACCATTTCATCGGTAATCGAAGTTAAGTTAATGGTTTGTTCGCTTAATGGATGATGAGGATTGATAAATTTGTCAAATCTTTCAAGAACTTCCCCATTTTTCATCTTTACGGCGCCAATTTCAATAATGGTGTCGTAAACGGATGATAAACCTGTAGTTTCAACGTCAAAAATAACAAATTCACGATCTTTATATGTCATTGATGCAGGATTAAGAACTAGTAATGCATGATCGTCAATCATATTTGCTTCAAGGCCATAAATAATTTTAACGCCATTCTGTTTACCAGCATTATATGCTTCCGGGAAAGCTTGAACATCGGCATGGTCAGTAATAGCGATTGCTTTTTGACCAAACTTTTTGGCTGCTTTGACAAAATCAGTTGCTGTATTAGTAGCGTCAAGCTGACTCATATTAGTATGTAAGTGTAACTCTACTCTTTTTTGATCACCTTGATATTTTTCCGTTCTGCCAACATGCTCTACAATTTCAAAACAAGAAATATTAAAAACGGTGTCATGACTCCACTGATCTTCAGCAGCCGATCCCTGCATTTTAGCCCAAGTTCCCGGTTTGATTTTTGTCATATTTTCAATTTGTTCTTTATCGGAAACAAACTTTTTAAATGAAATTGAATCAGTGTAGTCAGTTATTTCACCTGTAAAAATAATTGAGCCATTTTTTAATTCGCGACTGGCAATATTAAAAATATTGCCTTCTATGACAACATTTCTTGTACCGTCAATTACTTCTTTTATTTGGGTAACAGGCAAACTTTCATCCAATTTGCGGTTGCCATAACGAGTCTTTTTAGTTGGGTAAGTCGCTTGTTTAGGCTTCTCTTGTGTTGGAGCAGCATCGTATTCTTCCTGCATATTTTGCTCGTGCTGTTCCTGCATTTCCTGAAGACTAGCCAAATTATTTACTGAATTTTCATCGTCAATTTCAGTTACAAATTTTAAGTTGAAAAAACCAAAATTTCTCATTTCTTCTGCTAGTTCATCAAGCATTTTTTGTTCGAGCAGGCCATCAACAACTAAATTGTCTACCGGAATAATCCAACGCCCATTTTCCTTTTTAGGCTTATGACTATAAATAAATTCACGTGCCACAGGTTGTAAAGCATGAGAATTTTGCACTGCGAATTGCCAATAATCAGATAAATAGTCATCTGCTCCATCTTGAGAGCGAACATACAAATGAACATTGACAAAAGAGGAAAAACTGGCTGTTATAGCTTTATTCAAAGCCTTAAAGGTTTCAAATTTTAGTGGCGTAGTAAAAAGAACATGGATATCCCACCTATGTTCTTTAGCGTAAACATCCACGTTCTCAATTTCGCCCTTCTGCAATAAATCATTATCTGCAAATTCTTGCGGAAACTTTATTTGCTGCAATAACCTTAAAAATAGTTTATTTTTATCAGTCACGAAAATTATCCTAACTCTTTATTAATAAATTCATCTAATTCGGACAACGTCATTTCGGTTGCTTTTTCATCAGTAGGTCTTTTAACTTCAACTACTTCTTCATTTGCTTTTTTACCGACAGTTACCCTAACTGGAGCACCTAGTAAGTCAGCGTCAGCAAATTTAACTCCTGCCCGCTCATTACGATCATCATATAATACATCATACTTAGCACTGTATTTTTCTTCAAGTTTTTGAGCTAAATTTGTTTGCCCTTCATCTTTCATTTTCATTTGCACAATGTGCAGGTCAAATGGTGCGATTTCTTTAGGCCACGCAACGCCATTTTTGGTCAAATGCTGTTCTATTACTGCAGATAAAACTCTCGTGACGCCAATACCGTACGAGCCCATTATAACAGGTTGGGCTTTGCCATTTTTATCCAGAAAGTTTGCACCCATAGTTTTTGTGTAGTATGTTCCCAGTTTAAAAATATGACCAACCTCTATTGAAGTTGTAAATTTTAATGGTAGGTGATCAACTGGATCTGGTTCACCCTCGTTGGCCACTCTCACATCTGCGAATTTGTCAGGATTAAAATCACGTCCTAAATTTACATTTTTAAACTGAAAACCCTTTTTGTTAGCCCCAACAACGAAGTTATAAAGATTATTTACTGTATTATCTGCAACTACCTGATCAGCCCAATCAGCATTAATTGGTCCCACACTACCTTTAGTTACACCAGTGATGTCTGTTAATTCAGCATCAGTAGCTACTCGAAGTGAATCAACATCCAGCAAGTGCTTCAGTTTTATTTCGTTTACTTGTTTATCGCCCCGAATTAAAACCAATACTTTTTCATTTTCATTAGCAATATAAAGTATACTTTTAACAATTCTTGTAGCTGGAACTTTTAAAAAGTCTACTAAGTCTGAGATTGTTTCTTGCCCGGGAGTAGCAACTTCTTCAACTTGTTTTAATTCTTCCTCTTCTTGCTTAAAGGTATCTATGCTGCAAGCCATTTCTAGGTTGGCTGAATACGTTCCTGTTTCATTGGTAGCAATGGTATCTTCACCAATGGCAGCTGGAGCTTGAAATTCAGTTGAATTTTTGCCACCCATAGTTCCTGAATCAGCAATAACCGGAGTAACTTTTAAGCCACAACGGTGATATGCAGCTGTAAAAGCCTTTTTCTCATCCTCAAATTGTTGATCAAGCTGTTCTTTAGTAGCCGCAAAGCTGTATGCATCAAGCATGATAAATTCACGTGATCTCAATAAACCGAAACGAGGCCTGTTTTCATCTCTAAACTTTGATTGAATTTGGAAAAGAGCTATCGGCATTTGTTTATAACTTTTTAAATCTTTTGCGACAATATCAGTAAATGTTTCCTCATGAGTTGGCCCTAGCAGACTTTGACGACCGTGTCTGTCTTTAAGTTTAAACATTTCCGGACCATATTTTTGCCATCTGCCTGATTCTTCCCATAAAGTTGCTGGTAAAAGATCCGGCATTGCCATTTCTGGCACGTTGATCTTTGCCATTTCTTCACGCATTATCTGTTCAGCTTTACTTAGAACACGGTACCCTAAGGGCAAATATGCATAAACGCCTGCCGTAACCTGACGAACATATCCGCCTCGCAGCATCAGTTTATGACTTTCAGCTACAGCATCAGCTGGTGCTTCCTTTAAAGTCGGCATAAATAATTTAGATTGTCGCATTTAAACTCTCTCCCAAATTTATATTTTATTTAATAAAGTAACGGTAAATATCATTTCCCGTTACAGCAATAATTAACACTAACAGTAAGCCAAAACCTATCAATTCCACCATGGCTTCATGATTTTCAGAAATTGGTTTACCACGAACTATTTCAATAAGGTTAAGCAAAAACTTACCACCATCAAGACCAGGTATAGGAATTAGATTCACTATTCCCAAGTTAATTGAAATCATGGCTAAAAAGGCTAAGATATAGGTAAAACCCATTTGCGAAACCTGTGATGTCTGAGAATAAATGCCCACAGGTCCAGAAAGCTTATTTAAACTAAAATGACGGAATAAACCACCAACCGCATTGAAAATCATTCCAGTTGTGGAAACAGCCGTGTTCCAACCACGTTTAAATTTAGCACTGATGCTCTCATCACTTTTTGCCCTAATTCCAATTTGATATACTTTTTGGCCTTGAACTTTAACAACTTTTGGTTGAACGCTTACCACTTTTTTTTGCTTATTTTTGATAACGGAAATATTAATTTTTTTACTTTTATTCTGAGATATTTCTTCCGAAATTTGTTCGAAAGACGTTATTTTGTGCCCATTAAGAGCCACAATTTTTGAATCTGGCTCAAGTTTTGCAACAGCAGCTGGTGAATTAGGTGCTACTGCAGCTATTTCTGTAGTTGCAGGACCTGGAACAGTAAATGTCCAAATTAAAAAAACAACAAAACCTAGAATTATATTCATTAGCGGTCCGGCAATGTTGGTAGCTAATTTTTGCCAGACATTGGCTTCTTGAAACTGGGTATCTCGAGGGGCAATAATTAGCTCAGTTTTTGACTGATCAATAACAGTGGCATCATGATTGACTTTGTAGGTAACCAGCCGATCTTCTTCACCATTTTCATATCCAGAAATAAAAAGTTTATCTACCAAATCAAATTTCGTGATTTGTAATGGTATTCCTTCAATCGGTATATCTGATTCAGAAGCGTCAATTCTCACAACTTCTTTTTGTTGATTAAGCTGCAAAACTACTCTCATCCCTGCTGCTAAATCAGTTTCGTCATCTTTACTTGCTAAACGGACATATCCGCCTAACGGAAGCCACCTAATAGTGTAAGTAGTTGGATTGCGTCGTACTTGGAACAGCTTAGGTCCCATACCTATAGAAAATTCACGCACTAAAATACCGCACTTTTTCGCAACGATAAAGTGCCCAAATTCATGGACAAAAACCAAGATTCCAAATACTACTAAAAAGATAAGTATTCCTTTCACAAGAATCCTCCTAGTGTATGATTCCCATCAAAGCAGCAAAAACAGGTAAAACAAAGAGCATGCTGTCAAAGCGATCCAGAATTCCACCATGTCCTGGCAATATCTTGCCTGAATCTTTAACGCCATAGTATCTCTTATAAGCTGATTCAACCAAGTCACCCATTTGTCCTACAATTGATAATACAAGGGCAAAAATAATCATTTCAATTTGCGAGTGTTTCAAGTTCACAAAGTAAACATAAATTGCAGCACAAATTACAGCGCAAATTGTGCCACCAATTGATCCTTCCCAGGTTTTATTAGGACTAATTACAGGCCACAATTTATGTTTACCTATTTTACGCCCAATCATGTAGGCTCCAGTATCTGTTAACCAAACTACAACAAAAACATAGCAAAGAAGCGCAAGGCCATTGTCAGCGTTTCTGATACTTGCCATGTAATGAAAGCCGGTGCCTACATATAGTGAGCCCAAGGTATAAACCGCTACATCATCAAAAGTAGTTTTATTTTTGGTTAAAACTGTCCAAGTTAGCATTAACATTATCAAGGCAAAATAAATACCGTATTTTGTCCAATGAAATGGCATTGACCTGAGAAAACTATCAGGAACTGCCCAAACAATAGTGGCTAATAAAGCTAGTAGAAAGTTTATTGAAACCAATATTTGTTTTTTCATTAAAAAGAATTCACTAATACCAACGGCCGCAAACAAAACGGTGAGCCAATCCATCCAAAGCCCGCCAGCAATGACGATAGGAATAAATAAAATTAAAGCAATAACTGCTGTGATTACACGTTGTTTCATATATTTACCTAACTATCCGATTCATCGACTTTACCGAAACGTCGATGACGATTTTGAAAATCAATAACAAATTTTTCTAGATCTTCTCTAGTAAAATCAGGCCAGTTTTTCTTACTAAAAGCAAGTTCTGAATATGCTAATTGCCATAACATGAAATTAGATATTCTTTGCTCACCAGATGTTCTGATCAATAAGTCTGGGTCACTGTATTTACCAAAACTTGCAGTCATTAATCTCTGAGAAATCATTTTTTCAGAAATTTCATCACTAGTAATACTACCTGTTTCAACAAGAGTAGCTATTTCCTTTACTGCTGTAGTAATTTCTCTTCGGGAGCCATAGTTAAAAGCAAAGTTTAAAATTAAACCACTGTTATTAGCGGTTTCAGCCATTGCTCTCTGCACTACATCATAGGTCTTAGAGGGTAACTCGTTTAAATAGCCCATAATGTTCACTTTGACATTTTCTTTCATTAAGGTTGGCATAAACTTATCAAAAAAGCGTACAGGTAAGTTCATCAGATATGCTACTTCTTCTTTTGGTCTACCCCAATTTTCAGTAGAAAACGCATATAAGGATAAAACTTTGATGCCTAATTGGTTGGCTGCTAAAGTTATTCTTTCCACATTATTCATACCTTCGTAATGACCTGCAATTCGTGGTTTGCCCTGTTTTGTGGCCCAACGACCATTACCATCCATGATAATAGCTAAATGATTTAATTGATTTTTTTTATCAGCCATTTAATTAGCCTTGGGTAATCTCTTTACGTTTTTCTTCTGCAATTTGGTCAATCTGTTTGGTAGCATCGTCAGTAACTTTTTGGACTTTCTTTTCCAAATTGCGTTGTTCATCTTCAGTAATTTCATCGTCTTTTTGTTGTTTTTTAAGACTATTCATAGCTTCACGACGAACATTTCTAATTGCAATTTTACTTTCTTCAGCCATTTTATTGACTTCTTTGGCAATTTCTTGACGTCTCTCACCAGTTAATTGTGGAATAACAAGACGAATGACCTTACCATCATTTGCAGGAGTTAAACCCAAATTGGACGCCAAGAGTGCATGTTCAATATCATCAAGACTGTTTTGATCATAAGGTGTAATTAATAACACGCGTGGCTCAGGAATAGTCACACTAGACATTTGCGTCAAGGGGGTTGGCGCTCCATAATAGTCTACTTTTACCCCATCAAGTAGAGCTGCGTTAGCAACACCGGCACGAATAGAGCTCAAGTTTTTTTGAAAAACAGTAATTGATTTTTTCATATTATCTTGAGCTTTTTTTATTGCGTCATTATTCATTATTTTTTCCTCCGATTACTGTTCCAATATTCTCACCTAATACCACTTTTTTTATGTTACCTTCAGTATTAACATTAAATACGATAAGAGGAATGTTGGTATCCATTGAAAGTGAGCTTGCAGTTCTGTCCATGACTTTTAAGTTTTTAGAAATAATATCTAATTGAGAAAGTTCACTGTATTTTTTGGCATGCGGATCAACCTTTGGATCAGCGGAGTAAACTCCGTCAACTCCATTTTTAGCCATTAGGATCACGTCAGCACCTATTTCCGCAGCTCTTAAAGCAGCAGTTGTGTCAGTAGAGAAATAAGGATTACCAGTGCCGCCACCCATAATAACTACGCGTCCTTTTTCCATGTGGTGAATAGCTTTTCTCCTAATATAGGGTTCTGCTATTTGCCTCATTTCAATTGATGTTTGCAATCTAGTTGGTACGCCTACATGTTCCAAGCCATCTTGAAGAGCTAACCCGTTCATTATGGTAGCAAGCATCCCCATATAATCAGCCTGTGAACGTTCCATCCCTAGTTTTGCGCCAGTTTCTCCACGCCACATATTACCGCCACCACAGACGATACCAATGTCAACTCCCAAATCGTGAACAGATTTAATCTCCTTTGCTAAATGACTAATGACAGTAGGATTTATACCGGTTCCTTCATCACCAGCCAGAGCCTCACCAGAAATTTTCAAAACTATTCGCTTATACTTAACTTTAGTCATGACAACCTCCTCTATTAACTTTAGTTATTCTACCATATAAAAAGGGCAAATGTGGACTTAGAAATAAAAGAGTGGAATTTCTTAAAAAAATTCTCAGAGCTAAAAAGTAACGGGAGAAAACAAAAAATCTCAAAGTTATCTACTTCGAGATTTTCAAAATATAATTAATATTTATTTTCTCTATTAATTTGAAGTAATAAATTATAAAGCGATCCGTATAAATTCGAATCATTTCTAAAATGAGCAGAAACGATTGCAGGTTTAATCAAAGTATCACCAATGATTGGATTATAATTATTAACTAATTTATCGTATGCTTTATTTATACCGCTAATTAAAATTGGTTGTGCGCTTATACCGCCACCAACGGCTATTTTATCTAAATCTACTACTGTTTGAATATTAAGAATTAAAGTTGCCACTTTTAAACAATAGTCATTAAAAATTCTAACGGCTTCTTTTTTACCGGACTTAATGGCATCAAAAGCATATAATCCGTCATTTTCATTTTGATGATTAATTTTACGATTAATTGCTTTAACAAAATTCACGCCTGAACCATTACTACCAACGGCACCTGCCATATTTTTAGGGCGGGATAAATTACTAATCATAAAACTTAATTCACCTGCTTGATAATGTGAGCCTCGCAATAAATGACCGTTAATTATAATACCGCCGCCAACGCCGGTTCCGAGCGTAATTGCAGCACAGTTCGACTCACCCTTTAAACTGCCTAGCCAATTTTCTGCTAAAACGCTGGCCTTGCCATCATTTATTATCGCTACCGGAATCCTATACTTTTTACCATAAATTTCGGCAAAATCAATTCCGTCCAAAAAAGGTAATGAACCGCCAAATCTAATTTTTGTGTTTTCAATTTTTCCAGGAGAACAAAATGCTAAACCTTTAATATCTGAAATATAATATTTTACAATTTGATCTATTTTTTTCAAAAACTCAGTTTTATTTTTAACAGTAGCAATTTTGTCTTTTTCGATTATATTTCCAGCATAATCCAATTTTGCAAATTTAATTTCAGTTCCGCCGATATCAATACTTAAATAATTTTTCATTACACTCTTTCACATAATTCATATTAACTATTGCAAACAACCTTATTACATTATCTCAAATATTCTCTTCAAACAACTATTTGACATTCAAAATAAAATCAGCCAATAGTTTTATTTCTAGGTCAATGGCACATTCAAATAAACAAAAGCCTGGAAAAGATTTTGCCACTGTAAATCATCTTCAGGCTCTTGACATATGTATTTTACTAATAGCAATAACGTTAACAATAATGAAAAAAGTTTAAATAGCAGGAATGTTAGAGTTATTGTTTAAAAAAGCTAAATAAAAACTAAGAGATCAGCGTTAAATAGATATTAATACTTGCTATTAGTGAAGTGCACCTAAAAAGTTAAACATAAATCTGGCCATTATAGAACTCTTAATTAGTCTTTTTAAATGTGATTTTCTAATGAGTTAACATTGCAATATTATCGACAGCTGTTCTACCTGAATAAATACAATACCCTGCTTCAGAACCAGGAACATTTACACCATAGGTATCACCCACAAGAACAGCTGAGGCATCAGATCCAACGGCATATAATCCAGATATTTGTCTACCATTTTCATCTAAGACTTCATTTTTGCGGTTTACTCTCAAACCACCCATTGTACAATAAGCTCCTACACCCAATTCAAAAGCATAAAAAGGACCTTTTTGGATGGTCTTAAGGTAGTTTGCTGTTTTTTCAAAATCTTCATCTTTTTTTATAAGTGCTAACTGATTATATCGCTTAACTGTTTCTGCTAATTGAGGCAGGTGCAGTTTTTCAGCCAACTCAGCAATAGAATTAGCTTTAGTCAAGAATGACAGGTGGGTTTTTTCAGCTTTAGAAATCATACTTTTCAACTTATCAAGTCTAGTACGATCAGAAAGCGGTTTTAAACTCCTAGGTAATTTTTTATCAGCAAACTCATCCAAGATATCTTGATCAAATATTGCATATACCTTTTCTTGTCTGATAATAGCATTTCCAGCATGCGCCCATATTCTAAAAACACTTTCGTCAACGAATCTCTGCCCAACTTCATTAACCCAAAGTGGAGCCATTTCACAACTTGCAATACCAATATCTGTTTTCCAAAATTGATATGAGGGAATAGTATCTTCTTTTATTTGTCCTCCAAACATCATTGCCATTCCCATTCCAAATTTTTTGGCTCCAACCTTCCATGCTAATTGAAGTCCTGAACCATCACTTTTTCCAGAATTCATAGGAATAATGCGATTTGCATTAGAATTAAAATACTTTAAAAGCATTTTTCTGTTATTTAAGTAACCGCCAGTAGCCAATATTACCGCTTTAGTTTTTATTTCCTTCTGCTTTTTGGTTGCAAAATCTTCAATATTTACTCCAGTAATATTTCCAGTGCTATTTTGTAGAAGATTAACTGCTGCAGCTGAAGTGATAAATTCCACACCGTTTTTTTCAGAATACGGCTGCATTGCATCGTGAATTGCATGATTACCTAAACCCTTAAACATATGCCATGTGTTGAGTCCTGCACCAAGTGTTGCTACACCATCAAATTTAACTCCAATATTATTTAACCATTCAACATTTTTAGCAGACTGCGCAATATAGTCTTTCCATATCATTGTATCTGCCTCAAAATGGGAAAATTCTTGTTCGTCATGCAAAATTTCTTTTTCAGACAGATTAATTCCCTGCTTTTTCTGCATTTTACTATTTACAGCAAAAATACCTTCTACATAATTTCCAGATCCACCTGTTGTTCGACCTTTCTCAACCACTAAAGTGTTTAAGCCTTTTTCAACAGAAGCTGCTGCAGCTGCTTGACCAGATAATCCTGAGCCAATTACAACCAAGTCATAGTCATTTCTTTTTGATAACATTTTGTCTCCTTTATAAAAGTAAAAATAAATACTATACGTATGTATGAAAACTCTCTCCATCTATAATATAACTAAAATAATAAATTCAAAAATTTATTTTAGTTCTTATTGTAAAAAACTTCATCGTCTGATTGATATCCTTTTTTGAGTTTATAATAGAAAATATTAGTATCTCAAAATTTTAAAAATATAAGCTAAAAGAAAGTGAATTTTCAAACTAAAAATGAAAAAGTATTCTTACGAATCATTCAATATTGCTGATGTAGGAGATTATTTGAAAGTATTCGCCTGCACTGCTGTAATGGCGCAACCAATCATGGCTTTAATTATGGAAGTGGGCCAACCTTTTCATACGCAAGATATTTTTGGTATTATGTATAATTTTGTTAAATATACAGCTCCTGCTTTTATTTTTGGCATTTTATACTCAACAATTCGAATAAATGATTTGGATGGCACTTTTTCTTACAAGCAGTATATGCGATCAAGTTGGTTAAATGTGTTTGTTCCTACATTTTGGTGGACACTTATTTACTTGCTGGGAATGCCCTGGCTTCAACAGATAAACAGATTTAATAATTTTAGTTCCTTTTGCTGGCAATTTGTTAATGGTAACGCTGCTCCTCACCTGTGGTATAACACAATGATGTTGCAATTTATAATTTTAATGCCTATTTTCTGGGCTATTAGCCGCTATGTTGGTAACAATGTTAAACGTGGTTTACTAGTTGCCGCTATTACTTTTGTTTTATATTTTGCATGGCTCTGGTTTTATGACTTTTACGTTTTTCATGGTCCACAAGAAAAGAACTGGTATCTGCTAGATCGTATTTTTATTTCTTTCTTTATTTATGGTGTCTATGGTGTATTGGCCTGGCAATTTAGGGACTATGTCAATACATTTCTATATAAGTTTTGGTGGCTGATCTTAGTTGGTTTTGTTGCATGCTTTTTATGGACTAATTTCGAATTTCACGGATTTGGTCATCCGGTTCTTTTTGCAAATGCCCCATATTATAAGCCGTCTATGACATTTTACTGTTTAGCCGTTATAGCTTTAGTAGCTGCATTATGTTTATTTAATATTAGACACAACTCTAAAACTTGCTTGAAAGTCTTTCACTTTTTAGCAACTTATGCCTATCGAGCATATTTATCAAATGTATTTTGGAATCAACTGATTTGGCAAGGACTAAACATGAATCATCATGCTATTTATCATCCATTCCTTACTTTTTTTGGCACATGGACCCTGACGTGGATACTTTCCTTTACTTCAGCATATGATCTTCATATTTGGTGGTCAAAAGCGAAAAAGTTCTTAAGTATGCTTAGTCTAAAATAACAAATATTTTCAAATAAAAAGCACTTTGACAATAATTAAAACAAAGTGCTTTATTTTTTACTTTTTTACTATAGAAGCAATGCCTGCCATAATATTTAAATATTGCTTTTCATTTTCTACAAAAGAGTCATTGTTAACAATAATATCTGCTATATCCTTTACTTTAAGTGCTCCATGCTTAATTTTGAACTGATCCTTCTTTTTGGTTCGCTCAATTATTTGTTCAAAAGTAAAGTTTTTACCGTTATCAATTGTTTGCTTTTTGTATTCTCTTTGAGCGCGAACTTCAAGAGGCGCTTCAATGTAAATGTTCATCATTTTAGAACCTAGTTCTTTTTTAAGGTAGACACCTAATTCTGAACGGTATAAGCTTTCAATTGATGCATAATGAATATTTTCATCTTGCATTTTACCTATTAAACGGTATAAGAACTCTTTAAACACCTTTTCAGTGTCTTTAGCATAAAGATTGGTGAAATCTTGTTCTGATGGATGTCCAGTGAACTGATAATTGCGTTCTATCATCATTTCTTTTTCTACTGCAATAATCTTCATTCGTTTGATACCAATGCTGTCAAAATAAATTCCAGCAGCTGATTTGCCGCTTTCACTTAATCCGCCTAAAGAAAACAAACCTTTGACAAAATTTTTACGATTTTCATAATCTTGCTCAGTAAATTCCATTTTCACGCCTCCATTAAAAACTAAAAAACTGCCCTGTAAATTAACAGTGCAGTTTTAAAGTATACACGGTGTGCTATTTTTTTGCAAGCGATTTCATTAAAATTAGGTAATTTTCATCACAAATTCGGCTCCAGTTGGAGTAGCTATGAAAATAGCACCCACTATCAGTAGGAATCCTGCCACAAAAGCAATTTTCTTTGTTAACTTTGAAAGCTGACCAGCAAAACTAAAATAGATTAGAACCGCTCCAGATATCAAAGCCAAAATCATAACCCAGAAACCCATAAATACCTCCAATTTAATCAATCTAGTAATTGTTTATTTATATTAATTATAATAAATATAAGCCAAAATAATCATTAATGGATTCAAAAAATTAAAAGTATAGTAAAATTTAACTAATTTTTCTAATCTTTAATCTTTACGTGAGCTAAATAAAGAGTTGGCTGTAATTTGATCTTATCTTCTTTAAAGGGATCTTCTAACTTTTTTATGATTGGTTGCTTATCAATAGTAAAGTAAACTTGATAAATCCAATAATTTTTCAAAGTCTTTGATTTTTTCAGTTCATTTTGCGAAACAAAAAAGCAAAGTTCACCATTATTATTTCTATGTTCTGTGGTTTTAACTTCAATATAACGTGGAGTCCCATCTTCTTCGTAGGATAAAATATCATAACCTAATGAATCATCGACTTCAGATTGCAACTTTACTTTTAAAGTTCCTAACTTTTTTAAATTCCTAACCTCGTAGTTATATACAATTCTTTCTCCTATTTTACCGAGCTTAGTATTTTTTTGCTCTCTACCTAAATAATTTATCTTGAACTTTTTGGATTTTGATCTTATTTTTTTGGATGGTTTAGAATATTTCGCAATTTAAACATCTATTACTATTGGATTATCATATATCTTTTTATATTTATACTTATAAATTTCCGGATCGACTGGGGTTTCAAGAGTGAAATTATTATTTTTTTGCCTATTTGGTTTATCAGATGTGTTTAACTTTTTTACGTTTTTAAATAAATAGTAAAGATAGTTACCATATTCGATGTTAGTCCAGTTCTTAACAATCTTATTTGAATTTTTTATCTCAATTAACTTTTTTTGCATTTCATATATCGAGCTCTTTTTGAAATTAGATTCCGGATAAAACTGAAAAAGAAAGTATGAAAGTGGATTCTTAGAAAAAATGTTTAAATAATTATTTGGATAATAAACAGACAAAATTTTATATTTAAAAATGCTTGACAATGGAATTGAATCAATTTTTTCAATTGACTCTTTGCTATCGTCTGCTCCCAATTTTATTATTTCAATAATGGCATTCTTTAATTCGCTGAACGATTCATTTATATTTTTTCTTGCCCAGGCTTTTGTTGTAATGTACTTCTTCTCTTCTTGACTATAATAAATACCGAATTTTTTTGAATTTGAACCTCTGATACTGCCCAATTGAGCTAAATTAAATTCAAGTTGATAGCAAAAGCTATTTTTATTTCCTTTACCAACAACAAAATCGTCTAAATTCATATCATTTTTAATATAACTTTGCGTATATTTATTAACGAAATCGTATCTTAACCGATTAAGATTTCTGGAATCCCTATTAAATGAATCCAGCATGTAATCAAACTCTGCTAGTTTCCTCATTATTGAAACCTCATTTCCTGATAAAATTATTTTCTTTCTCAAATACAGAAAGCTTCATGCTTTAAGGTTATCACTTTTTGTCAATGATTTCGCAAGATTTTAGCAAAAAAAAGCCCTCATCTATACAGATAAGAGCTTTTAATTGAATAAATAAGAATATTTATCTATTTCATTTGTTCTTTTACTTCAGCAGCAAAGTCTTCTTGCTTCTTTTCAATACCTTCGCCAACTTCGTAACGTTTGTAGCCAACAACTTCGCAGCCTTCTGATTTAGCATATTCAGCTACTGTCATATCACCATCTTTAACGTAAGGTTGGTCTACCAAACAAATTTCACTGAGATACTTGTTTACTCTACCTTCAACAATCTTAGGAATGATTTTAGCAGGCTTGCCTTCATTTTCAGTTTCCTTAGTGAAAACTTCTTTTTGACGATCAAAATCAGCCTTTGGTACTGAATCTTTGTTCAAGTATTCTGGGTTAATTGCGGCAACGTGCATGGCAATGTTCTTAGCTGCTTCCTCACTGTTGCCTTTTAAGGTAACAACTGCAACAATTGCACCACCATTGTGCTTGTATGCACCAAAGACTTCATCATCATTCTTAGTAATTAGATCAAATCTTCTCAATGTGATTTTTTCACCAATGACAGCAGTAAGGTTGGTAATTTCCTCGCCAATTGTGGAATCACCCATTGGTGATTTTAATGCTTCTTCAACGTTAGCAGGTTTAGCCGCTAAAATTGCCTTGGTCACATCATCAACTAACTTAATAAATTTATCATTAGATGAAACAAAGTCTGTTTCAGAGTTAATTTCTACTACAACAGCATTATTTCCTTCAAAAGCATATTCAGCTAAGCCTTCAGCAGCAATACGGCCACTCTTTTTAGCAGCTTTAGCGACACCATTTTCTCTTAAAATGTCAATTGCCTTTTCAATATCACCATCAGCTTTAACCAAAGCCTTCTTAGAATCCATCATACCGGCGCCAGTGCGGTCACGCAATTCTTTTACTTGTTTAGCAGTAATGTTTGCCATTATTTTTCCTTTCAAATAAAAACTTATTAATAATCAAAACTAGTCTTCATCTGAGTCAGAAGTTTCTTCAGCTTCTACTGTTTTTTCTGCATCAGCTTCAGTATCTGCTTGTTTTTCTTCTGCACCCTTAGCCATCTCTGCTTCAGCATTGTCATCATCTTGACCTTGCTTACCTTCAATAACTGCATCAGCCATTGCACCTGAAATTAGACGAATTGCACGAATAGCATCGTCGTTTGCGGGAATAACTACGTCAACTGGGTCTGGATCAGTGTTAGTGTCGACCATAGCTACTACAGGAATTCCTAAAATATTAGCTTCATGAACAGCAATCTTTTCCTTTTTAGGATCGACTACGAATAAAACATCTGGAATTCTAGGCATATCCTCAATACCACCTAAGAATCTTTCCAATTTATCCTTTTCTTTTGTCAAAAGAGAAGCTTCCTTCTTTGGCAATACATCAAATGTGCCATCTTCTGACATTTTCTTTAAATCTTTTAATCTTTGTACTCGGCTCTGGATAGTCTTCCAGTTAGTCAATGTACCACCTAACCAACGTTGGTTAACGTAGTATTGACCAGCACGAGTAGCTTCTTCAGCAATTGAATCTTGAGCTTGTTTCTTAGTACCAACAAAAAGAATAACGCCACCGTTTTGAGCAACAGCTCTTACGAATGCATAAGCATCATCTAACATTTTGATGGTTTTTTGCAAATCAATGATATAAATACCATTTCTTTGTGTAAAGATATAAGGAGCCATCTTTGGATCCCATCTTCTAGTTTGGTGACCAAAGTGGACACCGGCTTCAAGCAATTGTTTCATTGAAACTACTGACATATTAACTTCCTCCTATGGTTTTAATCCTCTCAAGCGGTCATTTCAGTATTTCACCATTTGTATGGCACCGAAATACTGATTGCTCTTGATGTTTTTTATACATATGCATAAAGGCATACGTTAAAATAATACTAGATTATTGCTTAAGATGCAAGGTTAAAAGTTAACTTTATGTTCTCTTAAAAATCTTTCCTTCCATAATCTGTTATGGTGCTTAAACCAGTATTCCCTTTTAAGCGCCAGCTTCTTATCTTTAAACTCTTCGTGATAAAGCAGTTTGACTGGTCTGCGAGACTTGGTATATTTAGCACCTTTGCCGCTGTTATGTGCTTTTAGTCGTTTTTGTAAATCATCAGTAAAACCACCATAGAAGCTATTATCATTGCATAAGAGTACATAAAAATAATATCTGCTACTCTTTTGTCTTTTTTCTCTATCCGATTTCGTTTCTCGGATTATACGCTCAATCGCAGGAAGATAATTACCGTTTTTGTCATGTACCTCAATGGCATCCCTTAATACCAGACCATCGCTACCGGTATGCTTAACTGCTTCAATAATTATTAAATTGCAGTTTTCTCCTCGATGAGAAACATATGGCTGTACTAGCTTAATACTCAAATCATGTTTAAGACAAAAATATGCAATCTCATTTAAACGCTCGGGTCGATGAACCATAAACAATTTGCCTTTCATTTTAAGCAAGGCGCTGGCTACAGAAATTATTTCTTCTAAATTAATTAATATTTCATGTCGAGCAATAGCCTTTGCTGGATCAGGATTTACTTTATGATTTTGTGCAACTTTAAAGTAAGGTGGATTCACGACAATTACATCATACGAATCTTTTCTCAAAAAAGCTGGAGCATCTTTAACGTTTTTTTGAAAAACCCTGATGCGATTTTCCATATTGTTTAACGCAATAGATCGTTCAGCCTGTGAAACTACTTCTTCTTGTATCTCAACCGCATCATATTTAGCACGATTAAAATAAGCCATATACATTGTTGCTGCGCAATTGCCAGCGCATAAATCAGCAACTTTGGAATTATCTTTAATTGAATCTTTTGCAGCTGCCGCTAAAAGCAGCGTATCTAATGAAAAGCTGAAAGATGATTTGTTTTGGATTATTTTTAAATCATCACTGTACATATAATCAATGCGTTCATTTTTCAATAATTTTTCCATAAAAATTTGTCCTCTTCCACAGCTTTGTTATAATATTTTACATCAATTGGAGGAAATTATGTTTTATCATTTTATTCGTCCGGTAGCTCGCTTTATAGTTTGGCTATTAAATGGACATTTACACGTTAATCATAAGGAAAGAATTCCCGAAGGGAACTATATATTAGCAGCACCACATAGAACTTGGTGGGAACCGATTTTATTCGCTTTAGCGGCAAGTCCAAAAGAATTCATGTTTATGGCTAAAATAGAATTGTTTAAAAACCCGATATTGCGGTTCATATTAAAACACGCTCATGCATTTCCAGTAGACCGTAAACATCCCGGACCTTCAGCCTTAAAAACTCCCATTAATGGCTTGAGAAAAGGTAATTATTCTTTAATTATTTTTCCCTCAGGTACTAGGCATTCATCGGAAATGAAAGGCGGCACAATTGCCATTGCTAAGTTAGCAAACAAGCCTATAGTACCAGTAGTCTATCAGGGTCCACTAACTTTCACTGGTTTATTAAAACGCCAACCTTTAGAAGTTTGTTTCGGGGAGCCATTTATGGTTGACCGTAAAATCAAACTCACTCACGAAAACGAAACAATGTTAGACAATAAACTAAAAAAAGCCTGGGATAAAGTTGACTACGAACAAAACCCAAATTTTCATTATCAGCCGAAATAAAAGATTACTCTTTAAACAATAGCTCAATGAACAAGTGTTAAAATAAAAATGTAAAAAAGTTAGATGGAGGATTTCAAAATTGTTAGAAAAAAGTTTTTATAGAGCTATGTTAAGTAAGTCTTTTCCTTTCCCAGTCAAAGTAACATATTGGGATGGCAAAAGCGAGGTATACGGAAACGGTACGCCAAATATAGAGATTATTTTTAACGAAAAGATTCCGACTAGTGCTATCTCAAAAAATGCTTCTCTTGCTTTAGGCGAAGCATATATGGATAAAAGAATCGAAATCAAGGGCAGTTTGCAAAAACTAATTTGCGGAGCTTATGAAAGTGCCGGAAGTTTCATGCGGTCCAGTAAATTTCGTAAATTTTTACCAAAAGAAAAACACACTGAAGCACAAAGTGAAAAAGATGTTCAAAGTCACTATGATATCGGTAACGACTTTTATAAATTATGGCTTGACCCTACTTTAACATATTCGTGTGCATATTTTGAAAATGAAAATGATGACCTTGAAACAGCACAATTGAATAAAATCCATCATATTTTAAATAAATTACATCCTGAAAAAGGAAAGACTTTACTTGATATTGGATGTGGCTGGGGCACCCTTATGCTTGTCGCAGCTAAAGAATATGGCTTAAAAGTAACTGGTGTAACTCTGAGTGAAGAGCAGTATAAACTTGTGCAAAAGAAAATATTCGACCAGAACTTGCAAGATATTGCAGAAGTTAAGTTGGAAGACTACCGTGAGCTGGGAAATGAACAATGGGATTATATTACCTCTGTAGGAATGTTTGAACATGTTGGCAAAGAGAATTTAGGCCAATACTTTGCTGATGTAGCAAAATATTTAAAGAAAGATGGCGTAGCCCTTATTCATGGCATAACTCGTCAGCAAGGTGGTGCCAAGAACGCCTGGATAAACAAGTACATTTTTCCAGGTGGTTATGTACCAGGCTTAGCCGAAAACATCGGTCATATTGTTGAAAACAACATGCAAATAACAGACTTGGAAATGCTTAGAAGACATTACCAAAAAACACTAGAAATTTGGGATAAAAATTTTAATGCTAAACGAGATCAAATTCAAAAGAATATGGGTGAACGTTTTACCCGCATGTGGGATCTATACTTGCAGGCTTGTGCTGCTTCTTTTGAATCTGGCAACATCGATGTCGTGCAATATCTAATTACTAAAGGCCCATCTGGCAAGAACTTGCCAATGACGAGAAAATATATGTTAGATAAGTAGTATTAATATTTTCATCCATACAAAAAGCTGACAAATTAACTTTGTCAGCTTTTTTAGTAATTAAATTTACATTCACACTATGATTTAGAATTCGGGTTAAGGTTTAAAAATCTTCCCTGGATTAATAATATAATTAGGATCAAATAACTTTTTAACCTTACGTAGTAAGTCGGTATAATCTTTACCGTAAAAGTCTTCATAGTAATTTGCTCTTGCATAACCAATTCCGTGTTCACCGGACATATTACCATCAAGAGATTTAGCGGTTTTATACAATTCAGAAATAACTTTATCACTGGTTTTAGCATACTCTTCATCAGACATATTGTCAGAGCAAAGATAAATATGTAAGTTTCCATCTCCAGCATGACCAAAGTTTGGAATCCTAATGTTTAATTCTTTTTCTAATTCCTCAATCCGGTCTAATACAACAGGAATGTGGTTGATTGGAACACAAACATCAATCTCATCCATCTTAGGAGTAGAGTTTTGAATGGCCAGCAATAACTCTTCACGACATTTCCAGATCTTCTTGGCTTCATCAGAATCAGCACTCAGAACGATAGCTTTTTCAGCTTTAAAAGGTTTAACAACTTCTAAAGTTTCGTTAAGTTCTGCTTTCCACTCATCTTCTGTAAAGGCATCAATTCCAATGATAATAAAGCCGTCACCATGCTTAATCGGAAACTCATCTTTAGCATAAGTTTCCCAGAGTTTAACAACCTTACGTCCCATAAACTCAACGGTAGTTGGTACAACCCCAGATTTAAGAATAGCTGGTACTGATCTAATAGCATCATTCAAAGTTGGAAATGGAATAATGGCATTAATAGATTTGTGAGGTCTTGGGTATAAACGAATTGTAACTTCTGTTACAACACCCAAAGTTCCTTCTGAACCAATGATCAAATCTTTCAATGAATAGCCAGAAGATGATTTAACTGCCTTCGAACCAAATTTATATAATTTACCATTAGTTAAAACAACTTTAATCTCACGAATGTGCTCTCTGGTAACGCCATATTTAATAGCTTTAAGTCCACCGGCATTGGTAGAAACATTACCACCAATAGTTGCCCAGTGCATGGCTGGAGCAGGCATATACATGAAAGGCTTATCAGCCAGATATTCGTCCAAGTCCTTCAATCTCAATCCTGCTTGAACAGTCATGGTCAAACTTTCTGGATCATATTCCAAAACCTTGTTCATTTTGATCATGTCTAGTGAAATTCCGCCATCAACAGCAAGGTTAGCTCCCATTAAACCAGTTGAATTTCCTCTTGGAACCAAAGGTATTGAATGATCACTCGCATATTTAACAACATTCATTACCTCTTCATTACTTGTTGGTTGAATTACCAAATCAGGCATAGCTTTGACTGTGCCAAATTGGTCATGATCCCAGTGTTTAGTAGGTTTAGTAATAAACCTTTCTGGATCTGAAATGAACTTACTTAAATTATCCAGATCAGTTTGATTAATTTTATGATATTCCATTATAATTCCCTTCTTACTAAAATCATAATATAGCTATTGCTAACATGATAAATTTACTCTTTAATGTAAACGCTGTCAATACCAAATATAAAAAAGCACAAAGTTTTAGCTTTGTGCTTTTTTTCACTTTTGGCTATTCTGTAAGGTATATAAATTATAATAATAACCTTTTTGTGAAAGAAGATTTTCGTGATTGCCTCTTTCTACTATTTTGCCATCATTTAAAACGATAATTTGATCTGCATCAACAATAGTTGAAAGCCTGTGTGCTATAGCCAAAGTTGTGCGGCCTTTGCGCAATCTCTTTAGTCCCTGCTGAATGAGTGTTTCAGTTTCAGTATCAACATTTGCAGTTGCTTCATCCAAGACCAATATCTTTGGATCTGTAACTAAAGTCCTTGCAAATGAAATCAATTGCCTTTGGCCTTGACTAAATTCGCTGCCGCCCTCACCTACCTTAGCATGATATTTGCCAGGAAGATTTTCAATAAAGCCATCTGCCTGAACAGTTTCTGCAGCCTTTTTTATTTGCTCGTCAGTTATGTCCTTGTTATAAAGACGAATATTGGAATTAATATCTCCGTAAAACATGAATGGTTCTTGCAATACCAATCCCAGTTTTTTGCGTAATTCTGCTTTAGGATACTTTTTAATGTCAACGCCATCAATTAATACTTCACCTTTATAAAATTCATAAAAGCGCATCATTACGTTAATAATTGAACTTTTACCAGAGCCTGTATGGCCTACTATGCCTAGAGTTTCACCAGGATTAACTGTGAAAGAAATATCATGTAAAATTTCATTTTTACCATCATAAGAGAAACTTACATGCTTAAACTCAATCTTTCCTTGAGTAATTGTTAATCCTGCTTCAGCATGCTGTTCCGGTTCGTAATCAGTATTATCTAATATCCGAAAAATTCTTTTACCGGCTACAATACCATCTTGGAAAAAAGTCATTTGATCCATCATATTGGCAATTGGATTGAAAAACTGGGAAATATATTGTGAAAATGCGTAAACCACACCTGCCGGCACGAATGTTTCCCTCAACGGAAAACCAAAATACATTAAAGTTAAAGCTAATGCCAGAGAATATAATAAACTAGTTAAAGGTGACAGCAAAAAAGAATTAAGATTAATCATATCAAATCTTGTTTTCATTAAAGCTGTATTTTCATTTTCGAAATGATTAGTCATGCGCTCTTCTTGCTTAAATTGCTGGATTAAAGAAACTCCTTCAATTGATTCATTTAAGTTAGTATTGATGCGACTCAGTCGCTCGCGATAACTACGGTAAAGTTTAGAACTTCTTTTAGAATATTGCCAAATGATCACTAAAAGTACAGGCAAAAAGGCAAGTACTATCAGTCCAGCCATTACATTTGTAGAAAACATCGCTACCATAGCCGAAATGATTGAGAAAAATGAAATTACCACACTTGATAATACAGTCAGAAAATTACTCAAAGTCATAGTATCGTTTGTTACTCTTGAAACTATAGATCCGGCTGGAGTTTGGTCAAAGTAGCGCATCCCTAACGTATGCAATTTTTTATAAAGTTCTGACCGCAATCCTTCAAGTGATTTTTCAGATCCTAAAGCAAAAAAGTACTCATAGGTAAATTGAAAAATTCCTTTAACAATAGAACCAAATGCGTAAAGAAAACCGGCAAATAAAATTATTTGTGTTGTAACATCAGTTTTACTCAAAAAGTTATCCAAAAAATATTGTAAACCATATGGTAGCAGAACGTTGATTACACTTACTAAAAAGGCACCTATACCAGCAATAATCATTTCATTTTTAAAATGCATCACAAACCGCAATAAACGTTTAAAAATGCTAAGTTGCTCTTTTACTGGAATTTCTTGCGACCAGACTGATTGAAATGAATTTTCATCATCCATTTGAGTCACCTACCTTGTCTTCTAATTCTTGTCTTTGCCACATATCTGCATACCAACCATTTAATTTTAGCAACTGGTCATGGGTCCCTCGTTCAACAATCCGACCATTTTTTAGTACTAAAATTAAATCAGCATTCATCACTGATGTGAGTCTATGCGTAGCAATTAAGGTTGTTTTCCCTTTTCGTTCTTTTTTTAATGAATGTAAAATAGCCATTTCAGTTCTGGCATCAACTGCTGACAATGCATCATCTAAAACTAAAATTTGACTTTGCTTCAGCAAGGCTCTGGCAATAGACATGCGTTGTTTTTGTCCACCGGAAAGTGAAACGCCATTTTCGCCGACCAAAGTATTGTAGCCACCAGGCATTTGTAAAATATCATTATGTAAATCACTTTTCTTGGCCGCAGAAACAATAGCACTTTCATTACTGTCTGCTTTTGAAAAAGCAATATTTTTTTGAATACTTGTTGAAAATAAGTAATTATCTTGAGGCACATATGAGATTTGGCGTAGTAAAACGTTAAGCGGGATCTCCCTGATATCATGTCCATTTAAGGTGATATGACCATCATATTTATCAAATTCCCTTAGTAAAAGCTGTATGATAGTTGTTTTTCCAGCCCCTACTTTACCAACAAGACCCAGAGTTTGCCCCGTCTTTAACGTAAAGTTGATATTATTTAATACTTGAACTTTAGGCTCATCTGGATATGCAAAATATTTAACATGATAAATAAGATCTCCAGCAATATCTTTGGCAGATAATTTTTGATCAGCATTTTTGTCAGTGATTTCAGATTTTTCTTCTAATAGTTTTTCAATACGATCGTAACTAGCACTTCCACGCTCTAAAATATTAAAAAGATACCCAATCGCAAACATTGGCCAGACCATATTGCCGATATATGCTATAAATGAGACTAACTGGCCAATAGTGAGAGCTTTGTTAAAAACTAGCATTCCGCCATAAATAATAGTTATTGTATATGTCAAACCAATTAGAAATGTACCTAAAGGATCAAACATGGAATCCCATTTAAAAACTTTTTTATTGATTTTGATAGTATCGTCTATCATTTGATTAAAAGCAGCCGTATCTTCTTTTCCCTGTCCAAAAGTTTTCAAAACTTTTATACCAGAAACAGATTCTTGAGTTTTATTATTTAATTTGGAAAAGGCTGCTTGAGATTTATCAAAAGCATCATGTAGTCTGTCTCCTAATTTCCATGCCCCCCAAGCCAAAAAAGGCAAAGGCAAAAGAGCTACAAGTGTTAAACGCCAATCAACAAAAGCAATCATGGCCACCATAGTAGATACGCTCATTATGAGTGAATCTACTAAAGTTAAGACACCTTCACCTGCAACCTCCTGAACAGCCGAAACATCATTTGTGGCGTGAGCCATCAAATCACCAGTTCTGTGACGTTGATAAAAAGTGCGATCCATAGCCATAAAATGACGAAATAATTTTGATCTTAACTGCAGTTCCAGTTCAGCCGCTCCACCCCAAATCTGACTACGCCAAAAATAGCGGAAGCCATAGAGCAACAAGGCCGCTAAAACGATAGCCATAATCAGTAGACCGTATTCCTGCCAACTAATATGTCCTTTATCCAATTGATCAGCCATTAGTCCTAAAATCCTCGGTGGCACCAAGTTCACAACTGAAGTTAATGCTAAAAATGTAATACCAATGAGGTAACGCTTTTTCTCTTTTTTAAAAAACCAGCCTAATTTAAAAAATATACCCATTATTCACCTAAAAAATTCAGTAAAAAAGCGGAGATACCATTCTCCGCAACACTATTTCAATCTAGTAAGTTTTTACTTTTGGTGCTTCATCATGTTCATCACTTGGTTTACCTTCTTCGCTGAAGGTTTTTGGCCCATTTGAGACATCATGGCAACAATCATATCTTCACTGATTGGCGGATTATCCTTAAAATATTTTTTCATATATGCTCTGGCACCGTAAAAGCCACCCACTAGACCTAGCAATAGTGCTATAACAATTAGAAAGATCGCTAATCCTAAGTTCATAAAATAATCACCTCAATTTGTCCAATAGATATATCTTACCTAAAAATTCAATAAAATTAAAGATCAAAGTTAATCTTTTCTTAAACCTTTTTTTCTCTGAGCTTTCTTAGCTTTTTCAGATGTAATTTCATTACCATTTTTATCAATTATGACTAAATTTTCAACGTCTTGCTTAAAGCCGGCTCTAAAGTTCTTAATAAATTCCCGATGTAATTTTTTTCGTTCCTTTTCCTCAGCTTCTGTTAGTCCAACAGATTCTTTTTTATGATAAAGTTCATTTATTCGACTTATCATTTTTTTCTCAAGATCTTCCTTCATTTTAAGCACCTCTCATTAAAAAAGTCTACATTATTATTAGCAGGAAAAAAAGTTTTTAATTTTCAGAACGTTTGTTTGCACTATACAATTTATTTTGCTAAAATTAAATGTATAAGAAAACGTTTAAAATACTGGAGATAACTATGACTACAAAACAAAATACTAAGCAATTGCAAATTTTACGCTATATATATGAAACGGTTGAAGATAGAGGTTTCCCTCCTACTGTACGCGAAATTTGTCATGCTGTAGATTTATCTTCAACTTCAACTGTACACGGCCATTTATCTAGGCTAGAAAATAAAGGTCTACTGATCAAGGATGCCACCAAACCAAGAGCTCTGGAAATAACTGATGAAGGTAAAAAAGCAATTGGCGTCCAACCAAAAGAAATTCCCGTAGTTGGTGATGTCACAGCCGGCCAACCAATTTTGGCTGTTGAAGACATTGAGGATTACTTTCCCTTACCTCCTGATTTAGCAAATGATGCTGGAGACCTCTTTATGCTAAGAGTTCACGGTGAAAGTATGATTAACGCCGGTATCCTAAACGGAGACAATGTTATTGTCCGCAAACAATCATCAGCAATTAACGGTGAAATTGTAGTAGCGATGACTGATGAAAATGAAGCAACTGTAAAACGGTTTTACAAGGAAAAGGGTCACTATCGTTTGCAGCCTGAAAATGATACGATGGCACCAATTATATTGTCAAGCGTCCACATTTTAGGTAAAGTAGTTGGACTGTACCGTAACACTATTATTTAACAAAAGAGCTTTATAGCATTATTGGGATAAATAAAAATTATTTTTTGCGAGTTTCAATAATGCTTTTTTTCTGCAGAGTTTCTTCTACTTCTGCCAATACTTTTTTCTGCATTTTTAATTTGTTTATTTTTGCAGATATAACGGCGATTTTATCCGTAATTAACTTTAAGTTTTGTTTACGCTGCTTTTCAGTACTACACGATTCATCGTGTAGTTTTTTTATGTCCTTTATTTCTTGAAGCGAAAAACCTAAGTCTTGGAACTCTTTAATTGCTTCAAAAATATCAGTTTCGTTTTCAGTAAACCAATAGTTTCTTCCCTTACGACCAGGATTTAATAAGTTTAAGTAGATATAATGTCTAACTGTATCAGGTGTAGTATTTTCCTTTTGAATAAATTCTTTCAAATACATAATTATCTCCTTGACATAGGGTCGACCCCAGATGATTAAATTTTAGCAGAAGGTATAAAATGTCATATCTAACAATCTCTTTAACTATTATATATGGTGTTCTCATGATTAGCGCCAGCTTTTCATCTTTTACAAGTTTGCCAATTTGGCTAATCATGATCAACGTCTTGTCCGCATTAGGCATTATTGCCGGAAGTTTTCTAAAAAAACCACTTTTAACTACTATATTTCTAGTAGCAGTTTTACTTACCGCTCTAGCAAATGGAATTTTTCTTTACGGACAAATCAATTGGTCTCACTGGTTTATCAGACTAATTTTGACTATTATTTTGATTTGCTTGAACTTTAAGTATTTTTAGATATTTATCTTGCAAAATTCCTGTTAATAGTCAAGCGTAACTTCTCAAAATACTGTCATGATGGCAAGAAATAGACTTTCCACAACTAATGCTTTAAATCTATTCACAAACTTTATATTGAAAATATACTTCAAAATGTTGTTTCTAAAGCTTTTATGTTATTTGCTTGTGAATTGTGTGGCTGTTTCACTTTGGTTCCACAGCAGTATTTTTTCACAAACTTGGTTAAATTTCCTTAATAATATTTGCTGCCAAATTGATGGCTGTCTCATGAGCATCCCTGCCCCAACCTCTGTCATCATGCTTTTCTAGATTTTTAAGAGAATCGGCCGTAAATAATATTTGTGCAAAATCTGCCTCTCTAAATTGTGCACACGCAGCCATTGCTGCACATTCCATTTCTACACAAGAGGCTCCCAATTCTTTAGCCTGCTTTACTTTCTTGACAGTTTCCCTAAAGAAACCATCTGTTGTCCAGGTAGTTACTTCTTCAACCTTTAAGCCTTCTTCTTTCAGCAATTTTTTGGTCTTAGTTAAAAACTCTGACTTTAAGTCAATATACGTTCCTGGTTTCAGATAATGAAAGGATGTGCCCTCGTCTCTAATAGCTTTTGTAGGCACTAGAAAATAGTTTTCTGGTAATTCAACTAAGCAGCCTGCTGATCCGATTGCTAAAATTTTTTTAACACCATAACTTATTAACCAATCTAATAGCTCTACAGCAGCTGCAGCACCTAGCTTTGCCTGGCAAAAAGTAATTTTTTGTCCGTTTAAATCAACCTCATAAATTGGAGTTTCTCCTTCGAAGCAGTCAAAGAATCCAAGCTTTTTATGAGGATAACGAGCCAAAAAATCACTGATTACAGCAGGAGTTAAGAATGCAAACAGCAGCTTGGGCTGAAAATGAAAGTTATTAATTTCTTGTTCGTGATCTGGTTCTAAAACAGCCCTCGGATCAGTATCAAAATTTAACAAAAATGGGTCTTTCATAATTCTCCTCTTCAATAAAAATATATTGCTAAAGATTTTAACATAAACAAAAAAGAGAATCATCCCTTTTGGAAATGATTCTCTTTCACTTAAGCGTGAATTAACGACGCTTTTCTGCAATTCTAGCAGACTTGCCGTGACGATCACGTAAGTAGTAAAGTTTAGCACGACGTACACGACCATGACGCAATACTTCAACTTTAGCAACACGGGGATCGTTTACAGGAAAAGTACGTTCTACACCGACACCAGATGCCATTTTACGCACTGTGTAGCTGGCACCAATTCCAGTGCCCTTACGCTTGATAACTACGCCTTCAAACATCTGAATACGTTCATGTGAACCTTCGACAACACGCACATGAACACGAACTGTGTCCCCTGCACGGAAGTCAGGTATATCATCACGTAATTGTTCTTTAGTTAATTCTTGAATTAATGGATCCATTTTTATTTTCTCCTTCTGCGGCATTCATTAGCGTTTTCTACGTCAGCGGAATACCCCTAACTATTAGTGCAAAATAAATTTACACCTCAATCATACTAGCAAAAATAACAGGTAAAATCAAGTTTGATCTTCTTCACGTTTTATTTCCGTCATCATTTTTTCTTCTTCTTTACTTAAAGCATACTGCTCAAGTAAATCTGGTCTGCTTAAATAAGTTGCCCGCAATGCTTCTTTATGACGCCACTGCGCAATTTTTTGGTGATTGCCGGATGTTAAAACTGCAGGAACTTTCATTCCTTGAAAATTTTCCGGTCTAGTGTATTGGGGATATTCCAGCAAGCCATGAGCAAAGCTTTCTTCTACTGGTGAAGCATCATTACCCAAAATTCCGGGAATTAACCTGACTGTGGCGTCTATCATACTCATTGTTGGCAGTTCACCACCTGTCAAAACGTAATCACCTATTGAAACTATTTCATCAGCCAAATCATAAACGCGTTGATCAAAGCCTTCATAATGACCGCAAATAAACGTCAGGTTTTCTGCTTGAGACCAGTCTTGCGCCATTTTTTGGTTAAAAGTTTTACCTTGTGGTGCAGTAATAATTACTTTGCCCTTATTTTTTAGTGAATCAAGGGCTTTTTTGATCGGCATAATTTGCAAAACCATGCCTGCGCCGCCACCGTAAGGACTATCATCGACATGGTGATGTACATCGCTGGTAAAATCACGAAAATTGACTAAATTGAGCTGCCATTTGCCATCATCCAGTCCACGCCCGAGCATTGAAGTTGTGAGTGGTGTAAACATATCTGGAAAAAGCGTCAATACGTTAATCTTCATTGCGTAATCCTTCCAAAAGTTCTACAAAAATCTTTTTATGTTCAACGTCTATTTTTTTAACTACTTCATCAATATAGGGAATTAAATATTCATTGCCATTTTGTTCGGTAACTTCCCAGACATCGTTTGCACCGGGAGTCTCAATACCAGTTATTTTACCTAAATTATTGCCGGTCTGATTATCTATGACTGCACAACCCAAAATATCGCGGTAATAATATGCGCCATCTGGAAGCTCATGTTGATTGTGCTCGCTGATAACTAACGTTTTTCCTAGCAATTTTTCAGCGCTATCAATATCAGTTATTTCATTAAATTGTACTAGCCAAAATTGCTTAAAAGGACGACCGCTTTTAACAGTTAATTTGGTTTGCGGATTATCCTTTAAAGCTAGTTCTTGGTTTGAGGCAAAGCGTTCTTCAGGAAAATCAGTAATCAGAGCAACTTTTACCTCTCCTTTTAGTCCATGGGTAGACAATATACGCGCAACATCATAAAATTGCATAGTTTCTCCTACTCAAAGAAAAAAGCTTGAAGCAGTTGACTTCAAACTTTTAATAAACGATTCACTATTTATTGAACTTTGAATCATGCAGCTTCTTCATTAAGCCTGCACCAGAAAGTAGTGAACGTACAGTATCTGAAGGTTGTGCACCCTTCTTTAGCCATTCAAAAATTTTATCTTCATCTAATTTCAATTCCTTAGGAACGGAAACTGGATTATAATAGCCAACTTCTTCAATAAAACGACCATCACGTGGCATTCTGGAATCAGCTACAACTATTCTATAAAAAGGCTTTCTCTTGGCACCCATACGGCGCATACGAATTTTTACTGACATAAAATTATTTCCTCCTAAAAGTTACGTTAAATAATATAGCACGTAATTTAAAAGGTGTAAAGTGTTTTTACTTAACAGGTTAAAAATTAAGAATGATATCTCTTGACCTTCATACGCTTTTTCTTGTTTTTCTTGAATTTCTTACCCATGTGACGCATAGCCATCCGCCCCATTGGAGAATTCATTCCGGGCAGGTTATCCATCCCTTTAAAGTTGCCCTTAGTAATTTTGCTCATCATGTCGCGAGCTTGTTTAAACTGTTTAATCATCCTGTTGACTTCAACTACAGGTCGGCCAGATCCCGCAGCAATTCTTCTTCTGCGACTAGGATTAAGCAATTCGGGGTTCTCTCGCTCTTCTTTAGTCATAGATGAAATAATTGCTTTTACATAAACAATTTGTTTTTTATCGAAATTAACATTTTTAAGCTGGGGATTGTTAGCCATTCCCGGAATCATCTTCATCAGTTGATCAAGAGGACCCATTTTTTCAACTTGTTCAATCTGATCGACAAAGTCGTTGAAGTCGAAGGTATTTTCCTTCATCTTTTCAGCAACTTCTTCGGCTTTTTTAGCATCATAATCTTGCTGAGCTTTTTCAATTAAAGTCAGCATGTCACCCATGCCTAAGATTCTTGATGCCATACGGTCAGGATAGAATTGTTCTAGGTCGGTCAATTTTTCACCTTGACCGGTATAAATAATTGGCTTGCCGGTTACTGCTCTGATTGATAAAGCGGCACCACCACGAGTATCACCATCAAGCTTGGTTAAAATCACTCCAGTAATATCCAAGCGACTGTCAAAGCCTTTGGCCACATCAGTTGCTGCTTGACCAGTCATGGCATCTACTACTAGCAATATATTGTCTGGTTGGGCGACTTCTTTGACGCGCTCAAGTTCTTCCATTAATGGTTCATCAATTTCCAAACGTCCAGCGGTATCAATAATGACATAATCATTTTTATTTTTATCGGCTTGGCGTAGACCGTCTTGCACTATTTGTGCTACATCTTTTTGGTTCTTTTCACTATATACCGGAACTTTTAGCTGGTCACCAATTTGCTCAAGCTGGTCAACAGCAGCTGGACGATAAATATCACCAGCAATTAACAGCGGCCGCGCTTTTTCTTTTTGCATCAACCTGTTTGCTAACTTACCAACTGTGGTGGTTTTACCAGTACCTTGCAAACCGACCATCATAATAATGGTAGGAATATGCTTAGATTTGTTGAGAGAAACGGCGCTTTCTCCCATCATTTTGGTTAACTCATCATTAACAATTTTGATAACCTGTTGTCCGGGATTAAGACTTTCTTGAACTTCTTTTCCTAAAGCTTCCTGCTTAATTTTTTTGATAAAATCTTTGACAACCTTGAAGTTAACATCAGCTTCAAGTAGGGCCAGTCTGATTTCCCTGCTTGCGCTATTAATATCATCTTCAGATATTTTCCCTTTACCGGTTAAATTTCTTAAAGCCTTTTGGATTCTTTCACTTAGATTTTCAAATGCCATGTAATTATTCTCCCCTCAGTTCGTTTATTAATTTAATAATTAATTGTAAGGCCTGATTTGATTTGCCATTTTTAACAGCAGTAGCTACTTTACTTAATTTAGTTTCTATCATGCTGTAATCTCTTTGCATATGTAAATTATCCTCATAATTTTTGAGCAATTTACGGCAGCGACGCAAATTATCGTAAACTGCCTGACGAGAAACCTGATGATTAAGAGCTATTTCCCCTAAAGATAAGTCATTATAATAATAATCTTCAAAATAACTTTGCTGACTTTTAGTTAAAAGACAACCATAATATGCGTATAAATCGCCTAGGATTTCATTTTTTTCAAGTTCGTCCATTACTTTCACCTGGAAACAGTATAGCAAAAATGTGATAAATTGACGATCTTGAAAACCAAAATTTTACTTAAGGTCTGCCATAATTTCTTGCTTTTTGTAGTCAAAATCTGTATCATTAATTTAATTAATTTTTAGGAATTTTATTATCTCTTACGGAGAACAAAAATTCTTTGAAATTATAAATCTAGGCGGTACACGAATATTTGTGATTTTGTACCGTCTTTTTATTTTAATAACAGCCATTTTTCAAAAGTATTTTAAAACGTTAAATGACACAGATTGTTTAAGCCAATTTACATTAAACAAGTTCGCACTTTAGTCGCTATTCGTGTGAACTTTTTAAATGGTAGATTTCTTTCAAACAGAATGCTAAACAAAGCTAAGGAGCAATTCAGTGTGAATTTATGGAAATTAATGAATCGAAAAGAAGATCCAGATATTTATCAGGAAAAAGATGGTCACTTAGTCAGAACACTAAAAGTTCGTGACTTTTTGGCTCTGGGTGTAGGAACCATCGTTTCAACCTCGATCTTTACATTACCTGGAGAAGTTGCAGCACTGCACACAGGACCCGCTGTAGCCCTGTCATGTGTTATTGCATCTATAGTGGCTGGTCTTGTTGCCTTTGCCTATGCAGAAATGGCAGCCGCAATGCCCTTTGCAGGATCAGTTTATTCTTGGATCAATGTTATATTTGGAGAATTTTGGGGCTGGTTTTCTGGTTGGGCTCTTTTAGCAGAATACCTAATCGGAATGGCATTTATTAGCTCTGGTTTGTCTGCTAATCTTCGTGCATTGATAGCACCATTAGGCTGGAAATTACCTGCTGCCTTAGCCAATCCTTTAGGCATAAATGGAGGAATGTTTGATTTAGTTGCATTACTAGCTATTTTGCTGGCAGCATTTTTGGTCAGTTTTGGAGTGTCTAAAGCTTCCCGAGTCGAAAATGTTTTAGTGGTAGTCAAAGTTTTAGCAATTTTGCTTTTTGTTGGCGTTGGCTTGACAGTTATTAAAAAAGCTAATTTTATTCCATTTATACCATCATACCGTGCAACAGCTCATGGACCTTTTGGAGGTTGGCAAGGCATTTACGCCGGAGTTTCCATGATCTATATTTCATTCTTGGGCTTTGATACCATTGCATCAAATTCTGCAGAAGCTATTAACCCGCAAAAGACTATGCCTCGCGGAATTATTGGTTCTTTATTAATTGCAGTTGTGCTATTTGTTGCTGTTAGCTTGGTGCTTGTGGGGATGGTTCCTTACCAACAATATTTAAATTCCGCTGAACCTGTAGGATATGCTTTAAGGAAAACGGGATATGGACATATTGCCACTATAGTTCAATCCGTTGCTATTTTAGGAATGTTTACCGCTTTGATTGGTCTTTGTATGGCCAGTTCTCGTTTGGTATATTCATTTGGTCGCGATGGTATGATTCCTAAAGTACTTGGTAAATTGAATAAAGAACATCGACCAGCAAACTCATTATGGACAGTTGCAGTTATTGCAATTATTATTTCTGCATTTATTCCTTTCTCATTCCTGTCACAATTAGTTTCAGCTGGAACTCTGATTGCCTTTATGTTTGTTTCTCTGGGAATCTATCGCTTAAGGCCACGCGAAGGAAAAGATATTGTAGATCCAGCTTTTAAAATGCCTTGGTATCCCTTTCTGCCATTTTTAGCATTTCTCGGATCTTTTGTTGTTTTTTGGGGATTAGATATACAAGCAAAAAAGTACATGCTAATATGGTCACTAATTGGTGTCTTTATTTACTTGCTTTATGGCATTCGTCATTCAGCCATGAATAAAAAATTAACTAACTGACATTAACCACACGATAAAAAAGTCTGGAAATTTTCCAGACTTTTTTAATACAATTAGATTTACAGATTTTCATCCATATTAA
This sequence comes from Lactobacillus kimbladii, assembly GCF_000970755.1. Classification (GTDB taxonomy): domain Bacteria; phylum Bacillota; class Bacilli; order Lactobacillales; family Lactobacillaceae; genus Lactobacillus; species Lactobacillus kimbladii. The sequence continues at coordinate 1,169,880 of NZ_KQ034007.1, forward strand.
AGGTTAATTTAGACATATTGATTGAATCAATCATCATCTGGGCCCAAAGCTTTTCAGATCGCTTTCTAGTATAGGCGACAGTTTCTTGATTGGCACTGGTCAAATATGAGGTCAAGTCTGCACCAGTTTTACCTTGAGCTTGAGCAATAACATCTTCTACACGCCTGCGATAATATTGGTTAAGCTCATTTAAATAGTCAGTATCTAGTTGTACAAACTGGGGGTAATGCGTTTCTACAAGTGCCGCCAAGGATTTGTAGTACCACCAAGCATCGTTAAGATTATATTCCATTGATGTGTTATTGTACGAGGGATCAGTATCATTCATATTAGCAAAGAATGGTACAAATGGTGTAAATGTAGGTCCGCCAATACATAACCACATGATTGCAGCCTTATCACTTTCAACATCATTTCTTATTTGTAAAATGTGGGAATTTTGCGTTCTATTTAAACCAATTGGACGGAAACGATGCTTCTCTTCATCTGTGCCTTTACCAAAAGGATCATACGGAGTGTTTTGGTAATGACTGCCGAGCACAAATTCAATGTCTTCTCTGGTTATTTTCTTAGCTGCACGCCGAATGAAAGGTAAATCACCATCGGTTGGATCTTGTTCAATTTCAGGATTAAAATATTTTTGACCGTACCACACGCGGTTAGTATTATAAAACCTATCTTGCTGACTATAAGTACCAAAAATATGACGGAAATTCCAACCTTGATGATCAACATTTAAGTGATGATCGGCAACAAATTCCTGAATTCCCTCGCTCCACATAAAGTTTGCTGTGTCAGCAAAATCTACTTGTTCAATGGACACCCGATTTGCAGCAATTGCATAAGCATCATCTGGAATACGTTGCGCTACCCAATGATGACCGGTGACAATTTCCATATACCATATCTCATTTTTGTCGCCAAAAAGAACCGAGTTACCTGCCGGTGAACCATATTTAGCGATCAGTTTGCCTAAATACTCAACTCCATTTCTAGCAGAATGAATATAAGGCAAAACAACTGACTGCATACAATCTTCATCAAGACCATCTTTTACCAATGGATCAAAAGCAAGCGCACGTTCATTACCGTATGTTGATTCGGTACATGACATTGCCACGTTTTCTTGATTAATACCGCTTTCATCATAATAACCACGGTTTTTGTAATCAACATTTGGTACAGCCGGAACAGCTTGGGCATTTTCAGGTAAGTCTAATTCAAACTTATTTAACCAAGACTTAATTTTACGACCTGATTCATTTTTGGCAGCGGGTCTGATAATAAACTTTTGCGGTGTAATTGGGCGAAAAGTGTCGTCATTACGAGCAATCATGGTCGAACCATCAACTGAAGCCTTTTTGCCTACTAAAATTGTTGTACATGCACTGTATTCTTTCATTAAATATAAATATCTCCCTTTAAAAAATCACTTCTTAAATTAAATCATGAAATAGTCCGACAGCATAGTTTGCGGCATCAAAATCAGCCAAATCGCTAGCTTTTTCACCCAAACCAACTAATTTTACCGGCAGTTTCATCTCATTTCTAATTGCCAAAACGACTCCGCCCTTTGAAGAGCCATCCAATTTTGTCAATACCAGTCCCGTTAATTTGGTAGTCTTATCAAAATCCTTAGCTTGAAGAAGTGCATTTTGACCAGTTGAGCCGTCTAAAACTAATAGGGTTTCTGTTGGCTCTTCCGGTGCTTGCTTTTTAATTGTCCGTTCAATTTTCTCAAGTTCACTCATTAAATTCTTTTTATTTTGTAAACGACCAGCAGTATCCACTAATAAATAATCATAATTTTCTTTAAGTGCTTTATCAGTCGCATCATAAACAACTGAAGCAGGGTCTGCTTGTTCCTTTCCAGTTACCACTGGAACACCGACTCTTTCGCCCCATTCTAATAATTGTTCAACTGCACCAGCTCTGAAGGTATCTGCTGCCGCTAAAAGAACTGACTTCCCTTCATCTTTAAATCTTTTAGCCAATTTTCCGATTGTTGTAGTTTTGCCCGCACCATTTACTCCTACAAATAGATAGATATTCGGTTTGCCATCGTCATGCGACTTTAATTTTTCATTTTCGGAATTACCGCTCTGGTCATAAAGATTAACTAATTTTTCAACAATAACTTTTTTCAGATCATCTCGCGACTTGGCTTTCTGCAACTTTGCTTCATCTCGCAGTTCGTCAGTCAATTCTTCGGCAGTCTCATAACCGACATCAGATTCAATAAGCAGCTCTTCCAAGTCATCAAAGAAATCTTCGTCAACAGTCCTGAACTGGGCGAAAAAGCGATTCAGCCGGGCTCCAAAGCCCTGATTAGTTTTCTCTAGACCTTTTTCATATAATTCAGTATCATTTTGCTTTTCATTATTAGGTTCGTTTTCAGGTTCCTTCTCTAAAGATTTTTCCTGCAAAGCTGTCAAATTTTTGTTTTCCGATTCATCCTTTTCTGAAGTTTGTTTTTCTTCAGTGGTTATCTTTTCCTTATTTTCTAGCTCCTCAGAGGATTCTTGTTGCTCTTTTTCTGGTTGATTCTGCGAATCATCAGTAACTTTACCATTCTCTTCACCAAATAAAGATTTTTTTATCTTATCAAATAAACCCACTGTTATTTCACCTCATTTTTTAATTCTTTTAGTGATACGGACAACACTTGTGACACCCCTGATTCCTGCATAACAACACCATAAAGTTGGTCTGCTTTTTCCATTGTTCCTCTTCTATGTGTTATTACAATAAATTGTGTATGCATATCATATTCTTCTAAGAAATGTGCAAAGCGTGTGACGTTTGCATCATCAAGTGCTGCTTCTACTTCATCCAGTACACAAAATGGCACTGGTTTGACTTTGAGCATAGCAAACAGCAATGTAATTGCTGTCAGTGCCCTTTCTCCACCTGATAATAAGCTGAGTCTTTGCAACTTTTTACCCGGCGGTTGAGCAATAATTTCAACACCTGTGTTCAATAAGTCTTCAGGATTAGTCAAAACTAATTTGGCATTGCCACCACCAAAAACTACCGGAAACAATTCAGTAAAACTAGTGGCGACGTCTGTAAAGGTTTTACTAAAGCGACTACATACTTCTTGATCAAGTTCTGACATCGATTTTTCTAAATTGTCTCGACCCTTTAACAAATCATTTTGTTGTGCATTAAGGAAGTCGTAACGTTTTTTGACATTTTCATATTCTTCAATGGACTTTAGATTAACTGGGCCAATATCTGCAATAGACATGCGATGCAGTTTCACATTCTTCTGAAGCTGTGTCCTATTGGTCTCGTTATTTTCTGTTTCAGCTTGCTTCAAGGCAGCCTCATATGTCAGTGAATATTCCTTATTCAAAGTATCTAAACGTTGATCTATTTGGCTATTCAACTGTGCTATTTTCACAGAAAAATCTTTTTGTTCAGCAGCAGCATCTTTACGAAGTTCATAATTACGACTCGCTACCTGATCAAGCTGGTTAATTTTAGCATCATACTGTCCTAATTTAGAACTTAAAGTATTAAGTTGTTCCTGCAAATTTTTCTTTTTTGCAATTCCCTCTTTATTTTCGCGATCAAAGTCCATTTTCCTTTCGTCACTGAGCACATCATTTTGATTTAGTTCTTTTAACTTTTGGGACAAAGTATTAATTTGGTTTTGAAATTGCTTTAATTCATTCTTTTTATCAGACTTTTGCTTTGCCACGTTTTCCAACTTATTAGCATAAACGGCTATTTGCGGATCAAGTTCGCTTAACTTTTCTTGAATTTCTTGATTCAGCTCAGAAAAGTTTTTTATGCGTAATTGCAATTCACTAATCTGTTGTTTTTGCTGAAGTATTTTCTCCTGCAGTTCTTCTTTCTTTTTTTCAGCAGACTTAATCTTATTCTTAGTTTCAGCAATTTCCTGGTTGCGTTCTTCCTTTTGATGTTCAAACAAACTATTCGCAGCCTTTAGCCTATTTACTTCTTTTTCTTGGTTTTGATATGAAAGAACTGCTTCACCTAATTCTTGTTTAAGATTTTGCAATTTCGATCTCACATCATTTAGCTGCTTAGTTAAAACGTCATTTTTGCTTATAGCTTCACCTAACTGAGACTGCTCATTCTTAATTTTTGCTTGCAAATCATTAATATTTTGTCTTAATTGACTCAGCTCGGCAGTTGTTTGAAGTGGGGAATTGCTTTTTTGATTACGCACTCCTCCTGTCATTGAACCACCAGGTGATATAACATCTCCATCAAGAGTCACAATACGATAGCGAGAAACGCGTTGTCTTATCTTCATAGCATTGCTTATCGTATCGACAATGATGGTATTTCCAAGGAGATAATTAATTGCCGGAGCAATGTTTTGATTTGGTAAACTGTTAACTATTTCGCTTGCAATACCTTGAAAACCAGTAAAAGAAGAAATTGTATTAACAGTTGAAGAAGGTATTGTATATTCCCTTAATCCATCAAGTGGCAGGAAAGTAGCACGCCCAGCATGATTTTCTTTTAATTTGTTAATAGCATCCCGAGCATCTAGTTTTGTTTTAGTGACTAAATCTTGAACTCCATTACCCAAAGCTGTTGCCATTGCAGCTTCATATTTGGCAGGAAAAGTAATTAATTCTCCCACTGCTCCAACTACTCCAGGATAAGCGGATATATTATTTAAAACGTTTTTTACTCCGTAAAAATAGCCTTCATGGCGTTTGCGTATATTTTCCAAAGCTTCATAACGCGCATTTAATTGACTAAAACGTTGTTTTTTGGTCGTTAACGATTCTTGAAGCGACGTCAAAATTTTTTGGCTTGTTTCTTGCTCCCTAGTAAGATCGGCAATCTTCTGCTTTTCAACCTGACAGTTTTCTTTAAGTGTTTTTCCTTCAGCCTTAAGCCGTTTAAGCTCAGTTGTTTCTTTTTTTAGTTCTTCTACAACATTTTCTGTTTGAAGTTGGCTATTATCCGAAAGTTTTTTCAACTCCGAATTTAAATAAACTATTTCATTATTGTTAGAAGTTTGATCTTGTAAAAATTGAATATAATCTGCCCTAAGCTGCTCCAAATCTTGGTTTAGCTGTTCAGGATCTTCTTTTAGTTGAGCACAGAGTTCAGTTCTTTTATCATTTAGCTTCTGTTGCTCATTTTTTAAATTACTCTCTTTTTCAAGCAGATTAATCTTATCATGTTCACTAGCTGATAATTGTTTTTTTAATTCAATCAACTCAGTTTGGTATTCATTTTTTGTCGCTGCACTATATTGTTTAGACTGTTCCGCAACCTGCAAATTGGTATTAATTTCAGAAAGCTTTTTGGTTAAAGAAAGTAAATCATTTTGAATGTTATCTCTTTGATCATTTAAAGTTTGATATTCTTTTCTTTTAGTTGCCACAGCTGCTTGAGAATCTCTTACTTCTCTATCAAGCTTTGATAGCAGTGCCTGATTCTCGTCAGCTTTCTCCTGTTCTTCGTCCTTTTGGCTATCTAAATCCTGAATTTCAAATGCTAATAAAGTTTTTAGTTCACGATCCAGGCCTTTTTTCTGAAACTGATATTCTTTAGCTAAAGAACTTTGTTCGTGAAGCGGTTCAATTCTCTGCTCTAACTCTTTTACAAGGTCGTTGATCCGCACTAAATTATCAGTAGTCTGTTCCAACTGAACTTTGGCTTCTTCTTTTTGTCTTTTAAAATGAAGTACACCAGCTGCTTCTTCAAATAGTAAACGTCGTTCTTCCGGACGGGAATTTAGTATTTGATCCACACGTCCTTGAGAAATAATTGCTAAACTGTCTTGCGAAATGCCCGAGTCTAAGAATAGAGCGCGTACATCCTTTTGTCTGACACTTTTTTTATTGATTAAGTACTCATTATCTCCAGATCTTAAAATCCGTCGAGTTACAACAACTTGTTCTTCCTTAAAATTTAGTTCATGCTTTTTATTGTTAAAAATTAGAGAAACTTCTGCATGATTTGCCGGCTGGCGAAATTCACTCCCGGCAAAAATAACATCTTTCATGTTTGAGCCACGCAATGATTTAGCACTGGATTCGCCCATGACCCATCTGATCGCTTCAGTAATATTACTCTTACCACTACCATTGGGGCCAACTATGCCAGTAATACCTGCATCAAATTTAATTTTTGTTTTTTCGGCAAAAGATTTGAAGCCGTCAATTATCAGTTCTGTTAGTGGCACGCACTCATCTCCCTAATTGAGCTTACCTAGAGCACTTTTAGCTGCTTCTTGTTCAGCAGCTTTTTTATTATGGCCCTGTCCCTCAGACAACACTTTTCCATTAACAACTAACTGAACGGTAAAATTAGATGGCAGTTGCTCTTCTTTTAAAACCTCATACTCAATCTTAACCGGTCCATCTTGTTGCAATAATTCTTGTAGGTCTGTTTTATAATCTCTTGATGCATCAAATTTGCCAGCATCAATTAATGGGTATACGGTTAAACTCAAAAAATGCTCAACTGCTTCCATGCCTTGATCAAGAAAAAGCGCTCCATTAAAAGCTTCAAAAACATCTTCTAAAAGAGTTTTGCGAGAACGTGCACCTGCTTTTTCCTCACCATGACCTAGATTAATCTCAGCCGGAAAACCAAATTTCTGGGCAAATTCTGCAAAACCTTCAGTATCAACAATATTTGACCGCATTCTAGTTAATTCACCTTCATTAAGATTTCTAAAATTACGGTAAAGGTAATCAGAAATTGCTAATTCCAGAACTGCATCCCCCAAGAACTCCAATTTTTCATAATCCCGAGTTCCATTTTCAGGATGTTCGTTAGCATAAGAAGAATGAGTAAAAGCCTCTTCTAATAATTTTGGATTGTTAAATCTAATTTTGTATTTTGTATCTAATCGTTTAATGAATTTGGTACTAACCATTTGTTCAACTCCTTAACAATCTAAATTATACCAGTTTTTAACGTTAAAAAAGAAAACTATTGTCCGCAAATGACAATAGTTTTCTAATTTAGCGTATCAATTAACTTTTATTTAGCGTAACCAACTTTGTACCATAATTGATGCCCATTGTTTGTCTGTGATGGCTTCAATGAGTAACCAGTGATTTTACTGTTAACAGCATCAATTCTATAATCATTTTTAGTAGGAACTACATATGCTTGATCAATCATGTACTTTTGCCACTCATGAAATTTTTGAACGCGATACTTATGATCAAAGGCTTTTTGAGAATCCATTTCTTGAATAAGTTTAGTGTTTTCAGGAGTTACAAAACGTGAATAGTTAGACATTGTTCCTTCACTATACATTTGTTCCTGAGAAGGCTCAGTGGACAAATTCCAACCTGCCAAAAACAGATCAACTTTTGGATCGTCATTTTGAACTTTATCATAGAATGAGTTGAATTCAGTCAAGCGTCCGCCAACAAGTTTAACATTCAAGCCAATCTTGTTCCACTGTTGAATATAGTTTTGAATAATTGGTTGTTGAATGGCATTACCCGACATAGCCAAAAGATTTATTGTTAATGGCTTACCGTTTGGATTAGTACGCCACTTACCTTTCTTCTTAAAACCAGCCTTATCCAAAATTTGATTGGCCTTTTTGATGTTATAAGTGTATCCTTTGGCGCTTTTATCGAAATAATCACCAAATGGTTCCGGAATCAATGTAGGAATTTGGAAACTCAAACCATCTGTATAATGTTTATAAACATCGTCAGTATTCATAGCATAAGCCATTGCTTGACGTAATGACTTATTACCCATTTTAGCATGGGGATTCATTACATTCTTAGACTTCTTAGCATCCCATTTACCTACCTTGAATGCTAGGTAACTATATGCTAGAGGAATCTGAGCAATAAAGTTAACTTTCTTTGTATCCTTTACTTGTTTCCATTGACTGTTAGTTACACGGGTAATATCAAATTTATGACTCTTAATCGCTTGCGAAGCAGAGTTTGGAGATACAACCTGGTATACAATCTTATCTAATTTTGGTTTACCACGCCAATAATATTTGTTTGGTACCCATGTAACTGACTGACCACGTACAACGTTTTTAACTTGGTATGGGCCAAAGAACAATGGCTTCTTTCTAATTTCATCAGAAGATTCCAATTTTGAAAAAGGAATATTCTTCAAATAGTGGTAAGGTGCGGCCATTTCCCAAATATAGCCGTTACCACTATAGTACATACCTGGTTTCAATTCCTTGCAGTGCAAAATTGCAACACGTCCATTAGGGCCATCTGGCATTTCAATACCTGAAATAGTTTTTGACTTACCCTCATGGTAATCAGACATTCCGTTAATAATATTAAATTGAGTCGCATATCTTTGTGATTTTGTTGCCTTGTTAGCAATAATTTCATACGCAAATTCAACGTCTTTGGCAGTAACTTGTTTGCCATCGGACCATTTTACGCCCTTTTTAATAGTAATAGTTGCTGTTTTAGCTTTACGATCCAATTTTAAAGTAGCCGGACCTTTATCATTGATCTTATAGTGATCGTCAGTATCAAATAATGATTCTTGTCCTGGACTGGTAACATCAGCACTTGGTTGATCCATTTGCAGCTCTTCATTAAAGACACCAGTAAATGGGGTGTTAGTAACTTCTGCCACCTTTAACGTACCGCCTTGTTTAGCGGTTTTTACGGGAGTCTGAATAGGGAATTTACTTGCTGTTTTAGCACCTTCATTACTCTTGGTGTTACTCTTACCACAAGCTACTAAAGTCAGGGTTGCAGCAGTTAAAACTCCTACTGAACCTAATAGTTTACCTTTTTTCATAACACAATTTTCTCCTTCTCCAACATCATTTATAATTTTGGAAGCAAGTTAATACCTAAATGTTAACACTTAAAATTAAAAATGCAATAGTTTTACTAATAAAATGTTAATTTTGCTTTATTAAAGTCGGAAGATGTATACATGATCATAAATAATGATAATCTGCATTTTATTTAATATAACCGACTTTGTACCATATTGGATGACCGTTATTTGTTTCAGAAGGTTTTAGTGATAAACCAGTTAATTTATTATTAACCGCCTTAATTTTATATGCATTAAAAACAGGTATGACATAAGCCTGGTCAAACATATACTGTTGCCATTCATGAAATTTTTCAACACGATATTTATGGTTAAATGCTTTAGCAGAGTCAATCTCCTTAATCAATTTATTATTTTCCGGAGTAACAAACCTAGTATAGTTAGCAGGGCCACCTTCACTATACAATCCATTGGGTGATGGTTCCGTGGAAAGACCCCATGCTCCTAGGAACATGTCTACTTGAGGATTATCGTTTTGAACTTTATCATAAAATGAGTTACGTTCTGTCAACCGACCATTTAGAAGACCTACATTTAGCCCAATTTTATGCCACTGTTGTAAGTAATTTTGTATAATTGGTCCTTGTGTAGCATCACCCGACATGGCTAAAAAGTTGATTTTTAAAGGCTTACCATTGGGCTGCACGCGCCATTTGCCTTTTTTCTTATAACCAGCTTTATCTAAAAGTTCATTAGCCTTTTTTAAGTTATAAGTAAAGCCTTTAACATTTTTATTATATACATCACCATATTGCTTTGGTATTAATGTTGGAATCCTGAAACTCAGATTATTATTATAACGTTTATTGACATCCTCCACATTCATGGCATAACCAATAGCTTGCCTTAACGCTTTATTATTCATTTTGCTATGAGGATTCATAACATTTTTACCTTTTTTAGCGTCAAACTTGCCGACCTTAAATCCTAGGTATGAGTAATATAAAGGAATTTCTGCAATAAATCTCACATCTTTAGTATCTTTTACTTGTTTCCACTGAGCATTAATAACTTGAGCAATATCAAACTTATGTGATTTAATTGCCTGAGAAGTTGAATTAGGAGAAACAACTTGGTAAATAATTTTATCCAGTTTTGGTTTGCCTTGCCAATAGTATTTGTTTGGTACCCATGTAGCTGATTGTCCACGAACTAGTTTATCTAACTTATAAGGTCCAAAATATATTGGTCTTTTTCTAACTTTATCTGAAGACTCGAGTTTGCTAAAAGGTACATCCTTTAAATAATGATATGGTGAAGCTGATTCCCAATAATAGTCATTACCACTAAAGGCCATTCCTGGTGTCATATAGGAAAAATGTAATATCATTTTGCGACCATTATCACCATCCGGCAATTCAATTCCTGAAATTTTCTTAGCTTTACCCTCATGATATTCTTTCATTCCTTTTAGAACTTCCATTTTAGTAGAATATCTCTGAGCTTTAGTGTTTTTATTAGCCAATATTTCATAAGGATATGCCATATCCTTGGCAACTACTTGTTTGCCGTCTGACCACTTAACCCCTTTTTTGATTGTAATAGTTATAGTTTTATTTTTTTGATCCAGCTTCATTGTTGCTGGACCTTTATCATTTATTTTGTAGTTATCATCCGTATAAAACAAAGATTCTTCACCTGGTGAAGCAACATCTGCATCAGTCGCAGTTACGCTCAATTCATCAGTAAATATTCCTGTAAAAGGCGTATCTGTTTCAACGGCAACTCTAACAGTTCCTCCTTGCTTTGTTTGCTTTTTTGGCAAAGCATTTGGAAATTTACTTGCTTCCTTCGAACTGTCCTCATTATTACTTTTATTTGCTTTATTACAACCAACCAGAGCCATGGCACAAGTAGCTATAATACCAATGGAGCATAAAAAATTTTTTTCTTTCATCTTCTTCTCTCCTTACAAATGTACAAACACGATTTAAAACCTAAATAAAATAATAACAAAAAAAGATTAGAAAAACAAAGTCTTTATTAATTTTTAATTAATATTTTATACAAAATACCATTATTTTATTAGCGAAAATTAAAAATCAAGTTTAAGAAAATTGATTGGCTCTATAATTTATCCTGTTGATGACTTATCCATCTGCTAAGCTGTTAATTAGTTTTCTGTTGTATTAAAAAGAAGAGCATCGCATAGCATGCGTGCGTAGATCACCAATGTCTACAACATGCTTCAGATGTTTTATGAAGCTTTAGCTACCAAAGATCTGCAGTCAAAAAAGTCATTCATGCTAAAGAAGATATTTGCTGGCAAATGTTCCAAACACTGCTCACTTTTAAGCATAATCTAAGAGCAGTAACTAACAGGATAACATCGAATTATTCCAGCAGTTGCTTAGAAGGCTTTAATCGCAAAGTCAAACAAATTGAGTGTACAGCTTTTGGCTACGCCAATTTTCCAATCTGCTATCCAGGATTAGATTGGCAGAAAACAAGGTAAAAGAAAAAGAACCAAGCAGTTTATTTGCTGCTTGATTCTCCTCATTTAATCTTTGTTAACAGGATTTTACAAATAGTTATAAAAGTATGAAGTGACCGCCAAACTTAGAACAAACTTGGGTGTCACTTCAGTATCATCATGCTTCTATCTGCTTCCTACTTTAGTATGTTTAATAAAGAGCCTTTTTTGTTTTTATATAACAATTAATTAAAAATTTATTTTTCTATTTTACAAATCCAATCTTGTACCACAATTGATGCCCATTAGAATTATCTGAAGGTTTAGTTGAATAACCTGTAACCTTATTATTTACTGCAATAACTTTATACGAATTATCCACAGGAACAACATATGCCTGCTTATTCATGTATTCCTGCCATTCATGGAATTTGTTAACTCTATATGTGTGATCAAATGACTTTTGCGAATCTATTTCTTGTAAAAGCTTATTATTTTCTGGAGTTGCAAATCGGCTATAATTCATCTGTGAAGTCTCACCATAAAGTGACGCAGGTGATGGTTCGCTGGCCAAAGACCAAGCTGCCATAAACATATCTACTTGAGGATCATCGTGCTGTAACTTGTCATAAAAAGAATTAAATTCTGTTAATCTTCCTCCAACTAATTTCACTTTTAGGCCAATCTTTTTCCACTGCTGAATATAGTTCTGCACAGTCGGTGATTGAATTGAACTCCCTGTCATTGCTAAAAATTTGATAGTTAGAGGCTTACCATTAGGTTGTACACGCCATTGACCTTGCTTTTTGTAACCAGCTTTATCTAAAATTTGATTGGCTTTTTTCAAATTATAAGTGTAACCTTTTGCTTTTTTATCGAAATAGTCTCCAAATTGTGCTGGAATTAAAGTTGGAACCCTAAAACTCAAACCTGCAGTATAGTGCTGATCAACCTCATCAATATTTATGGCATAAGACATTGCTTGACGAAGTGCTTGATTATTCATTTTTGCTTCAGAATTCATCACATTTTTGCCGGCCTTGGCATCCCATTTTCCAACTCTAAAGCCAATATAGTGATAACCTAGAGGAATTTGGGCAACAAAATTAACACCTTTAGTATCCTTAACTTCGTTCCATTGAGAATTAACTACCTGAGCTATATCAAATTTATGACTTTTAATTGCTTGTGAAATTGAATTCTGTGAGATTACTTGTGAAACCACTTTATCCAACTTAGGTTGGCCACGCCAATAATATTTATTTGGAATCCAAGTTACCGACTGACCACGAACTATTTTCTGAACTTTGTATGGGCCGAAATACAATGGCTTTTTTCTAATTTGATCTGAAGATTGCAATTTTGCAAATGGAATATCTTTTAAATAATGATATGGCGCTGCGTATTCCCAATAATAACCATTACCACTATATACCATGCCCGGCTTCATCTCTTTAAAATGCAGAATGACAGTCAGTCCATTTGGACCTTCTGGCATTTCTATTCCCGAAATTGTTTTTGACTTACCATTATGATATTCTTTCATTCCGACAATTTCTTCAAATTGATTACTGTATCGTTGTGCTTTGGTTTCCTTATTAGCCAAAATTTCATAAGGATATTCTATATCCTTAGCATTGACTTGCTTTCCATCAGACCACTTCACACCCTTTTTTATTTTAATCGTAATTGTTTTAGCATTTCGATTGAGTTTCATTGTAGCTGGACCTTTATTAGTGATTTTAAAGTTATCATCAGTATCAAATAATTCTTCCTCTCCCGGTTCAGCAACCGAACTATCAATAGCTGTAGTTGATAATTCATCAGAAAAAATTCCAGTAAAAGGTGTATCTGTCATAATTGCATACTTTAAAGTTCCGCCCTTTTTGGTATTTTTTACAGGAACAGATTGAGGAAATTTACTTGCAGTTTTAGCATTTTCATTCTTACCAGTGTTATTACCTTTGCCACATGCTGCTAAAGTTAGTGCAACAGTTGAGACGATACTGGCAGAATATAAAAATTTTGTTTTATTCATGTTTTAATTCATACTCCAATCTTTTATTGAATAAACTCTAAATTCTTGGAATAAGCTAACAAACATATTCTAGCATAGAAAAAAATGTTATCAAAAAATATCATAATAGTTTAATAAGCTTATAATAATAATTTTTAATTTAAAAAAGCTTTGTCTCTTTAGACAAAGCTCTTTGTATTCTAATATTGAATTAATTCTCACGTTGTCTGGCATCACCAGCACGCTGTAGGGCACGACCAACGTAATTTATACTTAGCGAAATTGCTAACAGTAAAATTGTAGCCGGAAGCCATAGCCAGGGACGACTTACTACGTTTACAGGATCATTGGCAAAACCAATTAAAGTACCTAATGATGGAACTGTTGCTGGTAAACCATAGCCAATGTAAGATAATGTAGTTTCAATACCAATATTACCAGCAATAGTTAATACAACATCAATAATAATCATAGAGGTAATATTTGGTAAAACTTCACGAAACATAATTTTCAGGTCTGAAGAACCTGAAGTTTTGGAAGCCAAAACATAGTCTCTTTCTCTTTGAGATAGTATAAAGGCCCTAAAGTACCTTGCAGTTTTGGGCCACCCAAATAGTGAAATAATCCAAATTAAACTAATAGGATTGTAGTTCGGAATAACAGAAACTAAAACAATTTCAATTGGAAAAGTTGGCAATACCTGAACAAAATCTACTATTCTCATTATTATGGCGTCAATGTTACCACCGTAATATCCAGATACTAGACCCACAAGTAAACCAACAGTTTCACAGACTACGGTTACACCTAAACCAATCAAAATGGAATTTCGTCCACCCATTATTAGTAACTTGACGATATCACGTCCACCATCGTCAGTTCCCAAGATATGGCCAGCAGTTCCCCATGGATTGTAGGCTTCTACAATATTTGTTTCAGTTACCTGAGCAGAATTTAAAAATAAGGAGCCTACCATGGTAAACAGCAATATTAGAACTATTACAACAAAAGCAGTTAATGCCACCTTATCTTTTACAATTTCTCTAATAATTACTTTAAAACTTGATTCAGGAGAAGAAACATTTTTCTTTTTATCTTTCAAATTAGTCTTAATTTCTTTCTTGTCGGACATATTTTCTCCTCCCTTTATTTAATTCTGATCCTTGGATCAATTATACTCATGATAATATCAGAAAGTAAATTACCTAGTAGTGTTAAAATACCAAAAATTAATATTAAGGCAGTCAAAGTTGTGTAATCACGCTGACCAATAGAATCTAAAAATAACTTACCCATTCCAGGATAACTAAAAACTGATTCAACAATCATCGAGCCACTTAAAAGTCCAGTAATGACTGTACCGAAAGAAGAGGCAATTGGTAAAAGGGAATTACGTAAAATGTGTTTATTGAATACAACTTTTTCCGGCACACCCTTACTATGTGCTGTACGAACATAATCCTCAACCTTATTATCAACTATTCCCGTTCTTAAATATTGCACAATTGATGTAGTGGTAATTAATCCCACTAGGATAGCAGGTAGAATAATGTGATAAAGTTGGCTTCCTAATGTTCCCCAAAAACCAGAGGCACCTGGAGAAACAGAGCCAGAAATAGGGAACCAGCCCAAAGTAAAGCCAAATAACCAGATTCCTAGTATATAAAATACAAATGGCGGAATAGCGAAAGTAACATAATTAAAAATTTGAACTGCTTGATCTTGCCATTCATCTTGGTGACGACCCGCTGTTACTCCCATAGGAATAGAAATAGCATAGCAGATAGCCGTAGATAATAATGATAACCAGAAAGTATTAACAGCACGATCGGCAATTAAAGAAGTAACAGGCACATGCTGGATATAACTTGTACCCAGGTCTCCTTTAAACAGGTTTCCTACCCAGCGTGCATATTGAACTGGTGCGGGATCATATAAGCCAGCCGCTCTTTTTAAAGCTTCAAGTTGCTTAGGATCAGTATTTGGATTAATTTGTCCAGTGAAAGGATCACCTGGCATCATCTTAGCCAAGAAAAATACCAAAATACTCAAGATAATAATTTGCGGGATCATAATTAAAATTCGTCTGAGAACTGTTTTCCACATGATTATGCCCCCTCCTTTTCATTTATCTTCTCTTCGTTCAATTCTTTTTTCGGTAAAGCTACTAAATGTTTGCCAGAAACTTGTTGCAAAGGAAATACACGACCATACTTGTCATACCATTTGTTTTGATCATTTTGAAATTCTTGCTCAACTTCTTGTCGGTGTTTTTTATGCTCATCACGATGTTCAACATCAACTTGCGGTATAGCAGAGAGCAATCTCTTAGTATAAATATGTATTGGATGCTCATAAATATCTTCTCTGGAGCCTATTTCGACTAAACGTCCTCGGTGCATAATAGCTAAGTTTTCAGACATATGCTTTACTACACCTAAGTCATGAGAAATAAACAAATAAGCAATATTATATTTCTGTTGTATATGCTTCATAAAGTTTAAAACCTGAGCTTGCACAGACAAATCCAAAGCACTGGTAGGTTCATCAGCAACAATTAAACGAGGATTAGTTGCAACTGCACGAGCTACGCCAATTCTTTGTCTCTGTCCCCCAGAAAATTCATGAGGGTATTTGTAAATTGAATCACTAGGCATACCTACGATATCTAGTAATTCTTGAACACGATCACGTTCTTGGTCTGTGGTTAAATTTTCGAAATTTCGAATCGGTTCAGCAATAATGTCTTCGATTCGTTTTCTCGGGTTTAAACTCGACATTGAATCTTGGAAAATCATTTGGACATCTTTATTGTAGTTTAGTTTGCGTCGATTTCTAGATTTGGTAATATCAACACCCTTGTAAAGGATACTGCCACTAGTCACAGGCTCAACACCCACAATGGCTTTACCAGTAGTTGACTTGCCTGAACCGGATTCACCAATCAGACCATAGGTTTCACCTTCATTAATGGTAATACTAATGTCATCAACCGCTCTTACATAATCAGTAATCCTGTTCCAGAAACCTGATCTAATGGGATAATGAACTTTTAAGTTTTTTACTTGGATAATTTCTTTGGCCATAAACTACTCCCCACCTACTTCGTCTTGAAAGTGGAACGTCTTCCAGCAAGTACATCTTACCCAGTGACCAGGCTCAACTTCATGCATTACCGGATCCTCTTCGTGCGCACTGGCAGGAATCCATGGAATTCTAGCAGCAAATCTGTCGCCTTTTCTAGGCATATTTTGCAATGAAGGGACTGTTCCTTGAATAACGTGTAAATCTTCTTCTTCGTCTTCTGATTGAGGCATTGAATTTAACAAGGAGCGAGTGTATGGATGCAGTGGATGCTCAAAAATAGTTTTTACATCGGCTTTTTCTACTATTTGTCCACCATACATAACTGCAACTTGATCAGCAGTTTCAGCAACTACACCTAAATCGTGTGTAATTAAAATAATACCAGATTGTGATTGTCTTTGAATATCTTCAAGCAAGTCCAAAATTTGAGCTTGAATAGTAACATCCAAAGCAGTAGTTGGCTCATCTGCAATGATAATTTCGGGTTTACATGCAATTGCCATAGCAATTACGACCCTCTGCCTTAATCCTCCTGACAATTCAAAAGGATACATTTCAAAAGTTTCTTCTGGCTTTGGCATTCCTACTTGATTGAATAATTCAAGTACTCTATCATGACGCTCTTTTTCGCTCATATCCGTATGATAATAAAGCGTTTCAGCTACCTGATCGCCAACACGCATCAGCGGGTTTAAGCTGGCTAAAGGATCCTGAAAGATCATACCAATTTTATTTCCACGTATTTTGTTAAACAAGTTTTCATTCAATCCGACTAAATTTAACTCATTATATAGAATATCACCAGTTACTTTCGTATTTTTATGGTCGTACAAGCCGATAATACTCGATGCAATTGTACTCTTACCACAACCAGATTCACCTACGATGGATAAAATTTCATTTCGCTTCAACGTTAAATTAATATCATCCGCAGCATCATAAAACTTTCCATTTAAACGATATGCAGTATGCAAATGCTGGATATCTAGCAAGAGATCACTTTGTTTTTCCAAAGGTCATTTCCCCTCTCAAATCTTCAATGAATTTATTAAAGATATTTAATAAATTTATTTAATTTCTAATTATAACCGTGAAACATTTTGTATGCAAATTAATAATGAATATTTTTTAATTATTTTTGGTGATCCGCTACATAATTAACTGCATCACCGACTGTTTTAATTTTTTCTGCATCTTCATCAGAAATCTCGGCGCCGAATTCATCTTCTAGTTGTAAAATGAATTCCACTAAGTCAATGGAATCAGCGTCCAAATCACTTTTGAAATCAGTTTCATCAGTTATCTTTTCTTTATCAACTTCAAAATTATCAGCTAGTATATCTCGAATTTTAGTAAAAATTTCTTCTTTACTCATGTCTTTACTCCTTATTTTCAACTGCAAATTCTGCTTTAAAATTATCAATTATTTTTTCCTGTAAAATTTTATCAATTTGTTTAATCGTAAAATAAACAGCACGTTGACCTGATCGACCATGTGTTTTGACTACGGGAGCATTGACTCCGAGTAAAACTGCACCACCATATTTATCAACATCAAATTTTGAAACTAACCCTTTTAATGCTTTTTTTATCATTAATGCGCCTAATTTAACAAAAGGACCGTTATTAAGCAAGCTTTCCTTCAAAAGATGTATCAAAACACTGGAGGTTCCTTCAATATTTTTTAAAACCGCATTACCAGTAAAACCGTCTGTGGCAATCACATCAGCTTTACCATCTAATAATTCATTTCCTTCAATATTACCTATAAAATTAACTTTGCTTTCCAATAACAATTGGTAGGCTTTTTGATGAACATCATCACCCTTATCACTTTCGGACCCATTATTAAGCAAACCAACCCGTGGATTTTTAATTCCCCGCACTTTTTCTGCATAATACGAAGCCATTTTAGCCCAAGCAAGTAGATATTCCGGTTTACTTTTGGCATTCGCACCAACATCAATCATATTAAATCCATCATCTGAATTTTTTACCGGGAGAGTTGGCATGAAGCCAGGACGAGCTACTCCTTTAATGCGTCCTATAATAAATATACCACAAGCTAAGATAGCTCCTGTATTACCTAACGAAAAAAGTGCATCTGCTTTGCCCTGCTTCACATATTGTGCTGCCACGACAAGTGATGAATCTTTTTTAGATCTAATCGCCTTAACTGGCTCATCTTCATCCAAAATAATTTCAGAAGTATTAACCACTTCTATGTGACTGCTATCACTACCCAATAATTCTTTTATTCTTTTTTGGTCACCAAAAAGTATGAATTTTGTTTTCGATAACTCTTTTTTGGCCCGTAATACTGCTTGAATAATTGCCTCAGGCGCATTTTCTCCACCCATAGCATCAATAGCAATAGTTCTCATTGTATCCTCAACCTTACTATGTTCTCTTTTGCTGTAATTGTTTATATTCTAACACTTCTTTTAAAGTTTTATTTTCTGATTTTTGCAGGAGAGGATCATCTTTGATTAATTTTCTGGCCTCTTTTTGTGCTACTACCATAGTTTCGTAGTTATTAACTACATCACCAACTTGAAATTCGGGTAAACCAGATTGAGCCTTACCAAAAAGATCTCCTTCTCCCCGCATCTTTAGATCTTCTTCAGCTAACTTAAAACCGTCTGTTGTTGATGAAACGATTTTCATACGGGCTTTACCCGCCTGCGTATTAGGATCAGCCAAAAATATGCAATAACTCTGAGTTTTTCCTCTGCCTATTCGCCCTCTTAACTGGTGAAGTTGACTAATTCCAAAGCGATCAGCATTATAAATCACCATCATATTAGCATTAGCCACATCAACTCCAACTTCAATAACGCTAGTTGTAACCAAGATATTAATGTTTCCTGCAGCAAATTCAGCCATTATCTCATCCTTTTTATTACCAGGCATTTGACCGTGAAGTAATACTACTTTTTCATCAGGAAAATCATGACTTAATTTTGCATAAAGCTGTTCTGCATTTTTTAAATCTAATGCCTCTGATTCCGTAATCAAAGGAGTAACAGCGTAAATTTGATATCCTTGCGCCAGCTGCTGCCGCATCAATTGATAGACTTGATCCATTTGCGTACTAGTTTTCCAGGAAGAAACTATCTTTTTCCTTCCAGCAGGAAGATGTCGTATCTCTGAAATGGCCATATTGCCATATACAGTCAAAGCCAAAGTTCGGGGGATAGGCGTTGCGGTCATGGCTAAAATATCGGGCAAGTTTCCCTTATTGACCAGAGATTGCCGCTGATTGACACCAAATCTGTGTTGTTCATCGATAATCACCAAACCCAAGTTTTTAAAAATAACAGTGGCTTGGATAAGAGCATGGGTACCAATCACAACATTAATAGTGCCATCAGCAAGCTCCATGTTAATTTCTCTACGCTCCATGCTTTTAGTCGAGCCAGTCAATAAAGCACAACGAACGCCTAAAGGCCTGAGTAATTCATCAATCTTTTTAAAATGTTGACTAGCCAAAATTTCAGTAGGAACCATGAGGGCAGCTTGATAACCAGCGGTTACTGCTGCAAAAAGTGCATAGACCGCCACAATCGTTTTCCCAGAACCGACATCTCCCTGCAACAAACGGTGCATTTGTATTTTAGAAAACATATCAGCAAAAATTTCATTAATAACATTTTTCTGGTCAGTTGATAATTCAAAAGGCAAAGACCTAGTTAATTTAGCGACTGCACTTAAATCATACTTTTTGGCAAAACCCTTATTTCGAGGATTAACTTCAGTTAGTTGGGCAAGCTCAGTTTGAAAAATAAAAAATTCCCTAAAAATAGCACTTCTTTTGGCAACTTGTGACTCAGTAGCATTTTTAGGATGATGCATTTTTTGTATAATATCAGTTTCATTAAGCAAATGATATTTTTTCCTAATTGAAATTGGCACAACATCATCAACACCAGTTAAGTAGTCAGCTAAAGCCAAATTAATTATATCAATCAACTTTTTCTGCTTTATGTGACGGTTCACAGAATAAATGGGAGCCATGCCACTATCATTTTCTTTGGCAGCAATAAATTTAAAACCCGCTAAGCTTTGTCTTGAAATATTGTATTTGCCATAAATTGCAACTTCTTTGCCAACCTCAATTTTTTCTTTCAGCCACGGCTGATTAAAAAAATTGACCATGACTACATCATGGTCAATTCTCAATTTAAAACTAAGTCTGCTCTTTTTGTAGCCAAATCTGCTTACAAAAGCTTCAGTAGCCACAATTCCTTTTAACATTACCTTTTGACCATCCATGATCTGGTCAAGAGGAATCGTTTGCAGTTCATCATAACGAAACGGAAAGTAATATAACAAATCATAAATGCTATAAATTCCCAGGCCTCCCAGTGCAGCAGCCGTTTTAATTCCAACCCCTTTTAAGTCGCTAACAGGTGCAAATAATTTTTGGGCAATCATAATTACTCAACAGAAATCAAAAAATTGTATACAGGTTGGCCACCGTCATGAATCTCAAATTCAAGGTCATCATGCTTTTCTTTAACCGCTTCAACCAATTCTTGGGCTTCTTTTTTATTTGAGTCACGACCATATATTACTGTAATAATTTCTGAGTCCTCATCAAGCATCTTTTCTACCATAGATGAAGCTGTAGTAATTAAGTCAGTATTTGCAATCTTTATATCACCATCAACTATTCCCAAATAATCATCCTGATGAATTTCAACTTCATTAATTGTCGTATCACGGTTAGCTTTGGTAACTTCACCAGAAACTACTGTATCAAGAGCGTCAGTCATATTGGCAACATTGTCTTCAAGGGAATCATCAGCATCAAATGAAAGCATTGCTGTTAAACCTTGCGCAATTGTCTTGGTAGGAACAATTCCAACTGGAATATCACTTACTTCAGCTGCTTGTTTTGCTGCCATAATAATATTACCGTTGTTAGGCATCACTATTGCCTTCTTGGCACCTGATTTTTTAATTGAATCAATAATGTCTTGTGTAGAAGGATTCATAGTTTGACCACCAGAAATAATGCGGTTAACACCTTCACTTTCAAACAATTTACGAATACCATTACCTGAAGCCACAGCAATAACAGCAAAATCAACGTTTTCTTGGTTTTCCTCACTATTATTTACAATTGTTTCATGTTGAATTCGCATATTGTCAATTTTAATTTTTCCTAATTGTCCAAATTGACTGCCATACGCAAAAATAGCTCCTGGATGTTCAGTATGAATATGAACTTTTGCCACTTCTTCATCTGAAACAGCTAAAAGTGAATCACCCAATTGAGACAAATGTTCTCTAAATTCATCTAAATTGAAAGTTTTCTTATGGGGAACATCAGCAGTTAAGTCAACCATAATTTCAGTACAGTAGCCATTAGCAATATCCTGCGTTGAAAGTTGTGATTGTACTGACTGGTGGTGCATCGCATTAATCATTTCATCCATTTCACCTTCATCAGGTTGATAGCGGTCAGCAAATTCTTCACCTAAAAGGCCTTCTAAAAAGCCCTCATATATAAAGAGTAATCCTTGCCCACCTGAATCAACTACGCCTACTTGTTTTAAAACAGGCAATAAGTCTGGTGTAGTCTTCAGCGCCTTTTTTGCACCTTCAACAATGGCTTTCATAACTTCTTCAACATCATCGGTTTCATTGGCCTTATTGGCACCATCTTGCGCGCCAATCCGAGCAACAGTCAAAATAGTTCCTTCAACTGGCTTCATTACAGCTTTGTAAGCTGTTGCAACCCCATTTGAAAAAGCATTGGCCAATTCTTGTGCATTAAGAGTTTTCATGCCTTGAGTTGCCTTATAAACTCCTCTAAAGAGCTGAGAAGAGATTACCCCACTATTACCGCGAGCACCCATCAACATCCCTTTAGCAAGACTTTCTGTCAAATCGCCAACACTATTACTAGTATTTTGGGCAACAGCTTTAGCACCACTTTCAATAGTTAAATTCATATTTGTTCCAGTGTCTCCATCAGGAACAGGGAAAACGTTCAAAGAGTTAATAAACTCAGCGTTGCGACCAAGTCTGTGCGTTGCAACGCGAACCATATCTCTAAATTTTTTACTGTCTATTTCCTTTAAAACCAATATTTCTAACCTCCGCTTGAGTTATTCATCAAGCACTTTAACACTTTGAACGATGACATTAACAGCTTTAGTTTCAATTCCAAGTTGATTTTTCAAATTGAATTTAACACTATCTTGTACGTTGCGACTTACTTCAGATATTTTTAAACCATAGCCGACTATTATATAAACATCAACCGTAATCCTATTATCCTCAGATTTAACAACAACACCGCGTTTATAATTTGCTCGATTTAATATTCCATCGAAGCCATCACGGATAGCATTTTTAGATGCCATGCCGACAACGCCGTAGTTAGATGTAGCTGCGCTACCAACAACAGTTGCAATCACTCCATTTGAAATATCAATCAAACCATTTTTTGTTTTGATTTTTACAGCCATGTTTACCTCCGTATCATTGTTCTCATATTATGAATCTATTTTATCATAGTAATCAAGTTTAAATACAAAAATCCCTTCCTAAAAATACTTTTGCAGTTGCAATGAACTTAAACTTATGCTATCTTAATTTAGTATGAAAACACAATAAAGGAGGTTTAGCAAATGGCAAAAGATTATATCACTGGCAAAAAGACCACTTTTGGTAATACACGTTCACACTCACTGAATTCATCACGTCGTGCGTGGAAGCCAAACCTTCAAAAAGTTCGTATTCTTGTTGATGGCAAACCAAAGCGCGTATGGGTTTCAACTAAGACATTAAAATCTGGTAAAGTTACCCGTGCCTAACGTAAATAATAAAGTTTTAAAAAAGCAGAAGTTTTCTTCTGCTTTTTTATTATTTTATATTTTGAAAGCGATTAACATCCCTAGATTGAATAACGGCTACTACACCTTTTTCAAATGATAAACCAAACTGATTTACATTAAGTAAGAATTCATTCGAACTAAATGAAATAGGATTAACCCCGTTAAAATCATTTAAATTATATTTAGCTCCAGCTATTTTTAAATTTTTAACTGCCGTTAACGGTATTACTCCAAAATATTTATAAGTCGATAATTTTTTAATCACATGGTGTCCGCAATTGTAAAATCTAATTGAATTTTGTTGGTCTATAAGTTCAATTTTCTCAGCAAACTGGTTAAATTCAGGTTTGAGAACCATAAATAAATTAGATAAAAAGTGATCTAAGCGTCCTCCAGTCGCTCCAAAAAGGGTTAAATAAGAAACATGATAATCTATAAACGCACATCTAATAGCCATTTCGGTATCCGTCAAATCTTTTTCTGGTATCGAATACCTGATATCTCTGACATTTTGTTCAATTAATCTTAATTCATTTTTTTGTAATGAATCAAAATCTCCTTCAGCGACATCAATTTTCATGCCCATTTCTTTTAAAAGTAAAGCTCCACGATCAACGCCGATTATTAAATCACCGCTTTTTTTGGCTGTTAAAAGTTGCTGGTTAAGATCCTTCGGCCATAATTGTTTAGGAGCGCCTGACAACGCCCAGGCCTTCATTGTAGTATGCCTCTCAATTCTGCAATCTGTTTTTCTACGCTATTTTGACAAAAGAGATATGATCCAGCTACAAAAATTTCTGCTCCCGCATCCTTAGCTTTTTTAGCAATTTGACCGTTAATTCCGCCATCAACTTCAATTGGAACTTTTCCTTTGACTAATCTTGAAGCTTCCTTGATTCTAGAAAGAGATTCAGGAATAAATTTTTGTCCACCAAAACCCGGAAAAACAGTCATCAGCAAAATCTGATCTATTTTAGAAATAAATTTAGAAAGTACAGAAACGGGAGTATCAGGATTAAGAACCACTCCGGCTTTAACATGATTTTCTTTTAAATAGTCCAACCAGTAATTTAGTTTTTCTTCAGTCATTGCCTCATAATGAAGCAACATAATTTGAGCTCCCGCTTTAGTGAATGCTGGTACCAAGTCATCAGGGTTATTGCTCATCAAATGGATCTCAGCCTCACTAGTAGGAAAAGTTTTTTTGAAATCTGAAACAAGTTGTGGACCAAAAGATAAATTAGCTACAAAATGCCCATCCATGATATCGATGTGGAACCTTTTTATGCCTGCATTCACTGCTGTCTGAATATCTTTTTCTAAATTTAAATTATTAATATTTAATATTGATGGTGCTATCAATGTTATCTCCTTACTTTAAATATTCTGGTAATTTGCCATTTTCTATTTCTTTGCGCAATAATAAATAATTATCATAGCGACTTTTGGATATTTTACCTTTCTTAATTAGTGCTTTTACTTCACATTTAGGCTCATTAAGATGTTGGCAACCGCGGAACTTGCAATATTTACTTGCTCTCTTAAATTCAATGAAATAATTACGTAATTCATTTATTTTGATCGGTGTTAAATCAATTGCAGAAAACCCAGGCGTATCTGCAAGATAACCTTTACCTAAATGAAAGAGGTTCACTGTTCTAGTGGTGTGCTTGCCCCGATTTAAAGAATTTGAGATAACCCCAGTTTCTTGATTCAAGCCATTTTTAAGCGAGTTAATTAAAGTAGATTTGCCCGCCCCAGATTGACCAGCTAAAGTCCATATTTGTTCGGAACCAATGTCATTAGGTAAATTACTGGCAACTTCTTTTTGGCTATAATAGACCTTATAGCCTATTTCCTGATAATACTGCAAAGTTTCTTCAATTTTAGTTAATTCCAGTCTGTTTGTTAAATCCGTTTTTGATAAAAAAATACTTACAGGAACGCCTTTCCAAGAAAAGAAAGTCAAAAAGCGATCCAATAATTGTAGCGAAAAGTCTGGTTGGACTGCAGACATTACGAGTAAAATCTGAGTAACATTAGCAAGGGCAGGACGGCCAATCAGGTTTTTACGAGGCAAAACTGCAACCAAGTAACTTGTGCCTTGATCATCAATTTGTATTTTAACGTGATCACCAACAACAGGCTTTAAATTATTTTTACGGAAAACCCCTCTGGCACGGGTTCTTATAATATCAGTGCTTGTTTGAACATCATAATAGCCTGCAATCAGACCAATGACAATTCCTTGATCTTCTTTAATCATTTTTGACCTTCTCATTCAAAATAGTCTGTCCATCGCGCACTACTTTGAGTTGACCTGGACCGTCTTTAAGTTCAAATGGGATTGAAAAATTCATATCCTTTTTAATGTACAAATCCCGATAAATATTGTCAATTGAATGATTATCATCTGAAATATAAATTTGAACATGATTACCCCGTTTATCATCGGAATCATCGTCATCAGTATCTTCGTAACTAACCGTGAAGTTTTTTATTGCCGTCAGATTACGTTGCTTTTTTACTCCCTCAGAAACATTAACTGATATAGTACTTCCATTTGGTACCTCTGTGCCGGCTGCCGGACTCATAGAAATAATTTTGCCCTTCTTAACTTTATTTGAGTATGCGGAACTGACTTGTAAAGTCAATCCATGTTTATGTGCAAATTCTTGCGCTTCTTTCAAAGAATAATCAGATAAATCCGGCAATTTAATCATATGGGCTTTTGCACGATGATTTTTCCCTTTAGATACGGTTAAAGTAATTGTTGTTTGCTCTGGCTTTACTTCAACATCAGCTGCAACGCTTTGAGAAATCACATGATTTGGCGGAACGCTAGAAGAAAACTGATTTTCACGAATTATTTCAAAGCCCAGTTTTTCGAGTTTTTGCACTGCAATTTCATATTCATCGCCTGTAACTTCAGGTACTCTTACCATACCAGCTCCATCCGAAACATAAAGATCAATAAATCTGCCTCGCTTTATTTCTGCTCCTGCAGTAGGCGAGGTTTCAATTACTTTACCACGATCAATACTGTCAGAACTTCTGTGTCTTATTTTACCTACTTTCAATCCTACGTTCTCCAGTTTGTTTCTTGCATTTTTTTCACTCATATTAGTGACGTCTGGAATACGAACATCTTTATGATCATTACTGTTAAGAACAAAAAACATCAAACCAACAATTAAGACCGCAGCAATTCCTACAAAAAGCCACCACCATTTATGTTTACGCAAAGCCTGTGCAAAACTAGAATGATTTGCTTTGGATTCTTCTAGCGGCCCATTACTTTGAGTTTTGCCTTCTTCAGTTACCTTACTGCTATTTGGGCTAGACTTGAAACTAGGTAAAATAATTGTTTCATCATCATTATTCCCGTGTGTAGGCTTAAAAACCGGTTCATTTGCTCTACCTGGCTCTAAGCTGCTATCAAGATCATCTTTCATTTCTTTAGCAGAATCATACCGATCTCGTGGATCTTTAGCAGTTGCTCTTAAAACAACATTTTCTAGCGCTTGTGGAATATTGGGATCTTGTTTTCTGATTGAAGGTATAGGCTCTTGTGCGTGTTTTAAAGCAATTGAAACAGCTGAATCTCCGTTAAATGGAACATGACCAGTAATTAATTCATACAGAATTATACCCAAAGAATAAATATCAGACTGTTTGGTAACGAGTCCTCCCCTAGTTTGTTCTGGGGACATATAATGGACGGAACCAATCGCTGAATTCGTTTGGGTAATTGAATTTTGATTTAAAGCTACGGCAATACCGAAGTCAGCAATTTTTATATTTCCATGTTTATCCATTAAAATATTTTGCGGTTTTAGGTCTCTGTGAATTACATTATGTTTATGGGCCAAAGACATTGCACTCAATATTTGATCCATGATGCGGATAATATCTCCTAAGTGTAGGGGAGAATTTGACCTGATATAGTCTTTTAAATCCGGCCCATCAACATATTCCATAACCATGTATGGTAAGCCATGATCAGTGCCAACATCTAAAACCATTACTATATTAGGGTGACTCAATTCGCTGGTTGCCAGTGCTTCTCTTTGAAAACGAGCTAAAGTTTGTGGCTCCTTTTGTAAATCAAGGCGTAAAATTTTAACCGCAACTTTTCGCTGCAGAATTATATCTTCAGCAAGATAAACATTGGCCATGCCGCCTTCACCCAATGTGTCGATTATGCGGTAACGATCACCTAACAAATAGCCCTTATTAATCATTTACTGTCACCGCCTTCATTTAGAATTAGGCAAGCGGTAATATTATCCTCACCACCTAAGCGATTAGCTTCGTCAATTAACTTTTGACAACGATTTTTCAAGGATAAATCTTTTGTGGCAAGAATTTGTTGAATCTGTGGGTCACTCAATGAATTTGTTAATCCATCAGTACAAAGCAAAATAATATCGTTATCATTTAAAGTTACCTGCTTAAACTCCGGATCTATTGTACTGGAAACTCCGAGTGACTGCGTAATAATATTTTTTTGAGGATGATTTCTGGCCTGTTGCTTCGTAATTTGTCCTAGTTTTACTAATTCATTAACAAGAGAATGATCTTCAACTAACTGGATGAATTTTCCTGCAGAATAACCATACGCCCTAGAATCCCCCAGATGGGCAATTAAAGCTTCGTTATTAAAAATAGCAGCTAGAACAATAGTTGTTCCCATACCATTTAGATCAGGAAAACGATCTGCAGTTCTTAGTATAGTTTCATTTTCATTACTGAGCTGGACGTTTAGCCACTTACGTGCACTGTCAGAATCATAAAAATCAGTAACGCCAAAATTATGACCCAAATGACTTACAGCCATAGTTGAGGCGACATCGCCGCCTTGGTGTCCACCCATGCCATCGCAAACAATGGCCAACAAAGCGTTCTTTTTGTTTTTGAAAACCTGGACAGAATCCTGATTACTTTTGCGTATTCGTCCAATACTAGATGCAAATGCTGTTCTAATCAAAACTTTAACCTCGCATTTTAAACTTAGCTATAAAAAAGCCGTCACTGCCATAACTATCAGGTAAAATTTTCAACATCCCTTTAGTTGCTTTAAGCTTACCCGCAGTGAAAGGTTGTAATTCAAACTGAGTATGACTTTTTAAAAAAGCCTTAACAACGTCTTCATCTTCTTCTCGTGTAATAGTACAAGTAGAATATACTAATTCGCCATCCCGACTTAACAAGGTACTCACATGGTTTAAAATATCTAATTGTATTTCTCGTAATTTACTTAAATCGTGTATAGTTTTAGTATAGCGAATTTCCGGTTTTCTTCTAATAAGACCTAATCCAGAACATGGAGCATCCACCAAGATTTTATCAAATTGTCCTTTTTTAAATGTTTGATCAGCTTTTCTGGCATCCATCGTTTTAACGTTTATTCTTGATTCAACGTTCATTCTTTTACCATTTTGCTTAACCAAACCCAATTTATTTTTGTGAATATCAAGAGCAGTAACATGACCTTGTTTTAGCTTTTCAGCAATTTGAATAGTTTTTCCACCTGGTGCACTACAGGCATCAAGAACTTCTTCATTGCCAGTAAAAGTGAAAGCACTTACTGCCAAACTAGCAGCTTCGTCTTGAATTGTCAATTTCCCTTCTTTGAATAAAGAAGTTTTAAAAACTCCACCATGTGTTAAAACCAATTCATCTTCAGTAATTTGAGATTTAGCAGGAGAAAATCCTAATTTAGTTAATTCTTCTTTAACTAAATTGAAATCAGCCAAGCCTGAAATTCTAACAGTATTTTTAGCTGGTTTATTAATACTGGACAAAATCGAGGCCGCTTTGTTTTCACCCCAATTATTAATAAGGTACTGAACAAGCCACTGGGGAGTACTTTCTTTAACACTTAAAAAAAGTACTTTGTCTTCAGCATCGGGTAAAATCTTGCCTCTTCTCAAGAAAGACCGCAAAATACCATTAACAATCTTAAATCCAGCCGAATGCTTTCTACCAAATTCCTTAGCCAAATTATTAGCTTCGTTTAGGACGGCTCGATCTGGTATGCTGTTCATAAATAAAATTTGATAGGCTGACATTAGTAACAATGGCAAAAGGTAATCTTCTTTAAGTTCAGTCTTTAATAAACCCTGAAACTGATATTCCAAATATATTTTTTCCTGAATAGTGCCATACACGATTCGTGTCGCCAAATTTTGGTCAGCCTGAGACAGTTTCGTTTCCTGCAAACTATTGTTAAAACTGATATTTGAATAAGAGCCATCACGAAATACTCGAATCAAGGTTGCAAGTGCTACCGCACGTGCACTTTTATGAGCTGACAATCTTATCACCTTTACTGAAGTTTTTACCCTGACCGTTCAAAAAACTTTTAATTACCATTTTTTTCTTTCCAGAAGGCTGAACTTCAAGTAAATTCAAAACGGTATGATTAGCAAAACTAATTGCAAATCGTTTTTTATTATCAACGACAACTCCAGCAGGAAATGTAGTCGTATCGCCAGCAACTTCAGCTTGCCATATTTTAAATCTTTTACCATCAATGAGCAAATAAGCTCCTGGATCAGGATTAAGTCCTCGAATTAAATTATTAGCCTCAGTCGCGGTCATATTTAATTTTATTTGTTCCTGTTTTTTGCTGATATTTGGTGAAAAAACCACTTTATTTTCATCTTGCGCTGTCTTTTTCTGCGGATCAGCAATAATTTGCGGCAAAGTTTGGATTAGCAAGTCACGACCTAAAAGAGACAGTTTTTCAAATAAGGTTCCTGCATTATCTTCTTTTTGAATATCTATTGCTTCTTGGGCATAAATATCACCAGCATCCATTTGCTTAACCATTTCCATAATGGTGACCCCAGTTTGTTGATCACCGTTAATAAGAGCATATTGAATTGGCGCGCCACCACGATATTTTGGTAATAGAGAGCCATGAACGTTAACAGCAGCAATTTTTGCCGATTGCAGAAATTTACTAGGCAAAAACTGACCATAAGCAGCAGTGATGATTAAATCAGCGTGCATTTTTATTAAAGCAGCTAATTCAGCAGATTTTCCCAAATGTTCAGGCTGAAAAACGGGTAAATTCAGTTTCTTAGCTAAAATCTTAACCGGAGTTTCAGTAACTTTTTGTTTTCGTCCAACTTTTTTATCAGGTTGAGTAACCACGGCTTTTATTTCATAATCATTCTCAGAAAGAGCCTTTAAAATTGGTACAGCAAATTTAGGAGTTCCTAAAAAAATTATTGATGTCATTAATCATTTCCCCTTTACATTATGCGCTCTGGTTCATTATCAATATAAACAGACAAACCATATTTTTTAACCTTTTGCGCTGAGTCTTGAATTTGGTGTAATAACTTGTTTAAATTATCCTCTTTTTTATATTTTACCAGTATTTGATAATAATATTGATTTTTTAAGCGAGAAATTGCACTAGGGGTTGGACCTAAAACTATTGTTGATTGGTGTAATTTTGGTTGTAACCATTTTTTAATTCTAAAAGCTTCTCTAGCAGCATTTTGTTCATTTTTGGCCGCAACAGAAACTAGCACCGTGTAAAAATAAGGCGGATAATTGCCAGCATGACGAACACGCATTTCATACTGATAAAATTGCTCATAGTCCTGAGTTTCAGCTAGTTTAATAGCATAGTGATCAGGATTAAAAGTTTGGATAATTACCTCACCTTTCTTTTGAGCTCGTCCAGCTCGTCCTGCGACTTGTGTTAACAACTCAAACGTTCTTTCAGAGGCGTTGTAATCTGGTAACCATAAACCCGTATCAGCATTAACAACGCCTACTAAGGTCACATTGGGAAAATCCAGTCCTTTGGCAATCATTTGCGTACCTAGCAGGATATCTGCTTCACGATTGCCAAAAGCATCTAAGATCCTTTTAAATGATCCTTTTCTTCGTGTAGTATCAACATCCATTCGCAAAATACGGCAGCCTGGTATTATTTTTTCAAGCTCTGTCATAATTTTTTGTGTGCCGGTACCCAAGAAGCGGATTTTTGTGCTTTGACAATTAGGACATTTTTCAGGAATCGCAGTAGAAAAGCCACAATAATGACACTGCATTTTATTGGTATCTTTATGCATTGTCAAAGATAAGTCGCAATTTGGACATTTCATAACATAGCCGCATTCACGACATAACATAAAGTTGGCGAAGCCTCTCCTATTTAGCATTAAAATAACTTGTTCTTTTTTGGCAATCCTTTTTTTTATTGCCTCAACCAGTTGAATAGATAGGTCAAATTGCCCACCATTAAAATGAGCCTTTTTTAAGTCTATTAACTTAACTTCTGGCAAACTTTGCTGGTTAGCACGATGTGGTAGTCTCAATAATTGATAAACATCTTTTTGTGCTCTGGCTCTGCTCCCTAGTGAAGGTGTTGCACTGCCCAACAAAAGCGGGCAAGAATTATAGTTGCTGCGCCAAACTGCAACATCTCTAGCATGATAACGCGGATTATCTTCTTGTTTATAAGAAGATTCATGCTCTTCGTCTATCACTATTAATCCGATATTCTTTAAAGGAGCAAAGACAGCACTTCGAGCACCAACAACAACGCGTGCTTCGCCTCGGCGTATGCGACGCCATTCATCATACAGTTCTCCTTCTGATAATCCACTGTGTAGAACTGCTACTTGCTGACCAAAACGATTCTTCACTTGGCTTACCATTTGCGGGGTTAAGGATATTTCAGGAACCATCATTAAGGCATTTTTTCCAGCCTTTAAAGTAGTACTTATAGCATTTAAGTAGACTTCTGTCTTACCACTGCCAGTAACACCTTCTAATAAAAAAGTACGTGCTTTTTTCTCGATGATTGCTGGTTCTATTTTAGCTAATGCGTTCTTTTGTTCAGTGTTAAGCTTAATTTTTTTATCTGATTTTTCTTCCTGCTCATAATTTGTCAGTGGATCACGATAAATTTCAGCCGGTTTTTTTCTAAGCCAGCCTCTTTTGACAGCATTCGTTAATGAAACAGTGCTGAGATTTGCATTATTTTCGATCTCTTTCTGCATTTTTGGAAATTTATCGTAATTTTCAATTATATACATAATGAGCTGCTTTTGTTTAACAGCATTTTTTCTTAAAGATTCATATATATTTATATATTCTTTTTTATTATTCGTTAGTGAATATTCATTTTCAGTTTTGACCCGAGCCCGATTTTCGACAACATACTCAATTTTGGCCATATTTGTCCTTAACAATTTGCGAATTTCAGCAATTTGTTTATTATCATTAATCGTATTTAAATCTAACGGCTTTCCTTGAAAAATAGTCATTTTTTTTGCTTTAGAAGATTCCGGTACCAGAATTTTACGATAATTGGCACGCATAACTCTAGGAAGCATTGTTTTAAGAATAGTAATTCGATAAGAATAGACATGATCAGCCAAATCTTTTGATAATTTAATTAATTCAGAGGTTAGAGGGGGCATTTCATCTACCACCAAAAGCAAGTCTTTCAATTTACCTTGATATTGACTTTTGTTACTCAAACCAACTACGAAACCCTGTAATTTGCGTGGACCAAAAGGTACAAAAACCCTGGAGCCAATTTCTACTTCACCTAACTCATCAGGAATATGATATTCAAAAATGCGATCTGTTTGCTTAGCTGCAACATCAACAATAACCTGTGCAATCATTTAATCACCTTTAAAAAATGACCTCCATCTTTCTTAGGATGGAGGTCATAAAACTTTATTAATTACTGATTAACCTCACGATGCTTGGGATCAACGGTAACTTTGCCAGCTTCGATTTCTTCTAAAGCTTTGCCAACTGGTTTTTGTGATTTATAATTTTTCAGAGCTTCAGGTTCGCCGTCCTCAAGTTCGTGTGCTCTTTTTGCAGCAAGAACTGATAAAGAATATCTCGAATCAACCTGTGCCAACAATTTATCTATAGATGGATACGTAACTCTCAATTTAATCCTCCTTAACCATTTTCCGATATGTATCAATGACACGTTTAACACTCACGTGTTCAGCTTCAACAATCGCTTTTATATGATCAACAGCATTTGCTACTGTATCATTAACTACTGCATAATCATAATCCTGCATTACCAGAATTTCTTGACGAGCCTGTTTTATTCGACCCATAATTACATCCTCGGATTCAGTACCCCGATTTTCTAATCTAGTATGCAAAGTATGTAAATCAGGTGGTGTTAAAAAGATGAAGACACCATCAGGCATCTGTTTCCTAACCTTCTTAGCACCATTGACATCAATTTCTAAAAGCACGTCCTTACCTTCATCAAGCATTTTTTTCACTGGTGCCTTAGGAGTGCCATAAAAATTATTTACATATTGATTATACTCCAAAAGTTCATTTTGACTGATAGCCTGCTTAAACCGTTCTTGAGTAACAAAATAATAGTCCTTGCCGTTTATTTCTCCAGGCCTGGGTTTCCTGGTAGTCATTGATACTGAATATTCAAACGGAAAAACTTTATTTTTCACGATTGCACTTTTAACGGTACCCTTACCTACTCCCGAAGGGCCAGAAAGAACAAGTAACAAACCTTTTTCTGCCATGCCATACTCCCTTACAAAAAGCTATTGTATCTAGTTTGCACTAAAATGAAAATATTTTCAAGTTATGATATTTTCAACTAATCAAAATTCTCTTAAAAAAATTTGCTTAAATACTTGTTTTTTGGAACAAATGTTCTTATAATATAATTTGTCAAACAAATGTTCGGTTAACTCTAAGGGATGGTTTGATGAAAAACTCACTTAAGAAAATTTATCACTATTTTTTCGATTATGATGAAGATAAATTAAGTATTTACAGTCAATACTACTATGAAATATTAGCTGCTCTTAACAGCGCCCTAGTCCATCGCTCCTATGTATTGGTAAGTTATCAAGACGGAACGAGTGAAATCGGACAAATCATAAAACGTGTTTCTGCAGGTCGTTTTATTTTACGTTTAGCAAATAAAAAACTAATTAAAATAGTTGATATTGATACTATATTTAGAATTGATTTCGCATAATAAATTTCATTATAAAAACGCATTGCCAAGAATCATTATGATTCTTGGCTTTTTAAATACAATGTTTCGCTTAATATTTTGAAACCAGCTTTTTCATAAATGTGAATTGCCGCTTTATTGTCAACATCAGCATTTAAAGCAAAAACGCTGCTGCCTTCCTTTTGCAAAATTGCAGTCATCTTTTTAATAAAAAAAGTACCAAAACCTTGTCCACGAAATGGCTTATCAATAAACAATCCGAAGAAATAGTCCTCATTTTCACCATGATCCACAGCACAATAGCCAGCAACTTCATTACCTTTTAATAAGATAAAGCTTTTGGTATCTTTATCCAACAGGGAATTCTTAATGTATTTAGTAGATGTGGCAATGGCATCTCCAAAAGCATTACTGTGTGCCGCAGCAACTTGATCAACATAGCTCATTGTTAAAGGCTTAACTGCTAGAACTTGGTTTAATTTGTCAGTCTTTTCAATCATTACTGGTTCTATAGTTCGCATATAATAATCTGAATCTTCTGGAACAACTTTTAAACTCATATTTTTCAAAAAACTTGGATTTTTTTCTAAAAAGACTTTCTCTGTCACAAACACCCATTTGTGATAACCATATTGCACCATAATTCTTTTCGCATGCTCAAACATTCCTGTAGCAATCTGTTGTCTGCGAAATTCCGGAGCAACTTCTAAGTTAACTTCCACCTCTTCTTCAGGACACTCATCTGCATATAGCATGGTTAACCCAACTAACTTATTTTCATCATAAGCCAAAATGAAAGTTGGCATATCTTGAAAATAATTAAATTGATTACTTAAGTAAAAATTTGAATAAGTTTTATCAGCTTTTTTAACTTTTTCAGTTAGTTCATTTGCCTGTCTAATTTCTTTTTCATTCAAAGTTACTTTTTCAACAAGTATCATTTCTTCTTCCTTTTAAAACTTTTCATCAAATCCTTAGCATTTTGCTTAGCTGCTTGTGTTACATCGCTTCCGGCCATCATTTCTGCTATCGCAGTCACTGTTTCCTCTTGAGTTAATGGACCTATTTGGGTGTATGTAGCACCATCTTCAACTTTTTTTGCTACTAAATATTTTTGATCACTAGCAGCAGCAACTTGTGGTGAGTGTGTTATGGCGATTACTTGCTTATTTTCTCCAATTGAGTGCAATTTTTGACCTATTGCTGCTGAGACACGGCCAGAAACCCCAGTATCAATTTCATCAAAAATCATTGTACCTACAGGTTCAACTTTACTGAAAATTGCTTTTAATGCCAGTATCAGCCGTGATTGCTCACCACCAGATACAATTTTGACTAATGGCATTAATTCCTCACCGGGATTTGGTGCAATTAAAAATACAATATTATCCGTACCTTTGTTGGTGAAAGTTTTTGTTGTCGAAAAATCAATCCTAAAACGAGCTTTTGCCATATATAAATCCGCTAATTCCTGTTTGATTTTACTTTCAAGTGTTGCGGCTACTTTTTTCCTCGTCTCATGAAGATTTTGCGCTTCAGTTTTGAGTTTTTCTTCCAGAATATTAAGTTGCTTTTGCAACTTTTCTTCATCGAGTCCACCTGTCTGGTATTGACTCAATTCTTTTTGAATTTTGGCATAAAAGGCAAAAACATCTTCTAATGAAGGACCATATTTTTTCTTCAATGAATTAAGCAAATCTAATCTGTTTGAAACGTATTGAAATCTTTCCTCATCAAAATCCATTTCATCAAGCACATTTGATAATTCACTCCGGGCATCACTTAAAGCAAAAACTCCATCATCTATAGTTTTAGCAATATCTTTGAATTTAGCACCATATTCCGTTAACTCGCTGGCTGCACTTTGGGCATTATCCAATAAAGTTTCAATGCCATGGTCTTCATCGTCATATAATTGCATTAAATAGTTAGCTGTATCGACAATTTTTTGATAATTATTTAGTTCGTTATATTCTTCTTCTAGCTGATCGTCTTCATGAGGATCTTGCAGATCAGCTTTGGACAATTCATCATTCTGAAAAGATAATATATCTTGTTTTTGAGCCAGTTCCTGGGCATCTTTATGCAAATGATTAATTTGAGAAGTTAATTCTTGCCATTTTTGAAAATTTTCCTGGTAAAGATTAAGTTCCTCTTTAAAATCGACTGGAGCATAATTATCAACCAAATCAATTTGCCTATCCTGATCCATCAATATTTGTTGATCATTTTGACCATGAATATCAACCAGAAAATTACCTAATTCTTTTAATACATTAATTGTAGTTAATTGTCCATTTATGCGAACAATATTTCTTCCCTTAGCAGCTATTTCCCGGCTGATGATTAATTGCTTATCTGCATCAGGTATACCGTACTTATCACAAATTGCAGCAATTTTTTTAGATTCATGATCAATATCAAACAAGCCGGTAATAACAGCTTTTTTTTCACCGCTACGGATCATTTCTTTTTGACTGCGACTTCCCATTAATAATGAAACTGCATCGATAATAATTGATTTACCCGCACCAGTTTCACCTATTAGCACAGTCATATTTTCTTGAAAGCGAACCTTCAATGCTTTAATAATTGCAAAATTTTTAATATCCAGTTCAACTAACATTTTTTTCTCCTAAAGATTGGCAACAGCCTGAGCAACTAAATCTTCTGGGTTCCCAGACCATATTAATTTACCACCATCTTTTTCGTCTTTTTGTAAATGTATCAAAAACTCAATATTGCCTTTGCCACCTTTTATTGGTGAATAATCAAGGTTTAAAACGTTAAAGCCATCAGCCCTTGCTTGATCAATGGTATGACTGATAACGGCACAATGGACATCATGATCATGTACTATACCATGTTTACCGACATGTTCAGGACCAGCTTCAAATTGAGGCTTTATCAGACAAACAGCTTCACATTTATCTTTTAGAATCTGAAACATTGGCGGCATAATTAAATCTAAAGAAATAAAGGAAACATCAGTCATTGCAAAATCAGGTTGACCGTGAGTAAAATCTTCAGGTTTGCTATAACGAAAATTTTGTTTTTCCATTACTACAACGCGAGGATCATCACGCAATTGCCAGGCAAGTTGATTGTAGCCTACATCGAGAGCATATACCATCTTAGCCTTGTTTTGTAAAGCAACATCAGTAAAGCCTCCAGTAGAAGCGCCTATATCAAGACAAATTTTATTGGTCAAATCAATTTGAAAGGATTTTAAGGCCTTGGCCAGTTTAAAACCACCCCTTGATACGTACTTCTTATCCGATTTTTTTACAAAAAACTTTTCATCAACCGGTAAGTTAGTACCGCTTTTATCGATTCTCTGATGATTATGATCTGATACTAAACCTGCCATGATCGCCCGTTGAGCTTGGGTACGGGAATTAAACATTCCTTGTTTGACTAATAATACATCTGCTCTTTCTTTGACCATTATAATACCTTTTTATATAAATCAAGAAATCCAGCCAAAACAGTTGCATCAATAGATTTTAAGCAATTTTGAGCATCAAGCATTAAGTCAGTCAGCTCTTTACGACTTCTTGAAACACCAAGCAAAGTCAAAGTATTATTCTTGCCGCTCTCCAAATCTTTATGGGTTTTTTTACCAGCCTCTGCAGAAGTTTCAACCACATCTACTAAATCATCATAAATTTGATATGATCTTCCAAAATTTTCAGCAAACTGAATTAGTGTCTTTTTTTGAGAAGAATCAGCATTACCATATTCAACTGCCATTGCGACACAAGCTTTAATTAAGCAACCTGTTTTTAACCATTCCATTTTATTAATAAATGCGGAATTGTTTGCAACGCTATCATTATTAGTAGAATCAATATCTAAATATTGTCCACCAACCATGCCGTTAGGACCAACAGCTTGGGTAATTATTTTAACTAATTTGACTGAATTACTGCCATCAGAAATCCACTCAATACCCATTGGTAATAAAGCATCTCCAGCAAGAATGGCTTCAGCCTCACCCCATTTTTTGTGACTTGTTAATTTTCCTCTCCGATAATCGTCATTATCCATAGCCGGCAGGTCATCATGAATTAACGAATAAGTGTGAATCAGCTCAATTCCACTTGCAATCCTGACTTCTTCCTCATTTATTTTTACTTTTAGTGCGTCAAGCGTTGCCAAAAAAAGTAAGGGACGTAACCTTTTGCCTCCAGCCATTACTGAATAAGACATAATCTGACTTATTTTCTTGTCAGAAACTTCGCTTGTTAAATGCCCTTTTAAGTAATCATCTACTATTGGAGTCCATTTTTCTTTAAATTCTTTAAAATTCATGTCAAATCTTCTCTACTTTTCTGGGGCAGCAGCATCATTAGGGTCAAGCTTATGCTCTGTTCCATCACTATCAATTAATTTAGCTACTGTTTCTTCGGCTTCAGTTAATTTTTTATTTAAATCATTACTTAATTTTTTTCCAGCTTTAAACTGCTCAAGTGCATCCTCCAAAGGAATATCGCCTTTTTCTAAGTTATTAACAATTGTTTGTAATTCAGTCAATTCCTCTTCAAAATTATTTTTCTTGGTTGCCATTTTTTTCTCTCCTTATTGAACTGATAACTGCTGTTGCTAAACCATCTTTAAATTTGATGCTGATTTCATCTTTAACCGCAATTTGACTTACGGAATTGACAGTTTTATTCTTTTGGTCTTTAACATATGCATATCCTCTTCGTAAAATTCTGTCGGGATCATAATCGTTAAG
The DNA here is from genome assembly GCF_000970755.1 of Lactobacillus kimbladii. Classification (GTDB taxonomy): domain Bacteria; phylum Bacillota; class Bacilli; order Lactobacillales; family Lactobacillaceae; genus Lactobacillus; species Lactobacillus kimbladii. Next base: position 1,208,799 of record NZ_KQ034007.1, read on the forward strand.
TTGTTGTTCTGATTGGCCTAAAACATTACGTTTTCCCTGTAAAAAATGTTCTGTATTAGCAACTAATCTCTGATAATAAAAATCTGTTTGCTGCAAAAAAGACTTGATTTTTTTATTGGGGCTGACTGTAACCAGGCTTTGTTTTGCCAACTGGTAATTTTGCCTTTTGCGTTCCAATTGCCGCACCATATCATTATGAAGTCTGTCTCGTAAAAGGTCTAAGGTTTGTGCCTGCTCATCATATAGTCTTGCAGGTTCTCTCATGATAACAGAATTATTAATGCGACTTAAGGCATCACGACGTACCCTAATTATGTTTTGTATACTGGTAACAAGGCTGTTTTGCATTTGGCGAATATTTATCAATTCATCTGGTAAATTAGGAGTGGCGTATTCGGCTGCAGCAGTTGGAGTTGCTGCTCTTACATCAGCAACTAAATCACATAGTGTAGTGTCAGTTTCATGACCGACAGAAGAAATGACCGGCATTTTCATATCAAATACTTGTCGTACTACGCTTTCCTCATTAAAGGGCCATAGATCTTCAAGCGACCCTCCACCTCTACCAATGATCATAACGTCATATTTATCTTTAAACTGAGCTATTTGCTTCATTGACGCTATTAATGAGTCAGCAGCAGAATCTCCCTGAACTTGAGCTGGAAACAAATCCACTTCTGCATGAGGAAATCTCCTATTAACAGTTACTAGGATATCATGGATTACTGCACCAGAAGCACTCGTTACAACAGCAATGTAATCTGGATAATGAGGAAGTGATTTTTTAAATCTCTGATCAAAAACCCCCTCACTAGCCAGCTTTTTTTGCAATTGCTGTAATTGTTCATATAATGCCCCTAATCCAGCAGGTTCCATAGATTCGGCATAAAATTGGTAAGAGCCCTGTGGCCCATATACGCTAACATAGCCAGTTACATATACTTTCATGCCTTCTTCAGGCTTAAATTTCACTTTATCAAAATATGAACGAAACATGACCACATTTATCTTCGATTTTTCATCTTTTAGTGAAAAATACTGATGTGAATTACGCCGATAACGAAAATTAGACAATTCACCTTGAAGAAAAACTTTGTGTAAATAAGGATCGTTTTTAAATTTTTGAGTTATATAGTAATTTAAGTCCGAAACTGTTAAGTACTTACTGCTTTCCATTATTTCTCCTCGTCAACTGAACAACTTGTTCCATAAGAGACTCAACCGTAAGAGGACCAATTCCACCTGGAACCGGAGTTATGAAACTCGCAATTGGAGCAACTTGCTCAAAATCAACGTCTCCAACTGTTTTGCCATTAAATCGACTTATCCCTACATCTATAATAACTGCATTTTTCTTAATCATATTCGCCTTTACTAATTTGGGGTGGCCTGTTGCCGAAACTAATATATCAGCTCTCTTGGTATATTCAGCCAAATTTTTAGTCTTCAAATGTAGAATAGAAACAGTTGCATCCCTTTCAAGCATCAATGCAGCTAAAGGTTTACCCACAATGCTGCTTCTACCTATAATCACTGCATTTTTTCCTTTTAAACTAATATGATAGTGATCTAATAAAGCTAAAATACCATGTGCAGTTGCAGGTTCAACAAAATGATCTCCTTGCCATAAGCGACCTACATTTGCTGGAGTAAGACAGTCAACGTCCTTATTTGGATCAATAGCAGCTAGTGCCTCATTTAAAATGATTTGTTTCGGTACTGGCAGCTGAATCATAATACCATTGACAGACTTATCATTATTTAGGCGATCAATTAACTCTAACAAATTTTTTTGTGTCACATTAGACGGTAATTGAAACAATTTTTGCTTAATACCAATTTGATCTGCTCTTCTTTTTTTAGTTTTTAAGTAGATTTTGCTACTGGGATCATTACCAATATTAATTACGCAAAATTGAGGTTGTATGCCTGCCATCTTCAAAGTTAAAACTTGTTTTTGAAGAACTTCAGCGCGAATATTAGCTAACTGCTTGCCGTCTAAAAGTTGACCCATTTTTTATTTCCTTTTCTAAAAAAATAGTCGGCATAAAGCCGACTATAAGTTATTTTTAGATAAAATTTGCCAACATACCATTAATAAATGGCTTATCTTTAGGATCAGCAAACTCATCACATAAGTTCAAAGCTTCATTTACCGCAGCTTTTGGCTCAATTTCCTTACTGTATTTAATTTCATACAAAGCAACTTCCAAAATGGCCAACGAAATTTGATTAATACGGTTAATACGCCAGTTCTTTTTTAAATAGCTGGCGAGTTCACCCTTTAATTCATCCCGTTTTTCTATTACGCCTTCAATTAATTCTTTTGAATAGGCAGAAAGTACTTTTAAATCAAGCATTGCGACAGTTTTAGCTTCAACTTCATTAGCCGTATATTTTAAGTCTTGATTAGACAAATAAACAGCTTGCATTGCGACTCTACGACTCTCGTGTTGATTCATTTTTACCCTTTTCATCTATGTCGGAAAATAGCTGAGAGGTGCCGCTGCCATCTTCATTATCATCATCTGGAAATTCAAGTCCTGTAACATGCACATTAATTTCACTAAGAGTTAAATCGGTCATCTGTAAAACCTGTTGCTTTAAAGTCTTTTGCAAATTCATTGCTATTTCAGGCACATTTTTACCGGCTTCAATACTGACATAAACATCGGCAATCAAGTTATGCTCATCATCAATATTAACAGATACACCTCTGCCACGATCTTCTCTTCCTAATACGCGGTTAATTCCGGACTTGACGTCACCGTGCATTTCGGCAACTCCATCTACTTTTTCGGCAGCAATGCCCATAATAACTTCAAGAACACTAGGATCAATTTCAATTTCTTCGCCGTTATTTTGATCATCTAAGACAATTTTTGAACTATCTGCCATTTTTTTACCTCGAAAAATTATTTATTTGCGCGAGATACGTATGTACCATCGACCGTATTAATTACTAAAACGTCTCCCTCATTAATAAAGAAAGGTACGTTTACTACAAGGCCTGTTTCCATAGTTGCAGGCTTTCCACCACCTGATGAAGTATCACCCTTAATATTAGGCTCCGTTTTGGCAACCGTCAATTCAACAGTATTCGGTAATTGAATTCCTAAGGTTTTACCATCATGCATAATGACACTTACATTCATATTTTCCTTCAAGAACTTGGCTTCATCTTTTACTTGTTCGTTAGGAATTGCCAACTGGTCATAAGTGTTAGTATCCATAAAAACGTAACTGGCACCATCATTATATAGGTACTGCATAGATTTTGTTTCTATTTCTGCAGTTTCAACTTTTGCAGTAGAGCGGAAAGTATATTCCTGTACAGCACCTGTGTTCAAACTCTTTAGCTTTGAGCGAACAAATGCACTGCCCTTACCAGGTTTAACATGTTGAAATTCAACTATACGCCATAAGTCATTATTATACTTAATAGTCAAACCATTTTTAAATTCATTTACTGAAATCATTGTCATATTGAGTACCTCATCTCCATAATATTATCTTACCAATTAGTAAGCGATTTTACTATAATTATTATTTATCTTTTATAAAGAAATTAAGTTGTCTTTAGGTAAAGTAGATAGTGTCTCAGGGGTTTGATTATGAATTAAAATATCATCTTCAATTCTGACACCACCCTTATTTGGCAAATAAATTCCCGGTTCAACAGTATGAACCATGTTATTAACAAGTTCTTGTTTACCAAAAGGCAAGGCAGGTTGACATAATTCATGTATTTCTAATCCGATGCCATGGCCAATGCCATGACCAAAATACTGTCCATATCCTTGCTCTGTAATGTAACTTCTGGCTGCTCGATCAACATCAGAACCGTGGTTGCCGGCAACTGCAGCTTTGATGCCCCGTCTTTGCGCTTCGTGGACAATTTCATAAATTTTGTGCATTTCCTGGTCAACTTTGCCAACAGCAACAGTTCTGGTAATATCAGCAGCATAGCCATGGTAAAACGCACCAAAATCAATTACAACCATATCGCCATCTTCAATCATTTTATCGCTAGCAACACCATGAGCCCATGCAGAACGCACTCCTGAGGCAATAATAGTATCGAAGCTAGGACCATCACCGCCATTAATTTTAAAATAGTAATCTAATTTTGCTCCGATTTTTCGTTCAACAGCACCTGGCTTAATCAAAGGCAATATTTCATTAAAGCTATCCATTGAGATATTAATCGCTGTACGCAATGTTTCTAATTCAAGTGCGTCTTTAACATTACGGACTTGTTCGACTAGTTCCTCGCATATTTCGAAATCGATACCAGGGTTTAATCTTTGCAAGTTTGCAAACTCAACTGCAGAAACGAATTCACCTTCAATTAAAACTTTTTTTAAATTTGCCTCTTTTAATTGTTTAGAAATTTCAAGGTCTTGACCTTCTTTTTTCATTACCACCCTAATTTCACCAGGGGCTTCGGCTTTAATCTGATCGTCAAACCGTGAGTCAGAAAGTAAAATTCGATCTCCTTTTGAAGTTAAAATCAATTGAGCTTCTTCACCAGTAAAATTAGTCAGGTAACGATAATTTGCTTGGTTAAAAATTAACAGTCCATCGGCATTACGTTTTTTAATTAGTTCGGTAACCTTATTTATTCGCCTGTTAAGCAGCGTTATTAGTTCTTCCTTTTCAGTCATACCCATAATCTCCTGTATATCAATCTTTACCTTAATTTTAACCCTAAAAAGAGATACATTGCTAACTTATCTTTACTAAATTAAAACAGAAAAAAGACGAGAAGCATATGCTTTTCGCCTTCTTGCTTAAGAATTAAATTACTTAGCATCTTCTTCAACCGGAATAACAGAAACTTGTTTTCTATATTTATCTTTCCGCTCAAATTTTACTACTCCATTTACTAAGGCAAATAAAGTATCGTCTCCACCTTGACCAACATTCTTACCAGGGTGAATCTTTGTACCACGTTGACGATAAATAATTGAACCAGCATGAATGGTTTGACCATCTGCAGCTTTAGCGCCTAAACGACGTCCAGCTGAATTACGACCATTGGCAGTAGAACCTCCACCCTTGTGGTGGGCTAATAATTTAAGATTTAAAATATTCATCATTACTTCACCTCTAGTTTAATTCAATTTTTTCAACTGTAACCTTAGTATAAGGTTGACGGTGACCATATTTTGAATGTGAGTGCTTCTTAGGCTTGTACTTGAAAGTAACTACTTTCTTTTCCTTACCTTGCTTTTCAACTTTAGCAACAACTTTAGCACCTTTAACTAACGGTGTACCAACTTTAACATCTTTGCCATCGGAAGTAAGAACTACTTCATCAAAAGTAACTTCTTTGCCTTCTGCAGCATCAAGCTTTTCAACAAAAACACTATCGCCTTCAGCAACTTTATATTGCTTGCCACCGGTTTTAATAATTGCGTACATTTACTACCCTCCAAAATTTACTTAGACTCGCCAATCGAGGTGCTCCGTAAAAGACTTATTACCCCGAAATGTGCGGTTGCAGATGTGGAGGAACCCACAAATACAACTACTACATAATACTACTCTTAAGTCTAGTTGGCAATAAAAAATGCCCTTTTTATTGGGTAAATTGGCATTAAATCTGCCACTTACCACCGTGTACTTTAGCAATATTTTCGGTAACAATAAATGCTTCACTGTCAATTTCGCGGGCTTTGGCAACTAATTGACCATATTCATTAGTATCAACAATTATAACTAATTGTTGCTTATCTTGGTCACTGTATCCACCCACAACGTTATAAACAGTCAGGCCATCGTAATCCTGCTGGAGCATTTGCCTAATTTTATCTAATTTAGTGTTACTCATTATGCGCACTTGATATTTTTTATCAAAACCAGTTTCAGTATATCGCATAGTAATAGTAGTAATGACCTGAGAAAAAGCTGCCAGTAAAAATGCTTCAGTTCCATCAACAAAAATGTTAAGTACAATGACCGACATATCAATGACCATGAGCGATATAGCAGGGTCAACATAAAAATATTTTTTTATAATTAGTGGGGGAATTGTGGTTCCGCCAGATGAAGCGTTAATTCGGTAGAGCATTGTAACACCAATGCCCATTAAAACCCCACCATAAATTACCGCCAGCATATTATTTGAAGTTAGTTTAAAGCTAGGGGTAATTGCCATTAAGACAGGTACTAAAAGACTGCCCAATGCAACTTTTTTTAAAGTTTGTTTGCCTAAAAAGACGGCAGCTAAAATTAACATTAAGCCATTAACCACAAATACCGAAATTGAGCGGTTAATTCCCCAAACAGCATCAATCAATATTGAGATTCCAGTCGAGCCACCAGCAGCAACATTTATTGGAGCATAAAAGAAGTTAATTGATATTGTGATTATTTCCAGACCAGCCAAGAAAAAGAGCCAGTATTGCCAGGTATGGGTTTGCTTTTGTGAGTCCATCTCATCTTCCTTCCATAAAATTGTTATTTTACATTTTACAGGAAATCAGCTATATTATGCAAGGAATATGGGTTTTGGTTATGCTTGATCATTCTTAAAATCGCTTAAACTATAACTCAGAGGAATTTTTCTTAAATTATTAAGAAATTATAAATATTACTGTTCAGCAAGTTCGTATCTAATAGTCTGATTGCCTTCGTATGCTGGTAGACCTTTTTCAGCCCGATATAATGCTCGTTCAAACGCTTGGTAGCCTTTACTTGAACTAACGGCAAACTTGATATGGTATTTACTGGCAAATTCTCTGATATTCCAAGTACTGTCATGAGCTGCAAAAGCCGTAACCAAAATCACGATATCTAGATCTTTAATTTGGTTTTCAATAACTTTTTTTCTGCCCTGAAAAGCATCAATAGGAATTGGAATACCGCCATAACGATTAACTATTCCTTCAAGCATAGCTTCATTTTGATTATTACCAATGGCAATTCCAACTCTTTGATAATGTAGGTCCATAGCTAGTTTAGGTAAATCAACTTTCTTTGATTCAGCAGTACTTTTTTTCTTTTTTGTGCCAATAGATTTCTGGGGCTGTTCAATTTGATAAACCCAGCGAATTTGAATTGCCTCAGCCGGATTCTTTTTCAGACGCACGTCCCCATCATACCAAGCTAAGTCTACTATTGAACCATCAACTAACTTAATATTTTCATCCCAATATTTGCTTGAATCAACTGGTAAAAGAATTGCTTTACCATGAACCCGCAATTTTTTACCTTGAGCATTACGCGAAATAGCCAGATGTCCGGTTCGTCCTTGAACTACTGCATACTTAAAGGTTGAAATAGAATCAACTTCCATACTGGGCAAATCACGATAGCCAACAATCCTTAAAATAGTCGCTTCATAATGAGAACTTTTTTCTTCTGGTACAGCTTCAACGATGTCTCCACTTTTCAAATTCAGGGAATGGATCTGTGATTCTTTTAACGTATAAACGGTCCTATTGCTATCATTAATCAAATCACAGCCTGACAATAAACGAATTACCGTATAACGCTTCCCTTTTCGGTAATCCCTTGGAGGTTTTTTAGGTGTAGCAACTGCTTGCTCAAATACTTTTTTATTGATTAAATCTTTTGAAGTCCCAAGTGACTTTATTGCTTCTTTTAAATCAACTAAATTTTGACGGTATTCTTTATTGATACCTTGGGCAAGCGTTAATTTCTGCGTAGCCGAAAGCACTGTATTTTTAGCTGAAATGTTTGCCGGATTAGTAATTAGTCGCGTTAGACTTGTTAATAATAAATTAAGCTGCTGTAAATCAACTTCTACAGTATCTTTATTTTTTACGGTTGAATTGGTTTTTTCTTCCCTATCAGTAATACCTAAGATCAGTTTTATTGCAGCCAAGCCATTCTTAAGGCTCTTCTCATCTCCGGCAGTCTGATTAAGAATCCTTTTTAAATTATTGCGATAATCGAACATCTTTTTACCTATCTCTTTTTAATTTACTTAAGTATAGCAAAAGCAAAAAAGTCCAGCGTTATGCTAGACTTAAAATCAAAACTTATACTAGAAAGCTCCACCACCGGAACCTCCACCAAAGCCACCGGATGAACCACTGGAAAAGCTGCTTGAACCAGTAGATATACTGTCGTTAAAGCAAGAATCAAAGTTGGCAGAAAAGCTATCTTTGCCGGTATTAGAGGCAAAACCATAGTAAAAGTAATCACTCTTAGCCAATTCTTCTTGACTAAATTCGATTTTGAGCTGTTTCATTACTTTATTAGCTAAACCAAAAGCAACAGCATAAGGCATGATGTCTTCCCATAAAATGATGTCACCCACATCCTTCATCTTAAACTTACCGATATCTTTCAACATTTTCTTGAAACCACGTATCTTTTCGGTTTCAATTTTTCCTTTTTCTGAATAAATACCTGTCTTCCTGATACTGAAAATCAGCGCCAGTAAACTCAAAATTAGGATCGAAGCTTCGCCAAAAACTATCACTAAAATAAACTTAAGTGAGCTCATTAATGCTACTACAGAAGCAGCAAAACTGATGACCATCATTAAAATTATGATAGCAATATTTTTATTTTTTCGATTTATTAATGAATCAGGCAAATAAACTTGCTTTTCTTTGCTGTCAAAATAATCTCCTGCCCAAAAGTCAAAATCATTGCCTAATCTCTTACCATGATATTTTTTCAAGGCTTGAGTGGTAAAACTAGTTCCATCCCCAATCTTGTTAAAGAGTGTTTTCATTAATCGGCTTTCGTCAACAATACTTTCGTCTATCGCGGTTATCCGATAATAAGTTTTAAGATGGGCTTTATAATCTTCAATCTTAATTTTTTTCTGTGCTGCCAGTTCCATCAAATAAGCGGTAAACGCACGATTATCCGGTTGCTTTGCAGTATCCAAAATCTGCGCTAATATGGGATCCACATCAGGTATTTCATAGTTATGGGCTAATTCACGAATTTTGCGGGGCTTAAAACCAATCTTTTTGGCCCTAAAGCCCTTAATGATACCTAAAAGTCCTGCTATTATACTCACAGCAATTAGCCAGAGACTTCTTCTTACCCCTTTTTTTTGCTTTAATTCCGTATTTCGCGCTAACTCTTTTTCTTGCTTTATCACTGCCTGCCTGTGATTCTTATTTTTGACATTTTGATTGTTGGCAGTAATTTTAGGAGGGAAAATAGTATGAACTTCAATACCCATGTCACCAGCAAGATTTTCAGCTGTCATGACAATTTTTCCTTTTTGAGGATTAACTTGCAAATGACCATCAAGTGGTCCGTGGGCCCATGCTTTTAGACCCTTTACAGGCCCTGGAAAAATCACACTGGCTCTGACATAGTCCAAATCTCTATCCCAGCCATTGCCGATAATCTTAAAGTTAAGTTCCGCAACATCCCGATAATTGGTAATAGCATTAGTGATACGGTAAAAATAGGTAACAGTAAAATGACTATTATTCTTTATATTATGAAATACTTTAAAACGGTAACCTTTTTTACTTCTTTTAAGATCATAATTCTCTGTTTTGCGACCCTTGTTTTGATCGTCCTTGACTGTCACTTCGATATCGTCAAGTTTCTGATTCGATTGTAAATTTTGGCGATAAAAAACACCATGTGCAGAGCTGTTAAATTTATAGGTGATTGCCCTTTTCATCGACAACGAACCATCAGAATTCACTTTAGCAGTGGTGATGTTTTTAGCAATATCATAATCAACATCTGCTTTTACTTCTTGTCCAGAAACAAAGAAAAATAAAAGAATTCCTATAAGAGACATCAGTTTTAGAATTTTATGTTTCATGCTTTTTCCTATCTTTCATTCTTCACTTTTCTTAATTATACAGGTTGTGAAATACAATTAACAAATGAATTTTCACTCCCTTAATCCTGCCACCTATCTAGCTTTAAAAATAAGTTCGACAAAAAAGAAATTTCCAGTTGCAATTACAACAACTTTTCTCTATAATAGTTAATGTTCTTGCGCGGGAATACGCAAAACTGACGGTCTGGTAGCTCAGCTGGATAGAGCAACGGTCTTCTAAACCGTGGGTCGTGGGTTCGAATCTCACCCGGATCATTTTTCAAAAAAAGAGCTATAACAAAGCGTGTTATAGTTCTTTTTTTGATCGCTAATTCTTCTTGATTTTTGATATCAGCACTTTTTGACGTTTTGGATTTAACCGGTAATAACCTGAGAAAATTCCCAAAAAAGTTAAAACAACTGTTCCGATAACCAGCAATAAAATGCTATCTTCATGAAGTTCTCCGATAAATTCATATAGAGAAGACACCATCTTCAACCAACCACCAAGAGAAACAAAATACCAGGCAGTAGCCTTATCAATAAAACTCATAGCTGTACGCAAATCAGATTCATTTTTGATAATACTACCTAAAATCTTGACTGCACGCCGTTTTTCAAGATAAATTTTGACAATAGGTATAATCCAGTACAAAGGAGAGATCTTTGGTTGTGCTTTACTTGATTGGTTAAATTCCTTCAAAAACCATTCATAATCATAAAGCTCCATTAATCCCTGATAAAGAGGAAAGGCAAACAACAACCAATCTCCTAAGAAACTGATGCAATTAATAAACAGTGAGATAATAAACACTTCTTTCTATATCTTTTTATTATAAAACTGAATTATTATTTTTACTTGCCATTATTTTAGTCGTTACCGACCTGTTATTCAAAAAAGTTATTCAAATCTTGGCAAGCTATTTTGCTAATTGAAAAAGAAAAAATATTTTTTTAATAATTAACTAACTTTTTCTTTCCCAATAAAAAGACTATTAGATACTTAAAGCTTGATATACCAATGAAATTTTTTCTTTAAAAATTCTCTTGCTTTTTTTATGCTATTAAGTTATGATATTGCTTAAATATTTATGAGAGGTAAAGATTATGACGGCAATTAAAAAAATTAATCAACCGCAAGTTAAATATTATTTCTGGTACTTCAGCTATTTGATCTGAGTGCCTAGTTTGTCATTGTCTTAGACACACAGTTCAATCTTCATGACAATTGTGTGTTTAAAAGATTTAAGTACTTTCTTCTCTGAAGACTCACACAGTTGTCGTCATCTGTGTGAGTTTTTTATTGGGAGAGTAAAATGAATACTTTAAAAAAGATTACGTTAGATACACTAAATGGCTTATCAACAGGTATAGTTGTAGCTTTAATTCCTGGAGCCTTAATTAATCAGTTGGTAAAAGCACTCTTGCCAAGCATGCCACAATTAAGCTTTATTTTAGCTTTGACCACCTTTGCTTCGGCATTATTGCCAGCAATCAGTGCCGTCTGTGTTGGTATGACTGGTAAATTAACACCCATCCAAACTTCATCTATTGCCTTAGCGGCAACAGCTGGAGCTGGTAACTTTGTGATGAACAAAGGCAAGGTTGGGGTTATGGGCAGTGGTGACGTTATTAATACGGCCATTACTATTATGATAGCTTACGGCTTAGTTTTGTTTTTTGGTAAGAAATTGAAAGCATACACAATTCTATTAGTTCCATTACTTGTTCTGCTAATAGCTGGAGGAATTGGCTGTCTTACCCGCATCCCTGTTGGCCAATTAACTAGTTTGATCGGTGTCGGAGTTGAAAAATTGACGGCATTGCAACCAATTATTATGGGAATGTTGATGGGAATAGTATTTGGATTACTTATCGTTTCCCCTATTTCTTCAGTCGGTATTGCCACCGCGATAAGCATTTCTGGCATAGCTTCCGGTTCTGCCAATTTAGGTATCACAGCCGTTGCTTTCTCTTTAGCTGTTTTCGGTTGGAAAGCAAATAGTTTTGGTACATCAATTGCCCACTTCTTAGGTTCTCCTAAAATGCAAATGGCTAATCTAATGACTAATCCCAAATTACTTATCCCGCTTTTAATTAATGCCGGTATAATGGGTGCCTTAGGCGCAGTATTTCAAATTCAGGGTACACCAATGAGTGCAGGATTTGGCTTTTCAGGTTTAATTGGCCCTATTGCCGCCATGGCAAATCGCCCAGCGAATTTGGTTAATATTATATTAATTGCTGTTCTTTTCTTCGTGTTACCTATTGCATTAGGCATCGCAATGAATTACCTTTTTAATAACAAAGTTCATCTTTTCACTAGTAAAGACTTTGAACTGGATTTCAGTTAGTTTAAAATACTCTACTCTTCTGGTTTATCAGTCTTATTGCTATAATTGAAGTAAAGGAGAGTATGAATATGATAAAATTCTATGGTTACAAGCGTTGCTCTACTTCAAGGGCTGCTCAAAAATGGCTGACGGAGCACAATGTTGAGTTCGATTTTCAAGATTTGGTCGAAGAACCGCCAAAAAAAGAAGATCTAGTAGAATGGCTGAGCCAGCATCAAGATCGCGGCTTAAAATATTTTTTTAACACTCACGGTCAAGACTATCGCAAATTACACCTTAAAGATCAAATTGCAGATATGTCAATTGCAGATGCCGCTGACATGATGTCCAAAAATGGAAAACTAATAAAAAGGCCTCTGGTTGTTGAAGGTAAAAAACTGACCTGCGGTTTTAATGAAAAAATTTACGAAAAAGTTTGGTTATAAATTTAATATTTAAAAAGGAGGTATTGAAAACAGTACCTTCTTTTTTATTAATCAGCTTTCTAATATCATTGTTAACAGGTAAAATAATACAAAAAGGAGAATTTTATGAAGTATAACCAATACGCTTATGTGGAAACTGATTACAAAACAGAAGTTAAAGAATTATTGCAAATTAAATTTTTGCCAATAGATTATGAAAAACGCTCTTTTTCCAATCTTTTAGGAGAGCTGATCGCAAATGCAGTGGCAGTGATTAGCCCCCGCGACGAAAGTGCTCGCAAAGCAAAATTAGCTGAGTTTGCAGTTTCAAGTGTCCAGCCTCTTAATGCTTTTTTAGATACCAATCCCGAGGAAATTGCTTCTAACCAATTTTATAATGTTGCATTGCAGCTTCTTGGCTATCATGTTGGCTACGATTATCAGCTAAATGACCCTTTGGCTTTTATGAAAAAGCAGGCATTACCTTATATTGAGAAAATTAATGACAAGCAGTCTCTTATTCAAGCTTTCTATCGTTTGCTTAATACGCGCGCTAAAAATGGACAACTGTTAATAGACGTCATGGCTGGTCAAGGCTATTTTTACAATAGAAAAACGGAATTTGCGCAGAATAAGTTTCTCTTTTTTAATGGTAAAAGTATGCCTGTTTTTGATACCAGCAAGATAATCCGTGAAGTTGTTTATGTTGAAAGTGATTTGGACACAGACGGTGATGGCAAAAGTGACCTTTTGCAAACGACAATATTTCGTCCAATTGAAAGCGAAACCTTACCGGTTCCCGCTCTTTACACTGCCAGCCCCTATTTTGGCGGCATCATTGATAACGAAAAGCGCAACCACAACGTAGATGAAAATTTGACTGATGCGACTGAGTGGACTAACCCACAATATCAGGCTTCTGCAATTGTTAAAGCCAAAAAGCCTCTGGATAGTGAAAGCTCATACAAACCGGTAGAACAGGCTGTCGGCAAATCTTCTTACGGTTTGAACGAATATATGCTAGCTCGTGGCTTTGCCAGTGTGTTTGCTGGTGCTATCGGAACACGGGGCAGTGATGGTCTTAGAATTACTGGTGCTCCAGAAGAAACCGAAAGTGCCAAGGAAATAATTGAATGGCTACACGGAGATCGCGTTGCTTATACTGATAGAACAAGGCAGCACGAAACCAAAGCAACTTGGTGTAATAAAAAAATTGGGATGACTGGTCGTTCCTATTTAGGCACTCTGCAAATAGCCATTGCTACTACAGGTGTACCTGGCTTGAAAACAGTTATTTCTGAAGCTGCTATTTCTTCTTGGTATGATTATTACCGCGAACATGGCTTGGTGATTGCACCAGAAGATTGCCAAGGTGAAGATCTGGATATGCTTGCAGAAACTTGTCAGTCTAACTTGTGGGATGCTGGAGATTATTTAAGAATAAAACCTAAATTTGACGAAATGCAGAAGATTTTATTAGAAAAGGCCGATCGCAAGACTGGTCAGTATTCAGATTTCTGGGAAAAACGCAACTATCGCCATCATACTGATAATATTAAATGCTCCTGGATTAGCGTCCATGGTTTAAATGACTGGAATGTCAAGCCTAAGAACGTCTATAAAGTTTGGCAAAAGGTCAAAGACCTTCCTATTGCACATCACCTTTTCTTGCATCAGGGACCCCATTATAATATGAATAATTTGGTTTCAATTGATTTTACTGACCTAATGAACTTATGGCTGGTTCATGAACTCTTGGGCATTGAAAATAACGCCTATAATCAGTGGCCAACTGTGCTTATTCAAGATAACCTAAAAGCAGATCAGTGGCACAAAGAAAAGGATTGGAGTAATGACATTGGCAGCGAAACTGTTTATTTCCCTAATTCCGATAATGAGTTAACCAAAGATACTAGCAGCAAGCAAAAACTTTCCTTTACTGATACTGGCGGAACTGAATTTAAGAAGGCAAAAATTTCTGAGAATGACTGGCAATACCAATTTATTTGTGGTGAAGAAAAGTGGGCAAAAGCCAGCTTGCGTTTTACCACCGATGAATTTATTCATCCAGTAACAATTGTGGGACGACCGGAAATACGGCTGAGTGTTGCATCCAGCCTTAACAAAGGACAGATTTCTGTTGCTTTAGTAGAAATTGCTGATCGCAAGCGTTTGACTCCTACCCCTAAAATTTTAATGCCTGGTGGACAAGAACTGGGCTTCCATTTTCAACTTGACTCTTTACAAGAATTTATGCCTGACAAACTAACTCACGCCAAATTGATTACCAAGGCGCACATGAATCTGCAGAATTATGCAGATATGAAAAAGCCAAGTAGTATTAAAGCCGGTGAGTTTTATGACTTGCAATTTAAATTACAACCAACTTATTACACAATGCCGGCAGGCAGCAAGCTTTGCTTAATTATTTATTCAACTGACCAGGGAATGACGAAAAGACCTCTTGAAAATACAGATTACACAATCGATCTGTCTAAAACCGCCATTAAATTTAGCACTAAATAACTTGGATTTTATATATATCGGTACCTCTCAAGGTGGAACATAAAAATGACCCCCAAATTTATCCTAATTTGGGGGTCATATCATTTTTAACACAGTTGCTTTTTTAAATTAAATTGGAAAATTCTATTTTATGTTTATTGTAGCAAACGACCTGTTTTCTAAAGCAGTTAGCAATGCACGTGCAGTATCCAAACTGGTAATTAGCGGAATGTTTTGCTGAATGGCTGTTTGACGAATGACAAAGCCGTCAGAAGTTTTAGCCAAATCATGTCCCATAGTGTTGATTACCAAGTCGATTTTGCCGTCTTTTAATTCATTTAGAATGTTTGTGTCAGTATCTTCATGAATTTTATCTACCAAAGCAACATGTAAATGATTTTGTTTTAAAAATGTTGCTGTACCACTGGTAGCAAAAATACGGTAACCGATTTGGGCAAATCTTTTGGCAATAGGCAAAATTTCTTGTTTATCACGATCTTCGATTGTTAATAAAATATTGCCACTGTCCGGAATATGCATGTTTGCACCTGAGAAGGCTTTGTAAAGTGCCTTAGGAAAACTAAAATCACTACCCATGACCTCACCAGTTGACTTCATTTCCGGTCCTAAGTAGCTGTCAACATCAGAAAGCTTGCTAAATGAGAATACTGGGGCTTTAACACTAATCATTTTGGTTTCTGGTGCCAGGCCATCATCATAACCCTGCTCCTGTAAGCTTTCACCCATAATTACTCTTGTTGCCACCTGCGCCATTTCAATAGAAGTAATCTTACTTAAAAAAGGTACAGTACGACTAGCACGAGGATTGACCTCAATAATATAAATTTCACCATTGCGCTCAATTAACTGCAAATTCATTATTCCGCGACAATTAAGCTTTAACGCTAACTTCTTAGTAATGTCCGCTATTTTTTGTTTAATTGCGGGAGAAAATGTTTGAGCGGGATAAACAGCCATGGAATCTCCGGAGTGAACTCCAGCATGTTCAATATGTTCCATTATTCCGGGAATAAGGACCCTTTCGCCATCGCAAATTGCATCGACATCACACTCGCGCCCATCAAGATAATCATCAACTAAGATTGGATGACTGCTTGCAATATCCACATGATTTTGCAAATAGTCTTCAAGTTCTGGCTGATTATAAACAATTTCCATTGCTTTTCCACCCAAAACATAACTTGGTCTGACTAAAACCGGATACCCCAACTTGTTTGCTGCTTTGATAACACCATCATGTGTAGTAGTCGTAATTCCTTGCGGTTGCTTTAAGCCCAATTCTTTTACTACTTGATCAAATAATTCGCGATCTTCAGCTCTGTTCAGGTCTTCCACACTGGTACCCAAGATTTTAACACCATGCTTTTCTAGCCCAGCTGCCAAATTAATTGAAGTTTGACCACCAAACTGGATAATTACACCTTCAGGCTGCTCAAGATCACAGACATTTAAGACATCTTCTAAAGTGAGTGGCTCAAAGTATAATTTATCTGACACCGAAAAGTCGGTTGAAACGGTTTCGGGATTTGAATTAATGACAATAGCTTCATAACCCATCTTTTGTAATGCTTTAACGCAATGCACAGTGGCGTAGTCAAATTCCACACCTTGACCAATCCTGATAGGTCCTGAACCAACAACCAAGACCGATTTCTTGGCAGTTTTTTCACTCTCATTTTCCGTATCATAAGTAGAGTAAAAGTATGGTGTTTCTGAGACGAATTCCCCAGCACATGTATCAACCATTTTGTAAACGGGTAAAAGATGATTTCTCTTGCGTAAATTACGCACATGATCTTCATCTTCGTGCCACAAATTGGCAATAGTATGATCACTAAAGCCGTACTTTTTGGCATTTTTGAGCACTGCCAGATCATCAGGGCCAGCTGCAATTGATTTTTCTAAATCAACAATATGCTTAACAATATCTAAAAAATAGAAGTTTATTTTAGTCAATTCATGAACATCAGACATTGAATAGCCCCTGCGGAAAGCTTCAGCTAAATAAAAGAGACGGTCATCTTGCGCTTTAACCAGCTTATTTTCCAGCTCTTCATCACTCGCATCATGTGCTTCAGTTGAATAAAAATCTTTTTGGTCAATTTCTAAAGAGCGCACAGCTTTTTGAAACGCCTCTTCAGCTGTCCTGCCAATCGCCATGACTTCTCCAGTTGCTTTCATTTGGGTTCCCAGTTCACGATTTGCTTTGGCAAACTTATCAAAGGGCCAACGAGGGATCTTGCAGACCACATAGTCCAATGCTGGTTCAAATTCGGCAAATGTAGTGCCTGTTACCGGATTTTTAATTTCATCTAAAGTCAGACCCACAGCGATTTTAGCAGCCATCTTGGCAATGGGATAGCCAGTAGCCTTTGACGCTAATGCAGAAGAACGCGAAACCCGGGGATTAACCTCAATGACATCATAATTAAAACTGTTTGGATCAAGGGCTAATTGAACATTGCAACCACCTTCAATTTTTAGTGCCCGAATAAGTTTTAAAGAACAATCCCGTAACATCTGATATTCCTTATCAGATAATGTCTGAGACGGTGAAAAAACAATTGAGTCGCCCGTATGAATACCAACAGGATCGAAGTTTTCCATACAACAAACAATCATGGCATTATCGTCATGATCTCTCATGACTTCAAATTCAATTTCTTTATATCCTGCAATTGAACGCTCAATTAAGCATTCGGTAACTGGTGACAATTCCAAACCGTTTTTAGCAATTTTAGCTAGTTCATCCCTGTCATTACAAATACCGCCGCCGGTTCCACCCATAGTGAAAGCTGGACGCACGATTATGGGATAACCAATCTTATCTCCAAAATCTAATGCCTCTTGTACTGTCTTAACACTAGTTGATGGTGGCACAGGCTCCCCTAATTTTTGACAGAGCTCTTTAAACTTTTCTCTGTCTTCTGCCTGTTCAATTGAATCAAGCTTTGTCCCCAATAATTCGATGTTTAATTCATCTAAAATACCACTTTTAGCTAATGATAAAGCCATATTTAAACCAACTTGACCACCTAAAGTTGGCAAAATTGCATCAGGAAATTCCTTACGGATAATACGCGATACAGATTCCACAGTTAACGGTTCAATATAAACCTTATCAGCTATTGAAGTATCGGTCATAATTGTAGCAGGATTAGAATTGACCAGTACCACTTCATAGCCTTCTTCACGCAGTGCCAGACATGCTTGCGTGCCCGAATAATCAAATTCTGCAGCTTGGCCAATAATAATTGGGCCTGAACCAATTACCATTATTTTTTTAATATCAGTTCTTTTAGGCATGATTTTCAACGTCCTTTCTTTGGTCAATCATTTGCATAAAGTAATCAAAGATGCCTTCTTCATCGTGCGGGCCCGGTGTACTATCAGGATGAAATTGCACGGAAAAAGCAGGATATTTCTTATGCCGCAAACCTTCTACAGTCCCATCATTAACTTCAACATGTGTAATCATTAAATTATCAGAATCAATTGAATCCCGACTAACAGCATAGCCATGATTTTGAGAAGTAAACCCAATGTTACCTGTGGCAATTTCACGTACGGGGTGATTAAATCCGCGATGACCAAATTTCATTTTGTAAGTTTTTGCACCATTAGCCAGAGCAAAAACCTGGTGACCCATGCAAATTCCCATTAGTGGGATCTGCTTTTCCACTTCTTGAACCATTTTAACGGCATCTTTCATTTCTAGAGGATCTCCAGGTCCATTAGAAAGCAAAACGCCGTCCGGATGAAGAGATAAAATTTTTTCAGCTGATGTAGTATAAGGCAGAACGATACAGTTGCAATCTCGTTGGCTTAATTCACGCAAGATGCTGTTTTTTAAGCCAAAATCGACTACAACAATATTGCGCTTTGAGCCTGGTACAGGATAAGATTTTGTAGTCGCAACTCTCTTAACTACGCCCTTTGAAAGCTGACTTGCTTTTAACTGCTCTGCAATTTCAGCAGCTTTCTCCCTAGAATCACAAATTTGACCCTTCATTGTGCCGTGGGCGCGTAATTTTTTAACTAATTTTCTGGTATCTATTCCTTGAATACCAGGCACATCTAATCCCTTTAAAAAATCTGGTAAAGTAGTTTGCATGCGCCAATTATCAGGATGACGTGCCACTTCATGGCAAATCACTCCTTTTATGCCTGGTTCGAGTGACTCATAATCTGCTAGTGTGATCCCATAATTGCCAATTAATGGGTTAGTAAAAACTAAAATTTGATCTGCATATGATTGATCTGTAATAGCCTCTTGATAACCTGTCATTCCGGTGGTGAAGACTACTTCGCCTTTAGTGGTTTGGCTTCCACCAAAGCCTTCGCCAGCATATACACTGCCATCTTCTAAAATTAAATATCTCATTTACTTTCCTCACTTTGAAAAACAATCTGGCCATCAACCATTGTTAAAACTGTTTGACCGTAAACTGCATCATTATTAAAAGGAGTATTTTTCCCTTTAGACTTAAAATTAGCTGCATTAATAGCTTCTTTTTTATGAAGATCGAAAATTGCAATATCTGCCGGTTGACCTAAAGCTATTTTTCCAGCTTTTGTTAATCCAAAAGCTGTGGCGGGAGCCAAAGTGAGCCAATTTATTAACTGCTCCAGAGTAAAAATACCAGTTTTAACAAATTTAGTGTAAAGTTCGCAAAAAGCCGTTTCACTGCCAACAATACCAAATGCAGCCTCAGCAAAACCATTTTGTTTATCACTTGCAGTATGAGGTGCATGATCAGTAGCTATCATGTCAATTGTGCCATCAAGCAATCCAGCTATAAGTGCTTCTTGATCTGCTTTGGTTCTCAAAGGCGGATTCATTTTAAAGTTAGCATTATCACTAATAATATTTTCTTCTCCTAATAGAAGATGATGAGGAGCAACTTCGCAGGTAACATTAATACCTTTGCTTTTAGCAATTCTGATCAATTCAACACTTTTTTTAGTAGAAACATGGCAAACATGGTAATGAGCGCCAGTCTTTTGCGCCAATAATAAATCTCGGGCAATTTGAGTAGTTTCAGCTAATTCAGTAATCGGAGCTAAATTAAATTCACTTGCTTTTCTACCTTCATTTATCACGCCTTGATTGAACAACGAATCATCTTGAGCATGTTCGGCAATAATTAAATTATTAGCTTGTGCCTTTTGCATTGCCAGATACATCGTGTACGCATTCTGCACACCTTTGCCATCATTGCTCAGTGCAACGCAGCCAGCTTTTTTTAGAGCGGCATAATCAGGAATTTCATTAGTATCTTCATTAACTGTAATTGGTGCATATTGCAAAACATGAATTACACCATTTTCACAGTTGTTTTTCACCATTTTACGCATCAGCTCTGGCGTGTTGGGTACAGGGACTACATTTGGCATTGCACAAACCGTAGTGAAGCCACCATGTGCTGCTGCTAGTGACCCTGTTTTGACGTTTTCTTTATCAGTTTGTCCCGGATCTCTGTAATGAACATGGACATCGATAAGTCCAGGGCTAATTAATTGCTTTTTGGCATCAATTATATTTTCCGCTTTCAAATCAGTACCAATTGCAGAAATTAGGCCATTTTTAATTAAAAGGTCACCATGCACTATTTCTCCGTTGGTATAGATATAGCCATTTTTAATTACAGTTGCCATCAGGACAATCCCCCTAATTTACGTCCTCGCATAACTGCTTCAATCATTGCCATTCTCATAAAAACGCCATTTTCCATTTGCCTTACAAACCGACACTTAGGAGCTTCAACTAAGTCACCGCTAAGTTCAACATCATGATTAATGGGACCTGGGTGCATGATAATAGCATCATCTTTCATTTGCTCATACCTTTTTTGATTAATACCAAATTTTTCATGGTAGCTTTTGGCGTCAAAATTTGCTTCGTTAGGATCACCTGCGTGTCGTTCATGCTGCACTCTTAACAACATCATCACGTCCATTTGATTTATCAAGTCATCAATGGGCTTATATTCACCATACTTATCGTATTGTTTGTCATACCAATAATCAGGACCAGAGAAATAAACCTTGGCTCCCAGTCTGGTCAAAAGTTCCATATTACTTTTAGCAACTCGCGAATTAGTAATATCTCCTACGATAGCTACTTTAAGACCCTTAAAATGTCCAAAATGCTCATGAATTGTCATCATATCAAGCATACATTGTGAAGGGTGCTGCCCACTACCATCTCCTGCATTGATGACACCAATATCAAGATGTTGGTTTTGTTTGGGATGTATCAGTTGGTTATAGTATTCATTTTCAGTATGCCTGATAACTTCAAGATCAATCCCAAGAGCTGCCATAATAAGCGAAGTATCATAAAGCGTTTCCCCTTTTTTGGTTGAACTGTGTGCAGGATCAAATGGTATTACACTTAAACCCAATTTTCTTTCTGCCATTTCAAAACTTGTGTGAGTCCTGCTGGAATTTTCAAAAAACATGTTGGTGACAAAAACGGGATGCGTTAAATGCGGACGAGCTCCACCGTTTTTGAAGTATTCTGCTCGCTCGATAAGTGCCATTACTTCTTCAATTCTTAAACTTTCAACACTTACAAATGATTTTAGGGTAACAAGATTAATATTCTTCATTTTTGCTCTTTTCCAAAAAAATAAACCTAAAGCTTTTTCAGCTCCAGGTTTAGCAAAAGGGTTTTTCGTATAGTTAGAGACTCAATAAAAGAACTCAAACCCTTCTGACCCTCTCTGGAGCCAATTAAACGGTTGAATTAATTTTTTATTGTGGCAATGGTTTTAATTCCACACTGTCTTTATTATCAATTTCTTCTACATTGACGGCAATTTCTTCATGTGATGAAGTTGGTATATTTTTACCAACGAAATCTGCTCGAATTGGTAGTTCGCGATGACCACGATCAACTAAAACGGCAACGGCAATTGAACTAGGTCTGCCTTTATCCATTAAAGCATCCATTGCGGCTCTGATTGTGCGACCGGTAAAAATGACATCATCAACTAAAATCACGTGTTTATTGCTAATTTCAACACCAAGTTCACTCGAATTAACAACGGGATCTAGTTTTAATGTTGCATCATGACGATCATCACGATATAAAGTAATATCAAGTTGACCGAGTGGAACATCAACACCTTCAAGCTTCTGAATACGATCACGAATACGTTGAGCTAAATATACACCACGAGTTTTTATTCCTACCAGAACCAAATCCTCTGTGCCCTTATTCCGTTCAATGATTTCATAAGTAATTCTTGTCAACGCTCTTTTCATTGCTGAAGCGTCCCAAATTTCTTTAGTCATTTTTTTCTCCTATAGTACATTGCCCATGAAAAAAGCACTTAATCTATTTGAGACTAAATGCTTTGTAAAAGTCAATACTTAATTGAGCTTTCCTTGCTAGCCTCACGGGACTAATTTTAAAGGACATCTGTTTAAATATACTGTTTCAAACTTAAATTGTCAATAGTAAAGTTAAATATTGCTGATATTAGCTTTTTTAATTATATTCAACTTGACCAACTAAATCTTTAATATCATTGACTCCCAAACTATTCAAAACCTGCGGTAAGTCATGGACAATATGAAGACAAGCTAAAGGATCTTTAAAATGGGCACTACCTACTGCAACAGCGTTAGCACCAGCAAGCATAAATTCAACCACATCTTCAGCAGAGGAAATTCCCCCCATGCCGATAATTGGCAAATTGGTAATTCGCCTTACCTGATTAATCTGGTATAAGGCAATGGGCTTCACTGCAGTACCAGAATAACCACCAAAATTATTTCCCAGCAGAGGTTTGCGAGTCTTAATGTTAATCCTCATGCCAGTTACAGTATTTATTAAGGATAAGCCATCAGCACCACCAGCTTCAGCAGCCTGTGCTAATGCCACTATATCAGTTACATTAGGTGTCAACTTTACAAAAACGGGCAAATCAACTGCATTTTTTATTGCAGCAGTTAGCTTCTCCACCACTCTTGGGTGAACACCAAATGACATTCCACCTTGAGCCACATTGGGGCAAGAAACATTAATTTCAACAGCAGTAACCATTTTTGAATCTGACAGTTTTTGGGCAACTTCAAAATAGCCATCTTCACTTTCACCACCAACACTGGCAATTATTGGTAGAGCTGGATATTGCTTTTTAATAGCAGGCAACTTATCGCTAATAACCTTATCAACCCCTGGATTGGTCAACCCAACTGAATTTAATATGCCATTATCTAAAACTGCAATTTGGGGTTGCGGATTTCCTAAACTTGGCTTAGGTGTAGTCGTTTTAATAACTAGTGCTCCCAGTTCATTCAAGTCAAATTTTTTTGCTGCTGGTACATCCCCAAAGCCGAAAGTACCACTAGCCGGCATCACCGGGTTTTTTAAAGTAAATCCAGGCAATTTTACACTGATATTTGTCATATTACCCTCCAAAAATGTAAGCTCACTGTCAGTACAATTATTTTTGGATATATTTTACACAATTTCTTTACTTTTTAAAAACAAAATTTTATTGTATTTTATAAATAAAAATGGTAATCTCATTATTGATAAACTTTAAACGGTACAGAGAGACCGCAAGTTAAAAACATGACTTAAATTAAATATAAAAGGTCTATTTTGATGCACTCTCGTACCAGAATAGACTTTTTTTGTGGAGGTTTTTAATGGAAAAAGCAGTGTTTGTAGCTTTGGACTTTGACAGCCAAAATAAGGTTCATGAATTACTAGCAAAATTGGGACAGCCCCAAGAAACATACTTAAAGATCGGCATGGAACTTTATTACCATTATGGATCCGATTTTGTAGAAAAATTAGTAAATCAAGGCTATCATATTTTTTTAGATCTTAAATTACATGATATTCCCAATACAGTTTATCAAGCTGCTAGGCAAATTGCTCATTTAGGTATTTTTTGCACGACTATTCATGCTCTAGGTGGCAGTGAAATGATTTACGCCGCAAAAAAAGGCTTGATAGATGGCACACCAACTGGAAACAATACTCCTAAATTATTAGCTGTGACTGAACTGACCTCAATTTCGGAAAAGATTTTGGCAAACGAACAAAATTGTTCATTATCAATGACTGATCAAGTTGTTAGTCTGGCACAAACTGCAAAAAAAGCTGGAGCAGATGGTGTAATCTGCTCACCACTTGAGGTAAAAAAATTAAAAAAACAGGTTGGTTCTGACTTTTTATATGTAACACCGGGAATAAGATTGTCAAATAGCACCACTGATGATCAAAAGCGTATAGCCACGCCACAAAAGGCTAAAGAATTTGGTTCAAGTGCTCTTGTAGTGGGTCGACCAATTACGCAGGCTGAAGATCCTGCTTTAGTTTATCGAGAAATTAAAAAGGAGTTTGAGTAAAATGCATCAAGATCAAATTATTAATAAGTTAGTTGATAAAAAAATTATTACAATATCCCCTGACAAACCATTCACTTATGCAAGTGGCATGTTATCTCCCATTTATACTGATTTAAGATTAACTGTTTCCTATCCAGACTTGCGTGACTGGATTGCTTCAGATTTAGCAGCTCTTATTAAAGAAAAATATTCAGATGTTAGTATAATCGGTGGCGTTGCTACTGCCGGAATTCCCCATGCGGCCTGGGTTGCTGCTAAATTGCACCTACCAATGATTTATGTACGGCCAAAACCAAAAGATCATGGAAAAGGTAAACAAATTGAAGGACTTTTTAATAGCCACGACAGAATTGTATTAATCGACGATTTAATTACAACTGGTGGGTCAGTTATTAATGCGGTAAAAGCAACTGAAAAAGAAGGCGGTAATGTAATCGGCGTGAGTTCAATATTTACTTATTATCTAAAAGATACTAAAGCCAATTTTGCTCAAGCTAAAGTTGACTACAGTCCTCTGTTAACATATCCTGAACTGCTCCAAAAAGAAAAAGAGATGAAATATATAACTCCAACAGAATATGAAGCTTTGAAGAACTGGCACGAAGATCCTTGGGAATGGGGTAAAAAGTTCCAATAAAAGCAAAGCTAATTGTTTTATGAGATATTAAAAGCTGACTAATCTTTTGCTATAACAAGACTAGTCAGTTTTTCTTTTATTAAAAAGGTTTAATGGTGCCTTATTGCACCGTTCAAACGAACGCGGTAAGGTAAATAAATTAATATCATAAACGGTATTAAAATTAGTTGCACTAAATAAAAATATTTAACTGGCAATAAGTCATTTATAAATCCCATGATTATTGGACCAAAAGCCATGCCAAAGTCGAGACCTAAGTAAAATGTGCTACTTGCTAAGCCCTGCTCACTAATTGGCGCTAAGAGCATTGCAGTTGACTGTAAAACTGAATACATTAAGCCATAACCAATAGCCATAAAAGTAGCTGCGAGAGCCATTACCCAGTTATTTTTCATTGTTGCCAGCAAAATTAGGTAAATCATGGTAGCGACAACACTATACCAAAACCAAGTGCCAAATTTAACGGTATCAAAGAGATTTTTTAAAACTATTCTAATAAGCAATAATACGACGGCATAAATCAAAAAATAGGAGCCGACATTTACATTCAAATGCCGTTCTTCAACATAAGTGACCAAATCGGCTTGTGTGGCAAAATAAGGAAAGGCAAATAAAGTAGTGAGAATTGCTATCGGCAATACGTTTTTCTGAATGATTTTGAGATGCAAAAATGATTTTTTCTTTTCTGAATGCTTAACTTCTTTGGGTTTGGCTTTATTGCCAACAAATTGAATGATAATGACCATCACAAAAGCCGAAATAGCGGAAGCAATGATAGCAGTCCTGTAACCAGTTTTTTGATAAATACTAATAGCTAGCGCTGGAGCAACAGCCATTGCCAGTGCATTCATTAGACCATAAAAGCCCATTGCCTGCCCAACATGTGCACGTGGTACTAAGAAGGCTAGCCAAGTCGTCATGCAAACCGTGCAAAGAACATAGCCTGAACCGTTAATTAAGCGAAAAAGGAGCAGCCAATTGCTTGCTGGAGCTATTACGTAGCCGGTTACACCGACCACTATCAGAATACCGCCTATAAAAGATAAACGATATTTTGAAAATTTATCTGTCAAATTGCCAGCAATCGGTCGTAAAAACATTGCAGCTATACTCATAATTCCCACAATTAAGCCTGCAAAGCCGCTGCTAGCTCCTAGACTTTTAGCATAGCCGTTAATCAGAGGGTTCACAAACATGGTACTAAACATAAAAAAGAATGAAGCTGCCATAACTAATAATACATCTTTAGTATAAACCGATTTTTCTTTTGTCATTTTTACCTCACTTACTTTAAACTTGACTTATCTATTCTATCACTTAAAGGTTGGCATATAATAAAATGTACTAAAAAACGATCTTATTTATCCGACCCGCAAAAAACTTGAAGTAAATTTTAGTCTGCATGATTTTGTACTTTTTCTTTCAAAGAAATATAAATCAGCTAAAAAAGGTTGTATTGAATTTCCGTACAACCTTTATGCTAGTGTATATGTGATTTTTAGATGTTTATTTATAGAAAATTTTATAATTAAATCTACATGCTTGTTATCTTTTTACTTCATTAAAGGTAAAAATTTCACAACAATAAATTTCTTTCTACAATTTTATTAATTTTTAATAGTGAGTTCAATTTAATTTATCTCGCTACTAATTTTCAACGTTAAGGATAAATATAATCTTTAGCATGATGAAACACTTTATAGATTTATTCTTAACATTGCTGCAAGCAGCTTCAATTGATCATGACATTGAAGTTGCTTTTTTACTTCATAGCATTTTCTTTCTTAAACTATTAATTAATTTTTTTAATTCAAATATCCTAAATTATTTAAAATAACATTACCTCCCTGATATTATGTATAATATATGGTTAAATTTATTAGATAATATAATCCTAATAAATGTAGTCATAAATGTCAATAAATTATTTAATTTTAAAAATTTGTTTTTTATTTAAAAATAATATAAATATAATTTGTATTTTTGAAAGCGCACACAAAAAGTTATATATCTTATTAACTCTTATTTTATTTATACTATTTTAGGAATTAAATGAAAAAGTAATTACATAGCAACACTTAATAAACACATATAATCTGTTATTAAATAAAATGTAGATATTCCTTTTAAATAGCAAAATTAATTCGTATGGTTAAAAACTTTTCTAAAATAAAAAAGTGCTCTTTGAAGTTAAATTAAAAAATTTCACAATTTAAAAAGACTGACAAATCAACGTTTTATTGACGTGATTTGTCAGCCTTTTTAGTTAAGTTAGAGTTTTTTCCCAGACTCTTAAAATTATTGGTCATGTGCAAGAAAAATAATTTAGCCCATTTTTCATCAGCCTTTACATTATTTCCCTAATTCATGAATTTTCAGTTTCTAGATTTTTTAATTATAAAACAAATTTGTTTTAGTAGCCCATGTAACGATTTCTTTCCCAGTCAGAAACAGTTTGAGTATATTGAGACCATTCTAATTCTTTAGAATCAATAAAGCTCTGAGTCAAATGTTCACCTAGAGCTGCTTGAATTAATTTATCCTTTTTAAATGCCTTTAATGCATTATGCAATGTTGAAGGAAGCGGTTTGATCCCCATCTCATTAAGTTGAGCTTCACTTAAATCAAATAAGTTGCAGGTTACTGGATCCATAGGCATCTTTTCTTCCTTAATTCCAGCCATTCCTGCACTTAAACATGCGGCTAAAAGCAAGTACGGGTTAGCTGTAGGATCAGCAGAACGCATTTCAAGACGAGTATTTAATTCCCCTGCAGAAGGTACTCTAACCATAGGAGAACGATTCTTTGAAGCCCAAGAAATATATACTGGAGCTTCAAAACCGGGAATTAAACGCTTGTATGAGTTAACAGTCGGGTTGCCAACTGCTGTAATGGCACGTGCATGCTCCAAAATGCCATTTAAAAAGTACAAGGCAGTCTTGGATAAATGATATTTATTATTTTTATCATAAAATGCATTTTTACTGCCTTTGAATAAAGACATGTTGGTATGCATGCCGTTGCCTGCTTGACCTTGCAGAGGCTTAGCCATAAATGTAGCAAATAAGCCATGTCTTTTAGCTATCTCACGCACAATCATTTTAAAAGTTTGCACACGATCAGCTGTTGTCAAAGCGTCATCAAACCTAAAATCAATTTCCTGCTGACCATCACCAACTTCATGGTGAGCAGCTTCCACTTCAAAACCGATGCTTTCCAAAGTTTCAACAATATCTCGACGACAACTTGCACTTTCATCATTTGATGTTAGATCAAAATATGAGGCATGGTCTGGAACTTGAGTAGTCCAATTACCATTTTCATCAAGTTTAAGTAAATGAAATTCAGCTTCAAAACCAATATCAAAAGCGGTAAAGCCCAATTCTTTCATTTGACCAATAACTCTTTTAAGATTATTCCGCGGATCACCTGCAAAAGGTTCACCATCGGTAGTATGAACAGAACAAGTTAAGCAACCAATTTTACCACCTGTACTGTCACCCCAAGGCAAAACGGACCAGGTGGAAAAATCTGGATATAATATCATATCACTTTCTTCCAAACGAACAAATCCGTCAATCGAAGAACCATCAAAGCGTACGTCATTTTCTAGAACCTTGTCTAACTGACTATTTGGAACCTCAACTGCTTTTAGCGTTCCATTGATATCTGTGAAAGCCAGTCTAATAAATCTGACATCTTCTTCTTTGACACTTTTTCTTATGTCATCTGCTGAAATTTTCTTTGTCATGCTTCTCCACCTAAAAAATCACACAATAATTGGTACAGTCTAAACTAGAAATTTGTTTCTCGTTTAAAACTAGATTTTAGATTAGCAAATGTTTAAAAACTTGTAAAGTGGTCTAACAAAAAATATTAAAACTTTACCAAACTTTTACTTTACTTTTATAAATATCCTTGATTAATTTTGAAAAAATAATTCATTAACTGCATTTGTGATCGCTATTTTCACATGAGCATAGGTTAATCCACCTTGCATATATAGAGCATAAGGCGGTCTAATTGGACCATCTCCAGAAAACTCAATACTTGCACCTTCAATAAATGAACCATCAGCCATAATCACTTGATCTTCATATCCAGTATCATTACTCGGAATAGGATCAACAAATGAATTAATTGGTGAGTTTTCCTGTAAAGTTTTAGCAAATCTGATCATTTTGTCTTTATCATGAAAAATCACTGTTTGAATTAAGTCAGTTCTTTCATCATTCCATTTAGGTGAAACCTCTAATCCCATCTTTTCTAATAAAGCTGATGAGTAAATTGCACCTTTAATAGCATTGCCGGTAACACTCGGTGACACAAAAAGGCCCTCAAAATAATCAAGATTATTATTTAAGCTGGCTCCTTCTTCGCGACCAATACCACCGGCCGTAAGTCTTGCCGCAGTGTTTTCAATCAGTTCGTGCTTACCAACAACATAACCACCTATTTTTGCCAGTCCACCACCAGCATTCTTAATTAATGAGCCAGCCATTATATCAGCACCATATTCAGTAGGTTCATGTTGCTCAGAAAATTCTCCGTAACAGTTATCAACAAAAACTATACTTTTCGGCGAAACTTCCCTGATCATTTTAATCATTGGCTTGATTTTTGCCACTGTAAAACTTGGTCTGGTATTGTAGCCTCGTGAACGCTGAATGACAACCATTTTAGGTTGATGTTCTTTTAACAGCTTTCGTGCAGAAGCAAAATCAACACTGCCATCAGATAACAAATTAACGTGAGAAAACTTAACACCATATTGTTTCAAGCTACCACGACCATTACCGGCAATTCCAATAACTTGTTGCAATGTATCATAAGGCATACCAGTTAAATAGATTAGTTCATCACCTGGCAGCAAATTTCCTGCCATTGCAGTAGCCAAAGTATGAGTACCAGAAACAAACTGTGAACGGACTAAGGCATCCTCAGTGTTAAATATCTGTGCGTAAATACGATCTAGCTTATCTCGCCCGCTGTCATCTGACCCGTACCCAGTACTGCCAATTAAATCAGATTCAGCAACAGCTTTGTCTTTAAAAGCTTGTAAA
Source organism: Lactobacillus kimbladii (assembly GCF_000970755.1). Taxonomy (GTDB): domain Bacteria; phylum Bacillota; class Bacilli; order Lactobacillales; family Lactobacillaceae; genus Lactobacillus; species Lactobacillus kimbladii. The sequence goes on from NZ_KQ034007.1 coordinate 1,238,939, forward strand.
ACTTTATTTTGATTAAATAGAATATTTTGATCAATTTTTGCTAATTGCGGCGCTATCTGTTTGTCAGTTTCTGCTACTATTTCATTTAATTCATTTGGCCAGTTATTCATTTAACCAAACCTCAACTTTCTGTGTAATTTTATTTAAACAATTCGGATCTTTAAGCGGATCAAACCAAGTGACAGGTAATTGATGACGAAAATACGTCAGCTGCCTCTTAGCATATCTTCTTGAAGCTGTTTTTAAATTTGAAATGCAATTTTCAAGGTTATCTTGTTTTGCAAAATAAGGAAACAACTCTTTATAACCAATAGCCTGCAGGATTGTATATTCTTGAGCACGATTTTGATAAACAAATTTTGCTTCTTCAAGCAAGCCTTGTTCCATCATCTGATCAACACGCGAATCAATTCTACGGTAGATTTTAGCACGATCTGAATTGAGACCAATAATGAGGTAATCATATCTTGCCTTTATTTTTTTCTGCTGTTGTGAAAACTTTTTTCCTGTACGTTCAATTACTGTCAGCGCCCGTAAAACACGGCGAGAGTTATTTGATGGAATTTTTTGAGCGGCTTCTGGATCTCTCTTGTCTAACTCTGCCCACAATTCATTTTTACCATGTTCCTGCAAAAAGTTTTCCCATTTTTTCGTTGTCACTGATTCTTGGCGAGACGGTTCTCCTAATTTCATTTTGTTTAAAAGTGCATTAACATAAAAACCAGTACCACCCACTAACAGTGGTAGCTTATTTTTGGTAGTGATTTGTTCAACCGCTTTTTCAGCCTGCTCAATAAAATCTATCACAGAATACGGTTCAAAAACTGATTGAGTATCAACAAGGTAATGTCGAATCGTCTTTTGCTCGGCTTTAGTTGCTTTTGCAGTCCCGATTGCCACCTCTTTATAAACCTGCATTGAATCACCCGAAATTATTTCAGCATTTACTTTTTGAGCAAGCTGAATTGCCAAAGAGGTTTTTCCAATTGCTGTTGGTCCCACTATTGCCAGAACTTTCTGCATCTTTTTCCCTCATTCAATAAATAGTATAGAAAAAACACGTTTGAAAATTAACAAACATGTTTTCTCATTAATATTTGGACTTCTTAGTGCGACCGTCCCATTCATCAAAGCCATTTTTTAACCATTTGATAGAAGAAAAGTTCTTTTTCTGTAAAAATCTGGCAGCACGTAAAGTAACTGATAAAGAATCAGAGTATAAATAAACTGGAAGATCGGACCTTAATTCAGTATATTGATACTTAAGCATTGTGTAAGGTAAGTTTCTTGCTCCATCAATATGTTTTCTTTTGAAAGGTTCCTTTTCACGTAAATCCACTACTTGCGCTTTACGCATTCCCTTATTAAATTCATCATTTGATAAATCTCCACCACCTAAGCGCTTAGTCTGGATTTTATTCCATAACCATACTGCAACAAAGGCTAAAATTACAATAATTAAAACCGCATCTAGAATTAATAAAAATGTTGACATAAATTGTATTTCTCCTACTAAAAGTTTCTAAAAACAATATACTCTTAATGTAGCTTAAGAGCCATGCTTATTTTTATTTCTGCGTTCTTCATATTCGTATTCACGCCGCAGTATTATTTTTGCAACTAAATAATCATGTTTGTCAATTAAATGCGAACGATTGATGTTGTCCAATTCGAGAGCCATCAGTTCAATATCCCAAATTCTCTTGCCGACATGAACAAAAATACCGTATTTTTCCAAAAGCTGTTGCACATCATACAGAGTTTTCATTATAAGTTAATTACCATACCCATTCTGACAGCTGCCACACAATAAATTATTAAAGCACATACTGCAACAACACGCATTTTTATTGAATAATTTCTCAAGTTTTTTTCACCTAAAATCACAGCAATTAAAAATCCGGCTATAAAACCGCCAATATGTCCTGGAATATCGATGTTAGGAGCAAAAAGGTCAAGTCCTATATTAATCAACGCCAGCCAGAATGATTGTCTGCCGAGATAAACAAGAATTGGATTCGTCCGATTTTGCAATGCAATAGCAGTCATTGCGCCAAAAAGTCCAAATAAAGCCGTTGAAGCTCCGGCACTAATGGCATTATCATTTCCCCAAGCCAGGCTTAAAAGGTTTCCACCAATACCTGAAAGTAAATAGATGACTAAAAAACGCCAATGACCTATTATTGTTTCCATATAAACACCAAGATAATAAATCATTACTGCATTTGATATTAAATGCATAATTCCAATATGTAAAAATTGTGCAGTGAACAGGCGCCACCACTGATTACCTATAACAATAGCATCATTTTTCATAGCTCCCATTTTCATTAAAACATAGATATTTTCGGAGCCACCTATTGCAGTTTCAATTAAAAAGACCAAGAAAAGAATAACCAATATACTGACGGTTATATAACAATTTTTCAGGTTTTGTCGCTGGTTCATAATAGCCTCAGTTATTTCGATAAAATTGATTCAGGAGTGATAATTGTTTGAATTGGAACATCAGTTGATTCTATTTTCCATGCTGCAGTTTCAAAAATCATTTTTGAATTGACTAAAGCTACTGTCTTTGAACTAGGATGTTTTGCCAAAAAGCGATCATAATAGCCTCCGCCAAAGCCTAAACGTTGATGTGAGTCTAAAGCAAAAGCCAGTCCAGGCACAATAATTAAGTCAAGATCATTATTAATCTGTGCGTCCGGTTCACTTACTTCAGCCACACCAAATTTGGACTTAGTTAACTTGGTCATATAACTATAATAGATAAAATCTTGTGAACGTTCACTGTTATCATTAGCCCGTGCTAAATAAACATCTTTTCCTTGATCCCATAGCTGAGCAATTAGACCTGAGGTATCTACCTCATAAGTAAGAGAAGAAGTTATCCCAATGCTTTGGCATTTGTCAAGGAGTTCAGAATTCATAATATTCTTAAGTAGAACCTGATCTTCAGCATTCTTTTCAGCGGTTTCCGCAAAGCCGCTTAGTTTTTCAACTTGTTGTTGTCTAATTTCTTTTTTTAATTTTGTCATGATTCTTCCATATAAAAAATAGCAGGAGCATAGGCTCCTGCCATATTGGTTAATTACTTAGTTTCACGATGAAGAGTAGTATGTCTTTCAACTGGGCAATACTTCTTCAAACTTAAACGTTCCGGATGCTTACGCTTGTTTTTCTTAGATAAGTAACTTCTATCGCCACATTCGGTGCATTCCAAAATGATGTTATCTGCCATTTCTTTCACCACCTACGCTTTTATTCTGACTGTATTATCTTAGCATTTTTCCATTATTATTACCAGTAATATTCACAAAATTCTACTTTTTATGTAATTTAAAGTAGTCTTGCACCATCGCCTTAGTCATTTGTAATGTGTAGGAACCTTCGTGTTCGGGATCAAGTCCCGGAAATATTACTGCTGTAGCTATTTCAGGATTATTTGATGGCGCATAGCCCACAAAAGTAGCATTAACAAGCTCAGGCGGATTTTTTTGCTTAGGATTATCTGGATCGTAATAAAATGTCTGAGCTGTTCCTGATTTACCCGAAATAGCAGGTTTCACGTTTTTTAATTTATGTGCGGTACCCCATGAATTTGTACCATGAACAACGCGCCAGAAGCCTTGTCTGACAATATTTAATTCATCTGAAGTCCAGGGGATACGTAACTGCACTTCTGGCTTCTTATTGTAATCCACATAAATTTTTTGACCATTATTTGAAGTTCGCCCAATTGATTGCACAACATAAGGCTGCATTCTATAACCGCCGTTTGCAATAGTAGAAACGTACTGAGCCATTTGAATCAGGGTATAAGCATCATAGTTGCCGTAAGACAAGTCTAAGACGGAACCCGAAAGAACCAATCCTTGATCATTAAATGATTTGCCTTGAATTCCTGAAATTTCGCCCGGCAAGTCAATACCTGTCTTTTGTCCCAAACCAAACATATTAAAATTATGTCGTAAAGGTTCGAATGCTGTTTGTGGCATGTGGATAAAACTCTTGGGCACATAATCAGCTTTAATCCACTTCATTGCTAAATGCATCATGTAAATATTACTAGAAACTTCAAGCGCAGTTTCTGCATCAAGTGCCCCAAATGTCCCTATTGGATAAACCGATTTTTTAACAGGGGTACTTGGCAAGTAAACTGGTGTATCGGGCATTACATTATTTGTGGGAGTAATTACTTTGTTAATTAATCCACCACCTACCATTGCACCTTTAACAGCTGAACCCATTACAAATGACTGATTAATTACGCCTAATGCATTATTAGTGGTTTTATTCTTTTTGGGGTCGCGATTGATTCCCGCCATAGCTAAAATTGCACCGGTTTTGGGGTTCATGGCAACAGCATAGGCACCATTTGAATAGTGAGCAGCCCCAGAACCAACAGCCGCAGCATAAATTTTTTCTAATGAACTTTGAACTTCTTTTTGATATTTAGCATCAAGAGTCAAAACCAAACTTGCACCGGCTTGACCAGAATATACCGCTTTCGATTGTTCGATATCACCTGAATTTTTAGTCCAAACTTTACTCGTGGCTTTCGTTCCTTTTAGCAGTGGTTCATATTTTTCTTCCAAATATGAAGTACCTACTCTGTCATTTCTAGAATAGCCATTGGTTAAATAATACTGTAAATTATCACTAGGTAACCCAGCCTTCTCCGTTGATACGGATCCAATAATACTGCGAATAGAAGAACCGTTGGGATATGATCTTTGCCAGTCTGTACCAATGCCTACACCGGGCAAATCTGAAAGATGCTCACCCACTTCTGCAATTTCTTTATCTGTCAGATGATTATTTTTAATATAAATAGTAGAAAGAGTATATGCTCCAGAAATCTTATTGTAAATTAAAGCCGCTGTTTTCTCACGTGCACTTAATTTAACATGTTCAGCACTAACCTGCTCTTGGATTCTTTTATTAATTAAATTATCATCCTGAGTTGCTCTGACAGATTTAGGAACTTTCGCAGCTTCCTTAGCACTATTTTTTTTATTAGCCAAATAATAATCAGTTACTTGCTGCTGTGTCGGTTTTTCATCTTTAATTGAAATATATTGACTAAGAGAATTTGAAATTGCATAAATGTCTTCACTCGTAGTAGAAACACTTTTGGTATAAGTAATAGCATTTTTAGCTTTATTTCCTACCAATACGCGTCCTTTACTGTCATACATAACTCCGCGAGGAACCTGACTGGAAACTACAGCAGAATTAGATTTTTGCACTTCAGCTTTGAAGCGTGAACCATAGCCAATTTGCAAATAAGCCAGTTGCCCAATTAATGTAGCAAAAAGGACAAAAATAATTCCCAAAATTATCTTCATCCTAATTGGAGTAGAAGCTTGTTTTTTGGAATTATTATTTTTAGTCTTCAGTTTTTTCTTAAAAAAATTCAATTAGACTCAACCTCACTAAACTAGTGTAATTTTAGCAAAAACTAGATGACAAATCTATTGAGATGTTAACGTTTTGAAAAAACTTTAATAGATAAGTTGCAAATGACAAGTAATAAACTAGTTATAGACACTTCATAAAAAATCTTCTGTAAATTATTCATTTGTAATAAAATATTGATGGGATAAAAAATTTAGAAAGAAGATCAAACTATGACACTTAAATTTCAAATTGGAGTTGACGCTGGCGGAACCCATACTATAGCAATTGCTTATGACTTAAAAGGTCAGGAACTGGCACGTGTTAAAGCTGGACCAGGTCAGGTAAACACAAATTATGACAATGCAATAATCAATATTACCAATGCTATAAACAAGTTAATTGATGAAATCGATGGTGATTGTCAACGTATTTTATGCGGAATAGCTGGCTTATCTGTGGTTGGTCATGCTCCGGAAATAGCAGCTGAAATTTCAGCAAAAGTTGATAACTTACCTACCAGAGCAATTACTGATTCCCTTTTAGCTCTTTATAATGGGCTTGAAGGTGAAGATGGTGGTTTAGTAATTGCAGGGACTGGTTCTGTTTTTAATGGTTTGCAAAATGGCAGAATTATCACAACCGGTGGATATGGTGCCATTTTAGGTGATGAAGGTTCCGGATATGCCATTGCACTATCAGCTTTGAAGTCAGCTCTGCTTAGTTGGGACAAACGAGAAGAAAATGAACTGATTTCAATGTTCAATAAATTATTCAAAGTTGACAACCTTAATGATGCAACAGCTAAATTTTATAAAACAGCAAACGCTGACTTTGCCTCAATGGCCGTTAATGTAGCACAACTAGCTGATAAAGGTAATCCTTTTGCATTAGCAGTAATCAAGGAGCAAGCAGAACTTCTTGCACGTGATATTATTATTGGCATGAATCGATACGAAGATCCTAAACCAATGAAAATCGCATTAACCGGCTCTGTACTCGCTAACAATCACATGCTGCGAGATTTTCTTGAAGATAAAGTTCGGGAAAAATATCCAGACGCACAATTTTCAATTTCTAACGGTGAAAATGCTCGCGGAGTAATCTTTGATAAAAGCAAAGATTATCGCTATTTCACCAGTCACTAAGTCTGCCACAAAAAAGACCAGAACTTTACGTTTTTCATTTTAAGAAAACGTATATGCTCTGGTCTTTTTTTTATCGAAAATAGTAAAACATTTTTGTAAAGACTGCTAACTATTCCTCTACTTTATTGATCACTACATCAAATTTACCACCAGGTGTTGATATAGTTACTGTTTCGCCTTTTTTCTTGCCTAAAATTGCTTGGGCTATTGGCGAATCATTAGAAATCTTACCATTCATCGGATCAGATTCATCACTACCAACGATAGTATAAGTTTCTGGTTCATCTTCACCAACTTCCGTATAAGTTACTGTTTTACCCACTGCAACTTCATCTGGATCGCTAGAGTTAGCGTCAACTACATGAGCATACTTAAGCATTTCTTCAACAACACTAATACGATCTTCTAAATGGCTCTGTTCGTCTTTAGCAGCGTCATATTCAGAGTTTTCAGACAAGTCACCATAAGAACGAGCAACTTTAATTCTTTCAATTACTTCAGGGCGCTTCACAACTTTTAGATTTTTTAATTCTGCTTCCAGTTTTTCTTTTCCTTCAGCAGTCATCGGATAAGATTTTTCAGGCATTAAATTTCCACTCCTTAAAGTTAAATTTCTTTTTGCAAAGATCTATGATATTACTTTAACGATTAATGTCAACCATTAGCGTATTTCTGCTTTAAGCTGCTTTTCGAGACTCGAATCAATAGAAGTTATCGCTTCATTAACAATTGTATCGGTTAAAGTATCATTTTCATTCAGGAAAGTTAAACGATATGCAAAACTCTTTTTATCCTCGGCGATATGAGACCCGCGATATACATCGATAATACGCAAATCATGAAGATACTTGCCACCATTTTCTTTGATGACATCCTCAACAGCTTGGTTAGTAACTTCCTGGTCTACTAAGATTGAAAGGTCACGTTCAACGGCAGGGAATTTTGGCGCTGTTTGTGCTGTAGTGTGTGGATTAAGAATTAATGGAATAATGACATCAAGATTTAGCTCGTAACCATAAATTTCGCTATCTTTCATAGCTTTATTAGATTGAGTCACAGGGCGATCTAACATACCAATCATCCCAACATATTTGTTCTTAATATATATACCGGCAGTCCTGGTGGGATGCATATACATAATTACTTCAGCCTTGTATTCAACATCATCCGTGTTAATTCCCAAAGCTAAAAATAAGTTGGTAAGCTGTCCTTTAACATAAAAGAAATCAATTTTTTCATTATTGTTTTGCCAGTTTTCAAAATATACATTACCGCTATATAGTGCAGCTAAATGTTCATGTTCATTATAAGTATTATTTTCGAAATCATAGACACGTCCTTGCTCAAAAATTGCCAGTTGATTTTGCTTGCGAGCCATATTATAGCTTGCTGCGTCTACTAGCCCTGTCATTAAGTTTTGTCTCAAAGTTGAACGATTTGAATTCAATGGCATCTGAACCTCAACTGGTTTTTTAGGTTCTTGGGAAAAGCCAATCGCTTTTTCAAGTGAAGTTAGTGAGTAAGAAATAGCTTCTATTAAACCTTGACCTTGAACAAAATTCTTAATGCGCCTAATGGCTTCTTCTTTTTTAGAATAGCCACCGTGCGTTTCTGCTAAAACTGGCTGAGTAGATTTGATATTATCATAGCCATATAAACGTCCCACTTCTTCAACGAGGTCAGCAGGAATAGCTACATCCCAGCGCCTTGCTGGCACATCAACAATTAGTTCATCATTATTAATTTCTGCCTTGAAATTCAAACGGGAAAAAATGGCAGCAATTTCTGTTGAAGAAATATCGGTGCCCAAAACTTTATTTATGTAAGAAATCGTTGTTTTAATTTGAACAGGTTGCCTTTTTTGAGAACTTCCCGTAATCACACCCTCATTTATTTTTCCAGAAGCATCATTACGTAAAAGCATAGCAGCCATATCTAATGCGCGAGTTGTTGCATCCCAGTTAACGCCTTTTTCATAACGACTAGAAGCTTCTGTCCTGTTAGCGTGACGCAAAGCTGCTTTTCTAATTAAGGTTGAATCAAAAATAGCCGACTCTAGCAAAACGTCAGTAGTATCAGCTTCAATTTCAGAATTAAGACCGCCCATAACTCCCGCCATCATCACAACTTCTTCACCATTTGTGATAACAATGTCATTAGGATCAAGATCAACTTCTTTATTGTTTAAAAGCGTCAATTTCTCGTTCTTTTCAGCTTTTCTGACCACTAACTTATTTGTTTTAAAAGCACGAGCATCGTAACTGTGCATTGGCTGGCCGGTTAAGAGCATAATATAATTTGTCACGTCAACAACATTATTAATGGGTCTAATGCCAGCATTCCAAAGTCGCCTTTGGAGCCAAAGAGGGCTGTCCCCTATTTTCACATTACTGATTTTGCGTAAATAAAACTTAGGTGCAAGCTCTGGATCAACATCTACAGTGAAGTCCTTAGTCCAATCTGGACCATCTTCCTTGAGAGTTATATCTTCAACTTTGACAGGTGTGTCAGTAATAGCACCGACTTCATAAGCTGAGCCTTCCATTGATAACGTATCAGCGCGATTCGGGGTAATGTCAAAGTCAAAAATATAATCATCCATTCCTAAAGGAGCAAATGCGGATTGACCTGGTTTGACATCAGCATCTTCTGGAAAAACATAAATACCTTTAGCATATTTTTCAGGTACTAGGTTATCCGGGAATCCTATTTCTTGTAAGCCACAAATCATACCATTTGATTCATTTCCACGTAATTTGCTTTTTTTGATTTTTACATTACCAGCAATCCGAGCGCCAGGTAAAGCCACCACTACATCTTCTCCAGCAGCAACATTAGGTGCACCGCAGACTATTTGATGAGGTTCATCTTCTCCCACATCAACATGAGTAAGATTCAGGTGTGTGCCAGCAATTGGTTCACAGTCAATAATATGACCAACAACTAGCTGTTTCATGCCCTCTTCGGGATGCTTGACACCGGCTACTTCAATACCTGTACGTGTTATTTTTTCAGCTAAATCCTTAGGATCTTGGTCTAAATCAATAAAATCCTTTAACCAACTATATGAAACCAGCATTATCTTTCCTCCTTACTGAATTGCTCTAAGAAGCGAACATCGTTAGTGTAGAAATCACGAATATCATCAATACCATATTTAAGAATGGCAAAACGATCTAACCCCACGCCAAAGGCAAAGCCACCATAAACATTGGCATCAACTCCAGCATTTTCAAGAACATTAGGGTGAACCATTCCAGCACCTAAAACTTCGATCCAGCCAGTATATTTACAAATTGAACAGCCCTTGCCATTGCAGTTAAAGCAGGAAACATCCATTTCAACAGAAGGTTCAGTAAAAGGAAAGTAACTAGGACGCAGACGGGTTTCGCGGTCTTGGCCAAAAATATGCTTTGCCATTAATTCCAAAGTTCCCTTTAAATCACCCATCGTAATATTTTTATCAACTACCAGACCCTCCATTTGCATAAACTGATGTGAGTGAGTAGCATCATCGTCATCACGGCGATACACTTTACCTGGTCCTACCATCTTTAAAGGACCCTTGGCAAAATCATGCTTTTCTAATACGCGAGCTTGATCACCGGAAGTCTGAGAACGTAATAAATCTTCAGAATCTATATAAAAGGTTTCTTGCATGTCCCTGGCCGGGTGGTCTTTTGGCAAATTCATCATTTCAAAACAATAATGATCAGTTTCAATCTCTGGCCCTTGCACTACTTTATAACCCATGCCAATAAAATATTTTTCGAGATCATCCAAAATAATATTGATGGGATGTTTGGTACCAAGATGCATTTCGCGCCCAGGTAAAGTAACATCGATTTTTTCTTTAGCCAGTTGTTCCTCAACTAAAGCTGCTACTATTTCATTTTTAGCATCATCGAGCTTAGCGTTAAACAAATCCCGCAATTTATTAACTCGTTGTCCAACTTCACGTCTATCACTGGGATCAATATCTTTCATGGAATGAAGAATGGTTGTCAATTCACTTTTACGACCAGTTAATTTAACGCGAACGTCATTTAACTTTTCTTCATTTTTAGCCTTATCGATCTCATCAAGACCTTTTTCACGCAGTTCTTTTAACCTGTCAAATAAGTCCATAAAACTTTTCCTTTCAAATCAAACAAAAAAGCTTCATCCCAAAAGGGACGAAGCTTCGCGGTACCACCCTAGTTTGGACAGAAAATGTCCACACTCATGTTTCGATAACGGTGAATACCGGAATGGATTAGATTCTACTAGTAAGGTGAAATTCACAGTTCCGTTTAAACCTTTCTTTCAGCTCAATAAAAAGGTCTCTCTGACTAAATGATTGCTGCTACTAGTCTTACTCTTTGTAATTAGTTAATAGAATATATCTTTTTTAAAAAACATGCAAGAGGATTAGACAAATTAGACCCATTTATCGGCCCAACCATGAATTTGATCAAAAACGGGCTTTAATTCTTCACCCTTTTGTGTCAGACTGTAAGAAATAATCTTTGTTTTACCATCAACTGAACGGTTAACAATATCTTCTTTTTCTAATTCTTTTAATCTTTCAACTAAAACACGGTCAGAGCAAGGCAACACGCATTGTGCTAAGTCTTTAAAGCGCATATAATCTCCGGCACAGAGTGAACTAATAATTAAACCGTTCCACTTTTTACCAATAATTTTAAACGCGTTAATAAAATGTTTACAGTACTCATAATTAGGAGCACCACAACCAGCACAATTTTTGTCCTTAATACCTTGAGGCATGATACTGTCCCTCCCACAAGAAAGTGTCTGTTTCGCCTTTTATTATATTAAATATACTTACTAAAAACAAGCATTAAGAGTTAAGAGAAATAGTAAATAATAATGCCCGCAGCCACAGCAGCGTTTAAAGATTCGGCTTGACCTTTGATAGGAATATATAGTTTCTGATCACAGATTTCTGCTACCTCTGAAGTAACGCCATGTGCTTCGTTACCAATAACAATACCAACTTGCGGTACTTTTTTAAATTCTGGTAATTCCTTGGCGTTTTTATCTAACATACTTGAATAAATTGGTATGGTATTATCTTGCATTTCTTTTATAACTGTTAATAAGTTTTCCGTAATTACATTGATATGGAATTGACTGCCCTGCATTGCGCGCTGAGTCTTGGGATTATAGATGTCAACACTTTTAGGGGATAAAACGACACCATTAAATCCCGCTGCATCTGCAGTTCTGATAATTGTTCCCACATTGCCAGGATCTGCCAGATGATCTAGCAATACCCACTTACCAAAATTAAAATGATAGTTTTGAGGTTGACCAATCTTTAAAACCATAAAAATATTTTGAGAATTTTTTGTACTTGCAAGATGGTGAGCAACGGATAAATTGATTATGACAGTTTTTTGGCTTGTCACTAGTTGGGGAAAAATATCTTTGATCTCCGCTAAAGCTTCCTCAGTCCCTAAAAGATACTCGTAGCTTTTTTTGGCTTTGAAAGCCTCTGTAACCAAGTGAAAGCCTTCAATCATATATAAGCCATTTTCTTGTCGATATTTTTTTTGTTTTAATTTAGTTAAATTTTTTATTAGCTTATTATTTACGGAAGTTATTTGTTCTGACATCTAAATCTCTTCTTTCATCTTCATCAATATATTATTTTAATTTCAAGCTGATAAAATGTTAAAATCAAGAAAGCAGGACTAGGAAGGATTATTATGGGATTTTTTAACAAGCACAGGAACAAAAGAAAAAGCAATCCGACCAATGATTCAAAAGAAACTTGGCAATTAACTGTTTCAGGTATCGTTCAAGGTGTAGGTTTTCGCTGGAGCGTATTAAATCTTGCGCAAAAAATGGGGATGACTGGCAATGTTCGCAATAACAGTGATGAAACTGTCACAATTACTTTACAAGCTGAATTAAGCCGAGTCAATCAATTTTGTGCTGAATTGCCTAAGAATATTTCTCAATTTGCACGCATTTCAAATATCAAAAAAGAAAAACTAACAAAAGTAAGCAAAATGAGTGGTTTTCATGTATTATATTAGTTATTGGCAAAAAATAATAATTGGGTGAATTGAATGAAAAAATTTCGCAAATATATCGGACTAATTAGTGTTTGCCTAGCAGTCATGCTGTTTGTGACTGCTTGTGCACAAAATGGTGGAGTTAATAAGCCCCCAACAGGCTTTATATACGGGTCAATCTATAAATTTATCGGCAAACCCATGCAAAACATCATGCTCTACTTCTCTAATATTATCGGTGGAGCTAATGGGGCTGGCTGGGCCATTATCCTAATGACCTTTGTAGTAAGAATGATTCTCTTGCCTTTAATGCTTAATCAGCAAAAGAAATCAACTACCCAACAAGAAAAAATGGCACGCCTGCAACCTCAGATGAAGCTAATCCAGGATACTATGAAGCGCAAAGATCTCAACCAGGACCAACAAATGACATTGGCTGGGTGGCAGCGTGAACTTTATTCCCGTAACCACTTATCATTAACAGGTGGAATGGGGTGTTTGCCATTAATTATCCAGTTTCCAATTATGATTGGAATTTACGATGCAGTGATGTACTCACAAAGCTTGGCCAGTTCTTCATTCTTTGGCATTTCATTAAGTAGCAGATCGATCGCGGTAACTGTTATCGCAACTATTTTTGCATTCTTACAAGGTTACCTTTCACTTGTGGGCATACCGCAGGAGCAAAAAAAGCAAATGCAGTCAATGATGCTTATGAATCCTATTATGACGCTCTTCATCTGCCTCTCGGTTTCTGGATCTGTTGCTTTATATTGGGCAGCTGGTAACATCTTCTCTGTTATCCAGCAATTGATCGTATCCTTCATCATTATGCCTAAAGTTAAAAAAGAAGTTGATGAAGAATTAAAACGTGAACCTATCACTGAAGTAGTAACAAAAGAAAAAGTAGACGAGCTTCTTAATGTTAAAAAGGCTTCTCCGGTTCAGTCTGAGCAAACAAAAGAATTGCACGAAAAGTTACGTAATCGTAACAAAGGAAAGCAACAAAAACGACACTAGTTGTTAGTTTATAAATTCAGAAGTTAAAAGACCTTTTAAGTCTAAATTTGATTACATTGAACAAATAATCAACAGACTTAAAAAGGTCTTTTTTAATTAGTTTCTTTTTTATCTTTTTTTGCTTTTTCAGCTTGTTCACGTTTATGTAGTTTTTCGGATTGAGCCTTTGAAAGTGCCGGAAATTGCATTATAAACTGACTACCTTGTCCTTCAACGGATTCAACACTAATTTTTCCATGATAACTGGTAACTAATTTTTGAGCAATTGATAAACCTAAACCGTTACCACCCTTTTCTCGTGTTCTGGCTTTATCAACCCGGTAAAATCTATTGAAAATTTTGCTTTGTTCCTTTTCAGAAATGCCTTCACCAAAATCTTGAACTATAATATGCACGTCATCTTGTGATAGTCCAGCCGATACGTTGATTTCCTTACGATCTGTAGAATATTTAATACCGTTATCAATTAAAATAACAAGTAATTGTTCAAGGTGCCCTTGATAAATTTGGACTTCGGTATCGCTAGGTAAATCGTCCATATCCAGTCTGATAACAAAATCCTTATGAACGAGTGACATATCACCAACGACCCGTTTAAGAACTTCAGAAACTTTGGTCACAGCATTAGGGTACTGTACATTAATTTGTTCCGCACGCGTTAAATCAAGCATTTCTTGAATTAAATGCTGCATTCTTTTAGCTTCTTGTAAAGAAGCATCAATTGATTCTTCCAAAATCTCCGGGTCATCCTTGCCCCAGCGTTTAAGCATGTTTAAATGACCTTCAATGACCGCGACAGGAGTGCGGAGCTCATGGGAAACATCACCCACGAATTCTTTTTGCTGATCAATATAACGTTGCATCCGATCTAGCATTTGGTTAAAAGAAACTGCTAATTCTTGCAATTCATCATGACGGTGAAAATCCCTGATTCTCACTGTACTATTTGGATCATCATTAACTTCCATAGCAACTCGTGACATTTCTTTTACAGGCTTAACAATGTCGCGAACAATTATATAAGCTACCAATGTAAAAAATACGATGGCGATTAAAGAAATTCTTACCATCCACTTTAAAAGGTCTTTCATTAACCCATTATAGTAGGTCATTTTATTGGCAACAACAATATATCCTGTAACTTTTCCTGAATGAGCAGCTCTAACCTTTTGATAAGTAATTAACTCTTGTTTATGATTCATATTAACGCGAGTCATCTCATAGTCACTTTTTATTTTTTTAAAAGGTAAAATTTTGCCACCATTATCAAAGACATCCTCTTGTCTAAGATTATAAACGACTACGCTCAAATCGGGGTTTGTTAGTGATGACAACAAATCGTCATTAAAAGCACTGCTTTTGCGTTCGTCAGACCCAATCGGAGGATTGCCTTTTAATACTTCTCTGGTCGATGGTGTTAATGCAGGAACAACATTTGCAATTTCTAATTGATTTGGAATTCTGTTCAAACTACTATTGAGTTTGCTTACCATCTCATTTGAGGTTTCCTTTTGCTGGACCATCGATTGTTGACCAACAAATGAATATATTATTACGGAAAAAACAATAAAAGAGACCATAATCGTCAAAGCGACGATACTTACCCACCGTAAGATAAGCGATGAGTGCTTGGTCTCCTTTTGTGCTCTCTTTTTACTTCTTTTCATCATCCTCATCTCTTACCATGTAGCCAGTTCCACGAACCGTCTTGATATATGATTGTCTGCCAGGAACGTCTATTTTATTGCGTAAATAACGTACATAAACTTCGACAACGTTAGTTTCGATATTTGAACCGGGTCCCCAAATTTTTGCGAGCAACTGATCACGGCTAACAACGTTGTTCTTATTCTTAATCAAGGTCATGAGCAAGTTATATTCACGCTTAGTTAAATCAACGGCTTTACCATCGCCACGGCGAACAATTCTATTTGCAGTTTCAATAGTAAGATCCTTAAATTTAACTACTTTCTTTTCAACGGAATCATCTGAAGCGTCTTTTTCAATTTTTACTCTGCGTAAAACCGCACGTAAGCGCGCCAAAAGTTCTTCAATGGCAAATGGCTTAACAATATAATCGTCAGCTCCATGATCAAGACCAGAGACACGGTCAATGACAGAATCGCGTGCAGTCATCATAATTATTGGTGTACTCTTAACTTGACGGACTCGACGGGCAATTTCTAAACCGTTAAGATCAGGAAGCATAAGATCTAGCAGAATAGCATCGAAATCTTCTTTCAAAGCCAAATCTAAGGCTTTGCGACCATTACTTTCAACTACGGTATCATATTTTTCATGTTTTAATTCCAATTCCACAAAACGCGCCAAATTTTTTTCATCTTCAACAATTAATATTCTTGCCATTTTTCGTCATCCTTTTAAAACTTAATTTTGATTAATTTAATTTTATTCTTGTCAACAAGTAAAGCATACTTTAAAAATGCTTTTAAAACAAGATTAAAAACCAGCATTTCAACAATACTGATTTCTAATTATATTCAATTATTCTTATTTAACTAATTGTGGTTCTCATTATTTTCTTTAAATAAATCTTTTAATTTAGCAAAGGCAGGATTTATTTGTTCCTTTTCTTTCTTAGCAAATTCGTCCTCTGAAATCACAGCCCAACCTTTTCCTTCAGGATAAATATTTTGTTCTCTTTCTTCTGCAGTCAAAATTGTAGTTGGGATATGCAGTAAAATATTGTCTTCAACTGCTTTTTGCAAGTTAATAACTTCATTTTTTACTTTTACGATCGGAATGTCACTTTCATCAATTTTTTCTTTAGCCACATCCATATCAGTATAATTTTCACTAAAGCGAAAATTTTCAGTAAATTCAACAGGATTCAAACTGCGGCTGGAAGGAACAATCAAACTGGCTTGGACTTGAAAGTCTCCAGTAACATATGGTTGATTGTAAAAAGCATCACCTGAGACTATCACATTATCAACCTGATAAACTAAACCGTGACCTCGCTTGATAAATTCCTCTGTTAATTCAAGCTTGCATTCAATATGGGTCAGAGGTTCATTACTATTTTTAATTTGAATAAAATTTAAAGTTAACATTTAGACCTCCAGCGGACGTTGTCCGAAGTTTTGATCAACTGCCATAAGTTGTTCAAAAAAGCGATCAACACGTAATTGTAATTTCATTGAACCATTTTTAGTATTTTTTTGATCAACCTTCGAAATAATATTCGCAGATGTTTTTTTTCTGATATCTTTAAGATATTTTCTCCCAAGTTTGCTGTAGCCTAGAAGTAGAAGCGATTCATAGTTAAAGCTGTCAATCATGTCTTCCTGAGTTACATTTAAAAGCGTATACAGGCTCAGACGGCGCAAGCGGGAATATGTATAACGCTTTGACTTAACTCTTCGCAAAAATTCCGTAAAGGTTTGGGCTGCATGAATTTCATGTTTCATTTTATACTCAAGACCTTCACTCATTTGGTATATTCTTCTCAGTTCTGAAACTGAAGAAGATTCCAACCTATACTTCAAAAACGGAAACATCAGATTCCAATTTGGATAATTCTTTTGTTGAAATAAAAGCTGTACCTCTTTTTTGGGCAGCCATTGCTCTAAAATATAATTAGTTTCATTATGGAGAATCATATTTCGAATTGCACTGGCACTTTGAACAACTTTATTGCTCTGCAAGACATCATCATGACCGGCACCAATCCGATTAACTGGATGCAAAACCAAGGGCGTGCCCAAATTATGATTAGCAACAGCATAAGCCAAAGCAAGAATCGCATTGGGCTCACTAACTTCATGACCAACTTCTCTTGCGACCATTTGATTATATTGAGTTGAATAGGTTTGACTGTAATCATTAAAGTCCATATGACTTTGTGGGATTTCAGCAATCTTGCTACCTAAATAAGCATAATTTTGTGTAGCGTCTTCAACACCAAAAATTAAGTCAGTGACGCCGAGTTTGACCAATTGGTCAATACTGCCAAGTGCAAACAAATCAGCTGGTTCAACCGAAGTAGAAAAAGGCAACTCAAATACTAAATCAGCACCACTTTCAAGCGCTGCTTGGGTGCGAGACCACTTATCCATAATTGCCATTTCCCCACGCTGAACATAATTGCCTGACATGACAACAATGATCGGGTCTTTACTGCCTGCAATATAGCGAGCCTGATTCATTAAAAATTCATGCCCACTATGGAAGGGATTGTATTCCGCAATGATCCCTACTACACTCATTGTTTGCTAATCTTCCTTTAATTCTAATTTTTTACCGTTAACCCACAGTTTTTCAACATTGTAAAAATCACGTGCATCCTCAGTAAAAACGTTTACCACAACATCGCCTAAATCGAGCAGAAGCCAATTTGATTCACTCGTGCCTTCAACGCGATAATCATAATAGTTAACCTTGTGAGCTTCATCAATGATAGCATTAGCTATAGCATGTAATTGTCTGTTGGAACCGGCACTGGTCACAACATAATAATCAGCTAAAATACTATGTCCTTGCATGTCGTAAGCTGCAGTATCTTCTCCATGACGATCACTAATTGCCTTTAGAGTAAAAGCCAATATTTCTTTACTAGTCAATTTTTCTCCTTATTCTTCAATACCCCAAACATTATAAGCGTCTAAAGTACGTGGATAGATTTTATCTCTTTTTTCAATTAAAAATTCAAGAGTATGTGCTAATTGGTAGCCGACTCCCTTGTCAAGATTAGCATAAGTTATTTTACGCGCTTCTTCAACTCCTGGAAACGACCTGCCAGGCTCAATGTAATCAGCCATAAATACAATTTTATCTAAGGTCGTCATTTCAACATCGGCCGTTGTATGCCTGCGTACTGCCGTTAAAATTTCTGAATCAGTAATTTTCAGATCTCTCTGGATAAAATATGTACCCACAATACCATGCCAAATGCTTCGATTCCAATTTAACAGATCTTGATCAAAGCCCTTAGTTTTAATTACTTCACGATAATCCTCAACTGAAACTTGTTTTGCATAATCATGTATGAATCCGGCTAATGCGGCTTTATCTTCATCATAGTGGTTTAACTCTGCTAATTTTTGAGCAGTTTTGCTAACCCCAATACAATGCTCAAAACGGTCTTCAGTCATATTACTTTTTTCTTTAGCCACAATTTCAGCACTAGATAAAGTTGAATAAGTTTTTTTGAAAAATAAATCATTCATGATATAAGCCTTTTTTCTGAATATAATTCCTCACTGTATCTGGTACCAGGTATCTAATTGAGCCCCCAATCGCAATAGTTTGCCTCACAAGGCTAGAACTAATTGCAATGGCAGGAACATCAACCCAAATCATTGGTAATTTAGCTTTTTGGGGATAGCCAGCTCTTTGAACTCCGACAAGAGTTGCCAGTTGAGCCAATTTAGTAGGCTCTTTCCACTCACCTAAATTATTAACTTGATCACTGCCCATAATCAAGTAATAATGATTTTCAGGTTGAGATTCACGCAAATATCTTAAAGTATCAACCGTATATGAAACTCCTCCACGATATAATTCAAATAATTTTACTTGAAACCGAGGATTATCCTGAGTACCTAGCTCAAGCATATTTGCACGATCTTGGGCAGAAACTACTGGCCGATCCTTTAATGGAGGAACATTGGTGGGAATAAACCAAACTTCATCAAGATGAAGTTTAGTCAATACTTGCTCCGCTACTATTAAATGACCTAAATGAATTGGATTAAAAGTTCCACCAAAAATACCGATTTGACGCCCCTTTTTAGGCTCTATTTTTTCTTCGGCTACTTCAACAGTTGGCGTTTTTTGATAATTCTTAGCAATAGCAATCATTATATCCTCTAAATTAATGCACGTCTAATACCTAAACCAATTTGATCTGGTGTATATATTCTAACCAAACAATTTGCAGGGATAGTAATAAAACCTATTCCACCAAAAAGCAAATCACTTTTTTCTTTAGTATGATATTCCTTTCCTTTTAAAGGTGGCAACTCAGCACTTTGTTCTGGCGGATTAAGCAATTCGCCCAGGTGTTTGGCATAGAAACTATCAGCATTTTCCCTTTTAGTCCTGTGAATATATAATCCTCGTGCTGCATAAACCGTAAAACTTGCTTTCTCACCTTTTAAATAGTCTACTCTGCCCAATCCAGCTAAGAATAAAGTGTTACCTGGATTAAGCTGAAAAGTGACTGGCTTAAGCTGCTTTTGCGGTGAAATCAGGCTCAATTCCTGAGCGTTCAAACGCGTAGCCAGTTGATTTTTCGTTATTATACCCGGCGTATCAACTAAAAAATGACCATTTGCCAAAGGAATTTCAATTTTATCTAGTGTTGTTCCCGGAAAGCGGGAAGTGGTAATCAAGTTCTGAATTTCACCCATCTGGTCAATAACTGCATTAAGAAGAGTTGATTTACCTACATTAGTTGTTCCTACAAAATAAACATCTTGATCATGTGAGTTTTGATCTAAATACGCTATTAGTTCTGGCAAATTAGTCTTGCTTTTTGCACTTACCAGAAATATTTTTTTAGGATGTAAACCAATTCGATTGGCTTCTTGTCGCATCCAATCCTTTATTTTGCTTTGACGCGAATTTTGCGGGAAAAGATCAAATTTATTGCCAACAAGAATAAAATCATTTTTTCCAATAAAGCGTTTAATTGCAGAAAGCAAGGAGTTGGTGAAATCAAATAAGTCTACGACATTTACAATTAAAGCTTTCTTCTCTGACAAGGAATTTAATAATTTTAAAAAATCATCATTGTCAGCCTTGACTGGCATGATTTCATTATAATGGCGCAGTCGAAAACAACGCTGACAATAGATATCGTTGCCCTCATCTGCACTTTCTTGCGCCTGTTTTAAACGAGAGGCAGGCAAATAACCTGCTTCTTCTGCATTATCAGCTTGAAGAACTGCTCCGCAACCAATACAAATAATTTGGTCATCCATTTTTTAATGTCTCCTTAAAAGTAACTGGGTGTGAAAGGTTTAAAAAGAAAAAAATAATTTTCTCAAAAAAACGATTAATACGTGTATTCCACTTATCAGTTTGAATAAGCGGTTTTACTAATACGGATTCTACACCAGCCAAATTTCCTGCCTGTATATCTGTGATTAACTGATCACCAACCATCATAACTTGGTCTTTTTTTAACCCCATACTCTTTCTTTTTTTAGTTATGGCAAAGGGCAACGGCTTTTTCGACTTGGCTACAAAGTCAATGTGATAAGGATTTAAAACTTTGCCCACTCTTTCAGCATTGTTATTAGAAATTACAACTAACTTAATACTAGCTTGAGCTAATTTTTTATTGAGATTATTCATTTTTGCAGCAGTTTCGAACTCATTCCAAGCTAAAAGAGTATTGTCTAAATCTGAAAAAACAGCTTTGATACCTATTTGCTTTAGCACTTTAATATCTAAATGATAAATCGTGTCAATTGTATAGTGTGGTCTGAATAACATTCAATTTCCTTCTTATCTATCATTGCACTAGTTTAATATACCAAATTTTCTACTGCAAGTGCTAAATTTCGACATAAAAAAACGGCGCCATAAGCGCCATTTTTGGTTAATTTAAAGCCTTTTTAGCAGTTTCTGCTAATTTTGCAAAGGTCTTTGAATCGTTATAAGCAATATCAGCTAACATCTTACGGTTAATATCAACACCAGCTAATTTCAAGCCGTGCATTAACTTAGAATATGAAATATCATTTTGTCTTGCTGCAGCATTAATTCTTGCAATCCATAACTTTCTGAAGTCGCTCTTGCGTCTTCTTCTGTCACGAAAAGCATATCTATAAGATACAAATAATTGTGTACTTGCAGCCTTAAATTGCATATGCTTTGCGCCACGGTAACCCTTGGCAAGCTTCATAATCTTTTTACGACGTTTACGTGTAACTGTTCCACCCTTAACTCTTGGCATCTAAAATTCCTCCTAAATATCGTTTTATATATTTGATTAACGCATTTGAGAGAGCATCTGTTTGATGCGCTTCAAGTCGCTGCGTGAAACCATTGCAGCCTTTCTCAAATGACGACGTTGTTTCTTAGTCTTGCCGTGGAAACGGTGGCCGGTAAAAGCGTGATGACGCTTTAATTGACCAGATGCAGTTCTCTTAAAACGCTTAGCAGAAGCGCGGTGGGTTTTCATTTTTGGCATTTTTCTAATTCCTCCAAATTAACTAATTATTTTTGTCACTCTTCGGAGCGAGCATTAAGAACATTGAACGGCCTTCCATCTTGGGTTTGCTAATTACAGTAGCAATATCAGATGTGGCTTCAGCCATTTTTTCCAATACTTCACGACCTAGTTCCTTATGAGTGATTGCTCGACCTCTGAACCTGATCGAAACGCGGACTTTAGCACCTTCCTTGGTGATAAACTTACGCGCATGTTTTAACTTGGTGTTAAAATCGTTACCCTCAATCGTTGGACTTAAACGGATTTCTTTTACGCTAACCGTTTTAGACTTTTTCCGAGATTCTTTAACTTTCTTTTGTTGCTGGAAACGGTATTTACCATAGTCCATGATACGAGCAACAGGTGGCTTGGCATTAGGCGAAATTAGAACTAAATCTAAATTTGCAACACTTGCTTGGCGTAAAGCCTCAGTTTTAGTAACAACACCAACTTGTTCACCATCTTCATTAATTAAACGAACTTCGCGAGCGCGAATTTGATCGTTCAATATCAAATTCCTTGGAATAATTCTTCACCTCCGTGTTAATCTGAGGACAAGAAAAAGACGGGTAAACTTTACCCGCCCTTAATCAACAGAAAATATCGATCAGCCCAGAGGTCAACTTAACTTAGGCGAGAAGCGGGAAGCTTCTTCTTGTTCTCAACTTTCGTAATTATACTCGTCTTTTGCGAATGTGTCAATCAGATTAGTTTTCAATGCTTTAATTTATGCTAAACGTTTATTGAGTCTATTACCGATAGCGGATAGAGTAAAGCAAACAATAAAGTACAAAAGTGTTAAGGCAGCAAACATTGGTACAATATAGTTTGCATTTTGACCATAAATAACTTGTGCATGCTGCATTAATTCAGGAACGACAATGATAGTTGCTAATGACGTATCCTTGATCAAAGATACAAACTGACCAATGATGGTAGGAATCATGTGCCGATATGCCTGTGGCAAAACAACATGCCACAACGCCTGCACAAATGTCATTCCTGTAGATCTGGCTCCTTCAATTTGACCTACGGCAACTGACTGAATACCTGAGCGCACAATTTCTGCAATCATGCTGGATTCAAAGATTGTCATTGCAATAATCGCTGACAAAATTGCTCCAGGCCTCAGACCAATATTGGGCAGGCCAAAATAAGTAAAGAAGATAATCAATAATAAAGGTAAGTTTCTAACAATGTCAATGATGAAGCCGACAATTGCTGAAATAAATCTAATTTTAGCATAGCGAATTATTCCTAGTATCGACCCTAAAATGAAACTTAGTACGATTGCAAAAACTGAAATAAATAATGTGACTGCTAATCCCTTTAATAGAAAACCGAAGTTTAACCATGATAGGGCATTAATCCATGTTTGCATTTTAGCTCGCCTCCCTAGGCCATTTTCTTTTCAAGATGTTGCATATAATAACTTAACGGCATAGTAATTATTAAATAGAGCACCCCGATTACAAAATAGCTGTTAAAAGTATCAAAAGTCACAGAAGCGATTGCATTAGCTTGATACATTAAATCAAAACCCGCCACGAAAGCCAAAATTGACGAATCTTTGATCAAATTGACAAATTGATTGCCTAACGGTGGAATGACAATCTTAAAAGCTTGCGGCAACACTATATAGCGCATTGCTTGCTTATAAGTCATCCCCGTTGATCTAGCACCTTCCATTTGACCTTGAGAAACAGACTGAATACCAGAGCGAATTATTTCTGCAATAAATGCTGAGGTATACAAGAACAAACCAATTGTACCTGCAGTAAAGCCGTCTATTTTGACAAAATATTTTGGAACTATTAAGTAAAAGAACATTACGATAATCAATAGCGGGATATTACGAAATATCTCAACGTAAGTCCTACCGACCTTATTTGCTACTTTATTTGGGATAACCTCTAAAAGAGCTAATAAAACTCCAAATATCAGGCTAAATACTAATGTTAACAAGCTTGATAAAATAGTCCAGCCGAATCCAGCGAATAGTTGACTACTAAAATTATTAAAGATACGAATCATTTAATATACATCTCCTTATAGTTAAAACCAGGAACTTGACCAAACCACTTTTTAATTAAGCGATTGTATTCTCCACTCTTTTGAATCTTATCAATCGCTCGATTAATAGCTCTGTGAAAAGGTTCTTGATTTTTATTTACCGCAATACCATAAGGTTCTTTAGTATAAGTTCCTCCTGTTACTTCAAGGCTGTCTGGACTTTGTGCAGCTAAACCATATAAAATACCATTATCACTAGTCAAAGCGTCGCCTTGATGCGATTTCAAAGCTGATACAGCTTGACCATAGTCCTGCATTGCGACAACTTTTGCTCTGGGGGCAACTTTCTTTACTGCCTCAACAGAGTTGTCGCCAACAATACCGATTACAGTTTTCCCATTAAGATCGCTGGGCTTTTTAATTTTTGACCCTTTAGGAACAAGAAATGATTTACCAGCCTGAAAATATGGTTTAGAAAAACTGATTACTTGTGCTCTTTCAGGGGTAATTGTCAGTGTGGCAATTACAGCATCAACATTACCATTTTTCAATAAAGGTATTCTCGACTGTGAAGTGGCAAGAGTAAAACGAGCTTGCCCTTTAGGACCTAAAATCTCTCTGGTAACAGCTTTGGCCATATCAATATCGAAGCCCTTTTCTCTATCATCTCGAATATCAATTAGACTAAAAAGTTTTTTGTCACCTTCAACTGCCCAAGTAATGGTATTGGACGAGCGCACATTTTTCAAAGCAGACTGGTCAATGACACTGTTGCCACAAGCAGATAAAAGGAACATTCCCAAAAATAACGAGATTGAGCATATTAATTTTTTCATGATATTGCCCCCTCTTAATGCGCTATGATCTTGCTTAAAAATTGTTGCGCCCGCTCTGTTTGCGGCTGTTTAAAGAAGGAAGAACTGTCATCATCTTCAACAATTTGGCCCTGATCCATAAAGATGACACGGTTGGCAACTTCTTTGGCAAAGCCCATTTCGTGGGTCACGATCAATGAGGTCATATCGCTAGACGAAGTAATCTTTTTAATTACTTGTAAAACTTCATCAATCATCTCTGGATCAAGCGCTGAAGTTGGTTCATCAAAAAGCAATAATTTAGGATGCATTGCTAAAGATCGAGCAATCGCCACACGTTGCTTTTGACCACCAGATATTTGGGCTGGCATATTTTGGGCTTTATCAGCCACTCCAACCATATCAAGTAAATGCATTGCCTGCTTTTTATTTTCTGCTTCAGGCATATGGCTGACAATTCGTGGAGCCAGCATGACATTTTCCAAAACATTTTTATTTTTATAAAGATTAAAATGCTGGAAAACCATACCGACATCCTGACGCAACCTATTTGAATCAGTCTTAGGATTGGACAAATCCTGATTATTAACTATCAGCTTTCCACCCTGGATTGACTCTAAGCGGTTTATTGTTCTAATAAGCGTACTTTTACCGGAACCGGAAGGTCCGATTAAAACAACAGTTTCGCCTTTATCGATTTGTAAATTAATACTATGCAACGCGTGAAATTTGCCATAAAATTTCTGCACGTCATGAAATTCTACCATTGACATAATTATTGCTCCTTTTTAGCAGTCTTAATTTAACTATCTAAACCAAGCTTTTTTAGCAATTGATTAATTAATCAAAAGTGCATCCCGTCAACACTACATTTTGTTACTCGACGTGCAAATTTTAGCGGTTTTTTATATTTATATGGTCTAAGTTGTCAAATTATTCCTGCAATCTATTAAATTAAACTTATCTTTACTATCATTTACTCTATTATTCTTCACGTGAATATGACTTAACATCCTGCTTAATTTCACTGATAAATTCATCAAAGCTCTTGGCTACTTCTTCTTCAGTGCCGTAGCGACGAACATTAACTCCCTTGTCCTTTATTTCCTTGTCACCTAAAACAAGAGTATATGGTACTTTTTGTGTTTGTGACTCACGAATCTTGTAACCTAATTTTTCATTACGCAGATCTGCTTCGGCTCTAAAACCACGTTTATTAAGTTCATCGCGAACTTTTTTGGCGTAATCTGAATGGGCATCCAAATTTACTGGAATTATTTCTACCTGAACTGGAGCCAGCCAAGTTGGAAAAGCACCCTTGTAAATTTCAATCAGGTAAGCAATGAAACGCTCCATAGTACCTACAATTCCGCGGTGAATCATAACTGGTCTGTGCTCTTCACCATCTTGACCAACATAGGTTAAGTTAAATCTCTCAGGAAGCATGAAATCTAGTTGAATTGTGGACATTGTTTCATCTGCACCCAAAGCAGTTTTAGTTTGAATATCAAGTTTAGGACCGTAAAAGGCAGCTTCACCTTCAGCTTCAACATAGTCAAGTCCCATATCGTCCATAGCCTTTTTCAGCATTGACTGACTTCTTTCCCACATTTCATCATTTGCAAAATACTTTTTAGTATTCTTTGGATCACGATAGGAAAGTCTGAAGTAGTAATCAGTGATGTCAAAGTCTTTGTAAACATCTAAAATTAGAGTCAAGATTTTTGAGAACTCACTTTGAACTTGATCTAAAGTCACAAATGTATGACCGTCATTTAAAGTCATTTCTCGTACACGTTGCAGTCCTGACAGAGCACCAGATTTTTCATATCTGTGCATCATACCCAGTTCTGCAATTCTAATTGGCAGTTCACGGTATGAACGAATGTGATGCTTGTAAATTTGAATATGGGACGGACAATTCATTGGCCGCAGTTCAAGCATTTCACCGTCACCCATATCCATTGGTGGGAACATGTCATCACGATAGTGTGCCCAGTGGCCTGATGTTTTATAAGCATCAACGTTCATTAAAACTGGAGTATAAACGTGTTGGTAGCCGTCAGCGACTTCTTTATCAATGATATAGCGTTCAACTACACGGCGAATTGTGGCACCTTTTGGCATCCAGTAGGGCAATCCAGCACCAACTTTTGGATCAACAAAGAATAAATCAAGATCACGACCAATTGTTCTG
The DNA here is from genome assembly GCF_000970755.1 of Lactobacillus kimbladii. Lineage (GTDB taxonomy): Bacteria > Bacillota > Bacilli > Lactobacillales > Lactobacillaceae > Lactobacillus > Lactobacillus kimbladii. The sequence continues at coordinate 1,265,743 of NZ_KQ034007.1, forward strand.
TGATCTCGCTCTTTAATTTCTTCACGCCGTTTAATATCTGCATCCAAATCTGCTTTTTTAAAGAAAGCAGTACCTGAAATTCTCTGAAGCATAGGATTAGAAGATTGCCCTTTCCAGTAGGCACCGGCAACTGACAATAATTTAAATTGCTTAATTTTTCCTGTGTTAGGCAGTAATGCATCAAAGCCAAAATCGATAAAGTCTCCCAGTTTATATACTTGAACTTGGTCACCTTTTTCAGCCTTAAGCATTTCACTCTTATAAGGATCATCATTGAATATATCGGCCAATTCGTCTTTAGACATCATACAGGATGCAATTTTTTCTCCCGCTTTAATTACTTTTTTGACCGCTTTTTCCAAGTCAGGTAATTCATTAATTTTTATTTGATTTTCTTTATCAGTGTCAACGTAAAAACCTTCGTCGTCGGTTCCATGTTCACCAAAATGAATCTCAGGATAGGCCTTCTTGGCAACAGCTTCAAGAACAAATGCAACAGTATCACGCAGAATTGCTAAGCCCTCTTCATCTCTGTCAGTAATAATTGCAACTTCTGCATTTTTGCTTAACTTGTAATCTAAAGCAACAATTTGACCATTTACTTTTGCACCAAGAGCTGCTTTACCTAAAGATGTACCAATACCATGTGCTAAATCAGATATTGAAACAGCGTCTGTAAAATCTTTTTTTGAGCCGTCAGGCAAAGTAATCGAAAAACTCATTATTTCCTCCAAAATTTTTATAACAAAAAATCCCAGTGCAATTAAGCACTGGGACGTTAATTAACGTGGTTCCACCCAAAATTTAGTTCAAAAAATGAACTATCTCGTTATAGATTGTTAACGGAATCTAACCCATTATCAAAATTTAGGTATGAATGAGTGGATTGCAAACGCTAATGAAAGCTTTCAGAATAATGCTTTCTCTCTGAGTTGCGTTGCAACATGTTCATTCATTGGACTTAATTATAACCCAATAATTTTTTAATGCAAGTATATTTTCATTAAAAAATTAAATCATCCTGCATCTTTTATAACTTAGTGACGCCGGTTAGGTCCAGATATTACTATTTCCGTTGCTAAAGAATGTATTCTCTCCATTATTCTAGCAGCCTTTACTGGTTCAATTGCATTTTTAGTTTCCTTGAAATGGTCCTCCAAATCAGCCATGACAAAGTTGGACGAGAAAAAGGTGGGCAAAATATTGTCCATTCGAGCCTGCAAAATTACTGCTAAGACTTCGTCTCGCGACCATTGACTTAAATTTTCCGCGCCAATATCATCCAATATTAACAAGTCAGAATTAGCTATTTTTTGTACTTCAGTTTGTAAACTATTGTCATTAAAATGACTGGACAAACTGGCAATGAATGTAGGAACATGCAGAAACACAACATATTTTTCCATTGCAGCTACTTGATTTGCCAGTCCTGCTAAAATATACGTTTTACCAATACCAAAATTACCAGATAAATAAAGACCTTTTTGGTGAATATCTTGAGAATATCGATATAAAAAGCGCTGAATAGCAGTCATTACCTCGGCTCTTTCTGGTGTCATTTCAATTTTACTTAAACGAACATCATGCAACCCCTCTGGTAAATTAATTAAACGCAAGTGCTTTTTGATATTAATTTCCTGATCATGTATCAATTTACTGTCTTCAGGAACAAATTTAAGACTAATGGCATTTTTATTCATTATCAAATCCGGATAATATCCTTTGGTCACAGGATCTTTTTTATGTTGGCTTAGATAAAATTCAAAAAGACTGGGAAGGCTTTTATCAATTATACTGTCATTAAGTTGTGCTCGGTGCTGATTGATAAATTGTTGCACTTTGGGCTCAGCCAAAACTTTTTGCTTAATTTTAGCGGTGCTCTGGTCTTCTGCTTTAGCTGTTTGTCCTTTAACCATAAATTTTTTAATGGGTTGCATTTTTTCACCTACTTCATACCGTTTTTATCTTCAAAATTTTTAAAAAATTCTTTTAGCTCCGCACTTGAGACATTAGATTTTACTTTCGGCTGTTGCTTGTTCCAATCAGTGCCCTTTTCAACTATTTTTCTAGGAGCAAACCGGCTATACCGCTTGCTCTGCCTTTGTTCTTGTGCCTTTTTTCTTTTGTCCATGTAATCCAAGGCCTCACTACCAGTTTTAACACCGTGTTGCAGCCAGTCATGCAAAATTTTATTTGCTAAACGAAATGAAATATTGGGGCCACTTTTTAAACATGCATATGTCAGAATATTAAGTAATTCCGCTGATATTCCCTTATCGTTATATAGGCTATCTAACACCTGATATTCACTAGCGTCAACAAAATCATTTTTTTCAGTTTTTAAATGATATAAAAACTGTGCCGGAGTATCCGTTTGCGCTTTTTGCAATAATTTTTGTTCTTCCTGATTTAATTGGCTATTATTATCAAATTTGTCAGGTATTTTAGCCTTGCTTTGCAAATGTCTGCGAGTATCACTGCCATGGATGCTGTTAGCAATAGTTTGCTTAATTTCCCTCATGTTTAAATGATAGTCACCATGCAAGCAAGGTAATGCCTCGTCAACAAATTCCTGTTCTGACAGCCCATATATGCGCATGACTGCCCGAATAGCCTCTTTGTTTTGATCAATTTCACTGCCAGCTATTTGATAAATTTCGAATTGCTGTTTCATAAAATCCCAGTCAATCTGATCCTGGTCATTGACAGTAGCAAAATTGTTAGAAGAATAATTATTTTCCTGAGCTGCTTCTTTGACCTCAACCGAAGGATCTATCGCCTCTTGATCGGATATATGGAAAACATCCATAAAAGAAGCAGAAATGTTAGGTGCTTCTTTAATGCCACTTAATTCGCTCTTGTTTTGTTTAGTTTCTCTGGCAAACTCGTGACTCAATTTGTTAAAAGCAGTTACTCCAACTTTTTCTTTTAATAAACTAGCTAAAAGTGCAGTTGCAAAAAATTCACTGCTTGCTGGAACTCTCTTAAGTTCGAAACACAAAACCTGACCCATGATTTGGTTATCAAGCAGTCTCGTTTGAATCAAGCCGACAGCTTCAAGCTTGTGCAACGCACCAAATAACTTTTTTATATCACAATCGATCTGTTCTTGCAGTGTATAAATTCCTTTAGCATCAGAAAGCATTGCCTGTGCACTGTAATCTTCATTCAGACTTAAATAGACTGCTAAAGCAAGAGAACCAATAAGGGGTTGATATAGTTTAATTAATATGCGCAAATCTTTAGGAAAAATATCCACCCTGTTGGTAATGAAAAACGGCTGTTTGGGATCATTTGTCTCAAACATAATTAATTACCCTTTTCCCTTTTTGCAATCATATCTTCCATTGTTTTCATAAAGCTGGACATATCTTTAAATTCACGATAGATGGAAGCAAAACGAATATAGGCAACATCATCAATTTTTGCCAGCTCATCCATTACCAGTTGACCAATCTTTTTCGAAGAAATCTCACTTACCCCTTGCTGACGCACTTTGTTCTCTACATGGTCAACTAGTTCTTCAAATTGTGTACTTGATATTGGTCGCTTTTGACCAGCCGCCATCACGCCATGCAAAATTTTTTTACGATTAAAAGGTTCACGAGTACCGTCATTCTTGATCACTAGTAAAGGCGTGGTTTCAACTCGTTCAAACGTGGTAAAACGAAAGCCACAGTTTTCGCATTCACGCCGACGTCTAATTGCGCGATTTTCATCACTTGGACGTGAATCAATGACTTTTGATGCATTTTTATGACAATTAGGACATTCCATATAAGTCCTCCCCTTTTATTTCAAGAAGCAACTGTTCTAATTTGGATTTCAAATCTTGTTTTGTACCAGTATTATTAATTACAAAATCAGCTAATTTCTCTTTCTGAGACAAAGGCATCTGACTGCGAATGCGCTTCAAAGCAGCGCCTTTACTTAAACGATCCCTTAACATTAACCGCTTCATTTGCAGCGATTCAGGTATTGCAATTAATAAGGTAAAATCACAATATTTTTGACCATTTGCTTCAAACAAAACTGGTGCATCCACAACAACCAAAGAATTTTTGCTCGGGTTGTTTAGCGCAATTTTAGCCTGTATTTCTTGAAAAATCAACGGATGGGTAATTCTATTTAAGGTTTCAAGCTGTTTTTCATCATCAAAAACAATCTGTCCTAACGCTGAACGATTGATAGATTGGTCTGACTTAAGTATGTTCATTCCAAACTGTTTTAATACTAGTTCATAACCTTTTTCACCTTTATTTAAGATATCGTGAGCAATTTGATCGCAGTCTATAACAGGGATTTGTTTTTCTCTAAAAAAAACATCCACAGTACTTTTACCACTGGCTATTCCACCGGTTAAGCCTAAAATCTTTGTCATTTATAAATCACCTGACACTTAGAACAAAATGTCGTACCTCGTCCGTTTACTTTAATTTTTTCAAGAGGCGTACCACAACGCACACAAGGCTCCCCTTTATGTCCATAAACCTGCAACATTTTTTGAAAGCCACCTGTCTTACCGTTTGCATCTAGATAGGTATGAACCGTAGTACCTCTTTCAGCAATTGCCAATTCTATTAAAGAATTAATATTATCGTGCAATTGTGCTACCTTTTTTGCTGGAATGCTATTGGCCTGACTTAACGGGTGAATTTTTGTTTCCCACAAAACCTCATCAACATAAATATTGCCTAGGCCTGCAACAACAGACTGATCCAGCAACGTACTTTTGATATTTTTCTTTTTACGGGCTAAGCCATTTTGTAAATAAGAAACGGTAAAAGCTGCTGAGTTGGGTTCTGCACCTAATTTGCTAATACCAGTCTTTTCTTTTTCAGTTCCGGTTTTAATTAACTGCATCCGGCCAAACTTACGCACATCATTATAACGCAATGCAGAGTTATCGCTAAAAATGATCTGCACGTGATCATGCTTGTCCTTTTTAGTATTTATTTTGACTAAACGATACTTACCTTCCATGCGTAAATGCGACACTATTGTTAAATTGTCACTGAGTCGAATTAGCAAATATTTAGCATAGCGCTCTATATTTTCAATCTTTTTTCCGGTTAACTGCTTTGCAAATTCTTTAGCATCTCCGGTGATAATCTTGGGGTACCATACAGTTACTTCTTTAATTGTTTTCCCTTTGATAAGAGGAAGAAGAGTCCGCCTGACAGTTTCAACTTCCGGCATTTCGGGCATTAAAATTACTCCTTACTTCGCATCAAACCAGTTATGACCATATCCAGAGTCAGCTACAAGAGGTATATCAAGCCTTACAGCGGATTGCATAACTTCCGGCACAATTTTTTTAATTGTTTCTAATTCATCCTTTGGTACATCAAAAATTAATTCATCATGCACCTGAACCACCATTTTAGTCTTTAAATGCAATTCATCCAACTTTTTCTGCATGTTAATCATCGCAATTTTGATTATATCTGCAGCTGAACCTTGAATAGGAGAATTGATGGCTGTCCTTTCGGCAAATGAACGGACGTTATAATTTTTAGCATGAATGTCTGGTAAATAACGTCTTCTATGCATTATTGTCTCGGCATAACCTTTTTCACGTGCCACTTGCACAGCTTTATTCATATATTCTTTAACTTGCGGATACTGCTCAAAGTAATTATCAATAAACTCCTTAGCCTTTTTACGGCTAATATTAAGATTCTTAGACAAGCCATAATCAGAGATACCATATACAATACCGAAATTAACTGCTTTAGCTCTACGCCGCATTAGCGGAGTCACATCATCGGTTGATTTGAGATGAAAAATGCGCATGGCCGTATGAGCATGGATATCATAACCCGTTCTAAAAGCTTCCTGCATCTGTTCATCACCGGAAACTTGTGCCAAGACTCGCAATTCAATTTGAGAATAATCACATGAGAAAATATAACCGTCTGGTTCACTAGGCACAAAAGCTTTTCTAATTTGCTTTCCTTCTTCCGTTCTGGTAGGAATATTTTGTAAATTAGGGTCAACTGAGGACAAGCGACCAGTAGCGGTCAAGGTTTGTAAATACCTGGTGTGAACGCGACCGTCTTTTTGGATAACATCTAGCAAGCCATTAACATAGGTAGATTGAATTTTAGCTATTTGTCTGTAAGTCAAAATTTGCTCAATGATAGGATTCTCATCCTTTAACTGGTTTAAAACATCAACAGAAGTTGAATAGCCAGTTTTGGTCTTTTTAATTGGCTTCAAGCCCATCTTTTCAAACAAAATATGACCCAATTGCTTAGGAGAATTAATATTAAATTCTTCACCAGCTTCATCATAAATTTGTTGTTCCATTTTCTTGAGGTCAACCGCAAATTCATCTTGCAGCTCAGTTAAAGTATTGGCTTGGACCTTAATACCATTTATTTCCATGACTGACAAAACTCTTGCAACTGGTATTTCAATATTTGCATAAAGATCATCCTGCTCATGCTCTTTTAATTTTGCCAGTAATGTCTCTTTTAGATTTTCAATAGCTGCTATTTTACCAGCTAAATGGTTAAACAAAACTTGATCATCTTTTGGTATATGAACGCTTTTGCCTTTGCCATAAACATCATAATCGCTTTTAACCGAATTATCGCCGTACATACGACAGATTTCACCCATATCGTCAGAATTGTTTTCATTATTAATCAAATATGAAGCAAGTAGCATATCATAATCAATGTTGCGAGCTTGAATACCCAATCGGTTCAAACCTACAGTTGTTCTTTTTAGGTCAAACACGTTTTTAGAAACTTTATCACTCTCAAGTAAGTTTTTAAGTTTATTTTCCTTTAAAAGCTCGACGTTGCGGCTAACAAATATTTTTTGATCAATTTTTAAAGCAAAGCCAACAAACTTGGCTAAATGATAGTTAGCACCAAGCATTCCCAGATAAAAAGTAATAGTTTGACCATCAGTAACAGCAAAATTATTGATATCATTTTCTTTAAGTTCGGTAAAAGCAACTGCTTTAGCATTTGCCTTTTCAGACTGATCTTGTGGTTGACTTTCTCCATCCGGATTTAGTTCACTCAAAAACTTCCGGAAATTCATTCTTTCATAGAATCTACGCAATTTTTGATAATCTACTTCACCCCTTTTAACATCATCAATCCCAATGGTTAAAGGAGCATGACGATCAATAGTAGCTAATTTTTTACCTAAAAGAGCCTTATCTTTATCATTGATAAGGTTTTCTTTCATTTTAGATGGCTTCATATCATCTATATGATCATAAAGATTTTCAACCGTACCATATTCCTGAATAAGTTGTGAAGCTTTTTTTGGCCCAATTTTAGTCACACCAGGGTAATTATCAGAATTATCACCCATTAATGCTTTCATATCAATAAATTCTGTTGGAGTAACACCGTTAACTTCTTTCATGTGCTCTGGTGTGTATGACTCTAAATTAAGGACACCAGACTTAGTGACCATAACTGTTGTTTGAGGTGAAGCTAGTTGTGTTAAATCTTTGTCTCCTGTGACCACAGTAATTTTAAAGCCTGCCTTTTCTCCCTTAGTGACAAAAGTGCCAATAATATCATCGGCTTCATAGTTATCAAGTTCATATGTGGACAAGCCCAAATCATGCAAAAGCTCCTGAATATATGGCAGTTGTTCAGATAATTCTGATGGAGTCTTTTGTCTACCGCCTTTATAATCCGCATACATCTTGTTTCTAAAAGTAGTTTTGCCCGCATCAAAAGCAACCAAAACATAGTCAGGCTCGACATCGTTTAATACAACATCAAGCATGTTTTTAAACGTATAAATGGCGTTAGTATGCAATCCTTCAGGATTTCTGAAATTTTCAAGTTGGCGGTATAGTGCATAGAAAGCACGAAAAGCAACTGAATTACCATCAATTAAAAGTAATTTTTTATCAGCCATTTGATCTCCTTACAATTAAACCAAGTTTCTTTATTCAACTACCATTTTAACAGTTTTTCCATGGATCTTGCATAATACTGATTTTTTAACAAATTAGTTATATTTAGTTTCTCTCTTAAGATTATCACTTCCTATTTTGCTTATTTCACTTTTTGTATAGGATTTTTAGAACTTTTTTAAACAAAAACATCAAACTCCTATTGGGTTTGATGTTTCTACTAAATATAATCTTAATTAACTTTTATGTTTTAGTTACGGACAAATAATCTTTGTTTCTTTAGCAATCTGAGAATCATTATCATTAGAAATTAGGATTGCGTCTTTTAATTCTAAAGCCTGAACATTTGAAGATACGCCAAACTTGCTAGAATCAGCCAATATAAAAGACTGTGAAGTTCTTTTTGCGATTAACTGCTTCTTTATTGCTTCATCAAATTGTGGTGTGGTGTATCCATTATTAATATCAACACCATTCATGCCAAAAAAAGCTTTATCAAAACGGAGCCTGGATAGTAAATCATTAGTTAATGCGCCAGTAAGTGAAGAAGTGACTCCGTTATAATTGCCACCTATTAAAACTATTTTAGCCTTAAAATTACCAACAATATGACATACTTGTGTATTTGTAGTATAAATTGTGATTCGCTTATTTTTTATTTTATCAAGAAGCAGAGTACATGTTGTACCTGAATCCACATATATTGCATTGCTATCATGAATCTCCTGGGCAGCTAAAGCAGCAATTTGTTTTTTCTCCTTTTGGTACTTATGTTCCTTTTTAGTGAATTCGACTTCTCCAGAACCGTTACTTAGCCTGACAGCTCCGCCAAATAAATATTCAATTTTTCCTTCATCTTCTAACGTTTTGATATCTCTTCTTAATGTTGAAATAGATACATTGGGTATTTGTTTATGAAGTTCATCCAGTTTGCTCAAATTTTTGTTTTCTAAAATTTTTAAGATTTGATTTTGTCTTTCGATCGGAAGCAATTTATTCTCTTCTCCTTATATGCATAAGTGTTTTGCTCCCTTAATTATACCCCATCTAACTTTATTTTAAGCAAGACGCTCATCTTTTTTGGTAACAATAAAGCCAAGAATGATTCCGACAATTACAGAAATCCCCAATCCTATCATCGCATTTAAGAAGTTATTGCTATTTTTAGCTACAAAAGCCGGAAAAGTTGTTACCGAACCAAAAACGAATGCGTTTGTAAATACCTTTGTTAGTCCTAGATAAGCTCCGCCAACGGCACCAGCAATCATTTGTGCTGCCCATATTTTTCTGTTTTTTACCAGTAAACCAAATAATGTTGGTTCTATTATTGCAGAAAGGCAAATTGTTATTACTCCAGTTAAAGAAAAGCTCTTTAGCTCTTTATTTCGCGTTTTAAGCCAAACTCCTATAGCAGCTCCGATAACACCAAAATTGCAGGCAAAGGTTAATGGACAAATAAAATCAAAGCCTTGTGTAGCAATATTATTAATCATTATTGGATTTACAGCCCAGTGAATTCCAAAAGATACCAGGAAACTCCATCCACCACCAACAACTACTCCAGCAAGCAGTGGAACATTTTTAATTAACCAATTAACTACATCTGCAACAAATTGACCACCATATACACCGAGTGGACCAATAACAATTACAGTCAGTGGCACCATAACTAGAAGACAAACGAGTGGCACAACCACAAGCTCCAAATCTTTACTGACGTGTTTATCTAACCACTTATACAAATATGAATAAGCCCAGATAGAAATTAAAATTGGAACTACTGTTGAATTGTAATTCATTAAAACAACTGGAATACCCAAGAATGAAGTCATTGCACCATTTCCATGGGTACCCATTAATTGAATGAAATCTGGATATAAAAGTGCGCCGGCAATTAATGCAGCAATGTAAGGGCTGACTTTAAATCTTCGTGCAGCCGAAAAAGCTAACAGAATGGGCAAAAAATAAAATACGGCTTTTGAAGCAGCAGTCAAGATGACAAAAGTACCACTTTTCTGACTGATCCATCCTATTTGGCTGCAGAACAAAAGTAAGCCATATAAAATTCCCGATCCTGCAAGGGCTGGAAGCAGTGGTGAAAAAATACCGGCAATTGCCGCAAATAAGGCATTGACATATCCTTTAAACCCATGAGGTTTGATTTGCGTACTAACTTCATTATCAGTACTTCCATTGACAAGCTTTTCAAATTCATCAAAAACTTTCGGTACTTCAAGACCAATTAATACCTGATATTGTCCACCACCCTTTGAAACATTAATTACACCATCTACTGCCTTTACTTTGGCATCATCAATATTTTCATTTTTTAAATTCAATCGTAACCTGGTTGCACAATGTGTCATATTAGAAATATTACTTGGTCCGCCAACGGCATCCAAAATACCTCGTGCAGTTTCTCTGTAATCCATTTTTTGCCTCCAAAAATACAATTTTTAAATTAAAATAGTTATTTTTTTATAAAATCTAACAATAGATCTCTTGCTTTTATTGCATCATTTTCATTAATCACTTTGTCTATTTTTTCCATGCCCACTCGGTCAAGCAGATTTAAAAAGTATTTCAACATTTCGATATTTTTACTAGTTTCTTGACTAGGGTCTTCGATTACTGGAGCTGTGTCAAAATAGTACATGCCATCAAAATGATATTTTTTCATATAATAGAGAAATTCTAAGGTTTTAAATGGAGTAACGGTACCGACCATTAAGCCGTCATCATGGACACCATAGCCGTCATTAATATGAACCCCAAATAATTCACCACGACTGGCAAAAATTTCAGATCCCATAGCCGGGTTTTCATGTTTCATTAGCATGTGACAATAATCTAAAAGAACGCCAAAGTTTTTACGGTTGATATCTTTTAGAATCATTCCCAAAGTTCCCATGCTGTCCACAAAAGCATAGGCACGGGGCTCATAAGGTTTATATTCAATACTAAATTTAATATCAGGCGCATAATCTGCGATTTCTTGACAAGCTTTGACAATTCTATGCCAAACTTTTAAATAATCAATTTGAAAGCTGTAGTCAAAACCATCATGAGCACTCCAGATATTAATCATTGAACCGCCAATCTCTCGGCAATAATCCACTGCCTGCTTACACATTTCAATTGCATCCTGATAGATCTTATCGTTTAAATTCCCGAGATCACCGTTAAGGTAATGACCTTCAAATCTCATTTCCATTCCGTTAGGACGCAAACCGTTTTCGTCTAACATTTTCTTCATGTCTCGTGCCGGAATCCCAATAGTCTGTTGAGGGAAATTAATATCTACATAATTAATTCCAACTTTTTTCAGTTCACCAAAAACCTTATCAATCTTATTGTCATAATGTGGCAAGTAAGCATTTAACCTTGTTGCAGTTTTTATTTCTTTCATCAATTCGTCCTCTTTTCACTTGTTATCGTTTACATTTTTATTATATTTCATTTATTTCCATTTATCAATCATTATTTTTCATTTTATTTAATTATATTTCATTATTTTTCACAAAATATCATAAATTTTGCGCAAAAAAATAGCCTTACTAGAGTTCTAGTAAAGCTATAAAGTTAAATTACAGTAACTTTTCTAAAGCATCTTCATATTTCTGAATATCGCCAGCTCCCATAAAGACGATCACACTATTTCTGTTTTGAGCAAGATCTGCAATGTTATCAAGATCTATCACTTCAGAACTAGGGATTTTAGCAACTAAATCACTACTTGAAATATCTCCATTGGCCTCTCTTGCTGAAGCATAAATCGGAGTCACATAAGCCTTGTCTACATCACGCAATATTTCTACAAAATCTTGCGCATATTTCTTCGTTCTGGAAAAAGTATGTGGTTGGAATACGACAACTAATTTCTTTTGTGGGAACTTTTGTCGTGCAGCCTGAATTGTTGCTTTCATTTCAGTTGGATGATGAGCATAATCATCAATAATATTGATATCACCGAAATCTTTTTCAGAAAAACGACGTTTTGCACCTTGATAAGTAAGTAGACCTTTTTGAATATCAGCTACAGGAATCTTTTCGGTGTAGGCAACAGCAATCACAGCTGTGGTATTTAAAATATTGTGATCACCAAAAAGATGTATTTCAAACTCACCAACTTTTTTGCCATGAGTCATAACCGTAAAGGTCGATCCTTCAGTTGTTCTTCTAATATTGACAGCTTGAAAATCGTCATTATCTTCAAAACCATAAGTATATTTGAGAACATCAGAATGCAAGTCTCTCAATCTTTCATTACCACCCCAGACAAATAGTCCTTTTTTAGTCTGGTCTGCTGCAGTTTGAAAAGCTGAAGTATAATCAGCCTGATCCTTAAAATAATCCGGATGATCAAAATCAATGTTAGTCATAATTTGATAATCTGGATGATAGGCTAAGAAATGACGTCGATATTCATCTGCTTCATAGACAAAGAAACGAGAATCCTTAACACCCTTGCCCTCTCCGTCACCTATTAAATAGGACGTGGGTGCAGCTTCACCCAATACATGGGCTAAAAGACCGGTAGTAGAAGTTTTACCATGAGTTCCCGAAACACCAATGCTTGTATGCATTTTGATAATTTCTTCGACTGTATCAGGATAACTTTGCCAGGTAATGTTCTTATTTTCACAAGTTTTTACTTCTACGTTGTCATCTTTAAACGCATTTCCTTTAACGATAATTTGTCCTGAATTTTTAATATTATTCGCACTAAATTCTTTAACTTCAATACCAGCTTTTTTTAGCGGTTCTTGGGTAAAAGTATACTTTTTAATATCGCTGCCAGCTACGTTAAAACCTAAATCATTTAACACTAAAGCTAAAGAAGCCATTCCAGTTCCTTTAATTCCGATAAACCAAATTTGCTTATTTTTATCTAACATTTACTGAACTCCAAAATTTTATCATTGCAGTTTATTTTACCATTACTGAGTCCAAAAAGCAGGATCATCAAAAAATTGCAATCAAATTTTAGCAATATGACGATAAAACAACTAATGCAATTGACATTCTTTTTGCAACAAAAAAGACCTTACCAAAACCTGATAAAGTCCTCAGTGTTATAAAGTAATCTGACCGCTTGCTAAAAGTTCATCACACTTTTCGGAATCAAAGGCCTCTCCAACAGTAAATTCATTAGGAACTACCATAATTCCACGCTTTTGCGGTGCATGAGCTAAACCCAATTCACGAGCAGAACAAATCATACCATAGGAATCCACATGACGGAGTTGACCTGGCCAAATCACTTGGCCATTAGGCATCAAAGTACCTGGCAAGGCAACAACCACTTTTTGTCCCTGCGCAATATTAGGTGCACCACAGACAATTTGATGTTCTTCACCATTGCCCACATCAACTTGTGTAACATGCAAATGATCAGAATCGGGATGTTTCTCACAACTTTTGACATAGCCATAAACAAGTGTTGGCTTGCCATAGGCAAGTTTATCAGTAAAACCAACTTCCGCCAGTTTTTCATTTAAAGCAGTTAAATCATCATTTGACAGCTTAACTTGTCCATCTGGTAACTTATCGTAGTCAATTAGTTGATCAACGTTAAAAAAGTTATAACCGGTAACATTACCCTTTTCATCAGTAATGCGTGTAACATCACCTTTTTCGTCATATGCACTTTTACCCTTGTCTTGACCTAAAATTACAATCAAGGTATTAGGATAACTTCTTTTATTAATACTAGTAATCATGAATCAATAATCCTCTTTCACTTAGTCAAGTGACCGTAAAAAGCTTTCAACCTCATCTTTAGTTTTACGATCCTTATTAACTAGTCTACCAATTTCTTGACCATCTTGGTAGACCACAAAGGAAGGAATACCCATGATATTCATTTCCTTAGCTAGGTCAACTGAGCCATCACGATCAATTTGATAAAATTTGCTATCGGAAAAATCTTTTTCGATTTCTGGCATGAACGGGTCTAAAAAACGACAGTCAGGGCACCAACCTGCTGAAAATTCCAAAACTACGCGACCATTTTTGGTAATAGAGTCTAATTTATCTTTGTTTAATTCTTTTATTTGTTCCATTTTGAAAAAACCTCTCATTCATCACTCTTACTTAATTATTTTACCCCAAAATCAGCATGCAAAGCATAAATTGGATTGCCCTGAGCTGCAAATTTGTGTTCATATTCAGTTTCAATATTGGCAGCTACAATTTCATCTTTTTCATTATGAAGATCAACTGACACAAAATCAAAATGCATCCCAAAATTATTCATGCTATGCACAGAATAGGCAAAAAGACCTGCATTATCAGTTTTAAACTCTATTTGACCATTTTCCTGCAAGACGGTTTGATATTTTTGTAAAAAAGACTTATAAGTTAACCGCCTTTTCTCATGCCTAGTTTTAGGCCAAGGATCACTAAAGTTCAAATAAATTTTACTTGCACTGTGACTATCAAAAAAAGAAGCGATATTTGCAGCATCCGCACATAAAATTTGTAAATTAGACAAATCTTTTGCTAATTTCGTCCGTAAAATCATGCCAGCTGCTGTCATTTGCAATTCCAGAGCAACAAAATTCTTTTCAGGATGCTCTTCTGCCATTGTGGTAATAAACTTTCCTTTGCCGGGCCCTACTTCTATCTCTAATGGTTTTGAAATATCAGCAAACCGTTTTGACCAATTAATTTTTTGACTTGGATCTGGTCGATCAATCACACTTTCCGGATGATCTTGTACCAGCTTTACAGCCCACGGCTTGTTACGTAATCTCATCTATTTTGCTACTTCCTTTTCTTTACTTTTGCAGGTAAGTATAACCTTAATACGCCCCAGCTGAAAACAACTAAACATCCCATTGCCACAAATAAGTGTAAATTAATCGGTAAAGTGATCAGCCAGGAAATACTGATTATAAGCCATTGAGCTAATAATATTCCTGCTAATGCGGATACTAAATCTAATCCCCGATTGGTACGCTCAATTGGATAAACACGATACATGATATTGTTATCGAATTCATCAACCATTGGTATTAACTGGTAAATAGTTAAAAAGACTACTAAGCATGATAAACATAATGCCCAAACCCAATTTTGTACCAGCCAGGAAATTAAAACTGCAAAAGCAGTCATCCGCACTATTAAATTGATATTTTCGGGGTTTCTAAGCTCTGAACGGCGATACAAAAATTTATGCGGATTTTCTGACGCTAAATTTTTAGGCAATAAAAAATCCAAATATTTCCGTCTTTTAATGTTGGTCTGTCTTTCTTTAACGTCTGTGAACATACTAAAAGCGTTGTAAACAACATTTTTGCGCTTTTCTTCTTGCCCCACCGCATATTGCCAGTCAAAAAGAGCTGCATGCAGCGGATTCAAAACTAAAATAAAAACAGCAGCAGCTAGCAAAATTGCGATTATGATCATGCTCTGTGGTTTAAACATTCCCCAACCCAACAAAAGCAGGAAAAGGATATTTAAAATTAAGATGGAAATTTTACGGTTAAAGTATAAATTATATTCCATAACTTTAAGCTGCAGCACCTTGGCTAAAAAAACAGCAAAAACAGCGAAAATATAATCTAACAGTCCAATCTTTGCCTTGATCGTGGCAAAAGGAAATATAATCCCCGCCATTAAAACCAAGCAAATTGTAGGTACAATCAAGCTGTAAATTAACATTGGTTGCAAATATGATGCTAAGTTTTCATCTTCGGGCAGTAAAAATTGTAAATCAGCTGGTTTTAGCAAAGTTACCAGTTTGCCTATTAAAAGTGGCAGCCATAGCAAAATCCCAACTAGTGGACGGTAGTACCACAGACTTTCAGGCATGCTTTTCATTGCCTGTGCGTACCAGAACATGAGCGCTCCAAAAAGAAAAATCAGAGCCAAGATGAAGAAATCATTAAAAACCAAAACTAGATATTTTAAAGATTGGCTTAAATTTTCCTGCAGCCTTCTTTTAGCCAAATCACGCATTTTGTTGCTCCTGACTTAAAATCTGGTAAATTTGGTCAAATGAATCTGTTTCCTTTAAAGCATAGTGCATGCGAATTTCAGCCAAAGTGCCAGCAGCTGCAATTTTGCCATTGTTTAAGACCGCGTAGCGTGAAACTGCTTGGACACTGTTAGCTAAAATATGTGTTGACATTAACACCATTTTGCCTTGATCAGCAGCGCTTTTGATCAATTGAACTAAATTGGCTACTGCTAAAGGATCTAGTCCAGTGAACGGCTCGTCTATTACAAGGAGTTCTGTATTTGCCAAAAAGGCACACACAATCATGACTTTTTGTTTCATACCCTTTGAAAAATGAATCGGCAACCAATCCAGTTTATCATCCAGCCTAAACATCTGCAGCAACTCATGAGCTTTTGCCCAAGCCTGCTTTTCATCTAACTGATAGCTGAGAATAGTTAATTGCAGATGTTCCTTCAAAGTCAGTTCTGAATACAAAACCGGTGTTTCGGGAATATATGCGACTTGTCTTTTAAATTTAGTAGGTTGAGCAGCTAAATCAATGCCATTGAGAGTAATTTTCCCTTTTTGTGGTCGTAATAACCCCAAGATATGTTTAATTGTTGTCGATTTGCCAGCACCATTTAGCCCAATAACTCCTAAAACTTCCCCTGGTTTAATTTCCAAGTTAATATCTTTAATGACTGGCACACCAATGTATCCACCAGTCAAATGTTCAATTTTTAAAGTCATAATTCCTATCTTTCTTTTAATGAATTTACTCATTTAATATGATAGCATGATATTAAAAGAAACTAAATTTTGAAATGAAGAGGTTTTAAAATGGAAGAATTAGATAAAGATTGCTTATTTTGTAAAATTATCACAGGTGAAGCCAACAGCTACACAGTTTTCGAGAATGATGACGTCAAAGCCTTCTTAGACTTATCTCAAGTTAATCCCGGTCATACTCTGATGGTTCCTAAAAAACACATCACTAACTTTTTTGATTATACGCCTGAAGATGCTCAAAGATACTTGCAGTATATTCCAACAATTGCCAATGCAATTAAAAAGTTTGACCCAAGAATTACTGGTATGAACATTAGTAGCAATAATGGCGCTAGTGCTAGCCAAGTAGTAATGCATTCACACATTCACTTTATACCACGCTTTGAAGGAGACGGTTTAAAGATTGCAACGCGCAATAATGCTGAAAAATATACTGAGGAAGATTACCAAAAAGTTGCAGCTGCAATTAGAGCCGAGTTCTAAGGTGACATGATGAAACATTTTAGTTTAGGTTTAGCAGTGGGAGCGGGTTTTGGCGTTGTTCTTTCACTATTTAAAGACCAAAATGGTAATCGTTTATTCCCATCGGTGCAAAAACAAATTAATTCAGTCAAAGAAGACATTAATGATCTTGCCATATCTAACAAAAAATTAAAGACTGCCAAGCAGGAGTTAAAAGAGTCTTTGCCAGAAGCAAAAAGAGCTATTTCTGAATTACAAAATGAGGTGGAATATTATCAAATAGGCATTAATCGAGTTATTGCCAGACTAAAAGGCAAAGCTTCAGCAATTAATCGTAATATTGAAAATGAAGCTGATAATTCTAAAAATTAGTAAAGAAACTGGCAATTTTAGCAAAAAACTTAAAAATAAAAACTAGAATTGCCAGTTTATGTTATATTAGTTGTCGGTGACTTAATTTATTAAGGATGTGGAGAATTTATTTTATGAAAAAATATATCAGAAAAGCAGCAGCTGTGATTGCCGTAGCAAGTATGGCCTTATCAACAGCGGCCTGTTCCAATGGCGGTAAAACCGTTGCTTCTTATAAAGGCGGCAAGATTACTCAGCAAGAATACTATGACGAAATGAAAAAGTCTCAGTCTGGTAAAACCGCCCTGGCAAACATGATTATCAATCGTGTTCTAGAGCAACAATATGGCAACAAGGTTTCAAAGAAGCAAGTTGATAAACAATACAATAATTACAAAAAGCAATACGGTAGTCAATTTGATGCCGTTTTGCAACAAAATGGCATGACTGCTTCAAGTTTCAAGCAAAACTTGAAAACAAACCTGCTTACTGAAGCTGCTTTAAAGGACATTAAGAAGATCTCAAAGAGTCAAGAAGATAAAGTTTGGAAAGATTATCAACCAAAGGTTAAAGTACAACATATTTTAGTTTCCAAAAAATCTAAAGCAGAAGAAATTACTAATGAGCTAAAAAATGGTAAAAGTTTTAAGAGTTTAGTGAAAAAGTATTCTTTAGATACAGGAACTAAAAACAATGAAGGAAAGTTGCCTGCTTTTGATTCTACTGATTCCAGTTTAGATCCTGCGTTTAAGAAAGCCGCTTTTAAATTAAAGACTGGCGAAATAACAAAGAGCCCAGTTAAATCTCAATCAGGTTATCACGTAATCAAAATGATTAAGCACCCTGCTAAAGGAACTTTTGCTTCACACAAAAAAGAGATTGATGACCAGATCTATCAGACGATGTCACAAGACCAACAAACTATGCATGATGTTCTAGCCAAAGTTATTAAAAAGGCTGGAGTTGACATAAAAGATAAAGATCTAAAAGATGTCTTAGCTTCTTATGTTTCTACATCTACTGATAAAAAATAATTATATTAAAGTATATTAAAAGAGTTCAAGCATGCTTGAACTCTTTTTTTACTCTAATTTATGAGCCTTTCCTAGTGATTCATCTGTTTTGGGTCTATAAAATTTACGGCCGCCTTGACTCATTATATTATCGGTAAAGTTACCAGGACGAGTGTGCTGTAAGGCATTGGTGATAGCATAAACAGATGCGTCCAAATCATCTATGCGGTGCAATAACTCGGCTTCAAGTAAAGCAGGTAACTTAGGTGAGCCATATTCAAATTTACCATGATGAGATAAAACCATATGCCGTAGGAGCAACAAGTCCTCAGATTCTAAATCAATTTTAAGCTGTTGAGCCGCGAGCATAATTTGTTCATCAATTAAAACCAAATGTCCAATCAGGTTACCTTCAGTTGTATATTGAGTCGCAGCCGGACCGGTTAATTCGAGTACTTTGCCCATATCATGGAGAATACAGCCGGCATATAACAAAGAACGGTTAATTTGCGAATAATTATCAGCTAAACCTTTTGCATCACGCAGCATCGATACAGTATGGTAGGCTAATCCACCACGCACTGCATGGTGGTTACTCTTACCAGCAGGAAATTCAAAAAAACGTTTATCCCATTTTTTTAATAAGAATCGTACGATCCTGTTCCAAGTAGGATTCAGTATCTCAAAGACATATTGGTTTATTTCTTCTTTCATATCAGCTATTTTTTCAGGAGCTGATTTGATAAATTGCCTAAGATCATACCCTTCTTCGGGGCCCACAACACGCAAACTATAAATCTTTATTTGTGGTTGTCCCTGATATTCTTCGCGCTTGCCATCAAGCTCAACAATAGTCCCTGCATTAAATGTTGCAGCATCTTGATCATTTGCATCCCAAAAATTGCCGCGAATTTCACCAGATGAGTCACTAAATGACATTGCTAAATATAGTTTGCCTTTTTTTGTATGTCTTAATTGAGAATTATTAATTAGCACAACCAACTCTAGTTCTTCGCCATCATTATAATCCAGCAAACGTTTATACATTTTTAGTTCCTCTCTTAAAAGTTAGCGGTTGTATTCGCAATTTATCAACAAGACTTGTTTGCGCAGTAAAAATTAATACCTGATTGTTTCTAGCAATTGCTTGAAGCAGCTTTTCAATTTCATCAACTCTGTGATCATCAAAATTAACAAAAGAGTCGTCTATTAAAATAGGTAAATTTATTTCATCTCGTATTTGTTGAATAAAAGCCAGTTTTAACGCAAAGTATAATTGTTCAGAAGTTCCTCGTGAAAGATATTGCACTTCTATTTTTTTACCATCAAAACGAGTAACCGTTATTTTTTTATCAATTTCAATATTATTATACCGGTTATCCGTTAATAGTCGCAAATATTCTTTAGCAGTAACCAGCATTTTGGGAAAGCGTTCATTCGAAGCTAAATCAAGAGCACGACTAATCCATTTGGCGGTAAATAGGTCAGCCAAATATTCAACGCTCAAATTTTTCAATCTTGCCTTTAAGTTAGCCAGCTTTTGCTTTTCCACGAAAACAGCTGTTGAGTTTGCCAAGTTTTCCATTTTGACTTTTATTTCAGCTGCTTTTCCTTGTAAGTGATTAATATTTTCATGAACTGCAGAAATTTTTGACCTTAAATTTGCAAGTTCAGTTTGATTTTCCGTTTTATTTTTAGCATAACTTTTTAATTCACTCAAATCATTTTGCAAATTTGTCTTAAGAGCATCGATCTGGTTTTGTATTTCATCCTGCTTTAGCTTTTGTTTTTGTATTTGCTCATATTCAGCTAAACTAGTAACTTGAGCCTTTGCCAGAACCATTTTTAGCTTAGTTTCATTTTCAGTTAGTTCATCTTTATTTTCAGCCAAACTATTTTCCAAGCTAGTTTGCCTTTCTCGACGTAAACGTTCTAAATTTATTTTCTTGGTCAGTTGATCCAGTCCATTCAAAATATCTGCAAAAGTATTTACAGTTTGCTTCAGTTCATGTCCTAATTGAACTGCTATCGGCTTGACTAATCCTATTAATTCAGTTTTTCGCTGATCATTTCTTTTTAGATTTTGAATTAATACTTGATATTGTCGCCATTCATTAATTAAATTATTTATATCTAAATTGATGGGCTTAATTCCATATCGTTTTTCAAAGGTTTGTCTTTGTTGCCTTATTTTTTCATTTTGCTCTGTGGCAATTTTTACTGCTTTTTGCGTTTGCTTTTGCTGGTAAGAACCAAATACTACTAGAGCCAATCCCATACCAACAGCTAAAAAACCAAAAGCTCGTGCAATAAACAACAAAATTAAACCGACTACAAAAATAACGCCACCAAATAAAAGATACTGCTTAGAATTACCATTCTTACTCTGCCCAATCTTCAATTCCTTTTGGGGTAGTTTTTGATAGTCTTCTTGCAGTTTAATAATTTCTTCTTGCTCCATTCCCACAATCTTATTCAGATTGGGATCGAGTGCAATAAGTTGATTTTGCTCATCTTTAATTTGTTCATCTTTTTGCAAGCAGTTACTATATTCTGATTGCCATTGCAATATTTCCGGCTTTTTTTGAATAAGCTTTGAAACTGCTGTATTTTCTTCAGGATCATCAGAATATTCATTTAACTTTGCTATGATTTTTTGTTGTTTTTTATGCAAAGATTCAGCATGCATTGTTAAAGTTTGTGCAGACTGAAACTGCTCTGAATCAAAATTAATTGTTCTAACTTGATTTTGCAAATCTTGCAATTTTTCGTAACTCGGAAAAAGTTTTTGAATCTTATCTAAACTGTCATACTCTTTTTGTAATTCAAGTTCTTTTTGCTCTTCTTGATGTTGCAAACCTTTTTGCTTCTTAAAATTGTCATTGAGTTCTTGGTAAACCGAAAATTCATTTTCAGAGTTACTGACTTCATTTTCTTGTTCTTTAATTTCTAACAACAATTGGTTAATAGGCGGCTTTCTACCAGTCTTTTTGAACAAGGCGTCAGCACTTTTAGCAAAATCGTCACGTAAAGTTATCAGACTGTCGCTATTAGCCGCACCCAAATAATAGATACGTTCCATTAAGTCTTTCTGCTTAATCTGATCAACTTTTGCCAGCATATCCTGATTAAAAATAAAACTGTCAGTATAAAATTTACCATCAATATTTTTAATTTGATCAAAAAAAACACTTTCTGGTATAACCTGATTGTCACATTTAACAGTCAGAGTGCCAGCTTTTGACCCTTTACCCTTTGCATAAAGTCTTTCCAATTGATAATGCTGACCATTTTCATTTTCAAAAAATAAAGACCCACCCATTGGACTAACTTGTGCCAAAGGAGTATAGTTCTCAAAAAATTCTGAACCCTGATTGGCAAGGTGGAAACCAAATAAAATCTGCTTAATGAAGGCAACGACGGTACTCTTTCCCGCTTCATTTACCCCATAAAAAACATCAATATTTGAATTTGTTAAGTCAAAAGTAAAGTTTGAAAATTGACCAAAATTAACTATTTGAATTCTAATTAATTTCATCATTAGCTCCTTTCAATTTACTATTCAACTTAACTTCAGCGAGTTGCTTCACTTCCTGAGCAAATTCAGGGTCTTGGGCTAAAGTATCAGTATAATCAGATTTTAAAGCCCAAATTTTGCTTATTTGAGCAAATTGTTCAGAACTAAAAACTTCTTTTTCAGCCTGTTTAAAGTATTTTTGATCATTAGAAGCGATTTCTAAATTATCCCCATTAATAAACCTCACATCTACCAATTGTGAATCGTGAGTCAGTTTTCTGGAAATCATTTGCCAAAAATCACTGTCTTGAACCAATTCTTTTTCTTTTTCATTCAAAAAATCAGCACCCTTAATTTGCAGACAAAAATAAGTAGTTGATATTGCGGACAAACAATTAATAACCATATTTTCCAGTTCAGTTTTTGTCATTGGTTGTGTTAATTCAATTTCTTTTTTACTCCATGTAATAGAATTAGTCTGCACAAAATGAATCTTAGTTTGTTTTGTTTGCTCATCAATAGTTCCTAAATAGCAACCTTTTGGGCCGGTTTCATTAATGTGACGCCCTTGGATATTTCCCGGGTATACAATTAATGGCGTTTCGGACAAGACTTGTCTTAAATGAATATGACCCAATGCAAAATAATTGTAATTGAGATTTTGTAACTCACTCAAACTAAAAGGCGCATAAACATTTTGTGCACTTGCACCAGCTCTTTCCTGTGCGTGCATGATCCCAAAGGTATAACGATTGCTTTTAGCAGGAAACTGCGCTGCAAAGTCTTCATTAATATGATTTGCCAAATATGAAAAGCCTGTCACGTCATACTCAAAACCATTTTTTGTTTTATAAGAGACAGTTTCTACTTTTTCACCATTACCCAATAATTTGAAATAGGGACTTTCAGCGACCAGCAAGTCTTCTTTTGCCATATGATCATGATTACCAAAAATCATAATTACCTGAATCTGCGCATTGACTAGTCGCTCAATTTCATGGGCAAAAAAAATTTGTGCACTGGGAGTTGGCTTGAAACTATCAAAAGTATCCCCAGCAATTAATACTAAATCTACCTTTTCTTTCAGAGCCAGATCTACAATCTTAGTTAAAGATTGCATTGGAGCATTTTGAATCTGCTTAAAACTCTCAGATGGTAAAAAAGATAGCCCCAAAAATGGACTATCTAAATGTGCGTCAGCAAAATGGATAAATTTCATTATTATTTATTCCTAAGACCGTCATAAAGGTCATTAATTGGCTTAGCAATTGCTTTTTGAACATCATCAATAGTTTTATACATACTTTGTTCAGCCTGCAAGAGCTTTAATATTTGGGCATCTTTTTGCACCTTTTCATTTAATTTTTTATAATCCTCTTCTAAGTCCTTAGGAAAATCTCTTCCTTCAGACTGTGAATTAATAATCTTTGTCTGCATCTCATCCATCTGTTTGAACAAAGCTGTACTTTCTTCATTGTTTTTAACCGCAGCAATAGCATCACTTAAAGCCTTAAATTCGTCAAGCTTTTGTAGATCAGTTGCTACTTGATTTGCTGAATCATAAATATTAATCATCTTTTTCCTCCTAATTAATGACCGAAAAGTCCTTTAATGTCATTATACCATTCATTAATTTTTTCTCCTGCTGAACCTATGCCTTTTTCGATTTTATCTCCGAAGCCTTTTGTCCAATCCGAACCTGCACCGTTATTTTGAATAATTTGCTTTGGCGCTTGTTCTTTAAATTGATTTTGAGCTGTATATGGCAAAATACTTTCCATTTCAGCCTTATATAGCCTGGTAATACCAGTTTCTGAAACGCCATGCATGAAGTGCTGCTGATTAGTACGGTCAAAGCCAACCCAAGTGGCTACCACAACGTCCGGTGTATAGCCAACAATCCACTGGTCTTTAGTACCAAAGCCATAAGAGTTTGGTACTTCCGTTGACCCAGTTTTACCTGCAACTCGATAGCCGGCTGGTTGAGCGGATGTTCCAGTTCCTCCTGCAAACACTCCTAATAGCATGGTAGTCATTTCTTTAGCAGTATTTTCCGAAATAATGCGGTGTGTGCCAGTATCATGATTTTCAGCAATTACATTCCCACTAGCATCAGTAATCTTAGTGATGAAATAAGAATTATTAGGCAAATTACCTTTATTGGCAAAAGCCGAATATGCTCGCGCCATTTGAATAGGCGAAACACCTGTTGACAGTCCACCTAAAGCTAAAGCAAGATTTTGGTCTTCTTTGGGCACCTTGATACCAAAATTATTAGCAGATTGAACTCCTTTAGATACCCCAATTCGATCTAATAACCAAACCGCGGGAACATTTTTACTTTGCGCCAAGGCAGAATACATTGGGATTTTATCAGAATAACCGTTGTCAACGTTATGCGGCTGATAACCATTCTTACCAAAACGCTGCAGTTTGTTAGAAAGCTGTGAATCATAGTGATAACCTTGTTGCAGCGCTGGAGCATAAGAAACTAGCGGTTTAATCGAAGAGCCCGGCTGTCTCTTCATTTGAGTAGCACGGTTATAACCACGGAAAACATGTTTGCCTCGGCCACCGACTACAGCTCTAACTGCACCAGTTGTGGGATCCATTACTACTGTTGCACCCTGAGGTTTCGTACCATCAGTCGCGTTTTGTGGGAACAGATAGCCTTGGTCAAATTTTTGTTGCAGCTGACTTTGATAATTTTGATTAAGGGTTGTATATATTTTCAACCCTTTATTCATTACATCTTCTTCTTTTAGCCCATAGCGGTTAATTGCCTCGTCCACCACTGCATCAAAG
Organism: Lactobacillus kimbladii; assembly: GCF_000970755.1. Taxonomy (GTDB): domain Bacteria; phylum Bacillota; class Bacilli; order Lactobacillales; family Lactobacillaceae; genus Lactobacillus; species Lactobacillus kimbladii. The sequence continues at coordinate 1,290,525 of NZ_KQ034007.1, forward strand.
AAATAAGGGTAACGATAGCCATCTTTATTATGATAAGTATCGTGTAAAGTTAAACCAATTTTTTGTTCACTTTTCGCCCTGGAACTTGATAATTTTTTATTATCAACCATTAAATTTAAAATCAGGTTCCTCCGAGACAAAGCGTAGGTCATATGATCAATTGGGTTATATTTACTTGGATTACGTAAAATACCGGCTAATGTTGCTCCTTCTCCGATTGTCAACTGACTAGCATTTTTGCCAAAATATTTTTGACTGGCATCTTCAACCCCCCATACACCATTGCCAAAATATGCTTTATTAAGGTACATAGTTAATATGTCTTTTTTGGAATAAACATGATTTATCTCAACAGCAAAAAAAAGTTCCTCAACTTTACGAGAGAATGTTTGTTTTTGCGTTAATAAAGCATTTTTAGCCAATTGTTGCGTAATAGTCGAACCACCACCAGATATTTGACCACGATTAAGAATCAAACCTAAAGCGGCTCTGCCCATGCCTTTGATGCTAAAGCCCGGGTTCGTCCAGAAAGTACGATCTTCCGTAGAAATAACGGCATTTTTTACATTAGGTGAAATTTTGTTATAACCAACATACGTACCTTTTTGTGAGTATAGTGAACCAGATTTTTGGCTTCTATAATCGTAAATACCAGTTGTAGCTGATAATGATGCCTTTAAATTTGAAATATTTGAAGTTTTAACTTTAACGGTATAATAAGTACAAACCAATAACATCACGGTAAGCAAAATCAAAATGATCCAGCGACCGATAAAAAAACGGTTATCAAAACGGTGCCATAGGCCACCTATCCCGTTTTTCTTTGGTTCATTGTTTTCCATTTTATCTGCTCCTTTAGAAACAACTAAAATTGTATCATATTAAAGGAAATTACCTTTATTTTCAAAAAGATTTAACAAATATTTATGAGCTATTATTTTACCTTTAACTTTCCCCAAAATCTCAATCCGTGTTCTGTAAATAATTTATTACGTCTATTACTCATTCCGAGAAAATGGCGTCATTTTTTACGCGTTGAACGAAAAGTACTGATTAATGGCAGATACTATCATTTTAATCAAAAAGTAAAGCCAAAGGATAAAGTTGAACTCTGGCTCAATCACGTTGAAAGTAAGCAACATACTTATCCAGCAAGTGGTAAAAATCCAGAAGTGATTTATGAAGATGACAATCTCTTAATTATAAATAAACCTGCAGGACAAAAGACGCATCCTAATTCAAATGAAACTAATACAGCTTTGAATGATTGTGCCACCTATTTAGGATTTTCCCCTTTTATTGTACATCGGCTAGACATGTTAACCAGTGGTCTACTACTGGTTGCCAAGAACCCAGCTGTTGTTCCTATTTTAAATCGCGAATTAACCAGTAAACTTTTTCAGCGCGAGTATTTAGCTGTGATTAATATTAATGAACCGATAGCTAACAGAGGAACAATCGATTTGCCAATTGGCCATGACCCACTTGATCAGCGCAAACGCAAGATAATAAGTAACGGTCAAAAGTCAATCACACATTATCAGATTTTAAAGCATTTAGACAATAATACTGCTTTAGTTAAATTAGAACTGGAAACAGGAAGAACACACCAAATTAGGGTTCATTTGGCTGCGATTGACTGCCCAATTGTGGGAGATCCACTGTATAACCCCGACTTTAAAAATGAACAATTTTTGCATTTAACTGCGTATCAAATTTCGCTACAAAAACCTTTTACATTAGATAAACTGAAAGTGAAATTACCAGATGAAAATATACCTTTACTGCAAAATTAAAAGACCGTTTATCAAACGATCCACAGTCTTCTTTATATAATTAAAATTTCTAAATATAGTTCTTTAAAATTCAAGTTAGATAATTTTGCTAATAAATAATAAAACTATATGCCTCTCCTGCTTGCAGCTTATTAACAAATTTTAATTCAACAAAATCTATTTAATAGGATTTTTAATAATTTAATCACCCACGAAAGTACCGGCTTCAACTTCACGTATAAAGTCTGCTACATGTTTGTAGTAAACATCAGGATTATCAACCATGTGATGATGTCCTGCATTCGGTGTAGTAACTAAGCGTGAATTAGGAATCTCACGTTGCATAATCTTTGCAGTCTCAAGAGGCATAGTATCTTCTTCACCAAAAGTCAAAAGAGTCGGCATTTTTATTTGCTTTAAATACTTTCTAAAATGCCAATCTTTTAATTTACCAGTTACCACAAATTCATTATCACCTTGAAAGGCATGGTACACAGGCAAACCACCGATACGCTTAATATGATATAACTTGCATGGCTGTCGCCGATCAAGAAAGTTAATATTTAATATTTGAATATCCTCTTGATAGCGTTTATTGTCATAATCATTGTTTGCTTCACATTCACGCATAAAGTCAATTTCCGCTTGTGGGAAAATTTCTTGCCTACGACGGTTAATTGACTCAATATAGTCATCAGTATCATCAACCATAGAAGAAATAATTGTACCTTTTAAGTGTTGACCATATTTAACCGCATATTCTTGCGCGAGCAAGCCGCCCCAGCTTTGTCCAATCAAGTAGCAATTATCAAGACCAAGCTTAGCGCGAACTTCATCAACTTCGTCGAGAAAGTATTCATAAGTTAAATATTTGGCTGCAATTTCAGGATCATCATAATCCGGTTGATCTGAATAGAGCGAACCTAATTGATCATACATAGTAACTTGAACATGTAGTCCCTGCTTTGCTAATTGATCGGCAGCGTCTTCCCAATATTCATGATTTCCTCCAGGACCTCCGTGAAGGGCTAATAAATGAATATCACCTTCACCTTGGGTACTTGTCCACAAATGATAGCCATTATCTAAAGTGATGATTTTTGTTCCAGTTCTCATTAAAATTTACAGCTTCTTTCTATTTAGTAAAACCTACTTCATTCCATAAAGGATGATTATTGTTTTGTTTTGACGGCTTAAGCGAATAGCCCGAAATCTTATCATTAACAGCAAAGATCTGATAGGAATTATCAACTGGGATAACATAAGCTTCCTCATTCATATATCTTTGCCATTCATGAAATTTTTTAACTCGATAATCATGATTAAAAGCTTTTTGTGAATTTATTTCATCCAAAAGCTGATTATTTTTTGCAGTTACAAATCTGGTCATGTTAAACGGTGCTGATTCACTATAATATGGGTGTGGCGAAGGCTCAGTAGGTGTTGACCAACCAGCCAGATACATGTCGATGCCCTTATTATCGTGTTGCAACTTATCATAGAAAGAATTGTGTTCAATTAAACGACCCGTGGACAATTGTACATTCAGTCCAACTTTATGCCACTGCTGCAAGTAGTTTTGAACTATTGGCTCCTGAGTAGTGTCTCCACTCATAGCTGCAAAATGAATTACCAAAGTCTTGCCATTTGGCTGAACGCGCCACTTTCCTTTCTTCTTGTAACCCGCTTTATCCAAAATCTGATTTGCCTTTTTTAAGTCGTAATTATATCCTTTCTCAGTTTTATCAAAGTAGTCACCAAACTTTTCGGGAACCAAAGTTTTTACTCTAAACGTTAAACCATATGTATAACGCTTATTAACCGCATCAACATTCATGGCATAACCTATTGCCTGCCTTAAAGCCTTATTATTCATCTTAGCATTAGGATTCATAACATTCTTGCTCTTTTCAGCATCCCATTTTCCTACTTTAAAGCCTAAATAATGATAAGCAATTGGGATTTGGGCAATGAAGTTCACGTTTTTGGTATTTTTAACTTGTGGCCACTGGGTATTAATTACAGGAATAATATCAAATTTATGACTTTTAATTGCTTGAGAAGCAGAATTAGGAGATACCACTGATATAACAACTTTATCTAATTTTGGTTTCCCTCTCCAGTAATATTTGTTCGGTACCCAGGTTGCAGATTGCCCTCTAACTAGTTTTTCAATCTTAAACGGTCCGAAAAATAAGGGATTCTTCCTGATCCTATCTGAAGACTTTAATTTAGAAAAAGGAATATCTTTTAAATAATGATAAGGTTCAACTGCTTCCCAAAGCGAACGACTTCCTGCATTTGACATACTTGGATTTAAAGCTGAGCAGTGTAAAACAACTTTACGGCCATTTTCTCCATCAGGCATTTCAATTCCAGAAATAGTTTTAGCTTTGCCTTCGTGATATTCTTTTAAGCCCTTTAAGACTTCAAACTGACTGCTATACCGCGGACAAGCTGTATCCTTGTTAGCTAAAATCTCATACGCATATTCAAAATCTTTAGCTACTACCTGTTTACCGTCAGACCATTTAACGCCCTTTTTAATATTGATTGTGATCGTCTTTTTCTTAGGATCTAATTTACGTGTAGCTGGACCTTTATCAGTGACGCCATATTGATCATCACTATCAAATAAAGTTTCTTGACCGGGAGCTGCAACCATCGAGTCTACATCTTCAGAGGAAAGTTCTTGTGAAAAAATACCTGAAAATGGAGTATCAGTGACAACTGCAACTTTTACAGTTCCACCATTTTTAACATTCTTTTCAGGAGTTTCAACAGGAAATTTTTTTACTGTCTTAGTGTCATCACTATTGTTAGCACTTTTATTGCAAGCTGCCAGTGTAAGAGCGGCTAGAGTCAAAATACCAGCAGAAGCAAGCTTACTTCTTTTTTTCATAAAAATCACTCATTTCATTATGTTTTACTCATATTATTAATAAATTTGTCATTTATGTCAAATTGTATCATCATATATTTTAAAGGAGCATTTAAAAAGATTTTTATTTAGTGTAAAATAGCAAATGCTTCTGTATAATTTTAGTATGGAAAAATAATTATAGAAAGAGTTAGAAAGTGAATATGAACAAGCAAAAAATTGCCGATTTAGCTCAAAAAGCTATTGATACTTTTAATTTACCTAGTTTAGGAATTGGTGTTTATCACAAAGGTGAAAGCTATAGTCATGTATATGGTCAAGCTGAGCAAAATATTCTTTATCCTTTAGCATCAATTTCCAAAACATTTTTTGCTACGGCTGTTTGTCAATTAGCTGATGCAGGTAAAATCGATTTAGATGATCCTTTGAAAAAATACTGGCCTGAGCTTAAGCTTGAAGATAAGTATGCCGAAGACCATTTAACATGGAGGGATGCACTTAGTCATCAAAGTGGCTTACCTGCTCATGATCTGATGCGCTTCACTAATATGAATAAGCATGACCTTTCTTTAAAAGAAAAAGCAGAGCACGTGGGTTATTTAAAACCTAACCATGAACTGCGTTATAAAATGCAATACAGCAACCTAGTTTTTGCATTAGCCACTTATGCTTTTGAACAAGCAATTGGTGCAGATTATGGTACTTATGAACGGCAGCACTTGCTAGAACCACTTAATTTAAAAAACACTTATATTAACCACCATGAAGCACCAAGAGAAAATATAGTTAAACCATATATTAGAGATAATGGAATTACGAAAGAGGTTCCTTTTATTGCACCAGGTAAGGTTGGCGGTGCCAGCAGTATGCTCGCAAGTATTTCGGATTTGCTAACTTGGGCCGAATATCAACTAAAATTGCAAAAAGAAAATAACGGTAATGCCATGGCTGAACACTTTTTGCCTCAATCTATCATGCCTCCAAGTCGCGCCTACGGTGGCGCTAATTTTGGTGCTTATGGTTTAGGCATGATGATGGAAGATTACCGCGGACACAAATACTTCTACCATAGTGGTTCATACATTGGCTACTGCTCTTTCATGGGCTTTGTACCAGATCTTGATCTAGCTTTTGTTTCAACCACAAATATGGATTCAACAGATGCAATTTTTGCTTTAGCCTACCAGACCATTGATGAAGCTATGGGCATTTCAGAAACTGATTGGACAAGCAAAATAAAACAGATTGTTGATCAAAAAGCAGCAACACGAGAAGCTAATATTGCTGAACTAAAAGGAAATTCACCCCAAAATGTTGTGGCTAAGGATAACCTTTTAGGTGACTACCAAAACCCCGGTTATGGCCTAATTACATTAAATGAAAAAGATGGTAATTTAACAGTTACTATTGGCAAGTGGGATTATCCAGTTATTGTTAATGAAAAAGGTAAGATGTTTGTGGAAGAAAGATTATATCAACATGAGCTTTTACCAATTGAAATTCAACAAAATCAAGTTTTGCTTTGGACAGAGCGCGCACTTAAAGAACCAACTACCTTTACAAAGTTATAATAAAAAAACTTAGCTTTTATGATTAAAGCTAAGCTCAAAATAGTACTTATAAACCAGCTTTAATTAAGCTGGTTTTTATTTGATATGTGAATTAATCCATGGGACGACTTTACTAATAACTTCATTAAGTTTGGTAAAATCTCCAGTTTCAACATTGTAAGTATGATTTGCATTTTCAACAGTGAACAAATCCACATTATCCATGTGACAGTTTTTAATAAAATTGAGACTGATATTCGGATCCAAAGTAGGATCGCTGGTACAAACTTCAACTAAAATAGGATTTTTAAAGTTTTTAATGTTATCATTCAAAGTTGTCTTCAACTCATCAAAGAATCTGCGGTAAACCAGTTCAACACCGCCGCTACTAGTATGAACAATGCTGTAACCTAGATTAGCCATTTCAAATTTATCATAGGTCATTTCAAGAGGCTCTGATGTATTGATAGCACCATTTAGAGAAACTATGATTTTTGCAGGTAATGTCGAACAAGTAAATGCTAAACGACCACCAAGGCTATGACCTAAAAGTCCCACGCTATTTTCTTCAACATAAGGTAAAGACTGCAAATATTTAAAACTTGCTTTAACCTCATCAGTCATCACTTTCATGCCATAATTTTCTCTTGAATAAAGGTTCTCTCCCATGCTGCACAAGTCAATTCTTGCTGCAATAATTCCGGCTTCAACAATTCTTTTGCTAATTCTGGCCAGCATATGATTATCATTATTTCTGGAAGACATGAAACCATGAATCATCAATACAGCGGGAGATTTACTACTTTCATCCGGAATATCAATTTGCATTGGCACATCATGATCAATACATTTTAAAAATCTCAGTTCTTCGCGCAATTTTTATATCACCTCAAAAAATATTTCATTATTCATCCGTTACAAGATACATTATACTGTTAACTCTAAATTTGTACACCAATACAATATATTGAGTGTTCAAATGTATATAAAAAGTCTACAACTACTTTTAAACGTTGTAGACTTTTTATGTAACAATTTAGTTTTTAGTTAGATTTTATCTGCTCGCCAAGGATCTATACCCTCATATAATTTGGCTTTGCCAATAGAATTAAATAGGTCATTTTTATGATGAATAACCTTTTTCCCTGCTTCAATTGCTTCTGGCAACAAATGATTAGGATCCCAACCGTCATTTTCAGCTAGAATTTCACGAGTCTTTTCAAAGAAGGCGTGTTTATAATCTGAAGAAATATTAACTTTGCTAATACCGTTCTTTACTGCTTCAGCAATCTGTTCGTCTGGATTTGAAGAACCACCATGCAAAACTAGAGGTGTATCAGGAACTGCCTGAACTATTTTTTGTAAAATATCAATTCTAATTTTAGGAGTAACATCAGCAGGGTAAATGCCGTGACTGGTACCTATTCCTACTGCTAGAGTATCAACACCTGTTTCTTCGACAAATTTTTGAGCTTCTTCAGGTGTGGTGTAAATCCCCTCTTTTTTATGTCCTTCAACATGAACTCCAGTTTGACCAATAGTACCAACTTCACCTTCAACAGAAACACCAACTCTATGAGCCATTGTTACTGTTTCTTTAGTTAGAGCAACATTTGTATCCCAATCTTCAGCTGACATGTCAATCATTACCGAACTAAAGCCATCATGAATTGCTCTAGCTGCACTATCCACAGAATCACCATGGTCAAGATGAAGTGCCACAGGAATTTTACTATCACGAATACGTGTTAAAACATAGCTGATAAAGTCATCTTTGCAATATCTTAACTCTGTTGGGTGGATCATAATAATTGCAGGGGCATAATCAGCTTCACATTGTTCAATTGAAGTTCTCATTAATTCCAGGTTTGAAACATTGTATGCTCCTACTGCAAAATTGTTATTTCTTGCTACTTCAAGTAGCTGATTCATATTTACTAAGGTCATTTTTTCTCCTCAAATACTAAATATAATAAATTTAAATATTATTAACTTCTTTTTATAAATTAATTTTGCATCACTTCCTCTAATTTTTTTATTGTAAATTCACTCCTGAGAGATCAACATTCTTTTCATCATCTTGACTTTCATCTTGAGTTTCATTTACCTCTTTATCAGTCAACGGCTTTTTAATAATTGCCAATAAAATTCCTGTTACTAATGAACCTGCTACTAAAGCAATTACAGCAACCAGCGGCTTAGACATAGCTGGAATTACAAAAATTCCGCCAGAAGGAACTGAGCTCTCATTGCCCCAGCCATAACTAATCATTCCTGTAATGCCACAGCCAATCCAAGTACAAGGCAAAGTCCGTAATAAGTCGTTCATTGCAATAGGAATAACACCTTCAGTTATCATGCAACATCCCATCGGAAAGGCTACTTCAATATTTTCAATTTCTCTTTTGGTATAAATATTTTTATGAAATAGTTTGGCAAAAAAGTAAGACATAGTAATTCCAAATGGTGGCACCATGGCCGCTAGGACTTTAATTCCTTCAGGCCCTTTGATTCCATCAAGCAATAAGCCATCACAAATTAGGTTTGGAATTTTACTGATAGCTCCACCAAAATCAGCACAACCAATCCAGCCAATTAAGAAGCCATATAAGGCTCTTTGTGACCGATCTAAGCCAGTAATGAAATGATTAAGAGCGGTCGTGGCAGCAGTTAATGGTTGACCTAATAGGAAAAACATAATCAGAGCTGTAAAAATTGCAGTAACAGTTGGTACTATTAACATAGGCATCAGTCCGTTAGCCCACCGAGGGACTTTAATTTTTCTAATACCTAGTGCGATATAACCAGCAATAAATCCTCCAATGATACCGCCAAGAAAACCTGCTCCCAAAAAAGAAGCTATCTGTCCTGCAAGAAATCCAGGCGCAATACCCGGTCTATCGGCTATTGAATAACCAATATAACCGGCGATGAACGATGGTAATAATCCCATTCCCAGCACACCTAAAGTGGTCATGCTATTGGGAAAGTTCATTTGTGCAAGGCTTGTTACCTGCTTACCGCCCATCAGATTACCTATGGCTATCAATAATCCAGAAGCCACAACTAATGGCAACATGTATGAAATGGAAGTTAACAGATGCTTTTTGACGGCTGATCCAGCTTTTTTAGCACCTGTGACAAATGTATTCATTTAAATCACTCCTTTTGACTCTTTTTTTCTTTCACTTCTTCTTCAATTTTTTCCAGCAATTGTTTGGGAGCCTTTACAACAAGAGAAGTACCTACTTTTACTGTCGGAATATTTTTAAAACGCTCGTTGCCAGTAGTTGCAATATCAACAGCCAGCAATGCCACATCTGCCTCAGCTATTTGCTCAGGAGTTAATGCATTTTCTGTACCAATTGTTCCTTGAGTTTCAATGTGAATTTCATCCCCCAATTCTTTGGCTGCTTTTTCCAACTTTGCCTTAGCTAGGTAAGTATGGGCAATACCAGAAGTGCAAGCACAAACACAAACTATTTTCATAATTAATCATCTCCCTTTGTTTCCACACAAAAGATCAATAACATCTTTCTTATTTTTGGCGTCATGTAGCTTATCAATGAAATCATCATCAGACAGTAAAATTGCCACTCTTTGTAAAAGCTTTAGGTGCAACGTATCCGCATCTTGATCCCTGACTGCAAATAAAATTACGGCTGTAACTGGTTTATCATCTAAAGTTTCCCAAGGTATAGGATGATCACTTAGACCAATCGCTATCATAGTATTTTTGACGGCTTTTGATTTGCCGTGTGGAATTGCCACCCCTTGACCAATTCCAGTTTCCCCTTCTTCTTCACGTAGAAATACGTCATCAATGAAGTCTTGGGTATTCGTAATATCGTCATCCTCTTTCAAAAGATTACTAAGCTCTTTAATTACATCTTTTTTAGTTTTTCCATTTAAATGAAGGTCAATCAAGTTTAAATTAATGACTTTCGCAATATTAATTTCTTTTTCAGCCAAATTTTTTGACCTCCTATCTTTTTAAAATCTGAACAATTTCAGTTGCACTTTCAGCTTTGTTTATTTCTGCAATAACATTGTCATCAGCCAACTTGTCGATGATCTGAATTATTTTTTTAAAGCTTTTGTTGGATTTTTTTATTATTCTAGGAACTATTAAACAGATAAGCGTATTAACCTTGGAATCATCAAGACAATCCCAGTCAGCGACTAGAGTTTGTGATTTTATAATTAATAGCCAAGGCGTAAAATCAAGTTCTAAAATTATGTGGGGAATGGCAATCCCTTTTACTAAAGCCGTATTAGCGGTTTTTTCTCTCGTTAACAAGCTTTTTAAAACTGTTACTTTGCTCACCTCCATTTTGGGAGCGACAATATCAGCTATAATTTGAAAAGCCGCTTTTTGATCTGTTACATCAAAATCATAACTTTCAAGCAAAATTTCGTTCATTAATGATGTTCCTTACTACATTTCTGACTTTCTGTTCATCCTTTTTCGTAAAAAAGGCACTTACTAATTCGACAGGAATCTTTCCGTGATAATTAATAGGAACTGTACTAATTAGCAATTCAATTTCAGGCTCATTTTTGATAATACTTTCAACATCATAATTTGAAGCTAACCCAACAATTTCAATTTCAGGGATTGAATTTTTTATCTTGGTGGAAATAATTCCGGAAGTCCCAATACCTGTTGTGCAAATAACATAGGCCTTAATCTTCTTATTTGATTTATTATTTTCTTCATAATATTTAGCAAAGTACAAACAGATAAATCCAGTTTCATCATCCGAGATTACCGGTAAATTAAATTTTTGACTTGCTAAGGTGGCAGCTTTTTTAGTGGCAGTAAAAACTTGCGGATATTCTAGTTTAATATCTTTTAAAAGGGCATTTGGTAAGGATATCTTCATTTTCAGCCTGCTAATCATGGCCAAAACATGATTTTTAATTTCATCTTTTATAGAAGGTGAAAAGCTGCAATGTAAATAAGCGGAAACTTTGGAAATAAAAAAGTCGGTAACCTGATCTGCCAAATCGCGATCATCAAGAACAATGCCATCAAATGAATTAAAGCGAGAAGTTAGCAGATACTTAAATAAGTAATAAACTTCGGAATCTAATTCTTCTCCTTTAAAGCCTAGATACTTTTTCATGTTTGATACAATACTTTTGCAAATGCTAAAAATTTCAGGATTCATTTTAATTTCTGTTTGCAAACTGGTATCTAGAGAAATTGACTTATCCATTGCCTTAAATTTTTTTGCCCTAATCAAAAGAACATAAATATGAGCAAAGAAATTTATATTATACGGATAAGGTAAAGAGCCATTTAAAACTCGCAGTGCCATTTCGACCTGGCTCAAAGCAAAATTAAAATCCTTTTGATCTAATTGAGAAGTATTTTTTCGCAAAGTTTCAATGTCCGTAGACTTATTAATGTGAAGAACTACCTCCATCAAAGCACTTCTGATGTCTTTTTCATTGCCAGTAATCTTTACAGATCTTTGTTTGCTTTCAAGTTTTAAATTCCACTTACTTATTCTTTTACCGATTTGCTTTTCATCATTTCTCAAGACAGGTTCGCTTATATACAAACTGTTAACTAAGTCATAAATTTTAACATCATTGGGGGATGCAAAAAGCAATTTTGCCAGCATGTTCTCCTGTCTTAGTTGTGTTGATGAATCATTATGGACATTGTTATTTGCCACATTTAGATAATTTGAATAGTTTAGCTCATAGCCCCGCCCCCTTTGAGAAATAATTATTGGTTGAGAATATTTTTTATTGATACTATTGATATGGCGAGCAATTGTTTTTTTCGAAACATTTAAACCATTTGATAGTTCCTCAGAAGTAATGAACTTATTGTGAAGCTTGAGATAATCAATAATTTCTTGACTAATTTCTTTATGCACTGGTCATACCTCCTGATATTTTTATTTTGCCATTCATGTAAACGCTTAAATAATTAAAAAGTGTCCGTTGTTTGTTTCTACAACGGACATTTATATTAATTGTAAGTAAAAATAAGCTTATCAAGAAGTTACTTTATTAGTTATAAATCGACTTAATTTAAATTTTTTAAATACAAAAAACCTTCTATGCTGAAAATCAGTTTAGAAGGCAAGTTTGGTATTTGATTGTTTTTATTATCAAGTTAAATCAAGAAATTAACTTTATATTCCGATAACTTATTCGAAAAATTTAAACTATAGTTTACTTTAGAAGATTTGAAGTATTCTTTTATCTTTTTCCACCAAATACTGGAAAATGACTCGAAGTGCCATAATCAAAATTATGAATATTCTCCAAAGTTTTCATGTCTACATCACTTATTTCAAAATTCAATTCTGAATTTTGTTTCATATGTTCTGGATTTACAGACTTAGGTAAAACTACGGTATTAAGTTGCCAATCGTAACGAATACAAAGTTGTGCAACTGAAACTTGATATTTTTCTGCCATACTCTTAATAGTATTATTCGTCAGAGCCTCACCGTGAGCAACAGGCGAAAATGACTCCACAACGATGTCATGTTCTTGACAAAAATTAATCAACTTTTTTGGTGTTGCTCCAATATGACACAAAATTTGATTTACCATTGGTTTAACATCACTGTTGTCAAATAAATTCTGCAAATCCTTCGGCTGAAAACTGGAAACACCAATTGCGCGTAATTTTCCTTCTTTCATAGCATCTGTTAATGCTCGCCAAGTCTCTAGATTTCCTTCAAAATGGCGATCATCTGACTGATTAACTTCCTTCCAAGGTTGAGGATTGTGAATAATCATCATATCTAAATAGTCAAGATCCATGCGAGTAAGGGTTTCATCAATTGACTTTTTAGCTTCTTGATAATTTTTGATTTCAGCCTCTACTTTAGAATTAACAAAGATTTGATCACGGCTAATACCTGAATCTTTGATACCCTGACCAACTCCTTTTTCGTTATGATATGCCTGAGCAGTATCAATATGCCGGTAACCCATTTTTAAGGCATTTTTCACAGGTGCAGCTACTTCATTATCCGGGATTTTCCAGGTTCCTAATGCTAGTTTAGGGATTTTTACCCCATTATTAAGTGTAAATGTTTCTTCAAAAATCATGTTTATCCCTCCATACTTCTTTTCTTGAGTATAACGCTTAAATTAGACTTTAAGTCAATTTATTTCATTTAGATTTTATGATATTTTTGTTTACAATTAAATGTATATATCCGAGAAGGTAAAAATGAAATATGTTTATCTAATGCGTAACGGACAAACTTTGTTTAATGTCCAACATAAGATCCAGGGATTTTGTGATTCACCTCTAACTTCTTTAGGAATTAAACAAGCAAAAGAACCGAAAAAAGAATATTTTGAACATGAGAAAGTCAAATTAGAAGAGGCACATTTTTCAGTCTTAAAATATAATTATGAAAATAATGTTTTTCGTTTGCAATCGATTTTTAATCCCAGTTGTTAAAATAAAAAAGAGACCAATCATTCAGATTGATCTCTCTTATATTATAATTATTAAATTATTCCAAGTTCAATGAACTCTTGTCAAAACCTGCTGACTTAATCTTGTCATCAATTGATGGAGTACCAAGCCAAGTGATCATTTCCTTCATTGAAGCTGTAATTGCTTCTGTACCTGGAAGAAGAAGCTTACGAGGATCGTAACCCTTGTTCTCTTTATCTTCATCCTTATGTGCTTCAAAGTACTTACGAGTAGCAGCTTGGAAAGCTAATTGAAATTCAGTGTTAATGTTAACTTTAGAAATTCCGAGAGAAATAGCCTTCTTAACTTGGTCTTCAGGAATACCTGAACCACCATGTAATACCAATGGAACAGAAACTGCATCAGCAATTTCCTTCAAACGATCAAAGTTTAAACCTTTCCAGCCTTCTGGATAAACACCATGGATATTGCCAATACCACAAGCAAGTTTGTCAACACCTGCAGCTACGAAAGTTTTTGCGTCTTCAACAGAAGCAAGTTCACCACCATCGGCACCTTGATTTTCACCAATTTTACCGATTTCGGCCTCAACTGAAATGCCACGTTCATGCGCCAACTTAACAATTTCTTTAGTTTGAGCTAAGTTCTCTTCAGTTGGTAATGCATGACCATCAAACATAACTGATGAGTAACCAAGAGCAATACATTCTTTAGCAGCTTCAAAGCTACCGTGATCTAAGTTCAATACAACTGGAACAGAAATATCCATCGCATCAATTTCGTCTTCAACTAAGTCCTTAGCAACTTTATAGCCACCCATGTACTTAGCTGCACCCATTGACACCTGAATTAAAACTGGGGTTCTTGTTTCCTCAGCTGCCTGTAAAATTGCACGTGTCCATTCCAAGTTGTTAGTGTTATAAGCACCTACTGCATAATGGTTTTTACGAGCATCTTTAAAGATTTGATTACCATTATCTAAATATGCCATTAAATATACCTCCTATTAAACTTACAGTCATATTGTATCGTATTAATTAATCGTTGAACAATCTTTTATTTGATGTAAACGTTATTATTTAAAACTTTTACATTTCTTTAGGAGCATTCACACCTAATAGACGCAAAGATTCAGTTAAAACAATTGAAGTTGCCTGAACTAGTGCCAATCGAGCACTAATTTGATCATCATCTACTAAAACTTTAACATTTGCATAATACTTGTTAAATTTCTTAGCTAAATCAAGAGCAAACTTAGCAATAACTGATGGTTCAAACTTATCACTGCTGCGAGCAATGATACGAGGAAAATCAGCAAGGGACTTAGCAACACCAAAAGACCAGTCATCATCAATTTGTATATCTGTTAATTGCGGTTCGTGACCTTGAACGGCTGCCTTGCGCAAAACACTTTGTGCACGAGCATTTGTATACTGCACATATGGACCTGTGTCACCTTCAAAACGAACAACTTCATCAAGGTCAAAGTCAAAGTTTTCAGTTCTTTCATTCTTTAAATCATGAAAAATAACTGCGCCAACTCCAACATCATGAGCTACTTGATCTTTATTGGTCAAATCAGGATTTTTCTGCTCAATTTGTTTTTGAGCTAGTTTAACGGCATCTTGTAAAACTTGATCAAGAAAAACCACATTGCCTTTTCTAGTAGATAACTTTTTACCATTTTGAGTAATCAAGCCGAAAGGAACATGGTAAATTTCATCAGCCCAATCATAACCCATTTTTTTCAAAACAGATTTTAATTCCACAAAGTGCTGAGCCTGCTCATTACCGACTACGTAAAGCATTTTGACAAAATGATAAGTTTTCATACGATAAATTGCAGCTGCCAAATCACGTGTTAAGTAGATACTCGTACCGTCAGATTTAACAATCAAAGCTGGATTTTTATCTTCACCCATGTCAACCACTTGTGCACCGCGAGATTCATGTAAAAGTCCCTTCTCTTTTAGTTCATCAATCACGGGTTGCATTTTATCGTTAAAGAAAGCTTCACCTTTATAAGAATCAAAAGTAACTCCTAATTCTTTGTAAATACGGTTGAAATCAGCTAAAGATACATCACGGAACCATTGCCATAATTTAACTGCTTCCGGATCACCGTCTTCTAGTTTTTTAAACCATGCACGTCCCTCATCATCAAGTTCTGGATGCTTTTCAGCTTCTTTGTGAAACTTGACGTAATATTTAAATAAATTCATGATGGGGTCTTTTTTAACGTCTTCTTCAACGCCCCAGTGCTTGTAGGCCGCTATTAATTTACCAAATTGCGTGCCGTAATCACCCAAATAGTTGATTTTAATTGGTGTGTAACCAACTTTTTGCAGGGTCTTGGCAATTGAATTGCCAATTACTGTTGACCTTAAGTGCCCCATCGACATTGGTTTTGCAATGTTGGGGCTAGACATATCAATAGGAACATTCCCCTCTCCCAATTTTTGGTCACCATAATGTTCTTTTTGTTGCAAGATTTCTGTGAGAGTTTGTGAAATCAACTTGCTGTGATTGATAGAAAAATTAACGTAGGGTCCAACAGCTTTAATTGCAGCAAAGTCGCTGCTTTTTAGTTTGTCTGCAATATTTTGCGCAATAACTACAGGATTTTGATGCAGCACTTTTGCCAATGCAAAGGCTGGAAAAGCATAGTCACCCATTTTTTCATTTTTTGGTCTTTCAATTAATGAATTGATTTGATCTTTGGGAAGGTCAACCTGACTAGCGATTAAGTCAACTACCTTATCTTTAAAATCCATTTTTCCTCCTAAATGCCAAAAAAAGTCTCTTCCTCATTATTTGAAGAAGAGACGAGTTATAACCCGCGGTACCACTCTATTTGATACAAAGTATCCGCTTATTAAATTTGCTAAATTATTAGTTAGACACGCCTTCAGTCATTTTTCCAGCTTGACTTTCACCAACTCAAGCTCGCTTTTCTAGAAAAAAGCCTACTACTCCTAACCACTTTCATCAAAAGATTATAACAGTAAATGAAAGCTTAGCCAAATTTTTTAGTTATTTTTGATAATTACTTTGGTACCTACTGGAATATTTTCAGCCAACCAGCGTGAATCAGGTACGCTTAATCTGATACAGCCATGAGAGGCAGGCTTAACACCTAACTTTTCAGCCTCTTTGATGTTGTATTTGCCATTACTTTTTGTAGGAACCGAATGAAAAAGATAAACATTTTCCTTGTCCCAGCTGGTCCAGTTATTAGCACCTTCATTTAATTCAGGATTATAAAAAGAGTCTCCACGACCATTTTTAATTTTATAATTTCCTGTTGGTGTCAATGACTTGCCTTTTTTAAACAAACCAGCACTTGCCAGCATGGTGTACACTCGTTTATTACCCCGCAAGATGTAAACTCGATTACCCTTGAGGGAGACTCTAATTGTTAAGTCATTTTCGAGATGCTTAATTTTAGGATAAGGCTTTGTCTCACTTGGCTTTTTCCAATTAAAAGGAGAACGTAAATCCTTTGGGTCCCGGTACGGTCGATAAGATGCTGCGGTTTTAATAACAGCTGTTTTCTTCGCTTCCTTAGTTGAGTTTTTAGTTTCTGGCTGAGATGGCATTGAAATTCGTGCCAGACTAATAGCACATATTAATAGAACACAAAAAGCAGTAAGAACTTTTAAAAGACTTTTCTTCATGTTATAACCTTTCTCCCAACCAAATTTTTAACGTAAAATATCTAATTAGCATATTGACTCATTAGCTGAGGCAACATTGCACTTATTTCAGTCGGTCGCACTACATAATTATTTTCAGCAATTTTATCGCCTGCCAAAGAATGAATAAAAACTGCAGCCAGAACAGAATCTAAACTATCACCAAATTGAGCTGTAAAGCCTCCTATTATACCAGCCAATGTATCTCCCATTCCACCTGTAGCCATACCGGGATTGCCTATTGGATTTACAAAAATCTGATTAGATTTGGTATAAACATGAGTGTGATTTGATTTTAAAACCAAAATAGCATTTTGAGTAGGAAAAATCTTTTTTAAAGCATCTAAATTCGCACTGTCAGTCTGATATGAAATTCTAATTTGACTCAACCTTTGCCATTCCATCTGATGTGGTGTTATGACCACTAAACCGACCTGAGTTGGAATTAATTTTGCATCCTGACTAATCATGTCCAAAGCACTTGCGTCCAAAATTAATATTTGATTTTGAGAAATATTTTGACATATCGTTGACATTAATTGCAGGGCAAAAGTGCCGGAGCCCAAACCTGGTCCACAAACAATAACATCCATTTTTTTCATTAAATTTACCAAATTCCGGTCACGCCAGTCAATAAACATGACCTCAGGATTACGCGCATGCAGTGCATCCAGGTTTACTGCATGGGTAGCCACAGAAATTAGTCCAGCACCACTATTAAGTGCAGCCTCGGCTGCCATGATAATTGCACCACCATAGTTTTCACTGCCACCTATTAATAAGACCCTGCCGTAATTGCCTTTGTGAGAATTACTTGGCCTTTTTTTAATTACTTTGGTCAAAATATCTTCTGTAATTTCTGCCATATTAGCCTCCAAATAACCAGCGCCAAAACCTTACAAAAATGTTTACTCGATTGGTTGATTCTAAAGCCTGGGCGGACAACATTAGACCATCAGGACTTTGCAATGAAATAATTTTGTTTTTGCCAATCTTGAAGTAATAAGAGTTAATTTTTTGCCCTTTTTCTACCGGAGCTTCAACGATTTTGGATGTTAAACCTACCCGAAATTTAGAACCATTTCGTGGTTTCCAGATTAGTGTTTTATTTTTAATACCAATATTTATCTGCCTGGCTTGTCCATTGTGAACTGCCATATTAGTGTGACCAATAATTATTTCATTACGCTGAAAAACTAGGGGCTCGTATTTTTGATAAACATAGTTGAGCAGTTTAGCTGTTTGAATAAAACGGGCTGGATCAGTGTTAGTAACATGTTTTGCGCCCATGATTACAGTAATGATTCGCCCACCACGATGAGGTGCAGTCGCAATAAAACAAGCACCTGCGGCGTCAGTTGTTCCTGTTTTCAAACCATCGATTTTTAGATTTTTATGGTATTGCGGCATCCCTTTTAGCATCCAGTTAAAATTGCTCATTGGCGTTGCCATATTTTGGTCAATAAAGTCCATCTTAGCAATTCTAGTCGTCTTAAGTACTTCGGGATAATCCTGTATTAATTTCTGCCCTACAATAGCCATATCCTTGGCAGACAACATATTTTCATCATTTTTACCTGCCCCAGGATAAGCATCATTACCAACGCTTTTATTGGGCAAGCCGCAAGTCGTATAAATACGAGCATCTTTGATACCCCATTTTTGCAATTGCTGTCTCATTTGCTTAACAAAGGCAACCTGAGAACCACTAACTGCTTCTGCTAACATCATTGCGGCTCCGTTAGCGGATTCAATTAAAGTTGCTTGATACAATTGTCTAATCGTATACGTGTGCTTCATACGCAAGGGAACGTTTGAATACTCTCTGTTACTGGCAACGGCAAATATTTGCCGAGTAGGTGTAACCTTAGTGTTCCAATTTATTTTTTCCTGATCAATTGCCTTTAGGGTTAAATATGCGGTTACCAGTTTTGTCATTGAAGCTATTGGCAATGGCTGATTAATATTTTTGCCATACAATAATTGCCCAGTCTTACTATCAACTGCTATGGCTGCCTTGGCATCGATAGCTACATTACCTTGATTATAATTATCAGGCAATTTTGCAGCAGCATTTACGTCAACTGGCAGTGCCAGTAATAAAAGGCTGATAAAAAATAGAATGGCGGTTTTTGCTTTCTTTTTCAAGTATGAGTCTCCCTTCCCTGATATTTTTTGGATTATTTTACGTTTTATGCTTACATTTTACCAAATTTTTGGTATGATTATTACTGTGCTAAAAATAATAAGCCCCGATGGCGGAATTGGCAGACGCGCAGCGTTCAGGTCGCTGTTTAGGTAACTAAGTGAAAGTTCGAATCTTTTTCGGGGCATATTTCAAAATATCAACAGCAGGATATAAAGCTGTGGCAGTCGTCGTGCAAATAATTTTGGTTTTTATCAAATTCTGTTGTTAAAAAGTAATTAAAAAAGAATCAAGCAGTTTATTAGCTGCTTGATTCTTTTCCTTTTACCTTTTTTCCTTCAATTTAATCCTAATTAACAAATTATGGAAATTGGAATAATCAAAAACTGTGCATTCGATTTGTTTTATTTTGCGATTGAAGCTCTCCAAGATATCTTCGGAATAATCCGATTTTGTCCCGTTATTACCGCTTTAAGATTATACTTAAAAGTTAATATAATTTGGCCTCTGCCTGTCAACATCTTCTTTAGCACAATTGACTTTTTTAATTGCCTGCAGCTTTTTGGTGACCAAGGCATAACAAAATGACTTCAGCAGGTTATAGGCATTTATGCAGGCACAATCATTTGTAAAGGTTGTGACTCTCTTGTTCATCTTGAGCAATCTGCTATTCTAATTTTTGTAACTTATCTTTCAAAGCTGCGTTTTCTTATTTAGCTAAATTAATCTACTTTTTTCAATAGAACTTTGAAATATTCGTTTTGCAATTAATTTGTACATATTTTTCCACCAACCTGTTTAATTTTGTACATATAAATGGCAATCAGTTTGGAGCAATGTAAAGTTATTTTTTCTCTGAAATAAATTTTAATAAATTTTCTCCTAGTTCAGTAATTTTCCATCCATAATCTTGGTCATCATTCATACTAATTCTCGTACTATCTTCATAACTAAGTAATAATCCATTAGATACACAGCTTAATATAACTTCATGCTGTTCTATATTTGATCTATACTTTTTTTGTAATTTTTTAAATTCTTTATTAGGAATCTTTTTTCTCCCATCTTCCCTAAAAGTATTATACCAAAGTTGCAAAAATTCAATTGATATATCAGGTGTATTATTCAAAGTTAAAGTAAAAAATGAATTTTGCTGATAATCAAAATTTTTTAAAGTTACAGTATTAAAAATTGCATTAGCTAAATACTCTCTTCTTTTTTCTAAAGCTGCTTTAAAATATGCATCTAATAAATTGTACAAATCGGCTTTCATCAACAATGCATTTTCACCAGAAAGATCTTCCAATTTTTTTAAATCTGATTTCTTAATTTTGGCCAACTTTTTTTCTAGCGGCTCAAGCCTTGTATTTATTTCATTCAATTTGTTATCGGAAATATTTTTATTAAGTACAGCTAAAATATCCCCCCAAATTGGAACATATTTTTCAACTAAATGTTCTACAGTATTTCTAAAAAGATTAGATATTTCATTATTTTCCTTGCTCATTTTTACATACCTCAAAAACGATTATAAAAGCCTGGTCAAAATAACCAGACCTTCTTAAATGAATAAATAAGAATTCTCAACACCTGTTAAGAATTCACGAAGGAGACGGGATTTGAACCAACTACTCAGGGATTAAAAGTCAGATGCTCTACCAACTAAGCTAATCTTTTGTAGCGAAGACATTTAAATAACAAACGAGAAACCTTACCTTAACCTACAAAAGAGTTAATTTTGCCATTGAAAGACTTTCATCTTAATCTTTCAAAAATATCATAATACAAATAAGTGAATATCGTCTAGGTAACATCACTGAGTCTCCCTTTTCTTTTTGCAATCCAATATGAGTTTGATGAATTTGGGTATAATTAGTATTTGTTAATATCTAAAACAAGTTTTTTGGCATACAAACAATACACATCTAAAATGTCATATTCAACAACTTCTTTAAAATATAAAAAGTACTACTTACCAAATTACTACTTCTTAAGTCATTAGTTTATTCATTTACTGGGCTTTAAATTGTAACTAGTATTTTTATAATAAAAAAATATTTTAATATATACTTTAATGATTATTTTGTATTAAAATTAATACAAAAGGAGGCACAGTCATGCAAAAACGATTAACAAAATCCAAGGATAAAGTTATATCCGGAGTATTTGGCGGTGTTGCAGAATATTTTGGTTGGGATAAAGCGTGGACCAGAATTGGTGGTGCAGCATTAATACTATGTACAACCTTTCCCGGACTGCTTTTATATATTATTGCTGCTATTGTAATGCCTGAAAAAAATCGTCATGATGATACTCTTGATGGTGAATTTCACAAGCCTTAAACTGATTATAAAAATATAATTGAATTTCAACACGTTATTTAAGCCTTTCAAAACTAAATTAACGTGAGATTAGCTAAAAACCCAAGTATATATGGGCAAAACTGCTCAATTATACTTGGATTTATTTTTTAGTTAAGTTGACCTTTTTTTAATTAAAGAATATGATTTATACAATAATTTACTTAAAGAAAGGTTAGCGTATTATGAGCTTAGACGTTAATATACTTCCCTCCGACTACATTGACTTGTCTATTGGAGATTTTCGTTCTGGAATAAACAAAAGAATAATTGATAAATTGGTAAAAAGAGTTGAGAATGCTGGAAATGGATATACTCCGGGTTTGGGACTGCCTAAACTGAGAGAAAAAATTGTGTCATACTACAGTAAAACCTACGGAATAAAGGATATTGACATCAATAATATTCAAATTACCGTTTCGTGTCTACACGGTGCTTTTTTATCATTAAAATCACTCATTAATACTAAATCCGATGAAATTATTGTTGTTGCTCCTTTTTTCCCTTCATATTTAAATTTAATTGCGGGAGTTGGCGCAACTCCAGTAATTGTTAAATCAGAAGCACCCACTTTTGCACTTCCAATTGAGCAAATCAAAAAAGCCGTAAATACAAATACCAAGGCCATCATTATTAATTATCCTAACAATCCTACTGGGGCCAGTTTATCGCAAACGGATCGGGAATTCTTGAATAATCTTTGTGAAGAGAAAAATATTTTTGTGATTGACGATCACGTTTACAGCGATTATCCCAGTAAATATCAATATCAGCCAATTTCAACTGATATTTCCCATCAAATTTTAGTAAGCAGCTTTTCCAAAAGTTTTGCCATACCAGGAATACGTCTTGGCTATGTCATTGCACCAGCCAATATTATTGAGCGGGATGGCTTTTATAATGAAGGAATCACTTTTAGTTCCCCGACTATTAGTCAATTCATCGGGGAAATAATTTTGGAAGAACCAGAGAAATATACCCACCATATCGCAGAAATCAAACAGACAGGCGCAGAATTAACTAGACTTTTTGCTACGAGTAAGTATTTTCCTTCCTCCTCATACATGGGTGGCTTATACATGTTTATTGAAGTACCAGAGGCTATCAAGGACATTGACTTATACTATAAATTGCTGGAAAAACACTTCCATGTAATTGTGGCCAAGGGAAGTGATTTTCAATATTCAGAAAGATACTTCAGAATTTCCCTATCAACTGAAAAAGAAATTTTATTAGAAGGTGCTCAAAAAATTATTGATTGTGTAGATTATACCTTGAATTATGATAAACAGAAGGCATAAAGTTATAATTTTAATTAAGTTGAACAAATAAATTCAAGATTGGTATATTAAAAGCAGCTCATCAATTGCTAGATAGAATTTTAGCAATTGATGAGCTTTTTATTTTACCTAATTTTTTAATTACACCGCATAATTAATCTTAAATCGGTTAGTTAAATAAAATAAAAAATGATACCGAAAGAATATCGATATCAAATTTAATTATATTGGGTTTTGTTTAAGCACGAATGTGCAGTTTATCCAATATAGGAATAATTTTATCCCCAAGAATTTTTTGTGCCAAATCAGACTTAATCGCAGCAAATCCGTAAAATAAGCACCCGACAATAATGGATATAACTACTATAATTAACGACTGCAAACTACTTGCAGGATTCAAGAACAATTCAAGTCCCTTTTCTACTGCCAAAACGATTAAAAACATGATTACAGAAAATGCGGTAATTCCGATAAAACGCCTTCTTGTTCGATCTTGGTTAAAATTATAGCCGACTTTAAGGTGTTTTAAAGCCATAAAGATAATGACAAGCATCCCTAAATTAGTTGCAATCAATGGTCCAAAAACCTTAAACAAATAAATCATTGGATATTGCATCAAAATTTTTATAATCAAGCCTAATAATAAATACTTTATCGCAAGACCATTTTCTGATAATCCCTGCAAAATCGCCATCAATACAGTGAATAAACCCAAACTAATTGCTGTAAAAGATGATAGATATAATACATTTGCACCCAGCTTATCATAACCATAGAAAATTGTATAAACCGGTGTAGAAATTGCTGCCATACCAAAAGAAGCAGGAATCATGACGAATAGAAATAAATCTAAAGTGTTGCCTATTTGATTTGAAATCGCGTGAAAGTCATGCTTCGTATGTGCTGCAGACAACAAAGGAATTGTTGTCACTGCCATTGCACTGGCAAGAGACACGATAATCATTATCAACTTATTGGCATTAAGGGCAAATAACGCATACCAAGTCTCAATTGTATTATTAGATGCATTGATTAAGCTAGCAATCATGGGATGAAAAGAATATTGATCCACCAGATAAAAAAGCTGGATACCAGCATCAATAATAATAAACGGAATTGCCTGAGCAATAATTTCTGCAAAAAGAGCAGAGGTTGAAACTTGGATTTCATTATTAGAGTTTTCAACTAATTCATTAAGCTTCTCACGTCGCGAAAGCAAAAACCAGGCTAGAACGGCAATTCCAAAAATTGCTCCGATTGCTGCAGCTAAATTTGATTGCACAACAGCGTCAACAAAGTTGCCGTGTTGCACCTGCATAATTACATAAGCAGTTAATAACATCCAAATAACCCGCGCCAGCTGTTCCACAAACTGAGACATGGCCGATGGCATCATATCTTCATAGCCCTGAAAATATCCCCGCATGATGCTTAACACAGGAATAATCAAGATAGCGTATGACAGACTACGCATGACTCTTACCTGTCTGGGATCAATCTGCGAGCCGTTAGATGCCAGAAAAGGCGAAGCAAAGTACATTATTGCAGCTGATATGATACCCAAAATTACCATTAAAATCAGACCACGATGAAAAAGCTTACGTCCTACACCATATTCATTAAGTGCATTGTATTTAGCTACCTGCTTAGCAACAGCACCTGGAATTCCTGCTGTAGATATTAAAATAAAAATACTATAGATATTATAACTTCTAGCAGTTAATGCATTGGCAATATTACCGTAAGGTGACATCCAATAAAACCATGGAATAATATAGAGTGCCCCTAAAATACGTGACGTAATAGAGCCAAAGGTCATCCACGCACTGCCCTTAATGAAGGTATTTTGTGTATTTTGTTCAGTTAAATTATTTTCTCTCATTAATATTCCCTAAATCTAGTTTTCTAACTATATTATTGTGAATGAAAAAAGGCAATTAACAACAAATATACTTTGCACTTTAGGAAAAATTAACTTTATTTGGCTACAATATTAACAATCTTATTTGGTACGACGATGACCTTCTTAATATCTTTGCCTTTTAAAAATTTTTGTACATGAGGTAAAGCCAGGGCTTGCTTTTGAATTTCAGCTTTATCTAAATCAACAGCTGCTGTGAAATTTCCGCGTAGTTTGCCATTAACTTGTACCATAATTTCAACTGTTGACTCAACTAATTTAGCCGAATCATAGGTTGGCCATTTGGCAAAGGTCACAGATTCATTATGACCAAATATCTGCCAGATTTCTTCCATCATGTGTGGAGCAATCGGCGCTAAAAGCGTGATAAAACCTTCCGCATATTTCCTTGGAATAGTTTTAGCTTTCTGTGCGGCATTAACAAAGACCATTAATTGAGAAATCGCGGTATTAAAGTGTAAATCATCAAAATCTTCCGTTACCTTTTTAACAGTTTCATTATAAACTTTATCTAAAGTACCATCGTTGTCCTCCACGATATTTTCTTGAGGAATAGCTTTAAGATCTAAATCGTTGACAAATAAGCGCCAAACCCTATCCAAGAACTTCTTGGTTGAAGCGGGACCATTATCATCCCAGTCAATAGAAGCATCAAGAGGTCCCATGAACATTTCGTACATTCTCAGACTGTCTGCACCATACTCATCGATCACGTCATCCGGGTTAACTACATTGCCTTTTGACTTAGACATTTTATCATGGTCTTTCAGAATTAATCCCTGATTGAATAATCTTTGGAATGGCTCTTCATTTGGAACAACTCCCAAATCATATAAAACCATATTCCAAAATCTAGCATAAAGCAGGTGTCGTACAGCATGCTCTGCACCACCGATATAAAGATCAACCGGCATCCACTTCTTGAGCAATTCGTAATCGGCTAATTTATTATCATTGTGCGGATCAACAAAGCGCAGGAAGTACCATGAAGAACCCGCCCAGTTAGGCATAGTATTAGTTTCACGTTTACCCTTACGGCCATTTTTATCAACTACATTAACCCAGTCTTTTAAGTTTACTAAGGGGCTTTCTGGTGTGCCTGACGGCTTAATATCTGTTGCGTGTGGTAAAACCAGTGGCAATTCATCTTCAGGAACTAAAGTAGTTTCCCCATCTTCCCAATGAATTACTGGAATTGGCTCGCCCCAATAGCGCTGACGACTAAATTCCCAGTCGCGTAATTTGTAATTGACCTTTTTTTCTCCTGCATGGTGTTCAGTAAGCCAGGCGACAATTTTCTCTTTAGCATCTGCAATATTAAGGCCGTTTAGGAACTCAGAATCTATGTGTGGACCATCACCGGTATAGGCTTCCTGTGCAATATCTCCACCCTTGATAACGGCCTTAATAGGCAAATTGAATTTCCGGGCGAACTCATAATCACGGGAGTCGTGAGCTGGGACAGCCATTACCGCACCAGTACCATAACTGCCAAGTACGTAGTCAGCAATCCAGATAGGAATTTCTTCATTATTCACAGGATTAATTGCATATGCACCAGTAAAAACGCCAGTCTTAGTTTTATTTAAATCTGTTCTTTCAAGGTCGGACTTAGATTCAATTTGTTTAATATAGGCATTGACTTCATCTTTATGACCATCAGTCATAATTTTTTTGACTAATTTGTTTTCAGGAGCTAACACAGCATAAGTTGCGCCAAATAAAGTGTCCGGACGTGTACTAAAGACATCAAATGTTTCATTAGAATTTTTGACCTTAAAAGTAATTTGGGCACCTACTGAACGACCAATCCAGTTACGTTGCATTTCCTTAATGTTTTCTGGCCAGTCAAGATTATCCAGGCCTGCAAGAAGACGGTCAGCATATTTGGTAATTCTTAACATCCATTGCTTCATGTTACGACGATATATTGGGTAACCACCACGTTCAGTCTTACCATCAACAATATCTTCGTTAGCAACAACTGTACCTAAATCTGGTGACCAGTTAACCGGTGCTTCTGCCTCATAAGCCAAGCCATTTTTATACATTTGCTCAAAAGTCCATTGCGTCCACTTGTAATATTTTGGATCACAAGTTGCCAATTCTCTGTTCCAGTCGTATGAGAATCCTAGAGTATTGAGCTGTCTTTTAAAATTAGCAATATTTTCAGTAGTAACAACAGCCGGATCTTGTCCCGTTTGAAGAGCATATTGTTCAGTAGGAAGACCAAAAGCATCCCAACCCATTGGGTGAAGGACGTTATAGCCTTGACTGCGCTTCATTCGTGCGACAATATCGGTTGCTGTGTAACCTTCTGGGTGTCCTACATGCAGTCCTTTACCGGATGGAAAAGGAAACATATCTAAAACATAATAATTTTTCTTTTTCGGGTCATTACCGGTTTTAAATGTTTGATTTTTTTCCCAGTAATCCTGCCATTTTTTTTCGACAACTTTGTGATTGTACATATTTTTTACCTCATAAAAAAAGTCCTATGAAATATTTTTTCATAGGACGAATAATCGCGGTACCACCTAAGTTCCGCACCAAAAGTGCGACACTCATGCCCCTTAACGCGGATAGCAAACGTTAGATTTGTTCCAGGCTCAGTTCACAACCTATTTTTCAAGTCTTGCACCTTCCGACTCTTCTCTATAGAAAAACAAAATTGCTACTAGTTCCTGATCTTTATTTTTTGACCAATAATGATTATAATTTACCACAATGAATAAAAAAAACAAGGGGAGAAAGTTTTTGAACAAAACAATTCAGACAAAAAGAGACACCATAGTACCTGCTACAATCTTTTTGATTGCTTATGCAGCGTGGGCAATTTTAGTTGCTTCCGAAAACCAGTTTATCCAAAAATTTGATCAAACTGTCATAAATATTATTTGCAATAACAATCCTGCTGCAATCAAGTTTGCAACTACATTTACTAATTTAGGTAATACTAACGTAATTATGGTCGAAACGATCATCTTGGTAATTGTTTTGGCGTTTTGCAGAAAATTTGCTTATGCATTTTTTACTGCTGGAACAATGATTGCGGCTAACGGATACAACTGGATCATCAAACACGCAATAGCTCGTCACAGACCGCTTACCCAACACCTTGTGGCAGCTCACGGTTATAGTTTTCCATCAGGACATTCAGTTGGCAGTGCCACATTATTTGGGATTTTGATTGTTTTAACAATTTTATTAATTAAAAATAAAGCTATAAAAACTGTATTGTGCATCATTTGGGCCTGTTTTCCAATACTAATTGGTTATACAAGGATTTTTAACCACGTTCACTACCCTTCTGATGTGGTTGGTGGTTTTTTAGAAGGAATTGCATTTCTTTTGATTGGTTATTCTTTCTTATACCACTATTATTTAGAAAATCAAAGAGCACAAAACAATATTTACTAAGTAAAAAGGATTCATTGCTTTGAAAATAAGCTTGAATCCTTTTTTATATCAAAATTACTCTAATCTAGTGCTAGTCGTTCAATGATGCTTTTATATGCAGGGTACTGTTTTAATAAATCTGCCTTTTTAAGCATCTCAAAGTCATGGTAATCAAATCCTGGTGAAACAACACAACTTACTAAACAAAAACTATTTGGTTTAGTAACTTCTGATGCAAAAATGGTGTGTTTGGGAACTTTGAATTGCATACATTCTCCAGCCGCAACATTTTTGCCTAACTTAACAGCAGTATATTT
Organism: Lactobacillus kimbladii; assembly: GCF_000970755.1. GTDB lineage: Bacteria > Bacillota > Bacilli > Lactobacillales > Lactobacillaceae > Lactobacillus > Lactobacillus kimbladii. The sequence goes on from NZ_KQ034007.1 coordinate 1,319,275, forward strand.
ACCATCTGGAAAAATACAATGAATAGTAATTGTTTCTCCATCGTGATAATACCACATTTCATCATGGTTCAGTCGGTGAAAGTGAGAACAACTCGTATCATCAAGCAAAAAGTAAATTGAAGTGTAATAAAAACGATTTCCTTTGCTATCCTTATCATAAAATTCTTCGTCACTAGTATAAACTTGTCTAAACCAGCCACCTTCTTGGTGAGGTTCAAGATTTAAACTTTTGATATAGTCGTTTCTTTGCATTTTTTCTCCTTAATAAATTTTGAATAATTAAATTCCTTTATTATAAATTTAGCTCACTTTGTCTCTATTGTCAGCTGAATTTTTTTGTAGGCAAACAACATCTACCAAAACTAATATTGCACATACTTTATATTGGTATGACACTATTATTCAAAATCAGTTGTGAAGGAAGTCAAAAACTAAAAATGATATGATTCCAGAATTCAAGAAACATATCATTTTTTTATTTAATTAAATTTAGACTAAATAAATTTGCCTCATTTTGCTCTTAAAATCACTCGGTAAATTCAGTCCTTTAATCAGGTAATTATCAAAATCCCCATAATTTTGCCTAATGGCAGAAAAATACCGTTCTAAATATGACTTTTGAACCGTTAAAGCTACAGCAACATCTTTCAATTGTGAACTTGTTAATTGGTCTCTTAGGTAGTCCAAAATTTCCTGATTTTCCTGCTTGCGCGCTTCAATAGTTTTTAGATAATCGGCAAAGATTTGATCGTCACTTACTCCCAGGCTTTTCAAAATTAAAGCTGCTGCCACTCCTGTGCGATCTTTACCTGCAAAGCAATGAAATGCTGTCGGAACAGGATCATCTATGAGCGCCATTAAAAATTGGTGATAGCCATTTTGAGCAGATTTTTGTAAAGCCAGTTCTTCATAGGTGGTAAGCATATCTTCTTCAGCCTGATTATTACCGGAAACAATTTCATCAACACTGGCTTGATTAACTTGCGCATCTTTTAACACATCAATTACAACGTAATCTAATCCGGACCACAAATAATCCGGAAATTGTTTTCTTTCTTCCTCGCCCCTAAAATCAAAAACCCTCTTAATTTGATATTTATTTTGGACTTGTTCTTTTTGATAAGGCGTCAAATTATTCAATTGTCCACATCGAAATAGTAGTCCAGCTTTTACTTTTCTTCCTGCAAATTCAGTGTAACCACCTAAGGAACGCCAATTAGTAATTTCCTTTGTCATTTTTAATACCCCAGTTACCTATTAAATTTAATATTAACAATTATAATTTTTCAGGAAAAATATTTCTACTAATAAAAAACCTGCTGGCAAATAAACCAGCAGGTCTGTTATAAATCGAATTACTAATTAGCTTTCTCTTTGCTTTTATAAATACAGTTAAAAATAACAGATATTAATATAGCAACAAGTGAAACAAAGTAAACCCCTTTTAAAGCACTGAAAAGTACTTGTCTTAGCTGTGGAATTAAGTTCGCAGATAGTTCTTGGGCTTTAGCCGATGAAACTATTTTGTTCATCATGCCTGGTGTTAAATTCGGATGTTTTGCAAGTTGATGTGCCACCACAGTATTGAAGGTAATACCAAAAATGGAAACCATCATAGTCTGACCTAAATACCTCATTAATGTGTTAAAGGAAGTGGCAACACCAATATTTTCTTTAGAAACTAAAACCTGTGACCTGACCTGTGATGCGGTTAGAACTCCACCAAAGGAAAAGCCATTAAGCGTTGCTATGACGCAAAATACCCAAAACGGAGTATGAATAGGAACAAGCAGTAACATACAATCAGCCACTAAAAGAACTGTAAGCAATCCAAAGAAGGTTTTTCTCACACCCCAGCGACTTAGCATGCCCCCGATCAAAAATGAGCCTACAACCCACATAACAGAACTTGGAGTTACGGCAAAACCTGCTATTGTAGCAGAAGTTCCGTTAATGCCCTGCATCCAAGTTGGAATATAAAACTCAAAGCCAATAACTACCCCTGCTACAAGCAGGGTAATCATATTGACAGCTAAGAATTCTCTGCCCTTGAGCATTGAAAGTGGCATTATCGGGTCAGCGGCACGCTTTTCTTCATGATAAAAGATAATTGTACTAACGATGATTAAAGCAACCAAAGCCGCTAAAATAAGCGGTTTAATGGTGCCAAGATCTTGTAATGTAAACATTAAGGTTAAAAGCAAAACAACCAGCCAAAATGTTCCTTTAACGTCAAGTTTAGTCTTTTGCTTATTCCTTGGTTCATTTAAGAAAAAGACAATTAATAAAAGTGCAATGATACCAATTGGCACATTAATGTAGAAAACCCAGTGCCAAGAAAGATTTTGCACAATAAAGCCACCAAGTAATGGAGCAATGACTGAAGCTACGCCCCAAAAACCAGAATTGAGACCCAGCATTTTTGTTCTTTTTTCCAGACTATATAAATCTGCAATTATGGTCATCGCAACTGGTTGAACAGCTCCAGAACCCAGTCCCTGAATAACACGGAATAAAATTAGTTCAACCATATTCTGAGCCTGACCACAAAGAGCAGACCCAATCACAAAAAGAGCTATTCCAAATAGAAAAATTGGTTTACGACCAAAGCTGTCTGCTAATTTGCCATATAAAGGAGTTGACACAGCAGTCATAAACAAAAATATGGAAACAACCCAATTCATAATTTCTAATCCATTCAGATCGGAAACAATTGTCGGCATTGCAGTAGAAACGATTGTACCTTCGATGGCGGTCATAAATGTCGTCATAAAAATCGCAATCATTACTACTCGTACATTTGTCTTCTTCACAATTACAACTCCTTCATTAGCTGCTAAAATTATTTATTTTCATGAACAAAATTTAAAAGATCTTGAACTTTATCCGTTTGCTCCCATGGTAAATCAATATCTGTTCTGCCAAAGTGTCCGTAAGCTGCTGTTTGCTCATAAATCGGCCGCCTTAAATTAAGCATTTTAATTATCCCCGCTGGGCGCAAGTCAAAGACTTTACGTACTGCTTTTGTTAAAAGTTCATCACTTACTTTGCCGGTTCCGGCTGTATCAACCATAACTGAAACTGGATGGGCAACGCCAATTGCATAAGCTAATTGAACTTCACAGCGATCTGCCAAACCTGCAGCCACGATATTTTTAGCCACATATCTGGCAGCGTAACTGGCACTGCGGTCAACTTTTGTCGGATCTTTTCCTGAAAATGCACCACCACCGTGGCGAGCATAACCACCGTAAGTATCAACAATAATTTTACGTCCAGTCAATCCTGAATCACCTTTAGGTCCACCAATAACAAAGCGACCTGATGGGTTAATCAGAAACTTGGTTTTTTCATCAAGGTATTTAGCAGGTATTACCTTTTTAATTGCCAAATCTATCATAGCTTGGCGAATCTCTTCGTTTGAAACCTTATCATCGGTCTGTGTTGAAATAACAACGGTATCTACACGTGTTGGTTTTTGTTTTTCATCGTATTCAACAGTCACTTCTGCCTTAGCATCGGGTCTAAGCCAAGTTAAAGTACCATCTTTACGGAGCTTGGCAACCTGTCTCATCAGGCGGTGGGCAAGCGAAATAGGCAAAGGCATTAATTCAGGCGTTTCATTGATTGCAAAACCAAACATTAAGCCTTGATCTCCCGCCCCAATTTGATCAAGCTGATCTTCGTCAGATTGATTTTCACGCGTTTCAAGAGAATGATCAACGCCTTGAGCAATATCAGGTGATTGTTCATCAATATCAATTAAGACAGCGCAATTATTGCCATCAAAGCCAAGTTCAGGTTTATCATAGCCAATTCTCAAAACTGTCTTGCGAACAATTCCTTGAATATCAACATAAGCACTGGTTGATATTTCACCAAAGACATAGACAATACCAGTATTGACGATGGTCTCACAAGCTACATGAGCTTGAGGGTCTTTGGCAATAATAGCATCCAAAATTGCATCAGAAATTTGATCAGCAATCTTGTCTGGATGACCTTCAGAAACAGATTCTGAAGTAAACAAACGTTTTTCCATATTAGTCCCCCTATAGACAATAGCTATTCGGTTACAAGGCATCTCCATTTAAGGATCCTCTCAGGACTTGAACCGATTTTTTAAAATTTCCGTTCTATGTTCTTATATATTATATTGATAATAAAAAAAGCTACCGTATGTTCGGTAGCCATAGAACGATGGAGGATACAGGGCTCGAACCTGTGACCTCCTGCTTGTAAGGCAGATGCTCTCCCAGCTGAGCTAATCCTCCAAAGTGACCCGTACGGGATTTGAACCCATGTTACCGCCGTGAAAGGGCGATGTCTTAACCACTTGACCAACGGGTCATTGTTCTGAATCAAAGCACATTCAATAGTATACCTATTCTGAGAGAAAATGCAAGAATTCCATTTATTAATTAAATCAATAAATAATGGCGGCGCGAACTTCCCTTCACACCACCATTATTATGGAGGATACAGGGCTCGAACCTGTGACCTCCTGCTTGTAAGGCAGATGCTCTCCCAGCTGAGCTAATCCTCCATTTTGTTGTCATCTCTCGACCACTCTTAATAATTTAGCATAAGTTTCTATTTATGTCTACATTTTTTTGAAATTTTTGTAGGATTCTGTTTATTAATATTAATTTCTATGAATTAACTAAACTTTTTTCAATTCTTTTTTATATTAAAGATTAAGGATATAACTAGATCAGGTGAAGAATGCTTGACTACTATTCAAGAAGTTGTCGGATCAAGTATGACAATCGGAGTTTAATTTCTATGTATTTTTCATCTGAATTTTGGGGAGTATGATTGAAAATTTTATATCGAAAGTTTAAATCTCTCACATTCCATTAAAAATTTTTATTTTCTGATAAAAGAGTTTTCTTATTCACTTGTTAGATTTTATCCTACTTCAACTTTTATTTTAAAAAGTACAATATATTTTGATATTGAAAAATTGTCACTTAAAATAATCTATTCTTGTATCTTCTATAATAATTATTTATACTAGAATTAAAAAAATAAAAGCATCACATGAAATTTTTAAATTTAATTATATAAAGTTTTTGTAACATTAAAAATCTTAAATATTAAGGTTCATATTTTGTCCATAACACCAGCGACATTAAACCTATGGTAGTAAATCTTTGGGAGGAAGTAATGGGTAATCTAAAAAAAACCTTATCATTTTTAATAACAAGCTTATTCATCTTTTCTTTGATAGGATGTTCAGCTGATGATACGAACAAATCAGGTGATAAAGGTGGTAGTAACAATCGACAAAGTAAAAAAGTAGTAATAGAGAAAAATACTGCTAAAGAAGTAACACTATCGGCGGGTACTCATAAAGTCGGTAAAGAGATTAAACCCGGGCGTTATGTAATTAAGGCCGTCTCAGGTAGTGGCAATCTATTTTCACGAAACAGTCCTAATGATCGTAATATAAATGTCATTTTAGGGCCAACTGAGGATGATACATGGATGAAACTTTCTTCGTACACCACTGACTTAAAAGCTGGAGAAAAGATAAAGATTGACGGAATTGAATCAACAAAACTAATACCAACTCCAGACAAACGTATTTTTAGAAAGATACTAACCCCCGGCAGTTGGACAGTAGGTAAAGATATCAAACCTGGCGATTATACTATTAAAGCTGTACGAGGAACTGGAAACATATTCTCTGACAATGGCGAAGATGACATTAATGAAATTTTAGCAAAGCACCCTGATAAGGACTACGGCCAGGTATCAAAAATTCATGTTGAATTAAATAAAGGTGAAATAATAACTTCTGATGTTCCTAAAATAAAATTAGTAGAAGACTAACTACTAAAATCACAAGCATTATAGAAGCCAAACTTATTTAATTTTATTAATCATTTAATTCATTTATAAAGTATAGCTTTAGGGGTTTTATTCCATTAATCTGATTGATGAAAAACTATTTTAAAAAGAAAAGGCAATTCAATTGATCTTATTATTAATGAAAAAAGACTAATTTAAATTTATATTATGTTTTAAGTCCTAAAATTTTGATAAAAATTAATATAATTTCTTTAAGGCCTGAGCCCAGTATTCTTTTGGGTCAGGCCTTTTGGTCTGTCTTTATTTCTTTCAGTGTTATTACGCAATTTCTTTATTTAGTTCTTGCAGATTATGGTACTTATATTCCTGGACGTAAAACATTTTCGTTTTAATCAAGCCAAGAAGTTCTCCACTATCCGCTCGTGCATTGTATTTCATTTGCGCTACACGTTTTGAATAATGCCATGTAAATTCAATACACTCTGATAAATCGAATTTTGATATTACACTGTATGGAAATCACAAGCATTTAAAGCCTGATGTTTAGGAAAAATTTTATCCAACATTGACACTACCAGTTCCATATTAAGATGCCCTGAAATTGAGTAGGAATCGATATCGCCAACATAGCCATCCAAAATGGTTGACAAATAAATCATTTGTCCCCTAAGATGAAATTCAGTAATATCCGCATACTATTTCATATTTGGTCTTAAGTAAAAGAAGCTGAGTTTAATTAAATTAGGTGCAATCTCACCAATTATATAGCAATAACTAAAACACATGCGCCGATTTCATTTATTGGCTTTTAAACCCTAAGCTCAGTTCGTTCATATTCCTTCTGATCACTTTAAAACTAGCTGGTCAGCCACCTTTAATTAACTGCAAGGCAATCCTACTTCATCTTCAATTTTAAAAATATACTTGTTGGTGCATATTTGTTTCTCCTAATTTTGCAGCTACTTGAAAAACTTTCCCTTGATCACTTAATACTAATTCATTTAAGCGTTTTTTACTGACTCTAGGTGAAACAACACTATTAGCACTAACAACACCTTGTGGCTTGGAATTTTGAACACTATTTTTAGTCTTCTGAATGCCTTTGTTATTATATTTTAGCTAATTAGTTTTGGTCTTTAAATTAGTATAAAAATAATTTTTAAATTCATGAAGCATGGTATAAACGCTATTTTCATCTAATGAAACTAATTTTTTTCTTCTTTATCTTTATACCGGCATAAAATAAATAGCTGATTTTGTTGCTTGATTTAAAATAAGATTTTCCCCACCACAAAAGATAATTTGGCTTCGCAATCTGATGTAGGACACATAAGTCTGTAACGTAATTTTTCTAACATTTTAAAAATTTGGCATTAAAGAAAAAGAATTTCATTTCGAGAGTTTAAGGCCTACACATGAGGCTCACCTATAATTTAAGAGCGCCAAATTCGCTCATTATTGTGCCATGGGTTAATGACTGAATGCTAGATAAATTAAATTCAAAATTCTAACAAATTGCAAGTACCGGATGAAATTTAACAACACGTCGAGCTGTTTTATTTTTTATACTTTTATTCCGTGCGAAAGCATAATAAAAGCTTGTAACAGTTGATACTACAAGCTTCTTATTACTATTTACGGAGTGTGAGAGATTTGAACTCTCGATACAGGATTAACCCATATACATGATTTCCAATCATGCTCCTTAAGCCACTCGGACAACACTCCAAAATTAAA
>NZ_KQ034007.1:1331251-1352062 GCF_000970755.1 Lactobacillus kimbladii
ACGATTTTGTCAACTGCTTTTGCTCGATTTTTTTCCTGCCTGCTGGGGCCTCTTGCCTTGCGGCTCATTGCCCGACGACAGTTATTAATACTAGCAATTATTTTTCTCTTTTGCAAGTATTTTTTACAAAAAATTTTAGTTCAATCATCTTTTTTTATGGATTGCTCAATATGAACCAATAATAAATGGATACTCTGGTATACATCCCTGATATCATTTCGGCATTCATCTACCACCCAGTTAAAAACAATAGCATAAATTCCGTTTGCTACTAATTCAACTTTGTGAACTGAAAATGGACCTCTAGGTCGCATGTAATTCTCTATTGCTTTAGCATATTCTTTTCGCAAAACGCGATAAAATTCTGGTGGATCTTGTGCAATTCTATTGAGATTGATATAGAATATCTTATTTTCTTTTATTTTCTGTAACATCCGATAGAACATCCGGTCCATCGTTTCGCCATCTACACTTCGTAATGTCCGCCTAGTTTGTAGAGTTAAAACTGAAGTAAATAAATCACAAATATTACGATATTTTGTATAAAAAACTCCACGATTTATATTTAACTTCTTACAAAACTTAGTTACAGTAAACTTATAAACTCTATATTTTGACAGCTCTAACAGGAGAACTTGTTCGGTCTTTGTTAAACTCATCTCGATCGCTCCTACTTATAGTATCATAAGTATATCAATAATAGTCATGTCGAGCAATACTATCTTGGAAAAAAATGATGTTATTTTTAAAAAGCTAAAAAAGTACTTCAAAGGGCAGTATTCTTTATTTTATCTTCTAAATAAAAAAACCAACAACTACTAAAATCGTAGGTTGGTTTTCAGATAATAAGTTAAATATGATTTTTATTTTAAATTAGGTTTGACTATCACGCCTATTTTTTCTTTGGCGCTTGGCCTTACGAATTTTACTACGTTGCTCAATTTTATTTTTTTGCGCTCTGTCTTGTTGAATAGCTCTTTTAATCTTTTTCTTATAGCCTGGTTTACGCTTTTTTTGTGCTTTTTTTACCATCCCTCTTACCTTATTATCAAGGCCTTGAGAAGTTGACTTTCTTAACTTGCGGTTATGATAATGCGTCCGTGGTATGAGAGAATTATCTTTAATTTCGACAAAATCAAAATGAATTCCCATTTTTTCCAGCTTAAGGATTTGATTCATTTCTTCTTCACGAATTAAGGTAATGGCATGACCACTCATCCCATTTCGTCCGGTTCTACCAATACGATGAATCACAAATTCTAATTCGCGGGGGATTTCATAATTAATAACCAAGCTGACACCTTCAATATCAATGCCACGTGCAGCTAGATCAGTTGCCACTACATACTGGTATTGTCCGGCCTCTACTTCACGCATTGTTCTTTTACGTTCGCGCTCAGTAATTCCACCATGAATTTTAGCCACTTTTAAGCCCTGATTAATGAGAAATTCTGTTAGTTCATCAACAGTTTGCTTCGTGTTAGCAAAAATTAGTGCTAAATACGGCTGGCCCATTGTTAATAATTGATAAAGTATTTTTTTGCGACTTTTTGAGCCAATATCAAGCAAGTCGTTTTTGATCGTTGGCGAGATAACAGTAGGATTATCTATGATAATGGTTTCTGGCTTTGCCATGTATTTACGTAAAAAATTAGCCAGCTTAACCGGAATTGTAGCAGAAAAAGCAGTTAAAACACAATTTTGAGGTAATCTTTGTGCAACAAAATCGATCTCACTCAAAAAGCCCAAGTCCAGAGTCATATCGGCCTCATCAATGACAAAATTTTTGACATAATCTAAGGGCAAAATCTTTTTTTCGACAAAATCGTGTAGTCTGCCGGGAGTCGCAACCACAATCTGCGGCTTATGAGCAGAGATCTTATCGACTTGTCGCTCACGGTCGCTACCGCCAGCCAGATGTGCAATAGTAATGTTTAAACCGGCAGCGTCCCTTAACTGGCGCGCAACTTGATACAATTGCTGGGCAAGTTCACGACTAGGCGTAGTCAAAATTGCTTGCGGATACTTAAGATTCTCGTCAATTTCATTCATAACTGGAATCAAAAAAGCATGAGTTTTGCCTGATCCGGTAACAGCTTGTACAACAGCATTTTTATGTGCCATTAAAACAGGGATCACTTTTTCCTGCACCTCAGTCGGTTTAACAAAATTAATCTTTTTTAATCCCTGCCTGATTGCTGGATTTATCTGGTCATTTTCAAAAATATTATTCATGTTCCTCTTGATATTCCTTGGTTACTTGAACTAGTTCTGCGAAAATTTGTTTCACTTCCGCCATATCTTTTGCGTTAGCCCCACTTGCTAAAGCATGACCACCGCCGTCATGTTTGGCTGCTAATTCATTAATTACTGGCCCCTTTGACCGATAATGAACTCTATATGTGCCGTCTGGCTTTTCCACAAAAACATTCCAGGCAATGATGTCCTTAATGCGGCCAGGAGTAGAAACAGTACACGAAGCTTGGTCTGAATCTACACCCAATTTATGCAGAGTATCTTGAGTTAATATTGCATAGGCTGCACCACTAGCATCAACTTTCATATATTCTAAAACTTCAGCCTGTAATTTTGCTTGCTCGAAAGTTACATCGCTGATATTGCGGGCAATCTCGTTGATGTTAATTCCGGTAGCTGCCAATTTAGCTGCAATTTTAAAAGTATGATCTGTGGTTTCAGGATACATAAATCTGCCGGTATCACCTACTATTCCAGCATAAAGAGGATAAGCTACTTCAGCAGTAAGTGGCATTTCTTCAGTAATAATAAAATCAGCTACGATCTGGGAAGCAGCAGGAGCCTGATCATCAACAAAACTCATATCAGCATAGGGTTCAACATCGGGATGATGGTCAATTTTTATTAAAAAATCACCTTTGCTATATAATTTATTAGCAATACGGGCAGTATTTCCGGTGTCTGTGGTAATCACAAGAGCACCCACATAATCTTTTTCCGTTACTTGGTCCATCTTATTTATCCAAGCTAAGTCGCCTTCATCATTTTCGCCCGCGCATAAGATGCGCTTATTAGGAAACTGCAGTTTCAAAGAACGTGCAAGTCCAGCCTGAGAACCTAAAGCATCAGGATCTGGACTAGTATGTCTATGCAAAATAATGGTGTCATATTGTGTGATTTTTTGATATATTTCGGTAAAAGTATTCATATCTTAACTCCCTTATTACTTAATTATAGATTTTAGCTTAATAACAACTTTCTTATTGAATAAACAAATCCAAATCCATATTTTCATAGTCCGCTTCGGTAAAATCCGTAGCTGTCACACCTAAAAGCCTAATACCATCATTTAAAAATGAACTGGAAATAGGATCAAAAAGATCTTTAGCAACATCATATAATTCTAACGGATTATTTGTAGCATGATCAAGTTTACGTCTTTTAGTAACAGTTTTAAAATCACTGTTGCGAATTTTTAAGACAACCGTATTAGCATAAAAATTACGTTCAATTAGCTTATCGGCCAGATCATTAACGTAATTACGCAAATTTGTCAGTGCGGTTTGCTCACTGTAAACGCTGGGTTCATAGGATCGTTCAATACCAATAGATTTGCGATTACGCTCGTCGTCGGGAATTACCCGGGATAAATCAATACCATTTGCGTGCTCTGCCATTAAATAACCCATACGGTTGAAATGTTTTATTAAATCACGAACATGCATTTTTTGCAAGCCACGTCCTGTAAATACATTCATTTCTGCTAATTTTGCTTGTGTCTTGGGCCCAATGCCATGAAACTGAGCAATTTTTTGTTTTGCTAAAAATTGCTGTGCTTCTTCGGGCAAAATAATAGTGCGACCAAAAGGCTTCGAATATTCAGAACCCATTTTAGCCAAAAATTTGTTATAGGTGACACCAAAGGAACAGTTCAGGCCAATTTCTTTTTTTATTTTTTTCTGCAAATTAATTGCAATCTGCAAAGCAGAAGTTACTCCTAATTTGTTTTCAGTTACATCCAAATAAGCTTCGTCAAGTGCAATAGATTGAACGTTATCAGTAATTTCATGCATCAACTGATGAATTTCTGCAGAAACACTATGATATTTCTTAAAATCGGGACTCATAAATACCAGTTTATTTTTGGGTATAAGTCTTAGGGCCTTAATCGATGGCATAGCCGAATGAACGCCATATTGACGGGCAATATAGTTGGCTGTAGCAACCACACCGTGACCGTGATAATTTCTCGGATCCTGACCAATTACTAGTGCCTTATTTTTCAATTCAGGGTGATCACGAGTTTCTACGGAAGCATAAAAAGCATCCATATCAAGGTGAATAATTTTTCTATGTGTATCATTTTTGGGCAGTAAACCGTCGTCAAAGCTATTCATAAATCCAGCGCTCTGTCGGTGACTCAAAAATTTTAGCAGCTGACTTAGGACCCATTCTGTATGGTAAATATTGTTCAGGCTCTTGCCCCTGTTCATTTTCCTTTTGCCATGCTTCTTCAATATGGTCAATAAATTTCCAGTAGTTCTTTAATTCGCTCCAGTGAGTAAAGTTGGTTGAATCATTAACAAAAACATCATGTAGTAAACGTTCATAACCATCTGGCACCTGTTTTTGCTCATCACTTGAAAGTCCGTAACTCAAATTCTCTCGTCTAATGCCAGATTCATTGATTTTTTTACCATTAATAGTAATAAAAATCTGCATCTGCGGATCGATAATAATTGAAATGTTATTTGAATGAGCCATGCCATACTGATTCGACATATGTTTTAAAACAATGTCAATCCTATTTTTCTTTTCTCTCATTTCTTTACCAGTTCTGAAATAAATTGGTAAATCTGCCAGTGGACCCTTTTTAAACTTGACCTCACCGGCTACAAAAGTTTCGGTATGAGAGTCTTCTGCAACATTGGGTTCTTGACGATAGCCAAATGTAACATCACTGCCGAGATATTGTCCCCTTACAAAATGCCGCTCAATTTCGTCTTCGTTAGGAATCACCATGCTGTCTAAAAGTTCTTGCTTTGCTTTGTGGATACTTTGCGAAGTTAGATCTTTAGGTTCCGGCATTGCGAGCAACGTAATTATCTGAAAAATATGGTTCTGTACCATATCGCGCAAAGCTCCTGCTGTTTCGTAATAACCACCTCGAGCCTCAACTCCCAGTTGTTCTGCCAAAGTGACCTGAACATTTTTAATATTATGATTATTCCAAATATTTTTAATCAAAGGATTGGTCAGCCTCATTGGCAAAATGTTCTGAATCATTTCTTTACCTAAGTAATGATCAATCCTAAAAATATCATCTTCAGCAAAAGAAGCAGTTATTTGCTTGTTTAACTCTTCTGCTGTAGCTAGATCACGCCCAAAAGGCTTTTCAACAACAATGCGGTTAAAACCTGAGCTGGTTAAATGTTGATCATTAATGTGTTCAGCAATAGTCCCAAAGAATTTAGGAGCCATGGCCATGTAGAAAATACGATTTCCCTGTGCACTATAACGATCGTCAAGATCTTGCGCCAAATTTTTCAAAGTTTCATAGTGTTCAACATTTGTTACATCATGAGACTGATAGTAAAAATGGCTGGCAAACGCAGCTAAATCATTTTCATCAACTTCATTATGTGTTTCGTGTACAGCGTCACTCACTTGATCGCGCAAATATTCATGTGACCATGGACGACGAGCCGTGCCAATCACAGCAAAATTATCGTGAATTAAACCTTGTTCAAATAAATTAAACAGTGCAGGATATAACTTCCTATGAGCTAAATCTCCACTCCCACCAAAGATAATCATAATTACCGGAATGTTATTCATGAAAAAATCCTTTCTGCTATCTTTTTACACTAACTTTATTTTATACTATTTTGCCGTTAAACTCGCGCTTTGAGCAATATTTGCTATTTTTGTTTACTAATTTTGGTAACAAAAAAGTGCCTTAAAGGCACTTATTAACCACTTTATTTTGACTTGTCCGGTGTTTCAGCAGATGAACTAGCTGGCTTTTCTTTAGCTGGTTTTTCAGCAGGCTGATCCGGCTTTTGATCTGTCGTCGGTTCACTTTGTTCTGCTTCTTCAGTTTTGTCAGTATCTGCAGAGGCAGAAGCTGGTTCAGCATTAGTTGCATTGCCTGGCAGAATTTGCTGTACTGCCATTCTGCTAAAAGTTAAATAAATCCCATCGGCGTCAAGTACAACAGTTTTGTCTTTAGTATTAACAGAATCAATTTTACCGTGAAGACCGTCAATCATGATGACGCTGTCACCTTTCTTCAATTGATTCATCATTTCCATTTTCTTTTGCTGTTGCTTTTTTTGGGGTTTGATCATAGTAAAATACATCAAAGCGATCAAAACTACAAAAACTATGATTGTCCACATAGTACTACTACTACCTGCATTATTAGCCTGTGCTAAAAATAAATTATTCACTTTTACACTCCTCAAATTAAAATTACTCATTGTCTAAATATTAATTATACAAAAAATAACGAACAATTGCATTATTTGTTTGGCAAGGGCAAGCCTAAATGAACGTAAGCTTTCTCAGTGACCATTCTTCCTCTTGGTGTCATTAATAAAAAGCCATTTTGCATTAAATATGGCTCGTACAGTGACTGGATAGTTTCAACGTCTTCTCCTGAATTTGCCGCTAAAGTCCTGATTCCTACCGGACCACCACGATAATTTTCAATAATCACACGCAAAATTTTGCGATCAGTCTGATTAAGCCCTTCATCGTCAACTTGCAATTGTTGCAATGAGCTTTTGGTAGTCGCAAAAGAAATAACTTCTTCTCCTTTAACCTGAGCAAAATCACGCACTCTGCGTAATAACCTGTTAGCCACACGGGGCGTGCCCCTAGATCTGCGTGCTAATTCGTGTGCTGCTTGAGGTTCAATATCAATATTAAAAACTTTGCTTGAACGACAAATAATTTTTTCCAGTTCATCAACAGTATAGTACTGCAAGTGTTCCACGATACCAAATCGTCCGCGTAAAGGAGCAGAAAGTTGACCGGCTAAAGTAGTTGCGCCAACTAAAGTGAAAGGTGGCAAGGGGACATGAACCGCGTGAGTAGTCTGCCCTTCACCAATCACGATATCAACATAATAGTCTTCCATTGCGGAATAAAGTACTTCTTCAATTGGCTTGGCCAAACGGTGAATTTCATCAATAAATAAAATATCACCAGGATTAAGATCAGTTAGCAAGGCAACTAAATCACCAGCCTTTTCAATTGCAGGTCCACTGGTACTTTTTAGGTGGACACCAAGCTCATTAGCTATTACAAATGCTAACGTTGTTTTTCCCAATCCAGGCGGACCATATAATAGAACGTGATCCAGTGCTTCGTCTCTTTTTTTGGCAGCCTTTATATAAACTGCCATCTCTTTTTTTACCCGTTTTTGTCCCAAATATTCATCTAGTGTTTGGGGACGCAGTGAAAATTCGGCTTGTTCTTCTTCTGAGCCCTGAACTTCACCAGAAACTATCTCATTTTTATTTTCTGCCAACTGTCTCACTTCCTTTTTAAATCGTTATTTTCATTATAGCAAGATTTACTTCTTTAAGAGAAGAGACAATCCCTTTTTGATGTACTGATCTGCCGTTGTCTTTTCTTCTTCTATTAAAGCCGGTGTAATTCTGTCTACTTCTTTTTTAGTATAACCTAGTGCCAGTAAAGCTAACAAAGCATCATTTAATTCTGGTGTTACTTCCGCTAAAGCTTCTTTATTTGCCTTCTTGACATAGTCTCCTAATTTACCTTTTAAATCAAGGACAATTTGTGAAGCTGTTTTTTTGCCTACACCAGGAAAACGAGTTAAGAATTTCACCTCACCCTGTTCAATTGCTTCTGCTAGAGAATTACTGTCTTCAGCAGCCATAATTGCTAAGGCAGACTTTGGTCCGATACCACTGACACTTAAAAGTTTTAAAAACAGTCCTTTATCATCTTCAGTTTGAAACCCATATAAGGTTACTCCAGTATCTCGCACGATTTGTTCAATAAAAACTCGCACTTTTTGTCCCTCTTGGTATGCGTATGGTGAGGGACTAAAGACCTTGTAGCCAACTCCATTTACGTCAACTACTATAAAATCTGGCTTAATTAGAGTAATAGTACCATTTAAATATTCATACATTGTTATTAATCTTTCTTAAACATTTTGTGCAAATCACTTTTTCTTAGGCGCACAATTGCCAAATTACCCTTCGCATCATGATACGGATCAGAAATTTGTCTCAAACTCGTCAAAATTTCGCCACAATCTGCAGATGTCAGCCTTTTACGTCCAGGAACTTCCCTTTGAGCTTGATCTGCTGCTATTCTTTTAATTAAATTTTGAAAATTGCTGCCATCTACGTTTAAAAACGTGTCTAAAATTGTACGCACAGAATGTTCGACATCAGTACCCAGCCAGGTAGGATAGGATCTCAAGATGAAGGTATCTTGCCCAAAATCTTCTAAAAAAATACCAATTTTTTGAATATCTGCCAACTTATCTTTTATTTGTAAAAAATCTAAATTGCCAAATTCCAAAATTAACGGGCTTAATAAACCTTGCTGGCTGATTTTAGAACTAGACAATTCGAGCATAATCTTTTTAAAAGAAAGCAGTCTTCTGGCAGCAACCTGATCAATTAAATATAAGTCATCATTACTTGCAGCAATAATATATATTTTAGTTTGACCTACAAAACTTAATTCGGGTAAACTACTTGCCAGTAATTCATCCCCGGTAGAAATCACTCCGCTACTAGACTGCTTACTGGTGAAAGGCGTCAACTGACATTGTTTTTTAACGTTCTCCGTCCAAGTTGCGGTAATCAGATAACGATCATCATCTCGCGGGGTATCTAAATCTACATACTGTGTATGTTGAATATGCTGGATTTTTTCAGGTACCGTTTCATTAATTTGGTCAGTTTGAGTTTCAGGTCTTTTAGTTTCAACCACGTTTTTATTTAAATTAAATTTTAACTGATCAACTAAAGTATCTTCTGTAGCGTTATTTAAATTGCTGATAGCATCAGATTTTGTTTCATTCTTCAAGAGCACAGTGCTGATTGCATTTGTTATTAAACGACTTAATTCAGTTTCTTTGGATAAACGTACCTCCCTTTTTGTGGGGTGCACGTTAACATCTACCAAAAGTGGATCAGTTTTTATCTTAACCACAGCTATCGGATAATGTTTAGCAGCAAGGTTATTACCATAACCAGCCATCACTGCACTAGCTAATTTAAAATTTCTAATGTACCGACCATTAAGTAAAATGGAAATAAAATTACGCGTAGATCTGGTAAGTTCAGGGTTAGAAATTAAGCCACTTATCTCAAAATCATTATCACTGCTTTTAAAAGACAACATTTTTTCCGCAATATTTCTGCCATAAACGCTAGAAACCGTTTGCCGTAAATTATTGTTGCCAGCAGTTCTTAATAATATTCGACCTTCGTTCATCAATGTAAATGCAATTTCAGGATAACCTAACGCAATCCGATTAACAATATCCACGATTTTCATAATTTCAGTTCTCGGACTACGTAAATATTTTAATCGCGCCGGTGTGTTATAAAATAAGTCTTTAACAGTAATCTGTGTACCCTTTCTGGCAGCAGCATTTTCCTGTGTTTTCTTAACTCCGCCCGCAAACTCGGCGCGCGTACCTATTTCATTAGCAGAATTAGTTAAAATTTCGACGTGACTGACTGCAGCAATTGAGGCTAAGGCTTCGCCTCTAAAACCTAATGTATTGACATTAAATAAGTCATGCTCACTTGCAATCTTACTGGTCGCATACCTGGTAAAAGCAAGATCAATCTGATCGCTATCAATTCCGGAGCCGTTATCTTGAACTACAATTTGCTTTAAACCGGCATCAGTGAATTCAATTCTAATTCTGCTGCTACCTGCGTCAATTGCATTTTCGACCAGTTCTTTTACCACGCTAGCAGGTCGTTCAATTACTTCTCCGGCTGCGATCTGATTAGAGAGATTGACAGAAAGCTCATGTATTTTTGCCATGACTAGTTCTCATCCTTTAAATCTTCTTGCCAGTTTTCGACTAACTGCATTACTTGCAGCGGCGTCTGATCAGCTAAATAAAGATTAGAAATTTCATCTAAGATATCTTTTTCTTTATCAGTTAATTCATCCTTAGAATCTGATGGTGTTTCAACAGGAACAGCTTCTTCTGTTTCACTAGCTGAACTAAACAAATCCAGCTGCGTGGAAGCAGGACCTAAATTACTTCCTTGGGCTTCAAGTCTATTAAGCAACTTAGTAGCTTTTCGTAAAACTTTTCGCGGCAATCCAGCAAGTTGTGCTACATGGATGCCATAGCTTTGATCAGCTGGACCAGGTAAAATTTTATGAAGAAAAATTAATTTACCGTTTTCTTCGGTTGCTCCAACGTGAATATTCTTTAAATGAGACAGTGTCTGTTCCATTGCTGTTAGCTCGTGGAAGTGCGTCGCAAACAACACTTTAGCACCAACTTCATCGTGCAGATACTGCACAATAGCACCAGCGAGTGCCATGCCATCATAGGTTGCTGTTCCGCGACCAATTTCATCAAATAAAACCAGACTCCGCTTAGTGGCATGCTGTAATGCATCGTTTGCTTCAGTCATTTCGACCATAAAGGTACTTTGACCGGAAATTAAATCGTCTGCTGCACCAATTCGGGTAAAAATTTGGTCAAAAATAGGCAAATCTGCACTATCTGCTGGCACAAACGAACCAATTTGAGCCATCACGGCAATAAGTGCCATCTGCCTCATATAAGTGCTTTTTCCGGACATATTAGGACCAGTTATCAGAAAAATGTCTGTATTTTCTGTTAATTTTACATCGTTAGGAATAAAAGAGCCTGCCTTCATCACCTGTTCAACTACAGGGTGACGGCCCATGATAACTTTAACATCCTGATTATCAGTATGAAATTGTGGTCTGCAGTAATTATTATCCTCGGCAACTTGAGCAAAAGAGCAGAAAACATCGAGCTCTGCCACTTGTCCAGCCAACTTTTGCAAGGCAGGAATATATTTCTTAACTTCTTCTCTTAATTTCACAAACAAATCATATTCCAAATCCGTTGATTTGGTCTGTGCTTCTAAAATCAGATTTTCATGCTCTTTAAGTTCAGGTGTAATATATCGTTCAGCATTGGTCAAAGTTTGCTTACGAGTATAACGATCTGAAGGTACTTTGCCCTTATTCGAGTTTGTAACCTGAATATAATAGCCAAAGACCTTGTTGTAACCTACTTTTAAATTTTCAATTCCTGTTTTGGCCCGTTCATCCTGCTCCATTTCAGTCAGCCATTTTTTACCATTATTCATGGCATCCCGGTAGCGATCTAATTGACTATCAATGCCATCTTTGATTAGCCCTCCCTCAGTGGTCAGAACTGGAGGCTGATCAACAATGGTATCTGTAATTAATTTGGCAATTCCTTTTAACGGATCAATTTGTCTGGCAAAATTTTGCAGATTTTTATTATCAGCTTTTTGGATTGCTGTCAAAATCGTTGGTACGGCATTGAGAGAATGAGCCAATTGCAATAACTCGCGGGCATTGACATTGCCAAAAGCAATTCGCCCAGTTAAACGTTCCAGGTCATAAACCCCTTTAAGAGCATCATTAATATTTTCCCGCGTAAAATATTCATCAATTAATGCCTGCACCATTTCCTGCCGTTTATTTAGCTGCTCAACAGATAAGAGTGGCCGAGCCAGCCATTGTTTTAACAATCGTCCACCCATTGCAGTATGAGTTTTATCCAGAACCCAAAAAAGGGAACCCATTTTTTTGCCGGTTTTCGCAGATGCTGTTAACTCTAAGTTATCCCGTACGGTGTGCGACATTTGTAAATATTGATTGACTTCATAACTTTTTGCTACTTGTAAGTGGGCTAAACTGCGGCGCTGCGTCTGCAATAAATAACCTACAAGTTGTTTTACAGCAGCTTTTTCGGCAGAATTAGTTAAATTTTGTTCAGCAAATGAAATCTCTGCATGTTTGCCAGTTAATTCTACGGGCTCTGACACCGTAATATTAGCTTTATGGAGAAAATCACTATCCTTGTCACTTAAGTGACCATTAAAAACAACTTCGCGTGTTCGCAGCGAAAGCAACTCATTTGAAACAGCAGCAAAGCTTTTTAAATGTGTAGCGTAAATTTCACCAGTGGATAAGTCACTGTATGCCAGTCCAAAGCAACTTTTGGTAGTTACAACCGATGTAAGATAATTTGATTCTTTAGCTTCACTGGGCTTGTCATTCATTAAAGTTCCGGGAGTCACAAGTTGAATTATGCCCCGTTTAACCATTCCTTTAGCTTTTTTAGGATCTTCGAGTTGTTCACACAAAGCTACCTTGTAGCCTTTTTCAACCAAAGTATCTACATAGGATTGGACTGCTACATGCGGAACTCCTGCCATTGGAACAGGGTTTTCAGCTTTATTAGATCTGTGAGTCAAAGTTAATTCTAAAATTTGAGCACCTTTGACTGCATCATCTTCAAATAATTCATAAAAATCGCCCACCCGATAAAAAAGGAAAGCATCGGGATATTGCTTTTTAATTTCGTGATATTGCTCCATCATCGGAGTCAGGTTTGTTTGCGCCATTATTCCCCTTCTTTTCTGCATTACTGTTATTATTATACGCTAAAGTTCTTGTTAAAAGAAAAAAGACCGCAAGTAAAACGATCTCTTTTCACAATATGTTTTTTTGCCGCAGTGATTGCTTTCTTTTTAAAAAATTTAAGCAATGTGGCCTTCAATACTTTGTAAATCTTTTTTGCCATCCATTTTCACAATAGCGCTAATTGCTGCAGTAATGCCTTTTACATCATCTGCTAGGCTAAGACAAGGAGTTTCAGGTTTAGCAACAACTTGCTCAGGTAAATACGGAATGTGCATAAATCCAGCCTTTAAGTTACGAAATTCCTTGTCAATCATATACTGCACTTGATACATAATATGATTGCAGACAAAAGTCCCTGCTGTAGTAGAAACAGAGCTTGGCAATCCAGCTTCCCGAATTGCACGTGCCATCGCTTTTACAGGAAGTTGTGTGAAATATGCGTTTTGTCCATCTTCATGAATAGGACTAGCAACTGGTTGATAACCTTTGTTATCAGCAATACGGCCATCATCAAAATTAATAGCTACTCGTTCTGGAGTCAAAGCATAACGACCACCAGCTTGACCGATATTTAAAACATAATCTGGTTTTTCCTTAAGAATAGCTTCATGAACTACTTCTGCACAGTCGCCAAAAACTGTTGGTATTTCGAGTTTAACGATCTTTGCACCAGCAATCTCATCATCCAGCCGTTTAACTGCTTCAATTGCAGGATTAATCTTATCTTCGCCAAAGGGATCAAAACCTGTTACAAGAATTTTCATTATCTTTTCTCCTTACTATCTTAAAAAGCTAAAAAGTACATTAGAATAATTTGAATGAGCAGCATGCTAATTGCAATCGGAAATTGTTGCTTGATTACACCTAATTGATCTTTCATTTCCATTAATGCAACTGGCAAAGTATTAAAGTTGGCTGCCATTGGGGTAAGCAATGTACCACAGTATCCAGATGTCATTCCTAATGCCGCAACTACAATCGGTGAACCACCTTGGGCGACAACGAAAGGAATGCCAATCCCTGCTGTAATAACTGCAAACGCAGCAAACGCATTACCCATTATTGCTGTAAATAGTGCCATAGCAATACAATAAAGTGCAACTCCTAATAAGTGGTTTCCAATAGGAAAAAGCCCGGAAATAGCTTTAGCCGTCACTTGTCCCACACCTGAAGCTGTAAATACCACACCTAAAGTTGCAAGTAGTTGTGGTAAAATGCCGGCAGAACCAACAGAACGAACCATTCTTTGTGTATCTTCGTAAACTACTTTGGCATTTGATCTAGTCAAAATTTGTGCAACCACAAGTGAAACAATAGCTGCTACACCGATTCCTACTTGACCACCAAAATTAGTAAATTGTGCTATGACCAAAGCTAAAACTGCCAGCAAGATACTGGGTAAGAAAATCCAGTTGCCAATACGTTTAACCGTTTTTTGGGCTACTTTTTCATCCAATTCCTTAATATGGCCGACACGAACCTGTTTAAATAATGATAACAAAGCAATAATGACGATAAGGCCACCATTAATTGCATTTGGCAACCATTGTCCAGTGCAGAAAAGTATTGCAAATAAAAGCCAAAATAATCCAGTACCCCAGCGAGCTGGATTAGCCTGATCGCGCCAAGATTCAATAGCAGCAGCCAAGAAAAAAAGGCCAATTAAAATATAGAATGCCAGTAAAACATTATTAATTAAAGTATCCATTATTTCTCCTATTTTTCCTTGCTTTTCATTAACTTTTGGTCAAATGAGTGATTGTAGAACAGGCATAAAATATAGCTGATAATAGCTACAGGAAAAGTGTATAAAACAATACCGGCAGGATCTACAGGATGACCCAGCGATTTCATCGTACTTGCAATAAGTAAAACACTCGAGGAAGCAACAAACAGGTTTTGGGCAAAGAAATTACCAAAATTTTCTGTTGCAGCAGCTCTACCTTTGATTTGGTCTACTTCAAGAGGCGTCAATTCGCTATTAACCTTACCGGCCGCTTGTGCCATTGGATTAATTAGTGGCGCAATAAATTGGACGTGTCCTTGTAATGAAATGCCGAAAGCACCAGCAATTTCACGAATGGCTTGGTAAATATCGAAGATACGACCTGGAGTCAGTTTCTTCATTTTTTTAATCAAATTAACAGCAACTTGTTTTAAACCATGTCTTTCTAAAATTCCAATAGTTGGTAAAGTAAGAAAGAATAACGAAACCATTCTATTATCCATAAATCCTTTACCCAGAATTGTCAAAAATGAGGTAAAATCTATTCCCGAAACTAATGCTGTAATTAAAGCAGCAATTACAACTACGGCTATCGTATCAAGCCCTAAAGCAAATCCGACTACTATAACAACAATACCTAATAAACTTAAATATTCCACTAATGTTCCTTTCCAGTGAACAATCAAAACTGATATAAGCTTAAAACTGCATTATAACAAAAAATCCTGCCAGCAAGCCCCACAGGGTTGCTAGTAGGATTTATTAAATAACTAATAAAAACTAGATTACATTACACCTGGATTGCCAGCACCTGCGCCTGCATTAGGATCAGCAGCAGGTTTATCTTCTGGTATTTCGGCAACAACAGCTTCAGTAGTTAAGAGTAGAGCAGCAATAGAAGCAGCATTTTGTAAAGCTGTACGGGTTACTTTAGTTGGGTCAATAATTCCGGCATCAACCATGTTTTCCCATTTGCCGTTAGCTGCATTATAGCCAACTTCATTTTCTTGACCTTCAAGTTTGTTCAAGATAACTGAGCCGTCTTCACCAGCGTTGTTAGCGATTTGACGAACTGGAGCAGTTAAAGCTTCTAAGACGATGTTAATTCCAGTTTGTTCATCAGCATTGTCGCCTTTAAGGCCTTTAACGGCATCCTTAACGTCTACTAATGCTGTACCACCACCGGCAACATAACCTTCGTCAACGGCTGCACGAGTAGAGTTCAAAGCATCTTCAATGCGGTATCTGCGTTCTTTCAATTCAGTTTCAGTAGCAGCACCAACATGAATAACAGCGACACCACCTGTTAATTTAGCTAGACGTTCTTGCAATTTCTTCTTATCGAAGTCAGAGGTAGTCTCTTCAATTTGCTTTCTAATTGAATCTTCACGGTCTTTAATTGCTTCATCAGAACCAGAACCATCAACAATAGTAGTTGAGTCTTTGGTTACAGTGATGCGGCGAGCTTGACCTAGTTGGTCAATCTTAGTGTCCTTTAATTCAAGACCTAAGTCCTCAGTAATTACTGTACCACCAGTTAAAGCGGCAATATCTTGCAGTTGTTCTTTACGACGATCGCCAAAGCCAGGAGCTTTAACAGCAACAACATTAAAGGTACCACGAATCTTGTTCAAAACTAATGTTGGTAAAGCTTCACCAGAAACATCATCAGCAATAATCAGCAATGATTTGCCTTGTTGCACAATTTCTTGTAACAATGGCAAAATGTCTTGTATGTTAGAAATCTTCTTATCAGTGATTAAAATGTATGGATTGTCAAGATCTGCTTCCATCTTGTCATTATCAGTTACCATGTATTGTGAAAGGTAACCACGGTCAAATTGCATACCTTCGACTACTGATAATTCAGTTTCAATACCACGTGAATCTTCAATAGTGATAACACCATCATTACCAACTTTTTCCATTGCGTCAGCGATTAGGTCACCAACTTCTTTTGAAGCTGAAGATACTGAAGCTACTTGAGCAATCTGGTCTTTTGAAGAAACAGTGTGACTAATTTTATGTAATTCGTTAACTACTGCCTTAGTAGCTTTTTCAATACCGCGGCGAACACCAACAGGATTAGCACCAGCAGTAACATTCTTCATGCCTTCACGAATGATTGCTTGAGTCAAAACAACAGCAGTAGTTGTACCATCACCAGCAATGTCATTGGTTTTTTGTGCTGCTTCTGCAACTAACTTAGCACCCATATTCTCATAGTGGTCTTTTAATTCAATTGCCTTGGCAATTGTCACACCATCGTTAGTAATGTCTGGGTTGCCGTATGATTGCTCTAAAACAACATTTCTACCCTTAGGACCAATAGTTGCCTTAACAGTGTCAGCTAATTTATCAACGCCCTTTAATAGAGAACGTCTTGCTTTTTCTGAAAATTTAATTTCCTTTGCCATGTTTTTCTGCGCTCCTTAATTACTTAACAATTGCTAAAATATCTTTTTCATGAAGGACTAAATACTTTTCGTCATCATACTTGACATCTGTGCCTGAATACTTGTCGTATAAAACAACGTCACCTTTTTTAACAGTCATAGGAATTTTACTGCCGTTCTCAGCATAACTGCCCTCACCAACAGCAACAACTTCACCTTCTGTTGGCTTTTGTTTAGCATTAGAAGCCAGGACGATTCCGCCTACAGTTTTCTCTTCTTCTTCTTTAACTTTAACGATCACGCGATCACCAATTGGTTGTAACACGTTTGTCCCTCCTAAAATTAAATTATTAATCTATTTTACGTGTCATTAGCACTCCTATCAGTTAAGTGCTAACTTACATTTATGATAATAACCCCTTTTATGAAAAAATGCAAGAAAAAATTAGCACTTTGAGTAAAAAAGTGCTAATTCTATTTTTAGACCTACTTTTTCTTGTCTGAGTCCAGAAAGTAAATTAGAGTTTGTAATTCCGTTGCCAAGTCAACGTTTTGGATTCTAATACCACTTGGAGCAGACAAACGAATTGGCGTGAAATTCATAATTCCTTTGATGCCGGCTTCAACCATATCATCAGCGGTTTTTTGAGCTGTCGTAGAAGGAACAGTCAAAATAGCAATAGAAATCTGCTGGTCACTAAGCTGTTTTTTTAGCTCACTCATATCATAAACAGGAACGCCACTAAGAATCTTGCCCGTAATTTTATCATCAATATCAAAAGCACATGAAATACGGATATTGTTTGTACGCTTGAAATTATAGTTTAATAATGCATGACCTAAATTACCAACGCCAACCAGAGCAACATTGGTTAAGGTATCTTGGTTTAAAATCTTTTTAAAAAAAGAAAGCAAGCTTTTTACATCATAGCCGTAGCCACGTTTGCCCAATGCGCCAAAGTATGAAAAATCACGTCTGATTGAAGCACTATCTACTTGAACGGCTTCAGATAATTCAGTAGAGGAAACTTTTTCTTTGCCAGCCTCATTTAAAATTATCAGATAGCGGTAATATAGCGGCAGTCTTTTAGCCGTAGCCGTGGGTATTTTGATTTTTTCCATTTAAAAAGCCTCCAACTTGATTAAGTAAATATTTCGTTTTGTGAATTATTCAGCAATTACTACTATTTTATCTATAAATTTGCGTTATTTGCAAACATTTTTTTCACAATCTATCAAATTTTAGCATAATAGTAACAGGTTGATAATAGAAATTTGTATTTTTACTCTTTTTAATGTAAAAATGCTTCTTTTTTACATTTATTTCCTATATTTATCAATCAAACTCTCCCCCAAGAATTTTGCTACTTATGCTAAAATGGTTTCTAGGTGAAAAATTATGATAATTGCTCAAGGACACGACTTAGAAAAACAATTCGGTGCCAACACATTATTTAAAAACGTCAATTTTTCAATTGACTCAAATGCAAGAATAGGTCTCATTGGACCAAATGGTGTCGGTAAAACGACTCTGCTTAAAATTATGACCGGCGAAGAAGAAGCCACACATGGTGACTTAACCATCAATAAAAATATAGATGTCGGCTATATTGCTCAAGAAAATGATTTAATTGAAAATAAAACTATTTGGGATGAAATGTTGTCTGTTTTTACCCCTTTAATTAATATGGGTAAAAAAATAAGTGATTTACAAGAAGAAATGTCTGCAAATCCGCAAAAAAAGGACCTGCTAAAACAATATGACCAGTTGCAATACAACTTCGAACAACAAGGTGGATACACCTACCAGGCCGATATCAAAAGTATTTTGAACGGATTTAATTTTCCTGAAGCAACTTGGAGTAAAAATGTTGGCAGCCTTTCTGGGGGAGAAAAAACGCGGCTTTCTTTTGTTAAGTTGTTATTGCGCAAACCCCCATTATTACTGCTTGATGAACCTACCAACTATCTGGATTTAGACACATTAGACTGGCTTGAAAATTACCTTAAAAACTATTCTGGTGCCATTTTGGTAGTTTCTCACGACCAATATTTTTTGGATAATTTAGCAACGCAGATTTTTGAATTACAATTTGGCAAATTAACTGTGTTTAAGGGAAATTATTCTGCCTACGTTGCTGAGCGGCAATTGCGTGACCGCCAACAAGAAGAAGCATACGAAAAACAACAAGAAAAAATCAAAAAAGACGAGGAATTCATTCAAAAAAATATTGTCAGAGCCAAAACTACTAAGAGAGCTCAAAGTCGGCGTAAGCAATTGGAAAAAATGGAGAGAATCACTCCTCCAAAACACAAAAACAAAGTGCGCATTAATTTTCAAAGCGAGCGCCCATCTGGTAAAGAAGTACTTATTTTACGTGATTTAACAATTGGCTACCCCACAAAAACAATGGTTAACAATATTTCCCTGCAAATAAATAAAGGCGACCGCGTAGCCGTAATTGGTCAAAATGGTATTGGTAAATCAACTTTACTAAAAACCGTTATGAAGGAGTTAAAACCGAAAAAAGGTTCAATCAAATATGGAGCTTCGTTAGACATCGGCTACTATGATCAAGAACTGCAAGGGCTTGATCCAGGTAAAACTGTAATCGATACAGTTTGGGACCGGCACAAAACAATGCCTGAAAAAGATGTGAGGTCGATTTTAGCCAGTTTTTTGTTTACGGCAAAAGATATTGATAAAACTGTCGGGCAACTTTCAGGTGGTCAAAAAGCGAGATTAACCCTAACAGTTTTGTCGCTTGAGTATAATAATTTTTTATTGATGGATGAACCCACAAACCACTTGGATCTTGAAGCTAAGGAAGTTTTAGAACAGGCGCTACAGAACTATGATGGTACTTTACTTTTTGTTTCTCACGACCGCTATTTTATCAATCAGTTAGCAAATAAAATTGTAGAAATTAAAAACGGTATTGCTCAAGTATATGAGGGTGATTATAGCTATTATTTAGATGAAAAAAGCAAGCAAAATATTGTTTCAGAGAACGAGTCGGCAGCAAATAATACGGCAGCAAAAGTAGACGAAAATAAAAACAAGCTTTCTTATCAAGAGCAAAAGTTGCGCGATTCACAAAAGCGTAAATTACAAAGAGAAGTTGAAAATACCGAAAATAAAATTGACAAACTTGAAAAGGGACAAAAAGATATTCAATCTCAAATGGCTGATCCTGCAATTGCCACTAATTTTGACAAATTAGGTCCATTGCAAGAACAGCTCACTGAGGTGCAAAAACAATTGGATGATGCAAATGTTGCTTGGGAAAAAGCATTAACGGATTTAGAAAACTTTTAATAATACTTGATGACTTTTAAATTTTTAGATATAAAAAGAGCTAATAAAATTTACGTTTCATTTTCGTAATCTGAAGTTAACCCTCTAGATTGGACAAAAATCCAACTGGAGGGTTTTACTATGGTTAAATTTACCGTCAAACAAAAATTACAGGCGCTTAACTTGCTCAAAGAAGGCTACAGCAGCCGTTCTGTGGCGCAAATGATTGGCACCGGATCACATCAACTAATTGATACCTGGGCTGCGCAATACCAGCACTTTGGCGTTAAGGGCCTAGAAATTCGGCACACCTCGCAAAATTATCATGGTCAATTCAAGCTCCAAGTCTTAAACTGGAGAAAAGAACATGACGAGACCTATCAAAATACCGCCATTCACTTCAAAATTGCCACACCCAGCTTAATTTGTACTTGGCAAAAACGTTTTGACGAAGGCGGGCTTGATGCGCTCTTTACCAAACGAGGCCGACCACCAATGAACAAATTGCCTAAAAAACCAGTTAAGTATACCAGCAGCGAGTTATCTGAATTAGAACGGCTGCGCTTAGAAAACCGTCAGCTCCACATTGAGAACGACTACCTAAAAAAAGTCGAAGCCTTAGCTCGGCGCAAAGACGCTCAACGCAAGAAGAACGGACCATCATCCAAGAGCTAAGGCATGAGCACAACTATCAACTGCAAGAACTATTGCACTATAGCTTTTTAGCCAAGAGC
>NZ_KQ034007.1:1353096-1459239 GCF_000970755.1 Lactobacillus kimbladii
TTAAATACTACAATCAAGCTAGAATCAGGCACACGCTAAAAGGCCGCACCCCGATTGAATATCGGAATACGGCCTTAGCAAACATGAATTAATGTTAACGTCCAATTCTAGGGGTTAACTTCAATCTTTTAGCTCTTTTAATATTCAAAATTTTATATTGAGAATTATTCACTAAATGTTAAAGCTTTTAAAATCTAAATGATATCAGATTCATTACTAATATTATCGTCAGAAAGTCTTGCTAAGCCAATTCCTTTTTTGCTTTCTTCAACTATATTCTGAATTTTTTGTTCGTTTAATTTTTCGCTTTCTAATAACAATGAAATTACTAATCCGCTATTCATGCCGTTAATCAGAAACACATCGTTTATTTCATTAAGTCTTGAAACAGCATTTGATACACTTCCTCCAAGTAAATCAGCTACTATAATATAAACGTTTTTACCACTTTTCTTAATATAGTCTTCAACTTTATTTGCTAATTCAATATTACTTTCTCCGGGTTGCAAGCAAAAATCAACACAATTATCTGTATTACCAATAATCATATTTACAGAGTTTTTCATTCCTTTTGCCAAATCGCCGTGAGAGACTAAGATGATTTTGTTCTTCAACTAAAAGCCTTCCTTTACAAATCACATTTAACTAATTCGAGATAGTTGTTCAAGATGAGGTCATGTACTAATTTTTCTTTTTCGTCTTTCATATTAAGCCCACAAAATTCCGTTATAGCGTTATCTATCCCCTCGTTTTTAATTTTATTCTGAACTTTTAGTGTATCTGGTTCATTTTCATTTTTGTATATAAATCCGTAAGCTAAACATTTTGTAATGTAGAAGGGTAAAATACCATGTTTTAAAGCACACAGCGCGGGCCCAATAAATCTGTCATTATGTTTAAACTTACGTAATGGCTCTCTGGTTATACGAAAAAGACTATCGCGGAAATCTTTACTCTTAAAGATATTTACTGTGTATTTTGTTTCTTCATCTGTTCTTGGATTTAAATTGTATTCCTTTTGAACTCCAGCAAAAGCTTCTTTTGAGGCATAGTACGCATACTTTGATGCCTGTTCATCGTTTGCCGCTTCATCAGTAAATTGCATACCTTTTGAAAGAGCAACAAAGGCCATAGAGCACTGAACAACATTTCCGGTCCATATTTTAACTGCCATTGCAGCATCAAGATTATTTTCCAAAACAAAAAAGTTAGGCAGATCCTTTTCTTCACTCAGGCTTTTATTATTGTCCACTCTTAATACAGATTTATTATCACCAACAACTTGATATTTGTCTGAAGTTTTTTCCTTCTCTTCCGGCATCAAGTTTTTGCGATTAACAATACTCATGATTAAAAAAACATTTTGTTTTTCACAATCATATTCGTTATCTTTTAAATATTTTCTTATTAAAGTAATCACCAATTGTCTTAAACCGACATAATTAGCTCCTAAAGTTATATATATTTTATTATTAATACTGTGTTTGTTTCTGTATTCTATTGCTTCAGCTATATTTTTTGCAAAAAGTTCAAAGTCTTCTGGCATTAATGCACTAGAAATATATTTTGTTGTTGCGAGCTTTTGAATATATTTATCGTGATCCCTCAGAACATCAAGAGTGTGAAAATGTGAAATGGTACTTTTTTTAAATACTCCAGATTTAATATCAGTCATTTTCACTGTGTAATATCCCTGTTTTTTTAATCCATCTATAAGTTCAGAGTTTGTATCAGCAAATGTAATGTCAAAATTATCAGAATTGTACATTTCACCCAGCATGCCCCTGCCACTTAGTCCTGCACCAACAATTAAAGCTTCTTTCATGAAATCACCTTTTATAATCTAACTAATGTTTAACCTATCTGAAAAAATACTTTTTACTTATCTTCTTTTAAGTATCATTTGTATTGACGCGCGATCAACTTCCAAATCGGCATTACCACATTCTATTGTTGCTTTTTCTTTGTTTAAATTTTTAATTTGACCTACTAAGCCGTTGGAAAACAAAACTTGTTCACCAATTTTTACTTGGGACTGCATTTGAAGATATTTTTTGCGCTTATTAAAACTCTTTAAAACTATAAGCAATATATAAAGAAATAATAGCACGACAATTATTATCATTAACCAATCTTCCATATAGTCCTTCTCCTAATTCAAAATTAGATTATTCCAACTAAAGAAATCACTATAGTGACAACCATAACAATGTAAAAAAGACTTTGCATCTTTAAGTTTTTCTTCTTTAATAACCAATAAAACAAAAGAATAACTAATAGCGCAATTATATTTGGAAAAATACCATTCAGCGTATCCGATAAAAGAACTTTTTTATTACCGTTATAATAAGATATTTTTAAAGGGATTTTTACCATTGAAGAGGCAAGTGTTCCAACAATAATTAAACCAAAAACTGCTATAGAGTTTGTTATCTTGTTAATACCTACTTTACCAAAATAATCTATAGCATCTTTTCCCAATTTAAATCCCTGTTTAAATAGTCCATATGCCAGTGTAAGAATGATAGATAGTAATATGATAATGTAAAGGACAGGTCCAAGGATGCTACCGCTTTTACCTGAAACCGCAATAACAAGCGTTATTAATATTGGGATGAGAGTACCTTGAATTAAACTATCACCTATTCCAGCAACAGGACCCATCAAACTTGACTTTATAGCTGTAATTGTTTCACCACTAATGTCTTGATGGATTGCTTTTCTTTCTTCCATACCTAAAACAATACCAAATATGATTGAACCAAGAATCGGTTCAGTATTGTACCAAGTAAAATGCCGGAGTAAATTTTCGCTAAGCTCTTTTCCTTTATAATATTTTCTATAAAAAGGCATTAGCCACCAAGGCCAAGACTTTCCTTGTAAATAGACAGGGTCAACACCTACAGCACCAAAAAGCATGTATCTGGTAAACAATTTATTTTTTTCTTTCTCAGTTAGAGGTGTAGTTCTAATAGTTTTAGTCATTATAAAATGTCCTCCTCTCCATAAATCCTATCATCGCTCTCGGATACATCATTATCGTTTTCAGAAGCAGGTTTTGAACTGTTGTTAATAGTTCGATAGTATAAATAGGCAATTACTATGGCTGGAAATAACATACCCATAGGTGTCAACTTCAAATATTGATTCATTGCAAAGCCTAAAATGAAGAAAATAATTCCCCAGCCATCATTAACAAGAAAAACCATTAAAGCGGCCATACCAATTGCTGGTAAAACCATACCTAAAGCAGAGAAAGAATTCATAATATTTTGCGGGAGCCAGTTCAAAAATGCCTTTATTGGGCCAGAACCAAAATAAACTAATATAAAACTAGTTACACCACGCTCAAAGATGTATAAAATAGTTGGCAATCCAACATAGCCCCAACTAAATTTATGCCAATTTTGTTGCCTTACAGCAGATTTCATTACCTCACCGAAAGGTACAGAAACTGCACGTACAAGATAATCAAGTGACTGATAAACTGTAGCGAGTGCAGTGGTAATTGCAATTGCAGCACTGATATCAATATGTGAAGCTACGGCAACCGCAACACATGGAAATGAAACTATTCCTAAATCCATTGCTCCGACACCACCGACTGCAAACATTCCGATATACACTAACTGCATTGCACAACCAACAATTATTCCTCTTTGTATATCGCCAAAAATTATACCTACTATTAGTCCGCCTATAAACGGACGTTGCAAAATATACTTTAAAGGATAACCACCTATTGGTGCACTTCCACTAGCTGAAAATACACAAAACAATGCTACTAAAGCACTTCTCAAAGCCAGCATGTTAAACCCCCCTTTTTAAGAATTCATCACTTTATCATGTTCAGTTTTTGCTTTTTCATAAGAAATATTTTCAAATTTACATGATGGATCAAACACTATATTTGTGCCATGATTATGGCTATATTCAATTGCTTCCCATTCATCCTCAGTATTACCGACTGATTTTAAGTAACTAGGAGCATCATCCCGAATAAATTGCTGTCCAATGGTGACAACCCCTTTAAATTTATAACCCATTTGTATTAACTTTTTCATAGTCAATGGGGTTTTCATAATAATGAAATAGTTTAATTTTGAATCTTCGGCTTTTTTGAGATTCGCAAAACCTCTTTCAGTGTTTAAAACAATTACTTTAATTCCTCCAGAAACTGTATTTGCATATAATCTGATCATTTGTTTATCTTTAGCAATCTCATCATCAATCACTATAATTGAGTTTAAAGGAAATTTCTTTTTTAAAATTGTAGTGGTTTGTCCGTGAACAACTCGCATATCTACTCTATAATGTGAAATCATTAATACCTACCCTCTTCTTTATTTATTATCAAATCTAGTAAACTTTCTGTATGATTTCGACTTATCTCGATATTTATAATAATCTTCTCTATAAAGAGAAAGAATTAATGCATCAACTACAAAAATTAATCCACCTGTCTGTGTATATGCAGTTAGTCTTGTTCTTACAGCATCATATAAAAAATTAATGGTTACAGTTGAAAGTTTTTCTAAAGAAGTTTGTCCTAAATTAGTAATACTAATAACCGGTATATTCTCTTTATTTGCAAACTTTGCTATTTCATTTGTTTCGGTTGTTTCGCCTGATTTGCTAATTAAAACAACAACATCTTTTTTGGGATCACAAAAACGTATACTTTGTTTTGTTTTAAACAAAGAATCATTAAAAACAGATTTTTTTCCAACTTCAATTAATGACTGTGCAAGGTATTCTGCAATACCTCCTGTAGCCATATGACCAAAACAAATAATATTATTAGCTGTGTTAAGTAATTCAGCTGCTTTTTCTAATGAATCAACATTGATACTATCATATGCTGAATCAATATTTTTCAAGTAGTTTCTTTTGATTTTTTCAAGCATCACAGCAAGTGGATCGGCCAAATTTATTTCAGGACTATCATCCGTAGTTTTAGAGTTAACAATATCTTTCATTAACATTCCAAAATTTGAATAACCGATTTTTTTGGAAAATCTTATCACACTTGCTTGCCCGACTTTTGCCTTTTTAGCTAATTCGAAAGATGACATATTTGGTATATGTCCTAAATTAGCTAATAAATAGTCTGCGATCTTGGTCTCACTTAGAGTTAGTTTTGGATATAAACTTTTTATTTTGTTTTCAAACATAATTCTCAACTTTACATACACAACATGATTAAATTATTTTCTAGTCTTTATAAGAAATCATTATTAAGTCAAGTTTACCTTTAAAATACAATTTTCCAAATTCTCGTGGAACGAATATTGTTTCACCTAAATTGATATCAATATTATTGATCGAACCAGAGCCTCCTACGCATGCAAAGAAAATAAACCCAGGATAATGATAAGTACAGTTATCAATTGTCTTAATACGCTTTGCTGTATATTCTCCAGCTACATCATAATAATGATAAATTTTAATGTTTTCCTTTTGCTCAATTCTAGGTTTTGTAGCACCCAAATTAGAAATTTCAGGGATGTTAGCACAATCTACTACTGCATCTATGTTTAATGGGCGGGAAGGATCATTTCTATCCTTGTCATAAAACCTATAAGTGATATCCCCATCAGTCCCAAAAGTTGAAGTTATTTTTCCATCACCATAACCACCATGAATGACACCAGCAGGTGTGTGAACAAAATCTCCTTCCTTAACTTTTATCTTGTCAAAAAGATTATCCCAATCTCGTCGATCTATCATTTCTCTAAAATTTTGACGACTTGTTGCTTTATTACCAAAAAGCATTTCTTTAACGTTATCCGACTCGGTCAGTGCAACTGCTCCAGAAACTTTACCTGGCTCATTCTCATGTTCAAAAGCATACTTGTCATCTGGATGTAATTGGTAGGATTGAAAATTACTATTGACTGTTGTTGTCATACGTACGGGAAAATAATCTTTTTTAACACCAAAAAGTTCAGCATTGTTTTTATAAAAGGCAGATAAATGTTCTCCTGTCTCCTTAACAACATTATCTAGATGGCCTGGAACACCAATAACGTGATAGACTGTACCTATTTTTTCCTGACTAGTTTTTAAGTTAAAAAATTTTTTTAATTTTTCATCTCCCCAAATAAAGGATTTGTAAATAGGTTCAACATGATATATTTGTTTAGAATTTTTCACTTTTTCTCCTTTACATTTAAAAGAAATTTAGAAACCGGTTTCATATTTATACTAGCATAGTGGGTATTAGTTGTAAACCTAATAATTCAAAAATAATATTTTTTATTGAATTGTATGAATTAATAAACATAGTGGTTGCTCCTGAAAATGTTACTAACTTGACTAAAATAATATATATTAAGTTAACACAACTCCAAAATAAGATTAACTAGCCTTTTATCTACCGTTTCTATTCCTAGCTAGTGCTAGCTTTTTTTATTAACTATTAATAAAATTTTCTTTTTATTTATAAATACGTAATAATTATCAGACGCAAAAAAGATCATTATACTATTGCTTTTAAAATTGTAGTTGTTTAAACTTAAAGATAATAATTTTACTGGCTCTATCAAAAATAAATTGAGAGGTACACATGGAAAAATTACGCACTGCTCTTTAATTATTAATTAAGGAGGAATAAAAATGAAATATATAGCTAACAAAAATATCGCTATGGAACAACTTATAAATTTATACACAAGCGTAGGTTGGAGTTCCTATACGCAAAATCCTCGGCAACTGCAAAAGGCAGTTGTAAATTCGCTTTTTGCTATTGGCGCTTATGATCAAAACCAGTTAGTTGGATTAATCAGAGTAGTTGGTGATGGTCTGACCATCATTTATATCCAAGATTTACTTGTTAATCCTGCTTATCAAAGACAAGGAATTGGTACGAAATTAATAAACAGCGTGCTAAAGAAATATAATTCTGTAAGACAGAAAGTTTTGTTGACAGAAAATACCGTCAAAACGCGCAGGTTTTATGAGAGTTGTAATTTTAATCCGTGTGACAAATACAACTTGATTGCTTTCTACAAAGATTTTTAAGAGATAATAAGGAGTCTGGGAAAAAACTATCTTTTCCCAGACTCCTTTGCTCAATATTTTATCTTTTAGTTTTAAGAAGAACTCACACCAATCTAGTTGACTTTATCATGGTAGGTACCTTATTACCTGATTAGAATATATAATACTGTAGCAATAAAATTTACACAGCAAGTTAAGATATTATTGAATATTAAATTTGTATATATTTATTTAATCAAAATGGGAAACTCTTATGAAATGAGTTTCCCATTTTGTAATAACGAGTATGTTATTGCTTGTTATATATTTTTACACTTAGTTTTAAAAGACTTTTGAGTAAGCATAATTTAAATAAACAAATGAACGATCTAAAATCATGATAATACTAAATTAAAAGTAAAAACGTTGATTTAAGAAATATAAAATTTTATTCTTTATATTTTATATGACTGGACAGTAAAATCATAATAGTAATTATTAAAATTGAACAGCACAGCGTTAAAAGACCTGACGTATAGTTCAACTGCACATTTTGATAATTCATTCCTAAATTGCCTGATACTATGTCAACTGCATTCAGGTAAGTCATTGGCAACCAGACGCAAATCTTACGCAACGGCTCAACTATCATAGTTGCAATGTTGAGCCCTGGGACAAGTAGAATAGCGATAAGTAATGCTGGTAATTTATCACGAAAAATTCGGGCAAGGAACTGAACTAAGACAACATCGAAGATCAAGGTAAGTGCCTGCAATACAATTACTTTAATAATAAAGCTGCCAGTAGTTACACATTTAATAAGAGGACCACTAACTGTATATTGACCTACGATATAAGGGAAGGATAAACTACCAGTACCAGAAATAAGGGACGCTGCAATAAATAATACTAAGTTAATCCCTAAAAAACCACCAAGAATCAGGACTATTCCTGCTATGGTATTCGAAATCATTAAATTATTTTTTTCAAGCGGTAATAACTGCGCCGTATCTAACTTTTGATGGTAAGAATCAGTTAAAAGCAAAGTTAATAAAAACAGAGCAACAAGAGTAAATACGTAAGGCAAATATTGCTGATTTAATTGCAGTAAGAACTGCCAGCCTGTTACTGGCATATCCTGACTTTCATAAGGCAAAGGCTCATGGCGTAAGTAGTTAAAGAATTGCAATTTTTTCTCTACGTTTGTCCTTGAATTAAGGCCTGTTGAATCTTGGCCATTTGATGTAATAGTTTGTTCTCGCTTTTTTTGTTGCCACATAATCGTGTAGGCTTTGCGCCAGTTGCCTTTATTTGCCGCTTTTTGAACTTGTTTATCTTGCTTAACTGCATCTTGGTTTTGCTTAATAGCAGCTTTAGTATCATGGTAAACTTCAGTTTTTGATTTTTGTTTATCATGTTTAAGTAATCTTTGCTGCCGGTTAATTTCTTTTTGGCGGTAAGCAATCTCTGATTTAGCCCCCGCCTGCAAGGAAAACTGGGGATTAGTACGAATATTCATGAATAAGACAATACCCATCAATAAGAGCAAAATTGCTAAGCAAACTGGGGTTAGCTTATTCTTAAATACTTTTTTAAGCTGAAAAGCCAAATAGGACATTATGCCAATCTCCCATTTCTATGTGCAATAGTTGTAATGCCATCAATTAAAAGTACCAGCAAGAATAATAATATAGAACTTAGTATTAAGGTAAACACACCACTTGAAAAGTTAATCGCGGAATTATCCATTGCATAGGCTGTTTGGTTTGATACAACATTTAAGGCTCCTAAATAGCTACCAGGAAGCCACTGCGCAATCTTCTCCAACGGAATGATAAAAATTGTAATAAAATGACCGCCTAATAAAAGCAATAGCGAAACTAACAGAGTCGGTAACTGGTTATGAAAGATTTTAGCAGCCAGCTGCACAAACAAAATCATAAATATGAAATTTAAGAGCTGCAGTATAGCTGCTTGGGGCAACAATTTGGCGGTCGGAACAATTCCTGGCACCAAGTGGTCGCTAACTAGATGGTGAATGATGTAAGGATAGTCACTGCGACCAGTACCAAAAATGCTCGCTGCTCCACCGAAAACTAACAAGTTTAGTAAAAGAAAAATAAAGCTGACAACTAGTAGCCCAACAATATTATTAGTCAGGGTACTTTGCAAGCGATTAATTGGCAAGACAGTCGAAATGTCAAGACCATTTTTATAAGAACCAGTAAATAAATAAGTCAAAACAAAAATCGTTACTAAACTAAATAAGACGGGCAAATAGTTTTCATTCAAATCTAATAGAAACTGTATTCCAGTGACTGCGCTATCGCTTTCATAAGGCATAGGGTGAACTATGAGATATTTTAAACGCAGTATTATACTTTTATGTCCATCTTTTTCATCTGAACTTAGATCAGTCAATCTGCCTTTTTGTTCCCTTTTTAATTTGGCCTCATATACTTGTTTCCAGTGATTGTGGTCAATATTATCCACAAAGGCTTGATCTTTTCTTAATCCTATTTCAGTTTGTTTGATATCTTTTTCAACGGCCTTGTATGATTTTCCTTGCGGTGAATATCGTTTGAGTGCTTGACGATCCGCTTGTAAGGCTTCCTTTTTCATGGCAATCTGACCTTGAGCATCTCTTTTTAAAGAACCAGTACCCCTGAGCTGCGTAGACTTCATGTATAATAAGCCAAAAGAAATTAATAATAAAATAACCACTGAAATAATTGATAGATTGTGTTTAGTAACTTTTTTTAGTTGCAATGAAAAATATGAGCTCATTGTTCTACCTCGTGCATCATTTGTTTGTGTAAAACAAGCCGGTGTAAGTTATTCACTTTTATCTCGCTGCTATAGTGAGACGTTAGAATAATACATTTATTACGCTGAGTCACCTCATCATTTAGTCTTTCATAAAGAACTGTGCGACTTTCTTCATCAAGACCGTTAGTGATCTCGTCCATCAAGTAATATTCAGCGTCACTAACTAAGTACATGGCCACAATCAATTTTTGCTTCATTCCAAGCGAATACTTTTTAATCGGAACTTTGACATACTCACGTACACCCAGCAAATCAAGTTCTTGATCAAGGTCGACATTAGAATGCCATTGGCTTTTCACGAATTTTAAGTAATCAAGGCTAGTTAAATTGACGTTCAACCATTCATTGCTTTCAAAGAAAAAAAGCTTACGCTTATTTTTGGCATATGGTTTTCCGTCTAATAAGACTTTACCAGAAGAAGCTGGAATTAGATCCGTAACAGCACGCAAGAAACTTGTTTTACCAGAACCGTTTTCTGCAGCAATTTGATAAAATTGACCGGGTGCAAATTGATAAGAAAAATCATGCAGGATTGGCTGCCTGGTTTTGAGCGATAGGTTTTGTACAGTTAGCATCATAGTCTCCTCTTTTGAGTGGTGAATTAAGTTGAAATGATAGAATACTATATCAGGATATCATTGAATTATATCAATTTCATTGTTTTTTTGATTAGGAGTTTAAACATTTCCCCTATTTATTTGTAAGAACTTGGTTATATTTTAATTTTATTAATAGTTCATCTTTATAAAATTCATAATCAAAATGATTATCAAATTTTGTATTTCTTGAACTTATTTTTTTGATTTCCTATTTTACCTGTTTGACTTTATTATAATCTGGTAGGATAACTAAATTAAAAAATGTCATATATGATTTTTGAAGTAGCCCCTAAATTTAAAACAAATTTGGGGGTCATTTTTATGACTAAATTATCAAAATAAGATAAAATTCAAATCTTTTCAGAGTTTTGATAATATGCTTCATTAATTAGTCGATTTCACTCTGCTTCTTCTCAATCAAAGGACTGATCACGCTCATTCAGTAATTGATACATAAATTTAATGTTTAAAATAGTTAATCTTAAAACGTATAATGACAAAAAAGGTCTAGGAAAAGCTAGCCCTCTTGACTTAATAAAACTAAAGCCGACAAACCACTTTTTTAGTGATTCGCCGGCTCTTTTAGTAAGATCACAGATCTACTTTTTTCACAGACTCTTTTATTGTTTATTTTATTGCAGCATTTCTGAAGCGTAAGGTAATTCTAAAGATGGATCAGCATCTAAAGTAAGATCAGTAAATTTTCCTTCTTGGTACAAGTTATAGGCTGCAGCACCGATCATTGCAGCATTATCGCCACACAACTTTAACTCTGGCAAAATTACTTTCGGTTGTATGTTCCGAGGCAGATCAGCTATTTCACTATTCATTCTGTCCCGTAAACCATGATTAGCAGCGACTCCTCCGCCCATAATAAAAGTTTTTGGAGAATATTGCTTAATTGCTCTAATAGTTTTGGTAGCCAAGACATCTATTACTGCAGCTTGGAAACTAGCAGCCAAATCATATTTATTTAGGTCTTGATGAATTTGTTCAGCATGGTGACAAGTATTAATGAACGCACTCTTTAAACCCGAAAAAGAAAAATCATAATCATCTTCTTTAATCATTGCTCGCGGAAATTCAAAGGTATCCTGCCCCTGATGAGCCCATTCATCAATAGTTTTACCGGCCGGATAATTAACCCCTAAAACTCGGCCAATCTTGTCATAAGCTTCTCCTGCCGCATCATCTCTAGTATCACCAACAATTTCCAAATGAGTCGGATCTTTGAGCAAAACGATTTCAGTATGACCACCTGAAACTTGTAAAGCTAATGCTGGATAAGCAATTTCTTCTTTTAACTGCGCTGCCATTATATGACCCATAATATGATCGACGCCAATTAAAGGGATGCCTGTAGCCATTGAAGCAGCTTTTGCGGCACTGACACCGATTAAAAGTGCCCCAACTAAACCCGGTCCGTAGGTGACAGCAATTGCATCAATATCTTTCCAAGTTACGTTTGCTTCTTTTAGTGCTTCATTGGTAATTTGAGTTATAACCTCAATGTGATGACGACTAGCAACCTCAGGAACAACACCCCCAAAACGTTGATGGCTCTTAATTTGAGTTGCTACAATCAAACTTTCTATTTCTCTGCCATTTTTTACAACAGATGTTGAAGTTTCATCACACGAGCTTTCAAAAGCTAAAATACGGATGTCTTTTTTATTTACCAATTTAATTCCCTTTCTTTTAGTCACTTGCCAATTT
This sequence comes from Lactobacillus kimbladii, assembly GCF_000970755.1. Taxonomy (GTDB): domain Bacteria; phylum Bacillota; class Bacilli; order Lactobacillales; family Lactobacillaceae; genus Lactobacillus; species Lactobacillus kimbladii. Next base: position 1,365,222 of record NZ_KQ034007.1, read on the forward strand.
AAGCACCATGTTAAAAGCATCTTGATGCGAACTCTGGTAATAATTAGGCCACACAAAACTCACTGTAAAACCTAACTTATAATATAAATTTTGAGCAGTAAAATTATTATCTTTTACTTCCAAGCTAAGTTCTTTACAGTTTTTATTTTTAGCAATTTCAATTACTTTTTTAATTAAATAAGTACCAATTCCCAGTTTTTGCCAAGATGAATCAACCATCAGATTAGTAATATGTGCATTACTACCGTCAAAATGCACACCAATTAAGCCAATGACACACTGAGTTTGCAATACAACTAAATACAGTGAATCATTTCTACTTATTTCAGTATGAAAAGCCAATGAATTCCACGGTTGTTTACCCTGATAAAGACTTCGCTCCAATAACAATATTGCAGAAATATCTTTAACTTGGGCTTGCCTGATACTCAGACTAGATTGATTCACAATGATTTTTTCTGGGGCAAACTTAATAAACTTTTTTTCTTTTGCTAAAAGCCAAAAAGACCCAAAATGCTTAAACTTCTTCCACATAATTGCTATCTGGTTTATAAGCTTCCCCGGTCTTTTTATGCCAGTCAATTTCAGCTTGCGTGCGACGCAAATAATTCGGTAATAATTGATCAGGGTCATCAGGTTTAGCATTCAGAGCCAGCTTACCTATTAAACCAGCATGAACAACATTCTGTTTTTCCGTGCCAAAACTGAAAGAAATATTTGTCTTTTTGATAGTCCCTTCCTGCTTTTCAAAACCAGAACCAACATAAATAACATTTTCCAGATTGTTATCTGCACAATATTCTGCTACTGCGCTTAAAAGTGTGTCAATATGATAGTGCCCATCAGGTATTACACATTCAGGACCCCAATCATTTTCCTTATTTATATAAGCACCAGCAAAATAGTTATCATTACGGGCATCAATTCCAGCTACTATTAAAGTGCCTTCTTCTGCACAACTTGCAGCCAGTGCTTGTAAAGTAGAAATGCCTACTACATCTTTATGAAGTATACTGGCAAACATTTTAGCGGTGGTAACTCCAATACGTAAACCGGTATATGAACCCGGTCCTATCGCAACAGCAAAACGATCAATTTCAGCTAATTTCAAATTATGTTCTTTTAAAATTTGGTCAATTAAAGGATCTAAATGTGCACTATGATTGCGGGCATCATATTCATTTTTTTCCGCAATAATTTTACTGTCGTCATTTAAAGCTACGCTTAAATTATTTGTCGCAGTGGACATACTCAAAATTTTCATTCTAAAATTTTTATACTCTTTTCAAAATTACCTTTTGATTTTAACGCGTGAAATGGCGTTCAAAACAAAGTAACTAATAATCATCTCTAACCACGGCGTAATCGCTTCTTTAGGTATTCGTTGAATAAGGACAACGCGAAAGTCCATCCCGTATAATAGGTGCACCCATAAAGTATTTAACCCAATATTAACGAAAACAGTTACTAATAGAGTCGCAAGAATTATCCGCCAGACTTTGACTGGTTTTTGGTAAAACACTAAACCATAGATAAAGGGGCCAATCATTGCACTTAAAGTAAAACCGAGGAAAAAGCCCCCTTGATTGCCAAATAGAGCTGATGAAACTAAGTCACTAATTCCACCGCCTACACTACCCCAGACTGGACCAAAAAGGTAACCCAGCATCACACTGCCAATAAATCCCAGGCTAACATGCACAATAGTTGTTCCAACTGTAAAACGACTAAGAATAATTTTCATTGCCACGATAATTCCTAAAAGGACAAGATCACGCAATTCGACCTTAAGCATCTCTTTAATAGTCATTTGCAGCACTTTCTTTCTTCAATTAATTTGTGTAAGAACACAAAAAACAATTATATTATAATTTGCGCCAAGTTAGTTCACAAACAGCTTTGTCATTTTTGTCTTCATCTGCAATTGTATGATAAGATTTAATACCTGTTTCGCTTTTAATTACGCTCACGCGCGAATATGGTGTTTCACCATAGCGCACTTCAAGGTTAAATTTAATATCAATAGTCTTGACAATATGGTTTTTCAAAAAGTCACGGTCCAATGTATCAATGAACCAGTTAAAATAGTGGCCATTGGTCATGTGATGGTTTGTATCTAAATCATCATAACGAACCCGATATTGTCTCTCTTTTTGATATTTATCCTGAACTCTTAATCTAGGAAAACGAGGTAATTTTTTTAGAAGTGGAACGCCTATTTCAGCCATCATTTCTTTGTCTGTGGAAACCAGCTTACGAGTTTTTAAATCAAATAGCACCCATTCGCTCTTAACAGTTATTAGTTCATTTCCGCTTTGATCTGTAAAAGCATAATTTCTGTATTCTAAAAAACGATTATAGCCAAATGGTTCCGTTGTGATGATAATTTCTTCATTTGGTCTAGGCAGGCGTGCCACTTTAATATGGTATTGTGTTACAACCCAACCTAATCCCCTTTTAGTTAGTGCATTTGTACTGCCATTACCAGAGTCTAATTGATGCTCTGAAACGCTCATCATTAAATCAATCATTGCAGGCAATTTCAAATTTTTATTTTCATCACACTCATAATAATTTACTATATGCTTTTCACTATACTTCATACTTTCACCTACTTTTGATGATAACGTTCATATAACTCATTTTTGGAAACATGATTTTCCTGAGCTACTGTTTTAATCGCCGATTTTTTACTTTCTCCCTTGGAAACTAACTGATTGACCAATTTAATCAATTCTGTCCAAGACAATTGTTTTTCCTTAACAGTGTTTGGAGAAACTAAAACAACAAATTCGCCGCGGGGAGGATTTTGTCCAAAATAATTTGTAACCTCACTGATTGTACCACGAATAAATTCTTCATGAATTTTAGTAAGCTCTCTGGCAACAACAATTTTACGCTCAGAATTCAGTATTTCAGATAAATTATTGAGAGTTTTTGTCAACCTGTGTGGCGCTTCATAAAAAATAGAAGTAGCATGAGCTTTTTTCATTTGCTCAAAAAAAGGCTGTTGTTCACTTTTTTTACGGGGTAAAAAGCCATAGTATGTAAAAGGTTGGGCGTCAAAGCCAGAAGCAATCAGGGCAGTAGTAAATGCGGAAGCGCCGGGCAGAGGAACTACGGGAATATTATTTTTGATACATTCTTGCACCAGAATATATCCTGGATCAGAAATGACGGGCATCCCGGCATCGCTAATCTCAGCGATAACCGCTCCCTCTTTCATTAGCTTGATTAATTCCGGTGCCCTTTCTTTTGAATTGTATTTGTGAAAGGAAAGCATATGATTATGGACCCCAATTTTTTCAAGCAAAATTCCACTTGTTCTAGTGTCCTCAGCAGCAATATAATCAGCTTCCTGTAAAATTTTTTTTGCTCTAAGGGTAATGTCTTCAAGGTTGCCTATCGGAGTTGGCACTAAATAAAGTTTGCCGCTGTCTTGGCCATAACTACTTTGCCTTTGCATTTAATCAATCCTTTAATGTTTTTTCTTCTTTTCGCCAAAATTATCAAGAATATCCAAACAAAACATGCAGTCAGTATTGGGATCACGGTGAGAGCCATAGTACATATTGCAAATATGGTAACCTGAACTGTAAATTTGCCGTAAAGATTCAAGACCACTCTGAGTTTTAACGGTGTTATTGTGGGCATTATTCATTTTGTCCATTTTTTCACGCAGCAACTGATTCTCTACTTTTAATTCAGTATTTTCTTTCAATGTTTCCAAAATACTATTTTCTAAACTCTCGATTGTTTTGGTCATGCTAACCATTGAATCATGAAGTTGCTCTAACTTTGAATAAGAATCCACCTTAAACACCTACCTTTTCCATTGCAAAGCAAGAAAGTCCAATAAATTGCGAAAATTGACATTGCTGTACTGCATTTTGTCAATTTCAAGCAAATACTTTAACATCCTTGCCCCGATTTCTTGATTACTGCTGTTTAATTCAGCTTGAGCCCATTTTTTAAGTAAAAAAAGAATATAATTTTGCTCACTTTTGCTTTTAGCCATTTCCGCTAACTGATGTGCACTCACTAGTGAAAGTGAATTGTGTTCAAGCATTTCTTGGTAAAAATACCTAGTCTTTTTATCTAACTTAGCAGTATCTTCCAATGAGTCAACTTCACTTGGACTAAACCCATTTGCCAGCAATTCCGCGCTTTTGCCTTTCTCTTTTTCATTATTAGTAAAATTAATAATTTGAGTACGTGAACGAATTGTGGGCAAAATTTGATCGGTATTATTTGTAATTAAAATAGTAACAACAGGTGCGATAGGTTCTTCCAACAAGTTAAGTAAAGCATTAGCCGCAGGCAAAGTTAATTTCTGGGCTTCATTAATAATAAAAAAACGTACGTTGCTTTGAACTGGACTTTTAGCTAATTCTTCCTTTAAAAGCCTGACCTGATCGATTCCCAAATTCTGCTTGCCTTCAGGCTTCACCAGTAACACATCAGGGTGGTTGCCGGAAATAATTTGCCTGCAATTCTGACACGTACCATCCGGTTTTTCAGTGCCACTACAATTAAAAAGGCAAGCTAGCCAATAGGCAGTATTTAATGCCTGAATTTCATTGGCATCAACAAATAAATAGCTATGGGCCAATTTGTTTTGCTCAAAAGCTTGCCGCAAAAGTTTAGACTGCTTCTTGCCCCTTTCTTGAATATTGACAAACATCAGAATTGCTTGAATTCTTCAACAGGCAAAACAAAACAAGTGGCTCCCCCAACTGTTATTTTAACTGGTTGGCTACTCATTTCAAAACCTGTCATCACCAAATTAGGATTCATATATTCTTCACGAGATTTGGACTCTTCCTTAATGATGCGCAAAACCTGCTTAACATGTTTATCATCTATTCCGATAAGAAAAGTAGTATTACCTTCACTTAAAAATCCTCCGGTCGTAGCAAGCTTAGTCGCACGAATGCTTTCCTTGACAAAGGTACGCTGCAGCCTATTAGCATCTTCTTTTTGAACAATTGCAACTATTAACTTCATTTTAATCAGTCCTTTAATAAATCTGCTGGTAATTGGTTTGCAATTATTTTAACACAATCTTCTACTACTAAATTAAAGGGTTTATTTGCATCAACTACCTTTATTCTTTCAGGATGAGCCTTAATTACTTTTTTATAACCCTGGTAAACTTTTTGATGAAAATTTAATTTTTCCTGTTCCAAGCGATCTTCTTTGCCGGCACGTTCCTTGGCAATTCTGGTTAATCCAACTTGCGGCTTAACATCCAGAAAAATAGTTAGATCAGGCTCAATTTTACTTGTAGCAAAATCATTAATCTGTTTTACTGCAGCAATACTTAATTCTCGTCCTGCACCTTGATAGGCCAATGAACTATCAACAAAACGATCTGAAAAAACTATTTTCCCTGCTTTAAGTGCTGGTATGACTGTTTCAAACATATGCTGACTGCGAGAAGCTGCATAAAGCAAAGCTTCAGTTTTGGCAGACATTTCTTCATTAACTGGGTCTAAAATTAATTGGCGGATTTTCTCAGCAATTTTTGATCCCCCTGGCTCCCGAGTCACTAGATATTGTGTCTTAAGTCTAGGAGCAATTTCTGCCACAACTTGCTTTAAAACTGTACTTTTTCCAGATCCATCCGGTCCTTCAAAACTGATAAAATAACTCTTCATAAAACTCTCCATGTTTCTATTTTACAAGAGTTCTCTTTATATGAACACCCCAACGTACTTTTAATTTTTTATCAAAATAAAAAGCCCTTTTGGAAAAGGACTTTACTCTGAAATTGCATTGGTAAAACCACTAAATCTTGTATGACGATGTCGTGCTTCATCATATAAAAATGAATACTTGGCTCTTAAAATTTTACCTGTTACTACATTATCTTCAGACATATCAAGCGTTGTCGGATCAAGATTTTTTTGAACAGCAATCTGTTCCTGTAAGTTTTCAATAGTGGTCATGAGCCACTCATCACCCATATTTTTAATTTTGTTACGTGCCATTAGATTGAAGTTCTCCCTTGTACTGCTCGTTTCAAAGTAATTGAATTAGCGTATTCAATATCACTCCCAACGGCCAAACCTGCAGCTAGCCTGGTTACTTTAATACCGGACGGCTTGATCAGCTTACTGATATACATAGCCGTTGATTCTCCTTCTGGAGTTGAATTTAATGCCAAAATAACCTCTTTTACGCGATCCTGCTTTTGCAGACGAACTATTAATGACTTAATATTAATTTCTTCTGGGCCAATACCATCCATTGGTGATAAAACCCCGTGCAAAACGTGATATAGCCCATTATATTCACCCATATCTTCAAAAGCCATCACATCTTTAGGCTGCTCAACTACCATAATTGTCGATTGATCACGTTCAGGATTACTGCATATAGTACACGGATCTTTTTCTGTAATGTTGCCGCAAATAGAGCAACGGTGAAGTTTTTCTTTCACCTCTTTTAGTGCAGTACTAAAACTATGAACATCTTCATCCGGCATATCTAAAGTATAAAATGCAAGCCTTGTAGCTGTTTTTTCACCAATACCAGGTAATTTCATGTAAGAATCAATTAAATGCGCAATTGGTGCTGGATACTGCAATTAAATCATGCCCTTCGTATACTTTCCTAAACTTTGCTGGGTAGCTTGGTCTATTTCTGCTAATCCTTTATTAACCGCATCAATAATCAAATCTTGCAACATGTCAGGATCGTCAGGGTCAATCGTATCTTTATCAATAGTAATATTTTTCAATTTGCGATCTCCGCTAAAAGTAGCTACAACCAAGTCATCTGCTGACTTGCCTACAAATTCCTGTGCAGTAATATTTTGTTGTTCTTGAGCCATCTGCTCCTGCAACTTCTTAGCCTGCTTCATCATTTGTTGCATATTCATGCCGCCCATAGCCCCAAAATTAGGTCTTTTACTCATATTAATTTCTCCTTTAAATTTTAGTCTTTAACATTTACTGTGTCACCAAATAACTCTTTAGCTTTTTCTACAACCTGGTTGCTTGACTCGTGTTGTTCAGGTCCTGAATCTGATTGTTTTTGCTTGTTAAGCAGTTCTTTACCATGCTTTTGCAAAAATTCTGTCCGAACAGTAGACCAGTCTTCATCAGGTACCAGCACTATTTCATAGCTATGCTTAGTAAATTTAGCAATTTCATCTGTCAATACAATTAATAAATTACCATCTTCGCTGGCTTTTTCAAACCAAAGAGTATATTTGCATTTCATTACTACCTGATCTGAACTAGCTGCAACAGGTTCTAGCACATCTAGCAAAGCTCGTTGCGATACGCCTAAAACTGATTGCAGATCAGGCCAAACATTTTTGATAGCCACAAGATCATCCTTAGTGGCATTTTCTAAGACATGATAAACTTGTTTCCGATTTTGTTCATTAGCCTTTTTTCTACTTCTAATTGTTTTTCTAGGTTTGGAAGCAGTTTTTGCTTTGGAATTTTTACTTTTATTTTCATCGATTCGATCAGAAACTGCACTATCAAGATGAAAAATCTTATCGCTATTTTGAGTTTGCTTTTTGCTTAAACTAGAAACTTTTTTAGTTAAGTTTGAAACCTGCTTTTTTAATGCCTCTAATTCACTAGTCAAATCAGTATTTGCATTCCTTTGACTTTCTGAACTAGCCAAAACATTTTCAGAATCTACTTTGCTATTTTGTTTGCCAGCACATTCAACTAAAAAGACTTCTAGTGGAATCTGTTGCTGATTAGTATAGCGTAAATCATTTAATGCAGTATTCGCTGATGCAATCACTTGAAAATAACGGTTAGAATTTACATCTTGTATTTTTTTTATAAAGTCATCGTTCAAAAAGTTTTTCTGACTATTATCTTTAGTTTTGACAACCATTAACGCATTAGTCGCCATTTCAATGAGCTCATCTAAAATGTTTTTTGAGCTGGCACCATTTTCAAGTTCTGTCTGCGCCAAAGACAATGCTTCAGTTGTATCATTATTCAAAATTGCTAATAGAATCTGTTCGATCTTTTCTTTATCAGCAAAACCTGTTATTTCCAGAGCTGCATCATATTCAACTTTGTTTTTGTCAAAACTTAAAAGCTGATCTAAAATGCTTAAGGCATCCCTCATACCACCATCAGCTACCTGAGCAATTACGGCTAAGGCTTTTTCATCATAATTGATTTTTTCTTGCTCAAGTATATACTTCATTCTTTTTTCAAGGTCAACTTGAGTTATACGTTTAAAATTATAACGCTGAGTCCTTGATATGATAGTTGCTGGCACTTTTTGCAATTCCGTAGTGGCCAGAATGAAAACAACATGCTCTGGCGGTTCTTCTAATGTTTTAAGTAAAGCATTAAAAGCACCCATAGACAACATGTGGACCTCATCTATGATATAAACTTTATACTTGCCCTGAGTTGGGGCATACTTAACTTTATCTCTAATATCACGTATTTCATCAACGCCATTGTTAGAAGCCGCATCGATCTCCATAATGTCTGCCATTGCACCCTTGTCGGCTGCAAGACAATTGGCGCACTTATTACAGGGCTCTCCATCTTGCAAATTGCTGCAATTCAATGCCTTAGCCAAAATTTTTGCACAGGAAGTTTTTCCAGTTCCCCGTGGACCAGCAAACAAAAAGGCATGGGAGATTGTACCGCGCTTAATTGCATTTTTCAAAGTATCCGTAATATCATCTTGACCAACCACACTATCAAAAGTGCGAGGTCTCCATTTGCGGTATAACGCTTGATAAGCCATTGATCAGTCTTCCCTAGTAAAAAACTCTTAACTCTTTCGCAAGAGTTAAGAGTTTGTAATTGTCTAATAAAAGGCACATGCCCGAGCAACCTTAGTGCTGCTACCTTCCGGTCCTGACACGCTTTGGAGGTCAAACATTGCCCATAAGATATATTAACGTATTTTAAGGTATTTTTCCACTAATTTGCGAAATTTTTGCCGGAGTCCTTTTCTGCTTTTTGTTTTCGCCTAATTTCTTTAAAAAAATCTTTTAACATCTGACTCGCTTCTTCACGGTATAGTCCCCGAATAACGTTAGGGTGATGATTAAACTTTTCAATATCAAAAAGGTTAACCACGCTACCAGCTGCACCAGCTTTAGGGTCAAGTGCTCCAAAATACAAACTCTTAAGGCGAGAGTTAATAATCGCACCTGCACACATTGGACAGGGTTCTAGGGTGACAAAAAGACTACAGTCAATTAAACGCCAAGTACCAAGTTTATTGCAGGCTTCCCTGATAGCAATCATTTCAGCATGTTGCGTAGAGTCTTGATCCAGTTCACGGCGATTAAAGCCTTCCCCGATAACTTGCCCATCGGGAGCTACCACAATCGCACCAATTGGAACTTCTCCTAAATCTTGGGCTTTTTTTGCCTGCTGAAAAGCTAGTTGCATAAAGTCTTTTTTTTCTGCACTTGAAAATGGCATTAATTATTCACCGCCTGCAAAACATAGTAACCCTTATCTCTTTTTAAAATGGTGCAGTTGCCAAAAGTTTTTGTTAATAATTTACGCGCACTCGGTTCACCTTGTTTTTTCTGAATTACTACTAGTAAAACCCCATCACTTACCAAATGATTTTTCGAACCAGACAAAATATTGGAAACAACTTCTTTACCTGCTCGAATCGGTGGATTAGTCAGAATTAAGCCATATTTCTTTGCTGATGAAATATTGCTATAAACATCAGAGGAAAAAATGGCGACATTATGAATGTGATTAATCTCAGCATTTTGTTTCGCAAGATCCAATCCTCGTTCATTGACATCTATCATTTCTACTGTTTGCTTTGGCCAAAATTTAGCTGCAAAAAGACCGATTGGCCCATATCCAGTGCCAACATCTAAAATATTGTTTTGTGGGAAAACAACATCAACCATTTTTTTAATTAAAACACCTGAACCATAATCAACACGTAATTTCGAAAAAACTCCGGCATCAGTGGTAAATTTGAGATCAATGCCGTTGACTTGATAATCAATTATATGCTCATCATGCTGAGAAGTGGGATTCTCAGCAAAATACATTTGGTTTTGTTTTTCAGTCATAATTCGCTCATTTCTAAAACCTTATCCAGATAATTTTAGCGGACATATAAATTTTTGCAAATATAAAAAAACTAATTATGTTTAAAAGATGTTTTCCAACATAATTAGTTTCTTGGATTTTAGTAAATACCGTAAAGCATGCGAAACTTCACATAGTTTTTATATTTTTTAAATTTATCTATTTTAAAGAATATATAATGATAGCCGTAACTGGGATCATTTATCTCAACATCACCAAAACGAACTGTATCCATAAAATCAGCTACGGTATCTTTCATAGTATCAGAGCTATCAATCTTCCAATTCCGATAAAAGTGTTTTTGCTTTTTAGATGCAAGAAAATCTGTTTCGTTACCCTTTTTTAATTTAAAACCCCCTTTTGGATCAATAAAGTCTTTATAAAAAGCTTTAAGCAAAATGTTAGGAGTTAATTTAATTCTTTTGACCTTGATATTCTGCTTTTTCTTAAAAGCTATGCCATGAATTATTGCATTATCCCTAGTTTTATAGTGCATAATGAAGTTACCTTTTGAAAAGTCGGCACTAACCGCGTGAGCCTTTAATTGTTTAAATCTCGGATAATATGAAGATTTAACTGGTTTCATATTTTTAGTGTATTTTGTGTATCCACTATGATCGGTGACAACATAACCATTCATATGAACCCAGGGATTCTTAGCATAGGCTTTTTTAGAGGCCTTTTTTTGTAGTTTATAGCAGTAATCATACTTTTTAGGATGTTTTTTTGGAATTAGATGCTTAAGGCTATAATAATTGTATTCATTATAAGAGGCCTTTATTTCAGAACTTTTTGTAGTAAACGGCAAGGCTAGACTGACTAACCCTATAGTTATGTAAGCCAAAATTTTGGCAGTTTTAAGATGCTTCATTTTTACCTCAAAGGACGTTATTATTTAATCAAATTACTTATTGAAGCAGTCGTATTTTATTGTCACCAGGCAACCTTTGACGAGTTTAGATTTTTTTACTTAATATGTAACTCCAACCGATGAATAAATTTGATCGCTGTTGTTATCTACTACTGCACCAAGTCCAATTGTCTTATCCTTAGGATTAAGCAGAATGTCACGGTGACCCCAATTGGATGCAGCGTCATCATAAATATACTCATAAACCATGTTATCGGCTACTAAAGCACTAGTGCCACCATGTGGAGCCTCAACAAGCTGGTTACTTGAATGATCCATTGTCCAACCCCAAGGAAACATCGCTAGACATTCAGAGGTACTGTTACGACTAATTCCGGCCTTATCAAAGAAGTCATTTAAGATAAATTTTCCATTCGCATCCACATGAGCAAAATTATTAGGCAGTAGTTTGGTCCTTTCCTGTACAACTTCATCTAAACGAGAATCTTCTGTTACTGTATTTAACCCCCGTTTTGTTCTTTCATTATTTAATTCTTTTAAAAACTCTTGCCTAAATTCACTAATTGAAAAATCAGCAATTGAGGAATTATTTTGAGCAGGTTGTGTTGTGCCTGAATTAGCTGAACTTGCTGGTGTATTAGTATCTACAGGATTGGCGGAATTGCCTGGATTAGATTGAGTAGGTTGATTTACAGGCTGTTTTTGTTGCTTTTTAACCTTTGACTTAATATTTGCAACATCTTTTACCAGAACAAATCTATTTTTAGTTACCCGATAAAATTTTTTCCCTTTTATTTTTTTGGCTTTTTTAACAACTGTTAGCTTCTTACCCTTTTTTAAAATCTTTTTCTTTAACTTCTTGCCTTTTTTATTATAGTAATATGTTCTTTTTTTGACTTTTACCCTTTTAACAGCTGGTGCTTTCAAAACCACACTGCTGGAAACTTTCTTAGCTTCTGTGGTCGTTGAGCCGAAAGACAGACCGCTTGCCATGCTTGTAAAAGTTAATAGTACTGCGACAGTTTTACGATAATTAAATTTTTTCATTGCTTTCTCCTTTATTTAATAATAACTCTTAGTCCAGTTGGTGCTTTTTGATAAAACCATTTTGCATCGCTTGTGCTTAAATAAATACAACCATGAGAGGTTGGCTTTTTACCTAATTTGTTAGCTAACTTTTTAATTAATTTGTGGTGAATATTACGCGGATTTTCATGAAAAAGATATAAACCACCTTGCAGCCAACCTACTGCAAATCTTGCACCCATTTTCTCACTGGCAGAATAAAACCACGGTGCCCGATAAGTATTAATACGAAAATGTCCCTTAGGTGTTGAGTTATGTGCTCCAGTTGAAACATAAAATTCGTATCTGGTTTTGCGACCACGAATCAAATACGCGCGTTGCTTTTTTAATGAAACTACTATCTTATCTTTTTTAGCGCTCATCCCTTGAGGATATGGTTTAATTTCAGAAGATTTAGTATAACTAATCGGTTTACGCATATATTCTCGTGGAATTTCACTAACGGATTTTGCAAAGATTTTCTTTTGCCCAAAATTTAATATGAATCCTCCAATAATAATTAAAAAGCAAACTATTACAAATTTATTCTTTTTTATTTTCACTATCTATTACTCACCTTCTTTAATATGTCGACTAACTACGATGCTTATACGTAAATTTTACTAATTTATTGGCATCCGAAAACTCATTTTTGTCATGCAGTACAACTACAATTCTTCCAGTGCCTTTTTTATAGCTACCAACAAAACAATAGCCTGAGCGTGGCGTCCAACCTGTTTTCATACCGTCTGTTTTTAAGGATTTAACGTTATACTTACGACCAGGTAACGTATCATTATAGTTATGTAATTTCTGGCCTGCCACATACATCTCAGGTGTGGCAAAAAATTTCATCAAACTGGGATAATCATGAGCAACATGATAACCAATTATTGCTAGATCTTTTGCCGACAATAAGTTTCCTGAACTCCAAGCACCTTTAACATAATAACCATAAGGTGCTAAATCACTGTTTTCAAGCCCTGAAGCTGATACGAAATTTGCAGAAAGATGCCATAGCTTTGCCTGTTTATTCATCATTTTGATGAATTTCTTATTTGAACCTGCAACCCATTGACCCAATCGAATTGCAGAGTTATTGTCGGAATCAATTATTGCTGAAGACATGATCTCTTTGATAGTATACTTTTTTCCCTTTTTTACATGAAAACAGTTAAGGTTGGGATTCTTGGCCATTTTTACCAAAGGGCTGGAAAACTTGAGCTTTTTTTGCCAATCATGCGGATTACGGGCAAGCTTGCGCCTGGCTAAATAAATTGTCATTAGTTTCCCAGTAGATGCTGTTAAATAGCGCTTCTTCGCATTTTTTGCCAACAGTACTTCTCCAGTCTTACGATCCAAAACTAGGTAAGCTTTTGCTTTGGTTTTAGGCTTTTTTCCATGAATATACTTAGTATATTGGCCAACTGATTTGTCTTGAGTGTGACTATAAACTGTAGTTTTATGTTTTTTCTTTTTAGTTTTTTGATCCACTTTATTGTTTGCACTATTGCTGTCAATTTGAATGGCTTCATCAGCATGAGCTACTGAAGCGCTAACGAAAAAAGCTACTATTACCAAAAAAAAGCCACAAATACACTTATTTTTGACTTGCACCTATACCTCCCTAAACATTTTCAAATTTAAAATTACAAGTGATATTTTAAAATTAATTAACTATAAATTTTATTATATTATAAAATGGTAAATGTAGTTAAATTTTTTTAAAATTGATTGGAGCTAAAATGTTAAGCAAATCCAAATTATTTTTAGTGGCTATCAGCTTATCGCTTATGAGCACATTTATTTTTAATGAAAGAGTTTCTGCTGCAACTACTAATACACCAAGTATTGCTGATCAGCAGAACAATGAGCAAAAAGAGCAAACTCAATCTAATTCTGACACTAGTGATGATTCTAATTCTGACATTAATCAGATAGAAGATTCTAATACGAACGATAATAACTCTGGTTCAAACGGGGCAATTAACAATAATAAAAAGCACAAAAAAGTGCCAAAGGTTGTCTATTCTAAGAAAAAAAGTAGTGGTAAAATTTACCAAACCCATTATCGCTTTAGTAAAACATTAACCAGTAAAAAAAGATCAGCCAAAAATTGGTATAAAAGACAAATTAGCTATAGCAAAATAGCGAAAACTAACAAAGGAACTTTTGTTAAGACCAAGTACGGATGGTTAAATAAAAAAGCTTTCAATCAGTTTCTATTAACTAAAAATAAAATCAATTATAAAATGAAAATTGTCAGAAATGCCAAATTGTATAACTTACCTGCTCACACTAATGATGCCAGAAAAATAGGAACTAGCAAAAATTTGCATTTGAAGAATAAATGGGTTCCTGTCAATATGATTGCCCATACTAACTTGCATGCAGTATATTATCGTTTTAAACATCAAGGGAAAAATTATTGGATTTTAGGCCAAAATATCAAATATAATTTAAAGGCTCTAGAAGGCAACAAAAAGTCGCTTGAACGCATTATCAAAATCGGTGAAAAAATGATTGGTCATTCCAAATATGACGAAAAATCAAGACATTTTGACTGTTCTAGTTTTATGAATTATCTTTTTACTAAAGCAGGCCATCATCTAGGATCAACCACATTTAGTCAATGTTATAATGGCAAACCCGTTAATTATAAAAACAAAAAACGTGGCGATCTCATTTTCTTCGATGATAAAGACGATGGTCATTTAGCCCATGTTGGAATGTACCTCGGAAAAGGATTATTTTTACATGATAGTCCATACACTGACAATGGTGGGGTTGGAGTTTCCAGTCTGCAAGACAATTTCTGGAACTCACGCAATTCAAAGTATTTATCAGTTCACTATCCTGATGGTATTGTCAGAAGAATTATGTAAAAAAATAATTAAAAGCCTTTAGCTTAAGTCCAATTTTAATAAAATCTCTTGAAAAATAAAAAGACGTATTTGCAAATTGCAAATACGCCTTTTTTTAACTTGTCCGATTGGACCACAATTATTTCAATGTAACTGTAGCGCCAACATCTTCAAGCTTAGATTTAATGTCGTTAGCTTCGTCTTCAGAAACGCCTTCCTTAACGTTCTTAGGAGCGCCATCAACAAGATCTTTTGAGTCCTTAAGACCAAGTCCGGTAATATCACGAACTGCCTTAATAACCTTAACTTTTTCTTGGCCAGCTTCTGTCAATTCAACATCAAATGTTGACTTAGCAGCAGCTTCGCCGCCTGCAGCACCTGCAGCAGCAACTGGAGCAGCAGCAGAAACACCAAATTCATCTTCAATAGCCTTTACCAGGTCATTTAATTCAAGAATTGAAGCACCTTTTAAGTCTTCAATAATCTTATCAGTATCTAAAGCCATACTTATTTATCCTCCGAAATTTTAGATATAAATTATTTTATTTATTCTGCAGATTCATCTTTTGAATCAGCAACAGCTTTAACAGCATATGCAAAATTGCGTACTGGGGCTTGTAATACAGAAACAAGCATTGACAGTAAGCCTTCGCGACCAGGAATGGCAGCAAGTTCCTTGATTTCTTCTTTAGAAGTCAATTTACCTTCTAACATACCACCCTTAATGTCGATAACATCATAGTCATCTTCGTATTTTGAAACAATACGAGCTGGTTCTGTAATATCATCAGCATTATCAGTATAGATTACAGCAGTTGGACCAACAAAAGTGTCATCAAGACCTTCAATGCCAGCCTTAGCAGCAGCGCGTCTTAAGTAAGTATTCTTAACCACCTTCATGTTAACATCGTTTTCACGAAGTTCCTTACGCATGTTAGTAACTTCTTCAACAGTTAAACCAAGGTAATCAATTATCAAAATTGCTTTTGCAGCCTTTAGCTCTTCAGCAAATGCATCAACAAACTTTTCTTTTTCAGCAATAGCAGCTTTACTCAATCTATTTCACCTCCATTAAATTTATTAATAAATTCCATAAGGCCTTAAAAAAACTCCATGCCAAGAAAGACATGGAGTTATAAACTCTTCATTATCTTCTGGCCTCGGCGGGATATTAAGGCGTCATGCCACCCGAGTCTTAGGTAGAATTTACTTTATTAAATATAACAGGATTACATTTTAAATGCAAGTCAATTATTTCTTTTTTGGTTTAATTAACTCGAATAATTCACCAGAAGTTTTATAAATAACCCAACTAGCCAAATTTACAATATGATCACTAATTCTTTCAAGCAGCCTGATAATAACAAAGTAACTAGCTGATGCCACAGCAGCATCAGGTTCTTGCTCTACTCCATCAATAATCATTTGTCTGGCATTTTTATAGTCCTTAAAAACTTTAGCATGCCCAAGTACCATTTTTCTGGCATCTTTTTCATTTTCTTGAACATAAGCAGTTAACACTTGAACCAACATTTCACGTACTTGATGGGTCATGTTGGAAATTACTTTTTCAACTTCTGGCAGACGTGGGTTACCTTTGACTCTGACAGTCTCAACGGCAATACTGTTTGCATTTTCGCCAATTCTTTCTAAGTCCGTTGTAGCTTTTAAGATACTAATAACAACGCGAAAATCTGTTGCAACCGGCTGTTGCAATGCCATTAATTCCAAAGCCTTTTTTTCAATTTTAACTGCTTCTTTTGCGACTTCCTTGTCTTCGGCAATCATTTGTTGAGCTGTTTTTTTATCATGTTCGACGAAAGAACGTGTACCCTTATCGATCAGGTCATTTACTAAAACTCCCATCTCCATAAACTGTGCGTTCAATTTTTTCAATTCGTCTAAAAATATTTCGTGCATAATCCACCTCCATATTAGCCAAAACGGCCGTTAAGATAATTATTTGTTATTTCTTTTTGCGGTGCTAAGAACATTTCCTGTGTCGAACCGGATTCAATCAATTCACCATTCATTAAAAATGCTACCTGATCAGAAACTCGACTCGCTTGTTGCAAGTTGTGTGTCACCATAATAAAAGTATATTTTTGCTTTAACGCCATTAAAGTCTCCTCAATTTCAGCACTAGAAATTGGATCAAGAGCAGATGTTGGTTCATCAAGCAAAACTACTTCTGGCCTGATAGCTAATGCACGTGCAATGCATATACGCTGCTGCTGACCACCTGAAAAAGCAAGGGCACTACGCTGCAGGCTGTCTTTAGTTTCACTCCAAATGGCAGCTTGCTTTAAGCTTTCTTCAACTCGCTGCTTAATTAATTCTTTATCTTTAACGCCAGCTATGCGCAAACCATAAGCTACGTTATCAAAGACTGAAAACGGAAAAGGCGTGGGCTGTTGAAATACCATCCCCACTTTTTTACGCAATCCTACCAAATCAATATGAGAATGATAAATATCTTTTCCTTCTAATAAAATTTCACCAGTAATGTTAATACCATCAATATCATCATTCATGCGATTTAGACAACGTAGAAAGGTAGATTTGCCGCAGCCAGAAGGCCCAATCAAAGCAGTCAACTTTTGAGCGGGAAATGCTAAACTGATTCCGTGTAAAGCTTCAAAATCACCGTATTTTAATTTAACGTTTCTGGCTTCCATCACATATGTCATTATTACCGCCCCTTTTTATCCAAAACTACCCTGAATGTATTTTTCAGTAATCTCACCTTGTGGATTAGTAAAAATATTAGTAGTCGTATCATATTCTAACGCATGTCCCAGATGAAAAAAGGCAGTATACTCACTAATTCTTGAAGCTTGCTGCATATTGTGAGTCACCATTACCATAGTATATTTCTTCCGCAATTGCTTTAAAGTGTCTTCCAATTTAGCAGTAGAAACTGGATCAAGAGCACTTGCAGGCTCATCCAAAAGTAAAATTTCTGGCTTTAAAGCGATCGCTCGTGCAATACAGAGTCTTTGTTGCTGACCACCGGAAAGTGCCAAAGCACTCTGATCGAGTTTGTCTTTAACCTCATCCCATAAGGCAGCAGCTTTAAGACTTTCTTCGACAATCTGATCAAGTTTCTTCTTATTGCGATGACCATTTGCTTTCAAGGCATAAGTAATGTTTTCCCTAATCGATTTTGGAAAAGGATTAGGTTTTTGAAAGACCATACCAATTGCCTTACGTAGTTCATAAACATTAATTTTACTTTGATTAACATCAAGACTATGAAACATAATGCTGCCGTCAACACGCGCTACCCGATCATTCATACGATTAAGCGAGCGCAAGAAAGTTGATTTACCTGAACCTGAAGCTCCAATCAAAGCAGTAATAGTATTTTTCTTAAAACCTAAACTAACATTGAAAAGCTTTTGTACAGTCCCACCATAAAATACACTTAGATCTTGGGTAGAAATTGCACATTCATCTTCAGTAAAAGTCTTAATATAGCTTTTTTGATCTTGCCAATTTTCCATAAAAAGCTTCCTTACTTTATTTTAGCGGCTGTCAGCCGTTTATATATCCAATTTCCTAGTGCCCTGGCACCAAAATTAAAGATGATGACAACAATTACCAATAAAGCTGATGTTCCAGCAGAAACCACATTAACGTCAGGAATAATACCTTCAGTATTAACTTTCCAAATGTGAACCGCAAGAGTCTCAGCAGGCCGCATAATATTTAAAAAACTAGTAGGACTAAATATATTCCAATTAGAATAATCAACGGTAGAACCACTTTGTCCTGCAGTATAAATTAATGCTGCAGCTTCACCAAATACACGGCCGGCACTTAATATGACGCCAGTGATTATTCCAGGCAGCGCTGCCGGTAAAACTATACCCCTAATGGTTTTCCAGTTTGATAAACCTAGAGCCCATCCTGCTTCACGCTGAGTTTGTGGTACACCCTTAATAGCCTCTTCTATGTTACTGGTTAAAGTAGGTAGATTGAAGAAAGTTAAGGCCAAAGCTCCTGCTAAAATCGAAAAGCCCAAGCCAAACTGTACCACAAATAGCAGATAACCAAAAAGTCCGACAACTATTGATGGTAAGGAACTTAAAATTTCGATTGTAGTTCTAATTAATTGCGTAAACCAATTATCTGGAGCATATTCTGCCAGATAAATAGCAGCACCTAAAGCGATTGGTAACGAAATTAATAAAGTCAATAATAAAAGATATAACGAGTTAAATAGCTGGTCCCGTATTCCTCCTCCTGCTTTAAAAGAAGAGGATTCAGAGTTCAGAAAATGCCATGACAAATGCGGCACACCCGTTATCAAGATGTTACCAATTATTCCGATTAACAATAAGATAACTATCCCAACGAGAAAATAAATCACGCCAGCAGCAATTCGGTTAGTTTTTTTCGCATTCATAATACCACTAACCCTTCTTTCCGATTAGATGAACTAAGAAATTGAACACAAGAGACATTATCAAGAGTAAAAGCGCCAAAGACCACAATGCATTATTGGGTAAGGTTCCCATAACCGTATTGCCCATCTGACTGGTTAACTGACTAGTTAATGTTGCTGCCGGACTAACTAGGTTATATGGCATTAAGACTGCATTTCCGATTGCCATTTGCACAGCTAAAGCTTCACCAAAAGCACGAGCCATACCAAAAATGATTGCTGTCATAATGCGTGAACGTGCAGCTCTTAAAACAACATGATAGATTGTCTGCCATTTTGTTGCGCCTAAAGCAGCTGAAGATTTGCGTAATTCTTTAGGAATTGCTTTAAAAGCGTCCACTGTTAGTGATGTGATAGTAGGCAGCACCATTACAAATAAAATTAAGGTAGCAGTCAAAATGCCAAACCCTGTTCCGCCAAAAACGGCTCTAACTGCGGGGACTACTACCATCAAGCCAATAAAGCCGTAAACTACAGATGGTATGCCTACTAACAGTTCCATAAAGGATTGCAATATTTGTACTCTCTTGCCAGATACATATTCTGTCATAAATAAAGCCACTGCAATCGAAAATGGAGTTGCAATTATCGCTGCCAGCAGTGTTACAGCAAAAGAAGTAACTATCATTGCAGCTGCACCAACATGGTTTTTACCCGCTCCGGGATTCCAATCAGTTGAAAAGAGAAAATGAAAAATATTAACTTTATTATCAATAAATGTAGCTAAACCATGCATTCCTACAAAGCCAATGATAGCAACTATCAATACTCCAATTAGAATAATCGCCAAAAAAGTTAATCCTTTGCCCCAGCGTTCCTGTCTGGTTTCTTTTGAAGGCTTGGTCAGGCGGTCAACATCAATATTTCTTGGATCAATGCCTTTAAACTTAACATGTGGTACTTTTTGCTCAGCAAGTGCATCTTCAACCACTTGTTGTAAGTCTTGTTCTTTTTTTGCCATCTTAATTACCTATCTTTGTAACTTTGTTTTGACTATCACGCGTAACTTTCATTTCGTGAATGCTTAAATAACCAATTTTAGGAACTAAATCCCTCTGCACTTTTTTACTTAATACGTATTTGATGAACGCGGCTGTTGCTTTATTAGGCTTGCCCTTCGTATACATGTGCTCATAAGACCAAAGAGGCCATTTATTCGTAGGAATATTTTTATTATCAGGCTGAATGTGGTTAATACTAATTTTTTGAATATTTTGGTCATTGGCATATGGGAAAGATATATAAGAAATAGTACCCGGAGTTGAATTAACAATCTTTTTTACAGTACCATTAGAATCTTGTTCCTGAGAATTAACAGCCTCTTTTCCCTTTAAGATAAGATCTTCAAATGTGGATCTGGTACCACTGCCGCGAGAACGATTGATCACAATGATTGATTGATTTTTACCGCCTACTTGTCGCCAATTTTTGATTTTACCTGTGAAAATGTCCGAAAGCTGTTTGATGGATAAATTTTTAACACCAGTCTCTTTATTAGCAATTGGTACAATTCCCACAACTGCAACTGGGTAATCTTCCAGCTTTTTAGCATCAATGCCCTTTTGCGTTTCAGCAAAAACATCAGAAGTACCAACTTCCACAGCCCCTGCTTGCACTTGGCTTAGTCCTGTACCAGAGCCACCACCTTGAACGACAATATTGCTGCTGAGATGTGCTAAATGGTAATCATTACCTGCTTGTTCTATTAAAGGTTGCAGAGCACTTGAGCCAACTATTGTTATTTTTTCCCGACTCTGGCTACATCCCATTAAAATAAATGGCAAACAAAGCATTAATATTAGCAGTTTGCCTAAATTATTTTTTTTCATAATAATTCCCTCAATTAGACAAATAAATTCAGCTCTAGTTTATCAAAACTTTCATTATTGACCAATCATAAATACTCGCAAAGAGATAAAAAAACAACTTTGCCAAATAGACAAGTTGTTTTCCATCAGTTATTTAATTTTAATCCAAGTTTAACGGATCTAGCTTAATTCCAGGTCCAAACGTTGCAGCCACAGCTACACTCTTAATGTATTGACCCTTAGCTGCAGAAGGACGTGCACGCAAAATAACGTCACGTAATGCATCAAAGTTTTCAACTAATTGTTCATCAGTAAATGAAACTTTACCGATAGCAGCATGAATAGCAGCTTGGCGGTCAACACGATATTCAACTTGACCAGCCTTAACGTTCTTAACAGCTTTTTCAATATCCATTGTAACAGTACCAGTCTTAGGGTTCGGCATTAAACCTTTTGGTCCAAGCACACGACCTAAACGACCAACTTTAGCCATCATTGTTGGTGTAGCAACAACAACATCGAAGTCTAAGTAACCGTTTTGTACTTTTTCAACTAAATCGTCAGAACCAACTTCATCAGCACCGGCAGCCTTAGCTTGTTCAGCTTGAGGACCCTCAGCAAAAACAATCACCTTTTGAGTCTTACCAGTACCGTTAGGCAATACCAGTGAACCACGAATTTGTTGGTCTGCTTGTTTAGGGTCAACGCTCAAGTTATATGAAACTTCAACTGAAGCATCAAAGCCCGCGTATGAAGTTTCTTTAACTAACTTCATTGCTTCAGCAACTGAATATAATTTCTTTGAATCTACTTTTTTAGCAGCTTCTAAATATTTTTTACCATGCTTTGGCATGTGATTTCCTCCTTAATATGTGGTCAAGCGAGCTAAAGCTCTCCCACCTAAATTGTTATAAATAACAGGATTAGTCTTCGACTTCGATACCCATGCTTCTAGCAGTACCTTCGATCATACGCATAGCAGCTTCGACATCAGCAGCGTTAAGGTCCTTCATCTTAGTTTCAGCAATTTCCTTAACTTGATCCTTGGTTACCTTACCAACTTTCTTAGTATTAGGTTCACCGGATGCCTTGTCAATCTTAGCAGCTTGCTTCAAAAGCACTGGAGCTGGTGGAGTCTTAGTAACGAATTCAAATGAACGATCTTCGTATACTGTGATGACTACAGGAATAATCATGCCTTTTTGGTCAGCAGTTCTAGCATTGAAGTCCTTAGTAAAGCCAACAATGTTAATCCCAGCTTGACCTAAAGCTGGACCAACTGGGGGAGCGGGTGTTGCAGCACCAGCCGGTATTTGTAATTTAACAACATTTATAACTTTCTTTGCCACGGTCAAAACCTCCTTGATTCCGTGCGTGGTTAAAATGGAAAAGTTACCTACTTTTCCTCCCACAATAATAAAAGTACTTTAATATATTATCATTGAATTAGTAATTTTGCAATAATTGACTTATTACTAACTAATTTTCTTTACTTGATCATAATCAAGTTCAGTGGTTGTAGCACGGCCGAACATATCAACAGACACAAATAATTTGTACTTATCTGGTTGAATTTCAGTAATTTTACCTTCAACGCCATTAAAGGCGCCGTCAATAATAGTGACAGTTTCTCCAACTTCAAAGTCAATTTGCGGTCTTTTAGCTGGTTCACCTTGTTGACGTAAGAGCCTGTTGACTTCTTCTTCTAAAAGTGGCGATGGCTTAGAACCACCCCCGTGTGAACCGACAAATCCTGTTACATTTGGTGTGTTCCGCACAACAAACCAACTTTCATCTGTCATCACCATTTCAACTAAAACATAACCAGGGAAGATTTTTTCTTCTACTTCTTTTTTCTTATTGTTAACTTTTTCAATTTTTTCCTGTTCAGGAACCATTACTCGAAAAATATAGTCTTGCATACCCATACTCTGTGCCCGCGACAATAAGTCAGATTTAACCTTGTCTTCATAACCGGAATAAGTATGAAGCACATACCATTGCTTTTTAGTAGTTTCTACCATTATTACGAATTCTCCTTATATTTTTGGCAAACAAAAAAGCCTCTTGCGTTAGAGGGCTTTTCTAATTAAGGCAATTATATCACAAATCAAACAGCTGCGCTATTACATCACTATTTGTGTAACATTAGTAAATAGCAGATCAAGTAAACCTAAATACGCAGCAAACAAAATTGAGGAAACAATTACGATTGCAGTGTCGTGCCGGTTTTGTTTTGCTGTTGGCCAAGTAACCAACTTCATTTCCTCAACTACACTTTTAAAGAATTTAACCATAATTTACCTCGTTTCTTTATGTAACGTCATTTTACCGCAATGCTTACAAAATTTTTTCAATTCCAGTCGCTGAGTGCGATTCTTACTTGCAGCGATTGAGTAATTACGAGAGCCGCAAATGCTGCAGGCTAATGATGCTTTTTTCACTGCCATAATCTCACTTCCAAACTATTGTATTTTAGCAAAAATGGCTAACTTAAGCAATTAATTTAATAATTACTTGTGAATTTTACTTATTACATAACAAAAGCAGTTACTCTTTCAAGCAGCTGCTTAATAGTGGCCAAACAAATGCGTGACCACAGTGCGTAGAACATTGTATTAGTCGGATTTACTTCTTAAGATTTTCATTAACGAAGGATTCGATTTTATCGTCAGAGTCTTTCAGGAACGGAAGCATAGCTTCTTCCGTCTTGATGGTATCTCTACCATTCTTTTCCATAAAATAATCCCAAAGGGCATCTCTTACTGGAATATCTGAGTCACTCCAGTCAAAAACTTCTTTCATGTGACGATCTAACAATGCAGTCTTCATAACTTCATCTGCCATCTTAACTACCTCCTAAAATTTATTCTACAACAACAATTATACCGCACTTTTTATAAGAGAACTATAAAAAACTAATCGAGCAATGTTTGACGCATTTTTTGCGCCAGACGCGAGCGTGCTCTTGATAAAGTTAATTTACTAATTTTTAATTTTTCGATAACATCTTTTTGTTTTACTATACCCAGGCCTATTAGCAATGCATTAGTCTCTAAAGTAGACAACTTGCCAGTTAAAATAGCAATATTTTCACTTAAAGGAATTTCTGGTATAGAAACAAATGATTTATTTAAAGGCAATAAATTGTTTTTCTTGGCTGTTTCTAGGGAAACTGATTGTTTTAACGCTTGCCTGCGATAGGCATTATCATATCTCACAAGTGAGCGTGCATGATTAATCAGTCGTGTTTTAAAATAGCTGCCAAATTTTCCTTTATTTAAGTCAAAACTTTTCGCCGAAGCATGACAAATAATCATTGCATCCTGTTCCCAATCTTGGTTGTCATAATAGCGCACGTGATACATGCCTTTCACTTTGTTAATTAATGGCTTATAGCGAAAACATAAGTCTAATAAAGCTTCATCCTCACCATTTTTTATTTGCCTAATAAGTTCCGCCTCACTTTTAATATTTATTCCAGTATTCTTCATTTCATTGCTCCTATTTAAATTTTTATTGAAGAATACAGTAACTAACTAAGCCCAAAAATCGAACCTAAGTTCAAACTCAGCAACTACTTTTTACTGTTAGCTCGGCTGCAACAAAAAACCAAATTTGTTGAAAGCGCATTAAATAAAAAAGAGAATATTACTTTATTTGACCATAAAAATACACTCTGATTAATCAGAGTGTAAGTAAAACTATTTAAGAGGATTGCGGCTGTTAAGCATCTGATAAAGCAAAACGCCTGTCGCAACACTAGCATTCAGTGATTGCACATGACCCACCATAGGTAAAGTCAGCATTTGGTCCATCTGCTCTTTAAGAAGGCGTGAAATTCCTTTGCCTTCATTGCCGATTACCAAAACAGTTTTGCCATTACTGTTCCACTGTCGATAATCTGTACCTTTCATATCAGTACCAAAAAGCCAATAGCCCCGTTTTTTCAATATCTTCGCAGTTTGCACCAGATTATTTACCCTGGCTACTGGCACGTAATCAATTGCTCCAGTTGAAGTTTTAGCTACAACAGAAGTCAATCCGGTAGCACGTCTTTTAGGAATAATAATGCCATCGACTCCAGTAGCATCTGCTGTTCTCAAAATGGAGCCCAAATTATGAGGATCTTCAATTGAATCAAGCATCAGTAAAAACGGTTCGTGATTGCTGCGGTCAAATTGATCGAGCAGTTGATCCAGATCGGCATATTCAAAACTAGCTACCGTTAATACCAAACCTTGATGATTCTCACCCTGCACCAGTCTATCCAACTTATTTTTGGGTACCGTTTGGACAATTAACCCCTTCTGCTTAGCTAAGGTAAATACCTGATTGGCAAAATTTTCTTTAATGCCCTGCTGTAAAAATATTTTGTTGATATGATCGGCATCTTGAGTTTTTAAATAATCCAGGCCTGCATGCCTGCCAAAAACAAAGTCTTTGTCACTTGAAGTCATATTCCTCTATGCCCCCATTTTCAATAGTTTTAATACACCATTCGGTCAGCTGCTCTATACGATCTTTTTTGTTCAAGAGTTCTAAGTAACCCCAAACAGCTTCAAAACCTGTGGATAATTGATAAGTAGCTAAACTGGTATTTTTTGCTTTAGTATAGGTTTTCGAATTTCGACCGCGATGAAAAGTCGCCACTTCACCTTCAGTAAGCAAATTATCTTCCTGAAGTTTGGTGATTAACGCAGCCTGTGCTTTGGCAGATACGTAATGAGTAGCTCTTCTTTGCAAGACTTGAGGTTTAACAATGCCACATTTAATTAAATGCCTCCTAATAAAGATTTCGTAAACTGCATCCCCCAGATAAGCTAATGTTTGCCCATTTAGAGTATCCGGATTAACTTCATTTTCTATCATTTTTTTAGTTTGATTCACGTAACCACCTTGTTTCTTGTGGTGTATCTTCAACTGTAATTACCCATTTGCTTGAGTTCCATCACGTAGAGCACCATGATTTTTTTAAATTAATTTTTGAGTCTATTGTTTTTATATTTTACCGAGCTATCAAGTCCATTAAATAACTTTGAATGGCTACCGACTCTCAATCCAACTACAATTAACTTATTTTCTACAATTCTATATATTACAACAACATCATTACTTTCAACAGGTGACTTCCCTTTTTCAGGAGTTCGAACATGAAAATCACGATAACCCTCTAAGCGACCAGTTAAAGCATGATCCATAAATTCAGCTGGTAATTGCTGATTTTCGCAAAGTAAATCAATGTCAGCCATCACATCATCAATTATTGTTTTATCAATACGAGCTAGTTCTTTTAAATCTTTTTGAAAATCTTTTCTAGGAATAAATCTTAGTCTTTTCATCTCTTAAATTGTTGCCAAAATTCTGTCCAGTTATCCTTATCTATTACAGGATCATTGTCATTCAGTACACCTAATTCAATTAACTTGTCCCTTGCTACAGCGTGATCCGTAGTTCCCTCTTTGGTCTTAGCAAATAATTCCAAATATTCATATTTTTCCAACTTTTTAGTTGAAATAACAGCAACTGCACGATTTTTTGGTCGGGTAATGTAAATTGTATCATCATTATCATTTACAAGATCCAAGCAAGATTTAATATTATTTCTAAAATAAGTTTGATTCAGTGTTTCCATATATCTCACCATCACTTTCAACTATAAAAAGTGTACACTATTATGTACACTTTTCCCAGCTTAATGATTCATTGTTATCAAATTAAATCATGCATTTAAATAAATCTTATTCACGTAACCACCTTGTTCCTTGTGGTGTATCTTCTACTGTAATACCCATTTGTTTGAGTTCATCCCGCAACGCATCGCTTTGAGCCCAGTCCTTGTTTTTACGCGCCTCTTCGCGCTTTTTGATCAGCTCTTGGACCTTTGTGTCGTCGCTTTTATTATTAACATTAATTAATTTTTGAACATCTATTCCAAAAATAGTTAACCATTTCGTTAATAATTCTGCAGAATGGTTAAGAGCATCTTTATCAGCATTTTCGGCATTAATATTAGCATTAATTTCCGGTAATAAATCATAAATGGCGGTTAAAGCGTTCTGAACATTAAAGTCATCATCCATAGCACTAATAAATTTATGCTGAGTGTCTTGAATTTTATTGACTAAAATTTCTGACTTTTTGCTTGTTGAACCATCTTTAAGGCGATATTCAAGATTGTTAAGAGTATTCTTAAATCGCTGTAAAATAATTTGAGCTTGTTTTAAATTATCTGTCGCATAATTAATTTGCCTGCGATATTGCACACTGGCCATAAAGAAGCGCAACACTTGTGGATCAACTTCTTTTAGCAAATCATGCACAGTTACAAAATTATGCAGTGACTTAGACATTTTTTCAGCATCTGCTCCAACTGTAACAAAACCATTATGCATCCAGTAATGGACAAAGGTTTTACCATTTGCTGCTTCACTTTGAGCAATTTCATTTTCATGATGAGGAAATTCCAAATCTTGACCACCACCATGAATATCAATTGTTTCGCCTAAATATTTTGTAGCCATAACTGAACATTCGATATGCCAACCGGGACGGCCCTTGCCCCAAGGAGAACCCCAAGCTATTTCATCAGGTTCCTTTTGTTTTTTCCATAAAGCGAAATCTATTGGGTCTTCTTTACGCTTTTGTTCTTCTTCATTAACATGCTCAGAAGCACCCTCTTCAAGCTCTGCAATATTTTGGCTACTAAGGGCGCCATAATGCTTAAATTTTCTGGTATGAAAATAAACATCCCCATCTGACTCATAAGCATAACCGTTAGCAATCAGTTTCTTAACAAAAGCGATAATTGCTGTGATTTCGTGAGTTGCCCGTGGATTAAGTGTTGCCGGCTCAACATTTAAGGCTGCAATATCTTCACGATATGCTTTAATGTAGCGCTGAGCTAATTCAGGTACCGTAACATTTTCAGCTTTAGCTTCAGCGATCATTTTATCGTCTACATCAGTAAAATTAGACACAAAATTTACCTTAAAACCCCGGAATTCCAAATAGCGTCTGATGGTATCAAATGCAATGACGCTCCTGGCATTACCAATGTGAATGTAATTATATACTGTTGGTCCACAAACATACATTGTTACCTGACCTGGGGTGATCGGCTTAAATTCCTCTTTAGTATTAGTTAAAGTGTTGTAAATTTTCACTGTGGCTAACTGACCTTTCCAAACTCTATATCTTAATTTTACCAGAAATCGTAAGCAATTTTTTTAACTAAAAGTTTACTATCTTGCTTTTTTGCTATAATCTGATTTTGTTTAACTGCAAGTTAAAACAGCGTATTACTCTCATTTAATAATAGAATAATACGCTGTTTTGATAACTATAAGCCGTTTTCACTCATTTGCTTCAGAGTTAAATCTAAATGTTCTAACACCCGTTTTTTGCCTAACAGCTCCATAGCTTCACCAATTCCTGGTCCCACCATTGACCTGGTAGTAGCAATTCTTATTGGCATAAACAAGCGTCTACCCTTAATTCCCGTTGCCTTGCGAGTTGCTTGTACAGCATTCATTATTTGAGGAGCAGTAAACCGTGGAATTAAATTAATTTGCTTTTTAAATTCCTCAATTACTGGTCTGGCCTCATCTTGACGAATTTCTGCAATTTCTTTTTCACTTAAATCCTTAGGAGCATTAAAGAAAATTTTTGCCAAGTCAACAATTTGCCTGGTATAAGACATTTGTACAGAATAAATGTTAACTAATTGTCTGACCCACTCCAATTTTTCTGGATTAGGATCTTTTTCAACCAAATTTGCTTCCTGCAAATTGTTTAGTGCTAAGTCTAAAAGCGTATCACGATCGGCCTTTTTAATATACTGGTTGTTAATCCACTCCAACTTTTTTTGATCAAAAGCTGCTGGGGAATTTGACAGACGTGAAGGATCAAACTGCTTGATCAATTCACGCTGGCTGAAAATCTCGCTTTCACCAACTGGAGACCAGCCTAATAATGTAATAAAGTTAAACATTGCATCAGGTAGATAACCAAGATCTCTGTATTGCTCAATGAATTGTAAAACAGATTCATCACGCTTTGAAAGTTTTTTACCAGTTTCCGAATTAATAATTAAAGTCATGTGACCAAATTTTGGCGGCTCCCAGCCTAGAGCCTCATAAACTGCTAATTGCTTAGGCGTGTTTGAAACGTGATCATCTCCACGCAAAACGTGAGTAATTTTCATCAGGTGATCATCAATTACCACTGCAAAATTGTAAGTAGGCATGCCATCACGTTTTTGAATGACAAAATCGCCACCGATGGTATCAGATTCGAAACTAAGATGTCCCTTAACAATATCATCCCAAGAATATGTTTCCATTTCGGGAATATGGATACGAACAACAGGTTTTAAGCCCTTTGCCTTTGCCTGCTCTTGCTTTTCAGCAATCTCATCTGCCGTCATTCCTTCATATTCGTATGTGTAGTGAGGTGCAATGCCCATTGCCCGTTGTTCTTCACGCTGTTCTTCTAATTCTTCCTCAGTTTTATAAGAGTAATAAGCTTTACCCTCGGCAACCAGCTGCTTAATGTATTTATTATAAATGTCTTTTCTTTCAGACTGGCGATACGGGCCATAATCTCCACCCTTATCAGGTCCTTCATCCCAATCAATACCAAGCCAGTGCAGGTTTTCCATTTGCGACTCTGAGCCACCTGCAACGTTACGCTTCTGGTCAGTATCCTCAATTCTTAAGACAAAAGTGCCCTTGTTATGACGCGCAAATAAATAATTAAATAGCGCTGTTCGTGCATTACCAATGTGTAGGTGCCCTGTTGGACTCGGGGCATACCTTACCCGAATTTTTTGTTTAACCAAAATTTATGCCTCTTTCAAAAGTAAATATAAACAATTTAAGTTTACCCGTAATAGATAAAAAGTTCAATGTTCGTTAGCCCAAAACCAATTTTAAAGCCTGTGGAATGCTTGAAACTGGTATAACTTCAATGCCAGCTTTTTTAAGGCTAGCACGCATATTGTGCTTCGGAATAAAAATACGTTTAAAACCAGTTTTAGCAGCTTCTTTAATCCGTGCATCTATCTGGTTGACGCGTCTTACTTCGCCGGTTAAACCAACTTCACCAACAAAACAATCAGTTGGCAAAATTTCCTGATTTTTATAACTGGAAGCAATAGCCATTACGACGGCTAAATCCACTGCCGGCTCGTTCAAACGGATTCCACCTGTAGCAGTTAAATAAACGTCTTGATTTTGCAACATCAAGTTGCCTCGTTTTTCTAGAACAGCCAGCAATAATCCCGCCCGATTATAGTCAATGCCCGAAGTAGTTCTTTTGGCATAACCAAAAGCTGTGGGCGTAACCAAAGCCTGAATTTCTGCCAAAATAGGACGCGTTCCTTCTAAAGAAACCACAATTGCAGAACCGGTAGATTTTGGTAAACGTTCATCTAAGAATACGGCTGAAGGATTAGTTACTTCTTGCAAACCTTTGTTAACCATTTCAAACATGCCGATTTCATTAGCAGCACCAAATCGGTTTTTAACAGAATGTAAAATACGGTAGGCATGGTGTTCATCACCCTCAAAATAAAGAACGGTATCTACCATGTGCTCTAGGATTTTAGGACCGGCAATCGCGCCTTCTTTTGTAACATGGCCAATAACAAAAACGGTAATAGCATCCATTTTGGCAATCTTCATTAGTTCACTAGTAACTTCTCTTACCTGTGAAGCTGATCCCGTCATTGAATCTAAGCTTGGTTCATTCATTGTCTGAATTGAGTCAATGACAACAAAATCGGGCTCTAGCTCGGAAATTTGTTGGCGAATGTCTTCCATGTCTGTTTCAGGATAAAGCATCATATCATTAGCTGGCAGTCCTAAACGGTCAGCCCGTAGCTTAATCTGATTGGCTGATTCTTCCCCCGAAACATACAGCACTTTATATTGATTTGCAAGTTCGCTCATAATTTGCAACATTAAAGTTGACTTGCCAATACCAGGGTCGCCGCCAATCAAAACTAATGAACCTGGAACAATACCTCCGCCTAAAACTCTGTTGAGCTCTTCCATACTGGTTTGTACACGTTCTTCTTTTTCTGCCTTAACATTTTCCAATTTAACCGGTTCACTAATTCCAGTTTTCTTGATAAGCCTGCTGGGACTGCCTTTAGTTGAACGGTTTTGTACTGCTTCAGTTTCTTTTTCAAACTGATTCCAAGCGCCGCAATTGGGACAGCGCCCTAAATAACTAGCAGAAATGTAACCACAAGAACGACATTTATACTTTGTTTTTAGTTTTGCCATTTAGCTTCCCTTCTTGTTTGTGGACCCAAAGCCATTTATTCTTTGTCTGTCAATGGGAACATCATTATCAGATTTTAAATAATGAATAAAAATTCCCTGACCAATTCGGTCACCTTGATGAATCTGAATAGGCCTGACCCCATAGTTGATTAATTGAACAAAAATCTCGCCTTCATTAGCATCATTATTATAATAATCAGAATCAATGACACCAACTCCATTTGGCAACGCAAGGTTTCTTTTAAAAGTATTTGATGAACGATTTGCCAGCAATAATACCTCATCCTCAGGCATATATGCTTTCACTCCTGTGGGAATCAAGAACGGCTTAAGGACATGTTCAGCCATTTCATAATCTTGTTCGTACAATTGGTGGCCATTACGAATTAATCTAAAAATACGGACAAAATTAAGCCGCCAAATGCTGGGAATTAATACGTCCTTTGCCGCAGCTAAATCATAGCCTGCACTAGCAATCGTTTGTCTTCTTGGTAAAGTAACATTTTTATTTTGATATTTAGATACAATCTCAAAGCCCCGAATCTTTTCCATGTTATCTCCTTTAAAACTTTTAAACACTATTTTACATTAATTTGCAGATAATATTTGAAATCTTATATAATTTAAATACGTAAAATTTATTTTTTATTTTGAAGGGAGAATAAATGTTTAATTTAGATGATCCTCACCAATTTTTTCAAGAAGAGGATGATAATGACCAAATGATTTATAGCTGGACGATGAACAAAATTGAGCGTAAAGATGCTACAGTTTGGGTCATGAATCATCTTTTTATTAATCCCCAAAAAGATAGTAAAAAGATTTTACACGATCAAATGAAAATAGTAATGTTTATTGCTCAAAAATCTCATCTGCCTGTTTGGCCGCTTGATCCTTTAGTTATTAACTACTTTAATGAGCATCCAGATTTTGAATCAATTTGGTATCACAAACCAAGTCCAAAAAACGGTTCTCTCTAGTATTGAAAGATTAAATAGATAAAGTAAAAACAAATACTTTTTTAACAATAATTAAATTTTCAGAGATAGACTACTTCAGCTGGATAAGCTAAAATAGTATTAATTTGTTTAAGGAGGATCTATTTAATATGACAAAAGAAATTACAAGTGCAGCCATTGATGATTTCACAAAAGATTTAGCGAATCACTCTGGTATTAATATTGCCAGTCATGCTGCCCAAGAAAATGGCATCTATAAGGCTAGTCAAAACCTGCAATCTAAGATTGATTTAACACCAACCTTTTCAGTAGAAATTGATACTGGCAAGCCTGCTGATCAAAAGCAGTCAGGTCGTTGCTGGATGTTCTCTGCATTGAATACTATGCGCCACCCAATCCAAAAGGAATATAAGATTAAGGATTTTGAATTATCACAAAATTACACTAATTTCTGGGATAAATTTGAAAAATCAAACTTTTTCTTTGAAAATGTGATTGCCTCAGCCAAGAAACCACTCGGTGACCGTAAAGTTAGCTTCTTGTTTGCAACACCACAACAAGACGGTGGTCAATGGGACATGCTTTGTGGACTAGTAGAGAAATACGGAATCGTACCTAAGTCAGTTTATCCAGAAACAGCCAATTCCAATAATTCAAGTGCTTTAAACGATACTTTGAATACCCTTTTGCGTAAAGATGGCTTAGAATTACGCAATTTAGTTAACGCTGGCAAGTCAGAAAATGAAGTTGAGCAACGCAAGAATGACTTTTTAAACGAAGTCTTCCGCATTTTGGCTATTTCATTAGGAGTTCCGCCAAAGAAATTTGACTTTGAATATAAAGATGATGATGGTAATTATCACCGTGAATCAGGAATTACGCCTAAGGAGTTCTTGGATAAATTCGTAGGCATGAACTTGGAAGATCACGTTTCAATCATTAATTCACCTACAGATGATAAACCATATCATAAAGTTTTTTCCGTTGAGTACTTGGGTAATGTTGTTGGCGGTCGGCAAGTTCGCCATCTTAACGTCAAAATTTCTGAAATGAAAGACCTGATTATTAAACAACTTAAAGCTGGCGAAGTTGTTTGGTTTGGTTCAAATGTTGGTAAAGATTCAGAAAGACAACTTGGTTTGCTAGATACAGATATTTACAAGCGCGATGAGTTATTTGACGTTGATTTTTCAATGTCTAAGGCAGACATGCTTGATTCCAGTGAAAGTATGATGGATCACGCTATGGTTATCACTGGTGTTGACTTAGTTGATGACAAGCCTACTAAATGGAAGATTGAAAACTCTTGGGGAGAAAAGCCTGGCTTTAAAGGTTACTTTGTCATGAGCGATTCCTGGTTTGACAGTTTTGTTTACCAAGCAGTTATCAACAAGAAATTCTTGCCTGATGACTTAAAGAAAGCTTTTGATGAAGGTGCTAAAGACCCAATTCAATTATTACCTTGGGATCCAATGGGAGCATTAGCATTTAAGTAAGATTATTAGTTATATAAAATTAGTTAAAATATAAAACAGCATTGAGGAATTTTCTCAATGCTGTTTTTATTAGTTTGAACAAATATTTAAAGCTATTTTATTCGTCTTGCAGTATTCCATGATGCAATATGAATCGACGATCATATTTAAGTTCATTAATTTGATCATGGCTGGCAACTACAACGATTTTATTTTGCTGTTTTAATTTTTTCAACATGGTTACAAATAAGCTAATACTCTCCTGATCAATTCCACGAGTTGGTTCATCTAACAAAATAATATTTTGGTTTTCCATCACAGCTTGAATAATACCAACCTTTTGTCTCATGCCAACAGAGTACTTAGCAATAGGTTCTGGATCATCTGGATCAAGCATAAAATATCTTAGTAATCCTCTGACTTCTTTTTCATTAAACCGTTTATTAAGATTAGCCAGAAAATGAAGATTGGTCATTGCCGATTCATATTCTAAAAAATCAGGATTTTCAATTAGTGCCCCAACAATATCATTTTTATCCAGCCTAATTTCACCACTGTCTGCCTCTAATAAACCGGTAATAATTTTAAAAATAGTGGACTTTCCAGAACCATTAATACCAGAGATATGAATCAGCTCTCCTGGCTTAGCTAGCAAAGATGCGTTTTTTAAAACCAGCTTCTGACCGAAAGATTTTTTTATTTGCTTAAGCTCTAACATTATTTCTCCTTAAAAGCCACCATAAATTTCATGAATAGCCCTATATAATTCGTCATACAAAGGACTATAACTAATCAAAATATTTTTCTCTATATAGTAATGGTAAATTAAATCTATAATTATGACTATTAACAATAATAAGTATGGCCTATGCCAGTTGTAGCCTCCGACTAGCAACCAAAGTAGAAGTAAAAGAACAAATACATGCAGTATTATGAGTTCAGTGCCCAAAATAGGGCTACCAAATTTAAATAAAGGGTAACCAGTTAAAAAATACGGAACAAAAAGACCTAATACAAAAATTAAACAATAAATTGTAGCCAGTACCATTAAGTGCATGATCATCGACCTATTCTTTTTTCGCACCGTCACAAACACGTTGATGTTACGAAAAGTAAGTACCTGCTTATAAAATAGCAAGAAGACCGTTGGCTGCAAATACAACGATACCAAGTGAAAATTGAGATATTCATTTGGCAATTCCATAGTTTCTGGTGAACCTGTTTTTATCAGAATAATGCTTCCTATTAATCCTATAAAAAATATGATAAAACCAATTAAAACAAGTCTGTGGGATATTCGCTTTAAACGCATAATCATCCCAGCCTTCTTTTCTGCTTCTGCCATAATTTAATTAGGTAAGCCGCAAATAACAAATAAAGCAGCGCCACTACCATAAAAAGCAAATAGGAATTAATCGGCGGCAAGCGGGATCCTAACGCAAACTGACCTGGTGCAAGTACAGCAAATGGAAACCACGAATACGAGACAAAAAGCCAAAATTTACTGCCCATGGATATTAAAATTGACAATAAAGTTAGACCTAAACCCACACACGGACCTAAAACTAAATAAATACTATTTTTTGAAACAAAAAGACCAATGCTGAAAATTAAAATAGCAAAAATACCCCAACCAACAGCAGCTAAAGTAACATACGAACATAAATCGATCAGCTGGTTAGTAGAAAAATATCCTGGTCTGGCACCAATATATAATTTTAGAGGTCTGGTTTTAAAGAAAAACGGATAATAAAATACACTAATCAATGCAAACTGGTAGATATTAGTTATTAAAGAAAACAGAAATCCAACAACAAAGGAGTTAATGACCCCGATTTTCAGAAATTTATGATAGCCGACTCTTTGCTGAACAGCGCCGAACATATTATTATTTTTAAAATAGATTATGAGGCCTGTTCCAAAAGTTGGAACGAATGCCAACATCATAACTAAACTTATGATAT
Source organism: Lactobacillus kimbladii (assembly GCF_000970755.1). Lineage (GTDB taxonomy): Bacteria > Bacillota > Bacilli > Lactobacillales > Lactobacillaceae > Lactobacillus > Lactobacillus kimbladii. The sequence continues at coordinate 1,401,046 of NZ_KQ034007.1, forward strand.
TTTCATTCCAGCCATTCGGCTGAATGGAAAAGAAAAGCATTACAGAAATGTCAACTGCTTTGCCGTTTGTTGGAATTAATCCTGCCCCATCTTTAGCAGCCGTTACAAATTGCCAGGTAATCAAAAGAAGATAAATAATTAAAATAATCAGAACAAATTTTTTGGTTCGGCTTAGCATTTGCACCATCCTCATAATAATATATCTTTGAATACTATATCAAGTATAACATTAATTATCAAATAAATGGTGTGCCAAAAAAAGTTACAAAAAATTTACCTATTTTTTATAGGAAATTGTCTTATTTTTACTTTTGCACATATGGATCTTTTAAACAAAATCCAAAATTTAATTTAGCCCGACCTCCTTAACAAAACGCATAAAGGCTGCTTTCCCATCAGCGGTTTGCTTGAAAACTCCTGCATCTTCTAAGACGCGAGCAAAAACAAGACCTAATTCTTTTTGCAAAATCTGATCTGCATTTTCACTAGTTATTTCATACTTGCTTTTAATTTTCTTAGACCAGTCAAGATGCACAGGTGCAATTCTGTTAGGTTGGTCAAGCAAAAACTTTTTTACCTCAAGTAATTCAGGTTTCAATCGTGGTGGAAAAATTGCTAATCCCATTACTTCAATTAAACCGATATTTTCTTTTTTAATATGCTGCACATCAGAGTGAGGATGGAAAATACCATCAGGATACTTAGCCGATGTCTGATTATCTCTGAGAACTAAATCAAGTTCATAAGTATGACCATGTAAACGAGCAATTGGAGTAATTGTATGATGGGGCGTATTAGCAGTAAACGCCCTAACATCAACTTTTTCATCACTATAACTTTGCCAAACTGTCAAAATTTTATCTGCTAGTTTGACCAAACTTTTTTGATTTTTGCTTCTTAGCCGGATAACTGACATGGGCCACTTGACGACACCTGCTTCGACATCATCAAATCCCTTAAAATTAAGTTTTTTATAAATTGGTGCTTTTTCCATGGGAAAGCGATGCTTGCCACCCTGATAATGTTCGTGCGCTAAAATCGAACCACCCACGATTGGCAAATCCGCATTGCTACCAACAAAATAACCCGGAAATTTAGCCACAATCTCCAGCAAATTAGCAAAAGTCTGTTTATTGATTACCATCGGTTCATGCTTTGGCGCTAAGAAAATACAGTGTTCATTAAAATAGGCGTAAGGTGAATACTGAAAACCCCAAATTTCATTTCGCAACTGAAAACGAATGATACGGTGGTTAGTGCGCGCAGGATAATTCACATGTCCCAGGTAGCCTTCATTTTCCATACATAACTGACACTTTGGGTATGAATTTGCTTTGGCTTGTTTGGCTGCTGCAATTTCTTTAGGATCCTTTTCCGGCTTGGAAAGATTAATTGTAATTTCTAAGTCGCCATATTTACTTGCAGCTGTAAAGTAAATATTTTTTGCAATAGCTCTAGTTTTAATATAATTACTATCTTTACCCATTTGGTAAAAATCAGCTATCGCTTTTTGTGGTGAACTCTCATAAGTTTGCCAGAAATTGCGGTTAACAACGCTTGGTCTAGGGACAATCAAATTCATTAATTGTGCATCAAGGACATCAATAGCGGAATTATTGGCTGAGCACTTCCCTGAATTTTGGGCAAACTGAATTAGCTCGTCTTTAAGATCCAGTAGATCCTTCTTACTGGTTGCTACCTTTCTTGCCTCATCACCAACAAGGGCCAAAATTCTATTTCTCAAATAAATACGATCAAGTTCTGTAAAATCGCTGTGGGCAATAACTTGCGTAATGAAATTCTCAATTAGATTCGTTTTATCCATCTCAACTTTCCAACATCATAAAACTTTTGTACCATCAGCTGTTTCTGCAATATAAAATGAGGGCAAATAGCCTATTTGTTCTTGATAGCTATCTGCGACATTCTTTTTAAAAGCTGCAACCTTATTTTTGGCAACCAAAGCTATCGCACAGCCGCCAAAGCCGGCACCAGTCATTCTCGCACCCAAAACTCCAGGTTGCTTCCAGGCAGTATGAACCAATGTATCAAGTTCTTTACCCGTCACTTCATAGTCATATTCTAAAGAGACGTGAGAAGCATTCATTAAGTGACCAAACTCATTTAGATCACCCTTTTGCAGTGCTTTTTCAGCATTTAATGTGCGTTCATTTTCCCAGACTGCGTGACGACAGCGTTTCAGCAGGTTTTCTGTTGGCAAAAGATAGCTATGCTCATCAAAAGTTAAATTATCCAATTCACCAAGCGATTGAATTGACAGTTTCTCCTGCAAAAATTGCAGACCCTTTTCGCATTCAGCTCTGCGCTCATTATATTTTGAGTCCGCTAAAGTTCTCTTCTTGTTAGTGTTCATAATAACGATAACATTATCTTTCAAGTCAAGTGGTACCAGCTCAGACTCCACCTTTTCGGTATCAAGCAGAATGGCGTGATCTTTTTTACTCATAGCAACTGCATATTGATCCATAATGCCAGAATTGACGCCAATAAAGTCGTTTTCGGTTTTGACTCCCATTTTAACAATTTCTAACTTAGAAAAAGTTAGTTTAAACTGGTCCTGCAATAAAATACCAATTAACATTTCTAGGGCTGCAGACGAAGATAAACCAGCACCATCAGGAATATTGCCATTAATGTAAATGTTAAGGCCATGTTCAATCTTTGCCCCATTTTCGAGCATAAAATGGAGCATTCCCTTAGCATAGTTTGCCCAGGAATCTTCTTTGGCAAACTGCAGCTGGCGCATATCAGTTTCTACTACGCCCATATCGGCAAAATTAGCAGAATAAAAGCAAAATCTAGCGTCATCACGGGGACTAGCTGCACCATAGATTCCTAAAGATATTGCGCAAGGAAACACATGACCACCATTATAGTCAGTATGCTCACCAATTAAGTTAATTCTACCAGGCGAAAAATAACAGCCGGTTGGTTCTTGATGATAAATATTACTAAATTCTTGCTTGAGTTCTTTAATTTTCATTTTTATCTGTTCCTTTTTAAAAGCGCTATCAAAAGTCAATAAACTTATTATACTTCTTTTTTTATTACCAGCAATGCCTGTCCAAAAAGCAAAAACAAACTAAAAGAGTTTCACATCAACATGAAACTCTTCTTAAGTTTATTACCAAATATGTAGCAGTCTATCGGGATGCAACTTGCATAAATTAAATTGGTGCACATGCTGCGGACGGCTTTGCGGAAATGATTCCAAGAAATCCGCTGGATTAGCCAGACCAGTAGAGTATGACCACACACTTTTAACTTTTTTAATCGGATCAAGCATTTCATTTCGAATCGGAAAAGCCGAAATTAAAAAATGTTTGTGATGAAACTTAAAAACAAAAAATGGCAATCGAAAGTCATTGACTACCTCTTCTTTAGTTTTCCCAATCGTAACCACATTGCGGTAGGTGCCATACTTTTCGGTAAACAAATCGTTAAACGAAAAATAGAAATTCGAAATGTGTACATGGGGAAAATTGTCTTCAGTCACTTGATCAGGAACTGCAATAACATGAGCAAAATGATCCAGATTGCTTTCTTTTTGTGAAAGTGCTCTGCCCAATTGATTGGGATTTATAACGTGAGCCCATTCAGGCACATCCAGATTATCCTGGTAAGATAAAAACATTTCCCTAATCACATCAGGCTTTACCCAATCATATTGCCTGCGAACTTCGTTGCGATTTAACAAACTACGCAAGCTCTTGTGATACATTAAATCAACAACAAACAACTCATAACGATAACGTTCGACCCAGGGTTGATAATGCTCAATATTCTCCGCAAAGATATGCGTACTATCTACAATAACCGTTTCGCCACGTTTCATTTTTTCTTCTACGAGGTAATCCACCACTTTTTCCGTTTGCTCATTTGCATAACGCGGAATTACTTGGTGTAAGCAATCGGTATCTTCTTCATAATAATAGGTTAAATTCGCCAACAACAATCTAATTTGATCACGACTAATTGCATATGGCTGTAAGTGATGACGAGCAATAAATGAAGATTTACCGGAGCCGGGTGCGCCTCGTAATAAAAATATTTTACGCATGCCTCTACTCCAAACTAAGAATGTAAATTTTAAATGATATCGTAATAAATTTTAACATACATTTGTAGAAATCCTTACTATGAACTAAAAGCAACGTAAAATCTTTTTGTCAACAATTTTCATTTGCGGATCAAATGTATAAACTATTGGCTGTGCATTTGGAACTTCAAGATTAATAATCTCTTGATCATCAATATTTTCCAACTTTTTAATTAGCGCTCGTAAACTCGAACCGTGAGCAACGATTAATTGATCTTCAGCCTTTTTTAATCTGCTAACAACATTGTCATAGTAATAAGGCATAACGCGCTGTTGTGTTTGGTAAAGACTTTCAGCTTGCGGCAAAAAGTGCGGATCAAAATTAGCATAACGTCTGGATGTTACTTTTTTACCTTCAGGTGGAATCGCATAAAAACCTCGCCGCCATTCTAGTACTTGTTCTTTACCAAAAATTTTACGTGATTCGTCTTTATTAATGCCCCGTAAATTGCCATAGTGCCTTTCATTCAAACGCCAAGTTTTGGTAATCGGCAAATATAAAAAATTACAAATATCTGCAACTATATTTGCTGTAATGATTGCCCTCATTAACACTGATGTGTGAATATGAGTAGGGTGAAAATCGGTAATACTCTTAATCAAATTGCCGGCCATTTTAGCTTGCTTTCGACCCTTCTCAGTTAGAGCAACATCATTCCAACCCGTGTAAACATTGGCTTTATTAGCAGTACTTTCACCGTGTCTTACAAGCACTAATTTGACCATTTTATTTCACCCAGTGCATAATTATTAAAACTAAGCCGCTAATTGTAAAAATCACACCCAATATCATAAAAGGAGTTACTCCATGATTATGGTTGCGGTAACGTCTATTATAAGCATAAGCAATATCATATAAGCCTACTATTAAAACAATAACGGCAGTAAAAATACTAACTTTCAACCTTAATTTTCTCCTGATTACTCTTGATTACGATCATTTACAATCATTTTATCATTTTTTCCTCGTTCACATTCTGCTTGAAAATTAATATGGTTAATTCCTAATTCTTGTAATTTTGCACTAATTTGTTGCGTTAAAAATTCAAATTTACCAGCTGTTAAATCAGCATCAACGTTAACGTGCGCATCAAGCATGATATAGCGATCGCTATAACGCCACACATGTACATGATGAATATTTTTTATTTCAGGAAAAGATAAAACTATCTTATTAACTTCATCCAGATCGATGTCAGGATTAGATTCCATTAGCACATTTGCTGCCTTTTCTGTTATTTCACAAGCTTCGTGAAAAACGAAGACCGACACTAATAAAGTCATCACCGGATCAATCCAGCTAATGTTCCAATAATAAATAAAAATTGCACCAATTACAACTGCTACACTGGAAAGAGCATCACTTAGCATATGCATAAAAGTGGATCGCACATTTAGATTTTGCTGTCCACCTTGATGCATTACCAACATTGAAACTACATTTGAAATCAAACCAATAATGGCAACAATCAGCATTATGCCGCCACTGATTTTTGTTGGTTTCCAAAATCTTTCAATAGCTTCCACAAATAAAACAATACTAATTAAAATTAGAATAATACCGTTGGTAAAGGCAGCCAAAGTTTCAGCCCTGTCATAGCCAAAAGTTTTTCGCTTATTACTGCGTCTATTGCTGATGATATGTGCCACAAACGAAATAATTATTGCACCGACATCGCTAAGATTGTGTACCGCATCAGATAATAAAGACAAAGAACCAGATACGAAACCACCAATAAATTCTGCAACTGTAATAACAACATTAAGTGCAGTTACATAGGCAAATTTTTTTGTGGTATGATCTTTCATATTTTTTCCTTTCAAGCAATAAAGATAAAAAAGCCCTACTTTTAAGCAGGGCTTTACATATCTTCAGCATTTACATTATAATCTACAATTTCAAAATCACCGTTATCACGAATTATTCCCCTAGTAACACTACCGTTATTAGGAAAAACAATATCATGGAGGCCATCACTTTGGTTCCAATATTTAATGGCTAAGGTTTTGATAAAATCACCATGGGACACTATTAAAACTCTTTTTTCATTTTTAGTCAGATCATGGAGAACGTTAATCGCCCTAACCATCCGTTCATCCAGCTCTTTTTTATTCTCTGCCAAATGACGTGGATCCGCCTTTTTAGTAGCTTCACGAAATTCATAAATTCCAACTTGATTGATAATTTTGGTTACATCTGTTTGCGGACCAATACCTGCTGCCAGTGCAACTTCATTCCAGGTTTCCTCTATATCATCACCTTCGAAAGAACCAAAAAACACTTCCCGAAATTCTGGCAATTTTTTAATCTTGCCAATTTCTGAAACCTGGTTAGCGTCCTTCATTAAGTGAACCGTATCAATCGCGCGCTTCAAATCAGAAGAATACATGTTGTCAAAATGAACTTGGCTCAAGGCATTTGCAGTTACCTTTAGGTCATTAATGCCCTTGACTGTCAGCGGAGAATCACACCATCCCTGAACTTTGTTTAACTGGTTAAACATTGTTTCGCCATGACGGACAATATAAATTTCTGTTGCCAATTTGCATTCTCCTTTCATTTAACGTGCTTTAAACTATAACATATATGCCTTATAAAAGAAATACCCAGCCTGAATAAATGCTAGTGCTGCAATAAAGATACGCACATATCTGGCTGGAACTTTACGCAAAATATCCATTCCTAAATAACCGCCAATAAACATCCCAATAGCAAGAGGAATTGCCTGCATCCAGTATATTCGAGAAGTAAAAATAAAAACTATTAGTGCTACCAGATTCGCCAGTCCACAGATGACATTTTTAATTGCATTGACAACTATAAACTTTTCATCAGTAATATAAGTTAATAAAACTAGCACAATTACACCACCGGCGGCTCCAAAATAGCCGGTGTAAACACCCATCCCTAATAATGCAGCAATATAAAAAATTTCCTGCCAAAGTGGTCTTTTATGCGGTTCTAGACTATGATGCTTACCTGAAACAATTACCATAACACCTGAACCAGCAATAAAAATTGGTACCACTTTTTCAAAAACACTCGATGGAAAAGCTAACAATAAACGACATCCAATTAAAGAACCTACAATAGTAAATATAGAGTAAAACGCGACTTGGTGCCAATGTCCCTTAAGCTCCTTTGTTGAAGAAATAGTCGAACCAATACTAGTCCAAATCAAGGCAGCATCATTTGTGACATTGGCATAAACTGGTGGAATACCAACTGCCAGCAATACCGGATATGATGCAAGAGAAGCCATTGAAGCCACTGACGACAACAAACCGCTGGCTACACCCCCTATTAGTATAAAGATCAGTGAAAAAATAGATGCCATTCAAATTAACTCCCTTTTAAAACTTAATTTCTATTATAATGCTCTTGAAAAATAATTTAAGCAGGTATTTTAATTCTGACCCATTTTCTATTTAATATTGAAGTTGGATTTAACAAATTAGTCTCTAACTAATAATTACTGAAACATTATAGTTTTTGCACACATAAAAAGAATTAACTTTAGTCGATAATAAAGCCAATTCTTCTCTAAAATAAATATTTTGTTTTAAATTCATCTCTCAGTTTCTTAAGATACTTAATATCCTTTCTTACTCAACAGATACGAGTAACAAGTTGGAATCAAAATAACTATAATAGTGATGGATATAACCGACCAATACATTTCCCAATAAGAAGTTAGAAGCAGAACAATGCCGCTGATAAAAAAGATCCATCCGGCAAATCTGTGTGTTTTACGCCAATTTTCCGTATTATTTAAAGTCCATGGTAATTTAATGCCAACGACATGATTGGGACTAACTTTAGGCAGATAATTACCAAAAATAATAAAGAACAGTCCCAAAAAAGCACTAAGCATAAAGGAGCCTTTTACTTTATGACCCAGTGCATAGGCATAAAGTGACAGATTTACGATATTAGTAATAACAGGAACAAGCCAAAGGGTAATATTAACTATCTTAAAATCAAGATTTTTGGTTTCTTTTTGATTGCGTAAGATTAAAAATACCATTACTTGAAGGATAATTCCCAAAAAAGGCAGACCAATAATAACCCATAATTTATTGCTAAAAGCATTTGGCATATCAGTCATCCCAAAGTGTGTGGCCATTTTTTGCGGCAAACGATTATATAAAAATGCTCCGGTCAAAATTGGAAATAAGATTAGCAGAAGCGAGATTAATTCTGTTTGACGAATACTATTCTTTTTCATCATGATCTCCTTTCAGATCAACAAGCCAACCCATAATTTCTTCTATAATAGAAGTATTTAGCGAATAATAAATAAAGTTTTTTTCGTGTTCCTCTTCAATTAAATCAGCCTTTTTCAGCATATTAAGATGGTATGAAATAGTAGCTTTAGTCATATTAAAATGATTAGCAATATCTCCTGCCGACATTGGTCCATTTTTTAAAAGCTGCAATATTTTGCGGCGCACTGGATCTGACAAGGCCTTAAAACTAGACTCAAAACTCACATTAGTTTCTTTTCCTTTCTATTTAGATAAATATCTAATTAGATATTTGTCTAAATAGTATCACAATTTTCGTAAAACACAATAATTTTTAACATATTAATCAAAAATCCTTGAACTATAGTAAAAATAATAAAACTATTCAGGTGGCTGTGTGAGAACTCAGAAAAATTATGAGTAAAAACTTGTTCATAAATATTTGTCTTTAATTTAGCTTAGCTAATCGTTATAATGCAGAGGGTTAGTTAATGAAAGGAAAAGTACACTTGGCAAAATATAAAACTTTAATTTTTATTCTTGAAGGAAGCTTATTAAACGAAAAAGTTGCAGAACAAAATGCACTTAGGCAAACTTTGAAATTAACTGGCAGAGAATATGGTCCAACTGAGCGCATACAATATAAATCATTACAAGAAAAGACTAAATTACTAGGATTTGATGAGCGCATCAAATTAACTTTGCAGGAATTCTTTAAAAATGACTGGATTTCTGCGAAAGGCGCTTTTGATAACCAGTTACAAAAACAAGATCAGCTAAATAAAGATGTATTGCCTTTTTTAGATGAAGTGAAAAATAAAGTTAACTTGATTTTGCTGACGAAAGAGAAAAAAGATGTGGCTTCATACCGCATGCAAAATACAGAACTAATAAATTATTTTTCCGCAGTTTATTTTAAAGACGATTTTGCATGTAAGTTTCCAAATAAGAAGGTTTTGACAACAATATTGCAGCAGCAGAATCTGACGCCAGCTACTTGTCTTGTAATTGGGACAAACTTAGTCGATGAAATTCAGGGTGCCGAAAATGCTAACCTGGATTCTCTTTGGCTAGCGCCCAAGAAAGTAAAAATGCCAATTAGTCCACGTCCAACTTTACATTTAAATAAATTAAGTGATTTATTATTTTACCTAGAATTAAGCTAGTTTATAATAAAGTATAAGAATTGTGAGGTAAAACAAATGAAAAAAGTAGCTGTGATTTTTGCCGATGGTTGTGAAGAAGTTGAAGGTTTAAGCGTTATTGATGTATTACGGCGCTTAGGTATTCAAGCCGATATGGTTGGGCTTACTAGTACAACGGTAAATGGTGCACACAATATCAAACTTACCTGTGATAAAACTGTTGCCGATAGTCTATTGGATTATGACATAGTAGCTCTTCCAGGTGGTACAACCGGAGCAGAAAATTTACGTGATAATAAAAAACTGGCAGATCTGATGATAAAACGGCATAACGCTGGCAAGTGGGATGCCGCAATGTGTGCTGCCCCCATTGCTCTTGCCCGTTATGGCGTTATAGCTGGCGCTGACTACACATGTTATCCGGGTTTTGAAAAACAAACAGAAAAAGATGCACCAAACGGTCACTTCAAGGAAGATATTACTGTAACTGATGACGAACATAAAGTCATTACTAGTCGTGGTCCGGCAACTGCTTGGGCATTTGCATATGCAATTGCGGAAGCGCTGGGAATTGACACTAAGAACCTAAAGGCGGGCATGTTATACAATTACCTAGCCGACAATATTCAGGATAGTTTGTAAATTTTTAACTAAAAAAAGGTGAAGCTGGTACTGAGCCCCAAGAGTTGGACAACTTTTGGGGCTTTTTTATGACTAAATTATCTAAAGAAAAAAATTGAACTTTACACAAGATTATTTAAACACCCTATTTTTTTGTGGTATTTAAAAAATATGATAAAATTAGATTACCCTTAAAAAGGCAAAACAAATAATTGGGAGGTATTAAGCATGTGTACAACTATTGCAATTAAATCTGATAGTGGTGACGTATTTTGGGGACGGACTATGGACTTTACATTTGATCCCTTTAAACCTAGTGCGGATAGCAAAATGACTACTTTTCCTGCAAACTATGAATTAAAGGGTTTGCACCAAAGCTGGACGACTAAATATCCCTTTATGGGTATCAACGTCAATGATTCACTTTTCTTTAATGATGGTATAAATAGTGCAGGTATAGTTGGTGATGCACAATTCTTAGAAGAGGCTTCTTGGGATACAGTAGAAAGTCTTAAAAAGCGCGGATTAAAACCTATAATTGGCGAAGAAGTTGTCGCATATGTTTTAAGTAATTTTGGCAGTATCGCTGAAATAAAAGAAGCTTTTAAGCATCTTGGTCAAGAGAAAACGAATTATCCTGATTGGGAAAATGCAGACACAGGCATCCCTACTCCAATTCCAATGCATTACACTTTCTGTGATCCAAGTGGCAAAAGCGTTATTTTGGAACCAGTTAACAATGGTGCCTTTAAAATATATGATGGTATTGGCGTTATGACCAATAGTCCAGAATATCCTTGGCACCTCGACAATTTGCGTAATTACTTACATTTAACCAATCACAATTTGGGTCATCACCAAATAAGCGATCAGCTAGACATTAAACAAATTGAAAGTGGTTCTGGATTATTAGGATTACCTGGTGACTATACTGCTCCATCACGTTTTGTTCGTGGAACATTTATTTCTAAATTTTTAGCACCATTCCATTCAGATCAAGGAATTCCTCAACTATATAATGTATTCAAATCGGTCATGATTCCACGGGGATTAGAGCATCTTCACGAAGGTGAAGACAAATGTGATTATTCAGGTTACTGGGCAGGATATGACGTTTCCAATAGAAGTTTATATATTCAGCCTGAAGATTGCCCAACAATGACAAAATTTGTTCTGGATCCTGCTACAACGACTAAAATTACCCAGCCTATTCAACATGACTTTAAAGTGTTAGAAACCAAAAAACAAAAAGCTTTAGCTTAAAATTTATTACCAGTTAATTTGAGTTTTTAGTTTTTTAATTGTTCTATTTGAAACAAAATGCGTGTAAAAGTTTGATACTTTTACACGCATTTTTATAAATAATTACTATTTACCAACTAATAGTGATGGATATTGTGTATACGATAAATCACCTTTGTAAGCAAACCAGTCTTTTATTTCCTTTATTGATTTATTGGCAATTTTTTTGTTTTGACCGTGTAGCTTTTTAGCCTCATTTTTAGTTTGAATTAGTGATGGCTTTTTGCCTTCAAACTGTGAATCCATGACTTTTAACTCGACTTTGATCAGTGGCTGTAAAGCTTTTCTCTTAGCATATATGTTATAAAGATCACCGTTAAAGAAATTAACCCAGCCTTGATTTTTGCCACTTTGATCAACTATGTGAGCGACCAATTCAACCCTACCGGTACCAAATTCAGTAATCTTAAATTTTATATTTTTATCTGCCATTTTCTTAACCCAACTTTTGTCAAACGGTTTAGAGGTATCATTGATGACATCATTAACTGCGGGATAAACAATAGCATTCCTAGCTAATTTAAATACGTAACCTTCTTTAGAAAACCGTTTAGCAGGCGTAACGGTCATACCCGGGTCGGTTGCAGGACTAACTGCTGCTGGCTTAGCAGTATCAGTACTTTCTGCTTTGGTCACGGTTAAAGTGGTCAATGGTGTAAAAGAAAAAAGGATGGCTGCAGAACATAAAACTGTTCTAAAATACTTGTGTTTCATTTTTTAACCTCAAAAATAAACTAAAATAATAATTTGTAACAAAATTGTAACTTTATTACATTTATATGTCAATAATAATTGATTATTTAACTATAAAAAGAAAAATTTTTATCAGTAATGACAAAAAATAAGCCTTGAAATTTTGACGACTTTCAAGGCTTATTTTGAAATCAATTCTTTAGCAACTATTCTTTTCTGGTTCCATTTGAATGTTGTTAGTCAAACGTTTATTAACTTCCAGAACAAAAACAGGAATTAAACTACCAATCAAAACGACCAGCCAGCCCTGAACGGGTAGCAAGGCAAAGTGCAAAAATTGTCGCAAACGAGGTAAGAGTGTCAGTGATAAAACTAGCATCATACTTAGTAGTAGTCCCCAATTAAGCATTTTATTGGTTTTAAATGTTTGCACAGTGATTGGTTGAGAATCTTTAATAGCGTAGATATCAATCATAGATCCTAGTGCTAATACTAGAAAGACCAGTGTCATCCCAACTTGTGAATTGTTAGTTGAAAGAATAAACCTGCCATAGGCATAAACGCTCAATGTTAAAATCGTAAAAGTAACCGCACGGATAATCATCCTTTGCATTAATCCACGGCCAAGAATGCTTTCATCATTACCTATCGGATTTTGATCCATTATGTTTGGTTCACCAGGTTCTTTACTGATAAAGAATCCAGGTATTCCATCGGCAAGGACATTAATAATTAACAATTGTTCTGCTAAAAGTGGTGCACCCCAACCTATAATTGTACTAATAACCATTAAGAAAATTTGGGCGAAATTGACACCAATTAAGAATTCAACTGCCTTAATAATATTTTGATAAACAGTTCTGCCTTCTGCCACAGCTTTAATAATTGTGGCAAAATTATCATCCGTCAAAATCATGTCAGCAGCTTCTTTTGCCACTTCTGTACCCGTCTTGCCCATGGCAATTCCAACATCCGCTGCTTTAAGAGCCGGTGCATCGTTCACGCCATCGCCTGTCATTGCGACTGTTTTACCAATATCTTGCCAAGCTTGAACTATTCTGATTTTGTCACTGGGAGAAACACGAGCAAAAACTCTTATATCTTTAATACAATCTTTCAGTTCAGAATCCGTCATTTTTTGTAATTCTGACCCTGTGATTGCTTTTTGGTTAGAGTCTAAAATTCCTATTTCTCTAGCTATTGCTTTGGCAGTTACAAGATGATCCCCAGTAATCATTACAGTCTTAATGCCAGCTTGTTTTGCTTTAGTAACAGCTCTGGATACTTCAGGACGAGGTGGATCAATTAAACCAACCATACCAGCAAGTTTTAAATTAGAATTATTTTCAATCCAGTTGGTTGGGTCTGCGTTAGCAGCTATTACCTTATACCCAACTGCCAATACTCTTAACGCATTTTTAGCAAAATCATCATGGGCCTTTTGACCGGTTTTAATGGGTTCTTTTTTATCTAGCTGCAACCTGTCCCAAGCACCTTTAACGATTACTAATTGACGTCCATCACTTAAACGATGAACCGTCGTCATCATTTTTTTATTGGAATCAAATGGGTCTTCTGCTATCCGAGGTGTCTCTTTTTCCAGCTCTTGCCGTGAGCTGCCCTGTTGGTGTAACCAATTAACAATCGCAACTTCAGTAGCATCGCCAACGACTTCTCTTGAGCCATCTATTTCCATGATTTTGGCATTGTTAGCTAAACCCAGCAGTTTCAACAAATTTTGCCCAGCTTTAGGTAAATCAGCTGCTTTTTTAATGCCCGTTTCTGGCGTCCAATACTCAGTAATCGTCATTTTATTCTGTGTTAAAGTGCCAGTTTTGTCAGTGGCAACAACATCCACGTTACCAATAGTTTCCACAGCACCAATGTGTCTAATAATAGCATTACGATCAGCCATTTTTTTGACACCGCGAGATAAACTGATTGTCACAATAATTGGCAAGGTTTCGGGAACTGCCGCAACTGCTAAGGAAAGTCCAATCATTAAGCTTTCTGCTAAAGTCTTATTCTGCATACCCATGCTTAAAACAAAAATTATCAGACCACCTAGACCGGCGAAAGCTGTCATCCATTTTGATAAATGATCCAGTTTGCCCTGCAAAGGAGTTGCTCTTTTTTGAGTTTTATTCAAAAGGTTAGCAATTTTACCAAGCTCTGTTGCCATTCCGATTGCTGAAACTTGAACCAAGGCTCTACCACCAACAACAGCAGTGCCAGAATAAACGCGTTCATCGTCAGATAAATGGCCTTTGAGACGATAACATGTTTTCGAAACAGGTAAACTTTCACCGGTTAAAATCGCTTCATCAACAGTTAAGTTAGTTTCTTTTAATACTACAGCATCCGCTGGTACCTGATCACCGGTATTTAAATAGATTAAATCACCTGGCACCAATTCGGAAGCAGCTACTGTAATATCATGATTATTTCTTCTACCATTAGCCGTTGGCAAGCTCATTGCCTTCAAAGCAGCTAGAGATTTTTCAGCTGAAGACTCTTGATATAAGCCGATTACAACATTAATTATTAAAATTAGGCTAATTACAATTGTCTTAGTCCAGCCACCGTTTTGAAAAATAGCCATATATGTTGCTAATACTATCGCCAATAAAAGGACTAAGGACGAAATATCTTTTAGATGATGCCATATTTTTTTATATAGTGGAACAGCTTGTTTTTCAAGCAATTCATTAGGGCCAAATTCACTGAGCTTTTTTTCTATCTCAGCATCAGTTAAACCGGACTCGGGGGTTAATTTGAATAGTAGTTCTGATTTTTGGGACATGCTATCTCCTCCATTATTCGATTAAATTTACAATTAAGCTGTTTGAATAGAAAAGCCATATAATCGTAATTAAGCCGATTTTATAAAAGCTAAGCTTGATTAATGCAATAAAGATAATTTTTAAAAAAGCAGAAAGCCTCTGGTAATTATCCGAAGTTTTCTGCTTACATGATTATTAAAAAGTAATTGTTAATTAACAACGTTTTTTTAAAAATTATCTTTAGTTTAAAAAATCCTATTTCTAAACTAAACATCCTCTTTCCCATAAAAGCTTAACATTAGTATACAGGAACTGGCAATTTTTGGCTATTTTTATGCTTATAGTGTTTGCACTATATGTTTTAAATAGCTTCTTTTCTTTTGCAAAGTGTTATTTAAAATTTGGATTTTGCCAAATATCTTTTAAATATGTTTTGCGCACATTTAAATTATAAAAAAGCCAAAAAATCTAGCTTAAATAGCAGGATTTCTTGAATTTTTTGGCTCATAAATTTTAAACCTGTTTTACTCTGCTTCTGCTCTTACATCAGCTAAGGCTTCCAAACTATCTGCTACCTCACGCCAATTATTCTGGTAAGGTCCATACGCAGTATGAATCAAACTACCAACTGGTAGTGAGGGACACTCATTTTCTGCATTAGTTCCCCAATTTTGCCAGCCAGATTGTGGTCTCTGAACAATTTGAAAAGCATTTGAGGCATGTTCAGTTTGCCAAACCATGGCCTGACCGGTTTGAGTATTAATTTCAGCACTCTTAGTTGCGGGCCCAGCAAAGACAGTCTGATCCTTAACTGCACTCACATTGACAGGATCAGCACTAAATAACCACGGACGATCATTCAACTCAGCCAATACAAAAGCTTTCTGACGCACATCATGCAAATTAGTCTCTATTTCATCTTGAGATAATGCATTTTCCCAAACAGAGAATAAGCGCCAATACAGGTCCCAATGTGCATTAGCCATATTGCTGGTAAGTTGCTTTCTAAAATCTTCAAACCGATCACTCCGTTTTTGACCATCATGAACTAACTCTTGTACTTTATTTGCCAGTTGACCAGAATATGGATCTCCTTCGCGATACCATACACCGTCATAAGTGGCAAAGCGATCAAATACTAATTGTCCAATCCCGCTTTCAAATTCATCACCGACAGTGATTTTGTCCACAATAGAGCGCTGATTAACTGTGGTTTGAAAATGATCTACATGGTAAACGCGCGAAAAGAAAGGAACATCGTAATAAAAGGACCAGTCCAAAGCAAAACGCTTTCCGTGTAATTCCGGTTTTAAACCGTCTGGTATTCTGCCTGATAAACGGTACTCTTTCATAACAGGACCATTTTCAATTGGTTTGATATCTACAATTAAATGTTCAGCCGGATTAATCAAACCATTATCAGGAGTAAAGAAGGGACCATAAAAGCCACCCATGGCATTATTTCCTGATGGCAGCAAATCCCGTTTTTCATCCACAGCCATAAAATGTCGTAAACCCCATTTAGATGAACCTTCACCTTGAGCAGTACCACGACAAAGTTCGAAATCAAATTTACCAGTATTCAAATGTACATAAACATCATTTTCTTTAGCTGTAGGTATCTCTTTAATACCTTTAACTTTGTCCTCTTCAATTTCGTGATCAAAAGATAATTCCTCTTCTGGACCAGAGAAATTGACAATAGCGACAAAATTATGATCTGAATCATTATGTAACCTCTGTGCCACAAAAGTCTTTCCAGAATTATTTTTAACAACCCAATAATCCCCTGTTATATCATCGGAAACCGAAAACTTAACTGGAACAGGAATTTTAATTTTCTCTTGGGGATTAGTAATCTTTACTTTTACCATTTTCTTACCTCTCAAACTTTAACAAAACTATAGTGCAGTGAAAAATGTGATTAATCCAAACACAACTCCTGCTGCGTTGCAAGCAGCTAAAGGAATATCTCGATCTTTTTTAAACAAGGCATAAATTACCCATAAAAATGTATTAATTGCCGTTGCTAATGGCTGAATAGGACTACCCTTAACGCCATGTAAATTGTTAATAATTTGCGGTATATAAGACACATACATTATGATAGCCGTTATAGAAGCAATCCATCCAAGAACTGTCATAGCTTTTTCTAATTTCATAATTTCATCTCCTATTAATCATCTTAGCATCATGTAATCGCTCTCTCCAGTATACATGTACATATAGGCGACATATTTTTATATTTAATTATTAAAAAAAGCACAATCTGCCCGTTTTGTAAATCTTTGTGTAACTTGTATCATTTCCTATATGAAATATATAGATATAAAAAATAGCCCTGAAAGCTTTTTGGCGTTTAGGACTCAATTTGCTTATAACAGACAATGGGTATAAATTTTATTTAATAGTAATATTTCCTTCTGTTGAATCTGCCAGAAGAAAATTTTTCTTGAAATTATTTTGATAAAGTTCATCAGGCTTTGAACCCTTGTACTTAATGCTTTACCATCTGTTGTTAGCTAGTAACTCTAATTGCGTGCATTTATAATTACTTTTAATCTGGTTTTACCTGAAACAGTAATTTGATAAACTATCTGGTTCTTCCTTGAAAGAATTTAGCATAACATAAAATGATAAAAATCTATTCTTCTTTAATATTTTGATTCTTTAAAAAGTTTTTAAGAGTAAATTTTTATTGTATTATTAATAAAATTGAAGTTCATTAAGAAAGAAGATGAGCAATCTATGCTAATAAAACCCAAGCAATTACATGTAGGTGATAAAGTAGCAATTGTTAGTTTATCAGCTGGTACTCTAGGTGAGAGTTTTGCTTCCCATGAACTGAAACAAGGAATCAAGCACATGAAACAACTTGGCATAAGTCCTGTATTTATGCCACATGCTCTTTCAGGTAGTACTTATGTTAAAAGTCATCCAGCTGAACGTGCCGCCGATTTAAAAGCAGCATTTCTAGATCCAGAAATTAAAGGTATTTTTGCTGCTATTGGCGGAGATGACACTTACAGAACTTTGCCCTATTTAATGGCAGATCAGGAATTTAAAAAAACTGTCTGTGATCATCCCAAGTTATTTAGTGGCTTCTCTGATACTACGAATAATCATCTAATGTTTTACAAAATGGGCTTGCAAACATTCTATGGACCGAGCTTTTTAACTGATTTTGCAGAACTGGCTAATGAACTTTTGCCTTATACAAAAAAGACTTTAATACATTACTTTGAAAATTTGCCTGTTACTCTGATTCCTGCAAGTGAAACCTGGTATGAAGAAAGAACTGATTTCTCAATTAAGCAAGTTGGTAAGGAAAGAATAAGTCATAAAGACACCGGTTATGAAGTTTTACGTGGCCATGGAAAAGTTCGAGGTAGACTATGGGGTGGCTGCATTGACAGCCTTTATGATGACTTAGTCCCTAATCGTTATCCATATGAACCAGCAGTTATTAATCAGTATCAGCTTATACTCACACCGGAAGAAGCCAAAGATAAAATACTTTTTATAGAAACTTGTGAAGAAAAACCAGCTCCTGAACTTTATCGTCAAGAATTAGCTAAATTAGAAGAAGTTGGTATTTTAGGAAATGTTCGCGCAATTTTAGTAGGCAAACCTCAAGATAAAAAGTATTTTGCAGAATACAAACAAATCTTGTTAGAAGAAACTGCTAAGTTCAATACACCAATTTTATATAATGTAAATATTGGCCACGCCTATCCAAGGACCGCTCTACCTTATGGCGCACTCACACAAATTAACTTTGAAAAACCAGAGATAAAAATTATGGAATCCTGGTTTGCCTAGTCTGAAAAATTTTTAAAAAATATTTGCCTTTTTTTAATCATTGTGTATTATATATGTATTACAGTAATACAAGAAAGAAGGAGAATCTATGAGTTTACTTGAAACCCGTGAGGTAACCCGCACCTATGGCAAGGGAGCAACCAAATTTGAAGCCTTACGAGGAATTAATTTACAGATTGACAAAGGTGATTCTGTTGCTATCATTGGCAAAAGTGGTTCAGGCAAGTCTACTTTAATGCACATCTTGGCACTCCTCGATCACCCTACTACTGGCAGCGTCTTTTTAAATAATGAACCCACAAGTAAAATTAAAAATAAAGCATTAAATAAGCTGCGCAATCAGACCTTTGGCTTTGTTTTTCAACAATTTTTCTTAAATGCTCAAGATAGCGTGTTAGAAAATGTAATGCTTCCTTTAAAAATAGGTGGAATTACAGGAAAAGAACGCAGATCAAAGGCATTGGCAGCCATCAAAGCAGTTGGCTTAGAAAGTAAAGCTAAAAATAAAGCAAGTGACTTGTCAGGGGGTCAAAAGCAGCGTGTTTGTATTGCGCGGGCCTTAGTGAACAACCCAGAAATTATTTTTGCAGATGAGCCGACAGGAAACTTGGATTCAGCTACTAGCGAAAATATTGAAAATATTTTATTTAAACTACATCAAGAGAAAAATATTACCTTAATAATTGTTACTCACGATCCTGATTTAGCAAAAAAGTGTGCGCGTCAGGTTCAAATTAAAGATGGTCAAATAGTGGGAGGAGCACAGCAATGAGATTCCATGATATTCTAAATTCTGCAGCTACAAACTTATGGCACAATAAGGCGAGGACATTTCTAACCATTATAGCTGTTTTCATTGGCTCCTTAACTATTGCCTTTACTATGGGTATTAATAATGGTGTTAATGATTATTTGAAAAAGCAGGTCGGCAATATAGGTAAAACTGAGCAAATGTCTATTTTGCCTGGGAGTTCCAGTCAAGATACGAATGAACCTCAAAAATATAATACCAAGAAGAGCAGTCAAAACGCTGATGGTATGATGGACAAAAACGACGTTAAAAAAATCAAATCAGTTAAAGGCTTAAAAGATTTTAAAGCGTTAAAGGACTGTGATGTTGACTATGTCCAAGGGCCTAATAAAACTAAATATCTTATAATTGCGCAAATAACCGAAGGGATCAACTATGACTTAAAAGTTGGTCACCAAGTTGCTACTAGCGGAAAACAGGCTCAGATTTTAATCACTAAACCAATGGTTAAATCTTATGGCTTCAAAAATGCACAAGATGCTCTGGGTAAAAAAGTAACTTTAGTCACAAAATCACTCGTCACTAAGAAAAGAACTAAAATATCTGCTACAGTTGTTGGAGTTAGAAATGATAGTGTAGTATCAAAAGGTTTTGCTATCTACAGTAATGGCTTAGGACAAAAAATAGTTTCAGCAAACCAAAAAGGACTTCCGCAAGTTTTAAAAGATAAGTACATCAGTGTTATGGCTACCCCTATTAACAAGAGTGCTAGCAGTATTAAAAAAATTGAAGATAATCTAACTAAAAAAGGATATTCGGGTATGACTCTTAAGGAAGCAGTCAATGAGCTTTTCCTAACATTCAACGCAGTCACTGGGGTTTTAATTGTTTTTGGAGCTATCGCCTTGGTAGCTGCCAGCTTTGGAGTAGTCAATACTCTGTACATGTCAGTGAGAGATCGTACAAAAGAAATTGGTCTTATGAAGGCATTAGGACTCAGCAAGGGTAAAGTATTTTCCATTTTCAGCTGTGAAGCAATCTTAATTGGTTTGCTTGGCTCTTCATTGGGATTACTACTAGCAATGGGTTTAGGCAATGCCTTAAACAATTTTGCTGCTAAATCATTCTTAAAAGGTCTAGATGGCTTTACTTTAATTCAATTCAACTGGTCAAGCAGTTTACTAATTATTGGCATTATCTGTCTAATTACCTTTTTAGCAGGTACGTTACCAGCCAAACGAGCAGCAAAACTAGATCCAATCACTGCTTTAAGATATGAATAAAAATCAAATAATAAAAACGTCAGACTAGAATCTGACGTTTTTCATTCTTCTTTTATTCAAGCAGCCTAACATTTTCACTTAATCAGCATCTATAATGCTGTTAATTTTAGGTGCTACTAGTTTTTCCATCACTTTCATATCCACTGGCCTATATGCAGTATCTATACACTCGTCCCAATATTCTAAGTGTTTTTGATCAATATAACTATCCGAATCTTCGACTGCATTTCCTCCTTCTCCTTGCATAGAATACCAATAAAAGTATGTGTAACCATCCGAACTTTCCTCTTTAAATACAGTCTCAATATACATTCTTTCTCCAGCCATTGTTGCCACAGTATCTTGATGATGTTTATTTAAAAAATCCATCCATTCCTGTGCTCTTAATTCTTTACCTTTTTTAATACGAAAACGTGTTAATTCAATTTTTGTCATAATCCTACCTTTGATAATTATTATAATAAATAATGCAATACACTAAGAATTAGTAAATAGCGCTTACTAAATCGTGAAGCGTTACGAACCTGCTTAAGATCTGGTTTAACTATATTTCAAAAGACTTTAATATCAGGTGTCTTCTCGCTTTTCTGAAACTAGTGCTTCAATAAGTTTCAACTAACTTCAAATGAATGATATGAGTTTCACTTCTAAAATATATGAATTGAGTTGATAAATACTAAAAGTTCACACTACTCAATAACTTACTTTGGTAAACTTTTGTAGAATATTCCCAATTAATTATTCCAATAGAACATAAATTAGAAAGGCACTTTTATACTCAGCTAATGTCTTTCTAATATTCAAAAGTTAAGAACAAAAAGCATATTTTCAACAAACAATAGATTTACGCTTACTTATTTTGCTTTCTTTCCCTTACGTTCTATTAAATCTGCAATTAAGGCGGGAATAATTGCAATAAAAGCAGTCCCTTTTTCTCCCCAAATTAGTATCCCGACTGCGAGTACAATTGAAACTATTGCTAAAGCAACAGCTATTTGATGATATAATTTTTTAGTCATAATAGTTCAAACTCCTAACTACTTAAATGTGTTGGAATATACTTTTGTTGAAATTATCATTGAAACGATTGATAATACGGCAATTAAGAGTCTTGGTGATGAGAAAGTGTGGCAGCAAAACTTAATTTAACAAGCATCCCTCTTGAAAAATTACTAATAGGCTTATTGGTAGGCAAATCAAACTCATCAATTAAATTGTGATAGAGTTTTTTATCCCAACATGGATAAACCTTTTCTAGCATTTTTTCAATTTGTTGAACAGAAAATGAGTTTGGAAAATAATTTTGCTCCAAAATTACACCTAAGTTAAGTTTTATCTGGCATTCATCTTTAACATAATCCAAACCAAAAATTTTTACATTGCTTATTTCACTTTTTATTTGATTTAATAGTAAATTCAAAAAAGTTGACTTACCTGACCCATTTTCACCAATTAAACCAACAATACTACCTTCATTTATTTTTAAATTGTTAATTTGTAGTTGAAAATCTGCGTACCGCTTACTTAAATTTAGCACATCTATTACTGGTTTTGTGTCCATATTTATACCTCACTATGATTGCAACATCATATATCCAACCATTAAACTACTTCAAATTAAGTTTATCAAAGTCAGTAGCGCATATTGCTTTTTTAGTACACTTATCTTCTTTAACTCAATGAATAATAAAGCTACTAAAATATATTTACCCAAACTCAGTAATAGTGTATATGAATTCGTTGTTGTGATAAATAAACTTGTTATTAAAGAGATATTCCCTGTTATTGAATAAAGACAACAGAGCAAGCAGAACAACATTAGATGCTTTTTCAGAGACTCTACACATAGTGACACTCTCATAATTAGTACCAATACTTCAAATGTCAGACTAATTGCTGTTTGTGAAATTGCCTACCGTAACCTTAAAAGTAATGGTGTAAATTTTGCTAAAAAATTATAAAAAAACACCTCATGGTATAAACCATGAAGTGCTTTAAAACGCTGATATAATCGTACTGATTAACGTTTACTAAATTGTGAAGCTTTACGAGCTTTCTTAAGACCAGGTTTCTTACGTTCAACCATTCTTGGATCACGAGTCAAGAATCCCGCTTTCTTTAAAGGACCACGAAAATCAGGGTCAACTTCTAGAAGAGCGCGTGCAATTCCTAAACGAATAGCTCCGGCTTGCCCAGAGAAACCACCACCATTTACGTTAACCTTAACGTCGTATTGATTTTCAGTTTCAGTCAAAGTCAATGGTTGTTTCAAATCCTTAACTAAGTTAGGAAATGGAATGTATTGATCAATATCTTTGTTATTAGCAGTAATCTTGCCGCTACCTGGTACTAAACGAACACGCGCAACAGAATTCTTGCGCCGACCGGTACCTGCATATGCAACTTGTTGTGCCATTATTTAACCTCCTAGATTAATTTGTTAATGTCTAATTCTTCAGGCTTTTGTGCTTCATGCTTGTGATCAGCACCAGCATAAACATGCATCTTCATAAACTCTTGATGACCGAGAGTATTTTTAGGAAGCATACCCTTAACTGACAATTCAACTAATCTAACTGGATTATTAGCCAGCAAGTCTCCAGCTGGAGTGGCTTTTATACCACCACGGTAATCAGAGTGATGGTAATAAATCTTGTCAGTAGCTTTCTTACCCGTTAACTTTAGTTTAGCGGCATTAATAATAATGACGTTATCACCAGTGTCAACGTTTGGTGTATATTGAGGCTTGTTCTTACCTCTTAAAATAGTTGCTACTGCAGTTGACAGACGACCTAAAGATACATCTGTTGCGTCAATAACATACCACTTACGTTCAATTTCATTAGGTTTCGCTAATTGTGTAGTACGCAATTTAATTTCCTCCGTTTATACGTTGTTTGAAAACAATA
The DNA here is from genome assembly GCF_000970755.1 of Lactobacillus kimbladii. Taxonomy (GTDB): domain Bacteria; phylum Bacillota; class Bacilli; order Lactobacillales; family Lactobacillaceae; genus Lactobacillus; species Lactobacillus kimbladii. Next base: position 1,424,723 of record NZ_KQ034007.1, read on the forward strand.
AGATTCCGGGGCCTATCGTGGACAAACATACTTAAATATAATAAGTCTTTTTAATTAAAAAGTCAATATTAATCCCTATCAAGCCTGTACTTTTCCGGTATATTTTCATAAAAAACATGATACAAAAATAGTCCACTTGCTGGAGCAGTTTCTCTCACCTGTTCTCGATCCTTAGCAGATATTACCCGGGGAATATCATTTACAGGACGTTTACCTCTGCCAATCTCTAATAACATAGCTACTAAAATACGAACCATGTTATAAAGAAATCCTGAACAAATAAAATCAAAGATAATTTCATTAGATTGCTCATTTTTAGCAACATTTACGTAATACATAGTACGTACCTTATTCCTTATTTGGCCTCCACTAGCCGCAAAACTAGTGAAATCATGAGTACCCAACAAATCAGTAGCTGCTTTTTTCATTTTTTCAATATTAACTGGATACGGATAATGTCCTGTATAGAAACGTTTAAAGGGGTCAACAAATCTGTCTAAACTAATACGATAGCGATACCACTTACCTTTTGCACTATATCTAACATGAAATTTTTCATCAACTACTTCGCATTTTTTAAATATAATATCTAATGGCATTATTGAATTCAGTGCACAAATCATTCTTTCAGGTGAAATTTGTTTACCTGGATAATCAAAATGAATTACCTGACCTAGTGCATGGACACCAGCATCTGTGCGTCCTGAGCCTTCGACAATCACAGCTTTGCCTTTTGTCATTTTAGATAATGCGGTTTCAATTGTACCTTGCACAGTTCTTTGATGTGGCTGGTACTGAAAGCCATGAAATAGGTGTCCGTCATAAGCGACCGTCATTTTATATCTTGTTGTCATCATTGTGTCCTAAATAATAATAGAAGTCCTAACAATAAAATAAAATATCCCAAATTTAAAAGATCTACTTTAGACCATTTTAAAACTCTAAATTTTGTTCTCCCCTTGTCACCGCGATATCCGCGAGACTCCATTGCAGTTGACAAATCAATTGCTGTTTCCAGAGAATTAATAAATAGCGGTACTAAAAGTGGTGTGATGGCCTTTGCTCTAGTAATTAATCCACCGTTATTAAAATCTGCACCACGTGAACGTTGCGCATTCATTATTTTAAAAGTTTCATCAAATAGAGTGGGCACAAAGCGTAGTGCTATAGACATTACCAGTGCAATTTTATCCACGGGAACACGAATTATTTTTAACGGTTTTAATAGCCATTCGATAGCATCAGCAATTTCAAGCGGCTTAGTTGTAACAGTCATTACTGTAGAGATTAAAATAATTACAGTGAAACGAATAAATATAAAAATTGCGTTAGTGATCCCGTAACTTGACAAGGCAAAGATCGTCCAACGCCAGTATACTGTTCCTCCTACAGTAAAAAATAATTGTAAAAAAGAGGTAAACAAAATCAACCAAATTAATGGCTTTACTCCATCCCAGAAGATTTTGGGCTTTAGCTTTGTAGCAGCAACTGCGGCTAAACTAAAAATAGTCACTATAATATATGAAATTGGATTATTAGCCAAAAAGACAAACAAAATAAAAAGAATTGTTGCAAGTAATTTCCCTCGAGGATCCATTCTATAGACTATTGAATCTCCAGCTACATAACGACCAATTAAGATTTTACTCACACAATCACCTCTTTATATTATTTTCTATTTCTTTAACTAAATTATTAATGGTTAATGGCATTTCGGTAAATTTATAGTTAGTTAATTTGCCTGAAAATAGAGAAGCTTTGGGTTCTTCTAGATGATGCTCTTGCAACCACTTACGATCTTTAAAAATTTCTGTCGGTTTGTCTTGTTTAATTAGTTTACCTTGTTCCAAAACTAAAACATTGTCGGCATACTTGGCTACATCGTCCATATTATGTGTAACTAATATTACTGTGTGTCCTTGTTTTTGATAATCAGAAAATAGTGCCATCATTTGTTTACGCGCTTCCGGGTCAAGTCCGGCCGCTGGTTCATCCAAACAAAGAATATCTGGTTCATACGCCATTACTCCAGCTATTGCTACTCTTCTCATTTGTCCACCAGAAAGTTCAAATGGTGACCTTTTGCCAATTTCTTCAGATAAGCCAACTTTTTTTAGCCAATATTTAGCACTTTCAAGAGCTTTTTCATTGTCATAACCAAAATTTTTAGGACCAAAGGCAATGTCATCTAAAACTGTATTTTCAAACAATTGCGTTTCAGGAAACTGAAAAACCAAACTTACATGTCTTCTTAAATCTTTTAAATTTTTATTTGTAGTTTCTGGCGTTATAGTTGTACCAGCTATTTCTATTTTTCCTGTTGTAGGTTTAATAAGAGCATTAAAATGCTGCATAAGAGTCGATTTCCCACTACCCGTATGTCCAATTATTGCATTAAAAGACCCATCTTTTAACTCAAAAGAAACATTATCTAACCCCTTTTTTGCAAGTGGAGTTTCGGGAGAATAAATATAGCTTACATTTTTGAATTTAATTGACATAGATAATTGATCAACTCTTTTTCTGAATCTAAGTTATCAGGTAATTTTATTGCATTTTGCTGCAATTTTTCTTTAATTTGCTCAAAAAACGGTACATCTAGACCTATGTTTTTAAGAAGGCTAACTTGACTAAAAACAGTTTTAGTACTTCCTTGTGTAATTAATTTACCATCATTCATTACTAAAACTTGATCAGCCATATTAGCTTCATCAATGTCATGAGTAATGGAAATTACCGTCAAGTCATACTTTTCTTTCATATTCTTAACAATTGAGAGTATTTGATTTCTTCCCTCAGGATCAAGCATTGAAGTAGCTTCGTCTAACACAATAATTTTAGGCTTAATAGCTAATATACCAGCAATAGCCACTCTTTGTTTTTGACCACCCGATAAATTTGCAGGCTCTGCATTTGTGTATTCGCTCATGCCCACAGCTTTAATCGCTTCCGGAACTATTTTAACCATTTCTGAATGAGGAATGCCACGATTTTCTAAGCCAAATGCAACATCGTCAGCCACTGTTGTTCCCACGAACTGATTATCAGGATTTTGAAAGACAATGCCTACTCTATTGCGAACTTCCCAAACTGTATCATCCGTTAGTTTTATTCCATCTACTTCAATTGAAGGATTACCATTTTCATCTGGTACTAGCAAACCATTAATTAAGCGGATAATCGTAGATTTTCCACTACCATTATGACCAATAATTGAAGTCCATGAACCCCTTTTTACATTGAAACTAATGTTATCTATAGCGGGAGCGTCTGACTCTGGATAGGAAAAACTTACATTTTTTATTTTAATAATATTATCGGTTGCCATACTCTCACCGTCCTAAAAGTCTGATTCAATTGTACCAAAAAAAGCAACAATTCTGAATACTGATTGAAACCTTTATAGATCAAAATTATCATTTATATTACCTAATAAGACTTAATTCGTTCTGAATTCATTTTAAAAAATTATCTTACTTTTTTGGTGCTTAAACAAAATAAAAAGAGCAAAAAAAATCACCCATGAGGAGGGATAATATAATTATCTAAGCTAGACTAAACTTTCGTCATCATCTTAACGCTTATTCTCACTCTCACGGATAATTCTTAATAGCTATTAAGTTTGGATTATTTGAATTAAACTAATTCTAAAATAACCATTGGAGCTGCATCACCCTTACGAGCTGTAGCAAGCTTCATAATTCTGGTGTATCCACCATTTCTATCTTTGTAACGAGGTGCAATATCGCTAAAAAGCTTTTGCAAAGCTGATTTAACAACTACTGCATCCTTTTCTTCATGAATATCAGCAACTTCATCTCGAACAAAAGCAGCTACTCTTCTTCTTGCAGCCAAATCTCCGCGTTTGCCTAAAGTAATCATCCTTTCGGCGGTTTTGCGAACTTCTTTAGCACGAGCTTCGGTAGTAGTGATGCGTTCCTTCATGATTAATTGAGTAGTCATTTCTCTCAGCATTGCTTTTCTATGTGCACTGTCGCGTCCCAATTTACGGTATGCCATCAGTTTACCTCCTTTATTTCTTTGATTAATCTTCTTGACGTAATGATAGTCCCAAGTCAGCTAATTTATTTTTAACTTCTTCCAACGATTTACGTCCTAAATTACGTACACGCATCATATCTGCTTCTGTTTTATCAGTCAGTTCTTGCAGCGTATTAATACCGGCACGCTTAAGACAATTGTATGAACGAACAGAAAGATCAAGCTCTTCAATTGTCATTTCAAGCTTCTTTTCAGCTGTATCGTCCTCTTTTTCAACCATTACATCATTGAATTTAGTATTTGCATCAGCAGTTTCAAACACTTTAAAGTGTGCAACTAATATTTTGGCTGCGAAACTGAGGGCATCGTTAGGCTTGATTGAACCATCTGTCCAAATCTCTAAAGTGAGCTTGTCAAAATCGTCTCTTTTACCAACACGAGTTGATTCAACTTGATAATTAACCTTTTTTATTGGAGAAAATAAAGAATCAACCGGAATAACCCCAATTGGCATATCCTCACTCTTATTATCACTTGCTGCAACATAGCCACGACCATTTTTAACAGCAATTTGCATATGCAAGTGACCACCGTCAGCAATAGTACAAATATATTGATCAGGATTTAGGATTTGAATGTCTGCGTCAGCTTTAAGATCATCGGCGGTTACAGTAGCCGGACCCTCTACGTCAATTTCAATAATCTTTTGTTCATCTGAAAAAGACTTTAATTCAAGTTTCTTAAGGTTCAGGATTATCTTAGCGACATCTTCTCTTACGCCTGGAACGGTTGAGAATTCGTGTAAGACATCATCTATTTGAACGTAAACAAGTCCTGTACCTGGGATAGATGTCAGTAAAACTCTACGTAATGAGTTACCTAAAGTAGTACCAAAGCCTCGTTCAAGTGGTTCAATAACAAATTTACCATAAGACTTCTCTTGGTCTACTACGGTAATATTTGGTTTTTCAAATTCAATCATTACTAGGCCCCTTTCAAAACGCAATGTCCTTCATTAAGAACAAAATTAAACACGACGACGTTTTGGTGGTCTAGAACCATTATGAGGAACTGGTGTAACATCGCGAATAGCGGTGATTTCAAGTCCAGTCGCTTGTAGTGATCTTATAGCAGATTCACGACCAGCACCAGGACCTTTAACAGAAACTTCTACATGTTTCATGCCTTGATCCATTGCGCTCTTAGCTGCTGCTTCGGCCGCCATTTGTGCAGCAAATGGTGTAGACTTACGACTACCTTTAAAGCCTAATGCCCCAGCTGAAGACCAAGCAATCGCGTTGCCTTGAACGTCAGTAATCATGACTAAAGTATTGTTAAACGTAGAATGAATATGAGCAACGCCTTTTTCAACGTGCTTCTTCACACGACGTTTACGTGCTGTTTTAGGCATCAATAAACCTCCTTAAAATTTCTATTTATTTTTCTTACTACCCTTGCGTGTACGGGCATTATTCTTGGTATTTTGACCGCGAACCGGAAGTCCTCTACGGTGACGAATACCACGGTAAGAACCAATATCAATTAACCGCTTAATGTTCATACTTACTTCTCTACGTAAGTCACCTTCAACACGGTATTTATCAACTTCTGCACGAAGCTTCTCTTGGTCATCTGGAGTCAAATCTTTTGAACGTATGTCTTCAGAAACACCAGCATCCGCACAAATTTTTTGTGCTGTTGGTTCACCAATTCCGTAAATATATGTTAATGCAACAACTATTCTTTTATCTCTTGGTAAGTCAACACCAGCAATACGTGCCATAAATTGCACCTCCTATTATTTTAACCTTGACGTTGCTTGTGCTTTGGATTTGCAGAGCAAATAACCATTACACGACCATTTCTTTTAATTATCTTACAATGTTCACACATTGGTTTAACAGATGGTCTAACCTTCATGTTTCCCTCCGTTATTACTTTATAAATCGATAAGTTATTCTACCTTTAGTCAAATCATAAGGAGAAAGTTCCACAGTAACACGGTCTCCAGGTAAAATGCGAATATAGTGCATCCTAATCTTACCGGAAACATGTGCTAAAATCACAGCTCCATTTTCCAATTCAACTTTAAACATAGCATTAGGTAGGGTATCAACAACCTTACCCTTTACTTCTATGACATCATCTTTTGCCAAAGCCGTTCCTCCGCATTTAAACAGTCATACTTTGAAATTATAACACGGAAAAGTAAATATACAAATTATTGCTTTTTACTTAAAACCGCATCAACATTCTTAAACACTTCTTCAGGTGTCTGTTCACCATCTACAACAGTTAACAAACCTTTTTTCTGGTAAAAGTCTTTCAGCGGTGCATTCATCTTTTCATTTACTTTTAAACGATTTTGTACTACTTCAGGTTTGTCATCTTCACGTTGGTAAAAGTCATGGCTACCACAACGATCACAAGTTTCCTTAACTTTAGGCATTTTCGTAATCTTGTTATATGTTGCACCGCACTTTTTACACATAAAGCGTGCTGATAAACGTCTTATCAAAGTTTCTTCTTTGACTTCAAGTGAAATTACATTTGTTAGTTGCTTATTCATGCGCTTAGCAATATCTTCGAAAAGCTCTGCTTGAACAATTGTCCTCGGGAAGCCGTCTAAGATATAGCCTTCATTAATGTCTGGTTGACCTAAGCGCTCTTCAACTAATTTTGCAGTAACTTCATCTGGTACCAAATCACCTTTATCAATGTAACTTTTAGCTTCAAGACCAACTTTAGTCTCATTAGCCATTGCTTCTCTAAACATATCCCCAGTTGAAATATGAGTTAGATGATATTTATCGACAATTTGTTCTGATACCGTACCTTTGCCAGCACCAGGCAACCCTAAAAGAAATATATTAATCATTTATCCATTCCTATCTGATGAATCCAACGTACTCTCTCTTCATTAACAATCCGTTAATTTGACGAGATAGTTCCAAGACAACACCAATAACAATTAAAAGGCTAGTACCGCCTAATCCAATTGAACTTGGTAAATCCCAAAAATTAGTAGCAAGCTGTGGCAATAATGCTACCAGACCTAAAAATACAGATCCTACAGTTGATAACCTAATTAGTACCTTTGATACATAATCCTGTGTATCTTTACCGGGCCAAACACTCGGAATGTACGCACCTTGTTTTTGTAAATTCTTAGCCAGCTTCTCAGGATTAACCTGAACAAAAGCGTAAAAGAATGTAAACAAGATAATTAAAACAGTGTAGATTATGACTCCAGGGGTAGTTTGCATACTAAATATGTTGGTCATTATTTTATACCATTGTTGATCGCCTTGAGACTTCTGAAAGGCCATCAAAATTGTTGCTGGTGTAATAATGAATGAACTAGCAAATATGACTGGAATAACTCCAGAAACATTAACCTTTAATGGCAAAAAACTTTCAGAGCCACTAATAGTTGCTCGTCTTGTGTATTGTATTGGAATTCGACGATCTGCCTGTTCTACCCATGTAACTAATTGGGTTACGATAAGTATTGCAATGATAATCGCGATGAAGAACAAAATCCCTTGCCAACGATCACTAGCGTTATTATTGATAACGCCATCTTTATAAAGTTGCCAAAGGCCACGAGGTAGCCGAGCTATAATACCAGCAAAAATAATTACTGAAACTCCATTACCTAAACCTTTATCAGTAATTTCATCACCAAGCCAAGTTAAAAGCATCGTTCCAGCCGTCATAATTATTGCAATTTCGCCATAAGACTGCCAATTTTGTGACTTAACTAGGCCCATTTGTGTTAATGCATTGAAACCAAGCGTAATTCCTATACTTTGAATAAATGCCACAAACAAAGCAAGCCAACGAGTTACATTATTAGTCTTTCGTCGTCCAACTTCACCTTGTTTGCCCCACTCTACTAGTGTTGGAACAATATCCATCTGTAACAGCTGAATAACAATTTGTGCAGTTATATAAGGGGAAACACCTAATGAGAAAATTGAATAATTATCTAGTCCCCCACCAGAAACTGTATCCAGCATCGGAACTAAACCAGTTTGTGCAACTTGAGTAATCGCTTTTGCGTTGACACCTGGAACAGTAATATTCGCTCCAATTCGGTATATCAAAAGAATAAAGAGTGTAAAATAAATTTTATTTCTTATTTCTTTATCCTTAAAGGCGTTCTTCAAGGTCGAAAACATTAGATCACCTCAACAGATCCGCCTGCTTCTTCAACTGCTTTTTTAGCAGTGGCGGAAACTTTGTTAACCTTTACGTTTAACTTAACTTTTAACTCACCTTTTGCAAGCAATTTAACGCCTGATAATTCTTTCTTTACCAAACCTTTTTCTTTAAGACCAGCAACTGTAACTTCGCTGCCATCCTCAAACTTGTTTAAGTCATCTAAGTTAATGATTGCATACTCTTTACGATTAACGTTCTTAAATCCACGTTTTGGCATGGTTCTAAATAATGGCATTTGACCACCTTCAAAACCTAGACGGGTATGACCGCCTTGACGAGACAACTGTCCCTTTTGGCCACGGCCAGAAGTCTTTCCAAAACCACTTGAAGTACCACGACCAACACGTTTTCTTGTATTGCGTGAACCCTCAGCAGCATGTAATTCATGAAGCTTCATTAATTGGCACCTCCTCAACTAGTTATTTATTAATCTCTTCAACTGAAATCAGGTGGGCAATTTTCATTAATGCACCACGAGTTGCAGCATTGTCTGGTAAAGTAGCTGTACTATTAATTCTACCTAAGCCAAGAGCTTTCACAACTTTTCTTTGGTTAGGTAGACGGTGCGCAGCACTTCTAATTAAAGTAACTTTTAATTCAGTCATTTATTCAGTCTCCCTAATCTAATTCAGCGTGACGAAGCTTTTCAACATCTTCACTTGTTCTAAGTTTCTTCAATCCATCTATTGTTGCACGAACAACGTTGATAGGAGTATTAGAACCAAGTGACTTAGAAGTAACATCAGCAATACCTGCCATATCCATAACGATACGAACGGCACCACCGGCAGCAACACCTGAACCTGCTGGAGCAGGTTTAATCATGATACTACCTGATCCATAATGACCAATTACTTCATGAGGAATAGTAGTACCAACCTTAGGAACCTTGATCATATTCTTTTTACCAGCTTCAACGGCCTTACGGATTGCTTCTGGAACTTCTTGAGCTTTACCAGTACCAAAGCCTACACGACCTTTTTTGTCGCCAACAATTACCAGGGCAGCAAATCTCATTCTTTGACCACCTTTGACAACCTTGGTGACACGATTAATTGCTACTAACTGATCTTCGATGTCGTCTTTATTTCTGCGATTATTACGAGAATCGTTGCGGTTTGCCATGTATTTATCTCCTTTCCTAGAACTCTAATCCGTTTTCACGAGCGGCATCTGCCAATGCTGAAATACGGCCGTGGTATAAATAACCACTTCTATCAAACACTACACTAGTAATGTTTTTAGCCTTTGCTGCTTCGGCAATACCTTTACCAACAGCTTGAGCTTGTTCTACTTTAGTTTGATCCTTTGATACAGAATCATCTAAAGTTGAGGCACTTGCTAGCGTTACACCCGCTACGTCATCAATTAATTGAGCGTAGATGTTTTTGTTTGAACGGAAAACGCTTAAGCGTGGGCGCTCAGCAGTACCAGAAATTTTGCTACGAATACGTTTATGACGCTTTAAGCGCAATTTGTTCTTATCTGGTTTCGAAATCACAATTTCACCTCAAAATTTTTACTATTTACCTGTCTTACCTTCCTTACGACGTACGTATTCATTAGTATAACGAATACCTTTACCCTTATAAGGCTCTGGCGGACGTACATCGCGAATTTCAGCAGCAAATTGTCCTACATTTTGCTTAGAAATTCCTTCTACTTCAATATCAGTTGCTGAAGTAGCTTTTACTGAAACACCTTCTGGTGCAGTCATTACAACTGGGTGAGAATAACCGACATTTAAAGTTAATTTGTTACCTTGTGCAGTGGCACGATAACCAACACCAATTAATTTTAAAGTTTTCTTGTAACCATCAACTACACCTTCAACCATAGAAGCTAGATTAGCTCTTTCAGTTCCATGAAGTGCTTTATCATTTTCATTTGAACGTGAAAAGTTGATCTTGCCATCTTCTTGTTTAAAGGTAATTTTTGGATCAAAATATCTAGTCAATTCACCCTTAGGTCCTTTAACAGTGATATTGTCACCATTTTTGGTAACAGTGACACTATCCGGGACTTCAATTGTTTTTAAACCGATACGGCTCATTGATTGCTCTCCTTTCTGTCAGAATTACCAAACGTAAGCGATAACTTCGCCACCAACATCTTTTTGTCTTGCTTCTTTGTCAGTAATCACACCTGCAGAAGTAGATACGATGGCTATACCCAAACCATTAAGTACTTTAGGTAGGTTTTCGGCACTAACATAATTTCTAAGACCCGGCTTAGAAATTCTCTTTAAGCCTGAAATGACACGTTCGCCGTCAGGACCATATTTCAAGAAAATCTTAATCATACCCTGTTTATTATCATCGGTAACTTCGTAATCACGGATGAAGCCTTCGCGTTTCAAGATTTCTGAAATAGATTTTTTAATGTTTGATGCAGGAATTTCAACAGAATTATGTTTTGCCATATTGGCATTTCTAATTCTAGTCAAGTAGTCTGCGATCGGATCTGTCATGACCATTTATGCTATCCTCCAATCCGTATTACCAACTAGCCTTTTTGAGGCCTGGGATTTGACCTTTGTGAGCTAAATCTTTCAAGCAAATACGGCATAAGCCAAACTTACGATAAACGGAGCGTGGACGACCACATCTCTCGCAACGAGTATATTCACGTGAAGAAAATTTAGCAGGACGATGATTTCTAATTTTTTGTGATGTCTTAGCCATTAATGTCCTCCATTATTTTGCAAACGGCATACCAAACTGACCTAGAAGCTCACGAGCTTCTTCGTCTGTATTGGCAGTAGTAACGATAACAACATCTAAACCCCTAGTTCTATTAACTTTATCAAAGTCAATTTCTGGGAAAATCAATTGTTCCTTAATACCTAAAGTGTAGTTACCACGACCATCAAACGAACGGCTTGATACACCGCGGAAGTCGCGAACACGAGGAAGTGAAACACTGATTAACTTATATAAGAAATCGTACATTCTATCGCCTCTAAGAGTTACCTTAGCACCAATAGACATACCTTCACGCAAGCGGAAGTTAGCAATTGACTTTTTGGCTTTAGTAACCAATGGCTTTTGACCTGAGATTAAAGTCAATTCCTCTACAGCTTCATCTAAGTTTTTAGCATTAGAAACAGCGTCTCCAACACCCATGTTCAAAACTATTTTTTCAATCTTTGGTACTTGCATAACTGAGCTGTAATCAAACTTTTCTTGCAATGCAGGAACAATTTTTTCTTTATATTCTTGAGCTAAATAATTTGCCATTTGTGTCCTCCCTTCTACTTCTTAGTTTCTTCTTTTTTGTCATTGGTTTTGCCTTCTGACTTAGCAATGACTTTAACGTTTGATGCGTGAATTGATCCTTCAGATTCAACTACACCACCATTAGCATTAGTCTGAGAAGGTTTTTGATGTTTCTTGATCTTATTAACGCCTTTGACAACCACACGATTTTTCTTAACGTTAACAGATAAAACAATACCTTCTTTACCTTTGTCTTTTCCGGTAATAACTTTTACTTTGTCACCAGTTTTAACAAACATCAGTGCACCTCACTTATTATAAGACTTCAGGAGCAAGAGAGACGATTTTCATAAAGTCGTGCTCACGCAGCTCACGTGCAACAGGTCCAAAGATACGAGTACCTCGTGGACTCTTATCTGCATTGATAACTACACCAGCATTTTCATCAAACTTGATGTATGATCCATCTTCACGGCGTGCGCCTGATTTTGTTCTAACAATAACGGCCTTGACAACGTCACCTTTTTTGACAACGCCACCTGGTGTTGCTTGTTTAACAGTTGCAACCACAATATCACCAATGTTACCAGTCTTACGTCTTGATCCACCTAAGACTCTAATAACTAAAAGTTCTCTGGCACCTGAGTTATCAGCAACCTTCAAACGGGATTCATTTTGAATCACTATATAATCCTCCCCTCACTAAATCCGCAAAATTAAACAGATTTTTTAACAATTTCAACTAAACGAAAGCGCTTTGTACGAGATAATGGACGAGTTTCCATGATACGAACAGTATCGCCAACTTTAGCTTCATTTTTATCATCTTGTGCGTAATATTTCTTTGAATATTTGATACGTTTCTTGTAGACAGGGTGATTCTTATAAGTATCAACAACAACAGTTATAGTCTTGTCATTCTTATCAGAAATTACTTCGCCTTGATATACGTGACGATGATTTCTTTCGATTGATTCGCTCAAGTTAATAACTCCCTTCCACTAATCTTTTTCCAATGCTTTTTCGCTAAGAATTGTTTTAATTCTAGCAATGTTTTTACGGACTTTACTTAGGCGAGCGGTATTTTCTAATTGACCCGTTGCTTGTTGAAAACGCAAATTAAAGAGTTCTTCTTTATATTGCTTTTCCTTGTCTAACATTTGATCAGTGGTTAATGCTCTGATTTCTTTAGCCTTCATTAGAATTGCCACCTACTTCCGAACTTTTAGTCACAAATTTGCATTTAATTGGTAGCTTAGTTGCAGCAAGTCTTAAAGCTTCACGAGCAGTAGCTTCATCAACGCCACCAATTTCAAACATAATCTTTTCTCTCTTGACTACAGCTACCCAGCCTGCAGGTGCACCTTTACCGGAACCCATCCGGACACCAACACCCTTTGCAGTGTATGATTTTTGAGGGAAAATTCTAATCCAAACCTTACCGCCACGTTTCATGTAACGAGTCATCGCAACACGGGCAGCTTCGATTTGTTGTGTAGTAATCCAGTGGGACTCAAGGGCTTGTAATCCATATTCACCAAAAGCAATGGTCTTACCACCCTTAGCAGCGCCACGCATTTTACCACGAAACTCACGACGGTGTTTCACCCTTTTTGGTACTAGAGGCATTATTTGCTTCCTCCCTTCGCAGCTTTTTCGGGCTTCTTACTTTTAGAAGGTAAGATTTCACCCCGGTTAATCCATACTTGAACACCAATTTCACCATATGTGGTGTAGGCATTTACCCAAGCATAATCAATATCAGCTCTTAAAGTTTGTAATGGAACACGACCTTCTGTATGCCATTCTCTTCTTGCCATGTCAGCGCCGTTCAAACGACCAGATGTTTGTACTCTGATTCCCTTAGCACCAGCACGCATTGTTCTTTGAGTGGCTTGACGAGTAGCACGTCTAAAAGCAATACGAGCTTCAAGTTGACTAGCAATGCTTTCAGCCACTAATTTGGCATCAAGATCTGGTTTTTTAATTTCAACAATATTAACGTGTACTTGCTTCTTAGTCAAAGCATTTAATTCTCTTCTTAAAGCTTCAACTTCAGAACCACCTTTACCAATTACCATACCAGGTTTAGAAGTATTGATTGATACGTTGATTCTGTTGGCTGCACGTTCAATTTCAACAGTAGAAACAGAGGCATTCTTTAACTTTTTATCAATGAATTTTCTGATACGCAGATCTTCATTTAAAGTTTCTTTGTATCCTCTGTCAGCATACCATTTAGATTCCCAGTCACGAATTACGCCGAGACGAAAACCATTTGGGTTAATCTTCTGACCCATTAATATACCTCCCTTAATCGTTCTTTTCTGACACTACTACAACTACATGACTAGTTCTCTTATTAATAGGAGAAGCCATACCTTTGGCACGTGGTCTAAATCTCTTTAAAGTAGCTCCTTCATTTACGTATGCTTCAGATACATAAAGATTGGCGCTTTCAAGATCATAATTGTGTTCTGCATTTGCAATTGCTGAGCGTAAAACTTTTTCAACGATTGGGGAAGCAGCTCTAGGCGTAAATTGCAAGATTGCCAATGCTTCAGCAACGTCTTTGCCACGAATCAAATCAACGACTAAACGTGCTTTTCTTGGAGCAATACGAACTGTTCTTGCTTCTGCCCTAGCTGAACTAACTTGTTCTGCCATTTAAGTGTTTCTCCTTTCTTTATTTTGCAGTAGCCTTGTCGTCAGATGTCTTATGTCCACGGAAAGTTCTTGTCGGAACAAATTCACCTAACTTATGACCAACCATATCCTCGGTAATATATACTGGAACATGCTTTCTACCATCGTAAACAGCTATAGTCAAACCAACAAAAGAAGGAAAAATAGTTGAACGACGTGACCAGGTTTTAATAACCTGTTTTTTATCTGTATCTGCCTGTGCATCAACTTTCTTTAATAAAGATGCATCAGCAAAAGGCCCTTTTTTAATACTACGGCTCATTAAATTACCCTCCTTCTATTATTTGCTACCTTTACGGTGACGTACAATTAACTTCTCGCTGGCTCTCTTACTATTTCTAGTCTTAATACCGCGAGCTTTCTTGCCCCATGGAGTCATTGGTTGTGGGCGACCTACAGGAGCTTTACCTTCACCACCACCATGTGGGTGATCATTAGGGTTCATTACTGAACCACGTGATTGTGGGCGTCTGCCTAACCAGCGACTACGGCCAGCTTTACCTAATTGGATTAATGAATGTTGTTCATTACCTACAACACCGATAGTTGCGCGACAAACTGATAAAATCTTGCGAACTTCACCACTCTGTAATTTAACTAAGGTGTACTTACCATCATTACCTAAAACTTGAGCACTGGCTCCAGCACTTCTAACAAGCTGACCACCTTTACCAGGACTTAATTCAATATTGTGAATTGATGTACCAGTTGGAATATTCTTTAATGGTAAAGCGTTTCCTGGCTTAATATCTGCGTTAGCTCCAGATTCTACCACATCACCAACTATTAAACCCTTTGGTGCTAGGATATAAGCTTTAATACCATCGGTATAGTGAAGAAGCGCAATATTAGCAGTTCTATTTGGATCGTATTCGATTGCCTTAACTACAGCTTTGGCGTTATCTTTATTACGTTTAAAATCAATAATACGATATTTTTGCTTATGTCCACCACCACGGTGTCTACTAGTAATATGACCATAAGAGTTACGACCTGCAGTGTGTGATTGTG
This sequence comes from Lactobacillus kimbladii, assembly GCF_000970755.1. Lineage (GTDB taxonomy): Bacteria > Bacillota > Bacilli > Lactobacillales > Lactobacillaceae > Lactobacillus > Lactobacillus kimbladii. The sequence goes on from NZ_KQ034007.1 coordinate 1,439,887, forward strand.
ACTCAAGTAAAGTACGCTCTGGCTTGCTCTTGGTAATTTCAGCAAAGTCAGAAGTAGTCATATTACGGCGACCATTTGTGGTTGGCTTATAAATTTTAATAGCCAATTGACTGACCTCCTATTACTTGTTTTCTTCTTTATTATCGTTATCGTCTTTGAAAATTTTGATGTCGTTTGAATCCTCAGTTAAGGTGACGATTGCTTTACGTGTACGAGCAGTTTTACCTGAATAGCGACCAACACGCTTATCCTTACCACGAACATTCATGATATTAACTTTTTTGACCTTAACATCAAAAATTTCTTCAACAGCATCACGAACTTGAGTCTTGGTTGCAGTTAAAAGCACGTTGAAAGTGTATTTCTTATCATCCATTAAGTTCGTTGACTTTTCAGTAATGACAGGTCTTAAAATGATATCGTGTGCACTCATTTCGTCGAAGCCCCCTCAACATTCTTTTCAATCATTTCAACGGCTTCTTTTGTCAAGATTAATTTGTCATAGTTGACAACATCTTCAACATTCAAACCATTTGCAGTGATTACCTTAACATTTGGCAAATTCTTAGCTGAGTATTGAACATTCTTATCTTCAGAAACAACTAAAACTTTGCCTTCAACTTTTAAGCCGTCTAAGATTGACTTGAATTCTTTTGTTTTAGGAGCTGACATTGTCAATTGATCTAAAACAATTAAATCTTTATCAATCAACTTTTGAGAAAGAACAGACTTAATAGCCAAGCGCCTTTGCTTTCTTGGCATTGAGTACGCATAGGAACGTGGAGTTGGTCCGAAAACTACACCACCACCACGCCATTGTGGTGAACGGATGGAACCTTGACGAGCACGTCCTGTACCTTTTTGTTTCCAAGGTTTCTTACCACCACCACGAACAGCGGATCTATTTTTAACCTTCGAGGTGCCTTGACGTCTGCCAGCTCTTTGTCTGATAATTGCGTCAAAAACTACGCTCTCATTTGGCTTAATACCAAACACTTCATCATTTAAAGTAACTTCACCAGCATCTTTGCCCTTTTGATCAATAACCTTTAAATTAGCCATTCTAGTCCTCCTTCCTATTTATTACTTTTAACAGCAGATCTAACAGTAAGCAATGAATTCTTAGCACCAGGAACATTGCCCTTGATTAACAATACATTCTTATCTGCTACAACTTTTTCAATTACTAAGTTTTCAATGGTAACTTTCTTCATTCCCATGTGGCCTGGCAAACGCTTGCCTTTAGGTACACGGTTAATGATGGAACCCATTGAACCAGGAATTCTGTGGTATCTTGAACCGTGAGTTTCTGGTCCACGTGATTGGCCCCAACGTTTAATGTTACCTTGGTATCCATGACCTCTTGTAGTACCAGTGACGTCAACTACGTCACCTTCCTTAAATGTGTCCACAGTAACTTCTGAGCCGACTTCGTAGTCCTTAAGCTCAACTCCGCGGATTTCACGTATGAAGCGCTTAGGCGAAGTCTTTGCTTTTGCAGCATGACCTTTTTCTGGTTTGTTGCTCAAAACTTCACGCTTATCCTGATATCCTAATTGAACTGCTTCGTAGCCGTCTGATTCAACTGTCTTAACTTGCATAACTACGTTAGGAGTTGCTTCAACAACAGTTACGGGCACAAGGATACCATCTTTAGTGAAGATTTGGGTCATACCAACTTTTCTTCCTAAGATTCCTTTGGTCATGATTACACCTCTTTCTTTTTAAAATTAAAGTTTAATTTCGATGTCAACACCACTTGGTAAATCAAGCTTCATTAAAGAGTCAACAGTTTTAGGTGTTGGATTTAAAATATCGATTAAACGCTTATGCGTACGAATTTCAAATTGTTCACGTGAGTCCTTGTTCTTGTGTGGTGAACGCAAAACAGTAAACAATACCCTTTCTGTTGGCAATGGAACTGGACCTGAGATTTCAGCTCCAGTTCTCTTTGCAGTAGCTACAATTTTAGCAGCTGATTCATCGAGAATACCATGTTCGTATGACTTAAGTCTGATACGAATTGATTGACTTGCCATTAAATTACCTCCTCAACGTCTTCTTTAAAAGATGACTAGCTTCCACAAAAATTCCCAGCACCACCTCTGTGGCAATGCAGCCTGGTGTGCCGCAACCTTTTGTATCAACGCTTTACAACAAAATGTGCTTTAAGGCAGAATACGCCCTAGACACACAAAAAATAGTATACCTGTTTTATGCCTGAATATCAAGGCTTAAAGGATACTTTTCTTGATATTAACGCTAAAATACTAGAACTTTAACAATTTTTATAAAAATTAAAAAATGTAATTACTAGCAGTAAACAAAATAAGCTCCAACTAGAATAATTTCAACAAATTTGCCTGAATTTATAATAATAAATTTAATAAGTGTAAGAAAGATTAATGTGGTCCCAAAATTCCATTTAAAAATACTTTTAGATTTTTAAACTTTTGGTTCCTAATAAGCTTAATTAAAAAGTTTTAAACAGAATAAAAAAGAACTATTGGCAAAGCCAACAGCTCAATTATTGTATTTATTTTTGTTTAACTATTAAAAATTATTCTGCGTTGCCGCCACGCTTTTTAATAATTTCTTCTTGGATGGACTTAGGAGTTGGTGAATAGTGATCAAAGACCATTGTAAATGTACCACGACCCTGTGTTGAAGAACGCAAAGTAGTTGCATAGCCAAACATTTCGGCAAGTGGAACCATTGAATTTAGAACTTTAGCACCAGCACGATCTTGCATATTGTCCATCGTACCACGACGAGCTGTAATTGAACCCATTACATCGCCAAGATAGTCTTCAGGTGTAATTACTTGAACCTTCATAATAGGTTCAAGGATAACTGCACCTGCTTTAGGAGCAGCATTTCTCAATGCCAATGATGCAGCAACCTTAAAAGCAGCTTCAGAAGAGTCAACTTCGTGGTAACTACCATCATAAAGCTTAGCCTTGACGTCAATTAATGGATAACCAGCAAGAATACCGTTCTTCATTGATTCTTGCAAACCTGCGTCAACAGCTGGAATAAATTCACGAGGAACAACACCACCGACAATGGCATCTTCAAACTCGTAACCTTTTCCTCTTTCATTTGGTGTAAATTCAATCCAGACATCACCGTATTGACCCTTACCACCAGACTGACGGACAAATTTACCTTGTGCCTTAGCAGGTTTAGTGAAGGTTTCACGATAAGCAACTTGTGGCTCACCAATCTTAGCTTCAACATGGAATTCACGTTTCATACGCTCAACCATGATTTGCAGATGCAACTCACCCATTCCGGAAATTAAAGTCTGACCAGTTTCGGCATTTGTTTCAGCCCTAAAAGTCGGGTCTTCTTCAGTCAACTTTTGCAAAGCGATGTCAAGTTTATCACGATCAGCTTTGGATTCAGGCTCAATAGAAACTTGAATAACTGGATCTGGAACTTCCAAACTTTCCAAAATCAATGGATGATCAGGGTCAGTTAATGAATCACCAGTTGTAGTGTTCTTTAAACCGATGGCACCAGCAATATCACCGGAAAATACTTCAGGAATTTCACTTCTGGAGTTGGCATGCATTTGCAACAAACGACCAACACGTTCACGGCTATTTTTAGAAGCATTTAAAACGTAGGACCCTGATTCAAGTGAACCGGTGTAAACACGAATATAAGTTAAACGACCAACAAATGGGTCAGTAGCAATCTTAAATGCTAATGCGGAGAATGGCTTTTCATCTCCAGCAACTAATTCAACTTCTTCACCAGTCTTTGGATCATGAGCAACATAAGGTTTAACATCTAATGGAGATGGCAAGTAGTCCACAACGCCATCAAGCATCATTTGTACACCCTTGTTTTTGAAAGCTGAACCTGCAAATACAGGGAAGATCTTCAAATCCAATGTAGCTTTACGAATAGCAGCTTTTAATTCATCAACAGAAATCTCATCACCGTTAAGGTATTTCTCCATGATGTCATCATCAACATCTGCTACCTGTTCAATCAGTTCACCCCGACGCTTTTCCGCTTCTTCTTTGTATTCATCAGGAACAGGAATAGTATCCCATTTAGAGCCAAGTTTATCTTCATCATAAACATCAGCTACCATGTTAAGTAAATCAATAACACCTTCGAAGCTTTCGGCAGAACCAATTGGCATTTGCACAGCTAAAGCATTGGCATTTAAACGTTCGTGTAAAGACTTAACAGACTTGTCAAAGTCTGCCCCAATCTTGTCCATCTTGTTAACAAAAACAATTCGAGGAACACCGTAAGTTTCAGCTTGGCGCCAAACATTTTCAGTTTGAGGTTCTACACCAGCTTGAGCATCAAGAACAGTTACAGCACCATCAAGTACTCGTAGTGAACGTTCAACCTCAATAGTAAAGTCAACGTGTCCTGGAGTATCAATGATGTTAATTCTGTAATCTTTCCATTGCGCAGTAGTAGCTGCAGAAGTAATAGTAATACCACGTTCTTTTTCTTCATCCATCCAGTCCATTTGGGAATCACCCTCGTGGGTTTCACCAATTTTATGGATTTTACCAGTGTAATAAAGAATACGCTCTGTTGTGGTAGTCTTACCCGCATCAATGTGGGCCATAATACCAATGTTACGTGTTTTTTCTAATGGAAATTCACGCTTATTAGCCATAGATTTTTTCCTTTCTCTAAAAAATTAGAAACGATAGTGTGCAAATGCACGGTTGGCTTCAGCCATACGGTGAACATCTTCACGCCTTTTAACAGCTGAGCCAGTATTGTTGGAAGCATCAATAATTTCGTTAGCCAAGCGTTCATCCATAGTATGTTCATTACGTAAACGAGCGTATGAAACTAACCATCTTAAACCTAAAGTTGTTCTTCTTTCTGGACGAACTTCAACTGGAATCTGGTAGTTTGAACCACCGATACGGCGTGCTCTAACTTCCAGAACTGGCATAATGTTATTCATAGCTTCTTCAAAAACATCAAGTGGCTCTTTGCCAGTCTTTTCTTTAACGATATCAAAAGCATCATAAAGGATTGAAGAAGCCTTAGCTCTTTTACCATCAATCATTAAATGGTTGATCAACTTAGTTACGAGCTTTGAATTATATACTGGATCCGCTAAAATATCTCTTTTAGCTACATGTCCTTTTCTAGGCATTATTTAACTCCTCCTTAATCTTTCTTGGCACCGTATTTGGAACGGCCTTGCTTTCTGCCTTCAACACCAGCAGTATCAAGGGCACCACGAATAATATGGTAACGAACACCAGGAAGGTCCTTTACACGACCACCACGAATTAAAACAACAGAGTGTTCCTGTAAATTATGACCTTCACCCGGAATATAAGCAGTTACTTCAATTAAGTTTGAAAGACGCACACGAGCATACTTACGTAAAGCTGAGTTTGGCTTCTTTGGAGTCATGGTACCGACACGAGTTGCAACTCCACGCATTTGAGGTGCTGGGTTAGCTACTAGCTCTTTCTTCATACTGTTGTAGCCATAGCTTAAAGCTGGTGACTTTGATTTAGTCGTCTTAGTATGACGGCCTTTTCTTACCAATTGGTTAATGGTTGGCATTAAATTTTCCTCCTAAAAAATTTATTATTTTGTTCACACATCCAGGAGTTTCTTTTTTTAGTCCTAGATAAATCTTCAAAATACACAATGACTATTGTACTCGCTTGCCACAAAAAAGCAAATTATTTTTATTAATTAAAAAGCATGGTAAATTTTTTGCGTATCTGATTATGCGAGGTAAATAATTATGGAATGGATTTTTGAAATTAGCAATTTTTTAATCGGCACATGCCTAGCTTCTCATGCATGTGTGATTGTCGAAAGAGCCGGCAAAGAAGACTTTATCTTCAGTCGCTCAAAATGCACTAATTGTAATCAGCAGCTGTGTTTACTTGACGAAATACCTTTAATTTCCTATTTGGTACTTAAAGGTCGTTGTCGTTATTGTAAAGTTCATATACCCTGTGAATATTTTTTTACAGAATTTTTAGGAGGTTTCGCTTTTAGTAAAATAAATTTCAGTAACATCCATGGGGTATATACAGCGATTGTTTTATTTAGTTTACTATTGACTGCAATCAGCGATTATCAAGTTCAGGAATTCGATATTATCTTGGTACTGCCTGCACTTGTTATTTCGGTTCTGCATATAATGAATAATTTAAATAGTATTAGTATTATTGGTTTTATTCAGTTTTTTCCCATCTTTTTGCTTTTGCTTTTTGAAATAATTAGAAAAAAATGTGGTAGTGGAGATTTAATAGTTTATTTAATCTTATCCTTTTACTTTAGTTCTAAATTGGCAAATTTAACTTTTTTAATTGCTTCAATAACTCTGCTTATCATTTTTTTCAGCAACAAAATGAGTGAGAAGCAGCCCATAGCATTTATTCCTTTTATTTACATTGGATTAATCATTCAACTTTTATGCAAATAAAAAGCTGCAGCCCAGTTAGAATGAGACAGCAACTCTTATAAACTATTAAAATTATTTTTCAAGTATGTGTTAACTGTATCTTGCCATCAAGTTCTGAAAACTTGGCAGCAGTACTAGGGCTAATACAACCCCAACTGCTCCTTGAATTGTATTTGTAAAAAGGCTGGCAAAGCCTGCAGCCCATGTATAAAGAACTGTATTAGTGATAAAATATCCGGCTACCATAAAAAATACTCCTACTACTCCGGCAATTGCCCCCTTGACCATTTGATTTCTTAAATTCCAGTATTTAAAGATAAACCCGACAAAGAAGCCTTCTAAACCATGGACAACAAGAGAAAAGAGCATAAACTGGCCATATCCACCAAGAAGATCAAGTAAAAATCCTGAAAGACCACCAACTACACCTCCAGCTACAGGACCAAACAAAAGTGCCACTAAATAAATAATTGCATCACACAAATTAATATTTCCATGAGTCAGGGGCATTGGAATAATGAAAATTCGACTAACAACAACGTTAATCGCAGTTAATAATGCTAATAATACAAGTCTCTTTAAAGAAAAATCATTTTCCCTCAATTTCAACATCCCTCTCATGATTTTTTCTGATTATATCATTTTTTAATCATAATATCACTAATTATTCATAAAATTCCAAATTATAAAATATATACGGCACTTTTTCTCATTAAATATAATCCAGTTTTATCACCTATTTTCTTTTGCGTTTTAACCTATGATAAAATCTTATGTATAAAAAACATTTAAAATTAATTGAGGAAAAACGATGCACTATATTTTATCTGCAGCAATACGTGGCGCCATACCTTTTATCATTATGAGTATATTTTCATGGATTATGAAATTACAACATATCGATGATTATAGCATTAAATCGACATTTATCACGGGACTAATAATAACTGCAGTTGCAGCAACCTCTGTTATTTATGATGTCAAAAGTTGATCATTAACAAAACAATCTGTCGTTCATTTTCTAATCATGCTGGTTACCATATATCCTTGTTTAGTATTCAGTGGCTGGTTCCCAACTAAATCAATACTAGACTTAGTAAAAATATTTGGTTTCTTTCTGATTGTTGGCATTATTTTATGGACAATATCATATATTCTATTTGGTAAGATTTTAAAGTAAAAATTGCGGGTAAACAAAAACTGTTCCGTTAGTAATTTCTAACGGAGCAGTTTTTTAAATGAATAAGATTATAATTTCTTAGCTTGGTCTGCTTCCTTCATCTTTTTCTCAATATCGGCAATTGAGTATACAGATTTAGGTTTCTTTACGTCTGACTCAGGTTCCATATCACGATAAATTGGAAGACCAGTACCAGCTGGAATGATCTTACCGATAATAACGTTTTCCTTTAATCCAAGTAATGGATCATTCTTGCCACGAATAGAAGCATCTGTTAGAACACGAGTTGTTTCCTGGAATGAAGCAGCTGATAAGAAACTGTTAGTTTCAAGGGCAGCCTTAGTAATACCCAGAATTACACTTTGTGCAGTTGCAGGAATACCACCTGAAATAATCACAGACTTGTTACGATCCTTAAACTGATTAATATCCATTACCTCACCCGGTAAAAGATCAGTTTCACCTGGATCAAGCACACGAACTTTTTGCAACATTTGTCTTGTCAATACTTCAACGTGTTTATCAGAAATATCAACACCTTGCATTCTATATGCTTTTTGAACTTCAACCAAAATGTACTCTTCAGTAGTTAAGGTATCAGTAACCTGAATCAATTCTTTGGGATCGATAGAACCAAGAGTCAATTTGTCACCACGATGAACCTCATCACCCTCGGCAACAGCAACTGAAGCAGTATAAGGCACGCTGTAACTTCTAGTATCGATTCTGCCTTTGACGGTAATCTCACGAGTATGTTCAGCAGGATTTTCCTGAATTGAGTCAATTACTCCATCTACTTCAGAAATTACAGCACGTCCTTTAGGATTACGAGCTTCAAACAATTCCTGCACACGAGGAAGACCTTGAGTAATATCTTCAGCTCCGGCAACACCACCGTTATGGAAAGTACGTAAAGTAAGCTGAGTACCAGGTTCACCAATAGATTGAGCAGCAACCGTACCAACTGCCTCACCTACTTCAACTTCTTCGCCAGTAGCAAGGTTCATTCCGTAACATTTGCGACAAACACCATGTGGCGTATCACAGGTTAAAATCGAACGAATTTTAACATTAGTTACACCAGCATCACAAATCTGATGTGCTAAATCTTCATCCATCATGACATTGCGACCAACAATTGTCGCCCCAGTCTTCGGATCCTTCACTGTTTCAGCAGTAAAACGACCAAGTAAACGATCATAGAGCGGTTCAATTAATTCGTCACCTTCCATGATTGCATGAACATTAATACCGCGGTCAGTACCACAGTCGTCATCACGAATAATAACATCCTGTGCAACATCTACTAGACGACGAGTCAAGTAGCCAGACTGAGCAGTCTTCAAGGCGGTATCGGTCATTCCCTTACGAGCACCATGAGTGGACATGAATAATTCTAGAACTGATAAACCTTCTTTAAAGTTAGAAGTAACTGGAATTTCAAACAAACCACCATTTGGTGTTGCCATTAAGCCACGCATACCAGCAAGTTGAGTAAAGTTGGAAATGTTACCACGAGCTCCGGAGTCTGCCATGATAGTAATAGGGTTACGTGGGTCATAAATCTGGGCAATTTCATCTTGAACTTGATCTTTACAATCATTCCAAATGCTAATCACCCGGTCGTGTCTCTCATCTTCAGTGATTAAACCACGTCTAAACTGTTTAGACACAACATCTACTTGTTTATGGGCTTTAGCAACTTTTTCATCTTTATCTTGAATTTCAGGAACATCGGTCATGCCGATTGTAATACCAGAAGTAGTTGAACTGGTATAACCTAAAGTCTTTAAGTCATCAAGATATTCAGACGTTCTTTGAACCTTATAATATTTGTAAATTGTAGCAATTGAATCGGACAAGAATGACTTCTTAAATGGTGTAGAAATCAAATCATTTGCGACACTATCAATTTTTTCATGGATATCTTCGCCTGGTTCCAAGAAATACTTGGCAGCAAGTGGGTTATTTAAATTTTCTTCAGTTGGCTCATTAACGTAGAAGTAGTCATCTGGGAAAATCAGATTAAAGATGATTCGACCATAAGTAGTGACAAAGATGCCATGCTCATAACCTTTAGGCCATGCCTTTTTTGGCATTGAATCTGCAGACATTCCAATAATAGTGTGATAATGAATGTCACCATTATTATAAGCAACGGTAGCTTCATCAGGTGAATTGAAAATCATTCCTTCACCTTCACGGCCTTTTTCAGCTTGAGTTAGCCAATAATTACCCAAAACGATATCCTGTGATGGAGTAACAATAGGTTTACCATCCTTAGGAGCCAAAATATGGTGAGCAGCTAGCATTAACATCCGTGATTCAGCAACAGCTTCGTCAGATAATGGCACATGGATAGCCATCTGGTCACCATCAAAGTCAGCATTATATGCTTCACAGGCAAGAGGGTGCAGTCGAATAGATTTGCCCGGCACTAGAACAGGTTCAAAAGCTTGAATACTTAAACGGTGCAAAGTAGGTGCCCGGTTTAGTAACACCGTTCTTTCCTTAATGACATCCTCAAGTACATCCCAGACATCATCGTCTTCGCGGTCAATTTTCCGCTTAGCGCTCTTAATATTAGTAGCAATCTTACGCTTAACGAGTTCATGCATTACAAATGGTTTGAACAATTCCAGAGCCATTGGACGAGGAACACCACATTGATAGAATTTCAATTTTGGTGAAACATCGATAACTGAACGACCGGAATAGTCAACACGTTTACCTAATAAGTTTTGACGGAAACGTCCCTGTTTACCCTTAAGCATGTGTGATAAAGATTTCAGCGGACGATTACCTGGTCCGACCACAGAACGACCACGACGACCATTATCAATCAATGCATCAACGGCTTCTTGCAACATTCGTTTTTCATTTTGCACAATGATATTAGGAGCATTTAAGTCAAGTAATCTCTTTAACCTATTATTACGGTTGATAACACGCCGATATAAGTCGTTTAAATCAGAAGTTGCAAAACGACCACCTTCGAGTTGCACCATCGGCCTTAAATCTGGTGGTATAACAGGTACTGCATCAATAACCATCCATTCTGGCTTGTTACCGGAATCTTTAAAGGCATCAAGAATATCAAGTCTTCTGATTGCCCGAGTCCGTTTTTGACCAGTTGCAGTTTCCAATTCTTTCTTTAAATCGGTAACTTCTTTATTTAAATCAACCTTCCGAAGCAAGTCACGAATTGCTTCTGCACCCATTTTGGCAGTAAAACGATTGCCATATTTTGCTTTTTGCTCACGATATTCAGCTTCAGTCAAAAGCTGTTTAAATTCAAGCTCAGTATCACCTGGATCAATTACAATATAAGCCGCAAAATAGATTACTTCTTCAAGAAGTCTGGGAGAAATATCCAAAATAAGTCCCATTCTTGATGGAATACCTTTAAAGTACCAAATATGAGTAACAGGTGCAGCCAATTCAATATGACCCATCCGCTCTCTTCTAACTTTAGAGGAGGTAACTTCAACACCACAGCGATCACAAACGATCCCGCGGTATCTCACACCCTTATATTTACCACATGCACATGACCAATCTTTAGTCGGTCCAAAAATTCGTTCATCAAATAAACCGTCTTTTTCCGGCTTTAAAGTTCGATAATTGATAGTTTCCGGCTTTTTAACTTCACCGTATGACCAGCTACGAATTTTATTAGGAGAGGCAAGACCAATTTGCATGCTTTCAAATTTATTTACGTCGATCAAAAGTTTAACCTCCTACTTATTGAGAAATCTTATTATCATCGTCAGATTTATCTACAGGGACCTTCGGTTCTTCTGTCTCCGTTTTATTATCTTCAGAATCAGCGGTTTCTTCGGCTAACTTCTTACGTTGTTGCTCTTCCGCCATCTTGGATAGGGTATCAATGTTCAAATGCTCATTTGAATCATCATCCATATCACGCAATTCAATTTCTTTATGATTCATATCAAGAACACGTATATCCAAACCTAATGATTGCAGTTCTTTAACAAGAACACGGAATGATTCCGGAACACCTGGCTTAGGAATTCTTTCACCCTTAACTATTGCTTCATATGCTTTAACACGACCAACAACATCATCTGATTTGTAGGTCAAAATTTCCTGCAGAGTATATGCAGCACCGTATGCTTCAAGGGCCCAAACTTCCATTTCACCAAAACGCTGCCCACCAAACTGTGCTTTACCACCAAGAGGTTGTTGCGTTACTAATGAGTAAGGCCCAATTGAACGTGCGTGAATCTTATCATCAACCATGTGAGTCAATTTCAAATAGTGCATGATACCAACGGAAACGCGGTTATGGAATGGTTCACCGGTGCGGCCATCGTAAAGAACGGTTTTACCATCTTTATCAATACCAGCCTTATGAACAGTATCCCAAACATCATCTTCATTGGCTCCGTCAAATACTGGTGTAGCGACATGAATACCTAGGTTATCTGCTGCACGGCCAAGGTGTAATTCCAAAAGTTGTCCAATATTCATACGTGAAGGAACACCCATCGGGTTTAAACAAATATCTACTGGAGTTCCATCTGGCAAATAAGGCATGTCTTCTTCTGGCACAACTGCGGCAACAGTACCTTTATTACCATGACGACCAGACATCTTATCTCCAACTTGGATTTTTCTCTTTTGTGCAATATAAACTCTTACTAAAGTATTAACACCAGGAGAAAGTTCATCACCATTTTCTCTGGTATAAACTTTGACATCGCGGACAATACCGCCACCACCGTGAGGAACACGCAATGATGTATCACGAACTTCGCGTGCTTTTTCACCAAAGATAGCATGAAGAAGTCTCTCTTCTGCTGATAATTCAGTAACACCTTTAGGTGTAACTTTACCAACCAGAATATCTCCATCATGTACTTCGGCACCTACACGAACAATACCTTGACTATCAAGATCTTTAAGTGCATCTTCACCAACATTTGGCAATTCACGAGTGATTTCTTCAGGACCTAGTTTAGTGTCTCTAGCTTCAGATTCATAATCTTCAATACTAATTGAAGTATAAACATCATCTTTAACAAGCCGCTCAGAAAGCATGATGGCATCTTCGTAGTTATACATATTCCAAGTCATAAAGGCGATAACAGGATTTTGACCAAGAGCAAGTTCACCATGATCCATTGTCGGACCATTGGCAATAACTTCACCTTTTTCAACCTTATCACCTAAATTAACGTTAGGAGTTTGATTGTAAGATTTTGAATTATTTGAACGACGATACTTTTCCAATGTATATTTATCTAATGTGCTGTCATCGCGTCTAACTCTAATTGTGTTAGCATCAACATATTCAACAGTACCAGCAGCTTTAGCCAAAACAGCAGCTCCTGAATCATGAGCCGCACGATACTCCATACCTGTACCGACAAGGCAGCTATGAGGATTAATCAAAGGTGCAGCTTGTCTTTGCTGGTTAGCTCCCATTAATGCACGGTTAGAGTCATCATTTTCCAAGAAAGGTATACATGCAGAGGCAACCGAAACAACCTGCTTAGGAATAACGTCCATGTAGTCAATTTTATCTGGACTAACTTCGACGTTATCTTCTTTGTGACGTGCTAAAACAAGATCATCTTTAAATGAACCGTCCGGATTAAGTGGAGTATTAGCACCAGCAATAATATAGTTATCTTCAACATCAGCTGTAAGATAATCAATCTTGTTAGTAACTTTGTGTGTCTTCCATGAAACACGACGGTACGGTGTCTCAATAAAACCGTATTTGTTAATCACTGCATATGTAGCAAGAGAGTTAATCAAACCAATGTTTGGACCTTCAGGAGTTTCAATTGGGCATAAACGACCATATTGAGTATAGTGAACATCCCGCACTTCATATCCTGCACGGTCACGAGTTAAACCACCAGGCCCTAAAGCTGACATACGACGCTTATGCGTTAATTCGCCAAGCGGGTTATGCTGGTCCATAAATTGTGACAATTGTGATGAACCAAAGAACTCTTTGATGCTGGCTACAATTGGTCTAATGTTAATCAATTGTTGTGGTGTAACGGTTGAAGGATCCTGAATTGACATTCTTTCTCTTACAACACGTTCCATACGAGCCAAACCAATTCTAAATTGATTCTGCAATAATTCGCCCACGCGACGAATACGACGATTACCAAGGTGATCAATATCATCGGTTGTACCAATTTCATCTTGTAATAGGAAGAAATAATTAATTGATGCTAGAACGTCAGCTGGTGTCAAATACTTAACTTTTTTATCAATATGACCATTAGAGATCAATTTGACAACACGTTCTGGATTTACTTTGGAGTAAACTTTAATTTCCTGGACGTTAATTGGATCAGGTAATACGCCTTCTTGAGATGGTTGGTAAGTAACCATCTTAAAATCATCACGATCAAGATACTTTTCAAGTGTATCCATCACTTCGTGTGTTACAATAGTACCTTTTTTAGCAATAATTTCACCTGTATCAGGATCTGCTAATGTCTCTGCCAAAGTTTGACCATATAAGCGACTCTTTAAAGATAACTTTTTGTTAACTTTGTAGCGACCAACAGGTGCTAAATCGTAACGACGTGGGTCAAAGAAACGTGCATAAAGCAGTGATCTTGAAGAATCAGTTGTCTTTGGCTCACCAGGACGTAGACGTTCATAAATGTCCTTTAATGCTTCAGCTACACGAGAATCAGCTGGATTCTTATGGACGTCCTTATCCAAAGTAAATTGTAATGTATCGCTTTGGCCAAAAAGATCTAAAATTTCATCATCTGAACCAATTCCAAGAGCTCTGACTAAAACAGTCAAAGGCAACTTACGAGTACGGTCAACTCGAACATAGGAAACATTTTTAGCATCAGTTTCATATTCAAGCCAGGCACCACGGTTAGGAATTACTGTAGTACCAAATATTTGGCGACCATTTTTATCATAATCGCCAGAATAATAAACACTTGGCGACCTAACCAGCTGCGAAACGATAACTCTTTCAGCACCATTAATAATAAATGAGCCAGATTCAGTCATTAATGGCAAATCACCAAAGAAAACATCTTGAGTTTTAATCTCACCGGTTTTTTGATTAGTTAATTTTAAAGTAACGTGCATGGGAGCAGCATAAGTTGCATCATGATCACGTGCTTCGTCAACGGTATATTTTGGCTTTTGCAGTTTATAGCCCAAATATTCCAGGGAAAGCTTACCTGAAAAGTCACTAATTGGCATGATATCGTCAAAAACGTCTTTAATACCCTCATCCAAAAACCATTGGTATGATTCGGTCTGCACATCTGTCAAGTTAGGCAGTTCCAGCACTTCTTTAATGCGGGAAAAGCTACGTCTTGTCCGATGTTTGCCAAAATTCACTACGTGTCCATTTAACAAGGAGAAAACACCCTTTCTGTCAGAGAAAGCTAATATTACATTTTGATTACAAATTCAAAAAGCCGGAATTTTATGCATAAAAAAGACAAAAACAACAATTGTCGTTTTTGTCCTTTATTATTTTGCTGGACAATAGATCAGCAAAATCCTGAAAATCAGCCTTTTAATCACGCACTACTATAACAAACTATTACAAGTGTGTCAATTAATTTACTTTGCTCCTACTAAGTTATTTTTATCTTCTTTATTAACTTCAAATTTTAAATGATTGTGACTGCAACCAATTTTTAGAATATCACCACTATTAAGATCGCCCTTGATCAACATTGTAGCAATTTCATCTTCAATATCTTTTTGAATTGCACGACGCAGGGGCCTTGCGCCCATTTCGGGATTATAACCATCTTTTGCAATTTTATCTAGAGCCGCACGAGAAATTTTGAGCTGTACGCCTTGCTTATGCAAACGATCTATTAGTTTACGAGTTAAAAGAGTAACAATTTGACGTAATTGTTTTTGATTAAGCTCATCAAAAATGACTGTTTCGTCAATTCTATTTAAGAATTCAGGTCTAAAGAACTGTTTTAATGCTTCACGAACACGATCCTGTCGCAGTTTTATCTGACTCGTATTATCAGCATTAAATCCTACAGCCTTAGTTTCAAACAGCGAACGGGAACCCAGATTAGAGGTCATAATAATAATTGTATTTTTAAAGTCTATCTTCCGGCCCTTGGAATCAGTCAAAAAGCCATCTTCCAGAACTTGTAACAATAAATTAAATACATCTGGATGGGCCTTTTCTACTTCATCAAATAGTACGACCGAGTATGGATGCCGACGAACTTGTTCAGTCAATTGACCGCCTTCATCATAGCCAACGTATCCTGGAGCAGAACCAATTAACTTACTATTAGCAATTTGATCCATATATTCAGACATATCAATTCTAATCAAATTGTTTTCAGAACCAAATATGGCTGCGGCAATTGCTTTTGCCAATTCGGTTTTACCAACACCTGTCGGTCCCAAAAACAAGAAGGAACCAATCGGTCTATTTTCATCTTTAATACCGCTGCGACTACGGCGCACTGCCCGGCTAACAGCAGAAACTGCTTTTTCCTGACCAATAATCCGTTTATGCAGGTCTTTTTCAAGGTTAGCCAAATGCTTAGTTTCATCACGATTCATTTGGGTAACAGGAACACCAGTCCAATTTGAAACTACCTTTGCAACATCTTCTGCTTGCACTGTAGCATCCTTGTTAGTTGCCAAATCAAATTTGGCTGTTAATTCGTCCTGTCTTCTTTGTAAGCTATTTTGTCTTTCTTGGAGTTGCGCAGCCTTGACAAAGTTCTGATTAACAGCAGCATGATTTTTTTCACTAATAACTTTTTCAATTTGGTCATTAATTTGCAGCAACTGGTTATTAGAGCCTTTACCGGATTTAATTTTAACAGCAGCACTTGCCTCATCAATCAAATCGATTGCTTTATCCGGTAAGTAACGATTAGAAATATAGCGACTTGAAAGATCAACAGCATTTTCTAATGCAGACTGTGATATTTTTACGTGATGAAATTTTTCATATTTTGATTTCAGTCCGTTTAAAATTGCCAGCGTTTCAGTGCGAGAAGGTTCATTCAATCGTACAATTTGAAAACGACGTGCTAATGCTTGATCCTTTTCAACATATTTTTGATATTCATCAAAAGTTGTGGCACCAATCATTTGAATATCGCCACGCGCTAAAGATGGCTTTAAAATATTAGCTGCATCAATTGAGCCTTCAGCGCCACCGGCTCCAATGAGAGTGTGCATTTCATCCACAAAAAGAATGATGTTGCCATTTGCAGTGATTTCTTTAATGATTTTTTTCATGCGGTCTTCAAATTCACCACGGTATTTAGTGCCGGCAACAAGACCACCTAAGTCAAGTGACACCACTTGCTTTTTTAATAAATCGTGTGGGACTTTTTTCGCAACAATTGCAGTTGCTATCGCTTCTGCCACTGCCGTCTTACCAACACCCGGTTCCCCAATTAAAACCGGATTATTTTTATTACGCCGAGATAAAATTTCAATAACTCGAGCTACTTCTCGATCTCGACCAATAACAGGATCTATTTCACCATTTTCAGCTCGTTCGTTTAAATTAACTGAAACCTGATCAAGAGTTGGCGTACTTGAATTTTTATTAGTGCTTTCTTCAGTGCCATTAAAACTGGACCAGCTACTATCATCAGATTGATCACTGTTATCCATGTCTTGTTCGTCTTCACCTAAACTGTGTAAAATGTCATTACGCAAACCATCAAGATCAATATTTAAATTACGTAAGATTACAGATGCCAATATTTGTTCATTGAGCACCATGCCTAACAGAATATGGCAGGTTCTAATCTTAGAGGAACCCTCACGTTCTGCTAAAGTGCCAGCATATGCCAAGACCATGCTGAGGCGCGGTGACATTTGCATGTAACTGGTTTTACCAGCTGAACCATAGCCTGTATAACGTTCAATTTCTTCACGAATCGCTTTCGGTGTTGCACCCCAGGCCCGCAAATTCTTGCCGGCTTCACCATCAGATTCAATTACCATCGCAAGTAGTACGTGTTCAGTACCAATTAAACGATGATGAAAATTCTGTGCTTGTTCACGTGCAATTTCTAATACTTGATTTGCACTGGTTGTATAAGATTTTTTCATCATTGCACCACCTTTAAAAAATGACGTGTATACACTATAAACCTTTTTGACAATTTGTAAAATATTCTGTTTGCAGCAGAAATCTTAGTGTCAAAAAACTTTGCAATCATTATATCAAATACAAGCAGTTCGTGCGACCCAATCCTTCTTTATTATTTAAATTAGAAATAATTTTTCAACAGAATACTTGTGCAAGAATCTTAGTGGGCTGTTATAACTTCCAAAAAACTAAAAATTCTCATACTAGCAAAAATAAATTACCAACATGAGAATGTAACTGCATATTATTGGGAAAACAGATATTGTACTCAGTTCTTAAAATACCTTTATATCAACGATTATAGCAATAATTTCGACATATGAAGTCGATTTTAGCCTTTCCAGACGTATAAGATATTTCGTACATTGAAGAATACTAACCATTAAGTTAAAAAACTATAAAATAATTGATTACAGCTGGTTATGCTAACAAATGTTGCCCTAATCTAAAAATAAATGTATTGTTTTCACCTAATAAAATTCAATATATTTATTTCCTTAAACTAGCTTTTATAACTGTTTTTTTATATTATTGCTTTGAGTATTCTAAATGGTTAGTGACAAGAATTTATACTCGAGAACTAAACAGAAGAAGTTATAATGCCAATACGCTTCCTAAAGATAATGATAAAATTTGAACATAATATAATTTTTATATGAGAAACAGTATGCAAAGATTTCACTATAAAAACCAAGAATATGATGGACTTGTAATTTTTCCTTTTGATCCCAACGCAAAAGATAATACAATGCAATTAAATGAATTTGCTGAAATAATTGGTGAAGGACTACTTACCAAAGAAAAGTGGAAACCAATACCTACCGAAAGCAATAGGAATAAGATAGTGCCAAATGAAGATGGTACATCAATTATGGAAATTCCAACTTTAAATGGTTTAAAGAAGTTACTGGCTATAGCTCAGCCGATAAGTTATTTAACAGTAAAACGAACTTGTGAACTAAACTTTAAATCTCAAGAAATTTTTAATGAAGAATCATATAGCGGTGACTATTATTTAAAAGAGCCTGGCATAATTGAAAACTTATTATACAGAGTTGAGAATTCAATTGTTTTCGGAGAAAATCGTCTACCAACAATAATCACTAAAGCTGCTAGTCTATGGTATACAATCGCCAGATACCAGGCATTTAGCAATGGGAACAAAAGAACAGCTTTATTAGCAACTGTAGACTTTTTGCAAAATAATTTTTTGATCTTTAATTTAGGGCCAAAAACGGACTTAGAAAAACAGCTCTATAACGTTTCACTTAAAATTGCTAATGATGAGTATTCGGAAGAAAACGTCAAATTATTTATTAAGGACCATGTTATAGTAGATTTTGATATGCTTAATTACCTTATAACTTACGTTCCACAGTTTAAAATAATAGACAGTTGAATTTAATTGTGGTAGTTTGTAGAATTAGGAAGGTAGGAGGATAACATCATGGAAAATAAATTTAGATTAATTTCTCCTTCTGAAGAACAAATCAGAAAATCATCTAGGCCTAGAAGTAAACAAGAAGAACAACTTATACATGAATATAGAAATAATCAGATTCAGAATAATAAACCTTTAATACGAGTTTTAAAAAGGTTGAGTAAAACTTAAAT
>NZ_KQ034007.1:1459637-1476746 GCF_000970755.1 Lactobacillus kimbladii
AATTCCAATTGTAATGCGGATGAATTTGGTCGAGTGCCTGGTACTTCTTGAGATACAGTTTCCACGGTGATTTAAGCAGTTTGTATTCTCTGCTGGTCTTTTTGAATTTCTTCATGACCTGCACGCGCAGGGAGTTGAAGGAACGCGTAAGCATTTGTACCATGTGAAAGCGATCAAGCACAAGCTCAGCGTTGGGAAAGCATGCTCGTACAATGTCTTGATAGTAAAAATTCAGGTCCAGAGAAACTGTTTTGCCGCAGGCGAAAACTTTTTGCAGTAGGCTATAATTGCTTTTTTATAGCGTGTGCGGAGAATCTGCACCACCTCGTGCTTGTCGGCATCAAGACAAATAAAATGCAGGGTGCGGTCAACGCCTTTAAACTCGTCGAAGGCTAGATGCTCCGGCAAATAATCATAGCTGCTATTAAACTGATGCGAGCAAGAGCCCAGCACTCTTTGCACCGTATTGACAGAGACATTGTTTTCCCGGGCAATGCTGGTCATTGAACGGTCTTCTGTTAAGGCACTGAGAATTTTAAGCTTTGCAGGCTGGGAAATACAGCAGTATTTGCCTACCAGGTCAGATTGAGCCATTGAGCGTTTATTGCAGGTGCGACACCAGACTCTCTGCTTAAAAAGTCTAATAATGACTGGCTGACCGGCATTGGCAGCAGGATAGCGGATTTCGGTTTTCAAACGGCCATTGTGCCGCAGCTCCTGTGAGCCACAAAAGGGACAACTGGGCTGCAATAAGACAGCTTGGTAAACCTTCTGCTTATAGCCGTTAGCCAAACGGCAGAAATAATCTTCAAAAACAATGTTTTGATCTTTAATATCAAGAGCAAATTTAATATAATTATTAAAAGAGGACATAATTCAAACCTTCTATAAAATATTGGGTGAAGTTAATATTTTATTACAAGAAGCAAGAGGAAGATGTCCTCCTTTTTTATGCAATAAAAAACCTATTAACAGCTTACCACATGGATAAGTCATCAACAGGATAAATTATAGAGCCACTTAAATAATATAGTCGAGTTAATAACTCGGCTATTTTTATGCAAAAAAATCGATAGATAATGAAATGATATGAAACATAAACTGAATGTAAAACAACAAAAGTTTTGTGATGAGTTCAATTAGGAGTAGCAATGCAGCAAAAACCCGTTTCAGCTATTGGGGGAATGTTCTGTTGAAAATGAAAACCTTAAAAAACCAAAACGTTTTTCCTTAAAGC
This sequence comes from Lactobacillus kimbladii, assembly GCF_000970755.1. GTDB lineage: Bacteria > Bacillota > Bacilli > Lactobacillales > Lactobacillaceae > Lactobacillus > Lactobacillus kimbladii. Next base: position 1,460,875 of record NZ_KQ034007.1, read on the forward strand.
AAATTTAGTCTAAAGTAAAGGCTTAAAAAAAGTCGTAGTACACAGAATAGTATTGCAGCTTATTTTAGTAACTTAAATGAAGGGTTAAGATTCATACTTTTTTGAGCTCTAGTAAAATTGTCAATAAACTCATCAATCGCTGTGTGCTTTAAATAGTAATAGCATAATTGTTTATAACCAATATTCTCCACTTATATCACGATTGAGTTTATCAAGTATATAGACTCCAATTAAAACTCTTTTTTGATTTTCTGAACAACTTTCAAAGGACTTATCATCCCTCTAAATTACCGATGTATCAACGCCTTTTACTATGAAACTATTCTATTAGCTAAATATCTAAGATTAGCCCACTTGCACGTCTGCTTAAAAATATGAAGTCTAATATGAAGTTTTTTAGCTCATTTTGAGCTAGTTTCAGAAAACTTGAAAAAACAAAAATGCCTTTATACCAGCGTTTAAGCCATCTGATATAAAGGCAAAATCTTCTTTATCGGGAAAACAGGATTCGAACCTGCGACCTCTACGTCCCGAACGTAGCGCTCTACCAAGCTGAGCTATTTCCCGTTTATTAAAAAAACTCACCGCTTTTGGTGAGTCTTTTTTCTAGAGCGGAAGACGGGATTCGAACCCGCGACCCCCACCATGGCAAGGTGATGTTCTACCACTGAACTACTTCCGCAAGACAAATATCATTATAGCAAACCAATCTCATTTTGCAACCTTTTTTAGTAAAATAAATCCGTAAAATAAGTATTTTAACGGGAAAGCTTGCCTTTTGAGAGTTTCTAAAACATAATTGCTAGTAAAAGGTAGTATTCTGTTATACACAAATATGAAATCATATCACTGTCAGATAAAAAGGAGGGTTACAGAATTGCAAAAAGAACTGGAAAAACTTGTTAATTTAGATTCTGGTAAAATCACTTTTGATGATAGTCAAATCGACTATATGTTGCAAAATATCGGAAACCTTGACCCACATCTTCGTGATGATGTTGTTTATACGCTTTTTGCTCGTGGCTTTTTTGAAAATTCATTTACTTCAAAGCAGAAAGCAAAAATTTTTGCCAATTTTATCAATTCAAAAAATCTGTTTAAGGGCATCGATCAGCCAGAAAACGATTTAATTTTTCTCAGAACATTCAGTGCATTACTGGGTTCCCTAATTTTAGATGACGATAAAAAGCATTCAATTTTAAATGCGACCGAACGAAAAACTCTTTTTAACTGGAGTATTTCCTATTTGAAGGAAGAAAAAGATTTCCGCGGTTATGTTAAAGATAAAGGCTGGGCTCACAGCGTTGCTCATGGTAGCGACTTTTTAGGCTCTACTTTAAGTCATCCAGATTTTACAACAAATAATACTGCTGATATTTTTGCCATAATTGAAACGGTTTTTCAAAATATGCAAGGACCGTTTATTGATGATGAGGAGCAACGGTTAGCTTTTGCCTGTTTTGAAGGCGTTCATTTCGGTAAAATACCGACTGCTGAATTTAATTCGTTTATTAACTGCTATAACGAAAAAAATTATCAGCAGCTCGCAGAAAATGATCGCATCAGCTGGTATCGATTAAGTTCCTGGCTCAAATTACTTCAAAACTGGTATTTTTATTTTTCAAACCAGTCTGTTAAAGATAATCTACTTTCGAAAATAACTGCCTATAACGAAAAAATGGGTTATACATTGTAGGAAAACTAAAAAAGAATCCCTAAAGAAGGATTCTTTTTTAGTAGTGTCATTAGCTTTGCTATAGTGCTAGCAAAACGATTAATTATTATTTGCTCTTTTTCTTCAAGTCTTCCTTGACTTCCCGATCAATATCTTCAACCTTTTCAGGACGCATTGTTGGGAATAAAAGCACATCCCTGATTGCAGGTGCATCTGTCAAAAGCATTACCAATCTATCGATTCCGATGCCCAAACCACCTGTTGGCGGCATACCATATTCCATAGCACGCAGGTAATCTTCATCGATCATATCTGCTTCATCGTTTCCAGCTTCACGCTCTGCCATTTGCGCTTCAAAACGTTCGCGCTGGTCATCAGGGTCATTTAATTCAGAAAAGGCATTGCCGTATTCTTCGCCCATAATGTAAATTTCAAAACGATCGGTAAACCGAGGATCATCAGCATTTTTCTTAGCCAATGGTGAAATTTCAACTGGGTGACCGTAAACAAAAGTAGGGTCAACAATTGTTTCTTCGCAATATTTTTCAAAGAAGGCGTTAATGATATGACCCACTTTCCAGAAGCTTTCAACCTTAATATCGTGGTCTTCAGCAATTTTTGTAGCTTCTGCTACGCTCATCTTTTGCCAAAAATCAACACCAGTCTTCTCTTTAATCATATCTACCATATGAACGCGACGGAAAGACTTACCCAAATCAATGTTTGTACCCTGATAAGTAACTTTACCATCTTCTGATACAACTTTGGCAGCTGCACGAATGATTCCTTCTGCTTCATCCATAACATCATGGAAATCCCAGTAAGCACAGTAAGTCTCAAGTTCAGTAAACTCAGGGTTATGGTGTGTGTCAAGGCCTTCATTTCTAAATACACGACCAATTTCGTATACTCTTTCCATATCACCTACAATCAAACGCTTTAAAGGTAATTCCAAAGCTATTCTCATGTACAAATCAATATCTAAAGCATTATGATGAGTGATAAATGGCCGTGCTTCGGCACCACCTGGAATGTTATGCAAAACAGGAGTTTCAACTTCCAAGAAGTCCTTGCTGTTCAGATAGTCACGAATAGCTTGGATAATTTTAGTCCGATTTACAAAACGCTCGTAACTTTCACGGTTAGTAATTAAATCAAGATAACGTTGACGATATATTTGTTCAACGTCTTTTAAACCATGATATTTTTCAGGCAATGGCCGTAAAGCTTTGGATAAAAAGGTAACATGAGTTGCGCGAATCGTTAACTCACCGGTATCAGTTTTCATAACTTCACCGTCAATGCCTAAGAAATCACCAATATCGGACTTCTTAAAGATCTTATAATTGTCTTCACCGACAATGTCCTTACGAACATAAATCTGTATTTTGCCTGTCCGATCATAGAGATCCGCAAAACCAACTTTACCTTTACCCCTTTTAGCCAGCATTCTGCCAGCAATTTTGGTCTTAGGCAATTCTTTATTTAGCTCGTCTTTATCATCTTGAGAATATTTTTCATTCAAAGACCGCGCTAAGTCTTGCCGATCAAACTTTCTCATTCCAAAAGGTTCGATACCATTTTCTCTTAATTCGTCTAATTTTTGGCGTCGAACGATTAATTGGTCATTCATTTCATTTTTAGCCAATTACATTTCCTCCATTATTAATTTACTTCACTTCTGACAGCCCTTTGTTTTTGCCTTTTTTCATAATCATCAACGAAATTGTCAAGCAAATCATAAACTTCTTGTGCCGTCCAAACCTCATTTATTTTAGCACGAGTACGTGCAGAACGGGGAACTCCCTTTAAATAGTAGGCTGCTTGCTGGCGAAATTCAGGAACTGCAATCTTTTCCCCTTTTAATTCAACTAAACCTTTTAATTGGTGTTTAGCTGTAGCAACCTTTTCACGGACAGTCTGCGGTTTGAGTTTCTCACCGGTTTCTAAATAGTGCACCATATTTTTAACTATCCAAGGATTGCCCAAGGCTGCCCGACCTATCATAACTGCAGTTGATCCAATCTCATCCAAAGCTTTTTTAGCTAATTCTGGCGTCGTTATATCACCGTTAGCCACAAAAGGAATGTCAAGCATTTGAGCTACATCGTGTAACGTTTCCCAATCAGCTTCTCCCATGTACATTTGCTTACGGGTTCTGCCATGCATTGCGATCATGCTGGCACCGGCTTCCTGAGCAGCTAAAGCATTTTCTACTGCAAAAATATGCTTGCGATCCCAGCCAATGCGCATTTTGACAGAAACTGGTTTTTGCACATTTTGGACAACTTTATGTACCATTTGGTAAATTTTATTAGAATCAAGCAGCCATTTAGATCCCGCATCTGTTTTCGTTACTTTAGGAACCGGACATCCCATATTAATATCAATAATATCAGCAGCAGTATGTTGGTCAATATATTGTGCTGCTTCAAGTAAAGTATCTTCAGTACCACCAAATATTTGAATACTCATAGGATGTTCTTGCGGGTCAACCTTCATCATTGACATAGTTTTCTTATTACGATAAATAATGCCATGATCTGAAATCATTTCACAGACAACTAAACCAGCCCCAAATTCTTTACAAATCATTCTAAAGGCAGAATTTGACACTCCAGCCATTGGCGCCACCACAACACGATTGGGAATAGTTATATCACGAATTTTCCAACTGTTATCCACTAAATCACCCTTTCAAAACACCATAATATCTTAACAAAAAGGATTCTATAAGCAAAATTCATGGTACTTTTCGTAACAAAAAGTTAACCTTGATATCTATATAAATCTTTAATTACTTTTCGATAAAAAATTTTCCAGGTGCAACTCTATTATAATAACGCAAAAACGGTTTTTGGCTAGCTTCATCAACTGAAATGTTAATTACACCAGCATTTTGTATTTCACCAACCAAAGTTATTTTGGGGATGCCTAAAACATTCTGAACCAATGAACGTGAAGCTGTTCCGTGAAAGACTAATAAAACTGACTCGTCTTTGTGATTATTGATTAAGTCATGCCAGAAATCCATTAATCTATCTGCCAAATGTTGGTAAGTTTCTCCTGAACAATAATCACTATAATTTTCTTTAAAATAGCCTAATTCATCAAATACTTGCGGATATTTAGCAATTATATCATGTACATCTTGACCATCCCAGTTGCCGTAATTCATTTCAGATAATCTGTCATCAACAATAATTTCATGCTTGCCATGGTTTAAAATTTCTGCAGTTTCACGGGCTCTTTTTAAAGGGCTGCTATATACACAATCAATTTTATTAATGTCAAAACTGTCTCTTAAGTTTTCTGCCTGTTTTTTACCTTTTTCATTCAGTGGTAGATTTGTTCCTGACCCGTTAATACCAAAAGTTTTATTAGTATCTGTTTGGCCATGACGAACAATATACACATTCAGCATTTATTTTTCTCCTTTTCTTTTCATTCATCTCTTTCATTATAGCAAAATTGGTACTGACCGCATCTTTAATCTTAAAAACTATAATACTATTTTTAGTATTTCCAAATCATTTTTCAACCCAATATTTAATTTAAAATCAATAAAACTGCATTCTAGTGGCAAAATGAACAATATTAATCAGCCTTTTTAGACAAAATAGTTTTTAATTCATCTTCTGTGTAGTGGTATTTATTGCCACAAAAACTACAAGTCAGCTCTGCTCCGTGATCTTCTTTTATCATGGCTTCGATTTGACTTTTCTTCATTGTTGCTAAAATCTTACCATATTTTTCCTTAGAACAATCACACTTGAAGGCAACTTCATCTTTTTCTAAAATCTTACAGTCATCGCCTAGAATCATAGCTGCCAATTTTTCAGGAGTCAAACCATCTAAAAATGCCGTAGAAAGCGCAGGTAAATTGTTGATGCGATCAATAGTTTTCGTAATTAAGCTATCTGTTGCACCAGGCAATGCTTGTAGCATGAATCCACTTGCTTCACCGATAGTATTATTAAGGTTAACAAATACAGATAAACCAACAGCTGAAGGTATTTGTTCTGATTTTGTTAAATAATAGGCAATATCTTCAGCAATTTCACCAGAAACAATAGGTACTTGACCCGTATAGGGCTCTTTTAAGCCCAAGTCTTTAGTTACTTCAAGCCACCCTTCGCCAACTGCTTTTTTAACATCAATATGACCATTCTTTTTTGGTGGTAATGCAATGTGAGGATTTTTAACATAACCCTTAACAGTTAAATCTGATTTGGCTGTCACAATCGTGGGGCCCACAGGTCCATTGCCTAATAGTCTGATAGTCAGTTCTTCCTTATCGGTTAGTTCTGCTCCTGCTAGTAAAACCCCTGCTATTAAACTACGTCCAAGAACAGCAGAAGAAGCTGACCAAGTGTCATGGCGAGTTTGTGCCTCTTGAACCAAACCTTTGGCAGTTATTGTTAACAGACGCAAGTTTTTTGATTTATCAATTGCTTTAACTAAATAATCATTCATTTTATTCTCCTAAAAAAATAGAGCCTAATTGTAGGCTCTATTAAATATTACTCTTGAGGATGATCATTTTCACTAGGTGACTGATCGGTATCATTAGAATTTTGCTTTCCTGTAGAATCTTCATTTTTAGATTCTGAAGAATTTAACTCATGCTCTTTTTCTTCTTTATCTAGCTCTGATTCTTTTGGAAATTCATTCTTTTCTGGATTCTCAGGATTACTTTCTTCTGCTTCCTCATTCTTTTGGGCAGGTGATTCCAAAGAGCTATCTCTTTCTTCCTGTGCCTTTTCAGAATTTACAGTGTTCTTTTTCTGAGATTGATTTTCTTTCTTTTCAGCAGCTGCTTTAGCTTCTTCATAAGTTGAAGCCTTTGATTCACTAGGATATTCCTGTTCGGTCTTTTCAGGCATCTTGCCTGTTGTGTACAAAGACATAATCTGCTTTTCATCTAAAGTTTCATACTTAAGCAGAGCTTCAGCAATAATGCGATGTTTTTCGCGATTATTTTTCACAATCTCAACTGCTTTAGCGTGAGCTTCGTCAAGTAGCTTCTTAACTGCTTCATCAATTTTGGCAGAAGTTGCTTCACTATATGGTTTAAAGCCATACGGATTGGTTTCGCCTTCTTTTTCCAGTTCTACCATTCCTAATGAGTCTGTCATTCCGTAATTAACTACCATACTGTGGGCAATTTGTGTTGCTTGCTCGAAGTCGTTAGAAGCACCTGTTGATTGATCACCAACTACCACTTCTTCACCGGCACGGCCACCCATTAAACCAACGATTTGTTCCATTAACTGTTTCTTGGTTAACAGGAACTGGTCATCTTTAGGCAACATCAAGTTATAACCACCTGTCCTGCCATGGGGAACAATAGTTACTTTACGTACCGTTCTTGAATCACTTAAAACTAACCCGCAAATAGAGTGACCGGCTTCATGGAAGGCAACTCGACGCCTTTCTTTTTGAGAAATCAAGCTATTTCTCTTGGCAGGACCAGCAATAACGCGATCTTCTGCTTCATCCAAATCAGCAGCAGTAATATTTGTGCCATTACGTCTTGCCGCAAGTAGAGCGGCTTCGTTAAGTAGGTTGGCCAAGTCGGCACCGACAAAGCCTGGCGTCTGGCGAGCAATTTCCTTTAAGTCAACATCATCAGCCAGAGGCATGTTTTTGGCATGAACACGTAAAATAGCTTCACGACCACGAACATCAGGAGTTCCAACCAAGATTTTTCTGTCAAATCTACCCGGCCTTAGTAAAGCCGGATCTAAGACGTCGGAACGGTTAGTAGCTGCAATAACGATTACGCCTTCGTTACCTTCAAAACCATCCATCTCAACTAACAACTGGTTTAAAGTTTGTTCACGTTCATCATTGCCACCGCCACTGGCATTGCCGCCACGTCTACGCCCAATGGCATCAATTTCGTCAATAAATATAATACTTGGAGCATTTTTCTTAGCATTGGTAAACAGATCACGTACACGACTGGCACCAACACCGACAAACATTTCAACAAAGTCAGAACCTGAGATTGAGAAGAATGGTACATTCGCTTCGCCCGCTACGGCACGAGCAAGCAACGTTTTACCAGTACCCGGAGGGCCCTCAAGTAAAACACCCGAAGGAATTTTAGCACCAAGCTTAGTAAATTTAGCTGGGTTCTTTAAAAATTCAACTACTTCTACTAATTCCTGTTTCTCTTCTTCTTCACCAGCAACATCAGAAAAACGAACTTTATTTTTCTTGGGATCCTCAGGTTTTACATGAGAGCGCCCAAAGTTCATAATGCCGCCATTGCCGCCTCGGCCACCGCCGCTTTGACTGACCATCATCCAAAGCATCACAATGAAGAGAATAGTTGGCACCAGCATCACAATTGTGGAAATCCAGTTACCAGACTGTGACTCCCCTTGAGTCGTCATCTTAGTGCTGCTCTTTTGAGCTAAATCTTGAACTTTAGACACGCTTGAATCGTTTTGCAACATTGTAGTTGAAAAACGTGATACTTTTGAGCCTGAATTGCCATTAAAAAAGTCAAAACTGTTTTTTGACTGGCTTTTACTTTCCTGTGTTTCCTTATAACTACCTGAAACAGTATAAACACCATTTGCAGGTTGAATGTTAAAATCCTTAACTTTTCCCTTGCGCAAATCACTGACAAATTCAGAGTAGCTGATATTTTCACTGCTGCCAGAATTATCTGATCCACCAAGTGCCCAGTTGATTCCTCCTAATAACAAGAGAAAAACAACTATATAGAAAAGACCATTTGAAAACAGCCGATTCCGGTTATTTTTCATAAAAAACCTCCACAAAGTTTCTAGAGATATACGAATAAAAGTTTATCACAAATTTAGGTTGTGCTCTAATAATTTAAAATTTCTTATTAAATGTCTTCATACAAAAAGTAATTTGTCTCATTAGAACTGACCATTTGATTAGAGTATGTTCTTTCAATAAAAACGACTTTATCACCAGCATAAATAGTTAAGCAATAGGGGCGCAATATATTTGGAATACTACTTTGAGCAAATTTTTTCTTACTCCTTGCATGATTGCCATTTTGTAATAACAATTTTGTTCCGGGTCTGATTGAACCTACATTAATTTGTTTTTTATTTTCTGCAAAAAATTGACCAATTAATTTTAGGGACTCTTCTGATTTAAGTGAAAGCAAAAATTTACGATTATTAAAAGAAAACTTTTGACCCACATTGACTTTTTGGGTTATCGGCAAAACAGGTAATTTATTAAAAAGATAAAAAAAGCCTTGGTAAGCAATTAAAGTGAAATTGGCTAAATTCTTATTAACGCGTTCATGCCACTTATGCCAAATAAAGTTTTGCCAAAATGCAGTTTTTTCTTCATTGCTCAAATCTTCTAAAGCACTTATTTCCAAACGGTAGGCTATACCTAAAAAAGGTTCCGGTTGCTTTAACTGAGCAAAACTGTTATTTGCTATTGCAGTTAATAAACTAACTTGTTGGCTAAATCTGAGAGCATTACGACCAACTTGCTTGTTTTCCTTTTTGAGCAATGGAATCACATGATGACGCAGCTTGTTACGCAAGGTATCATCTTCATTGTTGGTCTTGTCAATCACATAAGATATTTGCCGCTTATGATCGTATAACAATAAGTCTTCTTTTTTCTTACTTAAAAGTGGTCTTAATAAAGTCATACCTTGAATTTTGCTAATTGGCTTTAAACTGTTCATTTCACTAGGATAACCAGAGCGTATAAACTTAAGCAAAATATTCTCAAGCAAATCATCCATATGATGTGCTGTTAATAAGTAATCGCCCTGATGTTGCTGCATCACTTTTACCAAAAAATTATAGCGGTACTTTCTGGCAGCAGCTTCTATCCCAGTAGCAGGATGTAAATTTTGAGGCCAAATTCCGTTAACTGACTGAATGCCTTTATTCACGCAGTACGCAGAGATCACTTTTTCCTCTTCCAAAGAATCAGGTCTGAGCTGGTGGTCTAAATGGGCTGATATCAACTTAAAATGATATCGTTTCTTTATTTGATAAAGCAGATCAAGCAGGGCTAAAGAATCTGGTCCTCCACTAACTGCAACAACAAGGGTTTTACCGGTTAATGGCAAATGATTTTCTTTAAAAAAGTTATCAATTTGCATAACTAATCAAATCTTTTTCTAATTTTTTGATTTCTTTTTTAGCATCAGATACTGTTGTAGACAATACTCTGGTAAAATCAGCTTTTTTAGTGTCTGAAAAAGAATTAGTATGATCAATTAAATCGGGATCATTAACTCTCATTTTAGAGAGTCCAATTTTACCTTTATAGTTATGAATAATTACTAGTCGTATCTGCTCACCAACATGATAATTGCTTTTTTCACGTAACCAATTATTGCCAAAATCACTATGATGAACTAATCCCGTCTTATGATGAGAAAGCGTAACAAAAATGCCTAAGTCACTAATGTTATTAATAGTTCCTGTCACTCTCTGTCCAACTTGGTATTTCATTAATTATTATTTTTTCCTTCAGGTAAATTGTAAATTGTTTCGTTTGGTTTAGAATACAAAAATTTGAACCGCACTAGTTTAGCCACGTAATCAGGATCTTTCAAATCGTTTCTTTTTGTTATTAAAACCTGCTTTTGATTGTTTATTTTTTTAAGAGCCTTTTTAGAAGTTTGTACTTGACTATTAATATGCTCAGTTTGAGCATGAGTAACTCCAATTTGTACTCCTAAAAATGCGAAAATAGCCACAAAAACTGCGATAATACGATTGCGCCTAACACGATGTACTTCTTTTGCTCTTTTTTCCTGTTTACGTTTCAGACGAGCAACCTGCTCTTCCGGACTAAGTGAATTATATATACGTGGACCGTTCATAATTTTGACCTCTATTACCAAAACAAATACTATTTTAATTATAACAAGACCACTTATAAATGTCATTAAAGATAAAAACTAATTTATCAATTCGTATAATTCACTTGCTTCAGCTTTTTTCGTAGTTTCTTTAATAGCACAGACTTTTGCTTTGACTTCTTTTGAGCCATATCCAACTTCAATAATATCTCCAATTTTGACATCATAGCTGGACTTAACCACATGATCATTTACCTTGATTCGACCTTGGTCAGCCATTTCTTTAGCTATTGGACGCCTTTTAACTAATCTTGAAACTTTTAAAAATTTATCAATTCTCATTTCTTTCTCCTTATTTTTGTATGATATCACTGACTGCCGACATAAATGTTACTAAATTAGCAAATAATTGCCGGTGATGGCTATTTTCAGGCAATTCCAACAATACAACTAGTCTTTTTGTTGGAGAGAGACTGATTTTAACCTTATATGATACATGTTCTAGAGCTTTGAAAATATTTGGACCCTGCAATTCACTAGATGCTTCTTTAGCAAACTCAACTTTTACTTCATGATCATTAACTTTAGTTATGTTACGTACTTGAGCCAAATCTGCTTCAGCTTTTAGTTGTGAAACAGCTAGCAGATTTTCTACCGGCTCAGGATAATTGCCAAAACGATCAATTAATTCGTCTTGAATTTGTTCAATATCAGCAGTACCAGCCGTTTTGATCTTTTTATAAAACTCAATTTTTTCCTCCTGATCGCTAATATATTGATCAGGAATATATGCTTCAAGCCCTAAATTGATTTCAGCATTGCTTTTTTTGACTTTCTTTTTACTTTTACGGTTTTTAATTGCATCTGACAGCATTTGAGAATATAAATCATATCCAACACTATCAATAAAGCCATGCTGCTGTGCTCCTAACATATTGCCAGCTCCACGGATTGCTAAATCTCGCATGGCAATTTTAAAACCAGAACCCAGTTCAGTAAAATCGCGAATCGCATCCAACCTTTTTTCACCGACTTCAGTTAAAACTTTATTAGGCTGGTATAAAAAATAAGCATATGCTAAACGAGCACTGCGTCCGATTCTGCCACGCAATTGATATAGCTGACTTAAACCATAGTGATCTGCATTTTCAATCAACATAGTATTGACATTAGGCATATCAATACCAGTTTCGATGATTGTTGTGGTAACTAAAATATCAAATTCTCTGTTTAAAAACCGATACAGAATATCTTCCATTTGATTTTTGCTCATACGGCCGTGTACACTAACAATTCTAACACTCGGCATTAGGTTCTCTAATTCTGTTACCACATCATCGATGTCACCAATATGATTATGCAAGTAGAAGACTTGGCCACCGCGCGCAATTTCCCTCATACAAGCCTCCTTAACCACGCTTGGTATTTGCTCCATCACGTAAGTTTGAATAGGATAACGATTAGATGGTGGGGTTTCCATGACTGACAAGTCTCTCACGCCAATCATTGACATGTGCAAAGTCCGTGGAATTGGCGTTGCAGTTAAAGTTAAAACATCAATATTGGCTTTCAGTTCTTTTAGCCTTTCTTTATGCTTAACGCCAAATCTTTGTTCTTCATCAACAATGAGCAAGCCTAAGTCTTTGAACTTTACATCTTTTGAAAGCAAACGGTGCGTTCCCACTACTAAGTCAATTTTGCCTTCTTTTAGTCCTTCTGTTATCTTTTTAGCTTCAGCGGGTGTTTGAAAACGGGAAAGGACAGCATAATTAACGGGAAAATTTTTAAACCTGTCCTGAATCGTTTCATAATGCTGTTGCGCCAAGATTGTTGTAGGTACTAAAAAAGCCACTTGCTTGTTATCTTCTATTGCCTTAAACGCTGCTCTTAAAGCAACTTCTGTTTTTCCAAAGCCTACATCCCCCACAAGCAAACGATCCATCGGTTTTTCCTGCTCCATGTCGTGCTTAATTTCTTTAATTGAGCGCAGCTGATCAGGCGTTTCAACATAAGGAAAAGCATCTTCAAATTGTCGCTGCAGGTCATCGTCCTTTGAAAAAGCAAACCCCTTTTCTGATTCTCTTTTTGCATACAAATCAATTAGTTCATCGGCTATATCTTCAACTTTAGATTGTACTCTACTCTTGGTCTTGGCCCACTCACTACCACCAAGTTTATTGACGTGTGGCCTCTTGCCCTCTGAAGAAACATACTTTTGCACCAGTTTTAGCTGATCTGCTGGAACAAATAACTGATCACCATGCTGGTAAGTAATGGTAATATAATCTCTTTTTACACCATTGTTTTCTAACGTTTTTATTCCTTCAAAGCGTCCAATTCCGTGATTAACATGAACAACATAATCTCCTGGCTTTAGTTCAGTGTAACTCCGCAATCTTTGAGCATTCTCCATAGTTTTAATTCGTCGACTATGGTGAGATACCTTATTAAAAAGTTCTCGCTCAGTTAAATAAACTAGATTATTATTAGGCAAACTAAAGCCACTGGCAAAACCGCCAACACAAATTTGAGTTTGATTTTCCATTAAGTCGTTTGACTGTACAACAGGGACATCCATGCCGAACTCAGCCATTGTTTGACTAATTTGTTTGGCCCTTTTGTTGTTATCGGCTTGTAAAATAACTGTCTGACTTTTTTTCTGATATGACTCTATTTCAGACTTGATCAAAGGCATTTGGCTGAAAAATTGCTGAGGCTCTCTAGTCTGCCAATCAAATAACTGTCCTAGTTTTATACGGCCGATACTGCGCTGAAATAATGAAAAATAAATATGATTATGTTGGTCTTGTGACCAATTTTTATGAAAGTCACTGCGCAATTCCTGTCCCGGGATCATTGCTCCAGTTTTTAATTCATCATCAATAAAACCGGCGTTTTGTTCATCTACAGACTTAACAGCCTGCTCAATTAAAGGCCAGTCATCCAGCATCACTATGCCTGAATCTGACAAATAATCTAATAAATTCTTAGGTTCAGCTATTAAAAAATCAGTCAAAAAAGCATAATTTTGTGGTAAAGAACCATTCTCCAATTCATCTAGGGATTCTGCAAAATGATTATTAACATCTTTTTCAGGTGCAGGAGAATCTGCTATAGCCTTTTTTATCTCTTGTGCTGCTTGTTTGAAATTATTAGCAGAAAAGACCCGATCTTGGGCAGCAGTTACAACAATTTCGTCAATTTGTTTTTGACTGCGTTGACTGGCTAAATCAAATTCCTTAATGGTATCAATTTCGTCACCAAAAAATTCAATTCTAACTGGATTTTCTCTATCAAGAGGATACACATCCAAAATATCTCCCCGTAACGCAAACTCCCCTGGCTTAGCTACTAAATTTTCTCGCTGAAATCCTACCTGCACAAGCCAGTTAGTCAGTTCTGATAGGTCATATTCATTCTCTGGCGCAAATTGACGTCTTGCTGCCCCATATTTTACCGGAGCAGACAACTTATATTGCAGTCCCTGCGGGGTAGCAACAACAATACCCGCTTTTCGACTCAATAAAAAATTAAGTGCCTGAATGCGACTGCTTAATTCATCAGGTGAAGTAACAGCAGTTTGAGTTGCAATTGAAGCGTCTACTGGAAAAATTTGCACACTATCTTCCGGCATAATAGCATTTAATTCACTGTAAATTTTTTGTGCTTTATTTTCGTTTTCCTCCAGCAAAATTAACGGCTCATTTAGAGTCTTTACTATTTGACATAAGAGCAAGTCAAAAGCACCGGCATTTGCTCCGGTGATTAAAGAATTTTTTACTTTGCTAACATTGGCAATAAAATTTATCAGATCATGATCTTTTTCGATAATATTTGTTAAACGCATTTTTAATTATATTTGTTCATTAAATACTGTGAGTTTTTTCCAGCAATAAAGTCAGTTATGACTTCACTAGCCGTTGTAAAAGCTTCATCCATCAACGTTTTTTGTTCAGTATTAAATTGTGATAAAACCCATGAAACGACGCTGGCTTCTGTAACATTATTTGGATGTCTAATACCAATTTTCAGCCTGTTAAAGTCGTTAGTGCCCAGATCACGTATAATACTTTTAATACCATTATGACCTCCAGATTTGCCATTTGCACGGATGCGGATTTTCCCTAAAGGCATGTCCATATCATCATGAATAATCAAAATATCCTGTGGATCTACTTTAAAAAAGCGGGCAAATTGCGCAACAGATCTTCCTGAATCATTCATAAAAGTTTGTGGTTCCAGCAAGATAACATCAGCGCCAGCGATCTTTTGCTTCGTATACTTTCCTTCGAACTTTTCTCTTTCAAGGCTTAAGTTATTTTCTTGTAAATAATGGTCTAAGGCCATAAAGCCAGTATTATGTTTTGTTCCGTCATATTTTTTGCCTGGATTGCCCAGACCTGCTATAATTTTCATCAAATTTCCCCTTATTTTTTATCGTAATAATGATAGCACAATCAGCTGCTTTAATTTTTTCAAAGACTATTACACTTTGATTTCATTAGCTAATTTAGCTTTTTAAATTGTACTGCAAGTGCTAAAATCATTTTGAATAGTTATTTTCCTTTCATATTTATTTAATCCTTGATTTGTTTATGATATAATTGTTGGGATTATTTTTACAACGGAGGCAGTTTCATGCTTATCAAATCTTTAGTTATTAAAAAAGATTACTTAACAACAGTTAACGAACACGCTACGCTTGAAGAAGCATTAAAAATTTTGGAAGATTCGGGGTTTAGGTGTGTACCGATTTTAGATGATACCGGCACTATTTTCCGCGGTAATATTTATAAAATGCACATTTACCGGCATAAATCTCAGGGTAAGGACATGAGCCTGCCAGTTACATATTTATTAAAAAATGCTACTAAAACCATCAAGGTTAATTCACCATTTTTTAAAGTTTTCTTCACAATTAAAGACTTACCTTATATTTCAGTCCTAGATGAAGACAATAAATTTTATGGTATTTTAACCCACTCAAGACTGCTTGACATGTTATCAGATGCTTGGAATGTAAAGACAGGATCATATGTACTTACAGTGTTAACTGATAATTCTCGTGGTAATTTGGCTAAAATGACCAAAATTATCAGTAAATTTTGTGCAATAGCAGGTGTGATGAGTCTTGATGCATCCACAGCTGGTGAAACAAACAATGCTGTGAGACGTATCTTGTTTACATTACCAGCAGGACTTACTGAAGATACCTTAAAAGAGATTGTTAGACGACTTGAACGTAAAAGTTATGTTGTTGCTGAAATTGAGGATCTTCAAGCTGGAATGACACTGATGAGTGATGAAAATCCTGGTGTTTATATCAATCAAGAAAATAACAATTAAATGTCATCATTATAAAGT
>NZ_KQ034007.1:1477807-1583605 GCF_000970755.1 Lactobacillus kimbladii
AGACACAGCTATAGCATGAGAAAGTATGATGTCGAGCCAGTTTTCGGGCATTTGAAGAACGTCTTTGGCATGCGTCGAACCCATTTAAGAGGGAAAAAGAAGGTAGAAACCGATGTTGGAATAGCCTTCATGATGATGAATTTAAGCAAATATTGGCACAGAAGATGGCCTAAGGACCATTCTTTTTTATTCAAGAATAAAAAGAGACAGAAAAAGACGATCAAATTAAGAGTTAAATTGATCGTCTTTTGTTATCTGGGAGTTAGTTTTTTCCCAGACACTTTTGCTTACCTATTTTATTAATTATAGTATTTCCGCGGCAAACGATCATCAAGCAAACAGGCAACTTCATAATGAATGCTATCAACATAGTCTGCTGCCTTTTTGATACTGTTTGGTGCATCTGGATCATTGGAAATCAAAATCACTTTGGTTCCTACTGCCATTTTGCAAGGCAATTTAACCATTAGCTGATCCATGCAAACGCGCCCAACAATAGGACAATATTCAGACCCCACCTTAATTTTAAAGCCCTGAAACTTACGTATGAAGCCATCCGCATAACCAACTGGTATCGTCCCGATAATCTCATCTTGGTCAGCAATATAAGTTGAACCATAACCTACGCCCTGTCCCTTATGAATGGTATGAACCTGCACTAATTCACTAACAAAGGACATTGCTGGCTTTAATTTAATTGCGGTTTTTAATTCCGAGCCTGCTGGATTTGATGAAGGGTTTAAGCCATAAATCCCAATACCAAAACGAACTAAATCACTGTGAACCTTCTTATTAAAAACACTAGCTGCAGTGTTATCAACGTGAATCCATCTCGGCTTTAACTTCAATAATTTTTTAAAATGTGCGAAACGGTCAACTTGATTCAGAAAGTAGGAATCATCATTGCTGTCAGCTGAAGCGAAATGGGTAAACATTCCTTCAACATTAAAATTTGAATTATTTAGTAAAAAATCGTTTGCTGCAATAAATTCGTCATCTTCGCTAAAGCCAATGCGACCCATGCCAGAATCCACCGCTAAGTGAATTTTTAATTGCAAGTGATTCTGACTTAGTTCTGCTTCAGAATCTTGTAACCATTTTAAGTTAGGAACTGTCAAAGAAATATCATTGACAGCTGCTAGCGAAGCATATTTTACGGGAGTCACTCCCAAAACCAGAATTGGCTGAATAATTCCAGCTCTTCGCAATTCTAACGCTTCGTCTAAAATAGCAACGCAAAAACCACTGACACCAACTTTGACTGCTTCTTGAGCAACTCGTACTGCACCATGACCGTATGCATTTGCTTTAACTACAGCAAACAGCTTTTGATCAGGTCTTAAATGTTTAATTTCTTCTTTAATATTTTGTCTGATTGCAGCTAAATCAACATATACTGCTGCAGGTCTGTGAATTCCAGGAATCATGTTTATTTCTCCAAAACAATTAATGTAACTATTTCATGCCGATCATGAGTAATACTAGGAAAAATTTTGCCATCAAATTTAGCGGAAGTAGTAATTGGATGCCCCAATTTATCCCACAACGTTTCTACATCCTGCAAGCCAATGCCTTTACCAAAGCCTGTTCCGATAGCTTTGACAAAGGATTCCTTGATAGAAAAACGACCACCTAAATATTCCGCTTTACGTCTACCTGAGAGTTTTTGATACTGCTCGAATTCTTTGGGAGTTAATACTTTACGAGCAAAATTATCCCCTCTGGCAATGATTTTTTCTACACGTTCAACTTCAATGGCATCAATGCCGACTCCAACAATCATTTTCTTTTCCTCGTAATATCAAAAATATAATACTAAAAAAGAGTTGTAAATTGTCACAACTCTTTTTTAGTAAAAACATTAACCTTTTTTATTTTTAATAATAAAATTTCTGCCATTACCGGAACGGCGAGAATGGCCTCCACGATAATTGCCACGGCTGCGGTTACGATCACCGCGATAGCCACGACTATTCCTTCCGCGGCTATAATGACCACGGCCACCACGACCATTACCCTTATACGGCAATGGTTTTTCAGAACTAATTTTGACTTCAACATTTGAAGAATCTTTGGACAAATTCTTCAGAAAAGCTGATACCAAGTCAACTGCTGAATAGTTTTCTAACAATTCATTTGCATCATCGGTATATTTGGATAAGTCCTCTTTCATAATTTCTTCAATCTTGGACTTAGCGACCTTCAATTGGCCACGTAAGGCTTGATCATCAGATGGTGGACGAAGAGGCGTCATTTTTTTCTTAGTTAACTGCTCAATCGTTCTCATATAACCAATTTCATTTGGCGTAACAAAAGTGATGGAACTACCATTTTGACCAGCACGACCAGTACGACCAATGCGGTGAACATAAGAATCAGGGTCTTGGGGGATATCGTAATTGTATACATGAGTTACACCGGAAATATCCAAACCACGGGCAGCAACATCTGTTGCCACTAAAATATCTAGTTTACCAGCACGGAACCTCTTTAAAACAGTAAGTCTGCGAGCCTGGGTCAAATCACCGTGAATTCCCGCTGCATTGTAGCCACGGGCCTGAAGTCCCCTGGTGACTTCGTCAACTCGGCGTTTAGTTCTAACAAATACCACTGCCAAATCAGGACTTTCAACATCAATCAAACGGCACATGATGTCAAATTTTTCTGAATCCTTTGCCCGCACAAAGTACTGGTCGATTAGGTCGGCAGTTAATTCTTTGGTCTTAATGCGCACAATCTCCGGGTTATTCATGAACTTTTCACTAATGTTCAAAATTGGCTTAGGCATTGTGGCACTAAATAATAAGGTTTGTTTGCGATTTTTAACGTAACTTAAAATACTTTCAATGTCTTGGATAAAACCCATGTCCAGCATTTCATCAGCTTCATCTAAAACAATGGTATTAACATTTTCTAAATTAATAGTCTTGCGTTTTAAATGATCAAGTAAACGTCCCGGCGTACCTACTAAAATTGCAGGCACATGGTTCTTAAGGGAACGAATTTGCCGACCAATATCAGCACCGCCATATACAACCTGTACACGAGCATTTTCATCGCGCCCCAGCCTGAAAAGCTCTTCCTGAGTTTGAATAGCAAGCTCACGTGTAGGCTCAATAATCAATGCTTGAATAACCTTATTATGTTTATCTAAATTTTGTAAGATAGGAAGCGCAAACGCTGCAGTCTTACCAGTACCGGTTTGAGCTTGTCCAATTACATCCTTGCCTGCTAAGGCTAGAGGAATTGTCTGTTCCTGAATCGGTGTTGCTTCTTCGAAGCCTGAACGCTTAATCGCTTTTAAAAGCTCATCTTTTAATCCTAATTCTGAAAATTTCACTAAATTCTCCTTATCTAAGCCGTTCTACTACTTTTTCCAGGTGCATCCCGTGGGAGCCTTTCAAAACAACAATGTCGTTCGGCTTAATATCATTTTTTAAATCTGCAATCAATCGTTGCATCTGATCTTGTGGGTAATAATGCAAGTTTTTAGGCTGATAACTTTCCTTAAGCGCAGCTGCCAAATGCGCCATTTCTGTACCATATAAATAAACTTCATTAATCACTTGGGGTTCAAGACAATCTGCTAGACCTGCATGAAGATCAGCTGACCTGTGCCCTAATTCTAACATATCACCCAGAACAGCGATTCGCCGACTACCTGCAGGTACCTGAATTTGACCAAAACTGGTAATTACAGCACGTACAGCAGTCGGATTGGAATTATAGACATCACTCATGATGTCTTCTCCAACGTCGCCTTTTTCCCATTCCATTCTGTCAGCTGTCGGAGTAAATTTTTCCAAAGCAGTAGCTATTTCTTCATCACTTTCACCAAAATGCCTGCCAACACAAAGAGCAGAAAGTGCGTTAGAAACATTGTGTTTGCCAATCATCGGAATAGTAAATTTATGATCAGAGTTATCAATCGTAAAAGTCGCATGATGCTTGTAGCTACGATAGCCTGTCGCATAGACTGTATCATTTTTGGCAAAACCAAAAGTAACTTTATTTTGAACTATTTTAGTTGCCCTTTCACGCAGAAGTGGTTCGTCCCCGTTATATATTAGTTCGCCATCTTCACGTAAAAAGTCGGTAATTTCCATTTTAGCATCGGCAATTGCTGCACGTGAACCTAAAAATTCAATGTGAGCTTCGCCAATCATCGTAATAACTGTAACGTCCGGATGGGTCAATTCACTTAGTTGATGCAGTTGTCCAGCATGATCCATACCCATTTCTAAAACCAAAATTTCTGTATTTGGTTTCATGTCTAAAATAGTCATGGGAACGCCAATTTCATTATTAAAGTTGGCATCAGTTTTATGAACATTAAATCTCTTCGCTAAAACAGCTGCCGTCATATCTTTAGTAGTGGTTTTACCATTTGATCCAGTAATACCAACAACAGTGGGGTTAACCTTATTTAAGTAGTACTGTGCCAGTTGCTGCATGCTAGTTAACGGATCATCAACTTCTAAAACTGCAATACTATCAGGTTTATTAGGGTGGCCCTTTTGCCACAATGTAGCACTTGCCCCATTGCTAATTGCACTATTGATAAAATCATGACCGTCTCTATCGCCCTTTAGCGGTACAAATAAGCCGCCTGCAGCGATTTTTCTAGAATCAAAGGCAACAGAAGTAATAACGGTCTGATCATTGCCTTCACACTTTGAATTTATTGCTTTGGCTATCTCTGCCAGTTGCATTTTCATCTTTTTATCTCCTAGCCGAAAAGAGTTTTTTGCTAAAGTATTAATTATACTCCTTATTTAAGTAGTATAACAATTATGCTTTACATAAAAAAGCAGCCCCAATGGGACTGCCTTCCACCAGATTGAAGATATTACTTGTTGTTCATGCCATACTTCTTGTTGAACTTTTCGATTCGGCCATCGGCCTGAGCAAACTTTTGCTTGCCAGTGTAAAATGGGTGAGAATCTGAAGTGATTTCAACACGAACTAGTGGGTAAGTTTTACCTTCATAATCCACTGTTTCTTTTGGCTTCAATGTTGAACCAGCAACAAATTTAGCACCAGTTGCTGAATCCATAAAGACTACTTGTTGGTAATCTGGATGAATATCTTGTTTCATATTTATTACTCCTTTGCCATGACTCCTATTTCAAGTCATAGATTAATCGATTAACGTTTAATACCTTATCATCTTTAAAGGCAAAATTCAAGACTTATTTATTATAGCAGCTGCATCAATTTAAAACAATGTCGCTCGGCTTAACTTCTTTGCCAAAGTATGGTTTGAGTTCTTTATTGTAATCAGTAGTAAAGAATTTTTTATTTACTAATTTAGTAATTTCTTTATTTGTCCAATTTAAAAGAGACTTGTTGCCTTTTTTAACCGCAGGAGAAATGAATTGATTAGGGCCAATATTTTTAATTCCAACAGTGTAACTAGGATTCTTCTTTACCCAAGCATAAAGATATGAATTATCATCTGCTAAAGCGGCAGCACGCTTATTTTTAAAAGCGTTAAATTGCTGCGTTTTGGAGTCAAATTTCAATAAGTCTACACCGCCCTTTTTGGTAAAGTAATTTTCTGCGGTTGTGCCCTTGTTGACAATCAAGTTTTTACCCTTTAGCTGAGAAGCGCTTGTAATTGGAGCATTCTTAGGAGAAATAACTCCAACTGATACCTTCATGTATGGTTTTGCAAAATCAACGACTTGTTTACGCTCAGGTGTTTCTGTAAAGTTAGCTAAAACGATATCAGCTTTATTTGAATTAAGAGTATCTACGCGATTATTCGCATTAACCTGGGTAAATTTCACTTTGACACCCAAATCCTTAGCCATTTGACGAGCAAGACGGACATCATAACCAAGACGGTTACCATGATCATCAACCCAACCATAAGGAGGCAAATCACCAAACACGGCAACCCGTAAAACGCCCCGCTTTTTAATCACAGTCACGCTGCTTTCATTCGCATTATTGCTATTATTTTTTGATGACTTGATACCAAAAAATGCGGCAACTGCAATAATTAAAACTACTAAAACACCAATAATAATATTTCTGCTTTTATTTTTCTTCATTATTTACTCCTTAAAAGTCCATACTAGTCAAGAAATCACGAGCACGATCTGTTTGGGGATGTTCAAAAAACTCTTTACCAGGTGTATTTTCCAAAATTTTGCCCTCTTCTAGAAATAAAACCTGATCTGCTATTTGACGCGCAAAGTTCATTTCGTGGGTTACGATAATCATTGTCATATGATCAACACGGGATAAATCGGTCATAATTTGTAAAACGCCCCGAACCATCTCGGGATCAAGAGAAGCTGTAACTTCATCAAACAGCATTACTTCGGGGTGCATGGCCAGTGCTCTGACAATAGCAATTCTTTGTTTTTGTCCACCAGACAATTCTCGAGGATAAGTATCAACGTATTTTTCCAATCCTACTCGTTTTAACAGCTGCAGAGCCTCTTTTTTGACTTCTTCTTCAGGTCTTTTTTGCACTTTTACCGGTGCCAGCAAAATGTTTTCAAGAACGGTAAAGTTAGGGAACAAATCATAACTTTGAAAAACCATGCCAATTTTTTGACGTAAAGCCTGCCAATTTTTAGCATCGTTCTCAATCTTTTGTCCTTTAAAATAGAGCGAGCCACTTTTAAAATCTTCCAAGCCGTTTAAGCACCTAATTAAAGTACTTTTACCAGAACCGGAAGGACCTAATAATGTCAGCACTTCACCTTGATGAAGCGTAAAACTAATATCATGTAAAGCTTGCCAATCACCATAAAACTTGTTTAGATGTTCAACGCGTAAAACTTCTTTTGTCATTTATCTCACCTGTCCTGCTTTGCTGCTAGCCGTTTAGACCATACTGATAATGGATAATCTATTATGAAATATAAAAAGAAAATCAGACCGTAAATCCAAAAAACTGCTGTCGGATATTTTTGGTTATTAGCTTCAATAATCTGTTGTCCAATCGCGATGACATCCATAATACTGATCATCATTAGTAAAGAGGTAGTCTTAATCACTCTTGTAGCCAGATTAATAGTTGCTGGCAACTCAAGCTGCACGGCTTGGGGCAATAAAACGTAGCGAAAAAGTTGCACTTTGCTCAAACCCAAAGCTAAGCCTGATTCTTTTTGAGCAATAGGAACAGATTCTATTGCTCCACGAACTATATCACTAAACTCAGCAGCAACCCATAGGGCAAAGGCTAAAACTGCCATCCAACTGGCAGGCCAATTGATGTGAAAACTGCGCGGTAAAATATAGTAGAACAAAAATAATAGTACGATCGTGGGAACTATCCTGAAAAATTCCAGATATAGCCGCAAAATAAACCGAATTATTTTATTGGGTAAGGTGCGCAATACGCCTAGGAATGTACCTAAAACAAGACCAATAACCAGACTAACACCTGCAATCCAAACGGAAGTCCACAAGCCTTGTAAAATTCTGCTAAAGTTATTGCCGCTAAAGAAAACATTAATCGCCGAATGTGCCATAGCGTACCTTCCTTTCTAAATAAGTTAACAGTAAAATAATTGGAATTAAAATAATTGCGTAGGCAATCACCAAAATTAGCAGATACTCATTTGTCCGGTAGTACATTCCAATTAGGTCCAGAGCTGTATTGGTTAATTCAGGAATAGCAATCACTGAAAAAATGGAAGTCTCTTTAATCAGGAATATGATGTTTGCTGTTAAGGCAGGCATACTTAGCGCAAAGCCTTGCGGAAAGACAACATAACGGGCCAATTGCAGATTATTCATCCCTAAAGCTTTACCATCATCAATCTGAGTGGCACTGACCCCGGCAAAACCTCCTGTAAAACCTTCAGCCATATATGCTCCACCAAGAAATACCAGACCAATAATTCCGCAAGTTTGGGCTGACATTTTTAGTCCAATAACTGGAAAAGCATAGTATAGGAAAAACAATTGAATTAATAAAGGTGTATTTCTTGCTAACTCTACATAAGCTGTTATTAGTTGACTCAAAATTGGTACTTTAAAATATTGGATTAAACTGCAGAAAACTCCCACTACAATAGAAAAAATTATGCCAACAGCAGACAACCAGATAGTCAGTTGAAAAGCTTTTGCAAAAATAGGCAAACTTTGATTAATAATTTGCCAGCTCATTTTTAACCTCCCCCTGCAGTACTTAAATGGACTCAGAAGTCTCATTATTTGTCACAGTAGTTCTAACAAAACAAAAGGCCTGCGGATACTTTATTCGCAGGTCCTAAATACTTATTGTTTTAAATTTGAGTGCGAATACTAAAAGAAACAAATATTTTGCAAATGATCTAATGAAATACATTTCTTTTCCAGTCTTTGCATTTGTTTCATTAACTGCACTTCTTTCTAAAACATCTATCAGTGCTTCTTATGCTATGCTTTTACTTACTTTTTGTCAATAACTTTGCTTAATATTACTCTCATTTTCTATCTTTGGGCTAATAAAAAACGCGCTTGATTAAGCGCGTTTGGTCTATTTATTTAATCTTCTTAAGACTGTGACTTTTCTTTAATTGCTGCAGCAGATTTTTCCAACAATTTTTCTTCAGCTGGAGTTAGCTGTAAATTAATTTTGTGAACTATGCCTTTTCGACCAACAATTGCAGGATAAGACATGTAAGTACCATACTTTTCTTGGTAACTTGATACTGGTAATTCTGTCCGTGAATCTGTTAAAACGGCCCGCACTATTCTCACCGCAGCAGCCGAAACCCCATAATTAGTGTAATGCTTGCCCATAAACACATTTTGACCACCAAATTTGATTTCATCTTCTAAGTCACTTGGCTGCCATGATTCATTTTTAGCCAATTCAGTTAATGGCTGTTCAAATACTTTTACTGTTGACCAGGCTGTAAACTGAGTATCGCCATGTTCACCCAATGCAAAACCACTCACAGAACGAGGATCAACATTAAACTTTTTAGCTACAACTTTTTTCATTCTTGCTGTATCAAGTAAAGTACCAGTACCCAAAACATGTTCTTTGGGCAAACCAGTTAGTTGCTGGTAAAGACTGGTTATTGCATCTACTGGGTTGGAAATAACAATCAGAATACCGTTAAAGCCGCTATTTTTAATAGATTCAGTAATTGGGCTTAACTGCTTTTTATTATATTCAAGTTCTTGGAACCGGTCACCCTTTGTTTCTAATGATATTTTTCCTAAAGTACTAATGACAATGTCAGCGTCTTTTAGTGCATTATAGTCATTAACAATAATATTGGTATGATATGGCAAATTGGCCATTGCATCTTCAAAGTCAATTGCATCAGCGTTAACTTTACCTTCATTAACATCAATCATCACCAAATCAGCGACTAAACCTGAAATAATCAATTCATGTGCAACCGTACAGCCAACATGACCATCACCGATAATACCTATTTTTGTTGTCATAATTAAGTGCCTTTCTTTTTAAAACTGTTGAAATATCTCAGCAAACTCTCAATTACTCTTTTATTATACTAAAGATAGAGTTTAAAAAGGCGTTTTCGCTATACTAAATAAAGCAATCTTAATTTCTGAAACTAAAATTAAAAATCAGGTCGTCATTTACCAACTTTAATATCTTTTGCATAAGGAATTGAGGGCTGAGCACCATATTTTTGCACAGTAATTGATGAAGCTTTATTAGCAAAAAGAACTGCATCTTTTAAGTTAGACAAATCTGGCTGCAATATACTGGTCATTGCGCCAATAAAAGTATCGCCAGCTGCTGTAGTATCAACAGCCTTGACTTTAAAAGCTGGGACCAGTTCTCTTTGATTTTGATAGTCGTAAAATGCTCCTTTAGCACCGATTGTAATAATAACTATTTTTACGCCCTGATTATGTAATTTGACAGCAGCCATTTGAGCAGTTTTTTCATTAGTCACCTTAATTCCAGTGATGGTTTCAGCTTCTGTTTCATTTGGAGTAATGATATCAGTAAGCTTTAACAAGTCAGCAGGGTTTTTAGCCATTCCAGGAGCTGGATTCAAAATTGTTTTTACCCCCGCATCATTAGCGATTTCGAAACCTTTAATTGTTGCTGCAAGTGGGGTCTCAAATTGTGCGATAAGAAAGTCAGAATCTTTAATCAAATCCTGATTCTGCTCAACTTCAGCTGGTCCAAAAGCATAATTTGCACCTGCATAAATAGTAATTGCATTCTGACCATTATCATCTACTGTAATAAATGCTTGTCCGGTTGATTCTTTTTTAGCTGTGATAATACCTTGGGTATTAATGCCTTCTCTCTTAAGTGAGCCCAGCATCTCTTTTCCCGGTGCATCATCACCTACACCACCGATAAAGCTAACTTCACATCCTGACCTTGCCGCAGCAACTGCTTGATTTGCGCCTTTACCGCCTGCGGCAGAATAATGTTCTGACGCATGAACGGTTTCACCTGGTCTGGGCATTTGTTTGACGCGCAAATTAGTATCTAAATTAATACTGCCAATAACTGTAACTTTATTCATTTAAACTTTA
Organism: Lactobacillus kimbladii; assembly: GCF_000970755.1. Taxonomy (GTDB): domain Bacteria; phylum Bacillota; class Bacilli; order Lactobacillales; family Lactobacillaceae; genus Lactobacillus; species Lactobacillus kimbladii. The sequence goes on from NZ_KQ034007.1 coordinate 1,488,296, forward strand.
AAACCTCTTAATTAGCATAATTTTCAAATAACCTACTTCTACCAAAAATAATAACACATTTGAAATTACCCTCAAATGTGTTATTAATTTTATTAATGTATATCTCCTAAAATATTTATTTAGGTAAAGATCCAATCTCTGTTTGTGAATTAACCTGACTCATACTAGTTTGATCCAAATCAATATTCTTGTTATTTAAAATGATCACAATTACATCGGTTTCCTTGCCTGCATCTTTTGCCTGCTTATAATCGAAATTGGCAAGTAACTGTCCTCTTTTGACCTTATCACCCTTCTTTATTTTAATGTTAAAAGGGGTTCCGTTAAGCCCAACGGTGTCAATACCCATGTGAATCATTATTTCTGTTCCATTTTTACTTTCAATGCCAATAGCATGTTTGCTTGGAGCCAGCATGGTTATCACCCCCGTAATTGGAGAATAAATCTCCGTATCTGAAGGTACTACCGCAAAACCATCACCCATTTTTTTAGAAGCAAACAATTCATCATTAACTTCATCAATTGTTTTAAAAAGACCTGAACATGGGGAATAAATAGTTTCATTTCTCTTGAAAAAATTAAGCATATTTCCCTCCCTAGATATGTGTATCCCAATAAGTGCAGAATGCATTAACTGGACTCTTACCTTTAAATGGAGATTTGCCTAGCAACTTATCTGCTAAAATTGCGGGAACATATTCATTTGCTGTATATGCATTGATATAAGTTTTTACCATGGGAACATCCTGCAAGTGGTATGGATTAGCGATTGAAATAAAAATAGTAGGGATTTCGTGTACAAACCAAGGAACATTGTAGCCCATTGGTTTAAGCCAATTTAACCTGACAGTTGTTTGATTGCTGGCTGTTTTAACGTTAGCAAAATATATTACCGTATCAAACCTGGCTTTTAGCTCTTTGACGGAACCATTAACCATTAAGTCCTTTAAGTCTTCATTTTCAGGATCAAATACAGTTACATTAAATCCTTCTTCTTTTAGCCTTGTAATAAAAATACTTGAAACAGGCGGTTTGCCACTGGCACTGACAACATCTCCTATAACGAAAACCAGAATCTTCTTGTTTTTCTGCAATGTCAAAGGTAGAACATCTTGCTTGTCTTTAACTAAAGTAATTGATTCATCTGCTAATTCTTTAGCCCATTTAACATGTTCTGGACATTTTAAAACTTTTAAAGCCTCTTTTTCAGGAACCAAAGTATTATTTCTTTGCTTTAAAAATAAGTGCAATGCTTCTTTTGTAGCTAATACTCTAGTAACAGCGTCATTCAATCTGTCTGTTGATATTACGCCCTCGTTCACTGCATCAAGTACAAAATTAAAATCTTCTTCCAAGTCTCTGGTAAATAAAAGCATGTCACAACCAGCATTAATTGCTTGAGGCAACAGCTCTGCTCTTTTTCCTTGTGAACTAAAACCGGCCATGTTAGTAGCATCACTTGAAATCAAACCATTAAATCCTAGTTTCTCTCTTAATAAATCATGAAGCAATTCGTATGATAGAGAACCAGGATAAATATCTTCATCTTTCACATCTGGATTAAAGTATCTCGTATAAGCAGGTTGATAAATGTGACCGGCCATCAATGTCAGTGCTCCATTATCAATCATAGCCTGGTAAATTTTGCCATATGTTTTATCCCAGTCAGAAATGCTTAGTGAGTTAACTGATGTCAGAAGGTGCTGGTCGCGATCATCCACACCGTCTCCTGGGAAGTGCTTAATTGCGACCGCCATACCTGAACTTTGGCATGCTTTCATATATTCCTGGGCCATTGATATGACAGTATCAGGATTATCACCGTATGTTCTAACATTTATGATTGGATTAGCAAAATTTTTGTTGAAATCTACTACAGGAGCAAATGACCAATTACATCCCACAGCGCCACCTTCACGAGCAGAAATTAATCCTAAGCGGTATGCGTTCTTTTTATCATTAGAAGCCGCTACTTCAATTTGTCTGCCGTAAAAGGTCCCATCAGTACCTATGCCGTCTCCACCAGATTCAAGGTTGGCGCCAAGCAATAGCGGTATTGGGGAAACCTCCTGAATATAACGCTGCAAGGCCTGAATGCTGGAACTCTTTTGCGGACGAAACATCATGCCACCAGGCCGATAGTTCTCAATAACCTCTTTTATTTCTTGTTCGGTTGAATAATTGCCCAATAAGCAAAATAATTGGCCCACTTTTTCTCTGACTGTCATCTTAGACATGAGCAATTTAATATTATCAATCTGCTCATCTTTCAAGTAGAATGGATTGCCCTTTAAATTTATTTCGGTCATTTGCAATGCTCCTTTTCTTAAATATTATTTGTTTGCTTTTTTGGTTTGCAAAAAATGAGGGTTAAGCAAAATGAAATTGCCATGGAAATTAATACTACTATCACTGCACTAATAATACCGGAAAAATTATTAGCATTAGGAGAAAGGAAGCAAGGAAAAGCAAATATACCTTGTCCACCCATTTGATAAAATTTAACTCCCATTAACATTGCTAAAATACCACCAATAGCTGAGGAAATACAACTTATGAAAAATGGTTTCTTCAGTGGCAAAGTAACACCATAAATTGCCGGCTCAGTAATACCAAAAATTGCTGGGAAAATTGAAGCAATAGTATTGCGCTTTTGCTTAGTATCTTTAAGGATCAAAGCCAGTGCACAAAGTGCTGCAAGCTGAGTAAAAGGGCAGGCTATATTGGCGGCAAAAATAACATCAAATTTTTGTGTGGCTAAATTGTTCAGTACTATTGGGATAATGGCATTATGCACGCCAAAGATTACTAATATTTGCCACATTCCTCCAATAAAGGCACCTAATAAGATTGGACTAAGTTTATATAACTCTTTTACAATCCAAGCAATAATATCTGACAACCAAATTGATACTGGACCAACTACTAATAAAGTTAGTGGCACAATCACCAATATGGTTATTAATGGTACAAGAAAATTTGCTACGGATGCCGGACTGATTTTTTTAGCAAAACGTTGGACATAAGATGCTGCCCAAACTGCTAGGATAATAGGAATGACAGTCGAAGTATAGTTATTTAACAAAACAGGTATATGTAAGAAAGTTAAATAAGCCTTAGTTTGAAAAATCGTACCCGACAAAACTGTTGCTGCAGCTTTGCCTGACATTGCCTGTATCAAAGTAGGATAAATAATTGCCGTACCAATAACAAGCGAGGTCATTTGATCAACATGAAATTTTTTACCAGCCGTAACCGCTAAAAATACTGGGAAGAAATAAAATAAAGCGTCACCAATAGCATACAAGATAATATATGTGCCATCTGTATTCTTTAAGACACCCGCTGTGGTCAAAATTGCCAGCAGTCCTTTAACCATACCACTTGCACATAAAACTCCCAAAATTGGGACAAAGATACCAGATAAAAGGTCTACTGCTTTATCCCATAATGATTGTTTTTTATCAATTAGCTTCGTATCTTTCTTCAGGGCCTCCTCGTCAGCTACAGTTTCTCCTCCGCTAAAGTGGTAGAGGCTATTAATCTCATCAAAAACTGATTCTACGTGCATGCCAATCACTATTTGATATTGCCCGTTAGCCTGTATCACGTCAACTATTTCTTCGTTTCCTTTAAGGGCTTCGGTATTCGCCTTGCTTTCATCTTTTAAAACAAAACGCAATCGGGTAAAACAGTGAATTAAAGAGACCACATTGTCCTTTCCACCCACATTTTTTACTATAAATTTACTCAATGAGGTATATTTTCCCATTTTTATTTCTCCTTTGAGATTATGTTTTTCAACATATTGTGAATATGAAGTACTAAATAGGCGCGTTCTTCCTGATAAATGGTGATGTCAAATTTTTGAGCAAAGTCAGCACTGAGACTGTTCACACAATCTTTTTCCCTTTGATATTGTTTATCAGACAAAACAACTAGCAGAGAAGAATTAACGTCATTTTCTTTATAATCATTATCTAAAATTCTTTGAGCAAAAAAACGAACATGAGTATCAAAGCGCTGATAATACAGTGGATCTGCTTTCTCAGCAAAATCGATCTTAAAATAATCAAAAACGTAATTCGTAACCCAATGAACTATCTCAACTACACGATAACCGTTAAAATCTCCCTTATTTTCCAACTCACTGTTCACTACATGTAAAGCAATTGTGGCTGCTTCGTCTTCAGCCAAAATGCAACCAGTCATATTACGAATTAATTTGATGCCAAAAAGACCAACTTCAAACTCTTGAGGGTAAATTCTTTTTATATCTAAAATCAATGGATTCGAAATTTTTATGCCCTTTTTAGCCTGCTCAACTGCTCTGTAAATATGATCAGTTAAAGCTACGATTAGACTTTGATTTAACTCCTGTTTTAACTTTGATTTTGCCTTGTCAACTATGTCATTAGCAATTGCATAATATTCAATTGGTATATTAACCAACAATTTTGCCATAGCTGAGGAGATCTCTTGAGGTAATACTGGAAAATAATATTCTATTTTGCTTTCATCAACTTCATCGCCAACATGTTTTCCGAAAGCTATTCCTCTTCCTGTAACAATTAATTCTTTACCTTTGTCGTCGACTACAAAAGAAACATTATTGTTGATCCCACGCTTAATAAACACTCAATTCTCCTCCTTTCAATAAAAAATAAAAACCTGCTTGCACACAAGAACCAAATTGATGATTTAAATTGTGTGACAAACAGGTTTAGCTTACTTAATAATCATTAGTAATAACTATCCGATAGTCATGTTTATTTTACTCGATTAAATGGGTTATGTAAATATAAATTAGCAAATACTGCGTAACGCTTTCAGAAAAAGTTTTTTTAATTTTCAAATCATCATCTTTTAATTTTGTCTATCAAAGCATATAATTACTTTTATCATTCAATTTAAGTAAGGTAAAAATATGAAAAGACAACTAAACTTTTTCGCCGCTCTAGCCACTGTCATGGGCACCATGATTGGTGGCGGTGCTTTTTTCAAAATTGCTAACATTTCAGCTTTAACTCACAATGCCTGGCTAAGTATCATAGTATGGCCATTTGCCGGTTTCATTACTCTAATGGCAGGATTAAGCATAGCTGAGTTAGCGTCAATATATCCCAAAGATGGCGGACCCGTCAGATATCTGGAAGAAATATACGGTCCCAAAGTTGCCTTTTTGTTTGGCTGGTCGCTAATAATCGTCTATTATCCGGCAAATATCGCTGCACTTTCAATCGTATTTGCAACCCAACTAAAAGAAATACCGCATTTTAAAGACTTATCTACTACAGTGATTGCTCTAATCGTGATGCTGGCAATTCTTTTGATCAATTGGATTGGATCAAAATTGAGTGGTCAGGTACAAAAAATAACTTTAGTTATTAAGCTATTGCCGATTGCTGCAATAATAATCTTTGCTTTGTTTTATAGTGGACCTAATCAGCTAGCAGGTACCCCAGCGCCTAAAATAACATCTGCTTCGGGAGCTATGGCCTTCGGACAAGCTCTTTTAGCTGTGCTTTTTGCTTATGATGGTTGGTTAAGTATCGGCAACTTAGCAAGTGAAATCAAAAATCCCGCAAAAACTTTAGCCAAAGCTATTATTTGGGGACTTTTTGGGGTAACAATCATTTATACTCTTCTTAACTGGAGTTATGTTAGAGTCATTCCCTGGTCAAAAGTTGTAGGTAACCAGACAACAGCTCTACTTACCGCCAAAAAATTATTTGGTAGTGTGGGGGGTACTTTGGTTGCTACAGGTATTTTAGTTTCAGTGTTTGGTGCCATTAATGGCCACCTTCTTTTGGGATCCAGAATGCCTTATGTTTTAGGCAAAGAAAAGAAATTGCCAGCTGCAAACTTTTTCAGCAAATTAAATTCTAAAACTATTGTGCCTACCAACAGCATGATTTTTGAATGCGTAATTGCAACCATTATGATTTTTTCTGGTACATTTGATTCATTAACCAACATGCTGGTTTATGTTTCCTGGATTTTTTCAATTTTATTATTTTTAGGTGTCCTTATCTTACGTAAAAAACAACCAGATCTTTTACGACCGTATAAAACTCCTTGGTATCCTCTTCCACCTATTCTTGGGATCTGTGGTGCTTTATTCATTGTTGTTACCACAACGTTAACCCAGCCACTTTTGTCACTTACAGGTATTTTACTGACCCTTAGTGGCTGGCCAGTTTATGTTTATGTGCAAAAGAAAAATCGAACTTAATTAAAGTATAAAAATCTATATTAAAGACTTTTATAGAACCAAAAAATATAGCCTTGGAGTATTTTTTTATTCCAAGGCTTTTATATATTTCAAAATTATTTATTTTTTCGCATTTCTTTTTTTAATACTCGAATTAATTTCTTTTACAGTCTGCCTCTGTGACAAAATAATAATCAGCCAAATAACAATATAAACTAAGACAAAGACACCAACCAACCAAAAATCAATCGGCCACTTATTTATCCAGCACATTAACAACACCAATAAAAATGTCCCTATGATATGAACGCTAAAGGCAATAGCAGGTGGTACATCCATCGCAAAAATCATTGATAAAATTCCTATTAATCCAGAAATAATTAAAACAGAAATAACACCTAAACGGGTAGGAATACTAGGAGAAGCAAAAGTCAGTATTATCAAATAAGTAGCTGCACCAAAGCCCACACCGGTAAAGAAATAGTTAATGAAATTACTTAATTTTCTCATTTTACAGACCCAACTCTCTTTTTAATGCAGGCAAATACAATCTGGAAACATCAGCTTTTAGATTGTTTTGTAAAAGTGCGATCATATTTCCTGCAAAGCCTACTTCTATCGATTCCAGAAAATTAATATTGATAATGCCATGTTTCGAAACTTGGATAAACCCATCACCCAGTTTTTCTAGTACCTGATATAATCGACCAGTTGTTTTTATCATGTTTTTAGTAGTATAAAACGTAATATCTGTTGTCTGGATTTCTACTTTGATAATTTCTGTTCGTTTAATGGTTACTATTCTGTCTTCCACTTTAACTGGTAAAAGATCATACCTTTTTTCACCAAATTTATGCAAATAATTAATTAAATCATTAACTACTTCACTTTTTTGAGCTGCTTTAATTTCAACTTCAATTTCCTGTTCATTTAAATCAGAATCCGTTTTAAATTCAATTTTCACTTTACTTATTGCTCCTCCTATCAGTGATAAAAGAAAGCAAACCAATTACTAAAATTAGTATTGCAATCATTAATAGCAAAACGAGCATATTATTTAGCCGCCAATTATTCATCTTAAATTGTATTCCTAAATAATTTGTTAAATGCCGTTTTACATTAGCAGGAAAAGTGGCCAGTGTCTGCTTAAGTAAAAAATATCTTAAAGCAGCTGCTTCATAACTACTTGGTACTAATTTTACCAAACTTTGGGCGCCAGAAACCAATATGCCATAGGGCAAATATGTTGCTACAGCAAACCCAGCAGCAGCTCCTAAAACAGCGGAAAGCCTGCTAAAAGTAGTGCTGGAATGCATGAAAAGCACGATTATTTCATCTAATAAAGTCGCTGCAATCGCACCTACCAAGATATACAAAAGTCCGGGTAAAAGTGCTGATTGAGGAATCGAGATATGATCAACTAATGAAAAGTACATGACCATTACGATAAAGGTGATGATTTGCATAAAAAAGCTGACTGTTGTTCCGGATAAAATGTAAGCAAAATTTTCTGCAAAACGTGATATGCCAGTTAGTTCAAAATCAGCGTCGGCTCGCGTTTCGCGGTCACTTACTTGTTGACCTAAGGCCTGAAAAGCCGTAGTAATACCAGAAACCGCAACAATACCCGCTATCATCCATAAATCCAACATTTTAGTCACATGAGGTAATTGCTGCCAATTACTTCTTAAATTATTTTGCAAAAAGCCAATATAGATAAAGAAAGAAATCAGTGCACCCAAGCATGACATGAATACAGCAGGAATGTTAGAGAAATAAATTTTCAAATTTCTACGAAATAATGCAAACATTTAATGTATCTCCTTTCCGGTAATCTGAAGGAAGGCATCATTGATTGTTCCTTTGCGATACGAAAAATCAATAATATTTTCTTGATTGTTTTTTAAAATTTCAATTGCTTCTTGAGGGGATAATATGTCAATCGCAACCTGATTTTGACTGAGTCGAATAACTCTTTGTCTGATCTGTAAAATTTTGGTTTCCTTAACAGTAAGAATCAATTTATTAGGGGCAAATTCCGTCTTAATATCTGCTGCGGAGCCACTGGCAAGAATTTTACCGTTTTCCAAAATATACATTTGGTCAGCATTTTCTGCCTCTTCTAAATAATGCGTTGTCAAAAAAATAGTAAGGTTTTGTTGCTGCTGCAGTTTAGTCAATAATTTCCAAATAGCATTTCTTGTTTGAATATCAAGTCCTGTAGTTGGTTCATCTAAAAAAAGCAAATCCGGGTTACAAATCAATGCTCGAGCTATGTCTACCTTTCTTTTTTGACCACCTGATAAAGTGCTAAATTTTTGATTTAAAAATTCTTTGATGCCGATCAAATTAATTAGGTGTTCAAGCCACTCATTAGAAAATTTACGATACATCTGTGCCCTTAAATAAAGGTTATCCTTGACTGTTAAAACATTATCTAAAACGCTATTTTGAAAAACTACTCCAATTTTAAGATTTGAGGCTTTTGAAATGATACCTGAAGTTGGTTTTAATAGTCCTGTTAACATATTTATTGTGGTTGACTTGCCTGCACCATTCGTACCTAAATACGCCACTAATTGTCCTTGCTTTATTTGAATATCAGCTTTATTAACGGCAATTTTATTACCAAATTTTTTAGTTAACCCTTGTGTTTCAATTAACATAGTGACACCTCTTCCTTAATTTGAATTAAGCATACTAGTTCAAATAAAATTTGTAGCGCATTTTATAATAAGAGACAAAATAGTAATCACAAAAAGATGAAATTAAGACACAAAAATAAAAAAGGTGTTGATCAAAATTTGGTCAACGCCTTTAGTGTTCAAAATTAACTTATTTACTTAAATGAATCTCGCGGTCAAATAATTGCTGCAATTTTTTATCAAAATTATGGGCGATGAAAATGACAGTATTCGGCATTTTAAGGAGTTCTTGCAAGATCGCTCTGGTTCCTGCCTGATCAATTGCACTTGTGCCTTCATCAATCAGTAAGATTTTGCTGTCATGTATCTGGGTACGCGCTAAAATTATTTTTTGTCTTTGACCGCCTGAAACATTCAGTTTTTGCAAATTTACTTTGGTCTCTATACCCTGAGCAAATTGCGTTAAATCTGGTTTTAATCCAACGGCAACTGCAGCTGATTCAGCCAGTTGATTCAACTTGGGATTGAACATTGTAATATTGTTTTTAATGGTGCTGGGAAATAAAACAGGATCTTGCGCAATGTAGCCGATTTTAGCTAAATCCGGTTTGATCACTTTTCCCTCCTGATCCTTAAACGCTATTTTTCCCGAACTCGGTGGCAAAATCCCTAAAAGTAGTTTAAATAAAGTTGACTTGCCTGCACCGCTGTCACCTGATAGCAAAATTTTTTCGCCATAATTGACAGTGATATCAGGGAACTTTAGAGTTTCACCATTAGGAAAACTAATTGCCAAATCTTTTGTACTAAAAGCAAAAGGTGCCACTAAGTTTTGCCCATCAGTTTTTACTGGTAAAGTCGCTGCAGTAACTCTATCTCTTAAAGTTTTGGTGCCCTTAATTAAGCCGAAATAGAATGGCAAGTATTCGATTGCCAGCGAAATATAGTGGCTAAAATTACCGATAACCGCAATCGCACCAAACGTGACCAGACCGCTTTTAATTAAAATACCCGTCCAGACGAACAATATCAGGATCATAATTTGCGCAACACCATTGGTAATAATGGACAGAACTTGTTGTTCCTGTGTCTGCTTGAGGTTTGCTTTTTCTAAGTCGCGTGCACCTTTATGCATTACGCTAGTTAGTTTATCGCCAGCAAGATACCGCTCTAGTTCAGCAATACCGCTTAGCCATTTTTCAATCAGATCCAAATACTGCCTATTTTGATGAGATGCTTTCTCCGTTGCTCTTTGCAGCGGCTTTTCAATTATTTTGGGTAAAATCAGGGAAACGGCTACCGAAATTAAGATAAGTAGCAATAGACTCCAGTGCATCGTCAGCAAGGCAATTACTGAGAAAATAACATAGCCCAGAAAATTACAAATGACCGGAATTAAGTTAAAGGACTGATTGTTAACCGTATTAAGATCATTGGTCAAGCGATTTTTAACTTGCGAAGTTTGATAATTTTTATGGTCATGGTAGACGTGGCTTACTATTTTACTTCTTAACGTGTGATTAAATTCTTGAACTTGTCGTGTCAGTAAATATTCAGAGCCCCAGTCAAAAGCATACGATGAGAGATAAGCTAACGTAGTAAAAGCAATGATTAACAGCCACGCTTGACCGTCATGTTGGCGCAAGGCGGTAAATTCCCACATATTTAAGTAAGATGCCCCGATTAAAACAAAGGGTTGCAAGAGGCTAAAAAGCACCATAAATATGAAACGAATTCGATTGGTATGAAAGAAGTTTTTAAAAGTCATTGTGGTTCTCCTTCTGGCTTGCTAACCGAATCGTTTTATCAAACATATTTTTAACTTCAGAATTAAGATTATGAGCAATCATGATCACAGTCTTATTAGTGTGAACAAGTTCAGCAATAATTTGCTTAGTTGCTTTACTATCAATGGCACTTGTCGCTTCGTCCAGCAAAATAATTTCATCAGCGAAAACTTCTGATCTGGCAAGAATAATCTTTTGCCTTTGGCCGCCTGATAAATTATTTTTATCCAAATCAACTTGGGTATCAGTTCCTTGGGGAAATCTCGCAATGTCGCTCTGCAATTGCACTTTATTAATTAAATTAGGTACTTGATCCAACAACTGCTGATGAAACATCACGATATTTTCCGCAATCGTTCCTGGAAACAATTGCGGATCTTGAGCAATGTAACTGATCCGGTTTAAATTTGGTTGAAAAATCTGCCCCGCATTATTTCTAAAAATAATTTGACCTTGATAAGGCCTGATCTTACCTAAAAGAGCTTGAAGCAGTGTTGACTTGCCTGTTCCGCTGTCGCCTGTAAGCAAAACTTTTTCACCCTTATTGATCACAAAATCGGGATATTCAATTATTGGACCATTAGGATATTTAAGCGCCAAATTTTTAATTTCAATTTGGGCAATTTGAGCAGATGACCCATTCGGCTTGGATTTGGTGTTAGAAATCAAGCTAGCCGTAGTTTGATTAATATTTTTAGTAGACTTAATCTTGACTGCAGCAGTTGTAATAGAGGATACAGCTGAAAAAATACCAAAAGCAAAAGAAGTCGAAGCTAATGCCGCCCCAATTTTTATTTGACCAGTTAAAAACAGGATACCCGCTAAAAAGGCAATCGACATTTGCCCTAAAGTGTTACCAATTCCATTAATAGTATTGGAAGCACAGTTTTTATTGATTTGATTGACTTCAGACTTTTCCAACTTCTCAGCGTAGCTGCTCATTTCTTTATTTAAGATCGTCCAAGCATGATACCTTCGCAGTTCATTTAAGCCATTGATCCATTCACCGATACCAGTTAAAAAAGCGCTAGTATTTTGCATCACTTTTTTACTTGCCTCTGAAGTCATGCGCGCCATTATTTTGGGCAAGCTTAAATCTATTAGAACAAAAATTGCAGTTAGTAAAACAAAAGACCAATTTAAGCTAAAAAGGACGCCAGCAGAAAGCAAGATGATAAATAAATTACTAAGAACATTAACCCACGGCAGAGCAAAATCGCTGGTTAAGGTATCGAGATTGCTTTGCAGATAATTCTGCATTTGCGCCACTGTCGCATCGTTTTCAGTATAAAAATGGTCTACCATTTGCCCTCTTAATTGATCAAGATATTCCTGAATCTGAGCGTTAAAAAGGTAAGTCGCTAAAGGCAGAATAAATACACCACAAACTACCGGGATAAATTCAATTAATTGCCAGCGAATGTAAACTGGCAAATTGCCGACGCTTAATCCATTAACTGCAAATTGAAAAAAATACTGGTCAAGTGAACCGGTAACAGCGAAAATAAAATAAAGTAAAATAATAAAAATTGCTCGTTGTTTATTAGAGCCAATCAGTCCCTTTAATGTCATGTGCTTGCGTCTTTCATTTTATGCTAAATCAATTTTATTAAATTTATCTAATAATAAAATGAATAATCAAGGGTGTCAAATTAGCAAGCAAAATATAATCACCGGTTATAAAAAAACTAATTCTTTAAAAAGAATTATTGTGAAAGTGATTAAAATTTTACATTGGCGGTTTACGATAATGATGGTAGTTAATGGTTGCCTTTTTAAACTCAGCCTTTTTATTTAATTTCTTTGCCAATTTTTGATCTAAGTACCCTTTAGTTACTTGACTTTCTTTTTCCAAAGCTATGAACTGATCATAAACTTTTCGTTCTAATGTTCCATTGTTAACAGCTTCTTTAACGGCACAGTCAGGCTCATCTATATGCTTACAATCATTAAAGCGACACTTCTCAGAGAGATCGGCAATCTCAGGAAAAACTTGCTTCAGATTGCCACCACTAACGCCCATACTTTTAATTCCAGGTGTATCAATTAGAACAAAGTCTCCAAGTTCAATTGGGATTAATCTTGAGCTCGTTGTTGTATGCCTGCCTTTATCAGTCTTTGCACTGATACGGTTTGTAGACATCAATTCTTTTTGAGCAATGGCATTAATCAAACTTGACTTTCCAACTCCTGAATTACCATAAAAAGAAACAGTTTGCCCTGGCAAAATACTTGAACGTAATTCAGCCAATCCTTTTCCAGTGATACATGAAGTACAAAAAACTGGTATTTTTAATTTATCAGCAATTTGTTGGGCAAGGTTCAGGCTCTCTGGGAAAAGATCTGATTTTGTTAAAACTATTGATGTTTGATACTCATTTTCTTTTTTTAAAGCATAAAGAAAACGGTTGATACGTGAAGACTTTAAATTTTTATTCATTGAAAAACAAATAAACAGCTGATCAATATTGCTTGCCGAATCTTTTTCTTGGGCATGAAATTCTTCACCGGTTATTCGACCTAATGTACTATAACGCGGTAGGCGCTCATTAATTAAATCAAAATCTATTTGTGGGTCTAAGGTTACCCAATCACCCACCAGAAATTGTTCTGACCGTTTTTTAGGAATGGCATTATTTTCACTGCCATCTAAACGCATCACTTTATACATGTCAGAAGAATTTAAGGAAATTCTCCCAAGTGTCTGTTCGTTATCAACTGACTCATGTTGTTTATATATATTTAATCCTAAATCCAATAGATGCTCCTATAGATTAATTTAATACTCCGATCTACTTATAAGTTAATACTATAGCATGATTTTATATTAAAAAATAGTTAAAAATTATTCCGATTTCGAAATAACATTATCTAACTTGCTAATATCAGTTAAATTGGCGTTTAAAAATTCTTGATTATCTATCGGTAAATGCAATTCAAAGTTTTCTATTGGCTGAACGCTGACTGTTACATCTTTCATTGTAGCTGCCAAAACATGACCGCCAAAGCTTAAATCATCGGCCAAAAAATGATTGTGAAATCTTGATACTCCAACACCCTGAAAAACAGATGGAGTATAATAAGTAATCATTGTTCCAGTGATATTTTCAGTTTCAAATTCGACTTGATTTTCCGCAATTTTCCCTAGAGACGGATATGGCTTATGAGATTTTTTAGAAGATCTCGTACGAATTTTTTGGAAAACACCTTTAGTCAATATTGCGAAAAATTGATTTTGGGCGTTATTTTTGGTCAAAACATCTTTTAGCATTTCCGCCAATTCGATATTTTGGTAGCTTTTGAATTTGTGATAATCCGCAAAACTAACGTCAGCATATGTTACTTTAAAGTCATCTGGCAGTTTCACTGCCGGACCACTAACATCTATTTTGTAACTGACACCGTCTAATATAACTAATTCACCATCAACGCCATCACCCGTTCCAATGCCGATATTGCCGTGTTTTAGCAATTCTAACAGCGGTAAAGTGCCTTCCAATAAACCTTCAACCAACATTTGCATGGTGCCATGTTGAAACAATGTATTTTTTGTCATATCTGCTGCTCCTTTTTTCAAAAACTTATATATAAAAACAACCAGAACAAGATTAATTTTTACAAATTAGTTTAGCACCAATTTGTTTTCAAATTATTATGTCTGGTTGTTTTTCAACTCTTGCTATTTTTAGTTTAGTAAATAATTAGCTCGGTCTAAAAATTCAAATGCACAAATTGATTTTTTCAAAGAAATCATTCATGTCAATGCAACCAACTTCTAAATCATCACACACATCAGGTATTTTTGCGGCCTTATTACCATTTGGATTGTGTAAATTAGGATTCCGAATTTCACTTGTTACAATCGTTAAATTTTCTTCTTTTGCAATAGCAATAAGCCAAGGATCTGCAATTTTCTCATGTGCCCATCCTCTATCAGCTGATAAAGCTTCCTTTTTATAATATTCACAGTCGCCAATATATTGAAGTACTTGTGCCCATTGTATTGCATAGTTTTTATGGTTTATTATTCCTTTTAAATAATTTTTGTCCAACCATTTTATAAATTTAGGGGCTTGGTAGTTTTCAGCAACCACAATTTCGGGAATGACAACGTATTTATTTAAAATGGAAGGTAGCTTATCCCAGAAACTGGGAAAATACTTTACCCGATAATACCGTTCATAAAAATTTATATAGATATTAGTATCCAGCAAATATTTTTCCATTACATACTGTCTCCCGTCAGAATCTTAAACGACTTATAACTAACACCAACAATATTAAAAGCATCCGTATAAGTAATCTTATTTTGTTTTATTGCATTTTCAATGTAATGCACAAAAGTCTGATCAAAACGAAATCTGATATTATTATCATAATTTCCACCTTTGGATTTTTTATCAGGTGGGATTTTTGCAAGTTCTTTTTTTAGCTGAGAAACTTTTTCATCATACTCATTTTTTGTCAAAATTTTCATGTCATACAATTTACGTACAATAACAAATTTACTAACAGGAAATTCGTGAGCTAAAAATTCAATATCATAGCTATTTAGTTTCCTAATCTCTTCATTTGGCAGCAATATTTCCGCTGTAACTCTATTAACAAAAGTTTCCGTGGGATCAAACTTGTATGATCCTGTATCAACTAAACTGAATATTTCTTCCTGATCAAGAAAAAGATGAACTAATTCATGAACAAGTGTAAATAATCGACCTGCTTCGCTATCCTTAGAATTGACAAAAATAATGGGAGCTTTTTTGTCACTTAAGACAAAGCCTCTGAATTCTTCTAGCGACAAACTTCGATGCGTGTTGCTTTTTACCGATCCGTTAAAGAAGATAAAAATGCCTATTTGACTCATTTTATCTCTAAAATATTTCAACGCATTCTTATTCTTTCCCGCATTTTTCTGATAGTTAATTGGAATATCGAGATAATTACGAATATCATCTACAACTTGCTGGTAAGCATTTTTAATTGAATATTTTCCGATAAAATCGAGCTCATAATCAATTTCATTTCGCAGAAAATCCTGTTTTGTTTGCATTTCAACAATCGTATCTCTAAGTTCATTACTAATCTTTTCAATCCGATTTGAATTAATCGTTCTAAATTTAAGTGTATTCTTATCAGCCTCAACTGGATCTGAAAGAAGCAGCAAGCCAGTCGGCACATCAATAAGTTTAGCAATTTTTGAAAGTTGATTAAAAGTAGGGTTTTTACTGCCATCTAAAAAAGCATCAATATTCTGAACTTTCATTTGTAAATAATCTTTAGAAACTCCAGAATTGTCAATATAATAAGCCAAAGTATGTGGATTTATGTCTAATCTAGTTACCATTAAAAACACCTCCCTTATTAATACGCATTTATACTTTTATTTTCCTCAAAAATTCACATTAATGCAATCTTTAAAATTATTTTATGATATTAAATTTGTTTTAAACAACTAAATGAACTATTTTAACATCTTTTATAAATTAAAATATTAAATACGCTTGCTCATATAAATTATGAGTGAAAATAAAAAGCTTTGAAAGCCTAGTAGCTAGCAAAGCTAATTTATCTTATTACTCCCACTCAATCGTTGACGGTGGCTTACTGGTGACATCATAGACTACACGGTTGATGTTTGGCACTTCATCAACAATACGCGTTGAAATTTTTTGCAAAACATCCCACGGCAAGCGGGCAAAGTCAGCGGTCATTCCATCAATTGATGTAACTGCACGAATACCAATAGTATAGTCGTAAGTGCGACCGTCACCCATTACGCCCACGGATTTGATACCAGGTAAAACGGTGAAGTATTGCCAAACTTTTTCCTGTAAACCGGCTTTTTTAATTTCATCCCGCAAAATTGCGTCACTGTCACGCACCAGTTTGAGTTTATCCTCGGTTACTTCGCCAATAACGCGAATGCCAAGACCAGGTCCTGGGAAAGGCTGACGCCAAACCAAATCATGCGGAATGCCTAATTTTTCACCCAGTTCACGCACTTCGTCCTTAAATAACTTGCGCAAAGGTTCAATTAGTTTAAAGTGTAAGTCCTTAGGTAATCCACCAACATTATGGTGCGACTTAATTGTCTGTGCTGTGTTAGTTCCACTCTCTATTACATCGGTGTACAAAGTACCTTGGGCTAAAAAGTCCACATCCTTAATTTTCTTTGCTTCGTCCGCAAACACCTCAATAAACTCTTTACCAATGATTTTCCGCTTTTGCTCCGGATCGGTGACACCTTTGAGTTTAGTTAAAAAACGCTCTTGGGCATTTACCCGAATAATGTTAACGCCTAAATCACGGTTCAAAGCAGCCATTACTTCATCGCCTTCGTTTTTGCGCAACATGCCGTGATCCACAAAAATAGCTGTCAGCTGATTGCCAATTGCTTTGTGTAAAAGAGTCGCGGTGACGCTGGAATCCACCCCACCAGATAATCCCAGAATGACCTTTTTGTCACCAACCGTTTTTCTAATCTCAGCAATTTGCAAGTCAATAAAATCGGTCATTGACCAGTCAGCCGTAGCACCACATACTTTAAAGGCAAAATTGCGCAAAATATCAAGTCCATACTGCGTATTGCGCACTTCCGCGTGGAATTGAATACCATACATTTTGGCTTGATCGTTAGCAATAGCGGCAATCGGGCAATTTTTACTTGAAGCGACTGTTTCAAAACCTGCAGGAGCACCAGTGACCAAATCACCGTGACTCATCCACACGTATTCATCTTTGGGCAGACCAGCAAATAAAACGGAGTTAGTATCTTCAACTTCGATGTCGGCACGACCGTATTCAGAATTATCCGCTTTTTCAACCTTGCCATTTAAATAAGAAGTCATCAGTTGCATCCCGTAACAAATGCCTAAGATAGGGATGCCCAATTTAAAAATTGCAGGATCTACTTTCAAAGCGTTTTGGTCATAAATACTGTTGGGCCCACCTGAAAAAATAATGCCCTTGGGGTTAATCTGCCTTATTTGGTCCATACTAATATCATGGGGCAAAAGTTCAGAATAAATACCAAAATCCCGCAACCGCCGTGTAATTAATTGATTATATTGACTGCCAAAATCGAGCACAATAATCTCATCAAAATCACTAATATTCTTTTTCAACGACATCCAAGCTCCTTTACTAACCTTATTTAATACAATATCAACTTTACTAAGAAATAGGTCACTGGTCAACAATTTTTTAGCGTAGCACTATTAGTTCACGAATATTTTTAAAAGTAATCATATAAATAATTCGAGATTCACTTTTAAAATTGGTCTTGCACATATTATGCGACTCTGTTACAATGCTTGCAACAGGAAAATAAATATCTATATATTGCCGTAATGAGGTCGGCAGTTTCTACTCAGAACCGTAAATTCTGAACTATGGATAATATAGCATTTTGTGCAGCTACTTGCTGCTTTAAAGGGCTTTTTTTACCATAGTTTTGGTAGAAAAAGCCCTTTTTGTGATGAAGGAGGAAAAAGTGAAATTATTAGAAGACCGGATTCGCAGTGACGGAGAAGTTTTACCCGGTAACGTTTTAAAAATCAACTCATTTCTAAATCATCAGGTAGATCCCGAACTAATGAAGAAAGTCGGAGAAGAATTTAGCCATTTATTTAAAGACAGTGGCATCACAAAAGTTTTGACTTGTGAAGCTTCTGGAATCGCTCCCGGAGTAATGACAGCCTACGAATTGCATGTGCCTTTGGTGTTTGCCCGCAAGAAAAAACCTGCAACACTAAATGACGCGGTATATTGGGCCGATGTTTATTCTTACACTAAAAAAGTTACCAATCAGATTTGCGTTGAACAAAAATTCCTGCACAAAGATGATTGCCTGCTAATTATCGATGATTTTCTAGCAAATGGTGAAGCAGTTAAAGGCATGATTAATATTGCTAACCAAGCTGGTGCTCAGATTGCCGGTGTCGGTATCGTAGTTGCTAAAACATTTCAAGGCGGCAGCAAGTGGATTAAAGATCATGGTTATCACCTTGAAGCATTGGCAGAAATCGCTAGTTTGGCCAATAATCAAGTACATTTTGTGGGAGAAAAATAATGGCAGAAAAAGAAGTTAGCCAGCAAAAAGCAGCGGTTTTAGGTTTACAGCACTTATTAGCAATGTATTCCGGGGCAGTCGCTGTACCCCTTCTAATTGGTAATGCACTAAAATTTTCTCCTGCACAAATGACCTATCTAGTTTCAATTGACATTTTCATGTGCGGCCTTGCGACACTTTTGCAATTAATGCGCAATAAGTACTTCGGTATTGGCTTCCCAGTCATTTTAGGTTGCGCCATTCAAGCAGTTGCCCCCTTGCAAATGATTGGGCAGAAATTCTCAATTAACGACATGTATGGTGCCATTATAGTTGCCGGCATTTTTGTCGTTTTAATCTCAGGCGTTTTTGCTAAAATCAAAAAATTCTTTCCACCTGTCGTAACAGGGACTTTAATCACCACTATTGGTTTAACACTTGTTCCAGTGGCAATTCAAAATATGGGTGGTGGAAATTCTGCTGCTAAAAGTTTTGGCAGTGGTCAAAATCTCCTTCTGGCTTTTTGCACCATGTTCATTATCTTGGCACTGGAAATTTGGACTAAAGGATTCATCAGGTCAATCTCAGTTTTAATCGGCTTAGTTGCTGGGACAGTAATTGCAGCCTGTATGGGCCTAGTTTCATTCACTCCCGTCATGGAAGCATCCTGGTTCCACTTACCTCAACTATTCTATTTTGGAGTGCCGAAATTTGAATGGTCTTCCAGCCTGACAATGATCATTATTGCTTTAGTGTCAATGGTTGAGTCTACCGGAGTATTCTTTGCCATTGGTGATCTTTTGCACCATGACGTAACCGAAGAAGACTTGAAAAAAGGTTATCGTGCAGAAGGTATCGCCCAAATTTTTGGCGGTTTATTCAATGCGTTTCCTTACACTACTTTCTCTCAAAATGTTGGTCTTTTGCAATTATCCGGTATTAAAACCAAGCGTCCGATTTATTGGGCTGGCGGATTACTCATGGCTATGGGATTGTTGCCTAAAATTGGTGCTATGGTAACAATCATTCCTACCCCAGTTTTAGGTGGTGCCATGCTGGTCATGTTTACCATGATTGCTGTTCAAGGCATTAAGACTTTAGCTAAAGTTGACCTCAGTGATAACAATAATGTGCTAATTATTGCCATCTCAGTTGGACTTGGACTCGGCGTTACTATTTATCCCCAATTTTTCAAAAACCTGCCGGCTACTGTCCAATTATTTCTAAGTAACGGGATCGTAATTACCAGCTTGTCAGCTACTATTCTGAATTTCTTACTTAAAGGAGGTGATAGAAAGGCAAAACAAAAAACTCAAACTGCAAATATCATGTAAATAAAATTGTTTTTACCCTTGAGACAATTTTGTTTGCGCCAAAAAAGTATCTTCTTATTTTGAAGATACTTTTTTAATTTGTAAATATTAAAGCGTGCATGTTAGCATTGTCGCTATCGTGACTGCCGACACCTAAAAATGAAAAACAGGTTGCCAGCATTTGCTTGCCAATTTCCTTAAAAGGTTCGTCCACAATTTTTTCAGTATATTTCATAATTCCAATCGCAGTTATAAAAATTAGAAAGGACTGCGTCAAAGGAGTAACTGCTACTTCTTCACCACATTTTCTATACCCATTTATAAAGGAAGCAATTAGTTTTTGATTTAATCTAAAATCTTGGTAAAAAAGTTTAATGAAGTCCTGATAATTTACCCCCATGCGAGCGCGCTCAAAATCAATTAAACGAAGATGCCCTCTAACAATTTTATAATTACGTAAACCTACATCCCCATGTAAAACTGCAGTTGCATGTGCTATCAAGTCTTTTTCAATATCCGCTTTTTGCGCTGTAAATAAAGCTAACACTTGCAGCAATCTGCTTTTAATTTCTTCATTCTGCAAACTATTGCTATCCGATTTTGCTTTCTCAAACAATTGATTATTAAGATATATGCCAGAAAAAGGTTTTACGTTTCGGTGAAAACGAGCTAACTGTGTTCCCATTTTAAATGCTAAATCAGGGGTAATTTGTCCTTTAACATCAGTTGGCGCCAAATCTTTCATGACCAAAACAAATTGTTGCGTTTGTTTGACAACAAAAGAGTCTAATACCCGAGTATTTATTTGCTGGTTAACAGCTTTTTCAGTTAAGAATTTACCTTCTTGAGAAAAAACCTTAACAAAAATCACTTGTTTATAGATTTCACTATAACCAACAAAAGTGCTGTTTAATGATTGATGAGTTATTTGGGTTAAGGTCACCTTTAATTTTTCCTGTAAAATTTCCTTAGTTTCCATATGTATATCTCTTTTAGTCTTTAGGCTTTCTATAATTCACTCGATTTTCTTGCCAATAGAGGTAGCAGTACGAAAACGCACCATAAATAATATTCTTCTTTGTATTAATCATTTTTTTCGCCTTCATATAAGAACAATTCGTCAACCGTTACCCTTAATATTTGCGCCAAGTGAAAAGCGTGTCCTAAAGATGGGTCATACTTATCATTTTCAATAGCATTGATCGTTTGCCAAGTAACATGAGCAGCTTCTGCTAATTTAGCCTATGAGTATCTCTGCTCTTTACGCAATTGAGCAATTCTATTTTTCACTAGTTCACTCTCCTGTCAAACATATCGGACATTTTTAGTAAAACATCTTTTACATTTTGAGTAAACAACAAAATTATATTTTAGTTAAAATCTTTAATTCGAAAAAGTAATAATAATTTAGGCTTAAGTTTACTTATTTTTTTGCAAACAGCCCTTCTTTTTTAATACAATATAGGTTAAGTAATTTTGAAAGGAAAGATTAAATGAAAAAAGCAGAATGTACGACTATTCTTGTCGGTAAAAATGCCACCATTGACGGCTCAGCCATGATTGCCAGAAGTGAAGACGGTGGCCGTGAAATAATTCCTGAAGGGTTTGAACTTATTACCCCTGAAAAGCAACCTAAGCACTATGAAAGTGTCATTAGTCACCAAAAGATTGATGATGCAGATTTAGCAGAAAAGCCCCTGCGTTATACCAGTGCACCTGATGTTTCTGGCGAAAGCGGCATCTGGGGCGCAGCCGGAATTAACTCAGAAAACGTAGCAATGACTGCTACTGAAACTATTACCACAAATGCACGTATACAAGGGATTGATCCTCTTCTTGTGCACGGTGGTCTGGGAGAAGAAGACTTTGTTACTTTAACATTGCCTTATATCCACAGTGCTCTTGATGGCGTTAAGCGCATCGGTTATTTGCTGGAAAAATACGGTACTTACGAAATGAACGGTATGGCTTTTGCCGACCACGATGAAGTTTGGTACTTGGAAACTATTGGTGGTCACCACTGGATTGCACGCCGCATCCCTGATGACGCCTACGTTGTTGCTCCTAACCGTTTGAATATCGATGAATTTCACTTTGGTAAAGATGGTTTCTTGACGGACGATGCCTTAGAAGATTTGATCAAGGAATACCACTTAAATCCTGACCGTGAAGGTTACAACATGCGACACATCTTTGGTAGCTCAACCATCAAAGATGCCCACTACAACAATCCACGTGCCTGGTTTGTTCACAATTACTTTGATCCAGAATTCGGTGGCAAGCCAAGTGATCAAGATCAACCATTTATTTGCCATGCTAACCGCAAGATTAGCATCGAGGACATTTGTTTTGTTGAAAGTTCCCACTATCAAGATACGCCATTTGATCCTTATGGCGACCAAGGTACTCCTGAACAAAAGAAGACCTTCCGTCCAATTGCCCTTAATCGCAACTTCGAAACTCATATCTTGCAAGTTAGAAATGACGTTCCTGAAGAAATTGCTGGCGTGCAATGGCTTTGCTTTGGTCCAAATACTTTTAACAGCTTTGTCCCATTCTACACGAATGTCAACGACACACCAGCCAGTTTCCAGACTGGTCCAAAGTTCGATTTGAATAAAATTTTCTGGTTAAACAAATTAACAGCACAATTGGGTGACACTAACTTTAAGGTGTACGGTGAACTAGAAAATGACTTTGAGCAAAAATCATTGGCACAATGTCACTTCATTCAACATGAAACTGATAAAAAAGTTGCAGGTCTGTCAGGCAAAGAAGCTGAAGACTTATTAACTGAGGCCAACCAAAAGATGGCTGATCAAGTTTACGACAACACCATTGAACTGCTGGGTAACATGGTCAATGAAGGCCATAATCTAGCAACACTTAAGTTTGACCTATTAGACTAATTTAATAATCAAGCTCTTAAGAAAAGTTAAAAAAGGCTCAATAACGTTAATTAACGTTATTGAGCCTTTTATATTGCCTATTTAGCAAAAAGTACAAATTTTAATGGAATCTGTCGTTACCTAATTCTTATTTGATAAACATCAGGATCCACAAATTCTTCACTACACTGAACTATTTTGCCATCCTGATTTTTAAGTACATTGTCAATATTCAATAATGAACAACCAAACGGCTTAGCCAGCAAATCAGATAATTCTTTATCAGCTTCAGTTGCACTGACTAATGTTTCTTGGGGACTTAATTTTTTAATAAGTGGATTCCTTTTTAATGCTTCATATAAAGATATTTCAATGTCACTTTTTTGCAGAAATTCATAGAATGGAGCCAAAATATAACTATCATCAACAATTACTGGTTGTTCATCAAGAAACAGAACCCTTTTAATGTTTAAACAAGTTGACGAATTTAAGCGAAAAATATTTTGAATTCTGCGTGACGGAATAATTTGGGCAAAATTGATTATCTTGGATGAAGGTAAAAAGCCGTTCTTTTTAGCCGTGTATGAAAAACCTTCTACAGAATTAAGCCGCAGAAGCTTTTTTACTTTTTCAGGTTTCCTAACATAGCTGCCATTACCTTGAATCTTTTCGATTAGTCCTTCTGTTGCCAATTGATTAATTGCTTTTCTTAAAGTTACGCGACTAACTCCAAATTCATCTTGTAATTCACCTTCGGTAGGAAGCTTAGAATCGACTGGATACTCACCATCCTGTATTTTTTGCTTTAGTTTTAGCATTACTTGATAATACAAAGTATTTTTTGCTTTCATTCTTTTGAAAACCAACTTCACTTCATTTAAAATTACTTAACGCTATTTGCTTTAGTTATCAAAACATCTTTTGTATTCGGATAATTCCTGACATTAAGGTCCTTACCCTGACCAGTATAAAGTAAATAAGCAAATAATTGCAACGGTATACAATATTCTAACGGGCAGAAATCTGCATCATTTAAAAATGATCCTTTTAATACGTGGTTAGAGGATATTCCTTCTTGTGAACCAATAGAATATGCATGATCAGTTTGTTCATTCAAGGCTTTGAAAAGCTTATTAGCTCTTTCATAGCCATAATTTACTGGTGCAACAATAATAGTATATGTTTCTTTATGCATTGAAGCAATAGGACCGTGTAAAAATTCTTCTACTTCAAAAGGTTGGAAATAATCTCTAACGGTTTCCAGAGATTTTAATGCACCTTCCATTATTGTGCCTTTATTATTACCATAACCCAATATGTACGCGTGATGACACTTTTTCAAATCAGCTGAGTTTTCTTCAAACCAATTCTTACTTTCTTTGATAATTTCATTCAAGTTATTGACTGTTTTTTCCAGACGGTCAATATATTCATCATATTCTTTAACGGTCAATTGGCCCGCCCTTTTAGCCGCTTCTAGTGCAATTAAATAAAAGGTAAGAATAGATGCACTATAGCCTTTTGTTTTAGGGCCAACGTGCTCAAAACCGCAGGCCAAAACAATTTTGTTTTGCGCTACTTGTGAACAAGAATTATCCCGATCTTCAGTAATCACAAAATTATCACAATTTAGGCTGTTTGCTCTGTTTAAAGCTGCTATTGTGTTAGTGCTTTCTCCCTCTTGGGTAATAGCTATGACTAGATCAGCACTCGTTGCCAACTGTTCATAATGAGCAAAATTATATGAGTTAACTGGAATTATGTGCTTTTTCAAGATTTTTTCCATAAAAGGCTGAGCTGTAATGCAAGAATTGAAAGATGTACCTGAGCCAACCAAATAAATATTGTGGTATTTATTCGTATTATCTGCAAAAGTTTGTGCAAAATTGTTATACAATTGCTCTCTATTGGCAATCATTTTTTTAAGAGTATCTTCTGTTTCATCAATATAATCAATCATTGACCAAGTTTTCATTATTAATTATCCCTTTCTCTGTTTAATAGCGAGTTTTACTTAAAAATCCCGAAATATTTAAAAATTATTCCAAAGGCGAAGCAGCCGATCATAATCCAAGAAGTTTTAACGTGCTTCTTTTGTAGTAACCAGTATATGAAGAATGTAACTGCTAACGGCAACAAATCTGGACATATTTGATCAACAATACTTTGTAGATTCAAAACCGTTTTACCTGATTTAAAGACATAAGCAAACTTGATATTAACCATTGAAGCTATCATGCCGCCAATTACAGTCAATCCCATGACAGAAGCAGCATTAGTTGCTTTTTGGAAACCACTACCACTAGATAGAGAATCAATTGCTTTAGTTCCCAGATCATAACCAAGAAACAATCCATAATACCTGGTCAAAAAATGAGGAATATTGTATAAAATCAAAAATAATATTGGTCCCAGGATATTTCCTTTTAAAGCTAAAGTAGTACCGACACCGGCAGCAATAACTCTAAATGTTCCCCAGAAAAATGTGTCTCCAATTCCTGCCATTGGCCCCATCAAGGCAACTTTAATATTGTTAATAGTTGAGATGAAAAAGTTGGAATTAGTAGCTGCCTCTTCCTCCATTGAAGCAGTAATTCCCAGTATAAAAGGTGACATAGCATAAGTGGTATTGTACACTTCGGATTCTCGGGTCAAAGCTTTACTCAAATCCTTTTTATCAGGATAGAGCTTTTTTAGCACAGGAATAATTGAATATGCGAATCCAGGTGCCTGCATTCGGTCCATACTATAACAAGCTGGTAACAAGAACGCGCGCCAAAAAACTGACATTAAGTCTTTTCTAGTTAACTTTTTCCCTTTAAACATTTCTTCTTTAGATTTCATTGTCTTCTGTCTTCCCTTCGACTCCACTGCTGTTAGATAATAATATTAATGCTGCAATTACCGCACCAACCATTGCGACTCCAATGTTAGTAAGCTTAAAGAATGCTACCAAGATGAAACCCAAAAATAGGTATGGAGCAAATTTTTTGGTAAATGTCAGTTGCATAAGCAATGCAAAACCTAATGCTGGTAAAATACCTGCTGCTAAGGCAAAACCACCAGTAAGCCAATCTGGAATAAATTTCACCAGAGATTTAAATACTGGTGCACCTAAAAGCATAGCTACCAAAGCGATCAAGAATGGGAAAATAAAATAGTTAAATAATCCCAGCCATTGATTTCTTTCCATCGTTTTAGTATCCCCTCTGCCAGCAGCTTCTAATGACTTTTGACTTAAAATTTGATTTAAAGGCACATAGGTGATGTATTTTGTTGCCATTGCAAATGCAGCAATTGGCATTACCAAAGCAAGTGCAAGTTTAGGGTCAGTATGCGATTGCAATACTAGTGCAGTACTAAGTGCACCACCCAAAATAACATCAGGTGGTGCGGCATTGGCTCCAATTCCTACAACACCCATTGAAAGAAGTTCAATTTGAGCTCCCAAAATTAACCCTGTTTTAACATCTCCATAAACTAGCCCCACCAGCGTACAAATTACAAGTGGTCTTTCCATCATGGTCATACCGAAAAGTCTTTCATCAATATGTCCAATTCCTGCAATTAACGCAACCAAGAATGACTGAATCATAGTCTTCCCTCTTTCTTTTCAAACATAACTATTGTTTATCAGTAATACTTTTAAAAGTATCTGACAAATCTTCAAATTTATGGTTAGGCGTAGGTTGCATACCGACCTTTATTCCTTTAGCCATAATCCTTTCAAATGAACCAATATCCTCCAATGTTAAATTTAAATTATCACGAATCATTGGTGCATTTTTTCTTATTCCACCAATAGTAATCTTTTCAACCCCATTCACATGCTCACAAATTTTTTCAGCATCGAACGGATTATTAGTTAAAACCATCACACGATAAGAACTATTTTGCGGATTATTTAAAAATTCAATAGCGCCATCAATTGTTCTAAAACCGATTTTGGTACTCGTTGGCACAGCCAATTTCATAGTACTCCGACGAATTTTATCGTTAAAAACCGCATCATTCGCTACTAAAACTACATTTGCTTGTACTCTTGGAATCCAAGTCATGACAACTTGGCCATGTACGAGTCGATCATCCATATGCATTGCTACAATCAAAATAATATCCTCCTGTCTATAAATAATACCTTTTAAAACATATTATACATATTTTAAATGTTTTTACAATATTTTATTAATAACTATTTAATTTTAAGCCATAAAAACCCTCTAGATTGTACAGATTTCATCTAGAGGGCTGTCTAATAACAATATTTATTTTAATTAGTTAATGTTTACTTCATTAAAGATATAACAGAACAAAATTTACAGATCTATTTAGTTATTTTGATTCCATGCCCAAATGATCCCTTTTGTCTAATCGTTTTAGCAGCAGCTAGAGCAGCTTTAGTTAGGCTCTCATTTATATCTTCTTCCGAGATGTTTTTTAAGTCTTTAGCTTTAGTGAGCAAATAGACCACGAGGTTAGCAAAAAATGTATCCCCAGCACCCATAGTATCAATGGGTTCAGAATCATACTGAACTTGGCCAACATACTTTTTCCTTTGATTACAGTCAAACAACAAAGGTGGCTCACCGCCATTTGTAAATAAGACAAAAACAGTATTAAGTCTCATGCACTGCGTTAATATTCTTTCCATATCATCAGCTTTTGCTTCCGATAAAGAAAATTGCGCAATATCGACATTTTTGGCTACCTGATTTAAATACTCAGTAGTATGATATTTAGCCATTTCAGAAAAATCATAAGCAATTAGGATACCTCTTTGGTGAAGTTTAGCAATAGCATTTTCAGAATTTGCATGGCATGCACTATATACTACCAGCGCTGAATCCAGAATTTTCATTAAATCGGGTTCATCTAGTGATGGCAACTGCCTGGCTCCTCTTATACTGTCAATAAATTGACGATCTCCATCCACAATGTTTACAAAAGTCTTTTCGGTTTTAGCATTAATTCGGTTGCAAAATGATGTGTTTACGTTTTCATTTTTTAAACTATTTAAGATTAATTCCCCATCATCATCTTTTGCTAGACTACCAACATAATATGAATCAACAAGTTGCTTTGGTGCAAAAACAGAAAAGTTAACTGCATTGCCCCCAGGATATTTTACATTTTGGTTTTGATAGTAATCTACTACATTATCTCCTAAACCAACAACATGTTTCTTTGACATCTTAAACAGCTCACTATCTAATAATCTACTACACGATAATAGCGACGTTTAGTTAAAGGATGATCTCTAATATCTTCCAAATGTAAACTAACTCTGCGTAAAGCGGCCCACATTACTGATGGTTCAACTATTGGTCTAAATTTCGTTGAAATATGGGATAAAGTAAATTCTTTCATATCAAACTTGGTGAATTGGTTTGTATATTTAGTAGCAAAGTTAGCCACTCGCTCATCTAACGGTCTCGTCGCTCCTTCTGATTCAAGCAGTACCACTGGAACATCCTTCTCAACTAATTCAAATGTACCATGGAAAAATTCAGGTGAACTAACTGATTTTGTTCTAAGCCATTGTGATTCTTCTAACACACACATTGAATAATTATAAGTCGTTCCCCACAGATCACCAGAACCAACCCAAATTTGATAGTCGGCATTTTGATATTTTTCTGCAAATTCTTTTGCCTTACTGTCAACCTCTTGGGCAACAATGTTCATGTCTCCTGGCAATGATTTAAGTTCATCAGCAAATTGTTCATAGTCATTAAATTCATTATTCACTTGCATAATTTTGCCAATCAAGAAATAAAAAGCTAATTCTTGAGGATGGTAGCCAAAAGTATTAACGGCATAAGTTGAGTGATGTGCTAGTGGCGTATTATCTTTGTTAACAATTGAAATAGTTCGTATACCCAATTGTTCCATCTTTTTAGCCAAAGCAACAGTTTCCTTAGTATCACCAGATTTAGAAAGTAGAATAACTATACTATTTTTATTTAGCTTCTTACTTCCTACAGCTAAAAAGTCCGCAGCTGTCAGCAAATAGCTGGGAATTGATGACTTACTTTCCATCCAATAGTTAAATGGCTGCATCACAGCGTTTGAACCACCAGAGGCAGTGAAAAATATATTACTAATTCCTTCTTTTTGCACTTTCAGAGCAATTTGTTCAATATCGGCCCGTAAGCTATATGCCTTTTCCCCTTCAGTTACAAACTTTTCAGCGTCAAACTTTAACATTACAGTTTTCCTTTCTTCTATGCCTTTAAAATTCCTAAATAAGCCATTAAAATGCCGAATACAAAAATTCCGACCAGTATAGTAATTGTTGATACCTTTTTCTTTAATAACCAATAAATAAACAGCACACACGCAAGAGGCAACATATTCGGTAAAATACCGTTAATCATAGCATTCCATGTTTGGGCATCATTTCCTTGACCCAACTTACCTGCAACGGTGATTGTTACCATACTTGCCGACATTCCACCAATAACCATCAAACCAAGAATTGATGCACCATATGCAAATTTTTCAAGCAAGCCAGAAGACTCGGCACTCTTTAGCATTGATGCTCCTAAATCATATCCTTTGACTAAACCTATCCAGCGTACTAAAAGTGCGGGAACATTGTAGACTAACAAAAATAATATCGGACCTAAGATACTGCCTTTTAATGCAAAAGAAGTTCCTAAACCCGTGGCTAAAATTCTTAAAGTGCCCCAAAAGAATGAATCTCCGATTCCTGAAAGAGGTCCCATCAAAGCCGCTTTAACATTATTTATTGATTCTGGATCAAAATTATCTGGATTTTTAGCATTTTCTTCTTCCATTGCTGTAGTAATTCCCATTACTAACGTAGAAAGTGGTGGTGAGCAATTGAAAAAAGCCATGTGCCTTTGAAGAGCCTCACTTCTTTGCTTTTTTTCTGGATATAACTTGTCTAGAACCTTATTCATAGCGTAGCTATAACCCATATTTTGTTGTCTTTCAAAATTCCAAGAAGCTTCTAAAGTGAGAGAACGCCAAAATATCCCTTTTAAATCTTTTCTAGTAATAGCTTTTGTAGCAGAATTAGAACTCATTATCATCATCCCCTCCTTGATTATTATTTAACTTATTAGCATCAATTTTATTTTCGAGATGCAATACGATGTACATTAGGCAGAACGCAAAGATAGAAATTCCCAAAATTGGTATTTTTAAATAACTGTACAATGCAAAACCAAGTACAAAGTAAATTGCCACATTTTTCTTTAAAATCATTTCCAATAATAAAGCAAAACCTAGTGCTGGCATTATTCCAGCTGCAACGTTTATACCATTTTGAACAAAATCAGGGATCATATTGAGCAACTTTGTCATTACTGGGCCACCTAAGTAAAAAGCAAGTCCGACAAAAATCGCTCTTGGTATACATTTGACTGTGATAAACCCATACATGTTCATTCTGCTCAGATGTCTACTATCACCTTGTTCAGCATATTTATCACCCTTCTTCAAGAATATAGGTAAAATTACAATCGTTAATAAATTGTCAATAATCAAATACAGTGCAGCAACCGGAAAGGCTAAAGTAATAGCAAAACCAGCTCCCTTGCCTGTTGATATTGCAAAGGCTGTGCCCAAAACTCCTCCAGCAGGAACATCTGGTGGTCTGGAAGCACCAATAGTAATTGCACCCATAAATGCCAGTTCAATAGTTGCACCCATTATGATTCCAGTCTTTAAATCGCCCAGAACTAATCCGGTTAGTGCTCCGGTAACAAGTGGTCTAGACAAGTTACTAGTTCCAGTTAACCAGTCGGCTGGAGCAAGAGCTGTAATTAAGGCTAGCAAAATTGATTGAGTCAATGTGTTCATTTTTCAAACCTCCTTCTTAGTATTTATAATCGTTTAATCAAATCTATTTTTTTATCTGTTGGTACCATTTGGGCAAATATTTCTATGTTTTTTTGTGCTAATTGTTTGAGATCAGATATATCTTTATCATTTAAAAACACTGAAGAAGTTATTTGGACAGAACCAGAAGTTTTACTAGTCCCACCTACATTAAGTTCCTTTATTTGTGGGCAACCGTTTAACAATTGGTAAGCATCATTAACCGTTTTTAAAACGATGAAAAGACGATATTTATCAGTAACACCTGAATTTATTTGCTTAACAGAATCAGCAATAGTTTTAACTACGACTTTTACACCTTGTGGTGCTGCTAATTTTAATGCAGTCATTTGCATATCATTATTTGCAGCTGCATCGTTTGCAACCAAAATACAATTAGCGCCAATAGCAGAAATCCAAGAAAATGCAACTTGCCCGTGAACAAGTCTATGGTCTACCCTTGTCCCAATAATCATTGTTTTCTACTTCCTTTTTAAAATTCATCTCGTTTAATATCCAAATTAAGTTCATTACAAAATTTAACGCTGTCTTTTGCGCTTTTGATTGATCTTTTTATAATTTTATTGATATTATCTTGAGACTTTTGTTCTATTTTTAAAACTAATTCAATAATTAAAGGCAAAGATAAACCAGCAATTAAATAAAGATTGCCCTCTTTATTCAAATACTTCATCCAATTATTATTAACGCTGCCACCAAAGATATCGGTACATACGATAATAGTTTGCCCACGATTTTGATTTAAGTAATCTACAATCTTCTTTTCAATATCATCATTGCCATCTACATACGCATTGATGTAATCGAGAAATTTTACATCACCAACTATCATCTTGGCCGACTGAACAACGCCTTGTGCCATTGTCCCATGACTCATGCATAAAATTTTCATTTTTACCATCGGCTCCTCACTAGATCTTTATTAATTGACTAACTAAAAACTGAGGTTTTAATCAAATTAATAAGGGATTCTCTTGTAATACCTACGAACAGTCAGAGGATGCTTTCTTTGATCTGAAAGACATGCACTAACTCTTTCCAAAATTGTAGCTAATACGATTGGAGAGATAATCTTTCTCGTTTCATTTGAAATATCCATCTGATAGTCTTTCGTATCAATCACAGTAATGGTATCTGTAACTTCAGGTAAGAAATGACGAACACGATCTACAATTGGTCTTGAAAAATCTTCTCCTTCAAAGACAATGACACTAACTCCCTTTTCAACTAATTCTAATGTTCCATGGAAAAAGTCTGCAGCTTGTACGGGTCTGGTTTTTATCCACTGCATTTCTTCTAAAATACACATACCGTAATAATATGCTTCAGTAAATGAGTCACCTGCACCTGTAATAATATGGTACGGAGTATCTTGAAATTTCTGAGCAAATTCTTTCGCCATAGGTTCTGCCTGTTGTTTTACTTTTAATAATTCTCCAGGCAATTTGGCAAAATCTTGGAAATAAGAATCATATTTTTCAGTTGTTATTTCACCCTTTTTTAACATTACGCGCAGAACTATCATCAAGCCCTGTAAATAATAACTTTCAGAACTTGTATCATCTAAAACATCATTATAGACAGTGTAGGTTGCCTCTTTTTCAAGTGGTGTGTTTGGACTGCCAACAAGTGCCAAAGTTTTAACATGTTTCTTATTGCAAAAATCAACTAGTTCCAATGTTTCTTTAGTTGTTCCCGATAATGAGGGTATAACAACTAATGATTTGCTTGAAAAAGTTTTATTGGGAGATGCAATGAATTCAGCTGCTAAGACCCGCTGAAATGGGAAAGCACTTCTAGTCCTTGCAAATTCGATGGTAGAGTCAAACAAAATTCCTACACCACCTGAACCGATGAAGAAGATATTATCAATTTCAGGTAGCAATTCATCAATAACAGTATTGATATTATCCTTCTGGTTCACTGCCCCTGTTTGAGTCTTCAAAAATCTGTTTTTATCAAAGTTAAACATTTTATTCCTCCTAAAAATTACCTTTGGTTAACTTTTACGAGTAAAGATTAGCATTTATATTACAATGTGTCAATATTTTGTTGACATTATTATTTACCAAAGGTAATATATAATGCGTAAGCGATTACAAATTGAAGGGAGTAAAACATGATTTCACTATTCAGAATTGATGACCGTCTTATCCACGGACAAGTTGCAATGGCTTGGTCTAAGGCAGCTAACGCTGACATAATTATAGCGGTAGACAAGACAGCAGCTAATGATCAATTACAAAAAATGGCTTTGCTTTTGGCCAAACCATCGGGGGTCGAAGCTAGAATAATTGATCCTAAAGCTTTTGCTAAAACATACCAAGAGGTAAAAGAAAGTAAAGTTATGGTAGTAGTTGGCAATCCGATCGATGCCAGCAAAATAGTCAAAGAACTAAAAGGAAAAGAAAATTTTGATATCAACTTAGGTAATCTAAAAAGTGGTGATAATAAAGAAAAAATTTCTGGATCTATTTATGTAACTCAAGAAGAAAAATTAGCATTAGAAGAAATAAAAAAAGATGGCTTTAAGATTTACATTCAAGGCACACCAACTTCCAAGAAAGATTTTTATTAATTTAATTCCAATTATTTTGAAAGGGATGAATTTAAATGATATTAAAGAACTTACTTATAGCTCTTGTTGCTTATATTTCACAACTTGATGAAAGATATCTCGGGGCATCAATGATGAATCGTCCTATTATTATTGGGCCTGTTGTCGGTCTTATATTAGGCGATTTACAAAAAGGCATTGTCATTGGTGCAGCTTTAGAAGCAATGTTTATTGGTATAGTTACTATTGGTGCAGCCTTACCTCCCGATGTTGGAGTAGCCAGTGCTATCGCAACGGCATTAGCAATCCAAAGTGGTGCAAGTACTAATGTTGCAGTAACGTTAGCAATGCCATTTGCCATAGTTGCTCAAGGACTTAACATGCTGGCCTTCACACTTAACTCTTACACTATCAAAAAAGGCAGAGACGCAATTAAAAGACATAATTTTAAGAGTATGCAAAGATGGCATTTTTTCCCATTAATTCTCAGACTGCCTTCTGGAATCTTGACTTTCTTAGTACTTCAACTGGGAACAAAAGCTGCTCAGTCTTTAATAGCTTTATTACCAACAAAGATAATGACTTCTTTTTCAGTCGCGGCTGGTTTGCTTCCAGCAGTTGGATTTGCAATGTTAATACAAATGATGATGGATAAAAAAGTTGCTCCATACTTCTTTATTGGCTTTATTCTTAGTTCATATTTAAAGATGCCGGTAATTGGGGTCTCAGTACTGGCTTTACTTATTGCACTTTTAATAACTCAAAAAAGTAATGCAGCAAAGAATAATCAACAGTAAATAGAGGTGATTTTTTATGGCTAAAAAGAAATTAACAGTAAAGGATTTAAATCGAGTATTCTGGCGCTCTTTTGCATTACAAGGATCAGAATCTTATACAGACATGCAAGGAATGGGCTATACTTTTTCAATTTTACCAGCTCTTAAAAAGATTTATGCTGGCAATGATGATAAGCTCTACGAATCTGCATTACGAAATACAGCTCTTTTTAATACGACTCCACACATAGCTACATTTATTATGGGAATGTCATTAGCTTTGGAAGAAGAAAACTCCGTTGACCCGGATTTTAACGTTGAGGCTATTTCCTCCTTAAAAGCTGCATTGATGGGTCCTGTAGCTGGAATCGGAGATACTTTATATTGGGGAACATTTAGAGTAATTGCTGCAGGAATTGGTCTTTCTCTTGCTACTCAAGGTAATATTTTAGGACCAATTCTCTACTTTTTAATCTATACTACTTTACATTTTATTGGTCGCTATGGTGGAATAAGGTTAGGTTATAGCATGGGTGCCAAGGCAATGGAAAAAGCTTATGAAGGAAATTATCTTGAAAAATTTACGTTGGCCGCTTCCATTGTTGGTTTAATGTCCATTGGTTCTATGACATCTTCATTAGTTAACTTTAAGATTTCTGCAATCTTTAAAACTGCTGGTGGCACAATTAATGTTCAAAGCATTCTTAATGATATCTTTCCCGGACTACTGCCTCTTGGCTTAACCTTTTTAATGTATTACCTGTTAAAGAAAAAGGTTAAGGTAATCTGGTTAATATTAGGAATTTTCGTCCTTGCTATTGCAGGAGTTTATCTGAATATCCTAAAGTAAAGAATTGTTATTAATTAAAAAATGTGCAAAACGCATTATTTGCTGTTTTACACATTTTTTCTTTGTTCAACTGAAAATCACTAAATGAGTCTTATATATGATAGAATTAATATTTACTATATTAGTTTAACTTTGAAAAAGAGTATTAAAATAGGATAGAGCTAGTTATCTTGCTAGGAACTACTATTGAAGTATACACTTAAATATATAAGAAATTTCGCTAAAATTAAATGAAATTTGTTAGTTTTTTTAAACTAGCAATTTTGTCAATAGCTATGCTTGTTATATAATTCTACAAGTTACAAAACTTGGACCAGGTTCCAAAATTTATACTCATATTGGGTGTGATTATTAATGATATATAAACAAATAAAAGAAAAGATTTTCAATCAATACATTAAAGTGGCAGACAAAACCGGTTTAATTCCTTCTGAAAGAAGTTTATCAGAAAAATACGAAGTAAGCCGGCCAACAATCAGAAAAGCCTTAACATCTTTAGAACAAGATGGTCTGATAACTAAAGACTATGGTCGAGGCTATATTATTAATCAGGCTGTATCAAACCAAGATAAATATGTAGATCATGAGCTAAGCACATTTATTGGTTTTTTTGAAGATGCCGAACACCAACAAAAACCAACATCTTCAAAAGTTTTACAACAATCAGTAGAATATGCGGATGAAAATATCGCTAAAAAGCTAAATCTTGAAAAAGGCGATCCTATTTTTGTTCTGTCAAGAATACGTTATATAAAAGAAACACCAATGTGTGTTGCTAGGTCCTATATCCCACTAAAATTTGATGGCAACCTAATAAATCAGGATTTTAGTAAGAAATCTTTATTTACAGCTTTGAAAGACAATGGACTTAAATTAAACAAGGCTAAGCGCACAATTGAAGTCGTTAGAGAGGAATCGCCCGACTACCTTTATTTAAAGATAGATAAAAGTGAACCAATTTTAAAGTTTACCAGCATAGGGTACACCAAAAAAGGTATACCATTTGAATACGAAGAGTCAAGATATCCTGCCTACAAAGTAAAATTTGAAAGTACTGTTTGTTAAAGTTGATAATCACAGAAAACAAAAAATGTTCTTGAACGTAATATGTTTAAGAACATTTTTTATTATTCTCGTAATAATCTTTTTGCCAAAGCAAAATCACCAACAGTCGCAGAACCATTATTACTGATTTCTGGCATGGTAATGTATTGCTCTAATGGTGGAACATGCACATAACCGTTCAGTAATGTCGCAAAATCACGCCGTACTTTTTCTAGAAACTTTTCACTGGTAACGCCGCCGCCAAAGACAATTTTGTCCGGGCGTAAAATTAAAGTGACTTGCAAGGCAGCCTGTGCTACATAGTAGCTCATAATATCCCACACAGGATCGGTAAGCGGCACATCTTTTCCAGATTTATTAAGACGTGCTTCAAATGTAGGACCTGAAACCAAACCTTCCAAGCAATCTTTATGAAAAGGACAAACACCAGCAAAATCCAAGTCATCTGGATGGCGCTTAACTTTAACGTGTCCCATTTCGGGATGACCTAAAGAGCCTACCAACTTGCCGTTAATAATAGCTCCGCCACCGACACCAGTGCCAATCGTGTAGTAAACAAGTGAATCAACATCTTCATTTGATAACTGTGACATCACGTATTCGCCAAAAGCAGAACCATTAACATCAGTAGTAAAGAAAACTGGTACTTTAATTGTTTTTGTCAAAAATCCGACAAAGTCAGTATTGCTCCAACCTTTTTTGGGGGTATCAGTAATGAAGCCATAATTAGGTGCCGTTTTCCGTATTTCAATTGGTCCAAAAGACGCAATTCCGATTGCATCAACATCAAACTGCTTAAAATAATCAACTGTTTTTTTTAAAGTTTCCTCCGGTGTAGCAGTGGGAAAAGTTGTTTGATCCTTTATTTGATAATTCTCATTACCAACCGCACATACAAATTTTGTACCGCCAGCCTCAATTGATCCTAGTAACATTTATATCTCCTTAATTATTTTATTTAGATATTAATTATTATAACCCTCAATCTAGATCCGAAAAAATTTTCTTAAATAAAAGCCTGCCAAATAATATTTTAACTATTTAGCAGGCGAAACCCGGATATTATTACAGCTTCTGGCAGACTTCAAATATTTCTTTATTCGGTCCGTAGAAGTTAAAATACTTAATACCATTTTCCCAATAAGGCAAACTTTGAATTCCATTTTCAACAAACTGTACATTTAATTTTTGAACTTCGGCAAATGCACGATTTATATCGTTGGTATCAAGCGCAATATGATTAATTGCCCCTACTTTTCCTGGAGCTTCTTGGGGGGATTCCCAACTCTCAAGCATTAATGTTCCTAACTGATAAAATGCCACTCGGCTACCTTGATTATCTTCAGTATTCACCAACTTAAAACCTAAGCTTTGATAAAAATC
This sequence comes from Lactobacillus kimbladii, assembly GCF_000970755.1. GTDB lineage: Bacteria > Bacillota > Bacilli > Lactobacillales > Lactobacillaceae > Lactobacillus > Lactobacillus kimbladii. Next base: position 1,525,693 of record NZ_KQ034007.1, read on the forward strand.
TCCACTTTCATCAAATTTTTTTGTCGGAATGCCTACATGTTGCAAGCCATTAAAAATCATTTTGTTACCTCAAACTTATCTAACAGTATCTTGCCATTCGGTGTAATACTTAACATTAGAAACAGCAATTTTACCTTCATTTACAAAAAAGCTGAATTCTTTTCCTGTTTTATGATACATTCTAGCACTTAGAGCAATATTGTTAATATAGATTATGATGATACTACCATCCACAATTAACTTAATATCATATGTTTTGCCTTTTTCAAGCGCAATTGGACGCTCTAGACCAACATCAAAATATTGTGGCCACGGATAATTAGGAGTTCTGGAAAATTTAAGTGCATGTTCAGGTTTAGAAACTTTATACTGATAGCCCTCTCTTGTGTCATCGTTAACAAAAGCTTTTATGCCAAATTCTTTAGTGTCTTCTAATACTTCGACTCGTGCTTCAATTAAGAACTGTTCCGGAACTTCATTAATTACAGTATGCTCTTTTTTACCACTTGCTTTTCCTATTTCAAAAGATGGAATAATTTCAACTTTTGCAAAATTGTCAATTATTGTTTGCGGCAAGGTTACACCAAGTGTCTTATCTTTTCTTTGAACAATTTGATGAGGCACAAAAGCGCCACCCCAATCCCAATTACTGAGATCATTATTGTTCTCTTTTGTTGCTACCCAGCCACTCAAATATCGACCTACTTTTTCATTGCCAACTGATCTGGCAGCATAATATGCTTTACCATCAAAGAACTCATCTTTTAATGAATGCCAGTTACCAAATAAATCCTTACTGATTCTATATTTCGTCCGCTTGTCTTCTGAATATTCTGAAAATAAAAGGTACCAATTACCTTCTATTTCAAATAAATCCGGCATTTCAATCATGTTGAATTCATTAGGCGTCCAAAAGTCTCCTTTAAACGCCCAGTTTTTCATATCTGGAGATTCAAAGTAAACTAATCTTCCTGTCGGTTTCTTTTTATCACTTGTAAGTCTTGCACCCAAAACCAAAATATAGGACTTGTGCTCTGCAGAATAAACTACAACTGGATCACGCCAATCATTATGGTCATACCCAGGTTGTGGTATTAAACTGCTGGCTTTACCCATTTTATTCCAGTGAATTAAATCTTTACTGGTAGCAGACATTAAAATTTCTGAAGTTTTTTTAGCTAACTTTGCCTGACGGTTATGCCCTGTATAAAAAGCTACTTTGTCATCTTTTCCTTGTGTGACACTACCAGCATATATAAATTGATCTGCAGAATCATGAGGACCTTTAGGTAAAACCTCGCCATAATCCTTAAAATTTACAAAATCTTTAGTAGTTACGAGCGACCAGCCAAATGGATCAGTTAAAGGTTCAGGTCTGCGCGTGTCTCTTTGGTGGAACAAGTAAAAAGTTTGATCTTCTTCATTAAAGAATGGCATACAGTCGCCAAACCAACGATCTACTGGTTTATAAAATATTTTTTGCATATCTAATAATTTTCCTCTATTCGTCTTCAGCCTTTTTAGCATTTTTCATATTAAACCTGATTAAAGCAGACATAGCAGTAATTTTTCCAATAACTTCGTTTATGTTTTTTCCCTGCATCCGCATATTTAATGTTTCCACAAGTACTGGCAAGTTTACCCCACCAAATAATGCAACTTGTTTGTGCCAATTAATACTTCTTTTGGCTAATTCATTAAAAGGGGTTCCCCCTGCAATATCACAAAATATGATTGTTGGCTCATTTAAGCAGGGTGCAATAACTTGGTCTATTTTTTGGGAAAAAGCGTTTATCCCCTGATCACTTAGATTGATGACTTTTAAATGATCTATTTTACCAAAAAAGGATTTTAATACTCTTTCAAACTCGGTAGCAAGATTACCATGTGTAGCAATGATAACGTTAAACATTAAATTCAAATCCTTTTTAAATATAATCTTTTAAATAAACGGTAGGACTCTGCGGTGTAGGTATTACAGTTACCTCAACTCCGCGGCCTATTAACTTTTTAAATGCCTCTTTTTCTTCTGGAGTTACATTAACCGAAGGACGTATACGTTCTGTTCCATCTCTTTGTGCCAGATTACCAACGTTTACTGACTTAATTGGTAATCCATTATCAATCAAGTAATTAACGTCCACTGGAGAGACACAAATTAGTAAAACACGTTGTCCCTTATATTTCCCATTTTTGATATTAGTTAAAGCTTTCTGTCTGCTTAAAATTGATGTACTAACATTAGCTGGTGCAGCGAGTCTCACAACCGTTTTTCGCATAGCATCATTTACAATACTGTCGTTAATAACCATGATTCTTGTGGCGTTCAAGCGACCACTCCACTGCGTAGCCACTTGGCCATGAATCATGCGATCATCAATTCTTACGTGAATAATTCCTTCCATGCTTTCTGTCATCTTGCTTACCTCTAAGCTAAAACATGCATAGCATTCAACGCTATAGAAACAACCAATACAATTAGAATTACGTAAAGAGGTTTTACCTTTTTACCAAGCAGGTAATATATCAGAGCAACAACAGCTGCAGGTAACAATCCAGGCATAATCTGATCTAGTATGCTGTTTCCAGTCATTGTCAGCTTCCCCTGTTTAAAAGTAAATGCCAAATTAACCTTAACCATAGTTGCTGCCAGGGCACCAACAACCATCAGTCCCAACACCGACGCTGCGTTTGTCAGAGACTTTAAAGTGGTATTTAATGAGGAAAGCATTTTGGTTCCGGATCTATACCCTACGTTAAATAGTGGATAAGCTGTTAGTCGTAAAAGAATTGAAGCAACAACCCACATAATACAGCCAAAAGCATTTCCATGTAATGCCATATTAGCAGCAATTGCGCCAAAAATAGTCCAAGGAATAGTGACAAACAAACTGTCTCCTATACCAGCTAAAGGTCCCATTAATCCAGTCTTTAAAGCACTAACTGCTTCAAGAGATTCAGTTTTACCTTTTTCTTCCATACCTACGTCAACACCCATAATAAATGGTGCCGTGTATGGGGTAGTGTTAAAGAATTGCAGCTGGGTTTTAATAGCAGTCTTCTTACCCTCTGGATCATTTTGATAATTTTCTTCAATGAAAGGCAGCATAGCATATGTGTACCCTAAACCTTCATATTTTTCATAGTTTAATGATGTTGCGCCGAATACTATCCAACGATTCATTACTTTTCTATAAATATTTTTCATTTTACTCATCTTCGTTAGCTCCTCCATTTACAGTTTCCTCAGTTGTATTTTGCTTTTTTGATTGATTTTTATATAGGATTAACGCAATAGCAAAACCAATTAAGGAAATACCGATAATCGGCATCTTTAAATAAATTGCTAAAACAAAGCCAATAATTAAATATGAGAAATAATCTCTGGTTGGCAAATATTGCAATAGCATTCCAATACCAACTGCTGGCAGTATTCCCGCAGCGGTCTTAAGACCACCTGAAAGCCAAGCAGGAATATAGTTAATGAAGCTACCAACAATCTTAGGCCCTAAAATTACTGTTAAAAGAACGGGAATACCGGAAACAAAACTGGTAAACAATGTAGCAAGATACTGCATCCAGTTAATCATGTGGTAATTTCCCTCATCGGCATACTTTTCAGCCTTCTGCTGACAAAAAATATTTGCTGACCATTTTAGAACATCAACCTGAACGATGAGCAAGGCAATTGGAATCGCAAGTGTAATACCAATTGCAGCAGACTGCTTTGTGGCAATGGCTAAGTAGGTACCAATTAAAGCTGCTGTCTGATAGTCAGGGACAGAGGCGCCACCGAAACTTGTAATTCCAAGTGTCATTAACTGTAGGGTACCACCGATATAGAGTCCTGTTTCTACATTACCCATAATCAAACCTGCAATTAAACCAGCAACAACTGGTTGAGAAATTCCAAGCTTAGGGCCCTCCTTATCAAAGTTAATTATAAAACCGTATATTACGATTAAAATATTACGTAATAGCATTTTTCTCTCCTTCTTGAAAAATAGTAAACAATTAAATTTACTTCACTTCAAAAGTTACTTAGCAATAACTGTGCCAAGATTTAAAGAGAAAAAGAGTTTTACTTAATAATGCAGTTGTAGCCAGATTTTATTGTCTGTTAAAAATTATTTGATCAACATAAATTAACTCTGACCTTGGAATTTTCACACTATAATTATCCTTTATCACACTGAATGCGGAATTTATCTTTTCAAGGTCCTGACTATGCTCTTTTGCAAATTGTTTTTCAAATTCTGGTTTTAAATTATTTTCTTCTTTCCTGATTAATCGTTCAATTAAGTAACTAACATGAACATATAATGTAAATTTCTTTTGATTTGATAGTGAAAAGGAAAATTTCCTTTCCAGTTCTTGAATAAAAATAGTAATGTTTTCTATTACCTTTGATGGATCCAAGATAGTAACCATGTTGATTGTTTGTTCTAAAGAAAAGTTTTTGACCAAATTATTTGAAATACCGCTAATTTCGTCATTTGAAAATGAACCTGCAAGCCATCCCTTAAATTCTTCAGTTCCCTTATCAGATAGTATTTTTTCTAAAAGGATGAAATCAATTCCTTCAATTTGGGGATCTTCAGTGCCTATGATTCCCACAATATCATACATTCTTTTAATTACCTGAACTTTATGAGTGTCTTGTAAAGCTTGAAAATCATAAGGAATAATTTTGATTTTCTTAGTTGATGGCAAGCATCGTTCCAGCAATCGAGCTACGTGAGTCGCAGTTCCTATTCCTGAATAACAAGTCGTTAGTATAGCCCTAACTTTATTCTTTTCTGGGTAAGTTAATTTAATATCAAGTTGACTTATTTTTCTGGCATTTTCACTTATTTCTCTAAAGCTGCGCTTTTTTAAAACACTCTCTCCTACTTCCAGTGCTAGTGGAGTAGAAACATTATTCATTAGTAAAATAGGTGCATTTATCTGACGAGGAAAAAGTTTTTCTATTTCTTTTAAAGATCCCATATCTACTAAAATAATTAATCCGTGTGAAATGTCATTGTTCTCACTGTAGTCTATTATTTGGTTAGCTATTTGTTGCGTACTAACGTTAATTGGCATGTCAAATGCATCTAGAGTGTGTGTATTTAGTAATCTGTTAACAACATTGGCAATACTACCCGCTGTGGCGTAGCCATGGGCAATGACAATTGCTTTAACTAAACCCGTTTTAGTAATTATTTCTAATTTATTTAGATAAATAGTTAATAAAATGTAGTCAATTTCGTTTAGATCAATGTCAAGATTATCTTTAATTAGAGCTATCAAACGAGTAACATACTGATAAACTTCAGAATATCTCTGTTGTACATCCTTATTAAGTTGAATCAAATCCTGCATGTTTTTTAATTCTGTATTATCTAAACGAATTTTTTGTCTTTCAAATAGATAATAGCTAACCGCATAAATGGCATTGCCGCTAATTTTTAACTGATATGCATTTTTTAACTGGTCAAATAGTCTTTTGACGCTTTCAATAACATAAGATAAAAAAGGAATTTGTTTACTATTATCTTTTTCAAAAAGCAATGTATCAAATAACTGATAAACAATCTGTTTTAGTTTTGATTCACACTTGTGTAAATCACGACTATTTTGCGCATAAGTCGATAGTATTCTTTTTAAACTATTCAGAAAAACTTGTTTTTCAGGTGTATTACGTGCTATTAGATCTTCCAATTCAGTATCATTATTAATTACAATTGAACTGCTTTGTGAATGATAGGTATCAATCTTACTATTACTCAAAACTTCATTAGGTAAAAATGAAGCAGTAATTGATATTTCTTTTTCTTTTTTATTTTCTGCATTGGCTCTTGCAATCGTTAATTTAATAGCATTCTTTAAATCGCCAATATTTCCTGTTGGTTCATAATTGGCAAGCATTTTCAAAACCTGACTACTTACATTTAGCGTTTTACCAATTCTTTTCTGTTCATTTTTAAGCAAAGTAAAAACTAGATTTTGTCGTTCCTCCCTGCTTCTTTGACTTAATGGCGGTAACGTAATTTTAACTGGAATCCGACGCATAAAAGTAGTCAAAAAATTAGTATCTAAATCTGCCGTCGTTGCAAAACATAAGCGCACATTAACCTTCTTACCTCTTTTAGTTTCTCCAACTGGATACACAACCCCCTGATCAAGGTAAGTAAACAATTTTTCTTGTCCCTTTGATCCAAGTCTATGGACTTCATCTAAAAAGAGAATCCCACCGTCAGCTTCTACAAAAGCTCCATCATGATCAAAATCTGCTCCTGTAAAAGCACCTTTTTTATAACCAAATAAATTACTGGTTAATAATTCTGGATTATCAGCGTACTGGGCACAATTAACAGTAATAAATGGAGCATTTAGCTTAATAAGCTTTTGTGTTCGACAAAATTGATTGATTAAACTAACTAAATAACTTTTACCAGTTCCACTTTCGCCAGTTATAAGCAAAGGCAATCCGCCATTTGGATATAAAATAGCTGCTCGCACTCTTTCAATACTTTCTTTCAAACTGGGATTTATTTGAGTTAGTTTTTTTAAAACATTTTTATTATCATTTTCATGTTCGAGTTTCGCTACTGATTCATAAATATTGTTTTTAAGACGAAAATTATTCTTTTCAAACTCTGCCTTATGAATAAAATGCACAGGTCGAGTTTCAATTTTGACTAATTTTTGTTCTTTTGTTAGTTGGTTTAAATACAAACTAACCGTATTCCGCTTTGCATTCAAAGCTTTGGCAACTCCACCAGCTGTTAAATCTGCATTTAATTCTTGTAAATCAATTGTTTTGGTTTTAGCATCCAAATAACGTAAAATTTCATCCTTTAGCATCTTGACCTCTATATTTAAACAAATTGTTAAACCGCAAACATCTTCAAACGTCATTGTAAACTATATTTTTCAACTATTCAGAGCTTTTTTAACTCCTAAAAACTGTGAATCGTCGCCAATAAGAGATCTTTTGTTTGCTTTACCTGATTTTGAATGATCATAAGCTTGAAAATAATTTTTTCTGATTTTTTAGTGTGAAGAAACTAGAACTAGTGTGAAAGCAAAAAAAGACCCAAGACTCCAAAGCCCCAGATCTTTTATTCTTAAGATATTCCACCCTTAAAAATAAAAAGACTATTCTTGACGAATAGCCTCTTTATAATATTCTTTTTTTATAGCTCACAAACACATTACTTTTCAGGCACATCCTGAATTTTTACATTTGCCCCCAGCAGACGTAGTTTTTCTTGAACGCGATCATAGCCTCGTAAAATATTGCCAGCATTGTTGATAACGGTTGTACCATCCGCCATCAAACCTGCTATCATTAAACAAGCTCCTGCACGAATTTCTCCAGCAGAAACCGTAGTACCATGAAGTTTAGCAGTAGGATGAACCAAAATAATATTGTCCTCAACCTTAATATCCGCACCCATCTTGCGTAATTGCTCAATATGTCCAATTCTTTTGGGGTAGATTTGGTCAATGATGACACCTTCACCAGACTTAGCAGAAAGCAAAAGTGGTGTTACCGGCTGCTGCAAATCTGTCGCAAATCCGGGATAAGATGCGGTGCGAATTTGCGTCATTTTCAAATCGCCGGCTGGATAAACAAAAAGCGAATCCTCTGTGGCATCAATTACCACACCCATTTCTTCTACTTTAGCTAAGTAAGAATCCAGGTGTTCTTCAATAATATTGTGAATACAGATGCCGTTACCAATACAACCAGCAAGAGAAATATAAGTGCCAGCTTCGATTCGATCCGGAATAATTGTATGAGGAGTCTTGGCTTCAAGACGTTCAACGCCTTCAATCCTAATAGAATCGGTCCCGGCACCTCTAATGACTGCACCCATATTATTTAAAAAAGTAGCTAAATCAATTATTTCAGGTTCTTTAGCCGCATTATCAATAATAGTTTGTCCTTGAGCCGTTACTGATGCCATTATTATATTCATTGTTGCACCCACAGAAGGCATTGCTAAATGAATAGTAGCACCATGAAGTCCCTCTGCAGGGGAAGTAATTTTTATTTGATCATTCTCATTTTTTACACATGCGCCTAAGGCTTCAAAACCCTTAATATGTTGATCTATGGGGCGGGGACCAATATCATCTCCACCAGGGAAGCCCACAACAGCCTTACCAAAACGGCCAAGAAGTGCACCCATAAAATAATAGGATGCACGCAAACTCTTGATTTTACCACTTGGCAATGGGCTCATCTTAATGTGTTCTGGATTGATACGCAATGTTGTATTGTGAAAGTCACTCACAACATCCATTTCACTGAGCAGATCCATTAAGTTGTCAACATCTGCAATCCTTGGAACACCTTCCAAAGTTACTGGTGTACGCGACAATATTGATGCTGGAATTAAAGCAACAGTCGAGTTTTTGGCACCACCGATCCAGACATCACCTTGCAGGGGCTTTCCACCATGAATTATCATTTGCTTCATTGGCGAAAAAATCCTTTTCTATTTCGTTTAGTCATAATAATGTTATAGGAATTTAACAGAAAAAACAAGAGAAGACCTTTGCCTTCCCTCACCCAAAAATCTGGTTTTTGTATTATTCAACTTTGCCAATTAAAGCTTTTCTTCAGGAAGACCACAGGCAGCACCAATAAATGCTTTATATAATCCTTCCGGCCTTTGCGGTCGGCTCAAAAATTCAGGGTGATATTGTGCAGCAATGAAGAATTTGTTTTTAGTCAATTCAATAATTTCAACTAAGTGGTTATCTGGTGATACTCCGGCAAAAGTCATTCCTGCTTTTTCAAATGCTTCACGATATTCATTATTAAACTCGTAACGGTGACGGTGACGCTCCTGAATGACATCTTGATTATCATACGCAGCAGCAGTCTTTGTCCCCTTCTTCAAGGTTGCTGGATAAAGACCTAAACGCAAGGTTCCGCCAATATTTTCTTCATCACGTTTGTCAGCCATAATGTCAATTACATTATGCTTAGTCTTAGGATCTGCTTCGGTGGTATTAGCGTCCTTATATCCTAAAACGTCACGGGCAAACTCGACAGTCGCCATCTGCATCCCCAGGCAAACTCCTAAAAACGGAATATCGTTTTCCCGAGCATATTTAATTGCTGTAATCATTCCTTCAAAACCGCGTGAACCAAAACCACCAGGAACGATTAAACCATCAGAATCTTTCATAAAGTCGGCAATATTATCTTCAGTCACGTCTTCTGCCTGCACTTTATTAATTTTGACATCAGTATTGTAGGCATAACCAGCATGCTTCAAGGCGTCTGTAACGGAAATATAGGCATCTTCAAGTTCAACATACTTACCAACAAGAGTAATCGTGGTAGTGTGTTGTAAATTTTTAACCCGGTCATCAAGCCTTTGCCATTCAGCCATATCAGCTTCATCCTTAGGACTCTTAATATGGAGAAAATCACAGACCTTTTGATCCATCCCCTGCTTTTGGAAAGCTAACGGCAAGTCAAAAAGTGTTGGTGCGTTAATTGATTCAATAATGCGATCAACTGGCACATCAGTGAAGTTGGAAATTTTATCCTTATGCTCCTGGTCAATTGGCATTTCAGCACGTAACACCAGCATATTGGGCTGAATACCAATGCTGCGCAGTTCGGCAACAGAATGTTGAGTCGGCTTAGTTTTCATTTCTTGTGCTGCGTGTAAATAAGGCACTAACGTACAATGAATGTACATTACATTTTCTTCACCTACTTCACGACGCATCTGTCTGATAGATTCCATAAAAGGAGTAGATTCAATATCGCCAACTGTACCACCAATTTCTGAAATAACAACGTCTGAATCAGTGGTCAGACCAGCACGCATAATTTTTTGCTTAATCATGTCTGTGATATGGGGAATGACCTGAACAGTAGCTCCGTGATAGTCCCCGCGTCGCTCTTTTTCCAGTACTTCTTTATAAATTTTACCGGTAGTAACATTCGAATATTTGCTGGTGCGTACGTCAACGATTCTTTCGTAGTGTCCTAAATCAAGGTCCGCCTCAGTACCATCATCAGTGACAAACACTTCCCCATGTTGATAAGGATTCATTGTTCCGGGGTCAATGTTAATATACGGATCAAACTTTTGCATTGTCACCTTTAAACCGCGGTTTTTTAGTAATCGACCTAAGCTAGAGGCAGTGATGCCCTTACCTAGTGAAGAAACGACACCGCCAGTAACGAAGATATATTTTGTCATTAGCCCAAACTCCTTTGCAAAAAATAAGAATAATCAAAAATAAAAAAGCTCCCATACGGGAGCTTAAACGCACATAACGTGCCCAAATAAAATACTATCTATTTTGGGAGACAAAGTCAAGAAAATTATTCATCGTCATCTTCGTCGTCATCATCATTCAATTCAGACAACTGACCCTCAATGCCATCTGGCAAGTCTTCATCATCGTCATCATCGGTATTGACATATTCATCGTCATCATCAAAATCATCCGGCTCGTCATCAGCAGTGGCATCCAAGTCTTCGTCTTCCGGATCATCATTATCATAGTCAATGATATCATCGCTACCTGTAGCACTTGCTAAAAAGGCATTAACTTTCTTATGGTGTGTCCGAATGTCTTCTTCATCCTCGTCTTCAGGGTGATTAACCTCTTCATCTACAGATTCATAAGGAAACCATGAACGAAGAGCCCACACATTTTCACCCATAGAAATGAATTCACCATCGGTATTCATGTCAGTGTAGAATTGGGGCAAACGTTCCCTTATTTCTTCATCGCTGACGCCTAGGTACTTTTGCACTGCATTAACAATATCAGCAAAAGCCATTCTCTTATTGTTATCTTCTAAAATTGCGCGAGCAACTTCAATCATTGATAATTCATTGCGATTTTTATTTTTAAAGTCGTTTAATCCCACAATGTATTCCTCTCTCTTAAACAGTCTTTCTTATTTTACTAGGCGTTCAAGTAAAAATCAATGTGACGGCATAGTTACCTATTAAGTATAGACCACTATATAGGTTATATTCAATCTGAAGTTCTCTTGAACCATCATTTTTAGGGAAAAATTTAATAAATTCAGTCGTACTTTTGAGATCCATTTGATAGCCTTGTGCCACATAGCGACAGTCTTTACGTTCACCAACTATAAAATGTAACTGCGAGTAATTATTCTGGTCACTGCCACGCCTAATAATCACATTATCTTCTTTAATTAATATCTTAACGGGAATTTTGCCATCTTCCAAATAAAAAACTCTGGTATTACCTGCAGATTCAATTAATTCGCCATCAGCTTTTTTCTTGAAAGTTTCACTATCTTTGCCTTGGATTATTTTGCTAGTAAAATCAATTTTTACTTTAGTCATCTATCTGATTCTTTGAAATAAAAAAGCCAACCTTCCAGATTAGCAAATATGTCGTAATGTCCTTCTTAATTTTAGCAGAAATTATTATAAAACAAATTATTTTTTAACGCCAATAATTACTTTAAATAGTTTTTTTAGGTCTTGCCAGCAAAATATTTATACCACCTATGATAATTAAGCTTGCACAAAGAACAATAATAAATTTTTCACCAACATGATCAAGAATTATGCCAGAAACAACTGACGAAACGGGTCCACCAATATTGGCAAAAGTTCTGATTGTTGTTAAAACTCGCCCCAAATAATTGTCTGCTGTGGAAGTCTGAATGACAGATTCTGCAAGAACGTTATGAATACTGGTAACAGGACCAAAAAGAAAAAGCAATGCGCAAAGAAGTACCATGTTTTTTAAAGAAAACAACATCAAAATAAGCGGTATGGCGCTAATAGTCCAAGCCCAGCCAACTGTTATAATTTTTGCTTTCATTTTGCCGGCTATTAAGGCTCCCAGTATTATTCCCGCCAGTATGCATATGTAGAAAGTGCTATAAAGTGCCGGCTGTCCCGCTTTTGCGGCTATACGAGGTAAAATTAAAATCATTGCAGGTTGTGCAAACGAATAAAGCAAGCCAGACCAAAGATAGTGCAATAAAAAGACATTTTCCTTAATGTAACTGTAGCCACTGAAAATCTTTTGCCAATATTTAGTTAGGCCTTCTGCCTGGCTTTCTTTTTCTTTAAATGCATTATGAACAGGTATTTTTCTCAGAGCTGCAATTAACAATAAAAGCCCCAGTAAACTCAAGCAGGCACAAGCTAAAATAATGTCTCCGCTTGCCATAAAAGCCAGTAATGAACCAGAAAGTGCAATGCCACCAACATTTACCAGTTGATCCACGATATTAATCTTGGAAATAATACTGCTCATTTCTGTTTCATCCAGAAGAGATTCTTTTAAAATAGCGCGATCAGCAGGATTAAAAAATTCATCACAAATTGATAGTAATCCAGCAATAATAATAGCTAAAATATAACTTTGGCTAAAATAAATAATCACAGCTGTAAGCATAAACAATAAGACTACCTGTATCACCATAGAATAGATGCTGGTTTTCTTAAAAGAGTGACTGTCAATAAAAGGACCATAAAAAATAGAAAGAGCAGCAGTTACTGTGAAAATAGCATTAGTAATGCCAACCATAGTTGAACTTTTGGTTTGAATCTGGATCCACCAAATAAAAACCATGCCATAAAGCGAGTTGCCCAAACCACTAACTAAGCGTGCCAATAAGTATGGTTTTTTCTCTAACATGATTTTTCTCGTTTCGCGCTAGTTCTGTTAAAATTCTATTTTAATTAAAAAATAATTAAATATTTAAAGCATTATATTTTTTATTAATTAGGTTAAATTCTTTTAGAACTTGCGGTATCTTGCATGTCTTTTATCTAGTAAATCGGTTAAATTTATCTTCTGAAATTTTTTCAACTTCTGCTCAATTAATTCTTTTAGTCCTTCTGCTTGGTTTTCTAAAACTTGTTCAGGCAAAACCCGTTCTACTATGCCCTGTTTCTTTAACCACTCAGGTTCAATATGCATTATTTCTGCAGCTTTTGTGGCTAGTTTAGCATCTTTCCACATAATCGAAGCAAATCCTTCAGGTGACAAAACTGTATACATGCTGTGTTCCAGCATCCAGACTTCATCACTGCAGGCCAAGGCCAACGCTCCACCTGAGCCGGCTTCACCAATAATAATAGTTAGAATTGGTACCTTTAACTGCAACATCTCACTAATATTAGCAGCAATAACCTGTCCTTGACCATTCTTTTCTGCCTCTGCTCCCGGATAGGCGCCTGGGGTATTGATAAGAGTGACAATGGGAATACTCATTTTGGCAGCTGTTTTCATTACCCGCAATGCTTTGCGATAACCTTGAGGTAAAGGACTGCCAAAATTAGTTGCCATGCGTTCTTTTAATTCTTGGCCCTTATTAGTTGCAATGACGCAGACACTCATATCATTTATAGTTGCAAAACCCGCGATTATGGCGGCATCGTCACTACTTGTACGGTCTCCGTGCATTTCAAAAAAATCGGGAAACAGTTGAATTACTAGACGATGCATGTTACTTTTATGGTCACTTCTTGCCCCATCCATAATGGCTAAAATTTTATCACTCGCCATGAACTTGAGCCTCCCATTTTTCTGCAGCAAAAATTTTAAGTATCTGACCAAGTTTGGCTACCTGCTCATCTCGGGGGACAATACTGTCAATAAAGCCATTTTGATAAGCATTCTCAACTGTCTGAAAATCTGGTGGCAGTTTTTTATTAATAGTCTGTTCAATGACTCTGCGTCCAGCAAAACCTAATAAAGCTTTAGGCTCAGCCAAAATAATGTCTGCCTGCGAGGCAAAACTGGCAGTGACTCCGCCAGTTGTGGGATCCATAATCACGCTGACATAAAGCAAATGTGCTGCGCGATGGTCATTAACTGCCTGCGAGATTTTAGCCATTTGCATTAGTGATTGAATTCCCTCCTGCATTCTAGCACCACCCGAGGCGGTGAACAAAACAACGGGTAATTTCTTGGTGGTTGCTTGTTCAAACAAGCGAGTTATTCGCTCACCAGTAGCTGTTCCTAGACTGCCCATTATAAACACCGGATCCATAATACCCAAAGCAGTTTCGTAACCGGCAATATTGGCTTGACCGGTTAAAACCGCATCCTTAAGTTTAGTTTTGGACTGCATTTTTTTAATTGTAGCCTGATAATCTGGAAAATCGAGTGGATCAGTAGTCGCTAAATCTGCATCCCATTCCGTAAAGTCCTTTGTCAGCATTTTCAAACGAGCTCTGGCAGTTACCCGAAAACCGTAGCCACAATTAGGGCACAGCTGATATTTACCAGCACGATGAAAATAAAATTTACTGCCACATTTAGGGCAAATTCTAAAAATACCTTTAGGAACATTTTCCTGATACTTTTTTAAGGCACCATGGGGATGACTTGCAAATCTAATTGCCATTAACTTGCGCTTCCTTTTCATTATTTCTCAGTCGCTTAAGATAATTGGATAAAAATTCTTGATCTATATACGTTGTTAAATATGTACCGTTTTGAAATTTTTCATCGTTAAGCAAAGCAATCAAAAAATCGCGGTTAGTAACTAGACCTTTAATCTCAAATTCCGTAAGTGCATCAAGCAAACGCTTAATTGCCATTTGTCTGTTAGTTGCATGTGCAATAATTTTAACAATCATCGAATCGTAAAATGGTGAAACGGTATCTCCACTGTTAACTCCACTTTCAATTCTAATACCTAGACCACTAGGCAATACCATTTTTGCGATCTTACCAGCTTGGGGACAAAAATTTTTACTAGGATCCTCTGCATTAATGCGAGCTTCAATTGCAGCACCGTGGACATGCACATCTTCTTGAGATATGCTCAAATCTTTGCCTGCAGCAATATTAACCTGTTCTTTAACGAGATCAATCTGAGCAACTTCTTCAGTAATTGAATGTTCAACCTGAATCCTGGTATTCATTTCCATAAAATAGAAATGATGGTCAGGATCCATTAAAAATTCGATAGTACCAACATTTTCATAATTTATTGCCTTTATTGCTTTAACAGTTATCTGTTGCAAATAGTCTCTTTCTCTTGCACTGATTTGTGAACAAGGCGTTTCTTCGATCACTTTTTGCTGGTTGCGTTGCATTGAGCAATCTCTTTCTGGAAGTGCTACCACATGTCCTGTTTTATCTGCCATGATCTGTACTTCGACGTGTTTGGCTGGGGAAATAATTTTTTCCAGATACATTCTGTCGTCTCCAAAAGAAATTCTGGCTTCTTCTTGTGCCTGGTTAAATGCCTCTGTTAAGTCAGCAGCTTGAGTCACACGTCTTATTCCTTTTCCGCCACCACCGGCAACGGCTTTGAGCATTACGGGGTAGCCCACTTTATTTGCAATTTTTAATGCAGCCGCAGCATTTTTAACAATCCCATCACTTCCAGGAATAACAGGTATATTATTCTTGCGCATCATTTCCCGGGCATTAGCTTTATTTCCCATTAAAGAAATGGTTTTTGACTTGGGACCAATAAAAACTAAATGGCATTCTTCACACATTTGAGCAAATTCAGGACTCTCTGATAAAAAACCGTATCCTGGATGAATTGCATCTGCTCCAGTTAAGACAGCCGCACTGACAATATTTTGCATATTTAAATACGAATCGGCCGGTTGGGGAGAACCAATACATATTGCCTCATCAGCTTCTTTCACATGTTGGGCATGTTTATCGGCCGTTGAATAAACAGCAACTGACTTAATTCCCATTTCGCGTAAAGCTCGAATTATCCTTATAGCAATTTCTCCACGATTCGCTATCAAAATTTTTTTAAACATAATGTCACACTTTACTGAATTGCAAAAATTAACTGAGCAGTACATGCAACTTTATCTTTAACAGTTGCTTTGGCCTCGCCAATCCCGGCATTTCCACGTAGCTTATCCAGCTTAACTTCTAAATTCAAAGTATCTCCCGGCTTAACCATTGTTCTAAAGCGAGCATTCTTGATACCTCCAAAATAGACAGTTTTTCCTTTAAATTCCGATAGTGTCAGCAATGCAACTGCACCAGTTTGCGCCAAAGCCTCAGTTATCAAAACACCCGGCATTACTGGATTACTCGGAAAATGTCCCTGAAAATAGCTTTCATTAATTGTGATATTTTTTTTAGCAACAGCATATTTACCGGGCTCATAATCTAAGACCTGATCAATTAACAGCATTGGAAAGCGGTGAGGCAAAATAGCCTGAATCTGCACACTATCTAAAGTATGTAACTTTTTTGGTTCACTCATATTTGCTTCCTTCATTCTGGAATAACCGTTATCAGTGGTTGATCATATTCAACTACTTGTTCATTTGTAACTAAAATTTTATCAATAGTCCCTGTAAAGTCGCTTTTAATTTCAGTCATCATTTTCATTGCTTCAATAACGCAAACCACATCACCTTTATTGACATGATCACCCGGCTTTTTATATTGAGGTTTTTCTGGACTTGCTTGTAAATAAACTATGCCAACAAGTGGTGCCTTAATTTTTAAAGTTTTCTGCTTAGGCGCAGCTATTTTGCTAAGTTCTTGATGATTAGTTCCCTGCAGTGTTTTAGCAGACGATTGGCCTACAGGACTTTCTTCCCCAATTTCTACTGGTGTAGCTTGACTTTTATCAATCTTAATATGGCCACCTTTAAAGTCTAAATCCAGTTTGGTGATATCACTTTGATTAATTTCTGCGATTAATTTTTCAATTTCTTCAAAAGTCATTTAATCATTCCACCTTTTTAACGCAATCACCGCATTATGTCCACCAAAACCAAATGAATTGCTGATGGCATAATCTATTTTTTGTTGACAATTTTGTTTATTGACCAAATTAACTTTGCACTCGGGGTCTTGCTGGGTTACTCCTACATTTATCGGTAATAATCCTGAATTAAGTGCCAAAATTGTGGCAATAGCTTCAATAGCTCCTGCTGCTCCTAGTAAATGACCCGTCATGCTTTTAGTACTTGAAACAAGGACATTGCTATTCTGACCAAAAACCTGATTAATTGCTTTAGACTCAGCCCAATCATTTGCTTTGGTACTTGTACCATGAGCATTGATATAGCCCACTTGCTCAGGGCTTACTTGAGCTTCACTAAGAGCCAGTTCCATTGCTCTTGCAGCCTGACTGCCACTAGGATCAGGAGACGTAATATGGTATGCATCGGAACTAGTCCCATAACCGACAATTTCACCTAAAATATGTGCGCCACGACTTTGAGCATGTTCTAGCGATTCTAAAACAAGAGAACCTGAACCTTCTCCCATCACAAAACCGTTACGATTTTGATCAAAGGGAATACTTGCTTTTTCAGGATCCGTTGTCGTGGACAATGTTGAAATTGCAGCAAAACCAGCTATTCCACTTTCATTGATTGCGGCCTCTGAGCCACCAGCAATCATGACATCGGCATAGCCATCTTTTATCTGTCTGAAAGCTTCACCAATTGCATTTGTACTCGAAGCACAGGCAGTCACAATTGTGGTACTGATTCCTTGAGCATGATAGCGAATAGAAATATTGCCTGCTGCCATGTTAGCAATTGAAGTAGGAATAAACATTGGCGAAACCCGATCTAGGCCTTTTTCGTGCCATTTAATGACTTGCTTCTGGATGGTAGTTAATCCACCAATTCCTGTGCCCCAAATTACGCCAAAACGTTCACTATTGGTATTTTTATCATCAATTCCTGCTTGTTCCATGGCTTGTGCAGTTGAATACATCGCGTATAGTGTGAATGCATCCATGCGTTTGGTATCTTTTTTAGTTAAAAAAAGCAAGGGGTCAAAATTATCCAGTTGCCCAGCCAGTGTGACTCCACTTGTATCAGCATCAAAATAAGTGATCGGCTCAAAACCAATTTTTTGACTATTGAGTCCAGCTTCAAAACTGGCAACGTCATTACCAATAGGTGTTAAGGCACCCAAACCTGTAATTACTACTCTTGTCATTACTTACTCCTTACTGCATTGTCAATCCGCCATCTACCGTTATTGTCTGACCAGTAATATAGTCATTTTGGGCTAAAAAAACTGCGGTTTGTGCTATTTCTTCAATTTGTCCCAAACGTTTCAGCGGAATTTCCTTAAGTAATTGCTGCTGGATTTTTTCACTAAGGCTTCTAGTCATTTGTGTGTCAATCATTCCTGGAGCAATGGCGTTACAGCGCAAATTGCGTAATGCTGCTTCTTTAGCAACAGATTTAGTTAAACCAATAATTCCTGCTTTACTAGCGGCATAATTAGCCTGACCAATGTTACCTGTTAAGCCAACTACACTCGATAAGTTAATAAAACAGCCTTTTCTTTGCTTATACATCGGTCTCAGTGACTGTTTAATGACATTAAAGGTGCCAATCAAATTGGTGTTAACTACACTTAGAAAGTCTGCTTTAGACATGCGATTGAGCAGTCCGTCTTTGACAATACCGGCATTATTGACCACAACATCTAGATGTTCAAAATGATTGATAATTTTGGCAATCATTTCTTTCACATCTTCTTCTTTGGTAACATCTGCGCTAATATCCATTACTTCAACATGATCTTTTTCAAACTGGTCGATGACTTCAGAACTAATTGGTTTGCGGGCGTTTAAAACTATTTTTGCTCTTTGTTTGGCAAAAGCTTGAGCAATTGCCAGACCAATACCGCGTGAACTACCAGTAACCAAGACCACACTATCTTTTAACTTCATGAATTAAACTCCTTTAAAGCAGAAACTGTTTCTTGCATATTTGCCACGCTATCTGTTTGATAGGCTGGAACTCTTTTAAGAATTTTTCGTGCAAAAGAAAGCAAAGTTTTACCTGGTCCTAATTCAACAACCGCAGTTATATCTTGACTATGCTGAGCCAAGGTTTTTGCAAAATAGGTAGTTGAAACTAGCTGCTCCGTCAAAGTCGAAACAAGGTTGTCAGGTGCAAACTCTTTTTGAGTCGTAGTGCTGTAAACCGGAAAAGTGCCATTATGCCAGTCAACTTTGTGCAATTCAGTTTTCAAAGCTGCTTGAATTGGTTTCATTAAGGGCGTGTGAAAAGCACCGCTTACTTTTAGTGGAACTACACGGGCACCGTCTTTTTCAAGTTGTTCGCGCAAATTTTGGACCGCATCTTTTTCACCACCAACAACAATTTGATTAGGAGTGTTAACATTTGCTATCCCAATCAGACCTATTTTTTGGGCATCCTTTATGGCTAATTCAACGCTTGCTAAAGAACTCTTCATGACAGCCACCATGATTCCCGGGTTTTGGCTGCTTGCTTTTTGCATAAGTTCACCGCGTTTTTTGATCAAGCGAAGTGCGGTCTCGAATTCTAAGTAGTTAGCACAGGCAAGACCACTATATTCACCCAGGCTGAGTCCGATACCTAATTTTTTAAAATCTGCATTTTCGCTAAGAATTTGGTACAAGCCGTAACTCATTGTCAAAATAGCGGGTTGGGCATAACGCGTTTGCGCCAGATCATTTGCCTTTTTTGGATCAAATAATAATTCTGCCAAGTCCAAATGTAATATATTGCTCGCTGTAGCAATGATTTTGCGGTAGTGCGGTTCAGTTTGGTATAAATCATATGTCAGACCGGTTTTTTGAGCACCTTGACCGCTAAATAGTAAACAAATCATTTTGCCTATCTTTCCCCATTTAGCAATTTATCCGCCTGACTATAAACTTCAGCCAGAATTTCAGCAGCAGGCTGTTCCTTTTTTACCATACCGGCAATTTCTCCGGCCATAAATGAACCAGTTTCACTATCACCGTCAATTACTGCTCTACGCAAACTACCAGTTCCCAGTTCCTCTAACTTGTCATAATCCGGATGCGGCTTTAAAGCCTCTTCCTTTTCAATTCCGATATACGTTTTAGCCATCTTATTTTTTAAAACCCGTGAAGGATGGCCTGCATATTCACCAGTAACTAAGGTACTGGCATCTTTGGCACGCAAAACAGCTTGTTTATAATTTGGATGTATCTTTGATTCAGTTGCAACTAAAAAACGAGTACCAATTTGCACGCCCTCAGCACCCAACATGAATGCAGCAGCCATACCGCGACCGTCGCCTATTCCTCCAGCTGCAATTACGGGAATTTTAACTGCATCTACAACCTGTGGTACCAGAGCCATTGTCGTTAATTTTCCGATATGACCACCTGATTCCATCCCTTCGGCCACAACAGCGTCAACACCTACACGTTCCATCATTCTGGCCAAAGCAACGGAACCAACAACTGGGATTACTTTAATACCAGCATCTTTTAACTTTTCTATGTATTTTGCCGGATTGCCAGCTCCAGTAGTCACAACTGCAACACTGTCTTTATTTGCCAAAATAACATTGACAACTTCATCAGCATAAGGTGAAAGCAACATCACATTTACACCAAATGGCTTTTTTGTCAGTGATTTAGCTGATTCAATCTCATCAGCCACAACACTGCCAGGTGCATTGCCCGACCCAATAATTCCTAAGCCACCAGCATTTGAAACAGCAGCTGCCAGCTTGCCATCTGCAACCCAGGCCATACCTCCTTGAAAAATTGGGTATTTAAGACCCAGTTCTTTCATAAATGGACTTAATTCCATTTGTTAACCTTCTTTCGCTGCCAGTTGTTTTTTAACAAAATCGACTAAATCCTGAACTGTTTCAATACCCTCTTCACTTTCAATCTTGATGTCAAATTCATCTTCTAATTCATTAATCACTTCAAACACGTCCAGACTGTCAGCATTTAAATCATCTTTTATATTGGATTGAGCTGTGACAGCACTTTCGTCTTCTCCGGTTTGTGCAACAATAATTTCTTTTACTTTGTTAAAAATTTCTTCTTCAGTCATTTGATTTCTCTTTCTTAATAAATTATCTTTAAAAGCTTAAAGCAATGCTGGCAGCCGTCAGACCACCGCCAAAGCCACTTAAAATCAGTTTTTGATTGCGCTTAATGATGCCAGAATTAACTGCTTCATCCAGCAGTATTGGCACACTGGCAGCAGAAGTATTGCCATATTTTGCAATATTTTCCAAAAATTTTTCTTCCGGAATATTTAGATGCTTTGCTATTGCGGAAATAATGCGTCCATTTGCTTGATGGAGCAAAAACCACTGCACATCATCTTTTTTCCAGTTTGCTTTAACTAAAACACGCCTAATCGAATTAGGTACTTCATGAGTAGCAAAGTCATAAACAGCTCTACCGTCCATCTCAAAGTATTTCTTGTGCTTTGCAATGTTATCCGAGCTATAGGGTGAACATAAAGGTTGGTACCCAGCTGTTAATTTTGCTCCCAGATCTCCAAAAGTTGCCAAATCTTCAGCAACTATTCCTTTTACTTGAGTACTTTTTTCAACTAACACGCCACCACTACCATCCCCAAAGAGAACAGCGGTTGAGCGCTCTTGCCAATCTATCAACTTGGACAAGACTTCTGCTCCGATAACTAATCCTCGTTGATAGGGTCCTGCTAACAGTTTATCTGCGATCGCTAAAGCATAGATAAAACCAGAACACGCCGCATTAATATCAAATGCCAATGCTTTGCCAGCGTGCAGTTTCCCCTGCACAATTGCCGCTGTTGAAGGTGTCAGATAATCAGGCGACATAGTTGCCACAATAATAAAATCCAATTGCTCAGGCTTGAGATCAGCTTTTTGTAAAAGCTGTTGAGCAACTGTCAAAGCCAAATCAGAAGTTTGTTCATTTTGAACTACATGCCTTTGTTTGATACCAGTTCTTGAAGATATCCATTCATCTGAGGTAGTCATTATCTGCGCTAAGTCATCATTGGTAATTACCTTAGAGGGAACATAATGAGCAGTTTGACTAATTCTTAAGCTCATCAGTTAATGCTCCTTTTATTATCAATTCTTGCCGGAAACTCAAGAAAAGCACGCAGATTCAACAGAGCACGTTCAATAATTGCCACCTGCTCATTATCAAAGCCTGCAATAAACTTTTTTACCATATGGCGGTGAAATGAATCGTGCGCCCTATAAATTAAGCGACCCCGACTAGTTAAACCCAGTCGGATTATTCTGCGATCATCTTCACCGTTTATTCGCACAACATAGCCCTTACGTACCAAGTTATTAACCATAGTTGACAGCGAACCTGCTGTTACCATCAATTCACTTGCTACTTGGGAACTTGTCTTGTGTTCATACATAGTAATCGCATCGATCGCGTGTAATTCTCTTAGTGAAATGTCTTTAAATTCACTTTTTCGCAATTCACGTTCTTCGACTTTCATGATATCTGAATAAACCGTAGACAAAAGATTATTGATGCGTTTTAAACTTGTCTCCAATAGCATCACCTCTTACTCAACTATATAATCTGTACTAATAAACTCTTGATACTAATTTATAAATATATATAAAGCTATAATTTAAATTTTTATTTCAAATAATCTCGCTTTATACCAACATTTAGCATCTCCTTTAAATACTTTTATATTCAAAATAAATTATTAGAGTATGATATGGTATTATTTACTAAATGTCAAACTCCTTTTTGCAATATTAGTTTATTTGCGTTATCAAGGCAAGTATTTTTTAAAAAATTCTAAAAATAAATAGTTTGAATATCAAAGTATTTTTACAAATTTAATTAGGTATAAGGATAGATTATTAATGAATAGTTTAAAAAAACAAGAATATCTCAAAATATTGTTGAACAAATTTCAACTAGAAATTAATTGGTGGGAAAGCATCGATTCCACAAACTTGTATGCAAAACAAAAACTAGCTACTAAGGGATATTCAGGTCCCGTGCTATACGGAAGTGATGAGCAAACTTCCGGCTATGGTAAACAAAGTCGTCACTTTATTTCACAAAAAGGGGGCATTTATCTATCACTAGTTATCGAAGTGCCGCAATTGAACTGGCAGAATCAAGGATTATTAACTACCGGTATTGCATGGCAGCTACAATTGGCCATTAAAGAAATATTTCATTTAGAGCCTCAATTCAAATGGGTGAATGATCTGCTTTTCAAAGGTAAAAAAATAGCGGGTATCCTGGTTGAAGTACCACAGCCCCAAGTTGCGGTTATTGGCATTGGCTGTAATCTTTATCAAAATCATTTGCATAATGAATTAAAGACGGCTGGCAACTTACTAACAAAAATGCCCAGTGAAAAGCAAATTTGTCAATTTATCGCTCAAATTACAGAAAATTTATTAGAATTTATTCCTCAATTTGATCAAGTCAATTTTCTGCCTGATTACAAAAAGAAGCTTGCCCTAATGAATCATGACGTGGTATTGACAATGGGCAAACAAAGAATATTAGGAAAAGTGACAGATATAACACAGCAGGCAAATTTAGTTTTAAAAACTGTAGCGGGCTTAAAAAGTTTTAATGCTGGCGAGGTCACAAAAGTAAGAAATTTTTAGCAAACAAAAAAAGACGAAGTTCTTCGTCTTCTGAAAAATACTTATTAAAATTTCATAATAGTTTATAGCTTTTAGTATAGTAAAAAGAGCTTTTACTTCTTCTTTGCTTTACTCAAGGAGTCTTTGACAGCTTCTTTTATTGCTCTGCTGGTTTCTGATGCTCCAGAAACGGCATCGACATCGTAGGTGTTTTGCTCAACCATTTTTTGAGGTAACTCTTTAACCGCTTTTGAGCCGTAGTCATCACTTTCAGTTTGCTTCAAAATTTCGACATCCGCAATCTTGCCTGATTCATCCAAGGTGGTTCTGACAACCACGCCATCACCCATGCCTTGATTACTATATCCTAAATATTGATTAGGGCCAACTTTGAATTTTTGATCGCCTTCATCACTTGAAGCAACAAAATTATCATTAATTGGTGCACTATTTAGATCCGCGGTACCGATTCTAGACATATCCTGTTTAGCAACAGCAGCATTTTCCCCAGCGATTTTACCAGAAATTAAACAATCTGCAATATTACCACCAGTAGTATATTTATTAACAAATGGTGAACCTAATTCTCCTGCTTCAAATAAATGTGGGATTGGAGTCCCATTTGGATCTAGTACTTGAGCATGACCATCACGCCGGCCGCCACCTTGAGTATTAAGCATATTTTGTCTCAAGGCAATTGCATAAAATGGCCCATTTTGACTAAACGCACGCAGAGTAGCAGGATCGCGGTGATAAGCATAGTCTTTTCCTTGTTGCGCCATAAAATTGAACTCTGAAATTGTTTGAGACAAAACTTCTGGATCCTTGCCAATTGCTGAAGCCAAATCAGCAATTGAATTAGCCTTAATAATATTATCCAAGAAATGAGGCACTTTAAGACCATCATCTGGTTCATTTAGAAGTTCTTCATATTTTTCCTGGTCAAAAATCATATACGGATGGTTTTGATTCAATGGCACTACCCAATCACCATGATTATAAATATGACCATGCCGATTTAGTTCTGCTTCATTAAAGTAACGACTACCATCTTCACCAACAACGATTGCACTGCCATTTGCTATTTCTGACCAAAAGACATTTAAAGCATATGTCGACCGAATGCCTTCTTTTTGCCTTGGTGAAAGACCATGGAATTGACCTAGAGATTCAAATGATCGCATATTCCACAACTGCGCATTTACTTCTTCCAGCATTTTAATGCCATCACCCTTATTGTACAGAGAGCCAATTGGTGACAAATAAGAAGACTGCAAAAATGTCTGGATCATTTCCTTATTATTTTCAAAACCACCGACAGCCAAAACCACGCCGTTATTTGCTTTAATGTTCCGTAAGACATAATCTCGTTCAATTTGAGCACCTAAAACAATTCTTGAAGCTCCATCTTGAATTAAATGTTTAGCTGGACTGCTATACCAAACAG
Source organism: Lactobacillus kimbladii (assembly GCF_000970755.1). Lineage (GTDB taxonomy): Bacteria > Bacillota > Bacilli > Lactobacillales > Lactobacillaceae > Lactobacillus > Lactobacillus kimbladii. Next base: position 1,550,492 of record NZ_KQ034007.1, read on the forward strand.
TAATTTTTTCTGAACGATCTAATACTTTTTGGCGTAACAGTTTCCACAAGGCAGCATCACTTGTGCCATTATGAACTAAGTAATCATCATACGAATCAGCACAAGGCAATTCAGGATATTCAGTCACATATTTGGTTGAAGGAGTACCAGCCAACAATTTTTTCATGCTTACTGGTTTAACACCCAAATATTTTTCAAAATATTCACTCATATTAGCCATTCCTTCAATTAAATTGTGGAAGGGTTCTTTATCTGGTTGCAAAGGTGCCGCTAAGTTTTCATGGTACTTTTTTAAAGCTTCATAATCCGTACCGGCTCCTACCATTTGGCCAGCATAGCGTGTATTACCACCCTCATGGCCTTCTGGCGCACTGTCGACTAATAAAACTTTAGCACCGCTATCTGCCGCAAACCTGGCAGCTGTGGCACCAGCTCCACCAAATCCTAAAACTATTACATCATAAACAGCATCCCATTTAAAACTGTGTTCATTATTCATTATTAAGCCTCCATATGACATATAAAAAGCTCTGATATAGACAACTTAATTATAATTCATAATGGTATCTTTGTGAATAAGGTAACTAAATAATCTAAAAAATTCTTAACCTTACTTAAATCCTATTTCGCAAAATGCAGAATAAAAAAAAGCTAATTTCATCAAAACTGCGACGAAATTAGCTTTCAATTTTATTCATTTTTTCTTTACGGATAAGGCATTATAATAATTAATCCCCTTAAAAGATCAGTCATAGTAATTCCCCCCCTTTCATATAATTTTAAACTTTATAATTACATCTATTTTATAACTTATATTGACAGTAGTATGGAAGTTTTCATATTTGAAATTATTTTTCCATTCTTTTTACCATAACTTTATATCCTGATTCATATAAAACTTTTTTTACAACTTCAGCTTTTTCTTTATTTCCATGAATTGATTCATCAAAGTAAAGTCCTAATATCTTAGGGAACGCTAATTCAATGTCATCTGGTAGTTGTTTTATATAATCTAATGATTCTTTGCATAACTTGAATTCTTTCTTCTTGAAGCACCAGTCAACGTAATTAATTAGTAAAACACTTAATGCAATCTCAGTTTTTTTATCAACTTTTGTAATATCGTGATATCTTCTTAAAATACTTTTAACAAAAAAAGTTGCTTCATCCACATTATATACTTGAATCAAGTTTGCAATTAGTAAAATCCGATAATATTCGTCATCGTTGTAGCTTTCTCTAAAAATAATATTTTTTATAGTATTTCTTTGTTTGTTAGTTAATTTTTTCATTGCAGTTTCGTTATGAGTTTCTGCAATCAACCGAGCTAATAAAATTATAAATTTAATGAAAGGTGTTTGAGGTTTAATCTTCTCAAATGATTTAATTATATTTTTTATTTCACTTTCATTATCTTCTGTTGATACAGTAACAAATCTATTTACCAATGAAACCAGTTTTTCTTTATTTGCTTTTTTACTTTTAAAGTCATTAAAAAAATCTTTTGGATCAACATTATGCTCTTGCAGAATGTCTAAAAAGTCATTTACTCCAATATCATTTAGTCCTCTTTCGACCTTTGAATAAAATGAAACAGAAATAACACCAGCTGCCATTTCTGTTTGGGTCAATCCTAATTCTTGACGTAAACTTTTTAATTTTTTACCTATATAGTTCATTTAATCTCCTATCTTTTTATGCTATATATGACTTCATAATTATGAGCACATTTGATAAAGCTGGCAAAACTTATTATTTAATTTTAATAAAATAAGCTAAAAGAACAATGATGTTAAACTAAAGAGTCTAAGTTTGTTATAATTTAAGTTATTAATAACAGTTTAATATAACAGCTTTAGGGGATTCGACATGCCAAATTTTCATAACACTAAACTTAAAAAAGAAGTAGTTTTAAGAGATCCAGTTCACGAATACATCCACATTGAAGACAAAGTTATACTTGATATCCTGAAAACCAAGGAATTTCAAAGAATGCGCAGGATTAAGCAACTTGGTCCTATTGCCTATGTTTTTCCAGGTGCAACGCATACTAGATTCGAGCATAATCTAGGAGTTTATGAATTAACCCGCAGAATTTGTAATATTTTTGCAAAAAAATACCCATCGCAACGTTCAGGCGATGGACTTTGGGATGATAGCAACAGGCTTTTAGTAGAATGTGCTGGTCTCTTACATGATATTGGACATGGTCCGTATTCACATACCTTTGAACACCTTTTTGGCACTAATCATGAAAAAATTGGGCAAAAGATTATCACTGACCCCAGTACCGAAGTTAACCAAGTCTTGCAAACAGTTTCACCGAATTTTCCGGGCCTTGTAGCAAGTGTCATTGCCAAAACTTATCCCAATCCACAAGTAGTAAAAATGATCTCTAGTCAAGCAGACGCTGACAGAATGGACTACCTGCAGCGCGATGCCTATTTCACTGGGGTTACTTATGGGAAATTCGATTTATCCAGGATTTTGCAAGAAATTCGTCCATACAGTGAGGGAATTTGTTTTACTATGGCAGGAATGCATGCCGTTGAAGATTACATTGTTTCTCGTTATCAAATGTATCAACAAGTTTATTTCCACAGAGTCGGTCGCTCAATGGAAGTTATTTTGCAGCATTTACTTGAAAGAGCGAAAATCATTTATAAGCAAGGCAATTTGCCGGTAACTCCTAGTTTAGCAAAATTTCTGGCTAATGACTGGACACTTGATGATTACTTGAAGCTAGATGATGGCGTAATGGAAACCAATTTTTCAATGTGGACAAAAGCTAATGATCCGATTCTCTCCGATTTAGCAATGCGTTATCTCTTCAGGAAGCCTTTAGCCAGTGTGTGTATCAATCAAGAAACCAAAAATCTGTTGCCAAAATTAAAAGATTTAATCAAACAAGCTGGGTTTGATCCAAATTATTATACTGATACCAATTCAGCTTTCGATGAACCTTATGATGCTTATAAGCCAACTGGTAAAAATGCTAACAGTCAAATTGAAATCATGCAAGACGATGGACAATTAATCGAATTATCACATTTAAGCCCTCTTGTACGTTCATTGAATGGGACACTGCAAGGTGATGAACGCTTTTTCTTCCCTAAAATTATGATGTCAAATAGTGATGAACCCCAAATTTTTGATCCGTTATATCAAAAATTTCAGCGCTATGTTAAAAATGGTACCTTAAGGTACTTGAGAAAGCCAAAAAAATAAAATAAATTATTAGACAGGAAAACCCCGAATTGAACAATTCGGGGTTTATATTGATTAAAAAAGGTTTCCAATTCTGATGTGCCCCCAAAAGTTGGACAACTCTTAGGGCACAGTACATAACTAATTTTGAACTAATTTTTTACAATTCTATGACTCAATTTTTAAAATGATATCTTTTGCTAATCAGCCTAGAACTTTAAAATAAGCTCCTGCAATGCTGACTAACAGCATAATTAACATGATCCATAGGGGATTTAATTTCTTTTTTAGTAGCCAATAAGTTAAGCCAAAAACAATCAACACTGAAATACCAGGAAAAATGCCATCAAGTAGTGACTGAACAGTTGATCCACCAGCTTTAGTGCTACCTATTTTAGAAACAAACTTAACTTTTACCATATCCATGGTCATAGCGCCAACAACTATCATACCTACTATTGAAGCATATTTCGTAAGTTTTCCCATTAGACCAGATTGCTCAACTTCAGAAATTACGTTAGTTCCTAAACCATATCCTAAAAAAGTTCCATAGTATCTAAACAAGTAATGTACTGAATTAAAAATTAGAAAGAAGAGAATTGGTCCTAAAACATTTCCTTGTAAAGCCAAAGGTAAACTTATTCCAGTAGCTATAACACGAACTGTTCCCCAGAAAAAGCTGTCACCAATTCCACTAAGAGGACCCATTAATGCGGTTTTGACGTTTGAAATTGAGCTTTCATCAAAGTCTGAATTCAGTGAGTTTTCTTCTTCCATTGCTGCTGCAATTCCCATAGGAAAAGTTGATATATATTGCGTTACATTATATAGTTCCAGATGGCGTGTTAAAGCTTGAGAAAAATCCTTTTTCTTCGGGTATAATTTTTTCAATAGAGGCATTAGTGCCCATGCAAAGCCTACATTTGCCATTCTCTCATAATTCCAAGAATGGTTTAATGGTATACTTCTCCAAAAGATTTTTTGCAAATCATTCTTTTTAACTATTCTATTATATTGTGGTTTAAAATTCATCAAATCCGTCACCATCCGTTTCTGAACTGCTTACTTTACTAGATAGATTCTCTTCATTCTCTGGGATGTAAAATAACATGAATGCAACTATAATGAATGAAAATATTGCAACTTCCGTTACAGTAAACTTTGTAAAGGCAATAATGAAAAATCCAAAGAAGAAAAACAACAGATTTTTCTTGTTTACAATCATTTTCAGAAGCATTGCAAAACCTAATGCAGGTAGTATTCCTGCCGCTATATTCATACCTGATTGTACAAAATCAGGTATGAAATTCAGCATCTTCTCAACTGCGCCCGAACCAAAATAAAAAGCTAAAGGTATAAAAACCAGACCTGGCCAGCTTTGGGCCCATCCTGAAATTAACATGTCTACTGTAAATTTCCGCGTATTTGCCTGTGCCGCATCTCTATCACATTTGTGAATAAAAATCAGCATTACTGGTTGACCCAATGCTGTATTCAACGCCAACATCACGGTTGCAATTGGAATACCCATAGTTAGCGCGGCACCTACACTTGCATGACTTTGAATTGCCAGGGCAACTCCTAATACTGTACCGGCAACAGGATCTGGGGGATTATAAGCGCCAACTGAAATTGAACCAATCATAGCCAATTCAAGGGTTGCCCCCATAATTATTCCTGAAGTGAGATCTCCCATTGCTAATCCTACTAATGGACCAAGTACAATCGGTCTTTGAACATAACTAGTACCCAAAAACCATTCGCTGTAACCCAAAAAGGTTAACAAAAAAATTAATATTGTTTTTACAATCAACTCTATCCCCATCCACTCTATTTAAATTGATGTTTTGTATCATCAGGTATCATTTGTGAAAAAATATTTGTTCCCTTATTCTTCATGTCTTTTAAGATTTTTGTTTCTTCATCATTTAAATAAACACTATTGCTAAACTTCATCGTGCCTTTTCTAAAAGGTACGTTTCCTAAATTCAAACTATTAAATCCAGTTGACTCAATAATTTTTTCCGCTATTTTAACAGTTTCACAAATAATTAATAGTGAATACTTATCCGTTTTTCCACTTTTCAGTTGAGCAATTGCTTCAGAAGTTGATTTAGCAACAACCTTTACCCCACTGGGTTTCGCTAAAGCTATACTCTGCATTCTGATTTTATCTTTCTTCAAAGTTTCACTAACTAATAAAATTGCGTTTATACCTAGGCTTGATGTCCAAGAAACAGCCACCTGACCATGCAGTAAACGGTAATCGACTCTAACCATTTGTATCATTACATATCAGCTCCTTTGTGTTTCAAAATTCGTCTAGCTCATTTGAACCATTTTGGTTATCCAAAGCATTGCAATAAATTATTCCCTTTTGTGCTTCACTAACAGATATTTTTATTTCATTATCTATTTCTTTTCCTTTAACATTTACTATCAAAGACAAAATTAGTGGCAAATTAACACCGCAAATCAGGTGAATTCTGGCATCACTTTTAGTTAATTCTAAAAGATGGTTATTCACGCTGCCGCCAAAAATATCAGTAGTAATAATTATATAATCAGCCTTAGAGTTTGAAATATAGTCATCAATCTTATTTTCAAAATCAAGGCAATGATCCACGTAAGCTGTAAAGCAAGTTATATTTTTTTGCTTACCTGCAATAAATTCTATTGTAGATAATAAACCTATAGCCAACTTGCTATGAGTAGCTATTACATATTCAATTTTGGGATCATTCATGTTTAATTACCCTGACTACCCATTTTTTGATGAAAATCTGGATCTTTTGGTATACAAGGATCAATGCCATTTTCCCCGGGTACCAAAGCAGCTATGACTTGAAATAGAATAGGATAAATAAATGTCTCAAATTGTCTTGGAACTTTAATATCATAACCAAACTTTTGCTGGTCACTAATATTAGAGCCATCAACAATGTATATTTTATTAGTCCACTCACTCAAAATTTTTATAATTCGGTTTAACTTGCCTTCTGAACCGTTATCAATGAAGAAAAGCGTTGATTGACTATTTATCGCATTGTAAACACCATGTATAAATTCATTAAATTCATATCCAGTTATTGGTAACCGACACGCCTCTAGAATTTTTAAAGTAGATTCTAATACATCCCCATATAATGATGCAGGACCACTAATTCTGATATCATGTGCATGTGCTAGATCCTTTTTATTTTCTTCTACCCAATTAATTGCTCTTTTCAATGAGTTTGGGAATTGCTTTAAAGTAGTTTTCAGTTCCTTAACATCTTCATCAAAATCACTTCTAGATATATGACCATTATCTATGCCAATATATTCTGACAGTAAAAGCAAATTTAATTTTGTAGTGTAATAGCCTTTAGTTTTTGGACCTACGGTTTCCTTTCCCACTGCGACAGTTAGCTTTTCGTCGGCAACTTTATTGATATAAGCATCTTCGGTTCCTGACATTGACGCTATAATACAGCCATGTTTTTTAGCCATATTCATTGCATTAAAGGTTGTCAAGCTGCCTCCCTCTTGGGAAACTCCTATAAATAAAGTGTGTGAATTATCTTTTTGTGCATTAAATATTTCATCTGTTAACTTAAATGGGTAATATGCATCAACCGGTAGACCACTTTTTTGTCTCATTAATTGCTGCATTTGTTCTCCAGAATGATAACTGGTACCTGAGCCAGTAATCATTATCTTTTTTATTTTACGAGAAACGACATGTTCAAATAATTTTTGACTATCATCTAAAAGTTTTAATAATTGTTCTGGTGTTTCTTCTAAATTTTCAATAATACCATTCATACTTCTTATTCCTTTCGTAAAAACCGTAATGTTTTATAAGATCTTGAGTACTCATCATTAAAGTTTTCAGTTGCAACCTTCATGTTTACTTTATAATATAAGCTAAACGTTTGAAAGCGTTTTATGAAAATTGGAACTTTGTTTTCAATAATCTTTTGATACTGAAGCATTTATTGAAACTTTGTTACGTTGTTGAACGGAGGATTAATACTATGGAGTCTTTAGAAGATTTAGTTCGAATTAAAAATACAACTAATAATGATGAAGAAATTATCAAATTTATAATTGAAAAGCCAGAACAAGTAATTAATATGTCCATTTACAATCTAGCCCAGGCAACACATACATCTACCTCATCAATTATCAGGTTCTGCAAAAAGTGCAATTACAAAGGCTTTAAGGACTTTAAAATTAGCCTAATTCAATGCATAGATAAAGAAATCAACGATATAAATAACGTTGATGTTAATATGCCGTTTAGAAAAAATGATACTGACCTGGTAATAGCAAAAAAAATAAGCCAACTTTCTATTGAAACCATCAAAGCAACCTTTAATTTGCTCTCTTCTTCTAAATTACAAACTGCAGTTGATCAAATTATTAATGCAAACAGTGTTTTTGCAGTTGGTGTTGGTGATAACTATATTCGTTTGTGTGATTTTAAAACCAAGCTGCTGTTAATAAATTTTTATATCAAAATGACACAGTTAGAAGATGACCAAATTAGGCTAACAAATCTCTCAACTAAAAAAGACGTAGCTATCATATTATCGTATAGTGGCGAAACAAAAAAAGTTTTAGAATGTGCACAAAAATTTTTCCTTAACAGAACGCCAATTATAGCAATTACAAGTAATGAACATAGTCATTTGGCGTCCTTAGCCGATCAAATTTTTTTAATTCCTAATAAAGAGAATAGTAAAGTCAGCTTTTCCAATTTTTCTTCACATGTTTCAATCGAATACATTTTAAATACTATCTATTCCTGTATGTTCAGTAGAAATTATCTAGCTAACTGTAAATACACACAAAACTAAGCGAAATATAACACAATAAAAAAGGATTCAACTGACGTTGAATCCTTTTATTAAGTGTTAAAAATACTTTATACCTAAACGTTCATGTGACCCGAAATTGAATTATCTGTTACTGGACTAACACTTGTATCTATCCCAACTTTCTCAGAAAGCTTAGCAGACAAAACTTGGAATGGCACTACATAAATGATTGGAGATAATAGCGGAGAAGTTTTAACGCTTAATTTTAAGTCTCTCCTGGTAGTTTCAAAATCTTCACCTGAAACAACGAAGACATGCTTAGTATACGCACGGCGATAATACGCTGCTATATCAATCATCCGTTTAAATTCTGAACCCATGTTTCCTCCAATAAGAAAAATAAAGTTATCATCATGATAAGCACGAAGCGGACCATGAAGTTGTTCTTCCTGCTCATATGCACTTGTGGGACGACCAAAAGTTTCAAAAAACTTCAAGCGAGCCTCAAGCGCTGTCGGGAAGTTATAACCGAATCCTGCAATTGAAGCCTTTTGCATTTCAACAAGCTCTTCTTGCTGCTTTTCATACCAAGCTACACTTTCGTTAACAACAGTTGGAAAATTATTTACCAATTCCTGTGCGTCGTTAACAAGTTGATCATATTTTTCTTTTCCAATTAAACGAGATTGGTATGCAATCTCAACAGCTAACATATAAAACTGAAGTAAAGTTTCTGTATAGCCTCTTGTTTCCGGTCCGATTTGTTCTTCTTCACAAACAAGATGAACGTAATGGTCAGCAATTTTTGTAATTGCTGATCCTAATTGTTCTGAAATTCCTAGTGTTGAAAAACCACATTTTGCTGCATGTTGTAATGCTCCGCAAGTAGAAATACTGTCACCGTGCTGAGACAATCCTACGACTAACACCTGATTATTTCTAAAAACACTGCTGGGATTTATACTTTCGGAATAAGTAAAAACTGTTGGTTCGACTGCTACGCCTTCAACTTTAAGAAGTTTAACAAAAATGTTGCGTATTACTCGCATAGCATTATATGAAGTACCAGAGCCAGTAAAGATGACTTTTTTAAAATTATTTTTTAGCCAAAAATCAATAAAGTCTTGACCATAATCTTTTCGTTCATCTATAGCTCTTTGTAAAACTCTCGCTGTATCTTTGATATGTCCCATCATTGTTAATTTAGTCATATTCTAAAATTCCTCCAATTTAATTGTTTTATTTGCAACCTTTTTCATTTCTAATAAATATTCTTTGGCTTGCTTATTTAATCCCAGAGACTCACTTGCCTTAATTAAGCGATCATAAATTATTAACTTCTGTTGTGGTTCGTTAGCAACTTTGAGCTGATTATTTAATTCTGCCAGTAAATTTTGATCTGGTTCAAGGTAAACTCTATGTAATTGATCTATTTCTTTCTCTATTTCTGCTGTCTTACAATTTACTTTCAAATAGTTTTCCAATTTAAGTATGGATTCCTGATCGTTTTTTTCTAAGAAAAGAACATAACTGCGCATTAATCGAATTAATAAGTTATTATTCTTAGTTAAATTAGAAGGCTTTTTGATAAATTTTGATACAATCTTTTTAACATTTGCTATATCTCCATACGTCAAGAAATAATCTAACTTTAGAAGTTCACGTGATCTAGCGGATAAGCAAATTTTTGCTACTGGAGCTTCAAGCAATTGAAAATATTTGCTTTTTTGTCCTTTTCTTTCAAAAGACAATAACTTGGTAAACATTTTTTTACGTAATCTGGTTTCGGAAAGCCAGCCAAGTATAAAGACTGCAAATAGCAGCAATGCGATCAATATATTTTTCATGATTTGCTTTTATAATAAACCAACTGAAACTGCTAAAATTCCCAAGATAATTAACCCTATTAAGATCACTGTTCCGTTAACTTTTTTCTGCAATAATCCGTAGCAACCAAAGGTTAGCAATAATGGCAGTAAATCGGGCATTAGAGAATCTAAAGTTTTTTGTAAACCGATTTTAGTCCCGCCAAATTTCATAACTAACGGTACTTTGATAATTACCATTGAAGCAATCATCGCTCCAACAACCACTAGACCTAAAATTTTCGCTGCCTCTGTTAATTTTTGCAGGGTGCCACTTTCACTTGCTTCTGCAAGGAATTTGTTACCACCTTCATAAGCTAATTTAAATCCGAACCAGCGAAGCAATTCACTTGGTATTACGTTGATTAAGAAATAAAGAATTGGACCTAAAATACTCCCTTTAATTGCAAGAGGTGCTCCTACACCAACAGCAATTACCCGAAGAGTTCCCCAAAACATTGAATCACCAATTCCGGCTAAAGGACCCATCAAAGCAGTTTTAACAGAATTAATTGAACTAGCGTCAAAATCTTCAGAATTGGCATTCTGTTCTTCCATAGCACAACTTATTCCCAAAATTAAGGGAGAAGTCGAAGTTGAGCAATTGAAAAATTCCAAGTGCCTTTTAAAACCTTTTTGCATTTCGTCTTCATTATCGCCATATAGTCTTTTAATAACTGGGGTCATTGCCCAAGCATAGCCTAGAGACATTTGCCTTTCATAATTAAAAGAACCAAGAAGCTGATAATGACGCCACATAACTTTGCGTAAATCCTTTTTAGTTAATTTCTTTTCTGGTTTTTGCGTTACTGAATTATCCATTACAGTAAGTCCTCCTCATTATTTTCACTAGGTTTGAATTGATAGTAAACATAGGCAATTATCAGCCCGAATAAAGCTATACCAATCATTGGTACTTTCAAAAATGCTACCAAGCCAAATCCTAGGAAAAGAAATGGTGCATACTTTTTGTCATATGTAAGTTGCATTAACATAGCAATACCCAAAGCTGGAAGTAAGTTCCCTGACTGAGTTAAACCGTCTTGAATTACTTTAGGAATTGAACGCACAATGACCTTAATAACCGGTGCACCAACTAAATAGCCAACAATTATTGGTACAAATTTAGATAAGAACAACATAGCTGTTCCCGACCATTGTCCAATTGCAATTCCTTTCCAATTTTTCTTTTCTATTTGTCTGTCAGCATAATGTGTGAAAATTGCATTAAAACTGCCTATTGCAATGGCAATAATCTGTGCAATTAATGCTATTGGGATAGCCAGAGTCAATGTTGTTTGCCAGTTCGTACCTGTCTTTATTGCCAAAGCTGTAGCTAAAGCTGAACCAACTACAACATCCGGCGGAGTTGTAGTTCCAATTCCAACCAGTCCCATCCACACTAGCTCAAGTTGTCCTCCTAAAATTAAGCCAGTGGTAAAGTCCCCCATAACTAATCCAACAATAGGACCTATTATGATTGGCCTATCCAACATATGCTGACCGCCAAGGCGACTCTCCATATAAACAGTTGCTCCTACCAGAGCAACTAAAAATGCTTGTATCATAATCTTCTTCCTCTTTAAATTATTTATTAAAAGCTTTTGCAATACCTGAGTAATTTAAACTCTCAGCAGTGGGAGTTACCTGTGCAAAAACTTCTACTCCTTGATCGTTCAATTGCTTGGCATATTTAAATTCTTCTGCAGTCATTTTTATCTGTGGCAAAACAGAAACTGCATTTTCATAGTGAATTCCAGCTGTTCCAATATTTACTTTATTGATATCAGAAACCTGTTGTTTAAGTGTAAAAGCGTCTTGTACATTGATTGTTACAACAAAGATTTTTTTATTGGCGTATTTAGAACTATTTAAAATTTTGGCAGAAGTTTTTAAGTCTTTAATTCCTAAAGTAACACCAGCAGGTTTAGCAAGTTTCATTGTCATCTTGGTCATCGCATCATTTGCTGCATGGTCGTTAGCCACTAATAAAATATCTGGATGCAATTGATTCGTCCAAGATACTGCAACTAGACCATGAACAAGCCGATCATCAGCTCTCAACAAACTAATCATCTAGGTCATCCCCTTTTAATAAATCATTTATAAAGACAATTTGGTTACGTGCCTGATCCACAGCTGTTTTAATAGTCTCATCAGATATTTTATTATCTGTATTCATTACTAATTCCAACACTAGTGAAAGGTTAATACCACTAACCACTTTACAGTCATAATCTTTTATTAAATTGAGCGCTTCTTTATTAACACTTCCTCCCGGCATATCAGTCAAAATTATTACTTGCTCTGATTTAAATTTATCCAATAAACTTTTTAATTCTTCTGCAAAATTTTTTTGTTCATCAACATATGCGTTAATAAAATGAACGTTAGTAATTGTGCTATTAAAGAAATTAATTGAATTCTTATAGCCATCGGCTAAATAACTATGAGTAGCTATGATAAATTGACTCATTTACATTCTTCCTTTCACTTTTTTGATTAAAATGTTAGCGTAAACATTAAAACTATGTTAAATATACTACTGTATATACATTTTTACAAGTACTTTTTTATATTTTTTGTATATAAGCCTTTAAAAATAGGATAATTTCAAAGAAAAATATTTATGCCTTTATTAATTTATTTAAAGTATATACATTTAAGCAAAAAATATTTTTTATTTTGCTAAAAACTATACAAATTATCTATAATTAATATTAGAAAAATAAATTCAAAAATATAAATTACTAAGGATAAACAAGTGAAATCTAAATATGAAAAAGTAGAAGACTACTTCATAGAAAAAATTAATAGGGGTACGCTTAAATCTGGAGACAAGTTGCCACCTGAAATACAAATTAGTAAGAAATACGGCTATAGCAGAATGACCGTTAACAAAGCAATGAAAAATTTAGAAAAACAGGGATACGTTACTCGAATCGCTGGACGAGGAACATTTGTAAAAGAAAAAAGTGTTTTACGTCTGCTTACGGATAACATCAGCCTTAGTGATATCATTAAGCAACAAAGAATGGCTCCTGGTTCGACCCTGCTTTCCTATAGCTTAGCTGATGCTAGCGAAGTGCCTTCGGCAGGGGAATTTTCAACACCGATTGATAAATTTCATCATACTGAAAGATTAAGAACTGGTGATAACAAACCAATTGCTCTAACTCAGGATTTTATTTGTGCAAATCTCATTAAGAATATAGATTTAAATCTTATAACTGGTTCTCTATATTCATATTTAAAGAAATTAAAATTACCGGTAATCCAAAATTTTGTTGAAATCAAAGCTGTCAAGGCAACCAAAAAACAACAAAAATTGCTGAATTTAGATGTTGATTTCTTATTAATGACATTGGCAAATACAGATACTATTACCTCACAAGATCAACGAGTACCGCTTGGAGTTTTTATTTCTTATTACAATCCAGATCTTTATACGTACCGCTTTAATGAAGCTCAACAATAAAAGTGCTTAACTTTACGACTATACGTAAAGCTAAGCACTTTTTATAAAAAGATATTGTAAAATTAAAAAATCCCTAAAAAGGCTAGAACAATTGATACCACTAGTAATCCCAAAACCAATGTCATTGGTTTAAAACCTTTTTTCATTAAATACATAATTGTAAAGAGAAGGATTAAAGACAATAATCCTGGCATAATTTGGTCAAAAATACTACTTAATTTTAGTGTTTCTTTGCCAAACTTAAATGATAAACTTAGTGGAACATTAACGGTGGTAGCCACCATTGCACCTACCATAGATAAGCCAAGCATTGATGAAGCAGTTGTAATTATTTTAAGCAATCCAGAATTAAATACTTTATCAATAAAAGTAGTACCATACTGGTAACCAGCTACTAATAAATACCAACGAATCATTAATTCCAATCCACCAAATAATACAATAAATAAAAGTGGTCCAAAGATCGATCCCGTTTTAGCAATACTAATTGCAATCCCGGCAATTATTACACGTAAGCAATTAAAAATGAATGAATCACCAACTGCTGCAGTTGGTCCCATTAATGATACTTTTAAACTTTCGATTGTATCCGTTGTTACATTATTATTCTTGACTCGATCTTTCTCTAATGCATAAGTTAATCCGCCCAACAGACCAAACATTGTATTATTAGTATTAAATACACCATTGGCTCGCGCTAATGCCTCACCACGAGACTTAGCATCATCAGGAAATAAATCCTCAAGAGCAGGTCCCATAGTATTAGTAAAGCCATTACCTTGCATTTTAACAACATTAAATCCAGAAAAAGCGAGACCTGAACCCCAAAACATTTTTTTCAAAACTTTTTTATCATGTGCATTAATTTTACTCATCAGAAAAAGTCCTCCTCTTCATCTTCGTTTTTAGCATTAGGTTTAGTCTTGATAGTTTCATTTTTGTTCGAAATAGTATTACTAATAGTATTACTCATGACCAGGAAATAAACCATAGCAATTGTAGCTACTATGATTGCTATTGGCAGAGCTGGAAGTTTTAAGTACTTCGCTAAGACAAAGCCAAAAACTAAGAAAATACCAATTTTATTATCCCAAATCATATTAACTAAAATTGCAAAACCAATTGCTGTCATCATTCCAGCACCAGCAGTAAATCCTCTCATCACCCAATCTGGAAGCATTGCGAAAAGACTTTGCAGACCTTTCGTTCCAAATGCAATACTAAAAAATAAAACAAAAAATATGGGTAAACGATCCCCAAAAATTGATTGCAGAATTGATAATCTTCTAAACTTTTTAACATTACCTGTTTTAGCTAGCTTTTCCCAATAAGCTGACATAGAAGCTAAAACCGGAGCCCATAACGTTTTTACAGTCTGCATTAGAGCACCAATTGGTATTGATAAACCGATTGCCACACCCATTTTTGAACCTGTGGCAATCGTGTATGCAACACAAATCACAGCTGTGGGAAAAGGATCTGCTGGGATTGCTCCACCAATAGGTGACATCCCCATAAAAATAGCTTCTAATGAGGCTCCCATTAAAATTCCAGTTTCAGGATCGCCTAATAAAATACCAGTTAAAGTTCCAGCAACTATTGGCCGTTCAAACGTTTGCCAACCCATGCAACGATCGATCGCATTACCGATAAAATAAGAAAGCGTAGCTAATAATGCAATTGATACCTCCATAATTATTTTCCTCCCAAGATATCTTTTAAATCTTCTTTTTTATCTTCAGGTACAGTTTGAAAATATATAAATCTACCAGTTTCGACTAATTTTTTAAATTCTCGGCGTTCTTTACCATTTACATAAATATTTTTTGTCAATTGTTTACGCTCATCAGGTTCATGATTGATTGAATTCCTGCCATAATTGCCAACGTTTATTTCCTTTATTTGGGGAATTTGTCTGATTAATTCTAAAGCATCCGCTGGATTATCTACAATTAACATTATTTTGGCATTATCTGCTTTAGGATTTTGCAACATCTTTGCAGTACCAGCAATACTTTGAACAGCTACCTTAGTTCCTTCAGGAGCTGCCATTTTGAGCGTCTTTTTCATTAAGTTATCTTTTACTAGCGAATCTTTTGCTACTATTACATGAGTAATATTAAACTGCTTAATCCACTTTACAGCTACTTGGCCATGAATTAGTCTTTCATCCAATCTCACAAATTTAATCAATTTGATCTACCTCTTTCTAAAAAAAACTGCCTTCATCGTCATCATCAGTACCATAGTCTTTGAACAATTTAATGGAATTTTTAGCTTCATCGATAGCTTTCTTTAAATCATTTTCCGTTAATTCTGGATTATCATTAAGTATTATTTGTAATAACAGTGGTAAGTTGACTCCAGTTATCAAAAATGTTTTTGGTCTGGACAAATACTTATAAAGTAGCTGATTTGCACTGCCATTTTCAATGTCGCTTAACATTATCAATTGTTCATCATCTAGGAGCTGATCAAAATACTCTTTGACAGCTACAACAACGTTTTTTGAATCTACATATGCATCTATTGCAGTCAATTTAGAACAATTTCCAGTAATAATTTCCAACGTGCTTTTAACTCCAGTGGCCATATGACCGTGTGTCACAAACAAAAACTTAGTCATTATTTCACCTCTTTCAAAGCTCTATGGGAAAGAAGTTGCACTTGATGATCTTCAAGCCATTTTTTAGTATTTTTTGATTTTATCATTGCTACATCATGGGTTCTGATTTGTGTGAATGAAGATTTAGCCAAAACTATGTCATCCAAATATCCAGGATGAATCACAATATATGAAAATTTGTTTTTATTTTTTACCATCTCATTACCGATCAGATTAATATAATTATCTGGATTCCCACCTTGTTGATAAAAACTAGCAGAACTGGATAATCTTGTAGGATTAGCAGACAAATTTGCACTAAATTTGGGATCAGTTGCTAAAAATACCATGTTGTATTTTTTAGCTAACTTCCTGACTACAGAATAAAGATGATCAGAATGAACAGCATGAGTATCTATATACTCAGGCAATTTTCCCGTCAATTGATAAAATCTGCTAATTTGTGCTTCGACTTCAATTCTGACAGCAGCTTCATCAGTAAAGACTTCCTTACCTTCCTTTAATAACCTGCGGTATGTCTTAGAGCTAATAAAATCACCATTTTCCTGTAATAGGCTCCCAACAATATTAGGATCAGCACTAGGTCTGCCGACCACCAAATTTGCATGAAGCCCAAGACATACTTCTGGGAATTTATTAGTTATATGTAAAGCTTGTTTTGTTCCCGGCATATTAACCATTAAGCCAATGCTCTTGACTAATCCTGTTTTTAAGACAGCAAGCTCTCCATAATTAACTCCTTCAGAAAATCCAAAGTCATCTGCCCTAATAATTAATTTCATTTTTATAAAACACATCCTTCAAGTTGATAATATCAATGAACACTTAACTATTAGCAAAAATTATGCCATCTTTGATAGAAAGCCTTTTTTAGCATAAAAAAAGGATAGTGCTGAACTTATATTCAGCACTATCCTTTATATAAACGGTGACAATAATTGATAAATCAGGCTAATCTCATAATCTTCTATAATGATGTTGTACTTAATTTCTACACTTTTAAAAATATTTTTTGAAATAGAGAAAAATTCTTTTTCTTTTTCAGTTTCAGAATTAATACTAACGAGATCTTTAGACTCTCTCTTTGTTAAAACCATTCTCTCAATCATTAATGAGATGTGAGTATACAAATTTAATCGAGTTTTTTCATCAAGTTCAATATTATAATATTTTTCATAACGTTTAGTAATATACTGGACTTCTTCAATTACAACATCTGGATTTAGAATTTGTAATCTTTCACGTATTCCCGCAATTGAGAAAAATCGTATGAATTGTTCAATCATAACTTTAATCTGGGTTAATTTTTCACCACTATTTTCTAAAAGCGTTGTCAAATGCAAGGCACCACTTTTATCTAAAACATCATATATATCAATAATCTCAATAGGAATTTTATTTCTAATTTCTGTAGTTGTTAATACGAATTCCGTATTGCTAAAGAAGAGCCTATCTTCTTGATCAAGCAGATGACGTAATTTTTTATAATCAACGGTAATAATTTTTAACTTACCCGACAATGTATTGTCCATGATTTTTTTGATTTCGCGAGAAACGCCATCTCCAGACATACATGCAACAATAACATTTTTCTGATCTGAAAAGCCTTGATAATATTGTGAACCTGTAGTTTCTCCATATTTTGTACTAGCCTTTGCAATCTCCTTGAACTTTTGTTTTTGCTGAATTCTCAAGCCCACATCAAGAGCCATAGCAGTCGTGATATTATTTATAACCAAAAGTTCTTTGTTTGAAATTGATTTGATTTCTTTAAACATTTGATTCAAAGAGCCCATATCAAATAAAACAATTGTTCCGACAGTGTTTTTTCCTTGTTGATCTAAATATTCTTGAACTTTGCTATTAATTTGCTTAATTGAGCTGTCGATAGGCATGTCAAAAGCTTCAAAAATATAATTACCACAAAGAGAATTCACCACTGCTTGGATGCTTGTTGCGGTCTTTTTCCCATGTGCAAGTAAAATTGCATTATAATTAATTTCCTCTATTTTGGGAGAAATTGAACCAAATAAAGGAAAAAATAATATATAAGTAAAATCTTTTATTTTTTTATCTGGCAAAACAGATTGCATAAACTGATTAAATAAATATATACTGCGGGGAAATTTCATACGTAATAAATTAATCAAACTAGCATCTTCATCATCAAATTGATCATAAACCAATGTAATTAATTCGATTATCTGCGAGCTTTTTTGCCAATCAATTTTTGCAAAATCAACATTCACACCATATTTTGAGCCTATTTTTTGGATGAAGTTTCGCTTCAAATTGCCCGCATTATTTACTGAGGTCAATTTAAACCAATCATTTAGAATCTCAAAAATCATAATATTTATTTCTGCAGCAGTTTTTTCTTGTTGCAGAAATAGTTTAATCTCTGAAATTACCTTTTTAATTTTTGGTACAAAATCGATTATATCTCGTCCAAAACTTATCACATCTGAGTCAGAAGAAATTAAGCGAAGTGCTTCGTTTGGTTGACCTATTATTATGGGGTCTTCAACAGGATTCTCGGCAAAAGCAGAGGCACAAAGATGCTTAATTTCATTTTGAATTGAACCAATATTACCCGGAAGATCTTTTTGCAAAAGCTTATTTAATATATTTTGTTCAACTTTTAATTGCCGATGTACTGTCTGAGCTTCTTTCACAAAAGCTTGTAATACAATCTGTAAACGTTCGTTAAGTGGCCTGTCAATATATTTAGGCATGTATATTTGTAGCGGGATTCTCCGTAGAAAAGTTTTTAAAAGAATATTATCTACATTTTCTGTAGTTGCAAATAAAAATCGAACTTGTACTCGATGAGGCTTTTTGTTCTCTCCTAAAGGATAAAACTGACCGGAATCCATCAAGGAAAATAATTTTTCTTGGCTTTCAAAATTTAAGCGATGCACTTCGTCTAAGAATAGATAGCCTTGATCAGCTTGATCAACTAACCCAAGACTATCGTGATCGGCACCTGTAAACGCACCTTTTTTATATCCGAAAAGAGCTGAAGATAATATCTCCGTATTATTGGCATAATCAGCGGCATTTAAAACCACAAATTTTGCTTTGGGTGAAATAACTTTCTGTCTTCTAGCTTCCTCAAAAATTAGTCGTGCTAGGAAAGATTTTCCTACTCCACTAGGACCGGTAATTAATAGTGGCATTCCATTAGGAGGATATAATATTGTTTCCTGACATTTGGCAATTAATTTTTTTAAACTACCATCAACACCTATCATTTTCTTAAATTTGCCGCTATCATTTTTTGCTTGCCAATAAAATGGTCTGGTGCCAGTTTTATTAATTTTCCCTCTTTGAAATAATTTTGTCAGATAAGTACTAACATCTCCTCTTGTTAGTCCTAACTCTTGAGCAACTTGTGTTGTTGTATATTTTTTAGAAGTATTATTCGCTAATACCTGATAAACTTTGTCAATTGTTCTCATGTAACCACTCCTCAAATGTTTAACTACCATATACAGGTAATAATATTTATATTTTTGGAATGTTCATTGATATTGAATTCACTATTACACAGATACTAGAAAAAGGCAAATCAATATTGAAATAATAGATACTGATTTGCCATTTATAATAATCTACCTTTTGCTATTTGAATTAACATTTTTGACCAAATGAATTTCTCTGTCGAATAGCTGTTTCATTTGTTCATTAAAACTGTGAGCGATAAAAATAACGGTAGCAGGAGTGGACTTCACTTCATGCAAGATTTGCATAGTAGCTTGCTGATCAATTGCACTAGTTCCTTCATCAATCAAAATTATTTCACTTTGATGAACTAAAGCCCGCACCAGAACAATTTTTTGTCTTTGCCCTCCCGAAATATTTAACTTATTCAAATCGATTTTTTGATTTAATCCTTCATCAAATTTGGCAATATCACCTGCTAATTGTACTTTTTCAACCAATGACGGTAAAGCGCTTTTTAATTTGTCTACAAACATCGTCATATTGTCAGCAACGCTCACCGGAAAAAGCACAGGATCTTGGGGAATATAGCCAATTTTACTCATATCTGGGTTAACAACAGCACCATCCTTATCTTTAAAAACAATCTGCCCTGAAGTTGGTTTGATTTGTCCGAGAATGAGTTTAAACAAAGTTGATTTCCCAGCCCCAGAATCACCTGTCAGAAGCACTTTTTCGCCTGACCTAACATTAATGTCAGGAAACATCAGACTCTCACCATTAGGAAATTGCAAACTAAGATCATGGGTACTAATTTCTGCAGGAGTTGCTACTTCTTCAGTTTGCTCTTTTTTAACTGGCGCAGCCGTTTTGGCAATCTCCTGATTTAAAGTTTTGGAGCCCTTTATTTGTCCATAGCGACTAACTATGATTTGAATACTTTGCCTTAAGTAGAAATTACAATTGCCTACTCCAGTGATTGCACCAAATGCTACTATTTTAGCTTGGAACAAATAACCCGCTAGTAAGAATAAAATTAATGAAAAAGAAACTGATACCAATCCATTAATTATACTTAGTAATTGTGTAACCCCATTTTGCTTGACATAAGCATCTTCTAGCTCTTTAGCTGCATCATTAGTTACTTTAAATAGTTTTCCTCCGGCAAAATAACGTTGTAGTTCTTCAAGGCCATTAAGCCACTTTTCTAAGCAATCGAGATATTGATTATTACTCTTTGATATCTTGGTCATTGAATTTTGTAGTGGCTTTTCTAATAATTTTGGTAACACTAACGAAATAGCCACCATCAAAATAATTGTGAGAAGTAAACTCCAGTGTAATGAAATAAGCAGAACAACTACAGATACTAAATTAATAACACCACCAATTAGACTAAAAAATGGTGCAAAATAATTTTCTTGGCTCTGATTCAGGTCATTTGTTAATCGATTTTGAATCTGGGCAACAGAATGCTCTTTTTGATCCGCATAAAAGTGAGATACAGATCTTTTTCTGATATGAAAATTAAATTCCTCTTGTTGTTTTGATAGAAGGAACGCATGCAGTCCTTGTATTATATATTGAAATAGGAAAGGCATAAATGAAATGACATTTATAATTAAAAACTGTTGGAATTTCTGTTGCTGAATTGCTGTGGTTTCAAGCATAATTAATTGTGTAGTTACAATTGGTAAAGTCCACTCTAAAACGGTAATCAAAATTAGTATCATGAAGCGTAAAGGGTTTTGCTTATAAAAGTCCTTAATTGTCATAATATCTTACCTCCTTTTTATTGCTTTATGTTTTCGTTAAGTGAATTTCTCTGTCAAACATTTCTTTCATTTGATCATTAAAGCTGTGTGCAATAAAGATTACTGTAGCAGAACTCGATGTGATTTCCCGCAAAATTTGCATTGTCGCTTGCTGGTCAATAGCACTGGTTCCTTCATCAATCAAAAAAATTTCACTTTGATGGACTAAAGCTCGTACTAGAACAATCTTTTGTCTTTGACCACCAGAAATATTCAATTTGTTTAAATCGATTTTTTGTTCTAAACCATCATCAAACTTGGCAATATCGCCAGCAAGTTGAACTTTTTCAACTAATTGTGACAGTGCACTTTTTAATTTATCGGAAAACATAGTCATGTTATCAGCAATAGTTACCGGAAAAAGCACAGGGTCTTGCGGAATATAGCCAATTTTACTCATATCTGGATTAATCCTTGAACCATCTTTATCTTTAAATATGATTTGTCCAGAACTTGGCTTGATTTGTCCTAAAACAAGTTTAAACAATGTTGATTTGCCAGCTCCTGAATCTCCAGTCAACAGTATTTTTTCACCTTGTTCAATATTAATATCAGGAAACTGCAACCTTTCACCATTGGGAAATTTTAAATTAAGATTGTGAGTGCTAATAGCGACTGGTCTTACCTTTTTTGCAGTTTTCACCTTTTTTACTGGTGTCGCTGTTTTAGCAATTTCTTTATTTAGAGTTTCGGACCCCTTCATTTTCCCATAAGAGGTTACTATAATCTGAATTCCTTGTCTCAAATATGATTGGCAGTTGCCCACTCCGGTAATGGCACCAAACACAACTAGTTTTTGTTGAAACAAATAACCAACTAATGAAAATAAAATCAAAGAGAAAATAGCCGATACTAGGCCATTGATTACGGTTAGTAGTTGCATAGCACCATTCTGTTTAACATTAGCATCTTCTAAATTTTTAGCAGCTTTACTCGTTACCTTAAATAATTTTGCACCACTAAAATAGCGTTGTATTTCTGCAAGTCCATTAAGCCATTTCTCCAGGCAATCTAGATATTTTTGGTTGGTCTTAGAAACTTGAATCATTGAATTTTGCAAGGGCTTCTCCAACAGCTTTGGCAAAATTAAGGAGATTAGTACCATTATTGATATGGTAACAAGCAAACTCCAATGTAATGAAACCAATAATATAATGGTAGAAACTATAATGACTACTCCCTCAATTAAGCTAAAAAAAGGAGTAATATAATTTTGCTGACTTTGAACTATATCATTCGTTAACCGGTTTTGAACTTGTGCTACTGCATGGTCTTTTTGATCTGCATAAAAATGTTTAGTGGTTTTATCCCTGATTGCAACATTATATTGCTCTTCCTGCTGAGACAAAATATATTGTGACAGCCCTTGCAGTAGATAATCTGCCATTAAACATACAAAAGCACATACATTAACAATTAAAAATATTTTAAAATTGCCTTGTTGAATTGCCGTAGTTTCTATAATACTGAGTACAGTACCAAGAATTGGCAGTGCATATAAACCAATATTGATTAAAAGTAAAACAATAAAGCGTAAAGGATTTATCTTATAAAATTCTTTAATTGTCATTTTGATTACCTGATTTTTTACTTGATTTTAAATTGATTTGATAATCAAACTTGTCTTTTAGTTCCGGACTGAAGTTATGTGCAATCATTAAAAGTGTTTTATCGGTATCGAGCAAATTGCCAATAATTTCACTGGTAGATTTACTATCAACTGCACTAGTTGCTTCATCAAGTAACAAAAATGGTTCATCATGAATTTCGGCTCTGGCCAAAACTACTTTTTGTCTTTGTCCACCTGATAAATTGCCTTGATCTAAATCGACCGTTGTATTAATTTGATTTGGAAACTTGGCTAAATCTGGCACCAATTGAACTTTTTTAACAGCTTCTTTTAGTTTGCTAACCAGTTTACTGTTAAACATCGTAATATTATTTGCAATAGTATCAGGAAAGAGCGTTGCATCTTGTGCTATGTAACCTAGTCGAGCTTGCTGAGGCGGAATTTTAGTCCCGTCTTGAGCAGTAAAGTAGACCTCACCAGTTTTGGGCTTAAGTTGTCCCAGCAGGACTTTGAATAGAGTTGACTTACCTGTGCCTGAATCTCCTGAAAGTAAGACCTTATCGCCTTTATTAATAGTAAAATCAGGATAAGATATACTTTCTCCATTTTGATATTGCACTTTCAAATTGTGACATTCAACACCATAAACAACCGTTCCAGGCTTTTTTTCAGGTATTGGTTTTGTTAAATCAGCAATTTCCTGACGTAACTTTTTGGTTGATCTCATTTGCGTCATTGCGTTGATAAC
The DNA here is from genome assembly GCF_000970755.1 of Lactobacillus kimbladii. Classification (GTDB taxonomy): domain Bacteria; phylum Bacillota; class Bacilli; order Lactobacillales; family Lactobacillaceae; genus Lactobacillus; species Lactobacillus kimbladii. Next base: position 1,574,049 of record NZ_KQ034007.1, read on the forward strand.
TTCCCAGAGACCATTAAAAATGGTTGAAGCAAAGCTACCTGCTATAAACCAATCACCCAAAGTGATTATATGCTTAAAAAATAGTAGTCCACTGAATAAACTTGACCCAATTTGACCAATAGCATTACCTAAGCCGTTAATACTAATCGAGATCCCTTGTACTTTTTTTCTATAAACATTGGCTTCTGCCAGTTTCCGACTATCTTGACCAAGTGCTCTATCTAATCGGCCACTTGCACTGTATCTGCGCAATTCACTTAAACCAGAAAACCAATTTTCAATTGTATTTAAAAGCTGTGCGTTTTTCTTGGCTGCTGCGGCTGTGGAATTAGATAACTTTTTTGTCATAATTTTAGGTAGAGTCAACACAATAATTGCCGCTACAGCAACAAATAAAATTAATGACCAGTGAAGAGTTATCAATGTACCAATTGCGAAGATAAGACTTAACAAGTTGGTCCAAATTTGAATCCAAGGCGTAGCATAATCGTCTGTTAAAATCTTGAGATTATTACCTAACTCATTTTGTATTTCTGATACCTTATAACCGCCAGAATTGTAATACCGCCGCATTATTTGGGAACGAACATTATGTAAGCATTCTTGAACTTGCTTATTAAACAAAAAGGTTCCCAGTGGTAAGGACAAAACAGTAAGGATTGAGACAGTAAAATCAATGACTAACCAAAATACAAATCTATCCCAATTGCCTTTGGTTAAATCATTGATCGCATATTTAAAAAGGTATGTTGCCAATGTTCCACAAATAGCATAACATAAGAAAATTATTAAAATAAAAACACCACGAAAAATATTGGTTTTAAAAAGATCTTTAAGTGACATTGCTCTTTTATCCTTTCATCTTTGGTATGTTTTTATTAAACTTTAATTTTATTTTAAATGCAATAGAATTTCACTAAGGGGTCAATAAAGCTGACTAAGTGGTAATTCTGCCAAACTAAAAGATCTGCTTAAGTTAAGCAGATCTTAGTAAATTCTGTATTCAATTAATGTTTATCTTTTTCGTATCTAGTGTTAAATAAAGGACTGAGTGGTTCATGTTTTTGAATGCATTTAATTGCATCCCCAATAAGCGGACCAACAGATACCAGAAGAGTTTTTTCCAATTTCTTTTCTACTGGTTGATTAATAGAATCAGTTAGAACCAGATTTTTAATCGGAGAATCATTCAATCTTTGAATAGCAGGTCCTGATAAAACTGCGTGCGTAGCACTGGCATAAACTTCAGTTGCCCCAGCATCTATTAAAGCTTGGGCAGCTAGAGTAATCGTACCCGCAGTATCAATCATATCATCAATAATGATTGCACGCTTGCCCTTGACATTGCCAATGATGTTCATTACTTCAGAAACATTGGCACGTGGACGGCGTTTATCAACAATGGCAATTGGCGTCTTTAAGAACTCTGCTAACTTGCGGGCACGCGTTACGCCACCATGATCAGGTGAAACGACAACAGCATCTTTTTGCAAATTGTTTCTCAAAAAGTAATCAGCAAGTAGTGGTGCACCCATTAAGTTGTCAACAGGGATATCAAAGAATCCTTGAATTTGTGGTGCATGTAAATCAAGTGACAAGACCCTGGTAGCTCCAGCTTCTTGCAACATGTCAGCAACTAACTTAGCAGTGATTGGTTCACGTGGTCTAGTCTTACGATCTTGGCGAGCATAACCATAATAAGGAATCACGATATTAATTGTTTGTGCACTTGCCCGACGCACAGCGTCAATCATGATTAATAATTCCATTAGGTTATCATTAACGGGTACACTGGTTGACTGAATCAAATAGACATCTTTACCCCGGACAGATTCGTCAATGTTAATTTGAATTTCACCATCGCTAAAGCGTTGAACACTGGACTTACTCAGGGGTACCCCCACCCGCTGTGCAATTTTTTCCGCCAGCGGAACATTGGAATTGAGGGCAAACAACATCATATTGTCTTTATAAGACATAATTTCCTCCGTATTAAAATTGTTAACAACTTATTATTTTACCAAAAGTTGTCTGAAAAAGTTACTTCCTATATTATTATTCAACTTTAACGAACGACATTCAAGCCCTGAATCTTAGTTTGTGTAGTAAATTACTGAAGTTTTAAAGTAAACTTCAGTAATACTAAAATTAAGATAATTACTATTCTGAAAAAATTATCCACATCGAGTTCAGCGTTTAGGCATTTTTTGCGCTTGTAAATTAAAAATATTTTATCACTTATCTTAGCTATATGAATATTGCTTTATTGCTCATTTAGCCATGCTGATATTATTTTTCTGAATCAAAAAGTCATTGAAGAAAAACTTTTACTTTGCTAAAATTCAAAACATAAACAAATATCTATATAATGTCGAAATGAGGTCGGCAGTTTCTACACGTGAACCGTAAATTACGTACTATAGATAAAGGTAAAGAGAACTTTTACGTTCTTTCGTCTTTTTCTATGCACTAGAAAAAGACTTTTTTGTATTTTACTTATGAAGTGGAGGCAAATATGAATAGTAATTTCCTTTGGGGCGGCGCTACAGCATCCTATCAGTGTGAGGGTGCCTGGAATATTGATGATAAGGCTGAATCCATGTGGGATCATTATTTACATGAAAATAATTTAGAAAACGGTGATGTAGCTAGCGATCATTATCATCATTTTGAAGAAGATATCAAAATGATGAAGGATGGTGGTCACAATGCATACCGTTTTTCTTTGTCTTGGCCCCGCATTATCAAAAATCGTGCTGGGGACATTAATCCGAAAGGAATTGCGTTTTACAATAAACTAATTAATTGTTGCCTTAAAAATGGCATAACGCCTTTTGTGACACTTTATCACTGGGACCTACCACAGTACTGGCAAGAAGTTGGTGGCTGGCTCAATCTTGACACTAGTCGTGCTTTTGCCCACTACGCTGAAGTCTGTTTTGAAGCTTTTGGTGACAAAGTTAAACTCTGGACAACTTTTAACGAACCCAAATGGTTTACTGTCAATGGCTATTTGATTGGCAACTATCCGCCAGCTGAGCATGATTTACAACACACAATTATTTGCGGCTTTAACGTGATGTATGCTAATGCATTGGCCATTCAAAAATTTCGTCAGGGAAAGTTTCAGGGACAAATAGGTATTGTTCATAGTTATTCTCCAATTGATGGTATAGATGATACGATTGAAACTAAAATCGCCATGCGGAATGCTGATAATTATGCTAACAACTGGGTTTTAGATACCGCTGCACTAGGTAGTTTTCCCATTGATTTGCTAGCTAAACTTAGTGAAACTAATGATATTTCTTTCATGAAGCCTGACCTTCTAAAAACAATAGCGGAAAATAAAGTTGATTTTTTAGGTTTAAATTATTACGCCCGTACATTAGTAAAACCATATACGTCCGGAGAAACGAAAATGGTATTTAATAATTCCGGTAAAAAAGGCTCAACCCAAATGAGAATCAAAAATTGGTTTGAACAGGTAATGGATCCGAATAGTGAATACACTGAATGGGACACTGAAATATATCCGAAAGGATTAGAGGATGGCTTAATTCGTGCGTACCAAAAATATCATTTGCCTATCTTTGTGACAGAAAATGGTGTTGGCTTTCACGAAAATATTAATGTAAATGAAGTTAAGGATGACTACCGCATTTCCTTTATGAATGATCACATAAATGCTTTGATGAATGCACAAGACAAAGGAGCTGATGTCAGAGGTTACTTTACCTGGTCCCCATTTGATCTGTATTCATGGATGAACGGGGTCGAAAAACGTTATGGCTTAGTGGCCGTCGATTTTTCAACATTAAAGCGTAAGCCAAAAGCTTCCTACTTTTGGTACAAAAAAATTATTAATTCAAATGGTAAATTGATTGAACGTAGGGAATACTAAAGTAGGAGATTGAACATGGAAACTACAAAAATTACTTCTTGGATGGATAAACACATTACACCATTTGCTAATAAAATGGCCAATCAACGTCATCTTGCAGCTATTAGAGATACTTTTATGACACTTCTACCAATCACATTGTTTGGTTCAATTTTTGTCATAATTGGTGCTGCGCCACCTGTTACCAAACATAGTAATGGTTTATTAATAGCTTGGGCTCACTTTGCCCAAAAGAATGCTTTAATACTTACTTGGCTAAGTTCCGTTTCGATGAGCGCAATGTCTGTTTTTATTTGCGTTGGTATTACCTACTTTTTATGCCAGCATTACAAAGAAAATCCTTTATCACCTATCATGTTTTCTTTAGCAGGATTTTTTATGTTAGTTTTTGATCCTAAAAAACTCGGCTTTACTGGGAACTTTGCAGACATTAGCTATTGGGATGGCCGTGGAATTATCATTGCCATTTTGATTGCTATTCTAACAACGGAAGCATACCACGCAATGCGTAAGCACGACTTTGGTCGTATTAAGATGCCTAAAGGAGTGCCATCAGCTTTATCAGAAAGTTTTGCTTCATTTGTTCCAGCACTAGTAATTTTAGCAGTAGACGCAATTATTTTTATAATTTGTCAAGCAAACCATACTACAGCAGTTAAAGCCATTTACAGCTTCTTATCACCAAGTTTTAAGGTTGCAGACAGCTTGCCAGCAACAATCTTTTTAACTATTTTAGTACAGCTCTTTTGGTTTTTTGGTATTCACGATGCTGCTCTCGCTGGTATTCTGGGGCCAATTCGTGATGGTAATCTCTCTATCAATGCTAGCGCTAAGTTAGCAGGCAAAGCACTACCAAGAATTTTCACTACTCCTTTTTGGGTTTACTTTGTTATTATCGGTGGCTGCGGTTCTGTCTTAGCTTTAGCGATTATAATGTCATTTTCGAAATCTAAGCAACTAAAAACAGTGGGCAGAGTGGGTTTAATTCCAGCACTATTTGGAATTTCTGAGCCTATGATATTTGGTACCCCGTTGATGCTAAACCCAATCTTTTTCATTCCCTTTATTTTTACCTCCACGGTTAACGCTATTCTCAGTTACCTTTCAATGTCATTTGGACTAGTGAAAAAGACATTTGCACTATTTTCATGGCAAATGCCAGCCCCAATTGGAGCATTTTTATCAACTATGGATTGGCGGGCTCCGATATTAGTAATATTATTGATTGTAATTGATGGCTTAATGTATTACCCATTCATGAAAATTTACGAAAGAAGCTTATTAAAAGAAGAAAACAGTTAGTAACATGTTTAGAGCTAATTTCTTATCCAATTAAAAAAAGTTATTAAGTTTTATTGAGGACTAATTTCCAATATGCAAGCGAAATTAGTTCTTTTTATTTAAAGATGTTTTCCTTGAGTTAATAATTAAGATTTTCTTTTTATATTATTTAGTATAGAAAAAGTGTTCCTAATAATTAAAGGTTTAATTATTAAGGAGCACTTAACCGAAACTTTAATTCGAACTCTCTAAAACTTCACTGACAATACCATGATGTTCAGTTAACAATTGAGCAGCTTCCTGTTTATTTTTACCAGTTTTAGCCATTATTATTGCAAGAGCAACATCATTATCAGCTTTTCTTAAGAAACTCAGAGCCTTAGCAGGAGATATTGCTGCCGTTTCACTAATAATACGGCAAGCACGATCGACTAACTTATCATTAGTCGGTTGCACATCAACCATCACATTTTGATAAACTTTGCCTTGTCTGATCATTACACCGGTTGAGATCATATTTAAAATCATTTTTTGAGCAGTACCGGCTTTCATACGAGTTGAGCCAGTTATCACTTCAGAGCCAACTACAGCTTCTATTGGTATATCAGCTTTTTGACCAATTTCAGACTTCTGCACACAAGCAATCGCTATAGACAAAGCACCTACTTCTGTGGCATATTGTAAGCCTCCAAGTACATAGGGTGTTCTACCACTGGCAGCTAAGCCAATAACAATGTCATTTGCCGTTAATTTAAGATTTTTTAAGTCAGCTTCCCCCAGTGACGCCGAATCTTCTGCACCCTCTACAGCAGCAAACATAGCTTTTTTACCGCCTGCAATTAAGCCAATTGCTCTTTCTGGCTTAATACCGTAAGTCGGAACAAGCTCGGCCGCATCAAGTACGCCTAATCGTCCACTGGTGCCTGCGCCAATATAGATTAAACGACCACCCCGGCCATATCTTTTTGCAGACTCATCAATTGCAAGTGCAATTTGTTTTTCGGCTCGCGCAACAGCTCGAGCTACTTTTTGATCTTCAGCATTGATTGTTTTGACCATAGCCATTGTAGACATCGTATCAATGTGCGTTGTTGCAGGATTTCGGGCTTCAGTTTCTAAGTTTTTAATTTTCATTTTCTATCCGTTAGTTATTTAGTTTTTACAGTGGCAACCATCTGATTTGCAGTAACCTTGCCTGTAGCAATAGGAGAAATACTTGTGACATCTTCCATATTGTTAATCATTACCATCACGTCTGTTGGCTTGCCCGCAGCTTTGATAGCTGGAACATCCATTTGAGCAATAACGTCACCGCGTTTAACATACTGTCCACTTTTTACTTTTATTTCAAATGGAGCACCCTTTAATTCAACAGTGTCAATTCCAAAATGCAAGACTAATTCCAATGGACCTTGATCTGATTCCATTGTAACTGCGTGTTTCGTATCCATAATTGTTAAAATACGTCCATCAACTGGAGCAACAATTTTACCATCATTATCAGGTATTACAGCAAAGCCGTCCCCCAGCATTTTTTGAGCAAAAACATCATCTTTTACAGCAGATAATTCTTCCAATTCACCATTCACAGGGCTGGCTAAATTAACTGCCACACTTTCGTGACTTGTTTCATTATCCTCGGGATTAACAAAAGAGCCATCCTCATTTTTAGCAACTACAGCGCTCTTAGGTACGCCAAAGAAATAAGTTAGAATAAAGCCGCCAATATAAGCTGCTAAAAGACCAATACAATAATTTAATGCTTTATTGTGGGCAATTAACGGAATTAAGGCAATACCAGATGTACCAATAGCGATTGAGCCGACATTGCCGAAGGCTCCTAAAACGGCACCACCAATACCACCACCTAAACATGCAGTAATGAAGGGACGGCCTAAAGGAAGAGAAACACCGTAAATTAGTGGTTCGCCTACTCCTAAAATTCCGACGGGCAAAGCCCCCTTAATTAGTTTAGTTAATTCTTTGTTCTTACGACATTTAACCCATAAAGCAATTGCAGTACCTACTTGTCCGGCACCCGCCATTGCTAAAATAGGCAAAAGCGGCGTATAACCCATCTTTTGAATCATTTGCAAATGAATTGGCGTTAAAATTTGATGTAAGCCAAACATAACCATTGGTAAGAACACTGCACCTAAAATAAAACCGGCAACAGGTCCACCAACCTTTAAGACCCAGTTAATTCCACCAATAAGTGAGTTTGAAACCCAACCAGCAAAAGGCATAATGATAAAAATAGTAATTAGTCCCATTATTAATAAAGTTAAAAATGGAGTAAAAATAATATCAACTGAATCAGCCATGTATTTGTGGAAAAATTTTTCAACATATGACAGAAGCCATACTGCAAGCAAAACTCCGATGATACCACCCTGTCCAGCAGCTAACGGCTGACCATTAAAAATATTTGGTATTACCATAGGAGCTACTACACCGGGCAGCATTACCACTCCACCGATGATACCACCAAGTCCAGGTGTGGCATTAAATTCCTTAGCAGCATTAATACCAACATAAATATTTAAGTAGGCAAATAGTCCATTGGCAATCACACCTAAAACGGTGATGCCCAGGTTCCAGCTTGCCGGCAGCATTTTGGCTGTCAACATATTTCTTAAAATACCTGATACACCAGAAATTAAACCGGCACCAACAAATGCTGGAATTAAAGGTATGAAGATAGCCGAAATATGCTGTAAGACAATACGCCACCATGTTTTCTTTAAGCTGGCTTTATGGGCTGCGTGAACTTCTTCAGCTTTCTCCATAACTTCGCTCTTGTCTTTTTGATAAGAACTTTTCTGAGCTGTTACATCTGGAAAAGGATCATTTTCATTTACTCCAGCTGCATTAACCATGCTTTGAGCAACTTTAGCATTTACACCAGGACCTAAAACTACTTCCAGCGTTTCACCATCAACTACTCCCAAAATGTCTTTAACTTGTTTTAAACCAGCTAAATCCACTTTAGATTTATCCCTGACCGTAATTCTCACTCTGGTCATACAATGGTATAAAGATTTAACGTTTGCAATACCACCAATATGATCATAGATTTCTTGGCCTATTTCGGAATATTTATCTGTACTCATTTTTTCCTCCTTTTTTAAAGACAAAATAAGTATATTATTTATTAGACCAATTTGCAAATTATGATAATTAATTATTAAAAATCATGTTTTAGTGGATTATACCATTTTAATAACCTGCAGCAATGAAAATGATGCTCTGCCCTGCATCTATTTGGTTCAAAAGTGGTAAATCATCAGCTACCACGTGTCCCAATACGTTAACTTTCTCATCAGCAGGTAAATCACGCTTAGTTATTTGTAATTCACCCTGATAACGCAAATATAATTTGTTATCACAGGTAATTGTTCCTTTAGCTCGAGCCCCGGGATTTTTCTGGGGTGTGACATCAAATAACTGACGGCTACGCCCCTCCGTTAACCTTACTACATCACGCGCTACATCCGGACGATTATGCCATTCAGAATTAAATAGTTCAGGCAAGTTTTCATCAAGGCGAAGTGTAATAATCTGCTTTTTAGTGTAATTTTTAAAAATAGCAATCATTTGCGGTGATAAAGAGGCATCCCCAATAAAAACATGGTCACAAGCTAAGTGTTTTAATTCCAACATTGCAGCTAAAGGATTCTCTGCTCTTTGCTTTTCAAGAGTTGGCAGTCCAGCGTGAATAGGTCCACGCAGAACATCATCACCTGCAACAAATGCCATTGTTTCTAAATTCATGTGATGTAACCAATCATTTTTCTCTTTTAACCAATTTGAATCTAGACCGGTTTCTGGTCGCGGATAAAAATTATGCCAAGCTTGCAAATTTTCGAAGTTGGCACCATGCTCTCGTAAAGCTGTGACGTCATCTTCATTGATAGTACTAGCGTTCAGAGCAATTGGCATTTTCTGAGAAAGCTTTGCTACAGTAGCTGGAGACACGCCATCGTCTATTCTAAGGCCAGACAAGCCCAAGCTTTCAATCTGCTCTTCATTTTCAAGTGTCAGCCCTAGCCTTGCCATACCACTTTCAGAAACGTCAGCAATAACAGCAGTTTCTAAGTTCTTAGACCACTTGGTCAGCTCTGCTAATCTTTTTAATATTACTTTGGGATCATCTTCAGGAATATGAAGTGAAGTAAAAATAGTTGTTAATCCCGCATTGCGCATCGCAAGTATGTAATTATAATCATCAGCCGTTAGATCACGGTTTAGATAAATCGAAAAACCCAGCATTTATTCTATTTCTCCCTTAGTGTGAAATCACTTACATGGACCATTATACTATTTTATTTTGTTAAAACATGTACACAAACAAAAAGCCGTGAGTTAATTT
>NZ_KQ034007.1:1584890-1626677 GCF_000970755.1 Lactobacillus kimbladii
TTAATTTGCTCACAGCTTGAATATTTAAACTAAATGAATTAGCTTTGCTTCATTATAAATGTACTCCAAGGTTTTACGGCTTTTAGCAAGTCTAAGTCATCTGCGTATAAGTGTCCCACAAGATTACGTCTGCCGTCATTTTCAAACGGCGTTAACACAATTTGAAGTTCTCCTTTATAGCGCGGATATTGATCATTAACAACAACTATATCCCCTCTTGCAAAAGAGGCTTTGTCATTATTATGAGCTGGAATATTTTCTTTAGCATAAACAACACGAGGTTTAGTATCACGTAATAAGAATTCTGATGCATCACCACGGTATAAATGGGGCTCTTTTAAGCAGATAGTTTGCTCAATTGGTAAAACATCATCTTCAAACTTAATTTTCAAAGTAGGATATGCACTGTTAAAAGCATTTGCTGCTGCAGCTAATTCATCTTCACTAGCAAAAGCATTGCCAATAATAATATCATCAATCATTTTGCTCAAGCGTAAGTGAGTAACCTGACTAAAAATATTGCGCTTACGATCGCTCTCCATTGTTGGAAGCCCTTCATGAACAGGCCACGGACCAAATTTCGCATTTTTAGATGAAATAAACGCAGCAGTATGCAAACTATAGTCACGATACTTTTGTGAATATTCATTAAAAATCTTTTCACTTAAACCCGTATATTCTTGTGGATAAAAGTTATGACAACCAATTAGATTATCATTCTCAGGGTCATAAGCCATAATGCTGTCAAGATAATTAGTACCTCGACTCATATTCAGTTCAATCTTGAGTCCATATTGATTACGAGTCATGGCAGCTTCTTCCATGCCGCTAAAACCTTCATCTAACCGCAAGCCCCAGACTCCGAGATCATGAAAGAAAACTAGATCATTATAATCAATTTTTAGGTCTTTAAACAAAACGGGATTAATATCGACTACAGTTTTAAAACCCAAATCGTTTGCATAAGCAACATCTTTTTTTAATTTTGCAAGTATATCTTCACCACTTGCACTTTTTAACTGCAAAAGTGAGGTGAAAATTCTCCTGTAACCATACTTATGAGCCAAATCCATATACTCTTTATCCCGCTCAAATGTACTTTGCTCAGGATAAAGTGAAATACCCAACTGTTTCATAAAATTATTGCTCCTTAAACTTTATTAACTTTTTGAGGGTCCACGTTATTAGAAGCAATTACAAATGGCACATAAATCAAGAAACCAACGACCATATTGACAATTTGTAAAATAACTGAACGCCAGTCAATAGTAGCAATGATAGCATTAAGAAATGGCGGCATTGCCCAGGTTGTCTGTACGGCAACTCTGTTTACCAAGCCAAGACTTAAGGCACCATATGCAATTGATACCATAACTAATGGAGCAAGAACAAATGGAATAATGTAAATTGGGTTTAAAACGATTGGCATACCAAACATCATAGGTTCATTAATGTTGAAGATCCCAGGTACAAGTGAAATCTTAGCAACGGCACGTTCATCTTCACGCTTTGAAAAAGCAAGAACGGCTAAAATAAGTAACAGAGTTGAACCTGCACCACCGATCCAAACATAAAGGTCAAAGTCACTTCTAGTCCACATATACGGTAATGCCTTTTGCATCTTATGGGCATTAGTATTGGCAATCAATGCGGTAGTCCAAATACTTTCTGTGACCGGAGCCAAGACATTGGTGCCATGAATACCAAAGAACCAAAATAGTTGAACTAGGAACACTATCAGTAATAATGAACCATAACCTTGGCCCATCTTCATTAACGGCTCTTGAATTGTTTTGGCAATTAAGTCAATCACCGTTGTATTTCTAAGACTAAATAGATAGTTAATAATACCAACAACGAACAAACCAGCGGTTGCAGGAATAATACCTGTAAAGGCATTGGAAACTGCGGGTGGAACACTGTCAGGCATTTTAATAGTAATATGTCTCTTAACTAAAACAATGTAAACTGCAACAGAAATAGCACCCATAATCATTATGGTAAAGAAGCCGTAAGCACCAAAGTACTTATTAAAATTGAACCAGCCCCAAGCACTAATATTCTTACCATTAACAGCCATATTAGCAGCAGTTAGGGTTTTTATATCACCCTTGGTAAGAACATTTTTTAAGTCAGCTGAAAAGCTCTGAGGCAAGCTCATGATAAAGGTACCTAATGTCAGCAAGCCCCCTGCGATCGGTTCAACTTTATATTGAACACACATGTGATAGCCAAATGTAAAGGCAAACAGCAGGCCTAAAATTGCAGTAGAACCTGTCCATACCAACGCATTGATATTGATAAGCCATTGCATTGAGTTAACAACGCCCGTCCATCCTAGGTTAGTGGGAACATCCCTAAAGATAGCATTTAAGACACTAGCTACTGAACCAGCCAACATAATCGGCATAATTGAGATAAAGGCATCGCGCAATGCAACAAGCCAGCGAACAGAACCGATCTTAGCTGCAACAGGAACGAGATGCTTGTTTAGCCAGTTAATTATAGCATTCATAATAATTCCTCCTACTAATATTTCACTACACTTGCATTATACCATAGCAGATGGAACCGTTTACCTTTTTGCAGTCGGGAATTGTTGAGGCTGTACGTTTTATGACTTTGGTCTACACCAATATAGTTCAATATTCTCTAATCGATATTAGTCAAGTGATTAAAATGGTATATACCATATTTTTTTTACTAATAAAATACATTTTTTTAATTATTATTTAATAAAAGTATTCATCTATTATCTGCCACATTCAATGGGAATGACTTTGATTTAGAGTTTATCTTTAAATGGACGAAAGATTTCATGTTTAGTTGAATATTCCACAACCTTCTTTATCTTATTCCCAGTAAACTCTATTAGTGACACCCCATCGAAGCAATATTCTTCTTTTTCTACAGCATCAAAATACCAAGTAACAACAAATTTACCAGTATTAGTTTGTTCAATGTTATAAATATCCCATTTTAAAACTGTCTGCTCTTTAGACTTTGAATTGATATAGGCTTTTAGCTCATCTAGTCCTTCATAAGTAGCACCATAGCATTCTCGGTAATAAACATCTTGGCTAAACCAACTATCAAGATTAGAAAAATCTTTTTTAATCCAAGAGTTAAAGTAATCTCTGATAGTTTGTTCTTTTTCTATAGTTTGACTGGAATTTGATAACATAATATTCATCTCCTAATTTTTAATAAATTAAGTCTGCATAAAATTTATAAGCAAAAGATCATGATATTAAGTCTAAAATGACCACTTCTTATAATTTATTATCAATTAATATACATATCAAAGCAATAAAAAATAACTAACTTAATAAATAAGCTAGTTATTTTAGACTAAATTGAGTTTTACTTCTCGGGCTTTACTTTAATTCCTTTATTACTTGCAATAACAAATGGCATGTAAAGGAATATATCTAAAATGAAAAGCAGTAAAGATAAAATTGTTGCAGGAATATCTCCAGCAGTAGTAACCCAGGTAGTTAAAATAGGCGGGATTGTCCAAGCTGGTATTACAACACTTTTGGCAACTAAGCCCATCATAGTCAAAGGATAAGCTATTGCTAAATTAATTAATGGTACAAAAATGAATGGAATTACAAAATATGGATTCATAACTACTGGAAGACCAAACATGATTGGTTCTGAAACATTAAAAAAGCTTGGTAACAAACCTAATTTAGCAACATCCCGGTAATCTTTTCGTTTAGATACAATAAAAATTGCTATTAAGAACGGTAATATTGCTCCAGTGCCACCGAACAAAGTATACATCCCGAGCCAAGGATTAGTAACAATATTAGGTACTGCTTTATGAGCCGCGAATGCAGCCATATTTTGTTGGATTGCAGCTAACATAGGAGGAGAGGTAACTGAAGCTACAATATTTTGTCCGTGTAAACCAAAGAACCATAAGAATTGAGTAACAAACTGAATGACAAAGCAACCAATCCAAGATTCCATAGCAGCTTGCAGAGGCTTAGAAATAATTGTTTGAACCAAGTCAGTAACTCCTTGATGAAATATTTGAACATAGGCAAAACTAAAAACAGCAAAAACAATTACTACAAGAGATTCAGGAATCAAAGAATTAAATGATTGAGCCACTGCTGGTGGTACTCCATCTGGCATTTTTATTCTTAATTTCTTAGATTTATAAAAGAATAGTAATAATTCGGTACTCAAAATTGCAGCAATCAAGCCAACAAACATACCCCCAGAAGAAGTTAGCGCTTGGGTGTAGACCCCAGTTACCGTCACATTTTTCATTGAACCAGAAACAACAGCTTGATTATTTAAAGGAAACATTATCAAAGCGGTAGCTACACTTAATATTCCAGCATGAATAGGACTAATGTCATTATTACTGATCCTACCATCTGCAATATAAGAATTTAGTAACCTATAACCTATAATAAAAGTTACAAAAATGGTCATAAAACCCATGGTACCGTTATTTACCATAGTTCCCATTTGGGTCAAGTTTGCAGCATACGGAAACACTTTTAAAACAGCGGGCTGATTTAAAACCAAGGAATTTAATAATATAAACAATGAGTTTACCATTATAATAGGTGTAATGTCGACAAAGGCATCACGTATAGCTACCAAATGCCGTTGATTACCAATCTTAGTAGCTAATGGTAAAACCATTTTACTAATTTTGTCAGAAATACTCATTTTGTCCCCTTCATCTTTTACCTTTTAATCTAAATTAATAATATTTGAAACGTTTCAACAATATTATTATAACTCTATATTGGAAACGTTTCAACTAAAAAATGTAAGTGATTACATAGAAGCTTGAGTGCTTTTAAAAACTATTTATCACATTTAATTTCTATTACACCATATGGAAAAGCAGTTTTCGGCAAATTAATAATACCGTTGTTAACAAAAACTGATTTTCCCGTTTCTATGCTTAAAACTGTATTCGATTTTACTGGCAAATCATTCACTGAAATTTTATGATCAGCTTCATCACTATTGTAAAATAAATAATAATCTGAATTTTTCTTCGTCATAAAAATATTTTTATTGACATATTCTGGACAGCCACGGGTATCATAGACGGCTTCACCAAAAACTTTCAGCCAATCTCCCAGTTTTTTCATTAATTTGATGGCCTGTTGTGGTAATGTGCCATCTGGTTTAGGACCAATTCCTAAAATGACGTTGCCGCCCAGTGAGATAATTTTGATAATATTATCTAGTATTTCTCTAAAACTTTTATATTGATCATTAGGTACATATCCCCAATTTTTAGCCAAAGTTAAGTTAGACTCCCAAACCTTTTGTGGAGGTATGGTAGGTATTTGTTGTTCTGGTGTAACATAATTTTCGTATTTTCCGCCAATTGTGCGGTCAACAATCAAGGTATCTGCTTTAATTTGCCAGATTTTTCTAACAATTTGTTTCATAGGCAAGAATTCATGGTGACCGCCATTAACCCAGCCAGCATCAAGCCATAATATGTCAATTGGTCCATAATTTTGGCAAATTTCAACTAACTGATTTTCAACAAACTTCTGGAATTTTTGCCATAACTCCGGCTTTTGTGCTGGATCATAACTTGCATATCTACCTCGAGGATCAGAGCCCGGTTCCCAATAAAAAGGACAGTGCCAGTCAGCCTTTGAATAATAAGCACCGGTAGCAATTCCTTCCTTGCGAAAAGCCTCGTTAACATATTTTAAGATATCAGCCAATGGATTATTATGAAAAGCAGAATCTTTACTGGTAATCTTATAGTCACTATATTTGGTATCGTACATGTTGAAACCATCATGGTGCTTTGTGGTAAAAATCATATATCTAAAACCAGCATATTTTGCTGCTTTAGCCCAACTTTCTGGATTAAAATTCACCGGATTAAATTCATGGTTTAATGCCCAATAATCATGTCTTAATTCTTTTAGATCCTTGCGAAAAGCACCATGTTTACGGGCCCAATCATCTTCTTTTGATAATTGCCATGATTCAACAACACCTGCTTGCGCATATAAACCCCAATGAAAAATAATACCCAATTTTTGATTTTGAAACCAGTCTAGTTTATCTTGAATCGCTTGCGGTAGATCTTGGTAGTTTTCCTGTTGGGTTTCCTTATTTTCAACTATATCCTGTCTCTTCTTGTTCTTCTCATTCATCTTGCAACTCCTTTTGCCAAAATATCTTGTCTTGAATAAAAACCTGCTTTTCCACTTTTTGATGATCAAGCAGCTTTAATACTGTTTCTGCCACTTTCTCTGCTACCTTCTCAACTGGTTGCTTTATTAAAGTAACCGGTAATCTCATATTTTGTAATAAATGGGAATAGCCAAATCCAGCCACAGCAATATCAGTTCCTATCTTTTTACCACAGTCACGAACTCCTTGAACGACTTGAATAGCGTTAGTATAATTAGTGACAAAAATTGAGTCAAAACCTTTTTCATTTAATCCTGCAACGGCTTCATAAGCTTCAGTTGTACCATAATCAACATAAATTACTTGATCAGGAGTAAGTGTTACCCCCATTGATTTGCAAGCAGCATTAATACCTGCAAGCCGTTGTTGCAGCACATAGTCACTTTCGGTTGGAACCAAAAAAGCAGGTTTATTCCTTTTTTGCAATATTTTAGTAACAACCTTTTGCGAAGCCATCATATCTGCACTCATGATTTCCGGCACTCTTTTATCTGGCAATGAAGCTTCAACTGAAACAACCGGTAATGGCAATTGCCCCACTTTTTGAAATGATTGCCACTTACTTTCTGCT
Source organism: Lactobacillus kimbladii (assembly GCF_000970755.1). Classification (GTDB taxonomy): domain Bacteria; phylum Bacillota; class Bacilli; order Lactobacillales; family Lactobacillaceae; genus Lactobacillus; species Lactobacillus kimbladii. The sequence goes on from NZ_KQ034007.1 coordinate 1,591,666, forward strand.
TTCAAAACGATTAAAGCATCAACAGACCGTTCAATTAATTTTGCTAGTTTAAATTCAAAAGTTTTTTCATTATTACGATGACTGGTTAAAAGTAAAAAATACCCGGCATGATCGAACAATTGCTCTAAAGCTGCTATTAATTGAGAGCTGTAGAAGTTATCCATGTTATCTACCAATATACCAATTGAAAAGGACTTATTCATCTTAAGAGATTTAGCGGTTTGATTTGGTATATAGTGTAATTCCTTGATAGCCTGCTTGATCTTCTCTTCATTTTCTTTTTTTAAATGAACACCATTTAAATAACGAGAGATAGAGCCTACGGATACACCTGACCTATTTGCAATATCTTTAATTGTTGCCATTTCCCACCTCTATAGCATAATCTGAAATAAAGTTATATGCGGCACCATATAAATTCGCATTATTGTGGTACTGGCACTCTTTGACTTCAGGCATTATTTCACCCACTTTATTTTTTACCAATTCTGCATATAAACGTTTAGATAATTCAGAACTAAAACCTTTATGAGCTGAAATACCACCTCCAATTATTAAAGCATCGAAATCAAAAGCAACTTCAATATTGTATAAGCCAACAGCCAAAAAACTGTAAACTTTATCAATCAGGTCTTGCGCTAATTTATCTCCTTGATCTGCTAACAGAAATAATTTTTCACCATCGATATTATCAACGTGGGTTTGTTTTTCATATTCAGATGCAGCTTTAACAATTGTTGCCCGTGTACTCAGAGTTCCACCATCACTGGTTTGCATGAGACCAAATTCTCCGCCAAATAAATGATTGCCTTTATATAATTTTTTATTAATAAAAATTGCACCACCGATACCTGTGCCAATTATAATGAAAGCTACATTGGTAAATTTTTTACCGGCACCGATATTGACCTCACAAATACCAGCACAATTAGCATCATTTTCAATTGCGACAGGTAAAGAAAATTCCTCTTGTAATTCTTTAAATATTGGTCTGTCATGAATATAGGGAACTGCACTGATGCCTTTAATTGTGCCACTTGACTTATCAACAGCACCAGGTGCGCTAATAGCTATGCCGTCAAAATTATGCTGATCAATGAAGCGGTGCATTTGCAATTTCAAACCTGCAAAAGTCTTGGGTGTCGCAAATTTTTCTATGCTAGTTATCTTATTGTCATGAAAGCTACCACACTTGATATTCGTTCCACCAATATCAAAAACTGCTAATTTCATATTTGTGCCTTCTTTTTTAATTCAGGCTTGCGCCATTACTTGATATTACCTTTTTAAACCACCAATAACTCTTCTTAGGAATGCGTTTAAGATCCAATAAGTCGGTATTAGTGCGATTAACATAAACCATGCCATAACGTTTAGCCATATCTCCGGCAGAGCTGGGTATATCAATTAACCCCCAGACTAAATAGCCTAGAACCTTGACACCATCATTATTTATTGCTTTTTCTAAAGCACGTAAATGTTCTTTGTGGTATTCAATTCTCTGATTATCCTGAATTTCTTTACCATAATATGTCTCTCGCAATCCAATACCGTTTTCGATCGGAAACAGAGGTACATGATACTGATTATAAGTTTTGGTCAAAACATCCCTAAAGCCGTCAGGATCAATCGACCAACCCCACTCATTTACTGGTAAAAATGGATTCTCTTTCCCACCAAATTTAAAGTAATAATTAGGAGCAGTTTTTTCGGGTACAAGAGTGCTGCTAATTGTCGAACTTTGATAATAACTGAATGCGATAAAATCACTTTTCATTTTACTGATTTCTGCAAGATCACTAGGTAGGACACCAGTTTGAATATTATTTTTTTGGACAAAATTGACTACTTCATTTGAATAATGTCCTAAAACAAAGGCATCCAGCAGGTTTTTGTTAAGAAATTCGTCTATTTGCCGAGCATATAAAATATCTTTAGGCATTGATGAAGCGGGATAAACTTCACTATACGCCAACATACCACCAATTTTCGCACTTGTTTTTTCATGTAAATAATTAGCAATTTGCGCGTGAGCCAGCATCAAATGGTGACTAATAATATATAAATCAGCCATTGTTTCCTTACCCTTTATTTTGCCAGCTATTTTTGTTGCTCCAGGCATAAAATAAAGATTTTGTTCATTAAATGTTATCCAGTATTTTACTTTTTTGCCAAAAATATCAATCATTTTTTTGCCATAACGAACAAAAGCATCAACTACGTGTCTGCTGCTAAAACCGTTATACTTTTGGGCTAAATTCAATGGCATATCAAAGTGGTAAAGACAAATCATTGGTTCGATATTTCTTGCAAGTAAGTTGTCAATTAAGTCTGAATAAAATTTAATTCCTTCAGGATTAAAATCACCATCACCCAAAGGATTAACCCTACTCCAAGAGATTTGGAAACGATAGCAGTTAATCCCTAGATTGGCAAACAAATCCAGATCTTCTGGATAGCGATGGTATTCATCAATTGCTGTATCCCAAATTGAAGTGCCATCTTTTGCTCTATAAGTATCATAAACTGACTTACCCTTGCCTCCTTCTTTGACAGCTCCTTCAGTTTGCATACTAGATGTGGAGTTGCCCCACAGAAAATTTTTCGGGAAAACCTTTTTTACCATTTCTTAACCTCATTTCATTTCTTTGAAACGTTTCAATAATATTATATAAAAATGGTTTTATTTAGTAAAGTACTTAACTAATTCACTGCAAAACCATATAGAAAAACGACACCTCCAAAAGATGTCGTCCTATTTGAATATCAAAACACTACTTATTTGTTGTAGCATAGTCAGCAATATTTAAAGTTTGTTGGAAACCATTAGCACTCGTAACAGTCAATACTGTATTATTGTTGCTAAACCGAACGACACTTTTATCAACGCCGTTGACGCTGGCAACCAAATCAACTATTTGATTAGATTCATTGATCGTCAAATTTTTCAAATCACTAACGACAACCTTTTTGCCATTTAGAGCAGCCTTCGCATTATTTATTTGGCTTACTATATCACTAACTTGAGCCACCGTTGCAATAGCTGTATTAACTTGATTGCCACTTGAAATAGCTGAATCATAGGCATTACGCAGAGCTTTAGCAGAAAGCTTATATGAATCACTCGCTTTAACTGCTGCATCTTGAGTTAACAAGTCTTGCAGGGCCTTTTTATCAGTTGAAGTAGCAGTGACAGTCTCACCTTTAGCTGTCTCCGGAGTATTGACTGGCGTTAGTTTAACACCACTAACTTTACTAATATCGTCTTGCTTAATGTAACCGTTTCTGTCACTTTGTAATTTGTAGAACAATTCGGCCTTATTGTCATCCTTTACCCAAATGTACCTTAATTCTGTCACACGTGCTCTGTGACCTTTAGCAAAAGTTTTGGTTGGTTGTGCCACACCTTTGCTGTTATAAACATTGGTAGTACGGGCTAAAGTAATTGTTGTGACATCTTTATCATCTTCTGGCTTAGAATTTGTTGGCTGCAATTGTTTACCAGAAACTATACCAACGTTATTCTTCTTAACCCATTGGTCTTCACCAGGGAAGTTATCGTCTTTAATCCGATAAAACAGCTTTTTGCCGATATATTTAAGTTGATCAACTGTAATCTTTTCGTCTTTTCTAATCAAAGTTTTAGTCGAATGACCATTGCCATCATAAATATAGGCATTATGACTTAATGTGATCACTGTAGGATCATTCTGGTTGTCGCTTGGTGAATTATCATCTTTACTTGGCTTTTTATTAACTGGCTTTAACTTAGCTCCTGTTGTTTTTCCAACGTTAGCTGCCTTAATAAACTGGTTGCTTTGACCACCGATTCTATAAAACAGCTTTTTGCCGATATAAATGAGTTGGTCAACTGTAACTGTTTGGCCCTTTTTTATTTTCTTTTTCTCGGTTTTACCCTTTGCATCATAAATGTAGGCATTATGCTTTATTTTGGCTTTCGTTGTAGCTGCAGGTTTTACAACCTTCTTACCATTGACATAGCCAACATTAGCTGCCTTAACGTAGGCATTGCCACCCAAATTATAATATTCCTTATTTTTGATTGTAACTTTGCCATTAAACGTTAAGGTGATGCCTTTACCAATTTTAGTATTCTTAGCACTACCCATATAGGTCTTCAGTCTCTTGCCATTTTTGTCATAAACATAAGCATTATGACTCAACTTAATCGTATTTTGCTTTGAATTGTTGTTTTTCTTCGTAGCAACCTTGTCAGCAGCTTGAACAACAGTAAACTGACCTGCTCCTATTACAGGGCTAACACCAATTAACGCAGCAGCCGATATCATCATAAATTTATGACTAAATTTCATTTTGCTTCTCTACCTCGTTATTTATAAAAATTGTATTAATACATAATATTGTATACTAAAAAATGATTGACATAAACAATGTAAAACATTGCTTACTTTTTCTTAATACTCTTGCATAAATGTAAAATAACTGCAAAATTTATATTACTTATTTTACAAGTTGTAATTTTTAATTAACTCACAGTTTTTATTTACTAGCTATCATAAATAAATTTAAGCTGTTAAACGCAAAAACTTATTATATATGTATAAATACTATACTAAAATACATTTATAATGAGCGTAATTTTTACAACATTTTAAAAAATTATTTTTGTTATTTTTTCTAAAAATATCAATATTAAAGCATACTTTGTTATATTAATTTTCCTTTTGCTACTAAAGCTTCGATTTATTTTATTATATATAAATTTTGATTTTTATAGTTTATTTTTAAAAACGAGTTATTTATAAAATAATATAAAATAAAGTTCAATTATTGACATTTGATAAATCGTCAAGTAAATTTATAGTTGTATAGTATTTAGAATAAGAAAGGATATTTATATATATGCTAGGAAAGAATAATAACAATGAACGGGTGAAAAAAATGGCTATGCAAGATAAGCAAGACCATTTCTCAATTCGCAAATTGAGTATTGGTGCTGCTTCTGTATTGCTTGGCTTTACTTTTTTTGGTTTAAACAGCAAGACAGCTAAGGCTGATACTGTTATTCCAACTCAACAAACTGAAGAAAATACCAAAACTAAAGAGAATATTTCACCTCAAGATACTACCACTCCTCCTGGTAGTATTAGTGATGCTCAAAATTCAACTACTGCTGTTAAAGCAGAAAAAACCAACAAGCCAGAAGATGGACCAAATTTGGCCACATTTTCTGGCTTGAGTTCGTTTTTAAGAGCTACAAATAGTGATAACAAGCAAGATGACTCTGCTAAAACAGACAAAACGGAAAATTCTGCTGACAAAAATGATCAGCAAGATCTTGCCACTAACTCTGAACAAAATAGCAATCAAGGCCAGCAAGATCAAACTACTGACCAAAAGCCTGTTGACACGACAGACAGTTCAAATACAGCTGATATCACGAATGAAGATCAGACTGATGCAAACGAAGACATTGATACTACTCCAATTGATACTAAGGAGCAAGAAGACTCCAGTCCAACTAGAAGTGTGAGTACCTGGGAAGATTTTGTCAAAGCCTATCAAAATCCCAATGTAAGCGAGATTGATATCACTGCTAATATTCGCTCCAATAAGGGCGATAAACGTGTCCGCTTTAGTTTTCCAGGAAGAAAATTATTAATTAAGTCTGCTGGTGATGCTCCATATACTATAGATTTTAGAAGTATCCATCCCAAAATTGAGAGTAATACCATAGGTGATATTACCTACGAAAATTTGAAACTCAAGAGTGCTGACTTCTATGGTGTCGTTAATACTCGTGGGGGAAAGTCAGCAAGAGTAACTTTTAGGAATATTGACTTTACGGGTTCACAATTATTATATACCGATAGTAACACCGACATTATTTTCGAAGGCATCATCAATGCGGAAACGACTGAAATGCCTATGGAAACAGGCGGGAAAGATGATGGCAGTGATCAACAATTATTAGAATTTACCAGTAATAATAACAGTATTACTTTTAAAGCTGGCTGTAAGTTCAAAGGGGCAACATTTGGCGGTACCGTGATTGAAATGAACGGTAAAAATAACGTTCTCAATGTTGAAGATGGAGCCGAAGTTAACCTTACTCCACTTAAGACATATAACGGGAAAAATGGTGCCAATAATGGTCAACATGGCGTAAACAGTGCAATCTATATTGAAGGCGACAGCCAAGTAAATGTTAACGGTACAGTAAACATTGGCATTGGTGAAAGTAGCGGACTTAAGTATGATGGTGTACAAAATGCTGGTCAGTCAAGAGCAATTTACTTAGCATCCAAATCATCAAAAGTTAACATTGGTAGAGGCGGCACTATTAACGTCAACACAAACGGCAATATTTCTACTAAAAATGGCCAACACTTAATTTATGTAGGTGGTGATTTCACCATTCACTCAGGTGGTGCCTTGAAAATTACCGGTAAAAACATGGGTAAATACTCAGGTACCTTAGTACAGATAGACGGTAAAGCCAATGTCCAAAATGGTGGTTTTGAAATTCAACTGGTTGATGATGCGGGTACTGGAGCAATTAAACTGGTTGATGTTGCAAAAACTGGGCTGCTGATTGTTAATAACCCTACTTCTCTTGTATTGGACGCACATCTGAATCCAAATGACACTACCAGTATTATTGGTGATAGTAAAATTACAGTCACCAATGTGCGACAGTTATTAAACCTTAATGATTTCTTAGGCAAAACAGACGGTAGTCAGAACAATTTAGTGTTACCCCCTTTTCACGTTTTACAGGTTGAAAAGACCAAAAAAACAATTGCTGTCAATACACTGGAATTATTAAACGGCATGAGAAAATTTGACCTTGATCAAGTTAAAAATGACAACCCTCAACTCGCTGAAATCCTTAAAAACCTACCAGATAGCATTAGGAAACTGCTTGAGACTAATAATGGTAAAACATACGATGATCTCTTTGATGCTGTCATTGAAGCGGCTTTTTCCAACAAAGAAAATCCGGGTTACAATAACATCAGATTTATACCGGCTAACCCAAGTGGGTTCTTAGACATAGACCCGGCAAACGTCACAGTAACCGATCAAGAAGATGGTTCGAAGATTATTAAAGGACAGGTTTTAAACTATACTCCAGCAAATGACGGTCCAGCTAGTGACAACTTATTCCAAAGTGTATTACCAGGTGGTACTGAGGCCTATGTTTTAGCCAGTTTCAAGGATAGTGGAGTTTACAAAAATGGTCAGACCATTATTGATTCAACAATAGATAACCCTTATGCAGAAACCATTGATACATACCGCGGCGAAGCGAATGACTTGGCTCTTTTGCCAACTAAATTTGCCGCCCAAGTTGCTGCAGATGGCACCTTTACCATTACCCTTCCTCCTGAAATTACCACCAAGATGGCTAAAGACGCTACCATTCAGCTAACTCCTCATGCGAACTTTATTGAATATAGTCCGTTAGACATTGCTGATGGCATTCGACCTACTATTGTTAGTCTGGGGATCAAGCCGTTTAGTGAAATACAACAAGAAGCTGCTCAAGCAATTAAAGATGCAATTAGCACAGCTAAAGACAATAAGCCAAAAAGTTTAACTGAAGATCAGGAAAAAGCATTTACAGATGCAATGAATGAGGCTGCCAAGTATGCTGCTAATATTAAGGATAGCAATTACGAGTCTGATAAATCAGTTTACGGGGTGCAATCTTCCAAAACTGCAATTAGTGAAATAAATAAAAGGAAAAAGACGGCTTTAGACATAGTGGCAAAGGCCGTACAAGCAGCCAAAGGTCAGGCAGACTTTGAAAAAGCAAAATCTGATGCAATTACAAAATTAACTCAACAGGCCAATGATCAAATTTCTAAGTTTCCTTCACAGGCACAAACTATAATTAATGCCAAAGAGCAAGCCATAAGCAAAGTACAAGCACCTGAAACAAATAACACTAATATTGAACAAGTCGTCAGTGACGGTATTACTGCTATTAATCAATCAGGTAAAGATTATCGTGATAGTGTCAAAACAGATATCAACCAAGCAATTTCAAATGTCGAAAAGGCCATTGACGAAGTCGCAAAAGACGAAAATGTCAAATCGCCTGTTGACGAATTAATTACCGGCTTAAAAGACAGAATAAAGAGGCCAAAAGAAATTGTTGCCACTGACGGTGATCTTGATCAAGACGATAATGAAAAAGCTATTAATAACCATCAAAAAGAAGCAAAAGATGCAATTCAAGGCGTGCAAGATACTGTTGATGCCATCAAGGCTTTAGAAGAAGCTGCTAAAAAGCAAATAGCTCAACATGCAGATGATAAAGAGGACATCCAAGGTGCTTTAAATCAAGCTATCAAAGATATTATTAACAGCAATAACCCTAAAGATGACGTTAATAAGGGGCTTGATAATATTAATGGCACACATGCCAACAAGGAAAGAGAAAAGGCAGCAAATGATATTAATGAAGCTGCTGCTAAAGCTATTGAGCGGATTAAGAATTCTGGTTTATCTGAAGATGAACAACAGCCCTACCTTGATGAAGTAAAGCAAGCGGTTGCTGACGCGACAGCTACATCTGGCGATACTGGCAAATCTATTTACGGCACTGATGACGATGAAATTATCAATAAGAGAAAAGATACTGCTGAGAGTTTAATCAACAAAGCTGCTGCTAAGTCAGAAATTGTTGGTTATACAAAAGGTTATGAAAATGTTCTCGGCAAAGTGAACAAGGTCGAGACAGCTTTAAAAGATGCATTAACGGCAATTGATAAAATTGAAGATAATGCTGACAGCAACCAAAATATTACTCAAACTGTAAAAACGGCAAAGGATAATATTTTAAACGCATTTAAAGAAGACGCTAAAGCACAAGTTAAGGCAGATGCAGATACGGCTAAGGCCAACTTAGGAGTAACTAAAGAGACTAATATTGATAACGCAGTCAAAAACGCTGATAAAGCCATCGATAGTCACAGTTCTGCTGCTGACATTAAGCAAGACATTATTGATGGTAAAAAGAATGTTTTAGACGCGTATAAATCTGCTGCTAAGAATCAACTGGAAACAGCCAAAAAAGCTGTTGTTGATCAAATTCAAAAGAACCCTAATCTAACGGCTAAAAATAAAGATGAAGCTGTAATCAAAGCCAATAATTTGCTTACTGGAAGTCAGGGTTATAACGACCGCATTGATAAGGGAGAAACTCTAGCAGATGTTGATGAAGCTACTAAAGAAGGTACTGCTGCATTAAACGATTTACTTAATGAGCAAAACCTCAGGGGTCAACGTAATCAAGCTATAACAGATATTCAGAACGCTAAAGACAAAGCTATCTCCACGATTAAAAATGATAATAATCTGAGTGCTGAAGACAAGACTAAATATCAAGATTTAATTAACGCAGCTGCAGATACAGGTGTCACTAATGTCACTCAAGATGATAATGAAACCGCAATTGAAACGGATAAAAACAATGCTATTAGTAATATCACAGACTATCTGGAGAATGCTGCTAATGCCGGTACAAACAATTTAGACCAACAACGCCAAGCTGCAATTACGGAAGTTGAGAATGCCGCTAAAGCCGCTAAAAATAAAATAGATGGCTTTGACGATACTGATTTAAGTCCAGAAGCTAAACAACATTATAAAGAAGCTATTGATAAAGACTTTAATAATGCCAAGGCTTTAATTAATGCTGCTAAAGACATCGACGGTGTTAATTCCGCCAAGCAAGCAGCTAAAGACAGTATTAACAAGGATTTGGCTGCGGCCCAATTGATAGTCGCAAAATCTCAGGCAAATAAAGCCTTGCAAGAAGAGAGAGAAAAAGACTTAAACACTATCGATCAGGCTTTTAAAGATAATAAAATTAATAGTGAGCAAAAAGATGCTTTAACTAATAAAATTAATGGTTTTTACGAAACAGCAGTTGGCAACGTTTATAAAGACTTGACCACCGAACAGGTAGTCAAAGATAGAGATGACGGTATCGATGCTATGGCCAGTGTGGCCGGCAGTATTGCCAGCGAAGAAGCAAAATTCTTAGAAGAACAAAAAGATGACGCTTTAACTAACGAAGAAACTGGACTTAATGCTCTAGCAGAAGAAATACGTGCGGACATTGAAAAGGATCCTAACCTCTCTGGAAAAGAAAAGAACGGCTACTATGACGAAATTGATAATGCTTTAACAACAGCAAAAACTAATATTCAAAATGCTGACACTAAAGAAGAAATTGATTCCGCAGCTAATGCTGGTCGAGAAGACCTAAACAAGATTCGCGATAAAGCAGCATTGCAGTCTACCAGAAACGCCGCTCTGAAAGAATTACTGAGTGTTTATAACGAAGTCAACGATAAAATTTCCGGCTTACAGAATGTCAACAGTACGACTAAAGAAGGCTTAATTAAACAGTTAACCAATTACTACGATGAGGCAGTTGCCAAAGTAAAGAACGCTGCCATTGATCAAGTTGATACTGAGAAGCAAAAAGGCATCGATAACATGCGTAAGGTAATCAGGGATGCTCAAAGCCTTGATACCAATATTAATATTGCCAAAGATGAAATTGATAAACATGCTAAGCAAGCAATTGATGAAATTAATCAGTCTTCAATGTCTGATGCTGACAAGACAGAGACTATCTCAAAAATCAATGATGAAAAAGATAAAGCTAAGCAGAATATTGAGTCACAAAAGACTAATGACGCAGTTGACAAGGCTAAAAACGACGGTAAAAATGCTATTGATCAAGTCGTAGCAGATGCAACTACTGCAGATTTGGAAGATGCTAAAAATAACAGTGAAGATAATATCAACAACGCTGCTCAAGAAGCAATTAACAGGCTGAATTCCTCCTATAATTCTCTGAGCGCTGAAGAAAAGGCAGACGCTAAATCAAAATATGATCAGGCAATTTCGGATATTAATCAAGCTGCTACTAGTGCCATCAACAAATTACAAAGCGTCAAAACAAAAGATGTTATCAATAAAATCACTACCGATGCTATTACTGCAATCAATACAGCTGAAGCCAGTGGCAACTTGGCAATCACCAAAGCCCAAGCAAGAAAGGCTATTAAGGATGTTGCAACCGAAGTCAAGAACAACTTAAAAGATAAGGCAGATCAAGAGAGCGTTGACTCAATTGTTGGGACTGCTAATACAGCAATTAATGCCGCCCAAGATAGTGGCACCGTTTTAGGCATTCGGGATACTACTATTAAACAAATAAGGGCTATTAAAGCAACAGCGGAATCAAATGATTCTGACAAAATTAAAAAAGCAAAAGAAGAAGCTATTAATGCACTTACTGATGAACTCAACGGTAAGCATAAAGCAGATGGTTCCCTTGATCCTGATGCTCCAGGAATTTTAAATCAAATTGACCAAATCAAAGGTTTAAGCAAGGAAGAAAAAGACAAATATCAGAGTCAAGCAACAAATGCATGGAAAGAAGCTGTCAACCAGGTTAACGGTCAGCAAAAAGTTACTGACATAGAATCTGTTACAATAACTGGAATAATTAACATTGACAAGGCTTTGAGCGATGCTCAATTACAAGCTGCTAAGAATAATGCGAATAAATATCTAGATGATATCGCCCAAACAGCTGCAGATGAAATCAATAAAATAGATCAATCAGCTTTAAGTGATGAAGAAAAAGCAAAACAGATCGATTTAATTAATTCAAATAAAGATACGGCGATCAAAAACATCGACAAGGCGCAAACTCCAGCTGACGTCGAACAAGCAAAACAAGTGGGTAAAGACGCCATTAACGGTATTGTGCAAAATGCTAAAGATAATGCTACTTTATTGCAGGAACAAAATGCCGCATACAATGCACTGGTTGAGCAAGCTAAGAAATTGAACCAACGCTTAAACGATGACCTGTTGCACAATAAACTTGATCAAAATCAGGTTGACGAGTTAAGCAATGCTATTAGCGAAGCTTTAGGCAAAGCTAAAACAAATATTTCTGCTGCTACTGATCAAGATAAAATCAACGCTGCCAGGAGTAAGGGTGAGTCTGCTCTTAACAACATTAGCAGTGACATTGATAAAGAAGAAGCTTTAACCAAAGCTTTAAATGATCTACAAACTGCAGCCACTAACGCCAAGGCTAAAGCTGATGAAACTGAAGACAGCGATGTTGCTGGCCAAATGAAAGCGCAAATAGATCAAGAGCAAAAGAAAGCTGCTGCAAAGATCAATGCCGCTAGAAATAATAAGCAAAACACTATTACGCAAATTCAAGCAGCTGCAAATGAAGGCATTGCTACAATTAACAAGTTGGGTGAAGACTTTGATAATAAAAATCAAATTGTTAAGGACTTGAAAGAATATGCAACAAGTGCCAAGAATGAGATTGATAGTTTAGGCCTAGCAGGCAGCGATACCATTAGTGGCTATAAGGATATTGATCAGGCATTAAATGATGGCATTAGTTCAATTTATGGCGGTACAAGTGATAAGCTGTCGCAGTTAGAGCAAGATGCCAAAGCAAATATTGATCAAGCCAAGTTGCCTAGTCAACTAACTGCAGAAAAGAATAAGCTGATTAACCAGTTTAAGGACTATGTTAACAGTAAAGGGAAAATTAAAGATGTTGCAACCAACCTAGGGCAAGACCAAATTGACTCATTGCAAAAGCAACTTGATGAAGCCATCAAGAGAACTATAGATAAAATTGCCAGTGTTAAACTTGAAAATAGTTACGAAGATGCAATAGCACAAGCTCAACACGCCGAAAAAGGATCAGCTACAGAAGATTTCGGTGAAGCAGAAGTCGACCGTATTTTCCAAGTTGCACAGGAAAGTGTCGAGATAGTTGAGGCTAAACAAGATGCAATCTCTCAAGTAGAAAAAGCTCAAAAAGAAGCTAATGATGCAATAGACAAATCAGGTTTATCGCCAGAGGATCAACAAAAGCAGAAGGAACAAGTTCAAAAACTTGTTGAAAAAGCAAGAACTGACATTAACTCTATTTCACAATCTGAAGAAAATGCTGAAGAAAAGATAAATAACAGTAAAGAGCAAGCTATTTCCGCTATCAATGCTATTAAAGATCAAGCTGCCCTAGCTGGTCAAAAGACAAAAGCTGAAAGTATTCTAAAGGATAAACAAACTAAGGCTCATTCTGTAATTGATCAATCTCAATTAACAGCCGAGCAAAAGAAAGCAGCTAAAGCTGCAATTGATGACGCTTATCAGCAGAGTTTCCAAGATATAGAGAGTGCTCAAACAATTGATGACCTCCCAGATGAAGCAAATATTGGTCAAAATATTGATCGTCTGTTAACTAAACCTGAAACTGGCACTGAACCAGAATGGTTTGGCCATGAACAAAACAATGCCCTTAAAGGTGCTGATGGCGTGACTGGTATCAAAAACGCCTACAAGACATTAAAAGACAGATTAAAAGATAAACTGTCTCAAGAATTAATAGATCGTATTGACAAGCAAATAAAAGCCATTAACGATGCTACTGATATCCAGACTGCTAGTGCCGCTTATGATGAGGCTATGACTATCATCAACAAAGAAAATGCTAAAGCTAACATTGATGAAGAAGCTGATAAAGTTAATAAAGAAATCGACGGCAATGATAAATTATCTACTGAATCAAAAGACAAGCTGAAAGAGCAAATCAAAGAGGATAGCCAAAAAGCAAAGGATAAGATTGATGCAATTAATGCTCCTAAAGGTGACACCTCTAACAAGAAGGAACAGATTGATAAAATCACAGAAATCGCTAAAGAAGATATCAACAGCGCTGGTAATGCCGCTAAAGATGAATCTAACAATATGCTTAAAGAAGAGGCAAACGCTGAATTAGCTGATAAACACCAACAAGCAGTTGATGAACTAAAAGAAAAATTTGGTGAAAATGCAGATACTACCAGCGTTGATAAAGCCTACCATGAGCATTCACGTGTCAATGGTGACTCACCTGAAAATATTGCAGCTGATAAGATAGCAGCTGAAAAAGAAATAGCCAAAGGTTCAGTAACTGATACCGCTAATAACGCTAAAAACCAAGTTGATAAATTAAAACATCAGGATGGCAGCGATTATACTGATATTGAAAAACAAGCAATAAAAGATCGTATTGACCAGGAAATAGCTAAAGCTAATACCGATAAAATCGGCACTATTGACCAAGCTCAAGACTCAGAAGCGGTAGAAACTGCAAGAAAAGATGCAGTTGATAAGATAAGCAGTATCATTGTAGCCGACAGTAAAGAACTTGATGATGTTTTAAACAACAATAGCAAAGTACAAGAAGAAAGACTAAAAGCTGCCTATGATTCCGCTGTTAAAGCTCTTACAGACAGGTTTAAGGATAAAGCAAACACTACCAGCATTGATAAAGCATACGAAAATGCTAAAGATGCTCTCAGTGATCCTGCTAACGCGGATAAACTTACCGCAATAGAATTAGCTGGTGAAAAAGAAATAGCTGCTGGAGCATTGACAGAGGCTCAAAAAGCTGCAACAAGTGAAATTCAGTCGTCTGGCAAATACACTGAACAAGAAAAAGAAACTGTTATTAAACAAATTTCTACTGATATGAATAATGCAATAGATGCTATCAATCAGCCTGAGGTCAATGACAGTAAGACAATTACCAAATTACGTGATGATGCTATTAATCAACTTTATCTCGATGCCACTGATTCTGAAACGATTGATCATATTCTTCATGGCAATGACAATAGCCAAGATAATGACAATAATCATGGCAACGATAACGACCATGGCAATGATAACGACCATGGCAACGATAACGATAACGACCATGGCAATGATAACGACCATGGCAACGATAACGACCATGGCAACGATAACGATAACGATCATGGCAACGATAACGACCATGGCAATGATAACAACCATGATAATGACAATAATCATGAAAATGATAATAATCATGGTAATGATAATAATCATGGCAATGACATTAATACTGGTGGTGGTTCTGCCCCAGTTATTCCTAGCCCTATTGACAATGCCGGCAAAGAAGAAAAAGAAGAGCCAAAACTTGATTTAAGTAACAGTGAACAATTAGCTTTAATGCATAATGCATACCTATATGACGAAAATGGCAACCGTGCCAATAAGGTTGTACTAGGCGCTGGCTCAATCATTACTTCATACGGTACAAAAGAGATTAACGGTAAAAATTATTATCTTCTGGTTGACAAAGGCAATAAGAACAAAGTTTACTATGTTGCTATTGGCAATGTTGTTTCAACTAGTCAAAAATTAAAGCATAACGCCTATGTTTATAATAAGCATGGCAAACGTGTTAAGAAAGCAGGTGTATTAAGAAAAGGCAATAGCATTAATACTTATGGTGATGCGGTAACCATTCGGGGCAAGAAGTACTTTATTATTGCTCAGAACCGTTTTGTTAAGGCCGCAAATATTGCAGTCCAAAAGGCTGCCGTTGCAGCTGTAACTGCAGCTCCACTTAACGAACCGATTACTGAAAAGCCAAAACCAGTAGTCGAAAAAGCAATTATGCACAATTCATATTTGTACGATGAACAAGGAAAACGTGCCAATAAGTTAGTCATTCTGGCTGGTTCAAGTATAAATACTGTTAACAAGCGATTAATTAATGGCAGGTCATTCTATGAACTAGAAGATGGTTTATTCATCGCTGCTGCTAATATCGATTCTAAGAAGATGAAGTTAAAGCATAACGCTTATATCTATAGTCAACATGGTAATCGAATTGGTAAAAAAGTTTTAAAGAAACGTAAAGCAGTTAAAACTTATGGCGATCCTGTCAAAATAAACAATAAGAAATATTATATTATTGCTAAAAATAAGTTTGTTAAAAAAGCTAATTTTAAATAATTAAGTTTAGTTTAGCTAAAAAGCTCCAGAAGTTTAAAACTCTGGAGCTTTTATTATGCTGTAAACAAAATGAGCTGGAATCATCTTCCGGCTCATTGTTAATCTTATTTCCAGTTCGGATCATCAGACAGAGGCAATTTATGCCAATAATCAGGCTTATTTACCTGACGACCACGAGCAATCGCCATTTCATATTTGGCCACATCTTTGGTAATTGTTGAGTCTGCTGCCACAAAGGCATGATCAGCAATATTAACGGGTGCAACTAAAGTAGCACCCGAGCCAATAAACGCACGATCACCTACATTGCTATGATCTTTTTTGACACCATCATAATTAGCAAAAATAGTACCACAACCAACATTGACATCTTTACCCAAAGTAGCATCCCCAACATAAGTCAAATGACCCACTTTAGAATTCTCGCCAATTTCAGCATTTTTAATTTCTACAAAGTTACCAATATGGGCACCTTTTCTAATGATTGCTTTTGGACGTAAATGGGAATTAGGACCAACATCTGAAAAATCATCCATCTCTGCTTGTTCAACCGTTGAAGAAGTTACTGTAACATTGTTAGCAATCTTGGAATCAATAATTCTGGAGCCAGAAGTTACTACACAGTCGTCCCCAATTTCAGTATTGCCCTTAATCACGACATTGCCTTCAATCAGCGTATCACAGCCAATTTTAACATCCGCATCAATATAAGCCGTATCGGGATCAATGAAAGTTACTCCATTTGCCATATGCTTTTTATTAATTCTTTTTTGCATAATTTTGGTGGCCTGAGCTAAAGCAGAGCGATCGTTAACCCCCAAGCTCTCGCTGAAGTCTGGCATTTTATATGCACCAATTCTTTGCCCTTTGTTACGCAAAATTTCCAGCACATCAGTTAAATAATATTCTCCTTGAGCATTGTGATTATCAACTTTTTTTAAGGCACTAAATAACAATTGATTGTCAAAACAAAAAACACCTGTATTGATTTCGTTGATTTTTAGTTCAGCTGCTGTAGCGTCTTTTTGCTCAACAATTCTTAAGACATTATCTTGGTCATCCCGAATAATGCGGCCATAGCCATAAGGATTTGGAGCTTGAGCGGTCAAAACAGTGGCAGCATTACCTTTACTTTGATGGTAATCAAATAATTTTTGAAAAGTTTGGCTTGTAAATAGTGGTGTATCACCCGTAATTACTAAAGTAGCACCCTTTTCTGCTGCTAACTCATCTGAGGCAGTTAAAACGGCATCGCCCGTACCAAGTTGCTTTTTTTGTAAAACAAATTCAGACTTATCGGCAAGCACCTTTTTAACTTCTTCTGCACCATTACCCACAATTGTAACTATTTTATCTGGTTTTATTGCTTGTGCCGCTTCAACAACATATTCGACCATTGACTTGCCGCATACTTGGTGTAAGACCTTATACAATTTTGATTTCATGCGGGTCCCCTTGCCCGCTGCCAGAACAATTACAAACTTTTTCATTAATTTTAGCCTCTTCTATTTTCCTATATTATTATTATCTTAGTATATCATCTTATAAATTAAAAGCGGTCAAAATCTGTGTGTACAATCAAAGATCCCGGCTCTGCCACTATGACTTTTCTCTTATCATCGATTCTTTTAATTTTTACTAAAGAAAGATGGCCTTCAATTAATTTTTCATCATCAAAATCTGCTTCACATAAAACGCAAACACCAGCAATATTGCCATTAAATTCTCTGACTAATTGTTGCATTCCTGTCAAAGTGCCGCCAGCCATCATATAATCATCTATCAGCAAAACATTGGAATTTTCTTTTAACACTCTAGTTGGCAATTCCATTTTAGAAACACGATCAAGTGAAGAAGAAATATAGTTTACTGATACCGTCGCACCCTCTGTAACTTTTGAACGCTTACGTGCAATGATAAATGGCACGTTTAAATAGCGTGCAACTGCCTGTGCCAAAGCAATGCCCTTAGTTTCAATCGTCATTACAATATCAATGTTGGAATACGCATACCTGGTAGCAATTAATTTGCCTATCTTATCCAAATCTTGTGGATTGCCAATGATATCAGAAAGATAAACAAATCCTCCCGCTAAAATGCGGTCAGGATCTTCAATACGACTAGCCAATTCATTTAAATACTTCTGAGCATGCTTTTTACCCCAAAAAGGAATATAGCGTACTCCCCCAGCCGCGCCAGCGACAGTTTCTAAAATACCATCTTGATTATTTGCTAAGGTGTGTTTCAAAATGGCAAGGTCTTCCGAGATCGAAGACTTTGCTGCGCCATATCTTTTTGCAAAAAATGGCAGTGGAATTAAGTCATGTGGTCGTTCCATCAAATATTTAGTCATGTCAACTAATCTCTCTGAACGTTTCATAGAATTACCCTCCTATTGTTTGTCTTTTGCCAGTTACTACTATACACTCAACCATAAAAAAAGGCACTAACATTTTACCAAATGTTAATGCCAAAAAGTATTTTCTAGATAATCGCTTTAGTCTTACTGCACAGCGTCATCAAATTTTAATGTAATATTTTTGGTTAACAAATCCGTATAACTATAGGAAACATGTTCAAAATTATTTGAATCTTGATCCAAATCAACTACAAAAACTGCGGGAAAGGTATTCTTTAAAATTCCACGTCTTTTTGTAACTTTCTTACGTCCAGCTCTTGCAACTACAGTCAACGAATCACCCAAATGTGAATCCAGCTTACTCTTAATGGTCATAATAGATGTTGGCAATGAAAACAACTCCTTTGGGTTGAATTATACCACTTTATTATTATTTTTTCAATTCTTTTTAAAAAGTACCACAGAATATTTTCGTCAATTTTTAACTGGAACCTTTGCAGCAATTTGGACAAATTGCTTAAGAGTCAACTGTTCTGGACGAATTTGAGCATCGACTCCTAATGACTTAATTAAATGTGCTCGATCATCAGTGTTTGGTATGAGTGCTTTCAAATTGTTATTTAATGTTTTACGGCGTTGTGCAAAGCACATCTTAACTACCCAGTTAAAGTGTTTAGAATTAGCTATATCAATTTTATTTTCCGCAGGCAAAGGCTTTAAAACCACGACACTGGAGTCAACCTTTGGTCTTGGAATAAAAGAAGAACTTTTTACCGTCATATATGATTGAACGGCCATTTCTGCTTGAACAGCGATCGTTAAGGGACCATATTCTTTTGTCCCAGAATGAGCACTTAAGCGATCTGCCACTTCTTTTTGCATCATCAGCGTCAGACTGGAAAATTTTAAATCAGAACCATTAAGAAAGAAAATTATCGGCGTTGTGATGTAATAAGGAAGATTAGCCACAACTTTGATTGGCTTGCTTAAATCAAAGAAATCACTTAAATCCTGTTTAAAATCAGCTTTTAAGATATCTTTCATTTTAAGCTTAAACCGGGCGCTCAGTGGTGCTCCAGCAATTTTTACCGGTAGTTCGTTATGCAGTATTTCAGGAAGCTTTTCATCTACTTCATAAGCAAAAACTTTTGCTCCTGCCTTCAGCAATTGTTCGGTTAAAGACCCAATTCCCGGGCCAATTTCAATTACCTGGTCATCTTTTTTTATGTCAGCCGCTTGCACAATACCTTGAAGAGCATCCAAGTCTACTAAAAAATTCTGACCCAAGCTTTTTTTAGCCTTCATAAAATAGCGATTAATAATTGCCTGAGTTCTAACAGGAGAACCAATGGGAATCTCAGTCTTCATCTTGCACCTCCTTAACCGCTTGCTTAAGTTCAGCAAGTGAAATACCAAAAGTTTGTAAACGGTGATAAAACTGCTTGCCATTGCCATAGCCAATACGCAGCTTATTGCCAACTAATTCACGCAATTTACGTGAATTAGGGCCACTTGCTAGGCCTAGTTTTTGATATTTTGCTCTCGTAAGATCACTTACCGGCTGTTTTTTTTCATGTAAATCACTTAGGGCTTTCACCAATGCATTTTTTGATGCGTGCTCAACACCAAGGGAGCCTTTTTTATGCGGCTCGCCTTCTCTACGCGTGATAAAAGCTTGTTTAGCTGTTGGTACTGCTTCAGTCACTAAGCGCCTTATCCGCTCACCGTTTAAATCAGGATCGGTCAAAACAATAATCTCTCTTTTGTGAGCTAATTTCTGCAACTGTATCAGCACAGTTTCAGGCACATCGGAGCCATTAGTTTCAATTGTTTCAATGCCTGGGAAAAATTGCTTAAGCCGAATTGTATCATCTTTTCCCTCAACGACTACAACGGCATCAAAATGTTTCTTAGTTAAGTCCATAGACCCTCATTGTATTTGCATATGTTGCCTGAGCAACTTCTTCTAGCGTAAGACCTTTCAATTCAGCAATTGCCCGGGCTACATAATAAACATTTGCAGGTTCATTTTGCTTGCCACGATACGGCTTAGGAGTGAGATAGGGTGCGTCTGTTTCAACTAATAAACGCTCCAAAGGAGTTTTCTGAGCCGCTTCATGCACTTCCACTGCTTTAGTAAAAGAAACAACCCCTGAATATGAAAAGTACACATTCAAGTCTAAGAACTTCTTCAGCCATGAAATATCACCATTAAAGCTATGTAAAATCGCACCATACTCTAAATTGCTGTTTTTTAGTATTTCGTAGCAATCACTAAAAGCATCTCTCGTGTGAATATCAACCGGTTTTTTTAATTCATGAGCCAGTTCAACCTGCCTTGCAAAAACTTCTCTTTGTTTGTCACGCGGAGATTCATCCCAATAATAGTCAAGTCCTACTTCACCTACGGCCACAACGCCGGGAAGCTGCACTTGCTCGATCAGTAAATCTTCTGCTTTTTGGTCATAATCTTTGGCAACATCAGGGCAATAGCCCACCATCGCATAGACTTGCGTAAAACGTTGACTTAAATCAATCGCGCGCTTGTTAAAATCAGAATCCTGCCCTGCACAAATTACTTTGGTTACACCCAGTTTTTGTGCACGGTCAAGATAAAATTCTTCTTTACCGCGAAAAGGCTCATCCTGTAAATGAGTATGGTTATCAATTAACTCCATTAACTAAGTTCTGCCCCGATTTCATGCTCGTCACCAACCAAGGCTAATTTGACTGCACCATTTTTCTCACTGGACAAGAGCATACCCTGACTCAAATGACCCAGCATCTTGCGCGGCTTAAGGTTAGTTACGGCCAAAACTTTTCTACCCAGTAATTCGCTGGCGTTAGGATAATATTGCCGAATACCACTTAAAATCTGTCTTTCATCGCCATTACCAAAGTCCATTTGGAACTGGAGCAATTTCTTAGACCCTTGAACAGGCTCAACAGATAAAATTTTGCCAACTTGAATTTTTACCTTAGCAAAATCGTCAATTGAAATTTCCTTATCTTTACCTTGTTCATTGCGGCTTTCTTTCTTTGGCTTAGCTTTAGCCATCTCATCTTGAATGTATTTAATTTCTTCTTCAGGCTTAACTCTTGGGAAAATCGGCTTAGGATCAGAGATGACTTGAGTTTCCCAGGTGCATGCACCAAACTCTAATTTCTTTTGTTTATCATTGTTCCAGTCAAGACCTAATTGTCTGAACATTTCAACTGGAGTTCTGGTCATGATTGGTGCGATTAATAAGGCAATAATTCGCAGGCTCTCTGCCAAGTTTGACATTACTCGAGCTAAATCAGCAGATTTTCCTTCCTTGTTTAAGTTCCAAGGCATTGTTTCATCAATATACTTGTTAGCACGATTAATAAACTTCCAAATATTCTCAATTGCTTGAGTAAAGTGCAAAGTATCCATTTCTTTTTTGTAGCTGGCAATAACGTCTGCCGCTGTTTGGGCCAAGTCCTTACCTAAGTCATCCTGCTCTTGGGCAACTGGTTCAACTTTGCCATTTTGATACTGATTGATCATTGAAACAGTTCTGTTAAGCAAATTACCTAAGTCGTTGGCTAAGTCATAGTTAACCCGTTCAACAAAGTCCTCTGGAGTAAAGACACCATCGGAGCCAAACGGCAAAGCGCGCATCAAGTAGTAGCGCAAAGCGTCCACACCGTAGCGATTAATAATAGATTCAGGATAAACAGCATTACCCTTTGACTTGGACATCTTGCCGTCCTTCATTAATACCCAGCCGTGACCAATGACGTGTTTAGGTAACGGTAATCCCAAAGCCATCAACATGATTGGCCAGTAAATAGTATGGAAGCGCACAATTTCTTTACCTACCAGATGAACATCTGCAGGCCAGTATTTCTTAAATAGCGAATCATCATCCGAACCATATCCCAAAGCTGTAATATAGTTAGATAAGGCATCAATCCAAACATAAACAACATGTTTAGGATCACTTGGTACCGGAATGCCCCAGGAAACAGTAGTTCTAGTAACTGAGAGGTCTTCAAGACCCGGTTTTAAGAAATTGTTGACCATTTCCTTTTCACGAGAATGAGGCAGGATAAAGTCAGGGTGATCTTGGTAATATTGATAAAGCCTATCAGCATATTTACTCATCTTGAAAAAGTATGAAGGCTCCTTAACAAGCTGCACTTCATGACCTGATGGCGCCTTACCACCAATCACATTACCATCATCGTCTTTATAAACTTCAGCCAATTGTGATTCTGTGAAGTACTCTTCGTCTTCTACTGAATACCAGCCAGTATATTCACCAAGGTAGATATCACCCTGTTTTAACAGCTGCTCAAAAATCTTTTGAACGCCTTTTACGTGTTCTTCATCAGTTGTCCGGATAAATTTGTCGTAAGAAATATCAAGGCTTTGCCACAACTTTTTATAAATAACCACCATTTTATCTACAAATTCTTGCGGTTTAACTCCCTGCTTTTCAGCTTTCTGTTCAATTTTTAATCCGTGTTCATCAGTACCGGTTAAAAAGAAGGTGTCGTAACCCTGACTACGTTTGTAGCGTGCCATCACATCTGCTGCGATAGTAGTATACGCATTACCGATAGTCAATCGACCAGATGGATAGTAAATTGGTGTTGTAATATAAAAAGTTTTTTTATCAGCCATATTCATTTTCTCCTTAATTTTTGTTTAATTATATTATATTATACTACACCAATAAAAAAGCGAATTCCTTACGGAGTCCTCTTTTTTAGTAGATATTTAGCATTTTAGGCTTATTTTTAGATTAAAAATTTTTCACTCTTTAAATAGAAATGCTTGATAACTGTAGTCAGTAAAATATATAGAACAAGTATACCAAATACTACCCACATGAATTCAATTGGCATCTTGCCAAAACCCAGTTTTGTTGCTAAAAATGAAAATGGGATCAATGTTCCAATTACTCCAGCTCCAAATGTAGCTAAAGTTACTCCAGGTGCTGCGTGCTGTTTAATAAATGGCAGACGGGGATCACGCAATGCGTGAATGACCATTTCTTGAGTCCATAGTGATTCAATAAACCAGCCAGTGTGGAAAAGTGCTACAAATGCTACTTTTTGTGTTGCTCCAAGCGCGCTATAATTGCCACCGACTAATTGCGGACAAATTACAAAGAATAATAGAGCAAATGTCAAAATGTCAAAAACAGATGAAGTTGGACCGAAGTAAAACATAAATTTAGGCAGCTTCTTAGTTGACCATGTTCGTGGTTCTTTTAAAAACTGATCAGACATATCATCAAATGGCAGTGCCAGGCAACTGGTTCCATAAAGTAAATCAAGAACTAAAAGCTGCAAGGGCAGCATTGGCAGGAATGGCAGGAATGAAGAAGCCACCATAATTGATAAAATATTGCCAAAATTGGAAGAAAGCGTGATCTTAATGTACTTCATAGTGTTGCCAAATACTTTGCGCCCGATTCTCACGCCTTCTTCTAGTACATTCAAATCTTTATGCAGCAGAATAATATCAGCTGATTCCTTGGCAATATCCACAGCAGTATCAACAGAAATTGAGACATCAGCCGCTTTCATCGCTGGAGCATCATTGATGCCATCACCCATGTAGCCCACTGTATGACCGTTTTGCTTTAGCAGATTAATGATTTTGGTTTTATCTTCTGGTGATAGTTTGACAAAAATATTGCACTCTTCCACCATTTTAGCTAATTCTTCTGGTTTCTTACCCTCTAAATCTGCACCTGAATAAACTGTGTCAACATTCAAACCCACTTGCAGACCTACAGTTCTGGTAACAGCTTCATTGTCACCCGTTAAAATTTTAACGTTAATGCCGTCATATTTTAGACGAGCTAATGCATCTTTAGCGCTCTCTTTAGGAGGATCAAGAAAGGCCAGATAACCACATAAAATAAGGTCATTCTCATCTTTAACCGAAAATTCGCCAACAGGAGCAGGATTACGCTTATAGCCCAGCATGATAACGCGCAAACCATCATCATTCATATCGTT
The DNA here is from genome assembly GCF_000970755.1 of Lactobacillus kimbladii. Lineage (GTDB taxonomy): Bacteria > Bacillota > Bacilli > Lactobacillales > Lactobacillaceae > Lactobacillus > Lactobacillus kimbladii. The sequence goes on from NZ_KQ034007.1 coordinate 1,615,895, forward strand.
CACTTTGGCCATTACTTTTTGTTTCCGTTCAGGAGTTAAAGGTAAAATTTGCCCGTCAACTTCAAGTTTAGTGGCCACAGCCATCATTTCTTCTGAAGCACCCTTAGTTACTAACAGGTGCTCACCATGTTGCTCATCAGAGTTTTCCACCACGACGCTCATGCGCCTTCTGGAAAAATCAAAGGGAATTTCATCAATTTTATTGTAATCACGCTGAATTTCACTGATGTCTAGTTCATCGCCAGCAGCTTCAATAATTGCTTTATCAATCAGATTTTTCATTCCCGTTTGATAATTAGAATTAAGATAACCTAATTCCAAAATACGCGGATTTTCTCTTAAGTTGAGATCATAATGACGTTCCAAAACTACTTTATCCTGCGTTAATGTTCCCGTTTTATCCGTACACAAGATATCAGCAGAGCCAAAGTTTTGAATTGAATTCATCTTTTTAACAATTGTGCCTTTTTTGGACATCTCAATTGACCCCTTGACCAGATTGGTGGTCACAATTACAGGCAGCATCTCAGGGGTTAAGCCAACAGCTGTAGCAATTGAGAAAATTAAAGCATTGACCCAGTCACCTTTGGTAATGCCATTAATGATAAGGACCAAAGGTGCAATGATCGCAGTCATGATAATCAATAATTTAGAAACATTTTTGATACCAATGTCAAAGGTAGTATTCTTAACATCATTATGTGAAATATCATGAGCCAGTTTGCCGAATATAGTTCTCTCACCAGTAGCAAAGACAATGCCCAAACCTGAGCCGGATACGATTGTCGTGCCCTCGTAGAGAATGTTGGGGTAATCAAGATAGTCGCGATCAGCACCAAGTTTAGGTTTTTCTGTAGCAATCTTTTCTACCGGATTTGATTCACCATTTAAAGAACTAGATGAACAAAAGAGATCCTTACTAGTCAAAAGGCGCATATCGGCTGGTACCATATCTCCAGCAGCCAGGCGAATTACATCACCTACCACTACTTCACTGGTATCAATTTCCTGGTCTTTGCCATCACGAATAATATCTGTTGTGACAGAAACCATTTTTAATAGTGAATCTACCGCATTTGAGGACCTAACGTTTTGTACAAAACTGGTAATACCAGAAATTAAGACCATCGTTAGCATAATGGCAACGGTTGTCAGATCTTTTTCACCTGCTGGCACAAAGATATAATCAGTAAACAAAGACAAAGTTGCTAGAACTAGCAATACTAATGTAAAAGGAGTAATAAAAGCTTCAGCTAAAAAACGCAACTTAGAATTATGTTTATTTGAAGCAATAGTATTAGAACCGTATTCCTCCCTATTTTCTTCAGCCTGCTTGCTGGTTAGTCCGTTACTGCTCGCATGTAGCCTCGCCAAAGTTTCTGATCTGCTTTCCTTGGCAATTGCCTTGACCAGTGCCAAATCTTTGTTGCTAGTTGTGCCATTTGGTTTTTTCAGCATTATCCCCACTCCTCATCACATAATTAATCCAAACAAACTAAAAAAGAGCCGCCCATGCTAACCGCTTGGCGTCCCTTTTCAACAGGTATATTATACTCATCGTTCAGTTTTAACACTACGTGACGTAAGCCTTGCAGCTAGCCATCTGGTTTTCGCCTTATATCGACGATAACTATTTGACCCGTTGGCATCTCTGGATGTTTCCGGGCGATAGCATTTGTTCACGTAGGAGTCTCACCTAACAGTTTATTTGTTGTTTATTTAATTTGCATTGTGAGTGTAATACATAACACATGATAAAGTCAATATTTTTATCTTTTTTTATTTTTCTTTTTTTAGGTTCAAATTATTTTTGAAGAAATAAATCAAACCGCCAATTAATAAAGCAAGCGCCAAGGCTATAGGCAAGGCCAACCTATGAGGGTGAGAAAGCTGTGCCCGCTCATCACTGGTCAAATCATACTTATCCAGTGAATATTGGTAACGTTGATCAATAGTAGTGGCACATGCTCTAAATACGAAACGCAAGCCTTCATTAAATTTCTTTTTATTAGTGCTACGCAATTTATCTGATTGTGATCGAATGATATTGCCTCGCACATCGGCCGAAAATGCGCTGTGCAAGTCTTTACTGGAATAAATTTGCACGTTGCGCTTTTTATTTTTAGTACCAACAACAATAAAAACCGTCCGCTTATACTTATTTAACTTTGCTGGTGTCAAGTGATCAGTGCGATTCACCGTTTTTACAATAATTTGTGGCTGCTCACTAGTTTGAAAATAACGATCATTTTTCGCTAAAATTAATTTGCTGGTTTCACGCTCAAGCAGATTGCTGTTATCTTTAATATTAGGACTTGAAAAACCGGTCATTGTTAGAAAAATACCAATTAAAGCAGTAAATAATACTAGTTTAGTTTTCAGCGTCTTCCAGTTTATGGGCCAGTTGCTCCACATATTGCCGATCGATCTTAATTTGTTCATAAGGAACCCCGCAGTCTTTAAAAAGTTTAATCGCAAGTGGGCTGTCATTGTAATCAAAGTAATAATTGATTTTTTTCACTCCAGCCTGCACTAATGCTTTAGCACAATTATAACAGGGAAAGTGTGTGACATAAATTTCTGTGTCATCGGTTGAAACGCCGTTACGCGCACATTGAATCAGTGAGTTCATTTCAGAATGAATGGTGCGCACGCAGTGCCCATCAACCAGTTGGTGTCCAACATCATCGCAATGAGGTTGTCCCGTAACAGAACCGTTATAACCGGTGCCAATGATCCGATTCTTTTTTACCAAAACACTGCCTACTAGTGCCCGATCACATGTCGAACGCTGAGCAATTACTAAGGCCTGCATCATAAAATACTGCTTCCAGGGAATTCGCTTACGCATTTTTTTACCTCTTAAAATAATTCAAACCGATTGCATCCCTTACCTCTTGTAAGGTCTGGTTTGCTACTTCGTTTGCTTTTTTAGAGCCCTCAATTAACATATCATAGACAGCAGATGTATTCTGTTCGTACTTAGCGCGCCGTTCACGTATTGGAGTCAATTCTTTTTCCAAGACTGTATTTAAATAACGCTTAATTTTGACATCACCCAAGCCGCCTTTTTGGTAATCTTCCTTCAATTGCGCTACCTTATTCTTGTCAGGATCAAAAATATCAAGGTAGGTAAAGACAGTATTGCCCTCTACTTTGCCTGGATCTTCAACATGGATGTGTTGGGGATCAGTATACATTGACATTACTTTTTGTTCAACGGTTTTGGCATCGTCAGAAAGATAAATAGCATTATTTAAGGATTTGGACATTTTGGCATTGCCATCTAAGCCGGGTAAGCGTCCTTCGCCTTTTTCCGGGAAGTAACCTTGAGGTTCTACTAATACATTGCAGTTATAAACGCGGTTAAAAGTGCGCACAATTTCACGTGCTTGCTCTAGCATCGGCTCTTGGTCATCCCCAACGGGTACCAAAGTTGCCTTAAAGGCTGTGATATCAGCTGCCTGTGATACTGGATAATTTAAGAAGCCCACGGGAATGGAATCGTTAAAACCTTTTTGCTTGATCTCAGCTTTAACAGTTGGATTACGCTCTAAGCGGCTAACTGTAACTAAATCCATATAATAGGCTGTCAATTCAAACAAAGCTGGTATTTGTGATTGAATAAAAACTGTAGAAATATCAGGATCGATGCCAACTGCTAAATAGTCCAGCGCTACTTGAATTAAACTTTTTTGAATTTTTTCAGGATTACGGGCATTGTCAGTCAGTGCTTGCGTATCAGCAATCATAATATAAGGATGATATTCACCGGAATTTTGTAATTTGACCCTGTTTTTTAGTGAGCCAATATAGTGTCCTACGTGCAATTTTCCTGTTGGGCGGTCACCTGTAAGGATAACTTTCTTTTTCATCATAATCTGCCTTCCTTAAATAATTAAAATCTTTTTAATATAATAATTTATAATAATTCTACCAAAAATCACGTAATGATTAAACACGGAGGAAAAAATGTGCAATCAATTTCAGCTGCCAAGCCTGGCAGAAATTAAAAAATACTTAGCAAACGACTTAAATTTACCACTAATAGAACCAGCAAGTAATTTGCCCCAGAATCAAAATATTTTTCCTAAGGGAATTGCCCCGGTACTAGTCTACACAGATAATCAATTGCAATTGTTGCCTAAATCTTGGGGTTATCCGAGTCCGTATGATCACAAAAAAGTAGTTTTTAATGCCCGTGTTGAACGTTTTTTTGAAGAAAAACATTCCATGTGGGACTCTTCCTTTGCCAAGTCTCGCTGCATTATTATTGCCAGTCAATTCTTTGAATCTGGTCATGATACCTATGAAGCTGGAAATGAACACAGGTATCATGAACGCTTTAGTTTCAAGAATGCAAATGCTGCTCTGACACTAATTGCCGGGATTTACCGAAAGGATTATTTTTCAATGGTTACTACTAAACCTAATGCTTCCTATGCCCCAGTCCATGACCGGATGCCTTTAGTTCTCCAAGCTGCTGAATTACGCCAATGGCTGTTTCAAAACTTTTCATCTTTAGTTGATCGCAGCCAGTTAAGTCTTAATTCTGTTAAGTTACCACCTAAAAAGTGACAACTATATCTCCAACTTAATTCAAATAACTTCTTGCTCCTATTTATTATTACGCAAATTTAGACTGGAACTCTTAAAAAATGACATTACTTTAGGAAATTTTTCCTTCAGCTAGCAACTTACTTGTAAAATTAAAAAAAACAAAACTTGGTTTCGAAAACGAAACATGGTAAACTGTTTGAGTAATGCGGGTATAGTTTAATGGTAAAATGTTAGCTTCCCAAGCTGAAGATGCGGGTTCGATTCACGCTATCCGCTTAATTAAAAAGCAATGACCATCAAAGTCATTGCTTTTTAGCTGCCGAATTATTAGTTACCAGCAATAAATTTAACTTTTAATTATAAATTATTACAACTATCTTTTTAAAAGGTAATTGCACTTTTTCTTGTTAGCTGGGCATTAAAATGTGCAAATAAATAATCAAGATCTCCAATGCAATCATTAGGGTGCAAGATTAGTTCCCTTGTATTGCAAAAAATAATTTGTAGAACTTAACAGGGTGATAACAACTTTTGAATAAAAAATAAAAGCCAGGAAACATTATTTCCTGACTTTTTCTAATTTCGATTATTAAGTCATAATCAGTAGAATAATTCCATTTAGCACTGCTAAATAGATTGGCATCCATAAAGTTTGCGTATAGAGGTATGACCAAGCAAAAAGTGCTCCAAAAATCATATTAATTAGTAATAGTGGCAGCGAACTTTGCCAGTTAAGCAGACTAAACAGAATACCTGAGGTAAATATTCCCAGAACTGCAGTTAAGACGGTATTGCTTCTAAAAGCATAATTGAATAAAAAACCGGTGATCAAAAATTCTTGCAGTATTGGTAAAACGATGCCAATTGCAACTACTAAAAACCAGTAGGTCGCTACTCCTTCATGGTGCAAATAGGCAATTTGAAAATTATATAATTTAAGTCTGCCATAGGATTGTAACCAGGAAACACTGATACGCAATGCTGTTACCACAGCAGTCAAACCAACGATCAAGCCAAAGTTGCTAAGCCAGGAACCCGCAAAACTACGGTCAAAAAAACGTTGTTCCCTATTAAAACGATAAATAAAAAACAGTGAAACCATTAATGAGATAGTTGCAAATAAGATTAGATCCCAAATATGAATTGGTGAATTAGCAGTAACTAACTTAATCACCCCGACAACCATCAAATAGCTAATGAAATAAATAAGATAGCGTATGATGTTGCCTTGCCTTGATGCTGGTGTATTCACAGAAATTACCTCTATACTATTATGTACCTTACAAGTTCCATATTATAGCAAAAAAAGATATCTATATAAAATATCAAGGCAATTTTTATTAATCTACACTAACATTATTGATATCTTCCAAAGCAATTTTTTGACCGTCAACAATAATGCCGTCTTCACTATAGCCATTAACAAAGCCGCAGATATCAGCTGGTAATTGATCATCACTGTTCATGACTTTAATTTGCAGATGGACTATGCGGTGATTGCCATATGCTTTAAGCAGCAGCAAGCTTATGTCCTCTATATTCATAGTTTTTTTAACGGGATGCTGCACACTGCGCTTTTGCTTATCTTTGTTAATTGCCATTGTATGATCGCTTAAAAAGAAGCCTTGCCACTTTTTCATTTTGCGATCTTGATAGTTTTTAAAAAAATCTTGGACAATTTTATCAAAATCATTCATATGCATTTCCGCCATTATGCCCGCCAACTAAACTGCTACGCCTGATTGCTGTTGCACCTTTAGCCAAGCTCGATGCTTTGACCAAACTGGTAAAGCCATATTTCTTTCTGATTCTATCAATAGTTATGTTTATAGTACGTTTTTTTATCTGCTCAGAAGCTGGAACAAAGAAGGTTAATTGCTGGCAAGTATCAGGTTCTAAGCGACTACAATTGACTCCTAAAGCTCGAACCGTTTCTCCATGCCAGTTTTTACGGAAAAGTGCCAATATTTCGTCAACTAATAAATCATTATCATTAGTAGGGCAAATTTTTTGTTGCACATTAAAGCCTTTGCGACTACCATCTTGTTCGTACTTAGAAAAGCCAACAAACAAACTGATACAGCCTGCTTGTAATTGGTGTGCCCTTATTCTGGCACCCACCTGCTCGCCAATTTCACGTAAAACTATTTCTATTTCTCGCTGATTTGTATAATCACGGTTTAAAATCTGTGAATTGCCGTAATTTTTCATTATGGGAAAATATTTTTCGCTGATAATGCTGCGATCAACTCCCCAGCTGATCGCAAATAATTGTTCGCCAATCACGCCAAACTCATTTTTTAAAATTGCCGGATCAGTGTGTGCTAATTCATACATATTATTAATGTGTAATCGGCGCAAACGGGCAGCTATTCTTTTGCCAATCCCCCAAACATCTTCCAAATCTTTAATTTGCCAAATAGTATCTGGCACATCAATATAATGCCAGTAATCAATCATTGAACAGCGGTGTTTAGCAGAAATATCCATGGCCAGTTTAGCTAGCAGGGGATTTTCTCCTATTCCGCAAGTAGTGTAAAGACCAATCTTATTTTTAATTTCTACCTGAATTTTGCGTGCTACCAGATACGGATCTTTACCAAACAAACGCCATGACTTAGTCATATCGATCATGCTTTCATCAATAGAATAAACATGGATATCCTCATCAGCAGCATACTTTTGAAAAATTTCCAATACCTGCATACTGCGTTTGATATATAAGTTCATATGGGGTTCTACTAAAATCAAATCCGGTGCTTCTTTTTTCGTGGGTAAATCACGTACTCTCATGACGTTAGTCAACCCATATTTTTTCTTCGCTAATGGTGAGGCCGCCATAATGAGCCCCGAGCCGTAATTTGTATGTGGCTGATGCGAAACTACTGCCAATACAGCTTTCATTGGGTTTAGACCTAATTGAAGTGCCTCACAACTAGCAAAGAATGATTTGTTATCAATCATAAAAATTAACCGGTGTGGTTCATAACGATAATCATACATTGCTCTCACTTCCTATTGCAAACTCACGTTCGCTAAAATAAATTATACAAACGCAAGTTCGAATAATCAAGTAAAAAATTATTTAATCGCTTTAATCGTTACCCGGTACTCCCCAGCTGGTGCCACTACTTTCACGGTTTCACCAACTTCTTTTTTCATAATTGCTTGTCCTAAAGGCGAGTCAAAAGCAATTTTACCAGCTCCAATATCAGCTTCCATACGACCGACAACTTGGTATGTTTCAGTTTCTGGATCATCAGCAAATTTTAAAGTAACCGTCTTGCCTAAATCCACCTTACCATCAGCCGTTTTTTCAATAATTTCGGCATATTTCAACTGCTTTTCTAAGTACCGCAATCGGCTCTGCAGGTGACCTAGATCACGTTTTGCTTCTGTATATTCGGTATTTTCAGACAAGTCACCCAAGGAGCGTGCCTCCTGCAAAATTTTAATTCTTCTGGGTCTATCTTTTTTCAAACTAGTAATTTCGTCTTTAATTTTTTGGTAACCCTGCGGCGTCATTTTTTGATAATAAACCAAAATATTCTCTCCTAATTTTTTCTTTTCAATATTATCCACAAGCTATAATCACTAATATGTAGGACTTATTTATTATTAATTAGCACTTCAAAAATAATAGTGCTAATTATTTCCATTTTATGAATCTGCATACTATAATAATAATTGCAAGGAAGAAATGGAAGTCTTCTGATACAAATATATAAATTTCGAAAGGAAGTTTTTTACTATGGCAAATGATATGATGAATCGGCACAATGATTTATTCGATGCGATGAACGATTGGTTTGATCTTCCAAGAAAATTTTTCGATGATAACGAAGTAGCAAAATTAATGCAATCAGATGTTGTTGAAAACGACAAAGAATATGTAATCAAAGTTGATATGCCTGGAATGGACAAGGATAAGATACACCTAAATTACAATAATGGTATTTTAAGCGTGTCAGGCTCAAGAAAGTCATTTAAGGATATGTCTAAGGACAACAGCATTATTCACCGTGAAAGAAGCGAAGGCCACATTTCACGCAGCTTCAGATTACCAAACGTAGTTGCCAGTGATATTCATGCCAAATACGATAACGGTGTATTGACAATCACCCTGCCAAAGCAACAAGCTGGCGCAAGCGATAATTCAATTCAAATTGACTAATTGTCTGCAAATTATTAAGGTATGTTAACTCGCTTAAATAATAGAAAGTCTATTTAAATTTATCTGAACTGTTTTTAAAATAAAACATATCAGTAGCACCAAAATAAGCCACCCAGAACACAGTCTGGATGGCTTATTTTGTTTCCAACTGCTTCAAGTAGTTTTTGAGCGTGCAGAATAGTATTAAAATTTTTGCAGCTTTGTCATTACTAATATTCAGTCTGCTATAGCAGAGGTGCACTTCACCTTTTAATCTTTTTCATCCTCAAGATTATAAGCTACTAAATTTAAATAACCAATGGCGCAACAAATATTTATCTTACCAATTTAGATAAAACTGTTGTACCAATTTTAGCAGATGCTATTAAAAGCATGTCGCAGAATTACCAACAAAGTATTCAAAGTGCTCCAGTACAAAATGCAACAGAAAATACTCAAGATATGATTGCAGAGTTAAAGCAATTAAAAGAGTTAGTTGATGAGGGCATATTGATAGAAGAAGAATTTGCGGCTAAGAAGAAGCAAATTTTAGGATTATAAAGCCAAAGTGGGTTCAGCTATTGAACTCGCTTTTCTTTTAGCTTAAAATATAAAGTAATTTAAAAATAGATTAAAAAAGGAGAATATATTTCATGGCTCATAAATTAACTGTCCAAGAACTGGAAAAGTTTGCGGAAAACTTTAATGAAAAACCGCAAAATCAAGTTGTTGCACGAGCTGCTCAAAAAAGCGGTGTTCTTGCAGCGTCTTACAATGAACGTGTTCAAGGCGAATTGACCCGCGTATTTTCAACAGAGCTGGATACTGAAAATGTTACTAACCAGCGCCAATCGGGTCGTTGCTGGGAATTTGCCACCCTTAATATTTTACGGCATTATTTTGGTAAAAAATATCACTGCAAGAATTTTACTTTCTCACAAAGTTACAACTTTTTCTGGGATAAAATAGAGCGAGCAAATATTTTTTATGACAATATTTTAGCTACTGCTGATGAACCGCTTGATTCTCGTACCGTAAAAGCTTATTTAAACGGCGCTGGTGGAGATGGTGGTCAATTCCACATGGGTGCAGCTTTAATTGAAAAATACGGTGTTGTGCCTTCTTATGCAATGCCTGAAAGTTTTAATACTAATAATACTGCTGGTTTGGGCAAGGCCTTGGGCGATAAACTGAAAAAGGATGCTTTAGTTTTACGCAAGTTAAAGCAAGCTGGCAAAGATGATGAGATAGAAAAAGCTCGTAAACAATTTTTAAGTGAAGTTTACCAAATAACAGCAATTGCAGTCGGTGAACCTCCTAAGAAATTTGACTTGGAATACCGTGATGATGACAAGAAATATCACTTGGATAAAGATCTCACCCCACTGGAATTTTTGCATAAATACATGGGTGATGTTGACTTCAATGATTACGTGGTATTGTCTAATGCACCAGATCATGAATATGATAAGTTATATGGCCTACCATTTGAAGACAATGTCGAAGGTTCATACCGAATCAAATTCTTGAATGTGCCAATGGAATACTTGGAAACTGCAGCCGTTAACCAATTAAAAGACGGCGAAGCTGTTTGGTTTGGCAATGATGTTGGTGAACAAAGCGATCGTAAAAAAGGTTATCTTGACAGTAACTTATATCAACTCAGCGATCTCTTTGGCGTAGATCTTAAGATGTCTAAAGCTGACCGTTTACGAACCGGTGCTGGTGCATCAACTCACGCTATGGCTTTTGTCGGTGTTGATGAAGACAGTGGTCATGTACGTCAATGGAAAGTTGAAAACTCCTGGGGTGAAAAGAACGGTGACAAGGGATACTTTGTCATGAACAATGATTGGTTCAATGACTATGTTTATGAAGTTGTTGTCCATAAAAAGTACTTGACTCCAGAACAAGTTGCTATTGCTGAAGGTCCAATTACAGACTTACCAGCTTGGGACTCATTAGCTTAAATTAATTTATACCTAATAAAAAAGCCGAAATTCTGAAGTTAACCCCTAGAATTGGACGTTAACATTAATTCATGTTTGCTAAGGCCGTGTTTCGATATTC
>NZ_KQ034007.1:1627203-1662678 GCF_000970755.1 Lactobacillus kimbladii
TTGCGCGGGTGATACTCGTAGGTGCTCTTGGCTAAAAAGCTATAGTGCAATAGTTCTTGCAGTTGATAGTTGTGCTCATGCCTTAGCTCTTGGATGATGGTCCGTTCTTCTTGCGTTGAGCGTCTTTGCGCCGAGCTAAGGCTTCGACTTTTTTTAGGTAGTCGTTCTCAATGTGGAGCTGACGGTTTTCTAAGCGCAGCCGTTCTAATTCAGATAACTCGCTGCTGGTATACTTAACTGGTTTTTTAGGCAATTTGTTCATTGGTGGTCGTCCTCGTTTGGTAAAGAGCGCATCAAGCCCGCCTTCGTCAAAACGTTTTTGCCAAGTACAAATTAAGCTGGGTGTGGCAATTTTGAAGTGAATGGCGGTATTTTGATAGGTCTCGTCATGTTCTTTTCTCCAGTTTAAGACTTGGAGCTTGAATTGACCATGATAATTTTGCGAGGTGTGCCGAATTTCTAGGCCCTTAACGCCAAAGTGCTGGTATTGCGCAGCCCAGGTATCAATTAGTTGATGTGATCCGGTGCCAATCATTTGCGCCACAGAACGGCTGCTGTAGCCTTCTTTGAGCAAGTTAAGCGCTTGTAATTTTTGTTTGACGGTAAATTTAACCATAGTAAAACCCTCCAGTTGGATTTTTGTCCAATCTCGAGGGTTAACTTCATTCGTTTTTGAATTTCGACTTTTTATTTATTACAAATATTAATTACTTACTTCGTAGTAATAATTCATCAAATTTTTTAAAGAATAAATCTTTATTTGCTTTAGTTACCAAAGTAATTTCGCGTCCGTTAGGATCATCTTCCATTCGTCCTGCAGCCAATCCCTGTGTAATTACCTTTACTCTGTGCTTTTCAGTAGCCAAAACGACTTCCGGATAAAGAGCACTAATTGTCGTTAATACATCCCAAAAATAAAGTTGCGAGCTTGGAATTGGGGGATTAACCAGCAGACAATAACCTTGCGCAACCAAATCTACAGCTGGATGTGCACGCATACTGGCCCAATGCATCCTTAATTCATCAGTTAATGGCAATTCTTCACTACTTTCAAGACCAATAATTTGCATAGGAATATTTGATTTCAGAACCCTATCGACAGCAAACGGATCCCAAAAGGCATTCCATTCTTGCGTACCATCAACATTAACCTGAACAACATTACCATGACCATCAAGAGAACCGCCCATCCAGTATAGCCGCTCAATTTTATCCGCAATTTGGGGATTAGTATCCAGCGCACGAGCCAAGTCGGTTAAGGGTCCCGTCATAACTAAAGTAACAGGTTGCTTTGCTGCCAAAATCTTTTCAACCATATCCAAATGAGCTGGTTTCGCTGCCATTTTAGTAATCATTTTTCCAGATTCGTTTAATAATGGCAGATAATTAAATGAATATGCCGCTTTACGCCAAGCTTCTGGAAACTGATTGACAGCTCTTGAATCTGATTTGGCGATTTCTAATTGATCGCCCCTTAAGTTAAACCGGTCTGTCATCTTACGACACACCTCAACGGCTGGGTCAACGTAACCATCCGCATCAATTGCACCAACGCCAATTAATTTAATATCCGGTGCTTGCAAGAGTAACAAGTATGATACTAAATCATCAATATTACCGTCATGATTAAAATAAATTTCTTTCATTATTCTTTCCTATTTTGACTTAATATAGTTCTGACCATCTGCTGCAGGAGCAACAGATTTTCCAAAGAACAAAACTAAAACTAAAATGGTAATTACGTAAGGAGCAATCTGCATATAAACAGCAGGAATGTGACTAAAGAATGGTAGCTGATTGCCAATAATACTGATACTTTGAGCAAAACCAAAGAAGAGCGAAGCCATCATTGCCCCTAGTGGGTTCCATTTACCAAAGATCATGGCTGCTAACGCCATAAAGCCTTGTCCCACAATAGTAGAAACTGAAAAATTGCCTGAAATTGCTTCCGCAAAAACTGCTCCGCCAATTCCGCCTAAAAAGCCGGATATTAGCACGCCAGCGTAGCGCATACCATAAACATTGATCCCTAAAGTATCAGCTGCTTGGGGATTTTCACCACAGGAACGCAGACGTAGACCAAAGCGAGTTTTATACAAAATCCACCATAGTGCGATTGACACAATTATTGCCAGCCAGGCAGGTGCAGAAGTATTTTGAAAGAAAATTGGTCCAATGACAGGAATATTAGCAAGGCCGGGAAAACTAAAGTAGCCGAAACTCTGAGTAATATTTTCAGTTTGACCTTTATCATATATAGCTTTGACTAAAAACACTCCTAATGGTGGCGCCATAAGATTGAGGACAGTCCCACTGATGATGTGATCAGCGTGAAAATTAATGGTCGCTACAGCATGAAGCAGCGAAAACAATAAGCCAACAATACCCCCGACAAGAAGACCAATCCAAGGAGTTGCTTTACCAAAAGTAGAAGCAAAAGTCAGGTTAAACACAATGGCAGAAAAAGCGCCCATTGTCATTATTCCCTCAAGGCCAATGTTGGTAATACCTGAATTTTCACTATAAACACCGCCTAAAGCGGTAAAAATTAATGGTGCTGAATAGACAAAAGTCGATGACACAATTAAAGCTAAAATCGTAACTAAATTCATGAATTTTGTCCTCCCTGGGTCTTTGTAGAACTCACCGTAACGTTATGTGGTTCAGTTTCTTCAGTCGCTGTGTCTTTCTGAGTTTCTTTAGCCCTTTTAGTTTTAAACAGTAATCCAATGACATACTGAATAGCAACAAAGAATATGATAGCAGCAATTACTATTGAAACAATCTCATAAGGAATACCGGCAATAGTCTGCATCCCTAAGCCACCAATTTTTAAAATTGAAAATAATAGTGAAGCCAGTAAAATGCCAACGGCCGTCCCGCCACCAAGAAGAGCAACGGACAGACCATCCCAGCCGATATCTAAGCTAGTTGTTTGAGTGAAATAATTTTGATATGTACCAAGACCTTGAACAACACCGCCTAAGCCGGCAAAACCACCTGATAATAGCATAGACAGCATGATATTCTTTTTGGCAGACATTCCGGCATAGCGACTAGCTGCAGCATTAGTACCAACCGAACGAATTTCAAAACCAGTAGTAGTCTTTTTCATTAAATACCAATATAAAAAGACCGCAACCAAAGCAATAAAAATTCCCGCATTAATCCGCGAATCGCCAAACATGGAACTGAGCCAATCAATCTTCAAGCTGCCGTTAGCAGTAATTGTTTTAGTAGTATCCGTATCAATGCGCAATTTTGCCGACATTACTTGCTGCATTAAATACTGACAGGAATAAAGCACAATATAGTTAATCATAATGGTTGTAATTACTTCGTTAGTACCAAATTGAGCACGCAGCCAGCCGGCAACACCGGCAACAAGTGCACCAGCAATAATACCGGTAATTACAGCCAGTGGCAGTAAAAATACTTTAGGCATGTTCGGATTAGCCAAAACTACCCAAATAGATGACAGCCAACCCGCTTGTGCCTGACCGGGCAAACCAATATTGAAAAAGCCAGCAGTAGAAGCAATGGCAAATCCAATAGCGGTAAAAATCAACGGCGTGGCTTCACGAATTGTTTCACCTATGCCGTTCATGTTTCCTAACGCACTGGAAAACATTGAAGCATACGCTTGAAACGGATTGTAGCTCCAAACCAGCATGATGATTGCTCCAACTAAAAAGCCTGCCAAAATAGAAATGATTGGTACTAAGATTTTCTTGGTTTTTAGTGTTACTTTAAGCAAATGCGCTGCCTTCTTTCTTAACGCCGGTCATTAACAAACCTAATTCTTCATCGCTAGTATTTTCTGGCTTGACTTCACCTGAAATTCTACCATCGTGAAGTACAATAATACGATCAGACAGTTGCATTATTTCATCAAGCTCATATGATATTAACAAAATTGCTTTGCCTTGAGCTCTTTCGTTTAAAAGCTGATTATGAATGTATTCAATAGCACCAACATCAAGGCCACGGGTCGGTTGAAACGCAATAACTAAATTACTGTTGCGACTTAATTCACGGGCAATTATCACTTTTTGTTGATTACCACCAGATAAATCACTCACAGGCATTCTTTCGCTGGTCGTTCTGATATCAAATTGCTTAATCAATTTCTGGGCATGTTCGTGAATGACATCGTAGTGCATGACGTTGTGACGTGAAAATGGCTCTTGATAATAAGTTTGCAGGGCTAAATTATCTGAAACCGAAAAAGGCAGAATCAAACCATATTTTTGCCGGTCTGCTGGAATATATGACACGCCCTTTTCGGTTATTTGCCGTACCTTGCGATTAGTCATATCTTCGCCGTCAATTATGATTTTGCCAGAGTCAACGTGTTGTAAACCGGTTAAGGCCCTGACAAGCTCATCCTGACCGTTGCCGTCAATACCAGCGACTCCCAAAATTTCGCCAGCATGCAAATTAAAAGATAGCCCTTTAACTACAGCAACATTTTGCTTGTTTTTTACATGCAGGTCTTCAACTTGCAACATTGTGCGTCCAACTTTTTCTGTGGGCTTATTAACCTGCATGTTAACGTGACGACCCACCATCAATTCTGCCAGACGATTGTTATCAACATTAGCAACGGCAAATGTGCCCACGCTTTGACCAGCACGAATCACAGTTACACGATCAGCTGCTCGTTCAATTTCTTCCAGCTTATGCGTGATTAAAATAATTGACTTACCCTCTTTTGCGAGTTCATGCAGAATTTGAATGAATTCAGTAATTTCCTGCGGAGTTAAAACGGCAGTAGGCTCATCAAAAATCATGATGTCAGCACCGCGGTATAGAACTTTCAATATTTCTACTCTCTGCTGTTGGGCCACTGTAATCTCACTAATCTTTTTCTGAGGATCAACGTTTAAGTTATAGCGCTCAGATAAAGTTTTAATCTGCTTTTCAGCCTTTTTGAAATCCAGTTTAGGTCCCTTGGTTGTTTCATGACCCAAAATAATATTTTCCAAAACTGTAAAGGACTCCATCAACATAAAGTGCTGGTGTACCATACCGATTCCTAGATCTTTTGCGATAGTCGGATTTTTAATATTAACCTTTTGCTCGCGGACTTTGATTGTACCTGAAGTGGGCTGAATCAGTCCTGATAAAATACTCATTAGAGTCGATTTACCAGCACCGTTTTCTCCTAAAAGAGCCAATATTTCGCCCTTTCTTAAAGTCAGATTAATATCATTATTGGCTTTAAAGCCATTAAAATCCTTCACAATATGGCGCATTTCTATTACGTTCGTCATATCTTCCATTTTATGTAAATTTCCTTTTTCGTAAAAAACTCTTTGCATAAATTTACACAAAGAGTTTTAATCAATAATTTACTTTAATTTTGCGCTACAGTAATTTTTCCGGAAACTATTTGTTGTTTGGCCTTTTCCACTGCCAGCCATGCCTTTGGTGTAAGATTGCCCTTAGTAATGGAAACACCATTGCCTTTTAAGGAGTAGACAAGATGCTTTCCTCCTGGAAACTTCCCTTTAGCCGCATCGTCAGCCAAGGATTTAGTTGCAACGTTTAGTCCCTTCAATACTGAAGTTAAAGTAAAGTTAGCCTTTTTACCATCCTTAGTTTTATAGTTACCTAGATTTTGCTGGTCAACATCTACACCAATCACCCAAACCTTGTTACTTTCAGGTTTAGTTTGATTTAGGGCTTTAGCTTCTTGGAAGACTCCGCTACCGGCTGAACCTGCAGCCTGGAATACTACATCACATTTATTAGCATACATTGACTGAGCAATTGATTTAGCTTTATCGTTTGAAGTAAAGTTGCCGATATACTGTACGCTGACATTGATCTTTTTATGCTGAGCTTTAGCAGCGTCTTTTACGCCTTGCTTGAAACCAGCTTCAAAAGTATCAATAATAGCTGACTTAGCTCCTCCGATAAAACCAACTTTGTTAGTTTTAGTTGAATAAGCAGCAGCCACACCACCTAAATATGATGACTCATTACTCTTGAATGTCACGGAAGCCACATTTTTTTGACCAGTAATCACATCGTCAACAATTACAAAATTTTTCTTAGGATTCTTTTTAGCAGCAGCTTTAACCGAATCTTTTAACATATAGCCAATACCAAATATCGTTTGGTAACCAGATTTTGCAGCCTGATTAAAGTTAGGCGTATAGTCAGTAGCACTGCTAGATTGGAAATACTGATAGCCTTTACCTTGCTTGAGATTATGTTCTTTACCATAATCTTTAAAGCCGGCCCATGCAGCCTGGTTAAAGGACTGGTCGTTAATACCATTGCTATCAGTAATTAAAGCAATACTGTCCTTCTTGTTCTGATTGCTTGTTCCCTGCTTTTTTCCCGAGCAAGCATTCAAAACTAAAGTAAATGATGCCATTAAAAATCCTAATGACAAAAATTTCGTAAATTTCTTACCCATTAATTTTACCCTCCACAAAATACGAACTTTTCATAGTTAATATTATAATAAAATACGTATTAATTCAAGAAATATTTTTTTGTGGTTGATTATAGGTAAAAATGTTGGCATATTGCGAACTATTTACTTGGATGAATTGGCACTTTGATATTACCCTTAATAATTTCTGTACGAGCTTTACGTGAATATTGCCAAGCTTTAGCACTAATTTGTCCGCGTTTGATCGAAACCCCGTTAGTTTTTAAACCATAAACCAGTTGTTGACCACCTGGGAATTTACCTTCATAAGCACGGTTAGAAATATCTCGGGTAGCAACATTGACACCAGTAATCACAGAAGTCAAAACAAAGTTATCTTTTTTACCATCTTTAGTTTTATAGTTGCCTAAATGTGATTGATCAGAGTCAACACCAATAGCCCAGACTTTTTTAGCACCTGTTCTAGTTTGATTAATAGATTTAGCTTCTTGGAACAGACCATTGCCTGCTAAACCAGAAGCATGAAAAATAATATCAGCTTTTTTAGCGTACATTGACTGAGCAATGGCTTTTTCTTTGTCTGCACTCTTAAAATCACCCACATACTGATTTAGCAGTGTAATTTTTTTATGCAGCTTTTTGGCTTGATCATTAACACCTTTAGTAAAACCAGCATCAAACAAGTCAATAATATTGCCATGGGCACCACCAATGAAACCAATGACGTTGGTCTTTGTTTCAGTTGCTGCTACAACACCCGCTAAGTAAGAAGCTTGCTCACTCTTGAAATTGGCGGAGGCCACATTCTTCTGCCCCTTAATTACTTCGTCAACAATAACGTAGTTCTTTTTAGGATTCTTTTTAGCAGCTGCTTTGACAGCGTCTTTTAAGCTATAGCCAATACCAAAAATTGTCTGATAGCCAGCTTTGCTTGCTTGATCAAAATTAGGTTCAAAATCTGCAGCACTGCCAGATTGAAAATACTGGTAGCCATTACGTCCACGACTAAGATTATGATCCTGACCATATTCTTTAAAGCCTTGCCAAGCTGACTGATTAAAAGAATTATCATTAACACCAGCAGTATCAGTAATTAACGCAATTGAGTGTTTGGCACTGCTGCTCGAATTGCTAGTGCCACCCTGTTTTTTACCAGAGCATGCTGTAAGCGTTAAACCTACCGCAACTGCCACAGCACTAATGGAAAAGATTTTTCTAAATTTTGACTTCATTTTGTGACCTCCTAATTTATACAGTAATTAACATACCACATCTGGTAGCATTGTCAAAAATCAACTACAAGATAAAGTATTGATCTGATAGCATTCCTGTTTTTTCATGAAAACGAAATTAAGCTTTACTCATAATGTTTTGTATACCACAAATAAAAAAGTTGAAATTTTCGTATAGAACCGGTTGAGCTAATAAAACTTCTGCCAGTTTTAGTGTTAAAAATTGAAATCACCTATTGTTCAAGAACTAACGTATAATACAATAAAAAAGTTATTTATTGCGGAAGAAATAAAATGAAGCTCTATCAAAATTTTTTCGAATCAAAATTAGGAACATTGACGCTTTTGAGTAATGATAGCCACCTCTTAGGATTATGGTTTAACGGGCAAAAATATTTTGGTGCCAGCTATGATTTGAATAATGCTGAAGTCGTTGTAACTAGACCTATCAGGCAAGCTCAAAAATGGTTAACTGCCTATTTTGTTGGCCAAAATCCTGATCCATTTGCCGTACCAATCAAACCTAATGTGTCGGCTTTTGGTCAAAAAGTGCTTAAAGAACTACAAAGAGTGCCTTATGGTGAAGTAATCACTTATAAAGAATTATCTAATCGCGTGCAAAAAGGGCAAAATAAGGTAAATAAGGCTCGTGCAATTGGCAATGCTGTTGGACACAATCCTATTAGCTTAATCATTCCCTGCCACCGTGTAATTGGCAGTGATGGGTCTTTAACCGGTTATGCCGGGGGGCTTGATCGTAAAAAAGCTCTACTAAAAATGGAAAATCCCCTAAGCAAATTTTCCAGTCAACTGGACTTGCTATGATTTTAATGTTTGCCTTTTCAAAAAGAGCAAAATAAAAAGCCACATATGGCTACATGCAGCTTAGACATTCCATTCTTTCATAAACTCTTTCACATAATTACGCATAAATTCCGTTCTTTTTTGCGCTTCCTTTTTACCACCAGCAGTATTCATTAAATCAGCCAATTGAAACAGTTTTTCATAAAAATGGTTAATTGTTGTTTCTGTATGTTCACGATATTGATCATGACTTACAAGCTTCTGTGGTTTGATTCTGGGGTCGTATATAACATTGCCATGAGCACCGCCATATGTAAACGCACGGGCGATGCCAATTGCACCCAAACTTTCAATGCGATCAGCATCTTGTACATATTCTCCTGATACTGGCAATTGATAATGATGCTCTATATTAGCGGAAAAAGACATATGTTGCATAGTGAATAAAATATCTTTGACTTCTAGGGAAGTAAAACCCACTTTAGGAAGCAGCTCTTTAATGTTGGTAAGAACTTGATTAGGG
This sequence comes from Lactobacillus kimbladii, assembly GCF_000970755.1. Classification (GTDB taxonomy): domain Bacteria; phylum Bacillota; class Bacilli; order Lactobacillales; family Lactobacillaceae; genus Lactobacillus; species Lactobacillus kimbladii. Next base: position 1,636,172 of record NZ_KQ034007.1, read on the forward strand.
TCAGCACAAATTTTTTCATCAATAGTGTCATGTAAATATCCTGCAGTTTTAATAATAGCCACCATACGGCTATCTTCATGTGCATCAGGATTATCCTGCAAATACATTTTACTGGCCAGGTGAGCTACTCGCTGTCCATGATAAAAATCATGTCCTGTTTTTTCATCTTGCAGCTGCTCTTTGACAAATGCAGTTACTCTAGTTATATCCAAGTTAAATTCCTTTCTAATTTGTAAAATACCTTTTTATAAAATAAGCAGTTTCGAAAAGGCTTGGTTTCTACTTAGGCAAATTTAAAGTCTCTAAACCCCAAAATGCTTAATTACTACTTACTGTGTAAATTGTTTTTACCCTTTTATACTCAAAAAAAGATAGACATTAAATATAGTAAATCATACTACTAGTCTAACAGTCTATCTCATTTTATTAGTTTAACCAATTTTATTTTCTAACGAGCAAGCACAGTCGTTAAATCAGTCCTCTTATCTTTTTACTCGTATTTAAATATTTAGCTTTTTATGAGCGGGCTTGAATTTATGACTCTTAGTAATTGTACCGATGTGATCATAAGTCACAGTTGCTCGTTTAAATTGACTCAAATCTTTAGTTTTAATATAACTAACAATCAATTCACCATTTGCGACATAGTTATAAAGGGGATAATAGTTTTCATAAGTATTTGTCCCATCAACTCTGAATTTAATCGGTGTACGCCCAATCCAAAAGCCTTTGTGTTTTCCTTTGGTTTGACCATCTTGCTTCAAAGAAACAGTAAATGTGGCAGCTTCCTTATTACTATAAATAATATTTTCTTTAGTTAACGTCTTACCATATTGATGATCAGTTTCACTATAACCATTATAAGCATTAGCTAAAGATCCATTGTAATCGTGAACTACAGCATGTCCTTTTTTAAACTTGTAGCCATAAGGTACATGACAATATGCAGCTGGAATTATATATTTCTTTTTGCCATCCTTTTCCTTAATATTACTAATAAAATAGCGCGTGCCGTTGATCGTTCCGGCACCTATAAAAATATCCCAATCATCAACTCCTGGATCAGATTTAGTTTGCAATAGTTTATGTGATGTTAAATGACGATATGCTTCAACGTTATCGCCAGGAATAAAGCTGGCATACCACTTTCTTGCCTTAATATAATGAGCACCAGGCTTTTTAGAAAGTTTCTGCAATTTGTTATAATCTTTTGTCGTGGCAACCGGCAAAGATTTTGCCGAAATCGCTTGAGCACTTGCGCCTAATGCAGCAGAACCGATAGTTAACATCGCTCCTGCGATCAACATTTTCTTGAATAATTTAATTTTCTTCATAGTAAATAAACTTCCTTACTTAAAATCTATGTTAATAAGTCTCCCATTATAAAATTTACGTCTTATACTATTAGTTATATAATTAGCCAGTAATTTAAGCAATATCAAAAAGCAAATTAATTAAAGCCACTTCCCAGATTTGAACTGAGGACCTCCTCCTTACCACGGCGGTGCTCTACCTCCTGAGCTAAAGTGGCAAATCAATAACCAATAAAAAAGCATTCACTCTCATGGAGCGAATACTTCAAATAATACTATATCTATTCGTTGTCTGCAATAAATCTTACAGCTGTGCCATAAGCAACAACAGACTGCATATCGCCGCTAATCGAACTAGAATCAAAGCGCATCATTACAATTGCATCTGCTCCTTTATCTTCTGCAGCTTGTCGCAATCTTTCCAAAGCTTGATTGCGAGAATCTTCCAACATCTTGGTGTAACTGTGAATTTCACCACCCACTACGGATTTTAATCCCGCGCCAAAATTTTTAACAAAATTTTTGGACTGAGTTGTTAAGCCAAACACTTCACCAATAATTTCATACTTTCTACCAGGGATATTTTCGGTAGTAGTTACTAACATTTCTCTGTCAGCCATTTTTACTCTCCTATCTGAATATCCAGATAAATATTTTACTAACATAATAGTACGAAATTACCGCAATTTTTGTCAAATTAGAGTTACTATTTTGGCAGCTATTTCAGGCGGCATTAAATTAATCTTTGTTACCTCTTTAACAGTTATCCATTCTGGTTGATAAACATTATCGCTGCTCGCCCGCTCTCTTTCTTCACCACTGATTTTAGGTGCAACTGAATAAGGGATTTCAGTGTAAAAGAATTCTTCATACTCTTTTCCTTTATATTTAAAAAAATGCATCAGATCATTTGGTTTTAGGTGGATATTTAGCTCTTCATTTATTTCTCTTATTGCAGTATCTATTGGAGTTTCATTCTTCTCTGCACCACCACCAGGTATTACCCAATAGTTACGACCATTTTTAAATCTGTGGATTAATAAAACAGCCTTATTTTCTTTATTATAAAGTATTACGCGTGCACGCATTTTTATCCTCCTCTTTAAATTCAGAACAGAAATTAAAGTGCTTTTTATTATACACTTTATAATTCACAACTAAAAACAGTCTATTGCCATCTTTGCAACAGACTGTTTTAGACTAATCTTTAATTGTAACTAAAGTATATTTTCTTTTACCTTTGCGAATAATGACATATTTGCCGTCAAAAGCCTTAGACGGATCAACTTCAAAATTCACTGACTGCTCACGATCACCATTCACATAAATTGCCCCATTGGTAACATCTTCTCGAGCCTGGCGCTTAGAAGATTCAATTTTAGTGTCAACCAAGAAGTCCACAATATTTTTGCTCTGAGATGTTGATTCGGCTGCAGGCGCGCTCTTTAAGCCCTGCTTAATCTGCTTAACTGACAGGTTTTTAATATCTCCAGAAAACAAAGCATCTGTAATCATTTCTGCTTCCTTTAAGCCTGCTTCTCCGTGAACGAATTTTGTCACTTCTCTAGCTAATGTCTTTTGCGCTGTCCTCTTCCACGGTTCAGTTTTAACTTGCTCTGCCAGATCATCAATTTCATCATGACTAAGAAAAGTAAAGTACTTCAAATATTTAACAACGTCACGATCATCCTGATTGATCCAGAATTGGTAAAATTCGTAAGGACTGGTCTTTTCCGGATCAAGCCAAACCGCACCACCTGCTGATTTACCAAATTTAGTACCATCGGCTTTTAGCATTAATGGAATAGTCAAGCCAAAAGCCTGTCTGTCTGATCCCATTAATTTATGGATTAAATCAATTCCCGCTGTGATATTGCCCCATTGATCACTACCACCAATTTGCATTTGAACACCATAATTTTTATTTAACTGGTAGAAATCAATGGCCTGCAAAATTTGGTAAGAAAATTCGGTAAAGGAAATACCATTTTCTAAACGACTGGCAACAACGTCTTTATTGATCATGTTATTAACTTGGAAGTGCTTGCCATATTCACGCAAGAATTCGATTAAACTTAATTTATCAAGCCACTCAGCATTATTAACAATTTCAAAGTTATCAGTGCCAAACAATTTTTCCATTTGCTTAGTCAGAGCAAGTTCATTTTCATGCAATTTTTCTGCACTAAGAAGAACCCTCTCTGACTTACGTCCAGACGGGTCACCAATTGTTCCTGTACCGCCCCCAATCACAATTACAGGGTGATATCCAGCCAGTTGAAATCTTTTCAAAATCATGAAAGGAATAAGATGCCCGATATGTAGCGAATCACCAGTAGGATCAGTGCCACAATAAAGGGCTAAGTCGTCGTGATCTTGTAAATATTTGGTCAGTCCAGCTTCATCAGTCTGCTGGTTAATCGCTCCACGCCATTTTAAGTCTGCTAAAATATCAAAGTTTGCCATCTTTCTTCCTCCAATAAAAAAGTCCCTAGATTCGTTTAGGAATCTAGGGACGACTAAATACTTTTCAGCCGTGGTACCACCCACGTTCGCACTTTAACAACAAGTGCCTTAATGACGGTCTTTACGGGAACCACCCAACTCGTATTTCACTACCCTTAACCTGTCTAGCTCACACTAACCGCTAGTTCTCTGAACGCTGAATCAAGGTGCTACTTAAATTTGTTATAAATGATAATACTCATCTTTTCTTAATAAGTCAATACAATTTTGTTACTTATAAAAGCCTTTAATCTTTAAACCATAAGCTTTACCAGCCGTCATATCGTATTGAACAGCCTCATAATCGGCTAAAATTTCTTGCTGTTTCTTAGTCAAATATTTCGGTTCTATTACTTGTCCTTGCCTTCCAATTAACTCGAAGCCTTTATCACCTTTAAAGTTAATTGTTATTGCCGGTAATTTCTTATGAACTTCAGTTAACAGAGCCTGGTAAGGAGTAACTTTCGAATCTGTCTGTTCCAGCATCATTGCAATAAAGTCACTTGAACTGACGAAATTATTAGCCTTGCGTGGCAGTCTAGTTTTAGCACCATGTTGACGGGCGTATTTATTTGAATAGATAAAGTAGCGCGTTGAGTGCATTTGTACCGGATATTTAGCAGTATAACTTTGAGAAAGGATGCTTGGATAGTGATCACCGTAAAAGACCAACGTAATTGGCTTTTTAATTTGATCAATTTGCTGGATAAACTGCTTAACTGCCTTGTCAGTGTATTGCGTTCCCTTAACGTAAGTAGCCATTTGATCACGAACTGCTGGCGATTTGAATAACTCTCCTGAAATCTTGCCCATGTATTCGTTATTTGGATACCAATTGTTATATGGCATGTGGTTTTGAATTGAAATCAGGTTAATAAATTGTCCACCGTTACGCGAATTGATTTCTTTTAGACCATTTGCGTAAGTGGTAAAGTCTGAGTTATAACCACTCTTGCCTAATTTCTTTTGGTCAATAATCTTATATTTCGAACCCAAAAAGATAAATTTGTCAAATTTGAATCTATGGTAGTCTTCCTGTCTGGAATAATACGTGCCAATAAACGGGTGAACCGCAGATTTATAATCAAAATTCATTCCTATTGTTGGATAGAAATCATAATTAGGTACCACTTGAACATAGGGCGTCAAGGTAGATTTAAACATACCCATGTTTAATCCAGTTAAAGTTTCCCATTCCATGTTGGCAGTACCACCACCATAACCAGCACTCAGCATGTTGCCGTATGTCGAACGGGACTTCATTGATTGAATAAATTTAACTGGATTTGGAACATCGCGGTCAAGCCTAAATGTAGGGAAAGTACTTGGATCTACAAAGCTTTCACTCAAATTAAAGACAATAGTTTGATCTTTAAGAGTATTCTTCCGCTTCTTATTTATTTTAGCAGCAACTTTTTCATATTTATTGTTTAACTGCTTGATACTTGTTTCTGAATATCCTTCAGGTTGATCCATAATTTGCAAATCAATATAATTCAAAAAATTAAGTACAGGACCATTTACCTGGATATCACGTTCTGGATTGCGGAATCTTTGTTTATTATCAAAACCGCGATTAATATGATAGATAACACCACCATCATGGTTAAAACGCAATGGTGTGACAAATAATAATAAGCTTAAAAGTGCCCAAATACCGCGTCTCTTCCATGATCCCCGTTTTTTAACAGGGAATTTTAACTCTAAGAAAATGTCAAGTGCAATAATTACAATCAGTGCAACTAAAATTACAATAACAGTAGTTTTACCGATCATTGGAATTAAGGTCTTCCAATTGACAATTTCACTGATTTCAGTTGGATAAATTGGTTCACCACGAAGTAAGAGTTTAATCTTATTGGCAACAGCCCAACCGATCGCGATTATACTGACTAAAATGTTCGAAGTCCAATAGCGTGTAGTTACAAAGTAAAAGACAGAGAATAAGGCATCTAAAAAGATGGTAGTCAAGATCATGGCAAAGAATTTAGTGCCCAGAAGATAAACTATCGCATTAATTGTAGAAGCAGTACTAATTTGAATTCTTAAGTTATCAGATTCAATTAGGAAAGAACCAAAACTTAGAATATAAAACCAGGCCCAAGTAAGCAGATTTACCCTGTTAGTAACTACAAACTTAGTAAAGACTGCCCACACTTTTTCGCATACCTTAGCTAAATTAGGTTCGTTATCTAAATAATTAATTATTTTTGCAAACGGATTGATTTGGAATAAATAGCGATCGAGCAACTGATACCAAACAATCACAATTAAAAGCATAATAACAAGCATTATCAACTTGTTAATCATTGAGGAGCCAGTAAAATGGAATGCTCTCATAAATCTTGGTGAAATTGGCGCATCCATAATTATAATTACTGGAATAAAGAAACGCATCTGTTTTTTATTAAAAGTCATAATAACTTTTTTAAATAATAAGAAAACAGCTACTACCAGTAAAAACATGAATGGAGACGAAGGATTGTTTAAAAACTCCCTGTTCCAATCGCCACCTCCGTTACCGGAAATAATTTGTGACCAGTAAACAGCATCGAAACCAGAAACACCGATTACCACAATAAAGAAAGAAATAAAACCGCTAACTAAAGATAGGGTTAACAGCTTTTTGCTTATATGGATATTGGCTAAAAACATGCCCCAGGCAAAGAACAGAACTAAATAAAGACCATATAGCGAATATTGAAATGACAAATTACCAGCACTCAAAGCAAAACCCAGTAGCGTTAATAAAGTTAACACCAAGAGATTTTGTTTAACTGTCAATTTCCGTAAAAAGTCATACAAATGTGGCTGAATTAACAAACAAAAAATTAAACCTGAAAACAAAACTGATGTACTGGTAATGATCGGAAACAGCATGCCCCATATACGCCACATATTAAAACGAGCGGGAACTCTAAAGAAAAATACAATGTAATAGACGATTAAGGTCACACTGGCTAATAACCAGTATTTAAAACTTTCACTAACACTTTGTTTTTTCTTACTGTAAACAGCACCAAATATCATGGGAATAATCATTAAAGTCGCATTATGCAACATATTGGGCATATAACGGACAAATGAAAAATGTGCTCTGGCAGCAATTCCCTTCAAGTTGAACATTTGGACCAGCATGAACAGAGTTGCTACCAGCAGACAGATTATCTGGATGGCTTTTAGAGATTTTTTATTTTTATTCATATTTCTAGTTATTTTTCCTCACTAAAAATGATGCTATTAATTATTGCGCTTAATACCCAATTTTTTCTTAATTGAGTATAAAACATCAACCCTTTTTGCTTTTCCGGCAAAAAAGTCACGAAGATCATATCTAAATTTATAGACCATAACCAACGTCATAATCAATAATACGATTCCGGCTTCCTTAGTTGTTAAAAATTCATATAAACTGAACAATATTATAAAAATTATTGGTGGAACCGTCAAATTTTGTAATGTTATTAACAGGAAAAAGGCAATTAACAATGTAGCTGCGGCTATCGGTGTATCATATAGCGCTGCTACTATCACAGCGACCGTTACACCTTTGCCACCTTGGAAATGTTCCCAAAAAGGAAAGCAGTGACCCAGCATTAAGCCCAATCCGGCATATAGCAAAGCAATATTGTCCGAGAAGAAACAGTGTACTATTAAAAGGCAAATAAGAGTTTTTAGTATATCACCAACACAAGTTAATATACCCCATTTTTTCCCAAACACAGCTCCGACATTTGCAGTTCCCGGATTACCTGAACCTACCTTTGTCGGATCTTGATGCAAGGCAAAGCGGCAAATCAAAACCGCAGTAAGAAGACAGCCAAACCCATATCCAATAATGATTGACCACAAACGCATTATCAATAGTCACCTTCTTCCTGGTAACTTTGATCTTGATAATCCTCATATATATGATATTCTTGGCTATCAGGGTTTTTAAAACTGAAACCATCAGCTTTATTACGACTATTCTGATATGTTTCATTATTATTTATAGGCGTTTCAGATAAGCCAAGTTCTGTTCGTAGATAATCGGAGACTCGTTGTAATTCTTTAGTAGATTGTACCTGATAAGAAGAGCCTACTATTGTAGCATTGTGGCCATGAAGATAATCATTTTTTACGTTTTTAGTAGAATCACGATAATTAAAGGCGATCTGACGCAATGCATCAAAGGGCAAATTAGTTTTAAGATTTCCCGAAACTGACGATAATACTGAATCAATGCGCGTTAAAGTATTAATTGAAACTGATTTTTCTATGATAGTAGTAATCACTTGACGTTGCCGCTTTTGACGACCATAATCACCTTCCGGATCATCATAACGCATTCGTGAATATGCCAAAGCTCCGCCACCGCTCATATGAGTTAGCTGATTTTTCTTAAAAATATAGCCCCCATACTCAAAACTCAAAGTTGGCCTAATATTAATACCACCAACATAACGGATGAGACGCATAATGCCCTTCATATTTACTAAAACATAATACTTAATTGGTACATTGACTAACTTGGACACGCTTGCCATCGACATGGCAGCCCCACCAATGGGATAAGCTGCATTTATTTTTTCAACTTGAAATTGGTCAGCACCGACCATTTGGGCCATAGTGTCCCGTGGAACTGACATTAAGGTATAGCGCTTCTTTTGGGGATTAACAACAGCAATAATAATGGTATCAGTATTGCCCATCTTCTCTTTACGGTCGAGTGCTCCAGTATCGCTACCCAATAGCAACACTGCAAATTTTTTCTTACCGTTGAATTCACCATTTTGAATCTGCACACTGTTTTTAGCGTCGTATGCGTTGTCTACCGTATCTTTTGTGCGAAAATAAATATATGCTGAATACACGCAGACCGCCAAAGCCAAAAACGCAATAAAACATGATAACCACGTTAAAACACGCTTTTTTTTATGGTAATCTTTTGCATGTAATTCAACCCGACTTTTATCCGGATGATTATCGTTGTGATCCATAACTTTTACTTACCCAAATTTAAATTACAATGAGTACATTATAGCAAAAAAAACAAGCCACTGCCGGTTTGCCTTTTGTATCTTATTAAAATCATTAATTTATTTAATTCAAGGCTAGGGTCAATCTCAGACCGTCGTCACTGTCACTAGCCAGTGCAGCTGCATCATAAGCAGCACTAATTTGATCGCTCTCAGCCGTTAACGTAAAATTAGCGGAAGCTATAGTTAAATTAGTTTTATCTTTACTTAATACAATTTCGTTAGCATTAGAATTCACTTTCCAACCTGAGAAAACTGGTATCACGAATTTCACTGAAAACGGCATATCTTTATGAGAATTATTTTTCAGATAAAATTTAATGCCAATTACATTTCCTTCTAAGGCGTATGTTAATACTGCTTCAAAATGAAACGGGAACTTTTTATAACTCGAATTGTCGTCAATTAAAGCCAAACTAACTCGTGAATCTCCCTTGTCTACAACTGTCCAGGGCAGGATATCTGCTAGATTTTCCTCTTGTTCAGCTCCTCTAAAAATAACTTCTAATGCTTTTTGCGCGTCAACATCTTTCAAATAATCAATTTGACTATTCAGGGCAATCAAGTTAACTAACCTGGCACCCTTTTCAGAAACAGCCACACGCAAAACAGAACTTTCAATTGTTTGCATAATTTACTCCCAAACTTTTTCTCTTTCAAAAATAGCACTCAAACAGTGGTATTGTCAATTTGATCAGAATACAAAATTATTTACAATTTCAACTTTTTAATTCAATTAAATCATTGAAAAATTATACTTAATTTTCAAAAAATGATATAATAATGCGCTTTTTGGATAGCATTTTAATTTAAAGCTTATTTTAAAGTATTTTTACCAAAAGAAGCTAAATTTATTAGCAAAATTTACTTAGATATATTATAATTAACTTGTTCCCGAGAATTATAATAAAGTTTTTGGAACAAGTTAATAAAAAAGGCATCCCAAGAAATTGGGGTGCTTTTTTTATATATTATATTTCGTAATTAATGCGATCACGTGAAGCTTCGGTTAGGTCTGCAGAAACTGGTGCAACAAATGAGCCATCATCTGGCAATTCAATATCACTAATCTTGCTGACCTTGGGTAATACTGCTTTATTATAAAGGCGACTGGCAAGAGTGTCAGCAGCCATTTTCATTGACTCACGCAAGCCCTGCCCTTCAGTTATTCCACCTTTAACATCAGGGAAACTAATTACATATATATCATTTTCCAGTGGCTTAAAAACAGCTGGATACGTCACAACTTTATGGTTCATCCTAAACCTCCTCATTTTGCTCTTTCCTTCTACCATAATATACCCAAATTGCCAAAAGGAAGAAATAATTATTAAAAAATTATTTTTTAAAATAAAAAAGAGTTGAATTTTATAATTTTTGCTATAACTACAAAATCTAAAATAAATTTGAGGGTTACATCAATTTTCAACACTTTTTAATGTTTTATTATTTATTATTTTTAAATAGTCTCCATCCACTCAAAAGAACGGTAATTAAACAAATTATCATTGAAATAATAAAGACCACATGCATGCCGTAAATAAAAATTTCAGGTTGTTTAGGCAAATAAGCTGTAACTCTTTCTCCTTTTGCTCTGCTCATTGCAGCAAATAATACCGTAGTAGCACTTGATATCCCAATGACCATTCCTAAATTACGGGAAAGTGAATTAATACTGCCGGCAATGCCTAAATCTTTTTGCTCGACCGAACTCATAACTAAAGAATTATTTGGCGAACTGAATATGCCACTGCCCAATCCCATAATTGCAATACTAATTATGAATAGCCACATAGGTGAGTTCAAGTTGCACAATGTATAACCAATCTGACTGATTAACAATAAAACTAAACCAATAAAAGTAATCAACTTAGGACCAATTTTATCAGAAACAGAACCAGCAACTGGGGCAGCAAACAGTTGGACTACAGGTAATATCATTAAAATTAAGCCTGTTTTTCCCGGTGACAAGTGACGAGCATTTTCCAAATAAAAAGGAGTGACCACATTAAAGAAAAAGTTAGTTATAAAAATTAATAATGCACAAAGCAGACTAACTGAAAAATCTGGATTTTTAAATAATTTAAATTGCAATAATGGATTTGCTACATGATTTTCAACATAAATAAACCAGATAAAACTGACCAGACCTACTAGCAACATTAATAAAACAGGTAAAGAACTAAACCCTAGCTGTTGCCCTAAAAAAATACCGCCAAACAAAGTAATCATACCTAAAGCAAAGCTGAAAGAACCGGCCTTATCTAAAGCAGATTTAGTAAAAGTAATGTCCTTAGGCAGGAATATAGCACCAATTATTGCAGCTATCAGGCCAACAGGAACATTTAACCAGAAAATATAAGACCATGAAAGATGACTTAAAATTAAGCCACCAAGTCCGGGGCCAGCAATGGAACCCAAAGCAACAAAAGAACCGATTGTACCTAATGCCTTTCCTCTCTCAGTAGCAGGAAAAATTTCAGTAATGATCCCATTATTAGTAGCCATAGTCATAGCTGCACCAAAAGCTTGCAGGGCTCTTGCCACCAATAAAAATATTAAATTAATTCTAATTCCAGATAAAAGCGAACCCCCAATAAAGAATATGGCTCCTAGCCGGAAAACTTTTATTTTACCGTAGATATCACTTAATTTGCCAAAAAACAGAATAAAGCTGCAGACCACAATCAAATAAAGTGAGACCACCCATTCAGATTGACTCATAGGAATGTGCAAGTCTTTACTGATCACTGGCAAAGCAATATTAACAATTGTACCGTCTAAAGTTGACATGAATGTAAACAGACCCACAGCAACTAATATCCACCAGCGATTTTTTTGCACCCTTTGATTAGATTGATAGTTTAACGTTTGTGCCATTTTAATTATCTCCGTTTCAAAATTTAGTTAGGTACCTTAATAGATTGAATTATACTCCTTTTTTTCTATCTGCCAAATAAAAAAGCGACCACTTATTATGTAGTCGCTTTCCCTGATTTACAGGTGAATATTTAAGTAATCTAAATTGACAAAAGTAATTTACGAACATCTTGCAGACTATGAGCAGTAAGCAAATGCTTAACATTATCGGGATTTCTTTCTAGATGTAATCGTTCTCAACCATTATTCAAGCACGACAACAAAATAAGCAAAAGTCAAGGTTATCTATTATTTCTGGTGCAATTAGTTAACTAGAGATTTGGGCAACAAAAAAGCGCATCGATTAGGATGTGCCTATTTATTTTTGTATTTCCTATAATAAAGATTTACGGAATTTCGCCATAATTGAGTCTTGTCCTGATTTTAAATAAACTGCATTTACACAATTTTGTCGATAACTCGTCCGTAAAAAGGATGAAAAACTTTAGAATTTCGATTACTAATAATTTTTATAACCAGCAGGCGCATAGTAGCCCAGCATTCGTAAACGAGGTCTTGAGTATCTTTGGTTCTTTTTGAGGCGCTTAACTTTTACCACTTCACTTCTTCTTTTTGGTAAACTAGCCGTTTTGTATTAAAATTAAACTATTATAAGTATAAGTGCGAAAGAAGAATGAAACATGTGGATTGACAATTTTTAAAAATTAATACTAATAACTTTTATGTACAGAAAGAGAATTAAATGATTGATAATACTCCACGAAAAACAAAAGCATTTATTGCTGGCGCCAATTTAAATGATCCCAATTTTGACTACTACATGAGTGAACTGGCCAATTTGACAGAAGCAGCAAACATGGAGGTTGTAGGACAAGCTCGACAAAATGAGGAGCATATAATTGCTGGTACTTATTTTGGTTTGGGAAAAATTAATGAAATTAAGGATATTGCACACGGCTTAAAAGCAAAAGTTCTGATACTTAACGATGAGTTAACTCCAGTGCAAATCCGAAATTTAGAAAAATTAACCAAATTACGGGTAATTGACCGCACCGAATTAATTTTAGAAATTTTTTCAAAAAGAGCACGTACTAAACAAGCAAAACTGCAGGTGCAACTGGCACGCCTGCAGTACGAATTACCACGGTTGCACCCGTCAGAAAATACCTTGGACCAGCAACGCGGTAATGGTGGTTCAACTGGTGGCGGTTTTGCCAACCGTGGTGCTGGAGAATCCAAGCTGGAATTGAATCGCCGCACCATTGGTAAACAAATTTCTATTATAAAAAGAGAATTACAAGCAATTGATAAGCAGGAACAAATCAAGGCCAAAAGGCGTAATCAAAACCATATTCCTAAAGTAGCGCTTGTAGGTTATACCAATGCTGGCAAATCAACCACAATGAATGGGCTGTTAAAAGAATTTTCCAAACATAGTGATAAACAGGTTTTTGTTAAAAATATGTTATTTGCAACTTTAGACACAAATGTGCGCAGAATTGACTTAGAGAATAATTTTAGTTTTATTCTTTCAGACACAGTTGGGTTTATTTCCAAATTGCCCCATAATTTGATTGAGTCTTTTAAAGCAACTTTACAAGAAGTAAAAGATGCTGACTTATTGATAAATGTTGTTGATGCCTCTGATCCCAACATGATCCAAATGATTCGCACTACACAAAATGTGCTCAAAGAAATTGGTGTTAAAAATACCCCGATGATCACCGCCTACAATAAGGCCGACAAGTCGCAACGAAATTATCCTCAAATTGAAGGCAGTGGCATTTTATACTCGGCTGTTGATACTAAATCGATTGAAACCCTTGCTGACTTAATAACGAAGCGTATTTTTTCCAATTATAAAAAAATTAATTTGCTGTTGCCTTTGTCTGCAGGGAAAATTTTATCTTATTTACACGAAAACGCTCAGGTATTAAAAGAAAGTTATCAAAATGATGGCGTTCATATTGCTGTACGACTGTCACCCAGAGAACAAGCTCAATTTGCCGGTTATATTGTCTAGAAGAATCGCAGCATTAAAAATAACATAAACAAAAAGATTCTCACGTTGCTATGAGAATCTTTTATTTTAATATAAATTGTTATTAGGAAAGCAGATCAAATTAAAGTCAACTTAATCACAAATTTTGCCAGTTAACTACTGAAGAACGCGCTTTGCTACACAAGGATAAAAATATGAGCTGATTGATTGCAACACCACACCTTGTTCAGGCGTTGCAGCACTGACGTACTGGTTATTTCCAACATAGATGCCAACATGATAAGGAGCATCTGGCGAGCCCCAATATAATAGATCTCCAGGCTGCAACTGGCTCATTGCTACTGTTTGCCCAACTTTTACCTGGTCAGTGGTGACTCGTGGTAATTTTACACCACCAGCTTGATTATAAACATATTGCACCAAACCAGAGCAATCATAATTATCTGGACCGTTGCCACCCCAGGCATAGCCTTTACCTAATTGACTTTTAGCTAAATTGACTACAGCCTGGGCACGCTTTGAAACATTGTCAGAAATACTATTATTAGCTACATTAATTGTACTTACGTTATTTTTATTGCTCTTTTTATTAATAACATTGTTTAAACTAGGAACAACTACTTTTTGTTTTTGAACCTTTTGTTTTTTTGGTATTTTTAATGCTTTCTTAGGTTTTATCTGTTTATTTTTCTTTTTTGTTGCAGCAGGTTTTACTTGTTCATGAGCAGTTCTGGCATCAGCTTTAGTTTCCAGGTCCTCAGTGTAGCGAGCTTCAATCCACTCACTGTCGCCAATCATATACCATAGCCTGCCCTTGCGATCAACCGCTATTTTAGCAACATTCCACTTGCTTTTATTTTTGGCGCGAAAACTTATTAGTTGTCCACCTTCATAATTCGTCCAAATTTTGACATCTTTATTGGGCAAGCAACTAATTTGCACCCACTTCACAGGTTCTTTTAATGTAGCAGCATCCACTGTTTTTTGTGGAGCAGTCACACCAATTCCGGTTAGAGTCAATGCCGCGGCAAGACCCATTTTCCAAAAATTACGCTTCATCAAATCAGTTCTCCTTTAAAATAGCAAAAATGTGATCATAAATCAGTATTCAATTTTTATTTTAGACGCTTTAAATATTTAATCAAGTTACACTAATCAAACAGTACTAAAAAAACACTTAGAAGGTTTCCAAGTGTTTTAATTTATTTAAAATATATTCTTTTATTCAAGAACACGTTTTGCAACTGATGGATAGAAATAAGAACTTAAATTTTCCTTCACAACTCCTTGAGCCGGAGTAGCAGCATGAACATACTGATTGTCGCCAACATAGATACCTACATGATATGGTGCTGTTGAAGATCCCCAGAACAAAAGATCACCCGGTTTTAAATTTTGCAGTGAAACCTTTTTGCCCTGCTTAACTTGTGAATAAGTTGTACGGCTTAAGTTTACCCCAGTAGCCTTGTTATAAACATATTGAGCTAAACCAGAGCAATCAAAACCTTGCGGTCCGTTTCCGCCCCATGCATAAGATTTACCAACCTCAGCTTTTGCCAAATCAGCAACTTTTTCTGCCTGTTTTACACTCTTCTTCTTGATAGTTCTAGCTTGAACTTTTGCTAATTTAGCTCCCGGTTTGACAGTATAACGCGCCTGAATCCATTGGCCTTCACCAATTTCATACCAAGTGTTGCCTTTTTTATCAATTGCTCTGCTTAAAACCCGCACGGTTTTACCGTGTTTAATCCTTTTCCCAGTAAAAGTAGGATTTTCATAATTATCCCAAACATTAATGCCATATCCAGGAACATAATTGATTTTTAGCTTGTTTGTAGCTGCTTTAACATTAGTAGCCGCAGAACTGGTGTTAACTGCATTCGCAACTCCAAAGCCAGTAATAGTCAAGGCCGCAGCAGTAGTAAATTTAACTAAATTACTTTTAACTTTCAAAATCAAAATCCCCCCGTATTAGCATCAAGTTGTTTTAAAATTAAGTTCTATTTCTATGTTACAAAATCAATTTTACACGCATATTGTTACAATAAGGTTACAATAATAATACCGGTAAGTAAAAAAGCCCTTTCAACTACACTATAGCTAAAAGAACGTATCTACAATATTCAAAATTTTAAAAATATAGAATCAGAGTTTAATTAGTCTAATATACGTTTAGCAGCGGAAGGATAGAAATATGCACTAAGTGATTGTTTTAAAACGCCTTGACTTGGTGTAGCCGCATGAACAAATTGGTTATCTCCAACATAGATGCCAACGTGATAAGGGGCAACGGAAGAGCCCCAGAAAAGCAAATCGCCCTTCTTCAATTTTTTTAATGAAACTTTTTTACCTTCTGTTACTTGAGAATACGTGGTTCTTGGTAAAGTTTTACTTCCAGCTTTTTTATAAACATATTGTACTAAACCTGAACAATCAAAAGAATAAGGACCTGTAGCACCATATACATATCTTTTGCCAACCTGTTTTTTGGCTAATTTAGCTACGGCTGTCTGCTTCTTAGTTACACTACTGGCACTGACATCATTCACTGTGGCAGCAGTGACTACTGTTACACTAGTTGCACCAGTGAAAAACAAAGCTATGACAGTTATTAATCTAATTAATATCTTTGAATGTCCGTGTTTCAAAATTAAACTCTTTTCTAATCCATATGCGAAAATTGTGCGTAAATATAACAAATGATAGTTGGCAATCACTCGTCCTATTTCTTCGACATTTTCTATAATACTCATTTAATGTTACACATTTGTTTCAAACGAGCTACAAAACGATAAGAATTTTATTTTTGAAACGGGTACTTTTTTACAAAAGTAATTTTATTAGTTCAGTGTTTTCCTGAGACCTGCGACAATGGTGAGAAGTTTTTTTTCAGTCTGCTGCCAGTTATCATTAATTAATACGTGGGCATCTTTTTTAAGGCTATCAGGTAACACATTTAGTTCACTGCCACTTAATCGCTCTTTAATTTTGTGAGGATCATCGCCTCTTTTTAGTAAGCGTTCAGCAAGCATTTCTTTAGAGCTGGTAGTAATGTATAAAAAATAGACTTGACTACTGATTGCAGCCAAATAGGAAGCAGCTCCCTTAATATCAACAATCAAGGAAACTATATCATGGTCCAGCCAGGCATTTTCTAATGCTTCTCTGCTCGAACCATATTGGTATGAACCATATTTAACGTGCTCAAAAAAATGTAGTTTTTTAAAACTGGCTTCAGTTTCAAAATGATAAGAGCCTTCAGGACTCTCTCCTGGTCTAATCGGTCTGGTCGTGTGAGTCAAAACTCTGGGAATATTAAACTTATTTGCTAAATATTCTGAAATAGTTGTTTTACCGGCTCCACTAGGGCCAGCAATTAAAATTAATTTTTGCAAAATCCAAGCTTCCTTTACTTGAAAACAATTCGCTTTTATAATAATATCTTTCTATTATAATGAAACATGGGTAAGAGAGGAAGTAAAATTTATTATGAAAAAAGCAGATGTGAAAGCAGATGACATTCTTAGCGCCAAATCTGAAGAAGAGCTGAACAAACCTTTTCTTGGTAAAGTAGAAAAAATTTACGAAAATTCTGCCCTGCTAAAAATTATTGATTATGATCCGACTGATAAGACCGCAGTTAGTGACTTAAATCAAAAAATAGTAGTCAATTTCAAGAATTTAAAGAGCGTTCCTAAAAAGAAAATTAAGGAAATTCAGGATTTGGCCAAAAGTGACGTTAAAGTAGAAAAAATTAAAAAAGCTGCCAAAGAAAAAGCAAATGCTGACAAGAAGAAAGATTAATAGCTATTTTTAATTAAGAAACAGTGAATAAGGATTCACTGCTCTTTTTTTTTGCTGCGTTTTTGCCTAAAATTAAACCATGAAAATATTTATGATATGGAGAAAAAAGTGAAAGAAAAAGCACGAACTGTCTTATTTTGGTTTATTTTAATTCAACCTTTTTTAGATTTATATTGGTTTTATCACGGCACTCTGGCCAATATTTTACCATTTACTCTGCCTACCATTATTCGTATTTTAGCTGTGGCAACACTAGTTTGCCTTTATTTTAGTTCGCAAAATTCCTGGCAGAAACTATCACGGGAAAAGTGGCTGTTAATTTATATTATTCTTTTAGTTGTCTATTCAGCACTTCATTTACTGCATGTGCAACACTTTACCAGTGTCAGCCCTAACAATTATGGTTACACTGCCAGTGGAGAAATCTTTTATTTAATTAGAATGATGCTGCCCTTAACAGTTCTTTATTTAACTAATGAATTAGATTTTAGTCAAAAACAATTGCAACTGGTGATTGAAGGTATCTCAGGATTGTTTTCAGGCACTATCGTTCTTTCCAACCTTTTTGTTATTTCTCTTAAATCGTATGAAACAGGAACTATCAGCGCCAACATTTTTGAATGGTTCTTTAATCCTAATATTGGCTATTCACACATGGCTTCTAAAGGTTTCTTCAACTTTACCAATATGATCTCAGCAGTATTGTTCATGCTGCTACCACTTATGCTGTACTATCTTTTTACTTCATTTAGCTGGCATACAGTTTTGCTAAATGTTGTGCAAGCTCTGGCAATGATCGAGATTGGTACTAAAGTAGCAGCTATTGGACTAATTGGTGGCATAATTATTGGGCTTATTCTGTTTGGTTTACATAAATATCTGATTAAAGATGTAAAAAAAGGTGGCAAGGCATTTTTAGTTGCAGTCTTAATTGAAGTTGGATCTCTGGTGATTTTACCTTTTGGTCCTGCGATTCAGCGTTACAATTATGAAATTTATTTAGCCAAACAATCTGACCACGACTTAACTGATGAAAAAAAGGAACTAGCTGCGGGCTTACAAAAATATCCTAGAGGCCAAAAACGGGCAGAATTTCTGCGCTACTTTATCAAGAAAAATTATCAAGAATATGCTCTTAACCCTAAATTTGTCTTCAAAAGCTACCCCTACCAGTATGATCCAGAATTTTGGCTTAAAATTATGAATGAACCGGGTCAAGCGCGAATGGAAAATCGCCATATTGAAAAAGCAATGCTTAATCAAGTAGTCAAAACCAATAACAATAAGCTAGATAAATTTTTGGGTATTTCATACATTCGAGAAAACAACATCTTTAATTTAGAGCGCGATTTCACTGCTCAAATATATTCTTTAGGTTGGCTCGGAATGCTCTTGTTTGTCGGACCATACTTGGCAGTATTAATTTATAGTGCTTACAGATGGCTAAGATATAAGACATCACGCACCTATTTAGCCAGTTCTTTAATTGTTTCCAGCAGTTTCATTTTATTGGCAGCTTTTTCTTCTGGTAATGTAGTCGACTTCTTGACAGCTAGCTTTATTCTCGCTTTTGTCGAAGGAAATCTCCTGGTTCAAGTTCGCAAAAAAGAAACAATACAGATTGCTCATTGATGTAAAATTTTATTTTTTAATAATTTCAATTTAAAAGGCTCCTTGTCAAACCTATTGGCAAAGAGCCTTTAAAATTTATCAGTTTTACTAGTAGTCTCGCCTAATTTAATAGTAGCAATCTACTTAAATTTTCAATGTAAATGAGGCATAGCATACTTTTAAAATTATGCAAGCGCTTTATTTTAAATTAATTTTACTTTTCTTTGATAAATGATGAATCTGGAATTCTAATTAAATAGTAACGAGTCGCATTATGGCCAGCATGCATTCCAATGCCATTCTGCCACACTTTTTTATAGTTGGCTGTATAAATAGCAACATAAGCACGTTGATATTTACGATCCATTTTCTGCAATTCTTTTTTATCATAGGGAATTTTTGCAGCATTCAGATCCAAAGGACTTTTGCCATATGCAACGGTGGCAAAATCACTGGATACTTTAATCTTTTTACCTGGTCTGTAATAGGTAAAAGTCTGGGTACTAATCCTTTTCTTTTTCGAATCAATCGTAACGTAACTCGAATTACCTTCCCCAGTATTCATGACAATAGGTTCGTAAGTAATGTGCGCTGTTATTTTGCTAGTATCTTCAAGGTCAGGATTATCCAGCATCGTTTTGTTAAAAAGCCAGCCAATGCCAAATATTAAAACGACTATTTCAATAACGTCGACTAGAAAATTAGGCCAGCTAAACTGCCTGTGCTTCTTTATAATCATAGTAATTCGGCGTTTGCGAATATTTTGCACAACAAAAACTAAATACAGAATAATAATTACCCATAACAAAACTCCAAGTAGATTCCAGCTAACCATAACGGACCTCCTGCTTCTTTCTCCATTATATTGTAAAAAGTATCTTTTGAATAGCTGAGCTTAAAAATAGCATTATTAAAGCAATAATTAAAAACCTTTCCCTGTTAAAAAATAAGGATTTCTATTTAGTCTTTTTGGTAGTTTTTTTCTTAGTTTTAGCAGTTTTTTTAGTAACTTCCGCTTTAGTAACTGCCTTCTTTTTGACTGAAGTCGAAGGCTTTTGATATTCACGCACCTGTTTAATTTTTTCCTGCATTGCATCTGTCAGTCTGTCTACAATACCGGTTTCATCTTGTTCAATTTCTTCTTCTGTTGCTATCTGGTCAATTCTAAACCCTGATGCATTCAAATATTCTGATTGAGTTTCAAAATAAATGGCAACAGGATATTCTTTACCTTCTTCGAAAAAATTAGCGATCTTTTTGTAATTACTATAAGGCAAATTAATAATATTGCTTTCTAAAGCAAAGACAATTGGTCTCTGTCCGCTTATTTCAAGTGCAACATGACTTAATGAATTATGTTTAAGCGCAGCTCTGGTTTCTTCAACTAATTTAGTCGCCAACTCTTGTATTCTGGCTTTTGACTTACTAATTTCTGCGTATTTAACAGTTTCTAAGTCTTCAATATAATCTTGTTTTTCTATTTTTGTGGTTAAATCTGTTAAGCTTATTTTCAAATTAAAATCCCTTATCTAAATTTATCAAATTTTATCAGTCTTTTATACGATACAAAAAGTTTTGTTTAAAAACAATTTTTTTATTTCTTTTAAAAAAAATTTTTTAAAAAACACTTTTGCTAATCAATGTTAACTAAAAATAGTTAAATGCTGTTTTTATTCAAAGAAAACCACTGTTTAAGCAGAATTTTTGCCAATATTAAATAACACTTTGCTCTATAAAATTTTGAAAAAGCGCTTTTATAAATTATTATTAAAAAAACATAGCTGTATCTACTTTACAAGCGTTTTCACATAGAGTAAATTTAACATGTAACTAAAAATTTTTCACTAAATTTTTTAACTGAAAGGTAGACGAATATGTCAGATAAAGTTTACACAGATTATTTCTATAATTCCGAAGATTTTGATAAAAATCACGAAATGGGATACAAGGATCTTCACATTCCTGAAGGTGTTGAAGCTCAACCTTTAGTCGTTCCACCAGTATTAGAGCCTGATAAACAAGAAAACAATGATGTTTGGTACACAATTGAGTCCCAAGAAGGTGACTTCCAATTTTTGCCAGGTAAAAAGACTCATACTTGGGGCTACAACTTCCCAGTTCTTGGTAAGACCATGGTTTTAACCAGAGGTCAACATGTTCACGTAACTTTGAAGAACAGCTTGCCAGAATTAACTACTTACCACTGGCATGGTATGGAACTTTCAGGTCCTGGTAACGATGGTGCTTGTCACTCACCGGTTTACCCAGGTGAAGAAAAGCACATTGACTTCATAGTTAAGCAACCAGCTGCTTTAACATGGCTTCATGCTCACCCATGTCCATCAACTGCCATGCAAGTTTGGATGGGATTAGCTATGGGCGTTGTTATTACTGATGCTAACGAAGCTAAGTTGCCAATTCCTAAGACTTACGGCAAGGACGAGTTCCCAATTATTTTGCAAGACCGTATTTTCCACGAAGATAACCAATTTGACTATAAGGCAGACTACAACGCAATGGGTATCTTTGGCGACACTCCAATCATCAATGGTGTTGTCCGGCCATACGTTGATGTCACTACTCAAAAAGTACGTTTGCTTTTCTTAGGTGGTTCTAACCGTCGTGAATGGCGCCTGCACTTTAGCGATGACTTGGTAATGACACAAATCGCAGGTGACGACTCATTCTTGGAGCACCCAGTTAAATTGACTAAAGTCTTAATTGGACCAGGTGAGCGTCAACAAGTAGTTGTTGATTTTAGCAATTATAAAGATGGCGATGTTGTCAACCTTTACACTGACGACTTCAAGCTGGTTGAATTCAGAATTCACAGTTATGAAAAAGACGACAGCGTAATTCCTGATACTTTATTCAAACCATATGATCCAGTTGTTAACCCTAACTCACCAGTTCCTCATGTTACTATGGATAACCACAACATGATTAACGGCAAGTTGTTCTCAATGGAAAGAATTGACATGAAGCAGGAATTGATGAATGCTGAATACTGGGACGTAACTAACACTAACGATAAAGTTAACGGCATGTTGCACCCATTCCACACTCACGGAGCTCACTTCCTTGTTGTATCACGTAACGGTAAAGACCCATATCCAAACGAAAGAGGAGTTTACAAGGACACTATCGAAGTAGCACCTCAAGAAACAGTTCGTATAAAGGTTTACTTCCAAAACACTGGTGTCTTCATGTATCACTGCCACATTATCGAGCACGAAGATGCTGGTATGATGGCGCAAATTCAAATTGTTGATCCAAAACACCCAGACAAGAAATATCATTTGATGGACATGGAAACTCTGAATAAGGCTTTTGCTGAAGAAAGAGGCGTGCCAGAAGATGAAGTCTTCTGCCCAGGTATGGACGTTGAAGGTATGGCAGTTAAAGGTGAAGATCATAGTCTTGATGCTTTATCAAGCGCAACTCACCATTAATCTCTACCTTCAATAAAGAAAAAATAAAATTTAGCAAAATCGCTCATTAATTTGAGCGATTTTTTGCTTTTAATAATCTTCCTATGTTTAAATAGCTTTATGAAAAAGAAAAGATTTTCCCTTAAAGCAATTTTGATATTACTATTGGGTATTTTTTCTCTAGGCTTAGTTTTTACAATCTTTAACTCGACTGGTTTTAAAGACCGTTATGACTGGTTAACCTTGAAATCTTCCCAGAAGCTAAATGTTCCCCTAGAAAATCAATATCCTGACCTGCCTAATGGTTGCGAAGTAACTTCTCTGTCAATGCTTTTACGCTATTATGGTATCAAGGTAAACAAACTAAATTTGTCTGAAAACATAAAACACGTTTCTTCTTATACCGATAACGGCAAATATCGGGGTAACCCTCATGTTGGTTTTGTTGGTTACATGAGTCAGGCAAATGCAGGATGGTGCGTTTATAATGAACCCTTAGAGCAAGTGGCCCTCAAGTACACTAATCGCATTCGTAATTTCACAAGCCATGATTTTATCGAAGTAATGAAACTGGTTTCTGACGGTCATCCGGTTCTGATCATTACTACCACCAATTTTAATCATGTGGGGGATATGCAAACGTGGCAGACAGCTCAAGGTGAAGTTCACGTGACTCCGTCTTCACATGCTTGCGTTATTACCGGCTTTGATAAAAAGGCACGTATTGTCTACGTCAACGATCCCTTTGGTCATAAAAATAAGAACATTCCTTGGAAAAACTTGGAAAAAAGCTATAACCAGCAAGGAAAGCAAGCATTATATCTGGAATAGAAAAAAGAGCAGATTCAATTAAGAATCTGCTCTTTTTCAAATCGAGGCCCGTTAATAATAACAGGTGACTACTTCTGTTCACATCAGGTTGGTCAACCGCCAGCACTTCCCGTGCCTGCCACTTAAGGCGGACGTCCTCACACAAATACGCATCTCGCGTTTTTGTCGACTCGCATTAATTATTATACTTATCTAAATGACGTTTGTAAAATTTTTTTATTCTGAAGAAAATTTCCACGCACATATTTGACAAAAGCATTCCTAAAGCAATTGAACCTGTCACAATTATCACTCTTAATACTGCATCATTTGCTCCGCGCAAATTGCCGGAAGTTAATTCACGCACAGCCTGATAAGCGGGAACACCTGGCACTAAAGGCACAATTGCAGGTATGTAAAAAACTGTAGCCGGACATTTTTTCATTCTGGCAAAAACTATTCCTAAAATGCCGATAGCAAAAGAGCCTAGTAAATTGGATAATAACCGTCCCATTGACGCTCTCATTGCCAGCCAGTAAATAATCCAGCTAATAATACCACTCATGCCGGCCAAATTAAGTACTCGTCTTGGGACATTGATTGTTAATGCAAAACAGGCTGAAGCCAAATAGGCGAAAGCAACATTAATTACTATTTCTAACCAAAAAGGCATTTTCTAAGCTCCTAAAAATTTCAAGACAATACCAACTCCGCCGCCCAATGCAAATGCTGTAAGCAGAGCCTCACAAATTTTCACCATTCCTGAAAGAATGTCACCTTTAAATAAGTCTCGCAGTGCATTTGTCAAAGCAAGACCCGGAACTAGAGGCATCAGCGCACCAGTTAGAATATGGTCAATAATCATTTGCGGAAAAAGTTGAACTAAACCGGCTGCAATAACCGTCATAATCAAGGCTGCAACAAGTTCAGCCAAGAATTTAACGTTAGTAAAACGTTTAAAATAATAAAATGAAAGAAATCCAATAGCTCCCACAATAGCCGCAGCAGGAAAATCAACCCAATCATAATTATTCATGAACAATACCATGAGCGTTGCACTTAAAATTGCGGCTCCAATCGTCTGTAGCCATATGGGAAAATTGGGATAATCACCCTTTGCCATCTTGGTAACTTCTTTTTTAACTTCTTGCAAAGTTATTTTTTTATCTGCAAAAGCACGGGACAAAGAATTGATACGGTCAACTAGTTCAAGGTTGATATTGCGCTCATGTACAAGTGTGCTCTGGCAATAGTTACCATGATCCAAGCTCATAAAAACACCCGTTGGTACTACAAAAACACGTGGATCCGGTTCACCAGCACTTTTGGCAATGCGCACCATCGTATCTTCAACCCGATACATTTCACTGCCCCCTTCAATCATTAATTCACCGGCAGTTAGGCAAGTCTCAAGTAAATCTTGGTAAAATAATTCACCTGGTCTAGCACTCATTTTTCACCTCAAAGTTTATTCATAGTCTCAATATCAATAGTTTTATCAACCCAATTGCCTTGGAAAAAATCACGTTCATGGCTCACAATAATCACTCCACCAGGAAACTTGATGATAGCCTGTCTTAGTGCATCTTTAGAATCACTGTCCAAATGATTGGTTGGCTCATCCAAAAACAACAAATTTGCCGGTTCAAATAACATTTTTGCCAATTTGACTTTTTCTTGTTCGCCACCAGACAGTTTTTTTAAAGGACTCATTGCCTGTTGAGCAGTGACGCCCAATTTTGCCAAAGCCCCTCTTAATTCTTTGGGTTTTATGCGTTCAAAGTTTTCCTGCAAATATTGCAAAGGCGTCATGTTATTATTTGGCCAAGTTAATTCCTGTTTAAAGTAAGCAATTTTAGCAGTTTCAGACAATTTATAGGTACCAAAAATCGGATCAAGTTGTCCCAGTATGGTTTTTAATAGTGTTGATTTTCCAATACCATTAAAACCGGTAATAGCAACTTTTTCATTGCCTCCAACCGAAAAATTGAACGCTTCTTTGACTAATGCCTGGTCATAACCAATTACTAAATCCTGCGTTTGCAATAAAAGGTTGGCTGCTGTAGCCACATAAGGAAATGCAAAGTGCGGTTTATGGTTATTTTTAGGTGGATTCAGTACATCCATTTTCGCAAGTTGCCGTGCCCGTGATTTTGCACTTTTTGAACGGGTACCAGCCTTATTTTTACGGATATAAGCTTCAGTTTTGGCGATCTTGCGCTGCTGATTACTGTAAGCCTTCATATACGTTTCCCGATTAGCTTCTTTTTGACGCATTGCTTGCTTTAAAGTTCCGGTATAACGAGTTATTGTACCAATATCTATATCAATAATACAATTGGCAATTTTGTCTAAAAAGTCGTAATCATGGCTAACAACGATGAAAGCACCAGCAAAATTATTCAGATAGTCAACGAGCCAATCTATGTGTGAAACATCAAGATAGTTGGTCGGCTCATCTAACAACAATACATCTGGTGTTTGCAAGAGTAATTTAGCTAAAATAATTTTTGACCTTTGACCTCCTGACAATTGACTCACATCATGATCATACCCCAGCTCTGCCAGACCTAACCCAGAAGCAACGCGCTCAATTTCGGTATCAATATTATAAAAATTATTTTCTTCCAAATAGGTTTGCATTTTACCCGCTTTTTCTAGTAAAGAACTATCACCTTCAGCTGCATACTTTTCATACAAAGAACTTAATTCTTTTTCTCTACGATAAAGTGGTGCAAAAGCTGTGCGTAAAAACTGGCGAATTGTTACCCCCGGTTTCAACTTGGCATACTGGTCAAGGTAACCTATAGTAATTTTGTTTTGCCATCTAATTTGTCCTTCATCAGGTAGTATTTCACCAGTTAAAATTTTAATCAAGGTTGATTTACCGACCCCATTTTGACCAGTCACACCCATATGATCCTCTTTGTTGAGTACGAAACTAGCATTTTCATACAAAGTTTTATCTTCAAAACCTTGTCCCAAATTTTTAACTGTGAGTAAGCTCATTATGCATCTCCCTAAATATCAATATAAGTTGTACAAAATAAAGTAAAACTACCCATAAATTTTTGACTTTGCTAACATGCACAATAAAAAAGTGGGCTATTTGCCCACCTTTTCATTTTTT
>NZ_KQ034007.1:1663177-1705955 GCF_000970755.1 Lactobacillus kimbladii
ATTTTTTTCTTGTTCATATTTCTGCAAGGAATCCAATACTTTAGGCCAATAACGCTTAGGTAAAATCAACTGTAATTTATCATTATATATTGGAAAATCGCTTGCTTTCATTCCAGTAATTTTAGCTAAATCCTTATCAGATAAATGATATTCCCGTGCAATTCGTTTAATTTCAACGGAAGCATGACCACGAAACCATGAAAAAGCAAAGAAAATTAAGGCAAATATACTTGCTGCTAATATAGCAACTGGTAAATTCCAACGAAATGTGCGTAAACAAATGAAAGCTATAGCAATAAAAGCAATGAGGGCTGATATTGTACTATAAACAGCCAGGAACATAGATTGCTTACGCATACTTTTTATCCTCCTTTGCTCAAACGTTATTGACCAGCGGAATTAGCACCACTTGTTCCGGTTCCTGAAGAATTGTCATTTGATTCATCAGTTACTACCGAAGGGTAAATCTGGTAGTTAGTAAACGGACTGGGATCTGTCCACTTAATATTATTATTCTGCTCATTTAACTTATTGAGTTTCGTTTCATCATTATCCAATACTTTTTTATCCAAGTCAAGATTGGTACGTATCTTGTCCGAAGCCTTTTGAAGCTCCTTAGTTGAGGCTACCTGAATAGAGGCTCCATTAATCCAGGCATCGTGACCCTGAATATAACCACTGGCAATATTCTGCGAACAGCCTCGATATGTCAGTGCTAAGGCTAACATGTCATTAAACGTAAGGTTGGTTTTAACATATTTTGAAAAAATCTTAACCAACTTGCGATAATTTGTAATTGAATCCACAGAAATAGCCTTATGAACAACAGCAGTGATAACTTGTCTTTGACGCATTTGCCTGCCGTAATCACCTCGAGGATCATCATGGCGCATTCTAACATAGGCAACAGCATGACGTCCGTTTAAGTGCTGTTTACCTTTGTGAAAATCACACCAGTCATATGAAAACTTGAACGGCACCTTAACGTCAACTCCACCAACAGCGTCAACTAGGCTTTTTAGAGCTTTCATATTTACTTCCACATAATAATGAATGGGAACATCGATTAAGGCTGAAACAGTTCTCATTGAAGCAGAACTGCCACCAACACCATAAGCAGAATTAACTCGAAACATATTGTACTTGTTTCCAGGATCGCCTAAAATATTAGCAAGGGTGTCTCGAGGAATTGAAGTCATTGTCGACTTATTTTTAGCAGGATTTGCTGTTGCCAAAATCAAAGTGTCAGAATTTCCTTTGTCATGCCGTCCTTCAAGTCCTTGATCAACTCCCAGAATTAAGACAGAAATCGGCTGCCTGTTGGCAATACGAGCAGATGTCGCATAATTTCCACCCTCGCCATCAATTGCACTGTGCAAAGCAAAATACATGTGGGCTACCCAGGCCAAGCCGAAGCTGACACACAAAACAGCTACAATACCACAAATCCGAGCGAAAGCGCTGCCTTTAAAGGCTTTAGCTGGTTCTGCTAAAGCCATATTTCGCTGAAGATTTAAAGAAGAATGCCTTTTATGGTAATCTTCTCTGCGTTTTGAATTTGGATTCATTCCTCTATTTAAGCCCTTTCGTAGTTTTCATCTATATATTTTTAACACTTTCTAACTTGAATTAAAATAATATCAATTATAATTAATAATATCTTATTTTTTAATCTTTAGTATAATTTATTTAAATAGCTAAAAAGGAGAATTTTTATGTCAATTCCTAAACGTGATGAAGTCCCAGAAAATCTTAAATGGGACTTAACCAGGATATTTAAAACTGATACTGACTGGGAAAATGAATATACACTTGTAAAAAAAGAAATACCAGCTTTAAGCACTTTAAAAGAAAATTTTACCACTTCTGGTTCATCTTTATATAATGGTATTACTCAAATTTTAACAGTTAGTCGGAGGCTGGAAAAAGTCTATTCTTATGCTACTCTTGCCAGTGATGTTGATACTGGAAATGCCCACTATTTAAGCTATGTAGCTCAAGTGCAGGGACTAGCCAGCCAGTTCGAAGCTGCTACTTCTTTTATGAATCCAGCAATTTTAAGCCTTTCAGCAGAAAAGTTGGGTGCTTTAGAACAAGAAGAGCCTAAACTCAGCAACTACAAACACTTACTTGATCAAATTACCAGATTGCGACCATATACGCTATCTGCAGAAGAAGAAAAGCTCATTGCGGATGCTGGTGATGCTTTATCTGCTTCCGAAAACACCTATAATGTTTTAACTAATTCAGATATGGAATACGGTTATACTCAGGATGATAACGGTGAAATGGTTCAGCTTTCCGATGGCTTATACTCACTGCTTATCCAATCTCAAAACCGTGAAGTACGCAAGGAGGCCTTTGACTCCATGTACGCTACTTACGGACAATTTGAAAATTCCCTGGCAGCAACTCTTTCCGGTGCTGTCAAGGAGCATAACTATAGTGCCCGCGTTCACCATTATCCATCAGCTCGTGAGAGTGCAATGAATGCAAATGGCGTACCATTAGTCGTTTACGATACTTTGATTGATGAGGTCGATGAACACTTAGATCTATTGCATGAATATGTAGCTTTACGCAAACAAATTTTGGGCTTAAAAGATTTACAAATGTGGGATATGTACGTTCCATTAACTGGTAAACCAGCATTAACCTACACTTTTAAGCAAGCTAAAGCAGAAGCCAAAAAGGCATTACAACCATTAGGAGAGGACTATTTAAAGCAGGTTGACTATATTTTCAATAATAGAGTAATTGACGTGGTTGAGTCTCAAAATAAGGCTACCGGAGCCTATTCTGGTGGCTGCTATGATACAGATGCCTATGAATTACTCAATTGGGAAGACAATGTTGATTCATTATACACATTAGTTCATGAAACAGGTCACTCCGTCCACAGTATGTACACTAGAAAAAATCAGCCGTATGTTTATGGTGATTATCCGATCTTTGTTGCTGAAATAGCGTCTACAACTAATGAAAACATCCTAACGGAGTACTTTTTAGCTCATATTACCGATCCTAAAACGCGCGCTTTTGTTCTTAATTACTATCTGGATTCCTTCAAAGGAACTTTGTTTAGACAAACCCAGTTTGCTGAATTTGAACAACAAATTCATGAAATGGACGCCAATGGTGAGCCTTTAACTGCTGACCGCTTAGATGATATCTACGGTAAAATTAATCAGCGCTACTATGGTGATGCAGTAGAACCTGGTGGAGAAATTGCTAAAGAATGGGCTAGAGTACCGCATTTTTATTACAATTTCTATGTTTATCAATACGCTACAGGCTTTGCTGCGGCCACTGCTTTAGCAAACAATGTCGTTCATGGTACTGCTGAGCAGAGAAAGGCTTATATTAGCTTTTTAAAAGCTGGCTCCAGTGACTATCCAGTTGAAATTATGAAAAAAGCTGGCGTTGATATGACGAAGCCTGATTATTTAGAAGAAGCTTTTAAAACTTTTGCCAATCGTTTAAACGAATTTAAGAAAATTGTCCAAAATAATTATGATTAATACTTGCATCTTTCAGTTACAAATAATATAACTGATATGTAAATAATAATTTCTTACATCAAAAGCCACTCCTATTTTTAAGAAGTGGCTTTTTTCTGTTATAAAAATATTAATGATAGTCAAAAATCAGTCTAATGAGTTCCAAAACTGCCTTGCTAATTCTTGGTATAAACGACAGCCATCTAAATAAGCATTTACTTCTATATACTCATTTGGCTCATGATCAGTAGTTCCAGCTCCCGGCCCCAGAATAATAATAGGAAAATCTCCAGCTTGAATATATTCTGATGCATCTGTAGCAGCAGTCCCTGCAACAAATTCACTTGGCCTGCCAATTTCTTGCTCAACAACTTTTTGAGCCATTTTAGCTAATTTTGTTTGAGATTGGTCAGGTAAAGTCACCTCAGGAAAACTATATCTAATTTTTAACCGCGCGCCTTTTTTATTTAAATCAGCAACTATTTGTTCAAGTTCAGTATATATTTGCTCATTGGGATATACTGGTGTCGTTCTGATATTACCTGAAAGCCAAGCACTATCGGGAACAGAATTAATTTGACTCCCACCCTGAATTTGGCTAACCACATGAGTAAAAGAGCCTAAAACCGGATCCTTTTTTTGATGACTGTCCATTAATTGTTGCGCTGCTTGTGCAAACTCAATCAGTGGCATTATAGCATTCTGACCTTTTTCTGGGGTCGAAGAATGAACGCAAATACCTTTAGAATAAACATAATAGTCGATAACACCTTTATGGGTCACACGTACGTCAAAGTTAGAGGGCTCACCAATAACAAGTCCGTCTAAATCAGAAGCATAGCCTTCTTTAGTCAACTGCGCTGCCCCATATTCACCGGTTTCTTCACCTACAGAGGCTAAAAGTCTAATACGACCAAGCAGTTCTTTCTTACTATCAAGTAAATTAAGCATTGCCACAATCATTGCCGCTAGGCCAGACTTCATATCGCTTGCACCACGACCAAAAACTTTTCCGTCTTTCAAAGTGGGCGTAAACGGTTCTGTCTGCCAATTGGTCAAATTCCCCGCTGCAACAACATCTTCATGACCGGAAAAACCTAAAAGAGGCCCATGATCTCCAATCGTTACCACCAAATTATCTCTGCCAGAAGAATAAGAAAGTCTGTGAATTTCTACTGAATATTCGCTAAACAATACGGTTATATAATCAGCTATCAGGCCTTCATGATCATTTGCCGAATTTATTGCTAACAAGTCAGTTAATATTTTAATCGCTTGTGCTTCTTCCACTTACTTTCTCCCACCTAAGCTTCAAGAACTTTTGCTAAAAAGTCCTGTGCGCGCGGAGTTTGTGGTTGAGCAAAAAACTGCTGTGGTGCAGCTTTTTCCTGAATATAGCCATCTGCCATAAACCACACTTCATCCGCTACATTTTTAGCGAAACCCATTTCATGGGTTACAACTACCATAGTCATCCCTTTTTGAGCTAAATCCTGCATTACCTTCAATACTTCCCCTACCATTTCCGGATCAAGTGCTGAGGTGGGTTCATCAAAAAGCATTACTTCTGGATCCATTGCCAAAGCCCGGGCAATTGCGACTCTTTGTTGCTGTCCACCTGAAAGATTGGTTGGAAATGCTTCTGCTTTATCTGCCAGACCAACCTGATCTAACAGCTCCATTCCCTTTGCTTTAGCAGCACTGTCACTCATGCCCTTTACTTTCATAGGCGCTAATTTAATATTTTCAATAATATTCATATGGGGAAACAAATTAAACTGCTGAAAAACCATCCCCATTCTTTCACGCAGTTGATCAAGCTGATCTTCACTTAAGGCAGTTAATTCCTTATCTTCAAAAATCACTTTGCCAGAAGATGGCTGATCTAATAGGTTCAGACAACGCAAAAATGTACTTTTACCAGCACCAGACGGTCCAATTAGACAAATAACCTGACCTTCATTTACTTGAGCATTGATATCTTTTAGGACTTCATTACTGCCAAACTTTTTCTGCAAGTGTTCAACTTTAATTACGGGTTTTGCATTAGTCATGATTCATTTTCCTTTCAAATACTTTCATTAAGCTGGATAAACCAAAAGTAATGATAAAGTATAAGATCATTGTAATTACCAATGGCATTACTCCACGATAAGTGTCGGCTTGTACTACACGTGATTGATAAATCAAATCCTTAACGCCAATTACCGAAACAATGGAACTTTCCTTAATGAGGGAAACAAATTCATTACCCAATGCCGGCCAAATATTTTTCATTGCCTGTGGCATAATAACATAACGCATAGTTGCTGTGCGTGACAAGCCTAAAGAGCGAGATGCTTCAGTTTGACCCACTGCAATTGAATTAATACCTGAACGTATTACCTCCGCTACATAAGCTGCAGAGTTAAGGGAAACGGCAATTATACCTGATAGTAGAGCCGGAATGTTTACTACTACTCCTAAGCCAAAGTAAATGAATAATAATTGCACCATTAACGGCGTGCCCCGAATAAATTCTACATACGCTGTCGCAACTGAACGTGCAATTTGATTGTGTCCTAAGCGCATAAACGCCAGTATCGCACCTAATAAGAAACCAAAGAATACTGATATTGCAGAAATAAGTAAGGTGTAGCCGACCCCGGCTATAAAGAAGTCTTTATAGGCCCACATTGAATTAGACGCTTTGACTTCCTTTTTTGTTTTACCAGCAGTTAAATATTTTCCAGCTTTGGGTAAATATTCTTTATCAATTAAATCTTTTTGTTTAATCTCCGCTATTGATTTATTAGCAGCTTTAACTAAACTATTTGCTCCTTTATGAAAAGCAACAGAAGTAGCAGATGACTCTGTCTTGAGGCCTGCCGGAATAACCATTATGCCATCGGTGTTTTGAGCAAAGGCCTCGGCCGTCGCCTTATCAACAGAGACAGCATCAACCTTATGCGTTTTTAATCCTAAAACCAAGTCGTTATATTTATCCATGGTTTTCAGTTTGACATTTTTGGCTTGATTTTTGATCATTGTGGCCTGCATGCTACCAGTTTGGGCACCAATTGCTTTGCCGGCAAAAGACTTATAATTATGATATTTGCCTTTATCCTCTTTTCTTATCAATAATTTTTGATCACTTCTATAGTACGGCTGACTAAAGGCAACGCTTTTAGCCCTCTTAGGTGTTGCGTTCATTCCGGCAATGACCATGTCAATTTTACCAGTTTCCAGACCCACTAAAAGAGAGTCAAAGTCCATTGACCGTACTACGAGCTTAACACCCATGTCATGAGCAATTTTTTGCCCTATTTCAACATCCATACCAACTATTTTTGATTTGCCCTTAATATTTTTGACAAACTCGTAAGGAGGATAATCTGGACTAGTTCCCATGACTAGTTCACCTTTTTGCTTGACTCTTCGTAGATAATTGTCGGTTCTTTGTTCAGTTTGGCCTTTATCAGCAGCTGCTGCATTCTGGGGTAACAAGGTCAACATTATAAATGCTATCAACAAAGTTTCAAGCAATTTCCACGCTTTCTTCATAATTTTCCTCCATTATTATTTTTATTATGACAATTATAAAGATATAAAAATTAAATTACAACTATTAATTAAAAACAATCATTTTTTAAGCAATAAAAAAGGCTCTGCATGTCAGTTAAAGCACCAAATATATGCAGAGCACTTTTTACTACTTAAAACTAAAAGCTAATTATGCTTGAGAAGCACCAGTTACAGCGTCTGAGTCATCTTCTTTTAATTGATTCTCAGCTGTTACAGGATATGGCTTAACTCTTGTAGGATCAGTATTTGACTTCAAGTTGTCGGCAGTGTAATTAATATGAGTAATCTTAGCGTGTTTAACATCTTCAATTGTCTTGCAGCCAGTCAATTGCATATCAATTAACAATTCTTGGTTCAGTTGCTCAATAACAGATTGAACACCCTTAGCACCACCAAGGGCAAGGCCGTATAAGTATGGACGACCAACACCAACCATATCAGCACCAAGTGCCAAAGCCTTAAAGACATGCGAACCACGACGAACGCCTGAATCAAAGACAATAGGAACACGGTGGTTTACGGCCTTAGCAATCTCTGGCAACATATCAATTGTTGCAGGACCACAGTCAACTTCACGACCACCATGGTTAGTAACATAAATACCATCAGCGCCAGCACCCATGGCTAAGTAGGCATCTTCTGCACAAACAACGCCTTTAACAAATACTGGTAAGCCTGACATTTCCTTAATACGTCTAACATCTTCTGGCCCGATCTTTTGGGCTGAAGAAGCATACATCTGAGCTACAGTTTGGCCTTCACCCTTTGCTCCTTGGTAGCGAGTAAAGAAGTCTAGTGGAACAGGGTAGGCAAACTTAGTTCTGAGGTTAGCTTCACGAAAGCCTGATACCAAAGCATCTACTGTCAGGAAAATGCCCTTGTAGCCAGCTTTTTTAACTGCATCAAAGACCATCTTGTTGAAGCCCCAGTCTTTGCTGAGATAAAGTTGGAAGAAACGTGGTGCATTTGGAGCTGCTGCCGCAATCTCTTCCACACTCTTATTAGCATACGTACTTGAGGCAAACAAAGCACCTGCTGCAGCTGCACCCTTTTGAGTAGCAATTTCTGCATCTTTGTGCGCGATACCATGACAGGCAATAGGTGAAATCATTACAGGTGTCTTTAATTTCATGCCCATAAATTCAGTATCCAATTTAGGATTATCCATATTGGTCAAAGCACGAGGCACAATCTGAAAGTGATTGAAAGCAGTGGTGTTATTACGCCAAGTCCACTCATTTTCTGAACCTGAAGCAATATAGTAATATGCACCTTCTGGCATAACTTTCTTTGCACGTTCCTCGAGTTCATCGAGGTTAATCATCTTTAGTGTTTCGTCACGATCACTTTGGGGAAAACCATTATAATATGATGTCATTTTTAAGACTCCTTCTTTATTTAATATTTCCAATTTCTATTATACATGTAAATGCTTACAAAAGTTAGTGAAATTTAAAAATAAATGTTTAAATAACGGGATTCCCACTGTATATTTTTTCACAAAGTAAAGTAAAAAATAATAATTGATGTTATTTTTATATTAATAATTACTACAAACTATGCTTAATAATATGAGTGAAATATGTAACAAGATACACCGCAACTTCAATGACAGCTATAAAAAAAGT
This sequence comes from Lactobacillus kimbladii, assembly GCF_000970755.1. Classification (GTDB taxonomy): domain Bacteria; phylum Bacillota; class Bacilli; order Lactobacillales; family Lactobacillaceae; genus Lactobacillus; species Lactobacillus kimbladii. The sequence continues at coordinate 1,671,870 of NZ_KQ034007.1, forward strand.
TACTGGCAGATTCGTAATATAGCCCAAATATAGACCAAGCCAGACACCAATTAGGGCAAAAAAGACGGACCAGCCAATCATCGCTGGTATTGTTTTACCCAAATAGTTTGCAGTAGCTGGTGGTAATGTTAACAAAATAAAAACTAAGAGTGAGCCCACTATTTGTGCACCAATTGATACTGACATCGCCAGAGCAATTAAAAAAATAACACTGATAGCACCCGTTTTTACTCCATGTGCTAACGCACCAATATGGTCAAATGAATCGAAATTTAATGAGCGCTGAATGCTAAAAATCATCAACAATACAATTATAGAAAGAGCTATAAGTTGGATCACGCCCTGATGATCAACGCCGATAATACTGCCAAATAAAATATTCGTAGCATAATTGCTGTTAGCGCCTGAAATGGCAAGAAACAGCACTCCTAAACCAGTAAACAGAGCTGAAATAGCACTAATTGAGGATTCCTTTTGTTCACTATGAAGTGACAATTCCCCAACACTGATAGAACCCAAGAGTGTGAATAAAAGCATCCCCCACAAAGGCCCAATTCCCAGCCAAACTGCAAATGCAGCACCTGCAAAACCAATTTCGGAAAGCGTGTGTGCTAAAAAACTAAAATTACGTGCGACTACGTAGACACCGACAGTGCCACAAGTTATCGCAATAAAAGTACTCGCCAAAAATGCATTACGCATAAAGCCATATGCAAACATTATTCATATGCCTCCTTAAATTGGGACATTTCGCCATGTTCAATTTGACCATGATTTAAATATAAATAGTTTTGCATATACTTGTGAGCTAATGATATATCATGAGTTACAAACAAAACTGTTATTTTATGTTTTTCATTCAAATGTCTGATCAGCTTCATCAGCTCATCTTTTGCCATAGGATCAAGACTTGCTGTGGCTTCATCTAAAATAATCATATTAGGATTATCAAGCAGGGCTTGAGCTAAATAGGCTCTTTGTTTTTGCCCGCCAGAAGCTTCCCCCATACGAGTATTTTTAATTTGGTATAAATTGGTTTCCTCTAACTGCTTTTTAATTGCTTCCTTAGTTCGGCTGTTTTTAATAATCGGTGCATTCAAACCCACAAAAGCCTCAATTGATAATGGATATTCAGCATCAATATTGCGAAACTGCGGTACATAACCCAGACGAACATCGTCTGCAAATGTAAAAGATCCCGAGCTAGGAGTCAACATCTTCATTAAAATATTTATTAAGGTAGTCTTTCCAGTACCATTGGGACCTAGGAGTGCAGTTAACGAACCCCTTTTTAAACTGAACTTTAAATTCTCAAAAACATTATTTTTATCAAATCTCATTGAAAGATTATTAACTTCTAAAATATCAGACAATTTGCATTTTTCCTATAATATCTATTTAAAATTGCCCACTTTGACAAATTGATTAACATCAATTGGGTAATATTTACGGCCCTTAATCTTAACGCGACCGCCATATGTACGCACATAATTGCCACGGTATAACTTGTTTGTACCAACCCGTTTGCCTTTACCATCGTAAATATAGGCATTGTGACTTAATGGACGTAATTTGCCCTCAACGTTGCTGGCAACGACAAATTGATTAACGCCTATTTGTAAATACTTTCGCTTTTTAATGATTTGATTACCATAAATTGTTAACTTAGTACCAGCCTTTTTAGTTGGCAAATCAGTTGCCACGCCATTTTCATCATAAACCAAAGCATTATGAATCAAGACTTTGGTAGTAACCGGCTTGGGTAGAACAGCAGGTTTTTTGGCGGGTGCTGCAGGAGCTGGTGAAGTTACTGTATCATTATTTCCCTCAGGTGCATTATCAGCTGGTGTTCCTTGATCATAATAATATTTAACCAGGTCAAAGAAATCATCCATTGAATAACCCCATTTGGCAAAGTAACCATCCGGATCAGTATGATCAGTACCACCCAAAAATGTAGATACGGCATGGTGAGACCAAATTGTCCCTTTACCATCATGAACAGCATTGTCAGGTTCTAATTTATATTTGTGTAAAATTTGTGCAACATAAATTGCATCATTATTCACGCCCTTGGCAAAATCAGCCAGATTGTTTTCTTCACACAGTTCTACCTGCACAAAACGGTTGTTGGCAACGGGACCGGCACCCCAAACTCCATAATCGGGACTTGTCATTTGAATGACACCTGTTTTATCCACAAAAGCATGGACATAAGAATAAATATTCATCCATTCACGGTTAAAATAAATGCATTCATTACGTGCAGTAGCATTTGGTGTAGCGGTTTCGTGAATAACAACGCCTTCAGGCTTGCCGTTACGGTAATTGATCGGATTAGCAGCAGAAAAATCGTTATATTTAATGCCCTCTTGCGCTAATACTTGCTCCGCATAAGTTACACCGCCAAAACTATTTTGTTTAGCAGTATCATTAATTGTACTTGCCTGTACCATCATCGTCTCTGGAGCGGCAACAGTTGCAATACTTGCTCCTAAAGCTAAAACGGCAATTAATTTCTTCATTTTTAACGCCTCATAATAATCATTTTCGGACTACTTCAGCCAAATCCTGATAACTATCATTCATCCAATCAAGATAATTAGTATTATCCGGAATGGTCTCTCTTACTTTTAAGATACGAATATTTTGCTTTTTAGCCAATTTTAGAAAAGTGTCAACTGTAGAACTTGAAGTTTGTTCATTGATCACAAAAAATGCAATTTTTCGTTTCTTAATGCCATCAGTCATTTTTTGAACAGCTGCTGGACTCGGATCTGTATTATTTTGGATTGCTTTCTCAAAATCTTTATTTGCAACTTTAATATTTACAGAACTTAACGCATAATCAAAAACTGGCTCACTGACATAAACTGGTTTTTCCACGTGATGATTTAATTTAGCCGAAGCTCTTTTAATACGAGCAATTTCAGCTAAATATCTTTTCGCGTTTTTTCTGTAATAATGAGCATGCTTTGGATCCTTTTTGCACAAGCTCTTAACTAAGTAATTAACATACTTAGTGGGCATAGTCAAATCAAACCAAATATGCGGATTATCTCCCTTTTTTAAACCCATCAAGTCTTCACCAACGCGAACCGGCTTTTTGTCAACTGAAGAGGCCAATTTATCCATCCAGCTGTCATAACCTAAGCCGTTTTCTATTACTATGTCTGCGTTAGATAAAGCCTTAGCGTCGTTAGTAGTAGGTTGAAAATCGTGAGGATCACTTGCTGCTTTTTTAATAATTGCTTCTGCTTTGCCATATTTGCCAACTATATTTTGAGCAATGTCAGAATAGACATTCGTCGTAGTCATAATTGATATCTTACTGCTTTTGTGTGACTTTTGTGAACATGCACCTAATGTTAAAAGAACTATGCCTAATAAGGTAACTGCAGCAAATAACTTTCTAAATTTAACAAATTTCAATATTGTTGTCATTCCTTTTCGTATTTAAGTGTAGTTTTTAAGTAATAAGGCAACTTTTTAATTGCAGTACAAAATAAAAGTTACTTACAATTAATAACCATTATACACTAATTAGGGATTGGGATAAAAGCAACGCCTTATTATAGTTTTGTTACAGTTTCATTTCTCTATAAAGCAAATATACGGCAATCTAAAAAGCACACGATTCATTCGTGTGCTTTTAGAGTAAGTAAACAAACAACTATAAAATTATAAACTACAACCCAATTAAATGGGCAAAAACTGGAACTAACAGATTATCCACTAAAGCTGTCGCAACAACTGCCACTGCAGCAGTTGCTCCTTGCACAGAGCCCATTTCCAATGCAAAAGCTGAGCCGATAGTATGGCCTGCAGAACCTAAACCCAAGCCTGTTCCCAATGGATCACTATTTAAGTTGAACCACTTAACTAATTGTTTGCCTAAGGCGTAAATTACTACAGCATTAAGTATGCATGCCATAGCTGTAACCGAAGCATTGCCCCCGATAGCTTTTGTTATTGGCATAGCTACTGCAGTAGTAGCAGACTGACTTAGCATTGACTTTATTCCGACAGTATTTAAACCAACTGCTTTAGCGACAAGTGTTATTAAAGCCATTGAAATTAACGTACCGAAAACCAACCCTAAAAGAATAACCAGCCAGTTTTTCTTTACAACATCATTACGCTTATACAATGGTACCGCGAAAGCAATTGTAGCTGGCGTGATGAACCAGAAAATAATATCTCCACCTGGTTTATAAGCTTTAGCATAAACAGTAGCTGTTGAAACATCAAAGCACTTAGCAAGGATAATCAGAATTGCTATACCTAAAACCATTGCTACAAAGAGTGGTTGAAAAAGGAAAAAACCTTTTGATTTTTTGAACAGCCATTGTCCGGTTAAAAATACAATTAATGACAAGAAAACTCCAAATAATGGATTCGTAATATATTGCATTATTTAACATCCCCTACTTTTTTGTGATTAATAATAGTTAGTTGATTATTAGTTACTTTTCCTATAACCCAACTAAAGAATTTAGTTGTATAAGCAGTAACAACTAATAAAATGATTGTAGAAGCTATTACCACTATAATCAGTTGGATTCCCTGTTCCTGCATAATCTTTAAATTTGCAGCTAATGAAATTCCAGAAGGAACAAACATAAAACCAATTAGTGAGATTAATGCGCTGCCAAAAGAATCAACCCATTCAACTTTGATTAGGTGAACAGTTAATAAAAAATAAAGTAAAACTAACCCTATTACTGGAGTCGGTACGGGAAAAGACTTTGGCATCAAATCAGAAATTACTTGTGCCACAAACAAAATTGCAGCATAAATAAACATTTGTACTAAAATTGGAGCTGATTTTGTTTTTTCTTTTTTCATAAGATCGATTTCCTTTCTCATTTTCAGCTTTCTTGCTTTCAAGTAATAAGATAATAGAAAATACGATTTTTGTAAGCGATTAACTCGTGAATTGCAAAAAATGACCTGTGAACTGCACTAAAGCAAATTCACAAGTCAATATAAATTAAAATGAGTTATTTATAAGCCTAATTTCTGATTCAATTCCTTGCGGTAAGATCTCCCTACCTGAACTCTAGAATTATTATTCATAATCAACATCAAGGTATGATTAAACCAGGGCTGGACCTCCTTGATATCTTCAATATTTACAATGGCATTTCTGTGAACTTGTAAAAAGCATGGCTCTGTTAAGCGTTCCTTGAGCCAAGCCAAGGTCTTGCGTGTTTCGTATTTTTGCTTGCTCGTTTCAATTGTTAGTACACCATTATTAACCGTTGCAGCTATTACTTCCAGTTTCTTAATAACCACATTGCGATCTTCAAGCTCAATACTAAGAATATCACTTCCCGATTTTTGGACCTGCACAGAATTATTATTTTGACTGTTTAAAACTTTCACAGCCTTTTGCAGTGCCTGATCTACCCTCTCTTGTTCGAATGGTTTCAATACATAGTCAAGTGCACCAACGTCAAAAGCCTTCACAGCATAATTATCATACGCAGTAGCAAATACAATCATCGGTGAATAACTCAGTTGCTTCAATTCATCAGCCAATTCAAAGCCATTTTCTTCATTAAGTGAAATGTCCAAGAACAGTAAATCAATTTTATATTTAAGCAAAGTTCCCTGTGCTTCTTTGATATCTTCTGCTTCGTAGAGTTTAACGGTTTGCTTATTTAAGACTGAACTTTTTTTAATCAAATAAGATAATTCAGTGCGGGCTAGTGGTTCATCATCAACTACCAAAATTCTCATTTTTAGCTCCCTCTTAACCTTCAAAATCATTTTTTTCAGCTTGTTTTAGTGGTATCTCGGTTTGAAAAGTCGTTCCCTTCTCACCAGTTTTGATATGCAATTGACTATTAGTGCCATATAAGCCTATCAGCCGTTTATTTAAATTATAAAGTGCTGTCCCGCTGCCGCCAGATTCACTTATTGGTTCTTGACCCAGCCTTTTTAAAATTTCCGGTTTAATACCTACACCATTATCACTTACTAAAATCTGCAAATAATCCTTTTTTTGACTTAAATTAATGATAATTTTGTTACCAGTTTTTCTGCCTTTGAAAGCATGCTTGATAGCATTTTCCACAAAGATTTGTAAACAAAACGATGGCAGCAGCGTACTATCGGGCACACTGATTTGATAGTCAATCTTAAATTTATGCGGAAAACGCAGCTCCTCGATTCCAGTATAAGCACTAACATACCTTTTTTCCTGATCAAGTGTGATTTCTTTTGCCTGACCATTTTTCAAGCTTAATCTGAAAAATGTACTAAGTTGCATTAAAGCTCTATGAGCCTCGCTAACGTTAACCCTCATTAAGGCGCCAATTGTATTAATTGCATTAAAGAAAAAATGCGGATTGATTTGCACTTGTAATGCCCGAATTTCCGCTTCATTAACCAAACTGGTCTGCTGTTCTGCGATACCAATAGCCAATTGACCGGAAAAAATCATAGCCAAACCACGAACCAGATTTTCTTCGACCACAGTCATTTCTTGTTCAGCACAAAAGTACAGCTTTAGTGCGCCAATCGTTTTTTTATTTACTTGCAGTGGACAAACGATAGCAGACGTTAATGGGCAATCTTGATGGGGACAACCAATTTCTTCTTTTGAATGTGCCAGTTTTTCATGTCCTGAAGCAATAACCGTTTTTGATAAATCAGTTATTACCGGTTCACCGGCAATGTGGTGATCTTGTCCCGCGCCAACATGGGCCAGTACATTAACGCGATCAGTTAAGCCTACCGCATCAAAATTAGTGTATTTTTTGATAATTTTACAGACATGCTCTGCAGAATCAAAGTCTAGGCCATGCCTAAAATAAGGCAATGTTTTATTAGCCAATTCCAAAACATCTTTGGTTTGAACAGCACGCAATTGACGCTCATTTGATAGATAAGTTTTCAAAATTTCTATAAACAAGCAAGAGCCAATTGTATTCAATAATATCATGGGTACAAAAATTAATTTAATCAAGCCGAAGCCATGAAATGCAAAAATAAAGGCCATCTGAATTAGTTCTGCTAAAAAAGATAAAACTGCTACCCAAAAGGTTGAAGGGTACAAATTATTTTTCTTAACCTTATCACCTAAAACGCCAATTAAATATCCGATTAGAACTGAACTGACAATATAAAAATAATCCGAAAAGCCACCAAAAATGACGCGGTGCAAACCACCCACTAAACCAACTAAAAGTCCTACATAGGGTCCAGCAGTCAGACTGGCGGTAGTGATAACTAGCATCCTGGTATTTGCTATTGAATCAGATTGAGGTAATTCTGTCAGAATAAGTGGGGTAACTATTTCTTTTGAACTTGAAATTTCTACACCGGTGAGATTGGCAATGACAACAAAGAGTGAAAAAATGATAAATAACCAGATTTGCGATTTTAGAGTTCTTTTTTCAATTAAATCTCTAAAAAAGCGCATGTTAACAAGGAGAAACGCCAGAATCATAATAATACCCAGGCGTTCTGATAATAATATGAATAGATTGAACACGATTTTCTCCAATCCGTAAACTAAGATAGAATTTACCTTTTATATCATATAAGTATGACAATTTTTTTAGCTTACGCAATAGTAATCGTATTCAACTGCTCAAAATAGTGCCTGAAATGATTAAATCTGTGCCTTAAATTCACTAAGATTTTTGAAACTTATTATACAAGTAAAAAACATCAAGCTGCTTATACAGCTTGATGCCAATTTTTTTAATATTAATAAAAGTTCAACTTGATTATTTTTCTTCTTGTTTGTCAACTGGCTTTTTCCACAGACCTAAAATGATGCCTGCAACAATGGAGCCAATAAGAGTAGCAACAAAGTAAAGCACAATATGGTTAGCAAGCGGAGATACCCAGAGACCACCGTGAGGTGCAGGAACACCTATGCGCCATATGCCCACTAAAGCACCACCAACAGCAGAACCAATGATGCATGAAGGCAGAACGTGTCCAGGATCAGCTGCAGCAAACGGAATTGCACCTTCAGTAATGAAGGAAAAACCTAAAATCCAGTTAGTTAAACCTGCACGGCGTTCATCTAAAGTATATTTATTCTTAAAGAAAGTCGTACCAATTGCAGTCGCAAATGGTGGTACCATACCGCCAACCATTACGGCAGCCATCATTACAGCAGCAACAGTTGAATGCGGGTCGTTGGCAAAAGCACCAGAGGCAAAGACGTAAGCAGCCTTGTTGAAAGGTCCACCCATATCAATTGACATCATGGCAGCTAAAATAGTTGTCAAAACAGCTAAGTTGCCCGTACCCATTTGGTTTAAAAAGTTAGTAATGGCGAAGTTAACTGCACTAAAGATTGGGTTAACAATGTAGTACATGATAAGAGCAATGAAGAGCAGGCTCAAGATTGGATAAATGAGCATTGGCTTCATTCCCTCAAGAGACTTCGGCAATTTAGCAAACAATTTCTTTAAGCCGACTACCAAGTATCCGGCAATAAATCCAGAAGCCAGACCGCCTAAGAAACCGGCAGGTGATTTAGCATTAGTTACCACATTGGCAACATAAGCACCACCGTAGGCACCACTGTAGACCGTAGCCATAAAACCACCGACAAAACCAGGCATTAAAGCGGGCAGGTCACCGATTGATTCAGCGATGTAACCTGACAAAATTGGTACCATGAAAGCAAAGGCCATGTTACCAGCATTATTCAAGAAAATAAATGCAGGAGATTTTGGACCACCAGCATAGTTTTCCACAATAAAGGAAATTGCCATTAAGATACCGCCACCGATAACAAATGGCAACATGTGGGAAACACCGTTCATGAGGTTCTTGTAAATTGAGCCCCAAACGCCTTCTTTAGCATTGTCACTATCATCGCTGCTCTTTTCACCATTTGAATGGTAAACGCTGGCTTTAGAATTCAAAATGTTATCAATCAATTCGTCAGGTTTGTTGATACCGTCAACAACTGGACGAGAAATTAACGGCTTGCCATCAAAGCGGGGCATGTCAACTTTCTTGTCAGACGCAATAACAACACCTTGAGCGCGGCTAATCTCATCAGCGGTCAATTTATCTTTGACACCTTCTGAACCGTTGGTTTCAATGCGGACATCAACGCCACGTTTTTTACCGGCCTTGATCAAAGCCTCTTGGGCCATATAAGTATGGGCAATACCGTTGATACATGCAGTAACGCCGACAATTAAAGGTTTTTCTTCCTTTTTAGTTTCACTAGCACTTGCGGCTTGCTCTTTTTCGGCTTTTTTAGCCTCATCCTTTTGCTGTTCTGCATCTTCAAAAAGCTGAATCACTTCTTCAGGAGTTTGGGCTTTTTTAAGAGCATTAACCAGATCAGGATCAATTAATAAACCGGATAATTTAGCTAAAGCTTCAAGGTGAGTATTATCGGCACCAGCAGGTGCAGTAATCATAAAGAATAAATGAACTGGTTGACCATCAAGCGAATTGTAATCAATTCCTTTTTCACTTTTAGCAAAAAGCACACGCGCCTTGTTAATTGTCTTGTTACGGGCATGGGGCATCGCAATTCCATCACCAATACCAGTGGTAGATTCATTTTCACGAGCCCAAATTGACTTAATGAATTCATCTTCGTCATTGACGATGTCGGTTTTGACTTCTAGGTCAGCCATTTCCTTAATGGCATCTTCTTTGTTAGTCGCTTTAAGCGCCATAATCATGGATTCAGGAGCCAAAATATCTTTAATTTTCATTTTAAATTCTCCTCAAATTACGAAATTTCTTCAACATTAATTTGCGGCAAGACCGCATCAATCTGACTTTTAACAGCAATATCTTTAGTAAAGGCTGTAGCAGCTCCACAGGCCATACCGATACGGAAACTTTCGGCCGGATCTTTTGTTTTAACATAAGTACCGACAAAGCCAGCTGTCATTGAATCTCCAGCTCCAACCGAATTAACGGCAGTACCAACAGCTGCTTTGGCATGATAAAAATGCTTAGGTGTAATCAAGTAGCCACCTTTACCTGCCATGGAGACCATAACATTTTGGGCACCCATGTCAAGCAATTTGCGCGCACACTCAAGCATCTCCTGATCTGACTCAAATGTAGTTTTGAATAAATCAGCTAGTTCGTGATGATTTGGTTTAATTACCAGTGGCTTATAACTCAAAGTATCTAGCAAAGCCTGACCAGTTGTGTCAATTACAAATTCTGCCCCTGCTTCTTTAATAATAGGTAGAAGTTCTTTATAAAAATCTACTGGCAAGCTTGGTGCTAAGGAACCACTCAAAACCACAATGTCACCTTTTTGCAAATCGCTAAGGCGTGCCTTAAAAGCAATTATTTCCTGATCTGTAATATTAGGACCAGCGGCATTAATCTCTGACTCCTCTTCTGCATGTACTTTAACGTTCACGCGGGTCACATCAGATATAGTGACAAAATCATTAACGATGTGTCGCTGATTAAGTTGACGTACCAGCTCTTTACCGGTAAAACCACCGACAAAGCCCCAGGCTGTATTGTCAATATCCAGCTGATTGAGAATTTGGGAAACATTAATTCCTTTACCACCAGCTAGAAATGAGCAGTTATCTGAGCGATTAACTTCACCACGGTTAACCTGCTTTAATTGAATTACGTAATCCAAAGCCGGATTAACTGTAACTGTATAAATCATTAGCAAATCTCCTTCAAATTAATTTTGGCTGGCAGTAGTTCTTTGTCTTTTGTGCTCAATGCGGTAGTAACGATGGTAACATCCCCAGCTTGGGCAAAAGTCGCGAAACTGCGCTCACCAATTTTAGAAGTATCGGTCAAAATGTATGCCTGATCAGCCCGTGCAATTTCAATTTTTTTAATAGCTGCTTCTTCAGTATCGGGCGTGGTCAAATTGCCGTTAGAGTCAAGTCCGTTAGTCCCAACAAAACTGGCGGAAAAATTCATTTCCTGCAGTTGCTTTAGGGCTGTTTGACCAACAACAGCGTGCGTATTTTCCTTAATGCGGCCACCTAAAAGAATAGCCTCAATCCCATGATTAAGAGCACATAGTGCTGTTTCCAAACCATTAGTAACAATCGTCACTCCTGGAATTAGAGCAACAAAAGGAACCATTTCATAAGTTGTCGTACCTGCGTCAATAAAAATGTAATCATCTTTATGAACAAAGTTTTTAGCAGCATACTGAGCGATTGCCTTTTTATCACTATGGTTCATAGAAAAACGAATGTGTTGCGATACATCATGGGTAAAGCTTTTGACTGATTGCGCGCCACCATGCACTCTTTTGACCAAACCTTTTTGTGCCATTTGATTAAGGTCCCTTCTGATTGTTGACTCCGAAGTCGAAGTCATTGTGCAGAGATCACTAACTCGGCACAGTCCATGCTGGTTAACGTAGTCTTCAATTACTTTTTGTCTTTCTGGCGTTAGCATACATTTCACCTCCAGACAGTATTTTATGCGGTTTAATAATTAAAAGCAATCATTTTCAATCATAATTTGTCATTTTCTGGCAAAATCATGCAAATGCAAGCAAAAAAACTGAAAAGATCAAGTCATACATAACTTACTTTTCAGCTATTTTGTTTTAAATTAAATCAGGAAAACTATACTTTTTTAAATTACAATTAGCTTCTCAAATTTCGATTTAAATTCAATTAAGTCCTTTTTCTTTTTTAGGTAAAAACATTGAGCAACAAAATCCGATTATTGCAAAAGTCAGCATTAAGACAAAACCCCAGCGGTACCCAACTGTCAAATTTACAGTCTTAGCATTGGAAGCACCACTTGCACACAAGCTAATTACTAACATTGATAATGCCGTTCCCAGTGAACCACCGATTTGTCTTACTGTAGAAGATACCGCATTAGCATGTGCAGTCATTTGAGGTTCTACTACATTAATGCCTGCGGTAAAAGTGGTCATCATAGTAAATGATGTGCCTACCATGCGTAAGGCATAACACAAACTAATTAAAACAAGACTGGTTTCGCTATTAAAAACTGTCATTGGGAACGTTCCTAATAAAAGCATGGTAAAACCAAAAAGTGCCAATTTTTTAATACCAAACTTATCAAATAAAGTTCCTGAAACAGGATTGCAAATAATCATTAACAATGCTCCTGGCATCATTACTAAACCAGAAGTTAATGCGCTCTCTGCTCTAGTAGTTTGTAAATATAAAGGTAAAATCAATTCAATTCCAACCATTGAAATATTGCTGATAGTGCTTAGTAAAGTACACAAATCAAATTTTAAATTTTGAAAAACTCTAATATTAAGCAAAGGTTTTTTCATATGTAACTGCCGATGACAAAATAACAGCATAATTAGCAGACCTATTATAAAGAAGGCAGCTATTGCAATCGTAATTTTACCAGTGTTACCAATATCTGATAGGGAATACAAAATTAAACCAAAGCCGGCAATTGATTCAATAAATGATATTAGATCGGTAGTATTTCTATGGGGCTTAGTGATATTTTGCATACAAAAAACTGCACAAATGGCTACCATACCACTAGTAATACTTAAAATGATAAAAAGCATTTGCCAGTCTGCATACCTTAAGATTAAGCCTGAAATTGTGGGGCCAATAGCTGGTCCGAAGCCAATTACCAAACCAGTGATTCCCATTGCCATGCCTCTTTTTTCAGGAGGAAACATAATTAAAATGACATTTTGAATAAAAGGCATTAAACTACCAGCCGCAACTGCTTCAATAATTCTGCCTAGCAATAGCACCGGAAAATTAGGGGCAAAAACACAAATGAATGAACCTGCTAAAAAAATTAGCATCATTGTTAAAAAGTTTTGTCTTAAATTAAATGATTCAAAGATCCACGCTGACATGGGAATCATTAGCCCTACGACCAATAAATAAGAAGTAGTAAGCCATTGAGCAGTGGATTGATTAACTTTAAAAACCGTCATTATTGTTGGCAGAGCATTATTAAGAAAGGTTTCGGCTAGTAAAGAGACAAATGCCCCAAATAGTAAAACAGCCATCATTAAAATCCTCTTCTTATTAGAGATATTTTCGATCATTTTAATCCTTTCTTTTATGTAGCATGCTACATTTTTGCTAATAATAATTAAAAGTTATCCGAAATTCTATTTAAAACTTGTTCAAGATTTGAAATTTCTTGCTTAGACAATCCCTTAGTGATACGAGTATTAATATTTGTCATTATTGTGCGAATCTTGGCAATATTTTTATTTATCAAATTAAAGCCTTTATCCGAAAGCTTTAAAACAATTTGCCTTTGATCATTTTCTAAACGCGAAATAGCAATTAATTTATTTGCTTCTAAGCGTTTAACTATTCCTCGAATTGTAGGATGACTTAGCACAAATACATCTGCCACTTCTTTTTGGGTAATTTGCCGTGCTTTTGATTCATATAAATAAATCATCAGAGAAATTTGGGCACCTGTTAAAGAATAATCTCTGAATATTTCTGCAAACTGCTTGTTTAATTCCTTTTCAATCAAAGTATTCGCAATTTTAATTTTGGGACCAATTCGGTTCAAAAAAGCTGTCATATAATTTCCTTAGAAGTAAATCTCATACTAATATTTTATCATACTGTAGTATACTACACTTTTTTGTAATTAACATCTTTTTTAAACTCAATTCTATAAAATTGGTCCAACCACGAGTGTGGTAAAATTAAAATATTACGTTATCAAAAGAAGGGTTATAAATTAAGTTATGAAAGACAAGCAGACTCCAGAATCATATCCCAAGATTTCTAGTAAGCATCACATGAAAATTCACTGGAAAGAGTTCTTTAAAAGTTCAGATGATACTTTAGTTAAAGATATCACCTTGGTAGAAAAGGGATCTTTAGTAGGCAGAGTTGGCATAATGCTACTGCAATGTGGCACTGGAGCCTGGCGAGTGCGCGATTCCATGAATACAATTGCAAGAGCACTCAAAATCACATGTTCAGCAGATATTGGTTTAGTAACTATTAGCTATACCTGCTTTGACATTGACAACAAGTCTTACTCACAGACTCTTTCCTTACCAACTACAGAAGTGAATATGAACAAGCTCAATGAGATGGAAGAATTTGTCCGTAAATTTGAAACTGAAAATGATTATTGGACAATTGGCGCAGTTCACCACAAACTGAATCAAATTGAGCGCCATACTCAAAATTATCCTTTAATCATTTCCGCTTTGAGTGCCGGTCTGGCGTGTGCTAGTTTTATTTTTCTGCTTGGTGGAGGAATACTGGAAATGTTTTGCACATTTTTTGGAGCCTTTATTGGGAACTATTTGCGTCAATTATTAGGAAAGAAAAAAGTTACCTTGGTCGCCAAAATAACTGTCGGTGTGGCAGTTTCCTGCGCCGTATATTTCATCTGTTTTAGATTAGGCACAATAATTTGGGGTTGGAGCAATAATCATGCCTATGGTTACATCGGTTCGATGCTTTATGTCATTCCCGGATTCCCTTTTATCACTTCTGGCCTTGATATGTCGAAACTTGATATGCGTTCAGGCCTTGAAAGATTAGCCTACGCAATACTAGTGGTCATGATTGCAGCAATGGTAGGCTGGGGCATGGCTACTATGCTCAACTTATCGCCAGGTGCCATGCCCAAATTAAATCTTAGCCCAACTTTATTAACAGTTTGCAGAATAATTGCCAGTTTCTGCGGTGTTTTCGGATTTTCGATCATGTTTAATGCCAAAGTATCAATGGCGACAGTAGCAGCAGTCATTGGTGCGTTAGCAAATACCCTGCGTTTAAGTCTAGTTGAATTTAACCACGTTCCGGCTGCCTTAGCAGCATTCACCGGAGCATTATTAGCAGGACTAATTGCCAGTTTTGTGCGGGATAAAGTTGGTTTCCCCCGTATTGCAATCACGGTTCCCGCAATTGTTATCATGGTTCCCGGTTTATACATGTATCGCGCTGTCTTTAATTTTGGTATCACCAATATCAACGTTGGTGCTTATTGGATTATGGATGCTTTAATGATTATTACTGCTCTGCCAATCGGTTTACTTACTGCTCGCATTTTAACGGACGCAAAATGGCGCCATTGCGACTAAAATACTTAACTGGAATTTTTAATTATTTTACCTAACTAGATTTTTAGTTAAGTATTTTATTAGGAACATATATGCTATAATTCTTTAATTTGTTCGTTTTTTGCTCTATTATTGTTATTAAAATTATGCTAAACTAAGATAATAAGTTAAATACAAGAACATTATCAAGGAGGATTACATGAGTTCAGTTGTTACACCAGAATTTACCCGTGGCCTGCCTAAAGCCGAATTGCACTTGCATGTTGAAGGTACTTTAGAACCTGAATTGAAACTAAAATTAGCTAAACGCAATCACGTCGATATAGGCCAAGCTACAATTGAAGATGTCCAAAAAACATATAACTATCATGACCTAGCATCATTTTTAGCTGTGTATTATCCAGCAATGAATGTTTTACAAACTGAAGAAGACTTTTATGACTTGGCTTGGGACTACTTAACTAAAGCTGCTGCAAATAATGTACGACACGTTGAACTCTTTTTTGATCCCCAGGCTCATACTAGTCGCGGTATTCCTTTTGAAGTTGTACTCAATGGTCTTTATCAAGCTACTATTGATGCAAGGGCATTAAACGTTGACGCTCATCTGATCATGTGCTTTTTACGTGATTTTTCAAAGGAATCAGCAAGAAAAACACTGCAAGAAGGTCTGAAATACAAAGATAAAATTATTGGTATTGGACTTGATTCTGATGAGCATAACAATCCGCCACTAAAATTTGCCCGCCAGTTTGAAGACGCAGTAGCGGCTGGACTTCATATCACCACTCACTGTGACATTGATCAAAAAGATTCAATCGAACATATCCGTCAAGCTTTAGAAATTATGGAAGTTGAGCGGCTTGATCATGGCACCAATATTGTAGAAGATCCTGATTTGGTAGAATTAGCTGCCAAAAGACAGATTGGCTTAACTTCTTGTCCATTGTCTAACAGCTTTGTTTCACCAGAAATGAAGGGTAAAGAAGTAATCGATCTTTTGAATGCGGGAGTAAAAGTTTCCATTAATTCAGATGACCCTGCTTACTTTAAAGGTTATATTAGCGACAATTATTATGCTTTAGCACAAAAATTTGATCTTTCCCAAGATCAAGTCGTGCAACTTGCTAAAAATTCTTTTGAAACTTCCTGGATCAGCCAACGCCAAAAACAATTATATTTAGATGAAATTGATCAATTTGTAAAAGCCAACGCATAACTTAAGAATTCAAACAAAAAGGCCAGCTCGTATTAAATGAGTTGGCTTTTTTGCTGGTATAATGTTTTATTTTACTTCTTAGAAATTATTTTTTTGATTATTTTACTTCTGGGCTACAATTTCCTTAATTGCGTTACGTCCTGAAAAGATGCAATATCCTGCATGTGTTCCCGGAATATTAACACCATAGGTGTCACCATATAAAACGGCTGAACCATCACCACCGATAGCATATAAACCCGCAATCGGTCTGCCCTTTGTATTCAAAACTTCGTTATTGGTGTTTACGCGTAGTCCATCACCTGTAGTGTATGCACCTACACCTAATTCGATAGCATAGAACGGGCCAGCGCCATCTACTGGCAACATGTATTTAGCCGGTTTATGAAAATCAGTATCTTCACCATTTGCCGCCATTTCATTATAGTGTTTGACATACGCAACCAAGTTAGGGGTATCAATTTCTTGAGCGAGTTCTTCTAGCGTTGCAGCTTTATGCAGGTATTGACGACCTTCTTTTTCAGCTTTGGCAATATCATCACGCAAAGTGGGGTATCTGTCTTCTGGAACAAATGGCTTCATGGATCTCGGATAAGACTTGTCAGTAAAGTCGTCCAAAATCTTTTGGCTAAAAATACAGAAGACGCGGTCTTGACGGTTCATTGAATTGCCTTCATTAGCCCAGTTGACTACAGCTGCACTTTCATCGACAAAACGTTCACCTAGTTCGTTAACCCACATTTGCGGTTGATCACAAACTGAACTCCAGATAGCAGTACCCCACAATTTAAATGATGGCACCGTCTTATCTTTCAGCTGACCGCCAAACATCATTGCCATTCCAGTAAAGTACTTTTTAGCACCTAACTTCCAAGCAAGTCTCAAACCATCCCCAGTGTTTTTACCAGAGTTAACTGGAATAATGTTGTCTGGATTTTGGTGAGGTGTAATTTCTAACAACTTTTGGTCATTCAGATAACCACCTGTAGCCAAAACCACATTCTTAGCATTAACAACTTTAGTAGTTTTTGCTACAACATTAGTTAGTGTGACATCAAAAGTGTGGTCAGAATTTTGTTTTAGATCAGTCACGCTAGTTAGGGTAACTATGGTGATGCCCTTCTTCTTAGCATATGGTTCTAAACCATTGTGAATGGCATCATGACCCTTGCCTTTAAACAAGTGCCAAGTTCTAGCTCCAGAACCTAAATTTGCTACCATTTCAATTTCAGCACCATGATCCTCAAGCCAGGAAACATTTTTGCCGGCATTGGCAATGTATTTTTGCCACATCTTGCCGTCTGCTTTGTAGTGCGAATATGTTAACTCTTCTTTGAGTAAATCATCTTTATCAAGAGTTGCATTATCCTTTTTTTGCATTTCGGAATCGGCAGCAAAAACTCCTTCAACATAGTTACCAGTGCCACCAGTTGTTTTACCTTTTTCGACCAGCAAGGTCTTTAAATTATTATCTACAGCCTCATCTGCAGCAGCAAAGCCTGCAAGACCTGCTCCCACAATGATTACATCATATTTTTCTTGTGTCATAATCTGTTCCTCTAGTAAAAAATCATGTACAAATCAGTTAATTCATACATGATTTTTGCCATAATCTACCTACCGGCTTTAGCAGTTTCAGCCGCATCAATTCCGGCTAGTCTACCAGAAATATAAGCAAAGCCTAAAGTACCACCTTCAAAATCAACGTAAGCTTTGCCATACATTCCTGATGCATCGGCACCAGCTACGTAAAGGTTTGGTACTGGTTCACCATTTGGAGCTAAAGCATGCATTTTTTCATCAATGGTTGCACCACCAAGAGTGCCCAGGTTACGAGCGATGAATTTTACAGCGTAAAATGGACCCTGCTCTACTGGAATCATTCTCTTCGTATCAGAGAAGAACAAGTCGTCCTCACCCTTCTTCTTAGCATTGTTGTATTGCGCAACTGATTTGGCCAAATTATCTTTGTCAACACCCATCTTTTCAGCCAATTCTTCGATAGTGTCTGCAACAAAAATAACATTGGTTGAAGCCAGTTTATTCAGTAATGAAGTAAAGTCAGTCTTCTCGTGTTCGTGCTTGATATTTTCATCAGTATCCGTTGGGAAGTTAAATTCCATGTAAAACTGATGGCGATTCTTCCACTTGCCATAGTGGTCTTCAATTGCGACTGTTCCGCCTTCTTTAATCTTATCCAGCATTGCCTGATCAAAGACAACGAATTCAGTTTGTTGTGGTTGTTCTGACAATTCTGCACCGTGAACAGCGAAATCTAGTGCATGGGTTTCACTAGCATAACGTTGACCACGATTATTAACACGCAAGTTAGGAAAATCAGCTAGGGCATTGACAGGCATCCAGTTTGGACCAACAAGTTTAGCCATTTCGCCAATATCTTTATCACTAAAAGTTTGCCAGAAGTAATGAGTAGAACCATTAATGTGGTGAGCAGTTCCTGCATCCCAGGCCATATTCAAACCATCACCAGTATTTTGCAAAACTTGACCTTGTGTGCTGACATCGCCAAGATACTTTTTGCGCATTTCAGGACTGCCGCCAAAGCCACCTGTTGCAATAACGACTTTTTTAGCATTAACATGTAGTGTTTTGTCATCACCTTCGGCAATTAAACCAGTGACTTTACCTGCATTATCTTGCAACAATTTTTTACCTGCAAAGCCAAAGTACATCTTGCCACCGATTGACTTGAATTTTTCAATTAGTTTGGTTACGGCCTTAGTGCCACCTTCTTGATAGCCATGAAGAGTGGCTGGCATACCAATGTGATCGTAACTGCCGCCAGTACCAGCGTCAACTAATTTCATAATAGCGCCGTTTTCATTTAGCCAATCGACAGTTTTTCCTGATTCATCAATAATGCGGCGAACCAAAATTGAATTCATGTAACCTTGAGAAGCATCCATGTATTCGTCGTAAAGCCACTTCTTGGAAACAACTGCATCTTGATCTTTTTGTTGTTGACTATCGCCGGCAAACATACCACCGGCAAAAGTACTTGCACCAAGTGGTGAAATAGTTTTTTCAAATAAAGCTACTTCTGCGCCATGTTGACGAGCTGCTAAAGCGGCTGCCACGCCTGCACCACCGGCACCAACTACCGCGACATCAACGTCAATAGTTTCTTCTTTCTTGCCAGCAGTTTGACCACCATTTTCTTTAAGGGCATCAAAGTCAACCCCTGCCTTATTCAAGGCTTCTTTAACGCCTTCAATAATACCGTGTGAAGTTTCAGAAGCACCAGAAACAACATCAACATCGACTGATTGCTGATCCACAATTTTTTGTGCCATTTTCCTAAATGCGTTATCAGCTAAACTATCGGGAGCATATTTATCTAACGGTTTAACATTTACTATCTTGTCTGAGTCAACCTCAACTTCAAGATTAATTTGACTTTCCTTACCTTGACCAGAACCAGTATATTTGCCTGGATTTTCGGTTATTTTTTGTGCCATATAAATGACCCCTTTCACTTTAAAAAATCTTATTCAGCATGACGACGAGCAGCATTTGCGTCTGGTAAAACTGCCAGTACGATAATTTGTACTACAAAGACAAGACCTTGAATAATAAAGGTTAATGCATAGTTCTTACCAGCAATTGAAGAAATAATAACTGGAAGGAAGAATGATAATAGCAGTGATACTGTACCAACAAGTCCACCAGCACTACCAGCGTTCTTAGGACCGATCTCTGGGAATGTAATTGGCATAGCCTGCATAATAGGACCAGTCATAGCGCCAAATACGCCGCCAAGGATTAGTGCAATGCTTAATGGCATTCCTAATGGAATATACCAAGTTATGGCCATCAACAGACCACCAAGAGCAGTAATAACAATCATCATTGGTTTAGCCTTTTTGGCCTTATTGATAATTGCTGGGCCAAAGAGTGAACCTGCTAAACTACCAATAGTAGCAACAGAAGCAACCACACCAGCAGCTGCAGGAGTCATTCCCCTGGCAGCGAATGCTTGTGGCAAAATGCCTGAGAAGGCTTCACTAGCACCCATACCAAAGCCCACAGCTAAAGCAACATACCAAGTTTTCTTACTTTTAGCAGCAGCCTTGAAGAATTCAAACGATGACTCAGATTTGCCTTGTTCTGTTTGAGGTTGTGGAACTTCTTCACCCTTAGGAGTATCTTTAACAAAGATCACCCAGCAAACAGCTAAAACCAATAGTACAGTCGATGAAAAGATATATGCCTTTTCAACAGTTGGGAACAAAGAACTGGTAGCTTGGGAAAGCATAATTCCGACACTGGCTGAAGCAAAGAAGACACCCATAGCTGTGTTAGTATCTTGTTTAAACCAGGTACCAAAGATTTTCAGAGTATTAGCATTTAGCAGAGCCATATAAACTCCGAAAAGTAACAGGGTAATAAACATTGTGATAAAGTTATTAGCAAAAAGGCGACCGTATGCACCTAGTACTGAGATAACTAAACCAACAGAAACGATTTTCTTAGCTCCGAACTTATCAGCAAGAGAGCCGGCAGGAATACTTAAGAAAACTGCAATAAGCATTGGTGCCATTAATAAACTTTGAAATTGTGCTGGTGAAATATGCAGTGCTGGCATAATTTGGACAGCTAAAGCAGAAATCTGAAATTGAATGTAACTACTAATTGCATCAAGCAAAGCAGCTATTGCTAAGATTACCCACCTATAATTTGAAAGCTTAGGTAACTGTTTTTCATCCATGATATATAAAAACTCCTTTTATGATAAAAACTAATTTTCAGCAGCATATTGTCCGGCTAGACGACCAAAGGTCTGGGCGTGACTGCAAGTAAGGCCAGGAATTCTATCTGGATAACTGCCCCAGAAGAAACCACCACTGGCGTTACCAGCTGCGTATAGGTGAGGAATTGGATCACCATTCTGGTCAATAACTTCCATCTTAGTATTGATCCGCAATCCATCCAGAGTAGCAAGCAAACGTCCGCCCATGATGACACCATAGTATGGCGCTTTATCTACTGGGAATAATCTGAACTTTTCTTTACCAAAGTCGGTATCTACGCCTTTTTCACACATTTCGTTATAGCGTTTAACACTGTTAACCAGGTTATCTTTTGGCAAATTCAATTTTTCAGCTAATTCTTCAATGGTATCTGCTTTCTTGACTAAGCCATCATCAATCCTGCGTTGAATTTCTTCTTTGTTTTCCTCAGTATTGTAAATACCAGGCCAGCCTAAACGAGAACAACCTTGAGTATCAAATTGTGCCAAATGATCCATAGTATCTTCAGACCAAATTTGTGCTTCCAGGTAGCCTGGTTGCTTAGCCATTGCATTAATATCAAATTGGTAAGGTACACTTTCGTTGCCGAAACGCTCACCTTTTAAGTTAACTTTTAGTAGTGGGTAAGCACCCATCCAGAAGTAGCCTGGATCCTTAAAGTCAATGACATAATGGTCTTCAGCCTTAGTGCCAACAGGAACTGCACCACGGTCAAAAATGATTTCAGCTGGTTCTTCATCGCGAGCGGCACCGACTTTAAGGCCAGCAAGAATACCTGAACCATCATCACGAGGTCCATCTGAATAAACATTCTTCTTGTAGCCAAGTGGATCCCATTTCTTCATCAATTCAACATTGGCACCGTAACCGCCAGTACAAATGATGACACCCTTATTAGCTTTATACTCAGTCTTTTCGCCACTTTCACGATCACTGGTAATTACACCGGTTACCGCACCACTATCATCTGTCACTAATTCTTCTAATTTAGTGTTGTATTTAAGGGTTACTCCTAGTTCTTTGACCTTATCAATTACCCAATCGCCATAATGAGCCCAGCCGTTGTCAGGTGTTGCAATTGCTAACTCAGTATTGAAAGCTGTATTAACAACAGTTTCATAGTGGGCATCTTTTTGTGGTCTCAAAACACCGCCATTTGGTTTCAAAATGTTATCTTCCAGCCAATTGGCAGTTTCATCTGCATGATTTGCCCAAGTCCAAAGTAAACGTTCATCAACGTTATCTTGGAAGAACAAAGTTAAAAAGTTCATTAGTTTAGCTTTATCAACTTTAATTCCTGCTCTTCTTTGGGCGTTACTGTCCAGCGCAGCAAAGAATGAACGGAATAAAAACCTTGAACTTCCTTGCTTGTCAATCAGGAGAACTTTTGCTCCCTTTTCAGCAGCAGCACAAGCTGCCATTGCGCCAGCATTGCTGGCACCAGCAATAATGACATCATAAGTATTTTCCATTTTTATACCTCACTTCTTTAAACAAATCCTTTAACCGTTTTCATAATACTATGAATCAAGTGAATTTATGCACCATATTTAGAATTAAGAATTACTAAATGGAATACAGAACATAACAATTTAAAAAGGCAAAATAAAAAATGCTTGTAAGATCAACGTTTAAGCGCTGACTACAAGCATTCCAAAAACAACTTTTATTTGTGCATTACTTATTTTTATCCTCAGATAAATATTCGTTTATTGCTTTTTTTAATGTACTGGCCACTTTTTCAAGTACAGAGTCGTTAGTAAAGCTTTCCATGTATGCAATTCCATATGGTGAAATATCATGAAAATCAATGGGAATATATTTAATTCCCTCTGATTGATAATCTGCAATGAAATTGGGCAAAATACCATAGCCCCAGCCACCTCTAACATAAATATCCATGGCCAAAAAATCTTGTACAAATTTAATATGTTCCATTCCTAATTTATTGATCAAGGTAGTTTGAAAATTTAATTGCACATTTAAAGAACTGTTAGGATCAAGCAAAAATACGTCACGATCAATTAAATCTGAAATAGAGATCTTAGATTTTTCTGCTAAAGGAGAACCTTTTGGGCAAGCTACAACTACTTTACCCTGAACCATTGGTTCGAAGTGAATATCTTCAACAATATCAACATCTTCTCGTGCAATTGCACACAAATCAACATGATGGTTAAGAAGCTCACCAATAGAATTGTTGAGTACAAAGACAAACTGGATGTTCAAATTACTCCCAGATTCACGCAATTTGCGCAAAAAAATGGGCAGAATTTTTTGTTCAAACGGTGTATCGCAGACCCCTATTCGCAAAAGCGTTTCTGGGTCATTCTTTTTACTTTGCAAGTATGCTACCGTGTAATCCATATCATCTACCACATTGCGCGCAACACGGTAGAAATACTTGCCAGCGCTTGTTAAGGAAATACGGTGATGAGCACGATTGATTAAAGTTACCCCCAGTGTATCCTCAAGATCCTTAATATTTTTCGAAACTGCCGACTGGGAGAAATTTAAGCGCTCAGCTGCAATAGTAAAACTGGAATTATCTATGGCCTTAATAAAACAGCGTAATTGAGTGAAATTCATTTTATTACCTCATCAAATTAACAAAAAATTTTCTTTCTGTGTATATTATACTAAAAATCAACATACTTAAAAAAGACTGCCCTATTAATTACAGTTTTGAACCATACAAAAGGGCCATTTAATATTAATGACCCTCTTTAGCAATACTTACTATTTTATTTTACTTAGCGCGTCCTTAACCGCGTCTTTGAGACCACGTGATGAACTCGAAGCACCACTGACTGCATCAACATCAACAGTATTTTCCTGAACCATCTTAGAAGGCAGAGTCTTAATAGCTTTCAAACCGTAGTCATCCGACTCAGCTTGTTTCAAAACTTCAATATTCTTCAAGTTCTTTTGCTCATCAACAGTTACCCGTACAACTATTTCATCACCCATGCCTTTAGTAGATTTACCAATGTATTGGTTCTCTCCCGTTTCATAGGTTTCGTGTTTAAGATCCGAAGTTAAGTGCTTTTCAGGCATAGTAGCACCACTTGCTGCATCGGTTGCTTCATCAACTTTTGGTTTAGCCGCATTTTCCCCTGCAATCTTGCCCCAAATTAAGCATTCAGCCAAGTTATTGCCACCTTGATATTGGTTAGCACAGATACCGCCAAGTTCACCAGCAGAATAAAGATTAGGAATTGCTTTACCTCTGGTATCTAAAATTTCGGCATTCTTATTTCTTCTAGGACCACCTTGTGTATTAAGCATAGTTTGTTCTAGTCTGACAGCATAAATTGTGTTACCAGTAAATGCACGTAAAGTTGCTGGATCTCTTCTAAATTCGGGATCGTCTTGTTCTTGACAAGCTTGATTGAAACGACTGAGAGTGTCAGACAAAACTGCCGGTTCAACACCAATTTTATCGGCTAATTCAGCAGCAGAGTCAGCCTTGATAACATTTTCTGTGTATGGCTTGTAATCACCAATAATTTTATCATTATCCAGCTCCTGCTTTTTTGTTTCGTCAAAAATCAAGTATGGGTGCTCTTGGTTTAGCGGCACTTTCCATTGACCATGATTCTTGAGATGGCCGTGGCGGTTTTCTTCTGCTTCATTAAAGTATCTGGTACCATCATCACCAACAACAAAGGCACTACCGCTAGAAACAGCTTTATTTTGAGGCCCTATCATTAAGCGACCACGTTGTCCCGCTGGCACCGCAAAAGCCATACCATGAAGCAGGCCTACAGATTCATAATTATGTAAATGCCAAAAATCAGCGCCAACTTCTTGGGCCATTCTCAGGCCGTCACCTTTGTTATAAAGGGTACCTAAAGGTGCCAGCCTTTTAGCGCCAATAAA
Source organism: Lactobacillus kimbladii (assembly GCF_000970755.1). Lineage (GTDB taxonomy): Bacteria > Bacillota > Bacilli > Lactobacillales > Lactobacillaceae > Lactobacillus > Lactobacillus kimbladii. Next base: position 1,696,759 of record NZ_KQ034007.1, read on the forward strand.
GTCTTCAATCATTCTTTGGTTGTTTTCAAAACCACCAGTGGTCAACACAACACCATTCTTGGCCTGCACTTTTAATAGTTTACCGTCGCGTTTAATAACCACGCCACAAATTTTTTTGCTTTCCGGATCTTGAATTAGTTCTTCTGCAGGAGTGCTGTACAAAACAGCAATTTTGTCTTGCCGTTTTACTACCTGCTCCTTTAAAATCTGCCATAAGGCAGCATCAAACCATTGCTTAGTGACAGAGGTTAAATCACAGGATTCTGAACCTGGAAATTCCGGATATTCTATGATAGCAATACTTTTATCAGTGGTATATTCCTTAGCATTATATGGTTTAACACCCAAATATTTAGAAACATATTCAGGAATGTGCACCATCCCATCGACATAAGTATCAATCATCTCTTCGTCAAGTTCCATTGGCGCCGTTAGTTTTTGATAATACTTTTTCAACTCATTAAAGTCATTGCCAGTAGCAATTAATTGGGCAGAATAACGGGTATTACCACCTTCGTGCCCTTCAGGAGCTGCATCAACCAGTAGCACTTTGGCATCATGATCAGCCGCAAACCGAGCAGCAGTTGCACCAGCGCCACCAAATCCTAAAACGACAACATCATAATTAGCATCCCATGAAAAATTTTTATGATAAATCATATAAATCTCCTTAATATAAATCGCTTTCATTTATCAAGTTAATTTTATCACATTATATTTTTTCAATATATACTATTTAAAAAACAATAATTAATTATTAATAAAACTCATTTGTTAAAATAATTTGACTTAAAGTTCACGTTAAGGATTAAAATAATCCTATTAAATTAAAGAGAAAAGGAGAATAAAATGAACGATCATAAAAGTGATGTGCAAAATGGTATTTTTGCTTTAGGTGCCAAAAATACTGCTTATCAAAAATATTTTAAGGGTCAAAGCTACCAGCAAAGTTTAGTCAGTGATCCTGATATTAATGTCAGCGTCTCAAATGTCAGTTTTGAACCCGGTTGTCGCAACAACTGGCACCAGCATATTGGCGGCTTTCAAATTTTATTAGCTACTGCTGGTGAAGGCTGGTATCAAGAAGAAGGTAAGCCGGCACGCAAACTGCATCCAGGAGATGTCGTCGTAGTTCATGACAGCGTCAAACATTGGCATGGTGCTACCAAGAACAGTTGGTTTGTACATATAGCTATTACTGCTGGAACGCCTAAATGGTTGGAACCTGTTACAGATGAAGAATATGAGAAGCTGGAGGACTAAAAATGAAAAAACAAACAGCTGGTAGAGATAACTTAGGTGATTTTGCACCTAAGTTTGCAGAATTAAATGATGACGTTTTATTTGGTGAAGTCTGGTCAAGAGAAGATAAATTATCTGCACGCGACCGTAGTTTAATTACCTGTGCTGCCTTAATGGCACAAGGAGCTTTTCCCCAACTTAAATCACATATGATTATGGGAAAAAAGAACGGCATTACAAAAGACGAAATGGCCGAACTGATTACCCACTTGGCTTTTTATTGTGGCTGGCCTAAAGCATGGTCTGCTTTTGATTTGGCAAAAGAAATTTTCACTGATTAAAACCTTAATTTAAAGCAGCTGGCCCTTTTGCTTGGCTGCTTTTTTATGTCTAAAAACTTTGACCTCTAACGGTTTCTGCATCCCTAATTTTATGCTAACCTGTAGAAGTATTAATTAAAGAAATTACAGGAGTAAAAACCGATTATGAGTAAAAAAATTCTGATCTTACATACTGGCGGCACCATTTCCATGTCAGAGGATGAAAATGGCAAAATTAAGCCCAACAGTCAAAATCCCTTGGCTGACCTCTCTTTAAACGTTAATGACGATGTCCAATTAGTTACTGAAGAAATTTTCAACTTGCCTTCTCCTCATATGACACCAGAGCGCATGTTGCAACTTTCTTTGCGGATCCGCCAAGCAGAAGCCGAAGGCTTTTTCGGGGCAGTCGTGACTCACGGCACAGACACCCTGGAAGAAACAGCTTTATTTTTAGATTTAACGATTTCCAGTAAAATGCCTGTGGTAGTAACCGGAGCTATGCGCTCTTCTAACGAAATTGGCAGCGACGGGCTGTATAATTTCAGAACCGCAATCATGGTAGCCAGTTCTAATGCTTCTATTGGCAAGGGTGTTGTAGTTGTGATGAATGATGAAATTCATCCTGCTCGTTATGTCACGAAGACCCATACTACAAATGTTGCTACTTTTCGGACAGCCACATTTGGTCCGATAGGCGTTGTGTCTGAGGGTCACGTTAATTACGTGCAAACTATTAATCCTCAGCAACATTTACCGATTGACCATATTATTGCAAATGTTTATTTGGTAAAAGCCTATGCAGGAATGGGGCCGGAAATCTTCCAAGCTTTAAACAAGCCATCAACAAACGGCATAGTAATTGAAGCTTTAGGAGCCGGCAACATGCCACCGCAAACATTACCTGAATTGCAAAAACTGCTTGATAACGGAATTCCCCTGGTATTGGTTTCCCGTTGTTTTAACGGTATCGCTGAACCAGTTTATGATTATCAAGGTGGCGGTGTTGGCTTAGCCAAAATGGGCATTATCTTCTGCCGGGGTCTCAATGGTCAAAAGGCCAGAATTAAGCTCTTAGTGGGCTTAAGTGCTGGACTACGTGGTGAACAATTAAAGAAATACATTAATAAATAAATCAGCAATGAAAACCATCCTCATATGAAGATGGTTTTTTCTTGCAAAAACTGGAAATTCTTTGTAAAATGACCGTTGGTCATTATTGAATAAAAGGAGTACATTTGCCATTATGTATGTTTTAACTCCCCAAGAAAAAGCAGCCAAAAAACAGCTAATTGCAGAGGCTGCCAGCAAGTTATTTCAAAAAAATGATTTTAACCAAATATCTATGGCACAAATTGCCCGTGAATCAGGCGTTGCCAAAGGCACACTATTTAATTATTTTAAAACTAAAGAAAATATCTTTATGTATCTGCTGCTTTCCGGTTATCAAGACTACCTCACGGAAGTACGCCAGCGTTTTCAAAAATCTAAAAGTATCACTTCTTGGAATGACTTTGCTGCTTTTTTATTAGAACAAAATCACCTATTAATACGTGAAAGGCCTGATTTATTACGGCTTAACGCGTTACGGGGGCCAATTTTAGAAGCAGCGGCTGACAGGGAACAAACTTTGGCCGGTCGGGAAAAATTATACGAAATAAACCAAAAGCTAGGTCAGGCGATTGCCGCAAGAATTACACTATTAAGCGTTAAACAGGCCAGTCACCTTTTCATTATTCAAAGTGCCATTATTAGCGGCTTAATGAATATGATGAATCTGGACGAATTTCACCACGATCAATTGCCCGTCGACTTTAAAGGCTTCCAAATCGATCTCGAACAAGAAGCCAATCAAATAATGTTGTTTTACTTGCAAGGATTGCAACAAAAGCTGGAAGGAGCAAAATAGAAATGAAACTTGCTAATATCAGAAATTTTGCCATAATTGCTCATATTGATCATGGTAAATCAACCTTAGCTGACAGGATTATGGAACAAACTGCTACTGTCAGCAAAAGGCAGTTAAGCGAGCAACTGCTCGACAGCATGGAAGTTGAACAAGCACACGGAGTAACGGTTAAATCACGATCAGTGCGTAACTTTTATCAAGCTGACAATGGTCAAGAATACGAATACAATTTAATCGATACACCGGGACACGTTGATTTTGCTTACGAAGTCTCTAAAAGCCTCGCTGCCAGCGATGGTGCTATTTTATTAGTGGACGCAACTCAAGGTGTGCAAGCACAAACCGTAGCCAACTTACGTTTAGCTTTAAAACATAACTTGACCATCATTCCGGTGATTAACAAGATTGACAATGCGGCTGCCGACGTTGCGGCAACGGAAGCGCAAATTCGTGCTTTGCGCCCCGAATTTGCAGATGTGACTATTTTAAAAATTTCTGCTAAAACCGGAGAAAATGTTCACCAGGTATTAGAAGCTATTTATCAAAAAATCCCAGCTCCCCAGGGAAAACCAGATGCACCCCTTAAGGCTTTGATTTTTGACTCTCAATATGATTCTTACCAGGGAATTATTGCGGACGTTAGACTAATTGACGGCACGTTAAAAAGCCAGCAAAAACTACAGTTAATGCAAGGCGGCAGTATATTTAACGCTCAAGCAGTGGGAATCTTCACGCCAGATATGAAGCCAGTAAAAGAATTAAATGCGGGAGAAGTCGGCTATATTGTGACTGGGATTAAGGATATTGCCAGCGTGCAGGTGGGCGATACCTTAACCACTGCAGAAAATCCTACTAAAAATGCCATTCCCCACTTTAAGCCAGCGCAGTCAATGGTTTATGCTGGTTTTTATCCTAAAGGAGATACCAGCTATGAGGCTCTAAAGCAGGCTATCAGTAAGCTCGCTCTCAATGATTCAGCCTTTCATTACACCCCCGAGCAATCTGAAGCACTTGATGCCGGCTTTCGTTGCGGCTTCTTAGGTATTTTCCATTTGCAAATCATCCAAGAACGACTGCGCGATGAATATCATGTCGAAGTGTTGACTACTGCGCCGAATGCCACCTACCACGTTTACCTCAAGCAGCCTCAGCCTAAACAGGAATATCTCACTATCACCAATCCGGCAAAATTTCCTGATTTTTCTGAAATTGATTATGTCACTGAATCATACGTTAAGGCCGTAATTACCACGCCCAATGAATACTTGGGTGCCGTCATGAAATTATGCGACCAGCATTTTGGGGAAATGGTAGACTTGGACAATCAACAAGATTTAGTCACATTAACATACAAACTGCCGGTGTCTGAAATTGCCTATGACTTTTTCAACAGCTTAAAATCAATTACTCATGGTTTTGCGACTCTTGACACTGAATTTCTGGACTACGAACTAGTGGATGTAGTTAAAATTCAAATTCAGATTAACTATGCCGCTGTTGATGCTCTCGACATTATTGTGCCGCGGCAAAAAGCCGATTTGATCGCTCATAAATTAGTTAAAAAATTGAAATATACTGTGCCGCGTCGTTTATACCCCATGCCTGTGCAAGCAATGGTGGAAAACAAGTCAATCGCCAGAGTTGACGTGCCGCCTTTGCGTAAAAATGCGGCTGTTAATGGCGAAAAACGGAGTATTTCGAAGAAACAACAACTTTTACGCAGACAAAGTCTAAACAAAAGGCAAGCTGTTAAAAGTGATATTAAGTTGCCGCAGAGCGTGTTTGATGCCATTTTAAATATTAATGAACCGGATTAGAAATTTTTCAACACCCAATTCAAGAAAAAGACAATCAATTATTTTTACGTAATTGATTGTCTTTCTTATTTTCAGCCTTGATAGATCTCTAACTTTACTGGCCCGATTAATCCAGCTGGTGGAATAATACCAAATTGGGATTCTGGATCTTGAATTTTAATAGCCAAGTTATTTACCGTTTCAATTTCAATTTTATTTGGACCTACTTTTAAGAATGGTGTTATAGCAAAAGTTGAGTTTTGCTCAATTGTTCTTCCCACTAATTTGCCATTAACCTTTAGTTCAGCGACTTCACCGATTTGTCCTAGATTAATTAAAAACTCACCTGAAAGTTTAGCGATTGTTATAGTAGCTGAATAACTACTTTTGCCAGAGTAATTCTTAGAGCCTGGTAAAGAATTCACATCCCTTAAGTCAAAATTTTTGAAACACTGACCTGCAATTTTTAAATCCCAGTTTGAAATTTCTTTTTCTTCAATTAGCGACTTAACCAGCCTACGATAAATATAGGTAAAAATAGGGCTTTGTCTCCCTTTGTAGCATGATAACGTTGCTTTCTAATTTTTTAATGTGGGAAAGTTATACTCCTCCTGTTTATTTTGGCCATTCTTAAGATAATCAATGTACAACATTACATCTTCACGATTTAAATGTTCAAGAGTATCAAGTCCAATATCGATATTATTTTAGTCTTACTAATTCCAGTATTACGTAGCTAAGTTGAAGAGCACCTAATTTCTGTTAAATATTGATATTTAGTTGTCTGAACAGATTCTTACCTAAGTAAAATTCTTTATAATATCTATTATACAAGATCAAGGGAAAAGCCACAATTGGTCAGACGAAGAAATTAAAACTAAGCAGTAGCGAAGCGGTTAAAATTAAAGCAAAAGCTCAAAAAGGCATAGAAATTGAAGTAGCACTCAAACAGTAGTATAATTAGAGTACTATTTGAGAGAGGCGGGATAGTCATGGCAGTTAAAGATAAAAAAAGAGTTCAAGTACAAATTGATAAAAACTTGGCTGAAAATACCGAAGCAGTTTTAAGTGAGTTGGGCCTAACACCCACCACGGCTATTAACATGCTTTATAAGCAAATCGTTGCAGATGGTGCTTTACCCTTTAAGCCAACTTTAAGTGAAACAGAACGAGCAGAGTTACGTTTTTTAAAGGCCACTGAAAATACTCCAATAGTGGAGTTTAAAGACGCTAAAGAAGTTGCTAATTGGCTAAATGATCCAAATGAAGACTAATGACCTAATTAGCTTATACGTTAGTTATGTAGAAACTAATGGTGGTAAGCGTAGACCAGTATTAATTCGCAAGGTTTCGGCGCAAACAGTTGAAGCTTATAAAATTACCAGTAAGTACAAAAATAAATCGGCTTATATCAGGCAACAGTATTATCCAATTAAAGAATGGCAAGCTGCCGGTTTAATGAAACCCTCATGGGTCGATATTGGTAAGCTTTACCGCTTTCCCAAAAAAGGTTTAACCTTTAAGGGAATCGGTCATTTAAGTAAGCGAGATCAAAATGAAATTGCTGATTTTGCTATTGCTTTGAAATCCAAAAGAAAAGGCAAAAACTAAAGAACAAAACCGATCTGCCTAGTAATTGGACAGATCGGTTTTTAATATCTTTATGGCAAGGTCACTCTGATAATATATTGATCAGCATATGGCGGGTAGCCATGTTTTTTACTTAGTTCTTTTATTTCATTAATAATCTTGTTTGTACTAATGTTTTACTTTTTTCATTTTAAAAGCTATATTAGTAGCTTTAAGCATTGAAATGTCGTTTAATACAATTTCTTATAAGGAATCAATTCCTGGAAAAAACTATACTTTGCACGGTATTGCTATAGTAGAAAATGTAAAAATTAATTTTTAGACAAAAAGATAAATCAAGTATTTCTTTTGGAAAAGACTTGATCTATTTTTTTGCTTTTTTGTGCTGGAAAAAGGAACCGGATTGATAATCATGCTAAAGCCTAAAAGCAATAGCCTTTTCAACATATAGTGTTTTGAATATATTAAAGTGCAATATGTTGTGGAGTATAAGTGATAAAAAGGAGAGTAGACTTTATTGAAAAAAATCAAACCAAAATTAAAAGAATATGCTGACAATATGGTCGGCAACTTGTCGCTTCTGTCAAAATTCACAAATAAACTGTAACTACCAAAAAATTCCTAACCGTGAAAGTTAGGAATTTTGTTTTTTAACTTAAAATTAGTCGTCTAATTTTTCTTTGTTAGTGACATTCAACTTGTCATCAAAGGTGTAAACTACTGGTTCACCGGTCTTCATTTCCAAGTTCATAATATCAGCGTCAGAAATGTTTTCGATGTACTTAGTCAAGGCACGAAGTGAATTACCGTGAGCCGCAATAATAACGTTCTTGCCAGCTAACAAGTCTGGAGCAATGTGGTCTTCCCAAAATGGCATAACTCTTTCCAAGCAAACCTTTAAGTTCTCAGTCCGAGGAATGATGTGGGGATCAAGATCAGCGTAGCGACGATCATGAACTTGGCTGTATTTAGAGTCATCCTCAATCTTTGGTGGCAAAACATCATATGAACGACGCCAAATGTGAACTTGCTCATCACCGTATTTGTCAGCAGTAGCCTTCTTGTTTAAGCCTTGCAAGCCACCGTAATGCCGCTCGTTTAATCTCCAGCTCTTAGTTTCGGGAACCCAAAGTTGGCCACTTTCTTCCAAAGCATAGTGTAGAGTCTTAATAGCACGAGTTAAAACAGATGTATAAGCTTGATCGAACTGCAGACCATGTTCCTTAATTAACTTACCTGCGTTCTTTGCTTCTTCAACGCCTTTTTCTGATAAATCTACATCAATCCAGCCAGTAAATTTATTTTCAAGGTTCCATTCACTTTGTCCGTGACGAATCAAAACTAATTTTGACATGAAATATCTCCTTTGCAAATTAAATGTTTCACTTACTATTTTACACATTTACATTTTGTTTTCATAGGGTTTAGGACTAAAAATCGTTTTTAAAATCCAAATTTTACGATACAATAGATATAATGATGATTATAAGAAAAGAGAATATCTAACTCACTATGAAATTCAAAAAATTATTAATGGGCTTGAGCTTAATTGCAGCGCTTGCTGCAGGCGGATGCTCCAAGCAGAAAAAGCAAAGCGAACCGATTTTAACTAAAAGCCAAGTAATTAAATGTTCACAGAAATCATTTAAGAGCGGACAAGCTAAGCAGATCGTAACCCTTGGTACCGATACTTCCAAGCAAATTGTTGCTACAACTGCCCTTTTTGGTGGCAATCCTACCGTATTTCAACTTAACTACCAAACGCAAGCTAAAGGTAAAACACAATCTTCGCAAGAATGGGTTGACAATTCCAATCACGTTTATATTAACGGCTCAAGTGACTGGTATAAAGCTGATTTTAACAAATTAACCGGGCACTCTTACGCTGATTTACTCGATTCTATAATTAATAATTCAATGTTAATGGATCCACCTAAGGCTCTGACTAACGCTTATAAAATGACTAGAAAAGGTCACACTTATACTTTAAAAGCGAACATCACAGACCAGAAAACGATGAAAGATGCATTAGATCCAATATTTACTACCAATACTCAAAGTCCCAAGCAAAAAACCATCTATCATAAATTAGTCAAATTGGGCAAAATTAAAGGTATGACTGCAAAACTTGTGGTTAAAAATAAAAAGATGTATAGCTTTCAATATCTAGTTAAAATTAGAGTAAATAAATTAATGCAATTCAGCGCTGGACAAAGTTATGGCAACATGGGCAGCAAAGACTTCTTAAAGATACCTACCAATGCCCTTAATGCTAAACCACTGCCTAAAACAAACAAAAAGAAAAAATAATTTTAAATCATAGCCTCGAAACTAAAACTT
>NZ_KQ034007.1:1706843-1710732 GCF_000970755.1 Lactobacillus kimbladii
CTTTCGGGGTTTTTATTTGTGTAAGACTTCTAAGATAATTCTTTGACCAGAGACAAAACCAAGACTTGCAAATTTAGGATTAATTAATTCACCAAAAATCTGTTTTTGTAAGCCTAATTTATGTAAAAAATTAAAAAATCATACTCTGATTAATGTACAATACAATTTCTTATCATTTTTAAACTCTACCACTTCAATGATGCAATTGTTACGCTGAAAAAAATCGGACAAGTTTTTATATCAACTTGACTAAAAATGCTATATAATTTCCTTAAGGTAAAATAAGAATATTAAAAAGGAGATGTCCACAATGAAATTGAAGAAATTTTTGACGGCTATGTTATTGTCTGCCACTTTAGTTGGTGGTGGTCTAACTCATGCAAAAACAGTCGATGCAGCATTATCAAAAAAGCAGGCTATTGCAATTGTTAAAAAGAAAGAGAGCAACCAAACTAGTGGCCAATATACTACCAGCACAAAGATTAAAAGTGGTAAGCAAAAAATAAATTTCGACTCTCATGGTGCTTTTACCACCAAGCCTGAACTAGTTCAAGCCATTACTAAAGTAAAATCTGGCAAACACGCTGAAACAGTAGAGCAATGGATTGATATGGACGCAAAACGTGTCTACACCAAAGCAGATGGCAAATGGCAATATACACCTATTGCAGACGCTGATACTGCCAAAACTGATATAAAAAAATATAGTAGCGATCTGAAGAAATTTGCTAAAAGCATCACTACTGATTTGAGCAAAAATGCCAAACTTAGTCATAAAGATGGAGTTTATACCCTCAAAAGTAATGTCAATATTACTAAGGCAAGTAAATTTCTGAACAAAATTTTTAAAGACTATAAGGTAGATCTCAAGTCGTTCAAAAAGCACGTTAAACTCAGCAATTGTAATGTTACTTTTAAAATCAAAGATAAAAAAATAACAAGCACTGCTACTTCTTTTAAAATGAACTACAACAAAAAAATGCCAGCTTCATTCAACTTTAGAATCTTTGGCTTTGGTAATTCCGACTCTTTGAAGTTACCAGATGAAGTCAAGAACGCCATTCCAGCATCTGCAAACTAATTTTACTAAAAATATGGAAAAACAATTTTTAGTAAATACTTAACTGTAATAATTATGGTACTTTTAGGTTACTTAATGAGCTAAAATGACTATAGAGTCATTTAAATATTTTCATTAGTAATCGGAGGTCCAAAAATGAAATTAGGAATTATTGGCAGTGGTAAAATTGTTCACGATTTTTTAACAACTGCTGCTAAAATTAAAGGCCTTGAACTTGCAGCAATATCCACTACTAAACGTAGTCAGCCTATTGCCAAAGACTTAGCTAAACAGTATAACATTAAAGAAGTTTTTGCAGATAACCAGCTGTTGTGTCACGATGATAATGTCGACACTGTTTATGTAGCTGTGCCTAATTCTTTACATTATGAAGTCGTAAAAGAAGCTCTTCTTGCAGGCAAAAATGTTATTTGCGAAAAACCTTACGTAGAAACTGTTGCTCAAGCTAAAGAACTTAAAGAAATAGCTGATAAAAGGGATTTGATCATAGTTGAAGCAATCACAAATATTCATCTGCCAAATTTTAAAGCAATTAAACAGCAAGTAGCTGAAATTGCACCTATTCACATTATTTCTTTAAATTATACGCAGTATTCCAGTCGCTATGATGATTTTTTACAAGGTAAAATTGCACCTGTATTCGATCCCGCTAAAGATGGCGGAACTCTCACGGATTTAAACATTTACAATATTCACTTAGCTGTTGGTTTATTCGGTGAACCGGAAAAAGTGCAGTATTATCCCGTAATGCAAAAAAAAGTTGATACTTCGGGCATACTTAATTTAGTTTATCCTGATAAACAAGCAGTTTTAATTGCCGCAAAAGACAGCTATACTACTCCCAGATCATTTATTGAGGGTGAAAAAGGAACTATCTATTTTGACGGTTCAACTGGTGTTATTAAAAGCTTCATGGTTGAGCACAGACGCGGTGATAACAGTAAGTTCAACTTTAATCAGTTTGACCACAGGATGGCAAGTGAGTTTACAGATTTTGTGAAAATTATTGATACCCATGATACACAAGAAGCTAATAATTTATACGAGCATAGCATAGCTGTCATGGACGTATTAGCTAAAGCAAAGCAGTCTGTTTCTAGTAATTAATATTATTGACTAAAAACGCAATCAGTTCTCCAGTTGAGAAAGTTGCGTTTTTTTGTATCAAAAAAAGAGGTCCGAGAATCTTTTAAAGATCTGTAAAAGCAAGTCTTCAAAAACACCTAAAACCTCTTTATCTATGATATTAAATTTTACTCAATAATTTGTATCAAAAGTAAATTAATGATTACTCATTACTTTGAAGGATTTGAAGGGGTTGAGCCGGTTGAGCCAGTAGAACCTGTTGAACCAGTAGAACCGTTGGAGCTGGTTGAGCCAGTTGAACCGTTGGAACTAGTTGAGCCAGTTGAACCGTTGGAGCTGGTTGAGCCAGTAGAACCGTTGGAGCTAGTTGAGCCAGTGGAACCGTTGGAGCTAGTTGAGCCAGTAGAACCGTTGGAGCTAGTTGAGCCAGTGGAACCGTTGGAGCTAGTTGAGCCAGTAGAACCAGAACCGTTGGAACTAGTTGAAGGAGTTGACGTTGGTTTTGTAGTCTTCTTCTTAGCTAAAGCACTTGCCTTGATGTATCCTGCTGAAGTTGAGTAGTACTTCTTGCCCTTAATGGTAACAGCTGCGCCAAATACAGTTACTTTTTGGCCCTTACGAACTTTACCGTTCTTTAAAGCTTTGCCACTTCTGGTAACCAAAACAGTGTTCTTAGCTACTTTAGCAGCCTTGCCCGTAACATTTACAGCTTTGACATATTGGTTCTTGCCAACTTTGTAGTAAACCTTGCCCTTAACAGTCTTCTTGCCAAGAACAGTCACTTTTTGACCAACCTTAAGTGTCTCCTTAGTCTTAACTAGTTTCTTGCCCTTTAACTTGTAAACAGCAGAATTGGCACCGACTTTCTTGGTCTTAGTGGCCTTCTTAGCTGCACTAACTTCAGTTGGGGCACTACTTAGAGCGTTGGTTGGTAACTGATTAACACCAACAGCTAATAATGTTGCACCAGCTACTGAAACTATCATTTTTTTATAAAAACTATTTTTACTCATTTTTTGAGCCTTCCTTTTTCCATGACATATTCGACGCCCCAAGCTAAATAGACTTAAGAACGCTATAACTTTAATTAAGTTACATGAAAGTCATTTTAGCACTATAAGCACCTAAAAAAAAGACTATTTTTATAATATATGTAATTTTTATTTAAGGTATTTTTAGACTAAATGAAAGATTGCTATATATTGTATATTTAAATACATTATATAAATAACAATTTTTAGAAAAAATTTATGCCTTAATATAAATATATAATATATTGATTATTATGATAGTAATAGCATCATGATCAAGCTAGAGGACGCAACTCCGATTGAATTTCGTAAATTAGCCCTCAGCAAAAACAAGAAATTTGTTCAAGTTTTCATGTTTGACTTTATTTAAATAGAAAACTTCATTTTTGAACAAAAAAAGCCTAAGCCTCCCTAATTATTTAAATCATTTAGATTTAAGTAATTGAAGAAAAAGCTTATGGCTTTTTATTTATCCTTGACTACAAAAGAATAAAATCAAGTAACTAAACTCTTATTTATTACTAATTTTTAGTGCCTTTTGAATCGTCCTTACCTTTGTCATCTGCACTAGGCTTGTCTGAGCCATTTGAGCTACCGGAGTTGTTGTCTGAGCCAGTTGAACTGTTTGATGGGTTTGAGCTGTCAGAGCCAGTTGAACTGTTTGATGGGTTTGAGCTGTCGGAGCCAGTTG
>NZ_KQ034007.1:1712213-1832272 GCF_000970755.1 Lactobacillus kimbladii
TTTGAACTGTTTGATGGGTTTGAGCTGTCGGAGCCATTTGAACTGTTTGATGGGTTTGAGCTGTCGGAGCCATTTGAACTGGTTGAGCCAGTTGAACCTGATGGGGTTGAACCTGTATTACTTGAACCAGTGTTATTTGAACCTGTTGTAGGAGTTGAACTGTTTGAGCTATTTGAAGCGTTTGAACCGTTTGAGCTTGTTGAAGAGTTGCTACCATTTGAACCGGTTGAACCATTAGAACCATTTGAACTAGTTGAAGGGTTTGAATTTGGCTTTGGTGTAGCCTTCTTCTTAGCTAAAGCACTAGCTTTAATGTAACCAGCTGAGGTTAAGTAGTACTTCTTGCCCTTGATTTTGACAGCTTTACCATAGATCTTGATCTTTTTGCCTTTAAGAACTTTACCGTTCTTTATAGCTTTACCACTTCTTGTAACTAAAGTTGTGTTCTTAGCTACTTTAGCACCTTTACCAGTAACATTGACTGCTTTAATGTATTCGTTCTTGCCAATCTTATAGTAAACTTTTCCTTTAATAGTCTTTTTACCAAGAACTTTTACCTTTTTACCGGCTTTAACAAGTTTCTTAGTTTTAACTAATTTCTTGCCTTTTTTCTTGTAAACAGCAGAATTTGCATGAACTTTCTTAGTCTTTGCAGTTTTCTTAGCTGCGCTAACTTCAGTTGGCGCATTACTTAAAGAGTTGTTTGGTGTTTGATTAGCACCAACAGCTAATAATGCAGCACCAGCTACTGATACTATCATTTTCTTGTAAAAACTATTTTTACCCATTTTTGAAACTTCCTTTTAGTACTAAATTTCAACGTTCTCAATTTAAAAATAAGAACAATATAACTTTATTAAGCTACCTAGGATTCATTCTATCACCATAAACACTCAAAAAAAAGGTTTTAATTTTAATAAATAAAGAACTTTCTAAGTTTAAATCAAAAATCAAGATATATTATTGTTATTTTATTAGTTTTGCTATTGTATATGCTAAATGCACAAACTTTTATTGCTATTTTTTAATCAAATAAAATTACAGTTAATGTTCAAATATTATATATACCTTTGTATCAGGAAATGTAATAAACTATGCTTATTAATAAAAATCATTCACTCAACTCTTTTTATCTAATATTTAAATTAGCCGAATATAATATGTTTTTTCATAAATAATGTTAATTATTGTTATTTAAATGTAACTAAAAACTTTTATAAAAATTTGTTCATAATATGTTTTTTCTTTATTTCATTTAAACCGTTCAGAATACTAATACACTATACCCATAAGCTTGTTACAGTTCCCTTCGTTCTAATGTTCTTGCATTCTCTTTTAGCTACATTAATTGTAGTTGGTGCAGTTTTAAAGAAAAAAATCACTCACCTTTTATTTTTTGTAACAATATTCGGATAAAGAATGCAATATCAAAAAAGGACTAACTCTTATCGTATAGGAAGTTAGTCCTTAGTTAGATTTCAAATTTGGCAGCTCGATAGCAAATAATAAAATTACTTATTGCCGATTACTCTACGAATACGGTCAGCAACCTGATACTTAGCAGTAAATATCAATTCGTCTCCCATTTCAATAACCGTATGCCCATGTGGGACCAGCCACTCTTGTCCTCGGCGAATACGGCTGATAGTGATGTCACTTGCTAGATCCCAATCCATTAATTGACGGTCTGAATACTGCCTATTGCGGACAACAACAGAATAGACCGCATTTTTGGTATCGCTCATCACATTATAAACAGCGGGCGATTCTATTAGGGCTCGCAAAAAGGATGAAGTAACATTGCTCAAATCAAAAACTTCCATGCCGTTGCTGCGCAATTGTTCAACCTTAGCAATATCTGCACGTTTTTGACAAATAATAATGCGTTTAAAATTACCCTTAGCTTTTGCCAATTGCCCCAGTCGTAAATTAGTTTCGTCAGACCTCATAGCCGCAACAAATATATTTCCAGAAAAAGCATCAGATTGACTCAGCTTTGCTGCATCTAGTTTAGGTAGTAATTTTAAATTTGGAACCCGGCTTTTATAAATATTATAGTGTTCACTACTGGTAGTATACATTTGAACCGAATACCAATTATCATGCAAATCAAGCATGACCGGAACTGTTAGAGCATTAGTGCCTATAATTACCACTTTTTCCTTGATACGATCCTCTGCATTTAATTTAAATATTGCATTAAAAAGTATCGGGCAAAAAATGCAAACTATCACAGCAGCCAGTATAAAAACATCAGATTGCAAGCGCGTAATTACATTTAGTTTCCTTGCCACTGCTAAAGTTGGCAAAACAATGGTGATCGTGGTTGCAGTCAAAAAGCCACCCGCAAAACCATTTCTGAAACCAAACTTTCTGGCATAAACTAACGCAACAGGCAATTTTGCCAGAAATAAAAACAGAACTAATATTGGTAACAGAATTAAAGAGTTGGGATGTGCCAAAAGTGACCTTAAATTGAGTTTAACTCCCGTCATAATGAAGAAAATAGGAATAAAAAAACCATAGCCAATTGAAGTTAACTTATCAGCAGTTTCCTGACTAGGCTCCAGCAGCTTCATGACAATACCGGCTAAAAATGCTCCCAAAATATTTTCTACTCCGACTCTTTCAGCAACTGTTACTAAAGCAAAAATTAAGAAAAAGGCTAACCGAACATCTAACTGCGTAGTTGACTTGGTCACTTTAACAAACCACAAATAAGGTTGCTTAAAGTGCCACAACAGTAAAATAGCCACGCCAAAAAGCAAAATAATGAGCCACAATTGTCTAGTATTGCCACCATTAATCGCAGCATAAACCGTCAGCAGCATTAAGGGAATTACTTCTCCTAAAACTGCAGTCAATAAAATCGTCTGACCTATCGGTCTATTTAAAATGTCTTTTTCTTTTAAGGTCGCAATGACTACTCCCAGTGCAATAGTCATGAAAATAATGGTTGCAAGCATCGTATCGCCAAATAAGCCAAGCCATTTTAAAACTAATGCGAGGCAGACAGATAAAAGGGCTACACCAAAAAATGCTTCTAAAGCAATTTTAAAGGGAGATATCTGCCCCGGCTTTTTTTCTTGTTTATGCTTTGGTTTCAGCAAATCAAAGTTGATTTCCATCCCTGACAAAAACAATAGCAAAATGACGCCCAAATTTGATAAAAACGCGAGATCATGTGTTGGCTGTACAATGTTAAAACCACTGGCACCAAGAATGATACCAATGATAATTTCTGCAACGGCCGTAGGAACAGCATTTACCTTTAATCGGGCCATTAAGATAGGAACAATTAGGGCAAACAAAACCACTAAGAATAAAGACAACTGTGCCACCAGGATTACCTCCTCATTTATTCTTAGTCGATTATACAAAATATTGACGAGCAGAGAAAATAAAAAGGGGTAGCGAGTATTCAATAAATTAAAATCTGTCACACATAAAAACAGGTCACGATAATTATCATGACCTGTTTATTTAATTAAAAATTGGCTGCTTTAACAAAGCGATTAGTATCAATTGGATAGTACTTATTGCCATTAATATTGAGGCGACCACCATATGTCCGAACGGATTTGCCCCTTAAAAGCTTGGTAGTGCCAATACGAATTCCGGTAGTATCGTAAATATAAGCATTATGAGTTAACACACGCTTTGAACCAACAATATTGCTAGCTACAACGTATTCATTTTCCCCTATTTGGAGATATTTTTTACCGTTTATTATTTTTTCTTGTGCCACAGTTACAACTGTCCCAGCGGTTTTTAATGCCGCATCAGTGCGTTTACCTTGAGCATCATATGTATAAGCATCATGCATCAAAGTTTTCTTACCAGTCGGCGCTTGAGAAACAGGGTCGGAATCAGTTGTAGGTGTATTCGCTGAATCAGTTGAATCATTTGGATCAGTTGAATCTGCTGTATTTGATGAATCATCAGTAACCGTGCTGTCATCAGGAACGGTAGAAGTAATGGTTTCTGCTGCCTGTAAATCGTAATAGTGCTTCAAAAGTGAGTAAAAGTCATTCATGGAATAACCCCATTTTTTGAAGTAGCCGTCAGGGTCGGTATGGTTAGTACCTCCTAAAAAGCGCGATACGGCATGATGGGACCAGATTGTTCCTTTACCAGTATGAGATGCATTAGAAGGCTTGATGTTATATCGGTGCAACAACTTAGCCGCATAAATGGCATCGTTATTCACACTTTTAGCAAATTTCTTTCTAGTAGTTTCTTGACAAAGTTCAATTTGAATAAAGCGGTTGTTGGCCACTGCTCCAGCGCCCCAAACGCCATAGTTAGGAGTCATCATTTGGATAACCTCCTTGTGATCAACAAAAGCGTGAACATAAGAGTACATATGTTTCCATTCACGATTAAAGTAAATAGCCTCATTGTATGCGGAAGCCCCAGGAGTTGCAGTTTCATGAATTACAATACCTTCCGGCTTCCCTTTTCTGTACTTAATTTTATTACCATGAGCGTAAAACTTGTTATACTTAATGTTCTGCGTTTGGAGCATTTTATGTAAGAAAGTAACGCCAACATAGCTGTTTTGCTTAGCAATTGAGTTGATAGAGGCAGCTTCTACTACCTGAGATTGATTGACGTTAAAAATAGGTGCAACTAAACCTACTCCGAGAGCAACAGTAGTTATTAGTTTCTTTATCTTCATCTAATTTTTTCATTCCTTATTTTGTTTGTGAGAAATTAACTTTGTCTAGAAATTGCCTTTCTTAATATACTGGTGAATACCTACCCGATAATACTTAAGTCCGTATATTGAAATTGCTCCACCGTAGGTTGCGACAGATTGATCCTTCTTAAACACCTTTTTATTGTCACGATTGCCATAATCGTTGTAAACAAAAGCATTTTTCTTGAGAAGTCTCATAGTGCCGTCAATATTACCACTGGCAATGTACTGATTTTCACCAACCCGATAATACTTTTTGCCCTTAATAGTTTTAGTGCCATAGGTAGCAATCACCTTGCCGGTATTACCTACTTTAATTGCCTTAGCCTTTTTTACACGCTTGCCTTTGGAATTATAAACATAAGCATTATGCATCAAAGTCTTGTTAACTTTTTTCTCACCCTTTGGAGCCTGAGAAGCTGGTGGAAGAGCACTGCCCATATTTAAAATAGTATCGTTAACCCAGCCTTTACCGGCAATGTATAAACGCTTTTTGCCGTTATAAAAAGTAATGGTCTTAGTTACAGTAACTGCATCGCCTTTAACAACTGAATTGGTTTTGGCAGATACTGAGTGATCAGTTGGCCAAGCATAGGTGGCACCTGCTTTTTTAACCACATAAGATTTACTAGAATTTGAAATCTTAGGATCGTATTGCGTTAAGTTTGAAGTGGTTATTCTGGTATTTAAAATAGTGTTGTAATTATTCGCGGTAGCGTATGTACCAGTTAAAGCCTTAGTGGCATCTGTATAAGAAGCAGCATTTTCGAGCCATGCTCCTTTGTAGCGCTCTGGCTGCCAAGTAACACCTAAACGAAGTTTTTTACCATTATCATCAAATGAGTCCTGATAGGCATTGTATTTTCTAAACTTCGCTGTCACGTAATAGCTCTTGCCGTTTTTGTCTTCTTCACGTGTTTTAGAAGAATATGTGGCTCCTTGCCAACTGGCATCAGCTTTCATCCCAAATAAATTATTGGCATTAACAGCCAGACCAGATTTGCCCCAGTTAGATTCCACAATTGCCTGTGCAATCATAACTGAAGGGTATAAGCCGTATTTTTTAGAAACTTTTTGTGCTTGCTTAACAGCAGTGTTTAAAAATGTTGTTTCATCTGCGCTAGCTGCAGATACTGTCTCAGCTTTTGCTGGAGAATTGGCAATTAAGTTGTTGGTAACTGGCATCAAGAGTGCTGTACTAAGCATAGCCGCTGAAAAACCAGTGATTAGTCTTTTTTTCATAAATAAAATTTCCTCCTTAACCGACATCTTTATTGTATCGGGCAATTAAAGTATTAACAATAGAATCCGCTTATTTGTAGTCAAAAAGTAATATTGCCGATTTTAATATTACAAATAGTAATTTAATTGTCTAAGACTTCTCGTAAATGATACAAAAGATCTCGTTTTAATCTTTGCAGCTGCACTCGGTTGATCTCTGTCTTCTGAGCTAAAGCACTGATTGTTTGACCACCGAGTAAATGATCAAAAAACAACATACGTTCTACCTGCGTCAATTGTGGTAGTTCTTGTTCAAGTGCTAAATGATTATTCCAGTTGTCCAGCAAGCCAACCTGCTCTGTAGAGTCAAAAACAATTTCTTGCTCAGTTATCCGCTTTTGCTTACGCAATAAGTCTAAAGTATGCCAGATAATTTTGCGAAAACTAAGCCGATCAACTTCAGTTCTTGCTCTATTTGCTAACCTCGTTAACATTTCTGCGTAAATTATTATGCCTTCCTGCAAAAAGTCTTCGTAATTAGTATAGTCCATTCTGACATGGGCAGACTTCAATGCGCCTCTGACTAATTTTTGATTATGCCAGGCAGTTATAAATGCTTTTCTATTAATTTTCATTTGTGACATTCCCCTGTTTAAAATATGTCACAAGCGCTTGTGCTCTTATAGATTAGCAATCTTGCTTAAAATTTAAAAAACATAATATTAAGTTCTCACCTGTTAAATTAACAAACATTTAACTTTAGCTTTCAGTTTCTTTAGGCTTGTCTCATATACCATAATTACAATAAATTCACGGGTTAAAAAAGAGTAAAAAAATACACGAACTTCGTAAAGATCGTGCGTTTTCTTAAAATAGAGTATCGGGACGCTTACTGTTTGAATAAGCAGACTTGTGAGCATCAGAAATTAATGGCAGTTCATAATAATCAGCCAAATAATTGCCATATCGCGCATGCTTTTTATCCAGTAATTCATTCATTACTGTTTTTAATGATAATGCTTCAAGAGATTGGTGTGGATGAAAGTAAGAAGATTGATCGATAAGAGAATCTCCGACAGACCTTTTAACCCGCCAGCCCAAATTACTTTTTAAATGTAGTGTACCTAAGAGATAAAGCGCGTGATTAAAAAATAAACTATCGCTTACTTTGCGGGGAATGTGACGGCTGCAATTATCATACGTAAAAATATAACTGAAGCTATTAGTGGTCAAAGATTCAAAAGCAGTTACATTATTTCGGAGTGACTCGAAACTTGCCATATTATGCAAAGCAATCCAGTCAATATTACCAGTATTATAACTACGCAAGGAAAAATAAGCTAGGCGGCCTGTAGCAATGACGTTGTGCCCAACTAAATTAATCTTACGCGCAAATTCTCTTTGAAATTCCAGCCCTGCAAATAAACAATTCTGTGCAAAAGATGTTAAATGCGCCTGAGTGCTGCGACAACTTAAAACAATACCCTGATTACAGTCAAAAATCACACTTTTGTATTTGCCTAAAAGTGGTTGTTTCTGAAACTGGTATAAAGCAATAGTTGCAGGATTTACACAATAAAGTTTATCCTCAATTAAGTATTTATCTATTTCTTGATCTATGCCAATTCTTTGACGTAAAAGTTTTTGCGACCAAAAACGATACTTATGTCCACTAGGCAGGTTCCAGATATCACTTTCTTTTTTTAACAATTCATTCCTCTCCTTTAATTAATGTAGACGAATACTATTATACTGTAAATGTTATCGCTTGCATAGATCAATCACAAGTAAACAAATTCAAAAGCACAAAAAAACAGAAGCGATATAATCGCTCCTGTTTCTTAATTAGCTATAAGACTAGTTATTTAGCAAAGTTTGCAACCTTAACGTATTGCTTAGCAGGTCCACCAACTCTGTAGTAAGCCTTACCATTCTTGAATGTGTAAGGTGAACCAAAAGTAGTAACTTGTGAACCAGCCTTCAATACTTTTCTGTTTGCACGCTTCTTGCTGGTCTTGTATACATAAGCGTTGTGGCTCAATGTACGTGAAGTACCATCAATGTTGTCAGCCATTACGTATTGGTTGTCACCAATGCTGTAAACCAAGCTGCCGTCAGCAAGCTTAGTAGCTGCACCGATTACTTCAACAGTGGAGTAAGCACGTAACATGTTAGTACCAACACGCTTGTGATCCTTGTCGTAGATGTATGCGTTGTGCATAACAGTCTTCTTAACCTTATCTGCAGGTTTGAATGAACCGTCAACATACTTGCTTTCTACGTAAAGGTTTGATGTTGCGCTGTTAACACGAGTGTATGACTTGTCGCCAACCTTAATTGGGTCACCAAATGTAGCAATTTGATCACCGTTCTTAACAGTAGTCTTAGAATCAGTTACAGTGTTACCTTCAATCTTGTAAACTGGAACGTCACCATCAGATTGAACAGTCTTGTATTCTGCACCCTTTACACCAACAGTTAAGTAGAATACAGCCTTAGTAGTCTTACCTTCAGCGTTAGTTGCACTTACGGTAACTGGGTACTTACCAGCAACCTTAGTGTTAACTTTACTTACATCAACAGTAGGTGTCATTGGTGTTACGTCAGTAGAACTTACAGTTGTTGCAAATGCTTTAGCAATCGCATCAGTATCTACAGTACCATTAACTGGAACATAGTTGAACTTAACACTGTCTGGAAGTACATCAATGCTCTCAGTACCGTTAAATGATTTGTTACCATTATAACCATTAAGTGTCATTGCTGGGAATGAAGCATCACCCGCAGTTGGATTAGGATTTACTGTTACCATGAAAGTACCAGTCTTACCATTTGTAGCATAGAAGTGCAAAGTAACTGGGAATGAAGCTGCAGGCTTGTCAAAGCTCTCGGCAGCATCATTCTTAGTAGTTACACCAACAGCTTTAAGTGCGTCACGAACATCCTTCTTCACGTCAGTAAAGTGAGCTGTTGCTGGTGTAGTACCGTTAGAAGTAGTAACACCAAGAGTGTACTTGTTTTCAATAGCTTGAGTAACACCTAAAACGCTGTAGCTGTTTGATGAAACATCAACAGATCCAGCATCTACAGCTCTACCAGTAGTTACATCCTTAACGTAAGGAGCACCAGTAAGGGCTGTATTAGCAAGGTTAAATGTATCACTTACTACAGGAGCATTAGAAATAACGCCTGATTTATCTGACTTTCTTGTATATTCAGTAGTGCCAGACTTAAGTGTATATGTAGTATCAGCCTTTAAGCCAGTAATAGTTACGTATACAAGAGCGCGATAAGTTTCTTTAACTGAAAGATTATTAGCATTCTTGCTATCATCAACACCATCTGCAAATGCTGGTGTACCATCTGATTTAACACCAGTCAATTGGGTACTTGTAAATACCTTAGCTGATGAAGTAGATACAGCAGCGCCAGCTGGTAATGTTGGATTTGCTAATGAAACAGTTAACTTAGATGCTGGATCACCATCTGTCAAACTCAATGGATTAGTAACACTAAGCTTAAAAGCTGCAGTAGTAGAACTATTATTAGTGGTTCCACCAACAACAGTAACATTAGTATCAGCAAATACTGTTGATACACCGGCTGCAGCGACTGGAGCAACAGCTAATAAAGCAGCTGCAGCAGCACTAACAATTCTTAAATTTTTCTTCATGTGGTCTTTCCTCCTTGTGTATATACAAAATAGTAATAGGCTATAGGTTCAGTCGTAATGAGCCTACATTGTTACAACACCCTTCAAGCCGAATTCATAAGTTTATAACTCTTATGAGGTAGCTTTCGAGCTGAAGAACGCGCATGCGTACAGGCTTCGAACCTGAAGCATAGCTATTACTTACCACATTTCTTATTGTACCTACCTTTTGCTTAAATTGCAAGACATGTAGTTATTTAACATACTTTTGTAATAAACGCTTACAGCGTTTTTGTTCATTTTTTATTTTTCATGAATTAGTAAACCCCTTAACAGCAATACATTCAATGTTTTTCTGCGCCAATAAAGTTATTTTATTTCCAATTAAATTTTACAGAATAATAACAAAATAATTTGAAACAAAGTAAAATCACGTCAAGCTGATCTTAACGTGATTTCCTATCTAGGGTTATTATTTTGGTCTAAAAAATTGTTTGATTTTAATTATCGTTTCTTTAATGGTCTCCAAAAACTGCAAGTTACATTGACTGACCCTGAGTATTATCGAACAAACTAGTAACAGTTCGTTCAACATATGAAGCAGATTGTGGAGTTTTATACAAATCCACTCCTTCTTGCGCAAATGCTTTTGCATTTGCTATTGTTTCCATTGCATTTTTTACCTCTGTGCCTGCCAAATTAGCGGCAGCATCCGGTAAAGACAAATTAACCTTTTTGTTTGCACCGTTTAGAAATACTAATTGTAAAGTTTTGGTCTTAGTTACCATATTATTTGCTCCTGTCTTAATCATTTTTAGTTGCGAAATTTTATTATTCATCACCAATAGGGATACCTTGTCTTTGAATTAAAGTCGCTGCGCCCAGATCATCACCCTGAAGCTGTGCTAAAGCTGCACCTACTTTAGCCAAACTGCCAGCTGTTGCTCCTTCTCTAACGTTCTTTAAAATTCGTGATTTAGTACCGTCTTTGCTGTATTTGGAATTTAAAAATGTGTATTGGACTGATTGTTCTAATAATGCAAAATTCATATTATCTTTCTTCCTTTTCTAAATAGTGTAATCAACCCGCGCGCCAGATGTCTTACACTATTACTAACGAAAATAGGCGGCAAAATGTAACATTTTTTCTTAAAAAATGGTCACGTAAAGGTGAAAAAACACCATTGAGTAGTCAAATCTGCTTAAACCATCTATAATTAAACTAAGTATTAGTAAGGAGGATAAATTCCTATTATGAAAAAAACGACAATTGGTACGATTATAGCAGTAGTAATTATCGCTATTGGTGGTGGCGTTTTTTACGCAACACAAAAATCCAATAATGATAAAGTTGAAGCTTCCTATAATAGTGCAATGACTACTGGTAAAAATGCGGTTGCTGATAAGGACTATTCAGAAGCAAGCTCTGCATTTGCCAAAGCTTTCAGTATCAAAAAGACTGACCAGGCTAAAGCTTATAAAAACCAGTCGGATAATATGATTTCCGCAATTAACGCAACTAAAAAAGGCAAATATAATGATGCGTTAAACGAAACTGCCAATGTAATTCAAAGAAAAAACGGCTATGCAGTTTTAGTAAAACAAGGTAAAAAATTAAAGACTACTATCGAAGATGTTCAAGATAATTATGACCATGAAATTCAACCAATCTTCCTCGCTGCATCCCAAGCGGAATTAGCTAAGCAATATCTTAAAGCAGCTGACCAATACCAAAAAGTGCTGGATCTGCCTTATATTGACGAACAATATTACAGTCAGTACAAGACAAAAGCAGAAAAAGGTCTCAAAGATAACCAAAAAGCTGCTAAAGAAAATAATAATGGTTCTTCAAGTCAAAGCTACAATTCAATTTCAGGCAAAGGACCAGATACTGGCAATGCTGGTAAAACCGGTGAAGGTTCCATGGGCAACCATAAGGTACATGGTAAAACAGTTACTAATAAGCAAATAGCACAGCTGCGTAAACGTGTAGGCAAGTTTGGCTATGATTCAATGTCTTGGAGTCCGCAAGATTTGATCGATCTATACAGAAAGTCTGGTCGAACTAAACCAAGCAAAATTACCAAACAAGATATTCAAAACTATCTTAAGCCATAACAAACAGTATTAGCCAAAAATTAACATACTGAACCGTCCTGATTACTATTAAGGACGGTTTTTATTTAACCAGTTGGTCTATTTTAATGCAGCTGTAGATAATGCTATAATTTTATTAAAAACCACCATATATAGAAGTTAAACTGCTTCAATAGTTGCTTTTATAGCCTAAACTCTGTAAAATGACTATTGACTTTCACGTTTCCTATTTTTATTAAAGGAGTGTCCGCTTTGACTGAAAAAGAAAATAATAGCAAAGAAAAAGATAACGAAAAAGAACAAGAAAAAAAGGATAAAGAAGAAGAACTCAAGGTTGTCATGCCCGATGCTGAATGGACTACTATGCCAGAAGAAGAGTTTACAGAGCAGCCGGATTATCTTAAAGTTTTCGCTGACTTTTACATTGCTCAGTTTAACCAGCGCGATTTAGAAATCATGAACTTATATGATACCAATTCCAACATGGTTGACATCAACCATTATCTGCTTAATAACATTAAATTCACTCGCAAAGAATTGGTTAAACATGTTTTGCAATATCATGCTCAAAATTTCCAAAGCATAATTGACGAAATCGCTAATAAAGATGGTGTTGATGCAGAAAAAATGACATCATATAGAGACTGGAATAACTGGTACGAAGAGCGTCGTAATAAAATTTCAACTTCTTTATCATAATTTACTTGTACTAAAGCAAAAAAAAGAACAAAATAGATACTTGAATGAGAATGCCAGATTGACATTCTCTTTTACTTAAAAATGAATATTTCAATATTGTCTATGGGAGCACATAATTACTATGGATAAAAAGAAGAAGCGGATTTCGGCTGCCGGTTTGTTAATTACCATCGGTATCGTTTATGGTGATATCGGAACTAGTCCGCTCTATGTAATGAAGTCAATCGTTACGGGTAACGGTGGCATTGCCAATGTTGATCGTGAACTGATTTTAGGATCAATTTCGCTCATTTTCTGGACAGTTACACTACTTACCACCGTTAAATACGTCATGATTGCGCTCAGAGCTACCAACCGTGGTGAAGGTGGTATTTTTGCATTATACGCTTTGGTACGTAAACGAGCCAAATGGCTGGTCATGCCGGCACTGATTGGTGGGGCTGCCCTCTTAGCTGATGGGACATTGACTCCAGCTGTGACGGTCACCACTTCAATTGAGGGACTGAAAAACATGCACTTTGGTTCTCACGTTCCCGTTCCCAACCAAAATGCTGTAATTATAATTACAATTGCGATATTGCTGGTACTGTTTTCAATTCAAATGCTGGGTACCAGCAGCATTGGTAAAGCATTTGGTCCTATTATGTTTGTCTGGTTTACCTTTTTAGGCGTTATCGGTCTCTATAATATGGCTAATGACTGGTCAATTATAGAAGCACTGAATCCCATTTGGGCTGTTAAAATTCTTTTTAGTCCATCTAACAAGGCCGGCATCTTCATTTTAGGTTCAATCTTTCTGGCCACTACAGGTGCAGAAGCGCTATATTCTGATGTTGGTCATGTTGGTAAAGGAAATATTCGCGGATCATGGCCTTATGTTTTTCTCTGCTTGTCCTTAAATTATCTGGGCCAAGGAGTTTGGATTCTGCAAAATCAACATTACCAAACAAATGGTGGTGAACTGAATCCATTCTTTGAAGCTGTACCAGGAAATTTACGACTTTTTGCCATCATTTTGGCTACGGTTGCCGCAATTATTGCATCCCAGGCACTGATTACTGGTTCATTTACATTAGTATCTGAAGCAAGTGGTCTGAAATTTTTACCACGGATGAATATTAATTATCCTACTACTAAGCATGGACAAATTTACATTCCTTCCGTAAACAAAATGATTTGCGTGGCAACTATTGCTATCGTCATTTTCTTTCGGACTTCAGAACACATGGAAGCAGCCTACGGTCTGTCAATCACGGTCACAATGTTAATGACTACCCTGCTTCTGTTTGAGTACTTGGGTTCAAAACACCATCCGTTGATATTGCGCCTATGCTTTTTACTTGCTTTTGGCTTTATCGAAGGCATGTTCTTAATTTCCAGTCTAACCAAATTCATGCATGGCGGTTATGTCACCGTCCTAATTGCCGGTTTCATTGGTGTTATCATGTTCATTTGGTACTTCGGCAATAAAGTCCGCGACAAGCACGAAGGTGCTCATTCCTATGTACGTTTAGATGAATACACCGATATGTTAACGGACCTAAGTCATGATGATGATTACCCTACTTATGCGACTAACTTGGTCTACATGGCTAAAGTTAAATACAATAAATTTATCAAACGTGAAATTATGTACTCCATCTTGGATAAAAGACCTAAACGTGCTCAGGCCTATTGGTTTGTGACAGTTAACATCACGAATGAACCTTTCACAGCCAGATATGCTGTTAATACTTTTGGTACTAAGAATGTCATTAACGTTCAGCTCTATCTTGGGTTCAAGAAACAAACCAGCGTTAACATTTATCTGCGCCAAATAGTCCATGATTTAATTAAAGATGGTACTATCGAAGCACAGCCTCAGGAGTACACTACAACTCCCGGTCGTAAAGTGGGTGACTTCTCATTTGTAATTGTTAATGAAGTTGTCAGTCCTTTAACAAGACTTAAAGGCTTTGAAAAAGTTATGTTAAAAGCACGAGTTTGGTTACAAAACCTGTCTTCTAATCCAGCTTCATGGTTTGGGTTGGAATACACTGACACTGTGGTCGAGGAAGTGCCACTCATTTTAGGTAAACCAAGACACAACTTGCACATCAAGCGGGTTGCACCTCGTGACTATTCCAATCTAAAGAATAAAGAATTTGAATAATATAAAATAGCACCTGTGAATTAATTTTACAGGTGCTATTTTTAGTTAAAGCTGATTCATAACTTGATTTGAGTTAGAATAGTTTTATTTTTATAATAAGAAATATGACTAACTAGCTATAATTAGCGAAAACTTATGTAAACAGATAACAGTTGATCGAGTTAGGATAGTGAGGTGTAAGTACAATGGATAGAAATATTTTTCTTAAGCAAATGATCGCATTTGCTGTGAGTAAAGGCATAAGTGAAGGCCAAGCCCAGCGAATTATGAATAAATATATCGATAAGCTTGAAGTGAGTGACCCCATTGTACAACACATTGGACCTGAATATTATGCTTATCAAATATTAATTAAAGAAAAACTAGTAGATTTTGTGGCTCTTTAATTTTCAAAAATTAATAAAACAATGAAAAGGCACATTGGCTCCATTCAGAGTAATGTGTCTTTTTTAATACAATAAATATCAAAAAGAAGGATTAAAAATCCTTCTTTTCACGTATTGAGTTTCACCTCACGCTAGATATGCCCTATCTTACCTCAAGGGTTTGTAGTCCTGTCATTCTTTCACTTCTATTTGAAGCCCACAGGCGGGTGCAAGTTATATCCACTAACCCACAGATTCATTTACCACAATACTAAATAATAAATTTGTCAAATTGTCTGATACTTTTAATATTAATTACCAAATATGTACTCGTTTTTCTGGGTCGAGCCACATGCCGTCTTCCGGTTTAACATCGAAGACTTTGTAAAAGTCATCTTGACATTGGCTTTGAACGTTGGCACGTAATGGACCAGGTGCGTGAACGTCAACAGCGGTTTGGCTCTTAATTGATTCAGTCAGTTGCTTATTAGCCCAAATGCGTGCAAAGTTTTCAAACAGCTTCTTCAAATCATCATTTTCGTTCTTGGCAGCTTCAACAGCAGCAGTCAAACCACCCTGATCAGCAATATTCTCAGAAACTATTTGCTTACCATTAAGTTTAACTGGTCCGTATTCTATACCGTCAAACAAGTCAATTTCAGCTTGTGTCCGTTTCTTGAATTCAGCGTAGTCCTCATCAGTCCACCAATTAGTCATGTTGCCCAATTCATCAAACTGAGCACCATTGTTATCAAAGGCATGGGAAACCTCATGAGCAATTACGGAACCAATACCACCAAAGTTGGCTGCTCTGTCTTGCTTTAAGTCATAGAATGGCTTTTGCAAAATTGCTGCAGGGAAAGTCAGATCATTTCTCTGGGGATCATAGCAGGCATTGACTAAGTTACCTGGCATTGCCCAGACGGTTCTGTCTACTTCCTTATGCAATTGTTCAAAATTATATTTTTGCTCAGCAATTGCAAAAGCACGTTCATTAGAATAAAGACTGCCTCCTTGACTAGCTGGAATAACCTTTAAACGATTATAAATTTCTTCGATTTTATCTGGATAACCAATCTTTAAGACCAAAGCATCAAGTTTAATGATTGCGCGTTTTTTAGTTTGCTCAGAAAGCCAGTCGTTATTCTGCAAGCGTTCTTTGTAAACATCAAGCATACGGTGAATCATGTCTTCAACGTCTTCTTTAGCTTCTTTGCCAAAGTAGGTTTGACCATAATAAACGCCAACTACTTCGCTAAATGAATCATTTGCTATGTAGTAAGCCTGTTTCTCACCACTTGTCAATTGAGGTTGACCACTAAGAGCCTGACTAAATGGAAACGCTGCTTCACGAAATTCTTGTGACAAGGAGTCAGCAGCCGCGTTAATAAAGTTAACCAACATCCAGCCTTTGATTTCATCAAAGTTTTCTTCATTGATAATTTCGTTAATGTGATCCAAGTAGCGTGGTTCTTCAACAATAATTCGTTCTGGTTCTTCACCAATTGCTTCTTTCAAGTAGTAAGCAATCTTAAATTGATCAAACTTAGCTTCAAAGTCAGCAATCTTCATTGGATTGTAAGTAGCAGGATAATCTGCCCACTCTTCTGTAGACTTAACGATCTTAGATAGCTTAGCATCAAATTTAATAGCATCTTCTGCATATTTTTCTGCTTTAGCTTGATCAATACCAGCCATGGTTAAAAGCTTAACCGATTGCTTTTGCAAAATGTCTAATAGTTTTGGTGCATCAGGAGTTTGATAAGTTGTAGTGTCAGGCAAGAAAGTTCCAGGACCAGAAAAATACAAAGCATTAACTTTGGTATTCTTCATGTCAGGCGAAACGCCAAAGCTAAATGGAAGTATGGCAAAAGTTGCTAAGTCAGGCGCATTTAAGTTATAGTCAGAAAAGTCCTTAATGCCATCAAGAAGTTCCAAGTCTGACTTAATTGGTGCAGCTCCATCAGCGTTTCTTTTATCGAAATCTCTAGCTAATTTGTACAACTTAACTGCTTCATCAAAATTAGGTACATTTGGTAATTCTTTTTTTCCAGCAGCAAAATCAGCAAAATCCTGCATCAAGTGCTTTTCAACGTCAACATCGATACCATCAAACGAGGCCATTCGTGACCGATCTTCCGGAATCTTAGTTTTTTCAATCCATTCTGAGTTAACAGCCAAGTATAGGTTGTCCTGCGGGCGTGCATCACGCTTAGGCTCGATAATGTCGCCACTACCGCCTCGAACTGCGAAGTTTTTATTCATTCAGAGAGTCCTCCCTTTTTATCTAAATTAAAAATAGACTAAATTAATATTATCATTCTAATTATACCCTTAACATTAAAAAACCTTTACAAAATTACTTATAGAGCGTGATATGCTTATGCAATTTTGCGTGCAATGGCAATAGCAGCAGTACTACTAGAAAAATGCCACAAGCAGCAATAATGAAGAATGGAATGTAACCCGCACGATCAATTATCATACCGCCAAATAAGGGGCCAAAAGCCTGGCCGATGCCACGGGCAACGTTAATTTCGCCTTGATATTTGCCCTTGCTGTTTATCGGAGACAAATCGTTAATGTATGCCGGAACCGCTGGAAAAGCAGTTGCTTCACCCATGGTCAGAATAAACATTGATAGCGCAAAGTGGGCAAAATCTTTGGCAAAAATCAATGTGGCAAAAGAGATTGCAAACATGAGCGTGCCAAAAATAATTTGCTGGAACAAGCTCTTAAACAAATTAGGATAGCGGGCCAAAATCACTTGAATAATGACTATTACAGCACCATTTAGTGTCCATAACAAGCTATACAAATGGAAAGGTATTCCTAATGAAACCATGTACACGGACAGGTTAGACTCCCAATTCATGTACATTAGCCAGGTCACAGCTAAAGAAACCAAGAAGCCTACCATTAACATCACATTATATTTGGGCATAGGATCAACTTTTTGTTTCTTGCCTTTTTTAGTACCGTTCTTTTTACGATTTTGGTGAAAAGTATTAATTGGGCGGTAATGAATCGCTGCATTAACACAGGCGATCGCAAATAGCGAAGCCGCCAAAATAAATAAGAATTCAATTGAAAAGTCGTAAAGATAACCTACTAACAGCGTGCCTGTGACAGTACCGACATTTTGAGCAAAATAAATCAGATTAAAAACATAACGTCCTGAGTATTTACGCAAACTTGTCGCAATTGAGTTAATTAAGGTACCATTCCAGCCACTGATACATCCCGTCATAATCAGCCAAAACCAATATTCTGGCCAGCCGTGAAAGAATGCCATCAGGAACAGAACTAGTGCATCCAGTCCTAGTCCCGTAACAATTAAGGGGTATGGGTTCAGACGGTCATATAAGCGTCCAGCTAAAAGCGAGCCCAATACGTTGCTGGCACAATTGCAAAATAAAACAACCCCTATTACAGAAAGGCTGATGTGCAATTGCTTGTTTAAATAAACCGAAGTCAAGGGCCAAACAAAACTCGACCCGATCCACGTGGCCAGCTCCCCCAGTAAAAGCCAGCGCAACTTAATTTCTGTTTCTTCATGAGATCCATGTTTAAGTTTCATTTATTCAGTCCTTTCTTTTTTTAGTTTCCATTTACCAGTTTAGCAAGAAGTATTAAAAAAGAACACCCCTATTTAAAATAGCTGAACCGGTATTTTACATACAAAATAATAATTTTATTCTTAGAGAAAAAAGATGATCACCAGTAATTTGCTGCAATCATCTTTATTGCTATTTAATTAATGCAGAGTCTAAAAGAATTGACCCTTATTTTCTTGATAATACTTTTGATAGCGTCCTTTATAGTTATGAAACATATATTTTAAAAGCAGCCACCTCTTAAAATTGCGATCCTGATCATAAAAGACTGTTGTACCATAACGTCCTTCATGGATTAGCTCTTCAGCCATTCTTTTAGCTTCATTAT
Organism: Lactobacillus kimbladii; assembly: GCF_000970755.1. Taxonomy (GTDB): domain Bacteria; phylum Bacillota; class Bacilli; order Lactobacillales; family Lactobacillaceae; genus Lactobacillus; species Lactobacillus kimbladii. Next base: position 1,731,047 of record NZ_KQ034007.1, read on the forward strand.
CAACGGCATATTGCTTAAACACATTGACAGGGATGCCTAACCACAATTTATGTTTTGACTTTAATTTATTACCGTAAACCGGTTCCTTATCGTTTAAGCTGTCATAAACATAATCGTCTACGTACCATTTGGCTAAATTATAACCATTAAGAGTCACATAAAAACTTGAACGGCCTTGGCGCAAGTTAATTTCAAAGAATTTATATTTGCCATCTCGCGTGTCATATTTGATGTCAAAGTTGGCCATCCCAGTATAATTAATTTTTTCCAAGAATGATTCAACTTGCTCATAAAGTTTTTCGTCATAATCAGGTAAAATTGCCATATAATTGCCAATTGATTGCGGAGTAGGATCCTCCAGCAATGGGTGACCCATACACATCATCTTGATATGATGTTCCTTATCAACATAGGCGTTTAATACTCGCATGTAGGAATCATCGCCAGGAATGAAATCTTGCAAAATCAAGTCTTCTTGATAGCCATTTTCATAAATTTTAGTGACAATATCACGCAATTCAGTTTCATTATGAATGGTAAAAGCCTTTTTACGCCCCTCAAACTGCACATCAAGCCAGGAAACAGGATCTTCCGGCTTGAGCTCCAGTGGATAGCCAAAAGGCAGTTCCAAATAATTTTCTGCCTTATAATCAGCCATCGTCACAATCTTGGTTTTAGGGTATGGCAGACCACATTCTTCAGCTATCTGGTAAAAGTTTTCTTTTGAAATTAGTTTTTGTAATAAATCGTAGTCAACATAGGGAACGACAAAAACTCGTTGCAGTTCTTCCTTATGTTTGGCAAGTAGTTCAGAATAGCCGTCTCCGCATGAAATTAGAATTACCGGTTCTTCATGGTCCTGGTAAATTTTCATTTGTTCACGCATAACCTCAATAAAAGTTGGATCTTCGCTGAAGCCATGATGTAATTCCACACTGACAATCTTAGAATAACGCGTTGCCGCCAGCTGACTGTCAGCCAGCGCCTTTACGCTAATACCGTATGCCTCGTTAAACGATCGGGCCATGCCGTAAACATTAATGTCACTGCCAAGTAAAATTGGCGTAAAGTTTTGTTTCATTAATAAATTGTGCTCCTCATTAAACCAGCTTGCCTTGCTTAATCAAGCTGGCAACTTCTGGTTGAACATGCTGGTATTTGGCAACTGTGCCCTCATAGTCAACAAAGAATAATTTATACCATACTAAGAATGTATAAATAGTCCAAATTTGTCGACGATGGGAACCGTCACCCTTGTAGTTTTCATCAAGCAGGGCTAAAATTTTATCCTGCTCGAAAACGTCTTGTACAAAGTCTTCACTGAATAATTCCCGCACTTGCTTATAAAAACGGGGTTCTTGCAACCATTCTTTAATTGGAGTGGGAAAGCCTAATTTTGGCCGTTTAGCCCATTCATCCGGTAAAACCTTTTCTGAAGCCTTGCGCAAAGCATATTTAGTATCATGCTTGTTCACTAAATAATCAGTTGGAATTGAATTGGCTCTTTCTGCAACCTTTTTATCGAGGTATGGCACCCGTAATTCCAGGGAATGGGCCATAGAAATTTTATCCGCCTTTTGCTCTATATCATTTAGCATAAAGTGGTGCAGATCAATGTACTGCATCTGGCGGACATTATCAAGGTCCTTTACTTTTTTGAAATCACTTTGGTAAATACCGTTGACAGTTAATTTATTACGATAAGTTGGCTTTAAAACACTGTTAGCATCCTCAGAGGTAAAGATAGTCGGATAATCCATGTCGTAGATAACTGATTGACCAACGTAAAATTCACTCGGTTCAGCCAAATTGGTGTATAAATGAACCTTACCGGGGAAGTTCGGCATTTTTTTGATTCTGTGTGCCAGTTTAACCCTGGTCTTCTTCGGCAACTTTTTGCATTGGGAAGTAAACACTTTAATAATGCTGTTGTGCGTGTGCATCCCGTAATTAACGTAACCGGCAAATAATTCATCCGCACCTTCGCCAGACAAAGCAACCGTCACATGTTTACGGGCCATCTTGCATAAATACCACAATGGAATTATTGATGGGTTGGCATCCGGCTCATCCATATGATACTGCATTTCTGGGAAGTCGTGCATGGCCTCGTCAGCTTTTACCTTATCAGAAAAGAAATGCCAGCCCTTGATATCAGCTAAGGCTTTGGCTTTAGAAGCTTCATCATAAGTGGCATCGTCAAAAGAAATTGAAAAGACATCATCTGGATTTAAAATGCTGGTAATATAACTTGAATCCACGCCTTCTGATAAAAAGGCGCCAACCGGAACATCTGCAATATGGTGCAATTTAACTGACTCATGTAAATCTTCGTCAATTTTATTGACAGTTTCTTCAAAACTTAAAGTATTAGCTTTGTATTCTGCGTCCCAATACTGATGGGTTTTCATTTTACCATCTTTATATTCGAACCAGTGGCCGGCAGGAAATCTATAAATTCCTTTGAAAAAAGTTTCATGCAAATCATTATACTGATTCATCAAATATGGTTTGACTGCTTCAATATTCAAACGTTTTTTAAAACCAGGCATTGCCAAAAAGCTTTTGATTTCTGAGCCGATAGTTAAATGTCCATTCTCATCACTGTAATAGAGCGGCTTAATGCCAAAGAAATCACGCGCACCGTACAAGGTCTGGGTATTGTCATCCCAAATCGCAAAAGCAAACATGCCGCGAACTCTCTTAAGCAGACCATCCATGCCCCACTCTTCAAAGCCATGCAACAGCACTTCTGTATCAGACTTAGTGGTAAAGGTATGACCTGCCGCAAGCAGTTCTTTTCTTAATGGCTGGAAATTGTAAATTTCACCATTAAAGATAATCGCCTTTGTTTTGTCTTCGTTGTAAATTGGTTGACTGCCGCCACGTAAATCAATGATTGATAATCTTCTAAACCCTAAAGCAACTTTATCGTTGGTATAATAACCATCTGAATCAGGACCACGATGCATAATTGCTGCCATCATTTTACCGATAGCGGCTTGTTTATCATTTATTTCTGGATTATAAAATGCAACAATTCCGCACATTGCTTATCTTCCCTTAATTTATGTTACTTTGTATATTTTTGTCTTTAATTTAACTTTTCTATTATATGCTAAAAGCCGGGCAATTTCCAAATTGCCCGTCGCGATTTTACTAAATATAAAAAATTCTGCGTTTGCTGGCAGCGCCATAGCCAAAGGCCTGAATATAATGCCTCTGTATGTCAATATTGACAATATAACCCGCAAATTCTGTTTGATGATCAATTTGCCGCTTCCAATTCTTGTTATATTTAGTGGTTAAAGCATGGTTAGGACCCATCAGTGCCGAACAGTTAAACAAGATATACTGAATTCCGTTAATGCGGTATTGGTCTTCGTTATGTCTGTGACCGCAAAAGTAGGCAATAATACGCGCATTTTTCACATTAGTAAAATCAAAGTCATTAGCTAAACGAAACTCTGGTGGAATTCCGTAGCTGGAATGCATCTGTCCTTTTTCACCCTGATTGAAGGCAACCAGTAACTCGTGCAGAGAACGACCATTATACTTTAAAGCATTTGAACCCTTGCGATTAATCGGATTGGCATGGCTCATAAAGATAATTTGCTTATTTGATGACTGCTCCAGTATTTCAATGATTTCTTCAATTTGGTCTTCCCTCACAGCCAAAGTAAGTTTCACATCATACTTTTTTCTGCCTTGGGCATCCAAATAGTAAGGCAAATCAGAAGTATTAACGGAAATAAAGCGCAAGTCATCCACATCATAGTAACAAACTCCATGTTGCCGGGAAATATAATGGACACCTTTTTGCTTATACAAAGCAGGCCACATAATCCCTTCAAACTCATTTTCAGGAAAAGAAGCACTTAAATCATGGTGTTCATCAAATTTATCATTTTCATCATGATTTCCCTTAATAAGCATATAAGGCACTTTGTCGGAAACAAATGAATCACGCAACTTGGTTAATTCACTTTCGCCCAAAAAGCCGGTATCGGAACCATCAATCCAGTCACCCAAATGAACTTTTAAACTTAAAAGTCCTGAGTCATCAAGGTAAGAAAATTCGTTAACGTGAGTTAAGCCGTTCCAGCCATAAAAGTCCATACTATTACGGTCTTTATAATGGGTATCAGTAATAACACTGACATTAACAGAATTTTTCCCAGTGCGAATGTGGCCTTTGACTCTTTCAACAAAGCGATCCAAGTATTCTTCTACAACGTATCGTCTGCCAGTTTTGCGGTTGACGAAAGCGCGGTAGCGTTGCAGTTCAGGACTAAATCGGCGGACATATTCAGGCTCTAATTTATCTGTACTTTCCAAGCTGAGAGCTTGATGCAAAATTTTTTCTTCATCTTGGTAAACTGTCAGAGTATACGGCTGATCGTTAGGTGTACCCTGTTCACCATCAACGTGATATTCTCCTACCGTTAAATAATTTTGCATAGGATCAAGCTGTGCATCATTTTTCTTAAATAAAGAACGTAATTTAGCACCATTTATCTTATCAGCAAGTCCTTTAGTATACTTTAAAACACCCATATTTTGCCTCAAGCAGAAAGAAAAAGAGCTGAACACACATTCAGCTCTAAAATTATAAACTTTTTTCTAAAGCGTGTGCCGCTAAACCAATTGATAGAAGTGCATCTTTAGACAAAACTCCTTGTAATGTTTTTGGCGCTACTTCTTCAACGGCTCCAATTACTTTTAAACTGTAACTAACGACATGAAAATCTACCAAGTCATTATAAAACCCATCTTCATAGGGATTTTCATGATTATAAGTTAAATTAATTTCGTTTTTATCAACAAAACCATCAACGTGATTAGTTAAAATCCGATCCTGCAAATCGGTTAATTGCTCTGACAACTTAATTAAAGTCAGTTTATGATCACTTTCAGTGTCGTAATACTGTTCTTGAGTCATGCCGAAGTATTCTTTTATTGGCTTATGCAAAACGTGCAAATTATCAATTACACGATAAACTGCCTCGGCATCAAAATCTGTTTCTTTATTTAAAATACTTTCTTGATTTGCGGCCAAGTCATCGGCCAAAGTTATTATTTCTAACTTCTCCATGGTTTCCTCCTAAAGTTCATTATATATTATACCAAAAAAACAACTATTGCACTTTTTGAAGGAAAAGTTTCTGATATTTAAGCAAAAAGAAAATAATTAAAAAATTTCAGCACAATAACTGGGAAAAATTGTTTTTAAAAGAATAAAAATATTTTGGCGTATTTATTTATGAACGTTAATATATATTTAAGGAGAATAAAAATGAATGATATTACTCGTTGTCCTTGGAGTGACCATGATGATTCCTTAATTAGGGATTATCACGACCACGAATGGGGCAAATTAAACTTAGATGAACGTTACTTATTTGAAATGCTGGTGCTGGAACTGTTTCAGTCTGGACTCAGTTGGTCTACAGTTTTGCATAAACGGCAAAATTTTCGCCATGCTTTTTGCAATTTTGTTCCCGCAGAAGTTGCGCAAATGACCGAACAGGATCAGGCGCGCTTATTGCAAGATAAAGGAATTATCCGTAATCAAAGAAAAATTGCCGCTGCAATTACCAACGCACGCGCACTATTAATTATTGATGCCAGATACGGCAATTTTGCCCATTATTTACAAAAATTCATTCCTACTCCCATTATTCATCATCCTCAAACAAGTGATGAGGTGCCAACGACAAACAAAATTGCGCAAAAATTAGCAAAGCAGATGAAAAAAGACGGTTTTACTTTTGTGGGGCCAGTAATTCTATACTCTTTTCTGCAGGGCGTTGGTTTAATCAATGATCATTTAGAAAATTGCCCCTTTAAATATCACGGCTAAAAAAATGAATCAAGCTGATATCCACATGCTTGATTCACTATTTTGAGATATTTTCGTTTTTAGACTAATTTTTTACGGATCCAGCCCGAAATCCAGTCAATGATCACAACCATAATGATGATACCCAGTAAAATGATACCAACACGATTCCATTGACGGTATTGCAGTGCGATGATTAACGGGTAGCCGATACCTCCGGCTCCAACCAAGCCTAAGATAGAAGCTGACCGAATCGAAACATCAAACCGGTATAAAGTGTTTGAAATTAACGCCGGCATTAAATTAGGCAAAGTAGAAAACATGATAATATTTGTTTTTGAGCCTCCAACAGCAGTAACTGCTTCGTTGGGACCATCCTCCAAGTTCTCAATTGCTTCAGAAAAGAGCTTGGCGAGCATCCCCACTGAGTGAAAGCCAAGTGCTAAAACACCGGCAGCAGAACCAGGTCCGACAGCTTTAATAAACATTAAGGCTAAAACAATTTCTGGAAATGATCTGATTATTGCCAGCACAATCTTGCCCGACCGTGAGACATACCAGTGCTTGTGCTTAGTATTCGCGGCCCAGAAGGCAAAAGGCAGTGAGATAATGGCAGAAATGAATGTTCCTAAGAAGGCAATGCAAACAGTTTCCCATAATTGCGACAGTAAGTCTTCGCCTGAACCGTTATAGACATAAGACCAATCAGGATGAAAAATACCAGAAAAGATCGCACCGGCAATCTGTCCGGCCGTTTCTTTGATCCCACCAAAATCGATTCCTGTGCATGACCAAACAACTAAAGCTGCAGTAACAATTGCTATCAGCCAGTGCAAAACACGCTTTTTGACATCTATAGGCCTAGGAGGCAATTTTTTCATACTCGTATCCATTATTGCATCAACGCCTCCCGTGATTTAGATGAAACATAATCAATTAGTACCACTACTATGATGATCACGATAATAATTGTACCTGTCTTAGGATAATCAAAGATTTGCAGCGTCTGTTGCAGATACAAACCAATACCACCGGCACCGATATAACCTAAAACAGTTGAAGCACGCACGTTAATTTCAAATGCATACAAACAATAGGAAATAAAATAGGTCATAACCTGAGGCAAAACCGCAAAGACGATGATTTGCAGCTTATTAGCACCAACCGCGGTTAAGGCTTCAATTGGACCCGGATCAATAGTTTCAATTGCTTCATAAAACAGTTTGACCACAATTCCGAACGTACAGATAGCCAAGGCTAAAACCCCGGCTACTGGTCCGATACCAACAATAGCTACGAAGATAGCACCCAAAAGCAGGTCAGGAACTGTTCTGATGATATTCATAATGATCCGCAATATCCCCGTAAGTGCTTTATTTTTTACAATATTGCGGGCAATAAGCAAAGAATAAATAAAAGCAATTACAGAACCGATTGCCGTACCCAAGATCGCCATCTTAATAGTTTCCAGCAAAAGTGGCACTACAGTGCCAAGGTATGACCAGTCAGGATGCAGCATTTGCAAGAAAATGTCAGCAAATTGACCGAAGTTGGCAAACAAGGCACCTAAGTCAGTTTTGGTTTCATTAGTAGAAATGAATAATCCAGCAATAAAAAGCAGTACCCAAAGCAAGTTTAAGATTTTAAACTTTTTCTTAGGCAAAGCCCTCAGTTTTTCTTGCTCTGTGCTACTCATCTTCATCACCACCGGAATAGATCTGATCAAACGTGGTTGCCGGAGTATCAGACATCTTACCGTCATAGATAATTTCACCAGCACGAACTCCAATGACTCGCTTGCCAAATTCCTGTGCCAGTTGCACGCTGTGCAGGTTAATGACAACAGTCATGCCATGCTTTTCGTTAAGCATCTGCAAGTCTTTCATCACCCGGCGTGAAGTCTGTGGGTCAAGCGAAGCTGTTGGCTCGTCTGCCAGAATAATATCCGGGTTTTGGGTTAAAACACGCGCAATCGCTACCCGCTGCTGCTGTCCACCGGACAATTCATCAGCACGAGAGTAAACTTTGTCTTCAAGATCAACTTGTTGCAAAGCGTCATAGGCCCGTTGTTTATCTTCTTTAGTAAAAAGGTTTAGAGTAGATTTCCAAGTTGGATAGTATCCAACTCTGCCAGTTAAAACGTTACGCATCACGCTTGAGCGCTTAACTAAGTTAAAGCTTTGGAAAATCATCCCAATATGACGACGCAAAGTTCTTAATTTTTTACCCTTAGCCTTGGTAATAGATTCACCGTTAATTAAAATATCACCCTCAGTAATATCAATTAAACGGTTAATCGACCGCAAAAGCGTTGATTTGCCGGCGCCAGATAGACCAACAATAACGACAAATTCACCTTTATTGATAGTTAAATTGACGTCTTTTAAACCAACAACATCTTTGCCATAAACTTTTTTAACGTTTTTTAATTCGATTATTGGCTTAACTGCAGAATCTGCCATTATAAACTTCCTTTGTATTCCTTATTTTTTGGTCGATTCGATAATTTTTTCATATTTACGCACAACGTTAAAGTCACTGTCTTTAGTGTGAACGTATCCTTCATGGGTGTAAATACTCTCGATGACTTTTTTACCTTTCTTAGACTTGCCAATATCGATAAATGCCTTGGCCAGCTTCTTTCTGAATGAGTCAGACATGCTGGGAACAACGGAAATCGTATCGTTGGGAATAGGCTTGGTAAAGTAAATTGGTACTACTTGACTCATGATTTTAGGATTGTCGTCTTTAACAATTGTCCGCGCATCTTCAAACACAAATGCGGCGTCTGTGTCACCATTGAGCACATTTAGTACAGCTTGATCTTGACCAGTCACAGTGACTAACTTGCAACTCTTGCGTACATCAAGACCCTTTTCCTTCAATTCGGCAATTGGGAAAACGTAGCCGGCTGAAGATGTGGGACTTTGAATAGAAATTGACTTGCCTTTTAAATCTTTCCAACTCTTAATTTTAGAATTTTTCTTAGCTACAATCTCAGCACGATAGAAGTTAACCAGTTCCTTGGTTGGTCGGCCATTTGGTTGTTTAACTCCATATCTTTGTGCTTGGAGCAATACATCTGCTGCTCCTTGCTTATGAGCTAAAATATAGCCATTTGGCGGCAAGAAACCTACATCAACTTTCTTAGACTTCATGGCTTCGACCACCGTGTTGTAATCAGTAGACATTGAAACGTGAACTGGAATACCTAAACGGTCTGACAGCATTTTTTCCAGTGGTTTTGCACGTGACTCCAACTTTGTGGCCGCCTGACTAGGAACAAATTGCACGTTCAATGATTTGGGCGTGCCAGTATCTTTGCTCTTTTCCTTGTTTGAGCAGGCAGCCATCATGAATGCTACTAAAAAAATAGCGGCACCAGCTAGTATTTTTCTAAATTTTTTCATCATGCCCTCCCAGACATAAAAAAAAGACTTTAGCTAAAAACACGAATGTGAATTAAACTAAGTCTTTCAATAACACTTTTACTAAAAAGCGAACAATACCATTTTGAAAGGAACGAAAAGGCTTTTTTGCAAAAACTTCAATGAACGCCAAGCGCCGTTTTTGCATTACCTTCACCCTCCTTTCGACATACTGTATTTATTCTATCAAATAATAGCAGAAATGTTTTATTTAGAAAAGAGAATTGACTAGAAATCTTATTTTGTTTAAGAAAGTTTATTTAATTCCTATTATGTAGCCTTTTTAGATTTTTAAAATATTGGGGGAAACTATTTCTTAGTAGAAGCAATTACTTTATTATATTGACGAATAATGTCGTAGTCGCTGTCTTTTGCGTAAGTATAACCTTCTTGGTTATAAACATTTTCAATAATCTTCTTACCTTCTTTAGACTTGCCTATAGCAATAAATGCTTTAGCCAGCTTCTTCTGGAAGGATTTTGGCAAACTAGGGATAACCGAAATAGTATCGTTAGGAATACGCTTGGTGAAGTAAATTGGCACTACCTTGCTCATAATCTTCGGATCATCATTCTTAACATTATTACGTGCATCTTCAAATACGAAAGCTGCATCAGTATCACCGTTTAAAACGTTTAAGACGCCTTGATCGGCACCCTTAACAGATACAGTCTTGCAACTCTTGGTTACATCTAAACCCTTTTGCTTTAATTCAGCAACAGGGAAAACATAACCAGAGTCGGAAGTAATATCTTGAACTGAAATCGACTTGCCTTTTAAGTCCTTCCAGCTCTTAATTTTTGAACCCTTCTTAACCAGGATTTCGCCACGATATGAATTAACTAATTCTTTGGTTTGAACACCATTTGGTTGCTTAATGCCATAACGAACTGATTGTAAAAGCAGGTCAGCTGCTTTTTGCTTGTGAGCCATAATGTAAGCGTCTGAAGGCAAAAAGCCGACATCAACTTTCTTTGACTTCATAGCTTCAACTAAGCCATTGTAGTCAGTTGACATTGAAACATGTACTGGGATGCCAAGGCGTTTGGACAATAGTTTCTCCATCGGCTTAGCCCTTGCTTCCAGCTTATTGGCAGCTACACTCGGTACGAACTGAACGTTGAGTGATTTTGGCGTATTACTACTTGAACTAGACTTCTTACTTGAATTGGAACATGCTGTAGCACCAACTGTTAATAACAGTACGAAACATGCTATCAGAAACTTTTTGATTTTGGTCATTTGTTTTTTACACTCCTAATAAATACATTTACCATAACTTCATTTTGCTTAAGCATAAACATTGTTGTCACTTTCATGGCAATACATTCATGTAAATATCCAAATAAAATCGATCTGAATTAACTTCTGCTTCTATTTTCCATTAACATCCTCCCGAAATTAAGCAAATAAAAAAGGCAAAATATGCCTACTGCATATCATGCCCAAGTAGTTATTCTGAAAGAAAAAAGAACGGTTAACGAAGATAATTGTAAAGTATTTAAATAGGAAAATAAATTATAGGTTTTTCCTGTTACTTTCATTGCCCTCAACCTTCCAAACAGTATAATTACGTTCATTTCATACAGATAATACCATAAATATTCGCAATTACGCAAGTAAATATCGGATTTTATTTTGTTATTGTATTATGAAAGTTAATTTTACGAACATCAATAATATAATATTTTTTAAGGTTCCTTATTTTGCACAAAAAAAGACACACGAATTATCTATCGTATGTCTTTTCATTTTAGAACTCTATTTATTTTTACGTTCTGGCTTAATTGGATTATTGTCAATATCCGTTCTGACAATAAGGACATCAGCCAAAGCATGTTGATTAACATATTCAGTAACAGAACCCATCAACATTCTTTCAACTGCATTTAAACCAGTTGCACCCATAATAATCAAATTATTATGATGGTCTTTAATAAAGTCATAGGAAATAATTGCTTTCGGGCTGCCATAACGAATGTGGTAATCAATATCATCAAAACCCAAATTGTCATGAGCCCATTCCTTTAAACTCTTGAGGTATTTTTCTGAATCTTGCGTCATCTGATAAACGGTGTCGCCTGTAATCAGAGTATCTTGCATCTCACCTAAAAACTGTCTGGTATCAATTACGCTTAAAACATCAATGTGGGCATTTTCCGTCATTGCAATTTTAACTGCTTTATCAAAGGATCTTTCTGCCGACTCTGAACCATCGACTGGAACTAAAATACTAGCTTTTTTCGTTTCCATGTTCTCACCCTTTTGAAATATATTGTTCTTTTGTTTATTTTACCATAATTTCGATATACTCTTGGCTTTTTTTATAATTGTTTATATACTTGTTTATTGCTAAAATTAGGTGTAATTGTCAAACGTAAAGGTGGAGGTATCATGACCCAAAAACTAAAAAATCAATTAATTGGCGTAAAAAGTGGCCGTAATTTTCGCGAGCTTGGTGGCTATCAAACTAGAGATGGCAAAACCGTCAAAATGCACAAATTGCTTAGAACCGCTAATTTGGCAACGCTTGATAAGACTGACCTGAAATTTTTACAAGACTACGGCGTAAAATACGTTGTTGACTTTAGAAGCAAGGACGAAGTTGACCGAGAACCTGATCGTGTACCTGAGGGTGCTATTTATAGCTTTGATCCGGTATTTAGCGAAGATTTGACCGAATCCTCAAAGGGAATTGACGAAATTCTTAGCGAAAAGCATCAAGATCCTAAAGCTGGATTTGACCACATGTTTTTAGCCTATGATGACATGATTAAAAGTGAGTCTGCCCAAAGAGCTTACCGCCACTTTTTTGACGTGTTGCTGGCTAATGACCAGGAAAATCAAAGTATAATTTTTCATTGTACTGCCGGCAAAGACCGGACTGGTTTTGCGGCATTATTAATTTTATCGGCTCTTGGCGTACCATTTGAAACAATCAAAAAAGATTATCTTTTAACAAACGTTGCCACCAAAGACTTTGTTCATAATTTTTTACAAAAAGCTAAAGATGAAGGAGCAAATGACGCAACCCTAAACATCTTAAAAGACTTGCAAACTGTACATTCTGAATACATTGACTTTGTACTTACAACTATAAATAAAAATTATGGTAGCGTTGAAAACTACTTACGTGATATTATGAGATTAACTGATGATGAAATCAGTAAGTTGCGTGAAATTTATTTAAATTAGGTTTAATGGTAAGGAGAAATTTTATGACTAAAACAAAAACTGTTTATTTTGGTGCAGGTTGGTTTAATGATAAGCAAAACGATGCTTACAAAAAGGCAATGAAAGCTTTAGAAGAAAACCCAACCATTGACCTGGAAAACAGTTATGTTCCTTTGGATCATCAATATAAAAACATCAGTGTTGAGGAGCATCCCGAATATCTTCGTGATCGTGAATGGGAAACTGCAACTTACCGTGGCGATTTAACCGGTATTAAAGCCAGTGATGTTATGATCGGGGTATATCTGCCTGATGAAGAAGATGTTGGTCTCGGCATGGAACTGGGCTATGCTTTGTCACAAGGAAAATACATCGTGTTGGTCATCCCTGATGAAGACTATGGCAAACCAATTAATCTAATGAGTTGGGGCGTTTGCGACATTGCCCTTAAAGTGAGTGAATTAAAAGATTTTGATTTTAATAAGCCTCGCTTTGGCTTTTACGATGGTGCTGTTTATTAAAAATAACATTTTGTCGAAGCAAAACTAAATATGACAAAAAACCGTTTCCATTGAGACGGTTTTTGTGTGAGCAAGTTATGATTCTTCAGGGCGGTTTAGCCTAGTGCGTAAAATTAACTGCATATTGCTAAATTAGCGCTAGCTTTGCAAATTAAAATGCCTTGTATTCTTTTACGCTATGAATTCTGCTCTATAATACTTAATTGCACCATAAAAGCATTCATGCTAAAATACAGGTGTAAGAAAAAGGAAGACTTACTTCAATAAGTCTTCCCCACGTAGAGCCGCCACAAAGGACGGTAGCTGCGCTTATAATATTTTTTGTTTAATATTAAAAACCGCCCAACTAGTCTCTAGGACGGTTTTTGATTTGCTCATTTATCATGATGCTTGTCAATAAAAACCGTTTCTGTTGAAACAGTTTTTGTGTGAGCAAGATATGATTGTTCAAGGCAGTTTAAGCTTAGTGCGTAAAATTAACTGCATGTTGTTAAATTAATGCTAGTTTTGAAATTTAAAAATGCCTTATATACTTTAGCGCTATGAATTCTGCTCTATAATACTTAATTGCACCATAAAAGCATTCATGCTAAAATACAGGTGTAAGAAAAAGGAAGACTTACGCCAATAAGTCTTCCTCACGTAGAGCCGCCACAAAGGACGGTAACTGCGCTTATAGTTATAATTTTTTAAATTTATAAACCGCCCAGCTAGTATCTAGGACGGTTTTTGATTTGCTCATTTATCATGATGCTTGTCAATAAACATTAACAAGGTCAAGATAAACATACCAAAGTTAAGCATTAAACTTAACGCTTCGGCAGTGCTCATCAAGTGCTGCTCCTTTCTTTTGGGAGATTGGAGTATGAATCAAGATAGTTCATAGGCCTCACTTCCTTCATGAAAGCGACAGCTACCGTCCTTTAAATTTTCTACGCTAATTAAATTATAACAAACCAATCCCAAATATTAACCGGATTTTAGGAAAATTACCTATAATCATATACACCAAGCCATTAAAATGGCTTGGTTTTTATTTTGAAGGTTATTTCAGTAGTTACAATACTTAATTAATGTACGCCCCAAATGCTAATCATGCCTCTGCCATGGTATCTGCCGTTTATAATTTTGAAGTAAGGTCTGCCCCAGCAGATAGTTCGTTTCTCGTAGTATAGCAATTAAAGTTATGGGAACAAATAAAGCGACACTCTTTAAAACAAATTTTCTATATCTAAATTATTTATTCTGTCAAATAATCTAAAATGCGAAACATTGCCCTTTTATTTTCCTTGGGAACAGGATGCTCAATAATTTGCTTAGTTGTTTGTTTAAACACCGAACCGGATAGATATTGCGCGTCGTTAACCACAATCTCTTTGATATTATCTTTTTCTGGTTCTAAGTGAAACTGCAAACCAACAGCTTGCTTGCCTAAAACAAAACCTTGATTTTGTAAATTAGCATTAGAAAATAAAACGTCAGCCTCTTTTGGAATGTCAAACATTTCTTCATGCCAATGCAATACTTCTAAACTTTCAGGCAAACCGCTTATTAATTTGGACTGCAACTTGACCGGACCCCAGCCCACTTCTTTAACCGGTGCCTTTTTAACCTGATAGCCTAAAGTTTTAACAATTTGTTGGGCGCCAAAGCATACTCCTAAAACAGGCTTTCCCTCCTGAAATAGCTGCTTAATTAACTGGCGCTCTTGCTTAATCCATGGCAGATCGTCATTTGGACTCATTGGACCGCCTAAGACAACTAGTAAATCTGTTGTGGCAGCAACGGGCAAAATGCCAAACTGATAGGGATGATATACATAAAAATCATGCTGATGCAGGTCGGCCCATTCCTGAATTGAACCGGGGCCTTCGTTTGGCGTGTGTTGTAAAACATTAACTCTCATCACTTTGCTCCTTTTAAAATAATTTAGCACCATAATGTTTTTAATAAAATATTCAAATAATAATTTAATATTATTATAATTTAGTGATAAGGTATAGTTTAAGTCTATACAGTAAAAATATTACTTTTTTTATTGCATAGACTTATTAAATTTAATTTTGAAAGGTTTCAAATCATGCTGAAATATGAACTTAATCCGAAAATTGCCTTATTTTTAATGGGCATTTTACAATTTTTAATTGGTATTCTTTTTATTTATTATCATAAAAATAAAATAGCTATATATACTTACTTTTTCTTTGGTGTGATATTACTGCTAGGCGCTATTTTCATTAAAACCACCCACCCTGTAAAAATTATTCAAAAGGCTAATCTGGATGGCGTAGAAAAGTTTTGCAAATACTTAAATTTAGCACTTTTAGCATTTTCTCTACTAGCAATACTTTTTGATAGGACTAATCGAACTTCATATATTCCGCAAATTGATGCATTCTTATTTTTTATCCTATTTTAACCTATTGGTTCCAGGAAAAGTAGTAAATAAAAAGTAGTTCAATGTTCATTTTTAATATTGGAAGGCATATACTGAACGATAATTTTAATTATTGTGCTGAATTAAAAAAGTTTCTAAAAATTAAAACAAATTTTAGTATGCTTTATTTTTTAATCTAGTAAAAATAAAGCATACTAAAATGCAAACCAGTACTATCAAAGATAGGAATACTAACATATTGTAATTTAGTTTTAGACCTGCCAATGCCGCTAACTTTTTGTTTTTAAAACCTGTTTGCGCCAAGGTTACTAACGAAGCTGCTAGTGCTGTGCCTATCGCCCCAGAATATGATTGGGCGGTCATAAAAATGACATTTCCATCATTTTTGACATCAGTCGGAATATGGGATAAACAAAAAGTCATGATATTACCGTAGCTAAATCCCAAGCCAAACATAAAGCTGATATAAATAAAGACCATGTTGGTAATATTTGGGTTCAAAAAAATAGCAATTATAAAAGTGAGAAGAATTATTACTACTCCAAATATTATTGGTAATTTTTGATTAATCTTATCGTAAATTATTCCAGCAAACGCTGAAACAACTGCATCTGTGATAGCAGCAGGTAAAACCAGCAACCCAGCTGTGGCCGTTGTTTGTGCAAAAGCTGTCTGTAACACGTTGGGTATCAAAAACGACATGCTCAGTGACATTAATTGCAACAGAAAAAATGCCAGCAAAAAGAAAGTAAACTGCCAATTTTTAAATAAACTAACTTTTAAAACTGCATGATTGCTATGCTTTTCAACCAAAATAAAGAAGAATCCAGTAATAATAGTGATTAATGCCAATATTAATTGCAGGTAAATATTATTGCCACTGGTAAAACCCAAAAGTACAAATAAAGCGGACAGGAGAAACGCAATTAAAAGTAAACCGCCCTGAAAATCGAATGGAATTTTTTCAGTTTTAGTAGTTTGAGTGATACTAAACTCGCCTAATACCCAGATCAATATAATTACTGGGATAATAAACAAAAATAAATTCTGCCACTGAAATAGTTTTAGAACTATTCCACCGTATACTGGACCAACTGCAGGAGCAAAAGCAATAACAAGAGTGCCAAGTCCCATAAACATGCCTACTTGCTTCTGAGGTGATTCTCTTAAGATTATTGAAAACATTAGTGGCAAACCAATGCCGGCAGCAACTCCTTGTAAAAGACGCCCAGATAGTAATAAGGCGAAGCTTGATGAAATTCCTGCTAAAAAAGTACCTAGTAAAAAGCATAAAACAGCTATTCTAAATAAAGAAACAACTTTGAATCTCTTTTGTAAATACGAACCAAAAGGAATAATAATCGTAGATACTAACATATAGCCTGTTGTTAACCACTGAACCGTTCTGGCAGAAATATTAAATTCAGTCATTAATTGGGGAAAAGCAATATTGAGTGCTGTTTCTATCACAATTCCCAAAAAACTAAGTATTCCCACTGAGAGTATTGAACCAATTAGCTTACTATTTTTTACCATTAAAATTTTCAATTCCTTTTGTCATTATTTTTTAGATACAATATCTAGTTAAATAAGTATATTACAGTAATATGTAGTACCAGTTAAGAAAAAGCGATTGAGTAGAGTATTGTTTTATAATACAAAATTTTGTCAACTAGCATAAAAAGCAAGGAATAATTTTTAAATTATACTTTAGCCAGATCAATAACCATAAATTGGAGTTACAAATTATCATGGAAAAAACAAAACAAGAAAATTTAATGAAGCTTTTCAAAAGCACTCTAAAAAATTTAGAAACAGAATACACTGCTAGAGTAGATGATTATGATGATAACATTTACTTATCAGTTTTTACGAAAGAGGATTTCCGCAGGGCTTTAGGACTACTTGGAGCAATAGGTGCTTTTTTTAGTACCTCGTATTTACCTGAGCCTGAATTAGAGTTTCAATTTTGTATTAGAAACTACGGATTGGATTTAAGT
This sequence comes from Lactobacillus kimbladii, assembly GCF_000970755.1. Taxonomy (GTDB): domain Bacteria; phylum Bacillota; class Bacilli; order Lactobacillales; family Lactobacillaceae; genus Lactobacillus; species Lactobacillus kimbladii. The sequence continues at coordinate 1,748,410 of NZ_KQ034007.1, forward strand.
GATCTGGTAAAAATGTTGCCTAAATCTTAATAATTCGCAACCTGTTATTTATAGATATATGAAGTAGCCTACGTTTTTATAGGGTTGGCTTAATCAAAACATGCAATACTTTTTATTTTCCAATTCCAAAAAGAATTGGATTTTTTTTGCATATAAATCCCAACAGGTTTATTTTTGATACTTGCAACATAATAGCCATATTCTTCAGTTCCACCTTGAAACTTGCTAATTTTCTGGCAGCAATCACTAGTTTTAAGAGAATGTAAAAATTTCGCTGTTTTCCTATTAGTTGCTACTTGGTTAATTTCTCGGGTATCGTGTTTTCTTATTATGTGATTAACCTGGTATTGTGCTACGTCAGGTACATAGTCATTTGATGCCCAATAGTAAAATAAAAAAAGACAAACGGCAACAATGCACGCGAATATAACCAATTTTACTTTTCTAGTCATTATTGCCACCTCATTTACAATATTGACCAAATAGTAGTTCATTTTATTAAAAAAGCAATTGACTTGTTTTATTAAACTATAAAATTCATCAATTTCTGATCTTAAGTTATTAACTAAATGATCAGCTTCGATTTTTTGAAGTAAACATACTTGCTCTAATACTGCAGCTTTATTTTTCTGACAAACAGCAACTCTGGCTTTAGCTACAAGTGATTTATTATATTAACCTAATTCTTTAATAGCACCCCAAAAACTGTTCCAGTTACTTTGAAAATAAAGCCAAGATAAAAATGGCCACAATTACCAAGATATCTGCGAACTTCATCTTTTCTTTAAGGAAAATATCGCCAAAGATGACGCTGTATAAAGAGGTCATATTTAAAAAGATCCAGGCAATGCTTGAATTGGGTGAAGACGTTGCCAAAGTATAAGTTACTTGTGCTAAAAGCGTTAAAACCGCCCGAGAACCATAAATCAGGTAAACCTTGCCTTTAAGATTTTCGGCGCTGATCTTGAGAGTTCTATTTTTATAAATAAAAGTAATTAAGGTAATTAAACAACGCACATAAATTGTCATGATAGTAAAAAAGACCAGATCAATCGGTTTGATTAGGCCTTTAGTTAATAACGGCGAAAGTGCCGCTTGGATAATCAACAAGGGCGCAATTACGGCAAAAGTCGTCAACAGGTTTTTCAAATTTAAATTATTATGGCGCTGCTCGAAAACAATATAAATAACTACTATTACAGTGGAAATAATAGAAACTAAATATGAAGATTTGCTAAAGTAGCCCATAGTCAGCAAGATGGCCCAAGGAATAAAAAGATCGGTCACCTTGCTCAAAAGCACAGACTGCATAATTGAAACTTTTTTGAACACATAGCTGTAACCATAGGCAACTATCTGCGCCAAAAAAGCATATAAAAGGACTTTAATAAGATAGTTGTTGGTTATTCTGGGACTGGGAAAACTGTGCAGGACGTAAATTAAAAAGAAAGTTACTAAAACCGAGCTACAAATATTATTTAAAAAGTTCACATCAATTGAGCTTTGCTTGCGATAGCCCATTTGGTAACGGTCAATAACTGATATTATTCCTCTAGAAAATGAAGAAATAGTGGCAAAAATAATCAACCAAATATTACTGATAATCATGGTTCCTCCATATAACAAACATAGTCTAAAACTATTACTAATATTTTGGTCTTTGCAGCCACAATTAAAAAGTCAGAGAAATATTTATTATCAGTTACTATGAGTTGTTCAGTTACTAAAATCCAGCCATTGGACATACAAAGTTTAAATGTATTCAAATGATATCCACTAACGACTAATCATAAAAAACACATTATTTGGTTTGAATAGTATTTTATTATACACCAAGTTTAAAATTCAAAAAAGTGGCTAGGAGACTTAAAGGGCTTTCATAAATACTAATTCTTTCTTAAACCGAAATGTTTTATGGTCAAGAATATAACTACCATAACCTGCAAGAACTAACTAAAGCAATTGTGGAATACATTCGCTACTATAATGAAGAAAGAATATCGGGCTCAAGCCTTAAAGAAATGATATTAACTTTTTGCCCAAATTTTTGAACTCAGTAAAGCTTAATATTTGGTAGCACCTTTTTTACCATGCTAAACTATAAAAATTCATCAATTTTTGATCTTAACCTATCAGCTAAATGATCAGCTTCGATTCTTTTGAAGCAAACTTATTTGTTTTAAAGCTTCGGTTTTATATTTCTGACAAACAGCAATCCTGACTTTATTCACAAGCAATTTATCATATTGACCCAACTCTTCAATTAGGGGTTTTAGTTTAATTAAATTAACTACTGCCAAGTCAAATTTTTGTGCCAACATTTCAGTCATTACCTGATTAACTAATGTATTTACTTTTGAAGACTTATTTAAGGGGTAATATTCATCGATTGCTTCAATAATTTTGTCAACAATTTTATTTGCAGATTCGTAATCATACGATCAAAGGGATCGTTCACTAACTTTTGTTGTGTTAGCCTTCGTAATATTCTTAATTTCTAGTTGTCCGACCAAACTTGTTCATGTAGACACCCCTTTAAAAACTTCGCTTAAATGATATTATGAAACTAAGAACTCATTAGAGGTTAATTTTTAAATGAATCCTCAAACACTATAGAAAATATTTAGATGTATATTAGTCTTTTTTAATGCCAATTTAAAATCAAATTCGATATTGCTAAAAGACACGCATCGCAGAAATTAATTAGTAATAAGCTTTCATAATTACATAATACTAGATTATAAAAGTAAGGAGGTTGAAGATAATGTTTCCACCATTTGTAACCACAATAATGAAAATTCTGCTTTTGGCAACATACTATGACCCAAAACTACGCAAAAATTATGGTGGCGGTCTGTAAAATTTAAAACTCCTTAATTTATCAATTTTAAAATACTTCCAGTATAAATTATTCTCTACTAGGTGTATTTTTAGTTGCAAGAATTATTATTACTATTATTGATTAATATACAATAATATTATTATTGATAATAAATTAAGCAAAAAATTGATTTGCTATTCAATCAGTGTATAATACTTCCTAATAACTGTTAATTTGGTTAGAATTAAATTAAACAAGTTAGCATATCGATTAATCAATCAATACTATTAATATTTTATAATCTAAAAAAGGAAGATGATTTATATGGATGCAATAAAAAATAGAATGGCAGAAAATAGAAAAAACTACCAAAGAAAACCACAAAGGCTGAAAAATTACGAGTCCATTACCTTCTTCATTGTATTAATAGCTTCTTGTGCTGTTGAGTATTACCTTTTGCCAAGCTTTTGGCCTTTTTGGATCAGCGGTTCTAATTTCTTAACTTTTATAGTTAGTGTTGCTATTTGTGTTATAGCTCTCATTTTGTCTAACAAAGTAGTCAATTATTTCTATTATAAAAACAAAAATTAAAGGCGAACTTTTAAAAATATTTAAGACACCCATCACAGGTGTCTTTTTGTGTTATCTAAAATCAATTATTTTTTGTCTTCACTAGTAAGAAGTGAAAAGCGACTTAAATACATACCTACAAAATTATTTTCAACAATTTTCCAACGTCAAAAGCAAAGCACAGTTGAAAGAACATGATATCTTGTTTAGACTCATAGTAGCGGTTTAGTTAAAATTACATATATATATGATAAAAGATACAGAATACCAATTCGATTTTGACAGAGCTATTTTCGGATAAGAGGTTTAAAGGTGCTACGAAAAATAAAAGTCCTACTTTACTTGCTAGTTACAATTGCTACTATCGCCCTGTTCACTAACATTTTTCATTCCTATGATGACAGTTCTTTACCTGATAATCCCACCATTGTGGAAATTTATGGTTCAAAAAAACTTAATAATTCGCAAATTAGGAAATGGCAAAAAACGGATAGTAAAGAATGGAACAAAAAATATAATAAAAAAAGTTTTTTTATCATATTACAAAAATTTGCTCATTCTAAGAATATTTCTTTAGTTAAGCTAAGAATTAATAATTTTAATGGCCATCAAAGTAAAATAGTTTATAGTTTTGACAATGATAATAAAGATTACTCGCTTTATAAAGATAAATCTGTTAAAAAATTATCAAATAAAAAGCTACAATTAGAAGATCTTTACGGAGTATATTGTACTAATGCCAAAAATGAAGCTTTGGGCGATTTGCTTTCATTACTCCATTCACACCAATTAAAAGTACGAACTGAAGATAACTCCCTATCATTTAATTATATTTTGCATTTACTTCTAACGGAATTAAGTAGTACCAATGTAGTCATATTTTTGGGTGTTATCAGCATTTTGTTCATTGTAATGGTGCTCGAAAAATTATACCGTTTCAAAGCTTATGGCATAATGAAAATTAACGGCTTAAATAACTGGCAGCTTTTTATGAACGACTTAAAAAGAGAAGCACCTTTATTAGTTGCTGCTCTCGGCTTAATTGTAATATTCATAGTCGCTTGGGGATCTTATTCATTTACTGCTAAAGGTTGGACAACTTTTTTACCCTACATGCTACTCGCATTATTGATTTTATTTTTAAGTTTCTTCTTCTTAAACGCCTTATCCTATCTGGTACTGGTGTTATTAAAGCCATATGCCGCAATCAAGGGCGAAGAACATTCAGGAGCGTTTTTATTAATTGGCTATCTTTTAAAAATAGTGCTGCTGGCCTTAATAATGCTTAACGCGATAGCTTTATATAAAAATTACCAGATTTATACAAGAGACACGAGTATCATCAAAAAGCTTTCTGCTAAAGAAAATGGCTATTCACTGAATCTTAGTTGGCATATTTCGGATAAGGCTGAAGATATAAAAGTAGCGCGAAAGGTTCATAAATTAGTGGTCGAGTCTCCGCAAGCAATCGTTTCAAAAAATTCACAGGTATTCAGACCAGCAATACGGGATGTTCAGCCTGAGAATGGCAATGTGATCACTGCCAATAAAAACTTCCTGGCAAAGAGTGGCCTCACTTCTAAACATATTAAAGTTTCTGAAAATAATGTCTTGCTCTTAATACCAAAGAATCGCTTAGATCAACTGGGAGAAGCTAAAAAGGAGCTGAAGAACTTCCTTAAGTTTCAAAATAAGTTACCTAACCGCTACCGCAAGCAAAAAAAGATGCCAACGATTCAGGTCATTCCGATTGCAAGTGACCAAAAAGTCCTTAATTATACCGTTCGTGACGAGATACTATCGTCTATTTCATTTAATCCGCTAATTATCGTGGTGAATGATAAGCTGTTATCGGATGATTTCTATTTGTCAACTAACAGCCAAGGAATGATTCGCTTTCCTAATCTTAAAGCCATGCAACGATTAGTGAAGCGTTTAGGTTTAACCTCTTATACTATTGGAATAACAAGCCAGCAGGCATTGCTTTCAGATTATGTCGCAAAAGCAAATAAAGAGCTGCTCCTGTTAACCATGACGACGATCATATCACTGCTGCAATTAATTTTTATTATCTTGTTTGTCAGCTCAACCTTCTTGCAAAGCCAGAGGCATAAAATGGCGGTTTATCAGGTATTCGGAAAATCTAACGCTAAACTAATTTGCACGTTTTTAATTGTTAATTTGGGGTTTGATTTCTTAATGATTAGCTTGGTTTTAGCTAAAAGAGGATATTTAAACTTAATGCCGCTTACTTTAGGTTACCTTTTAATAGAAGCAGGTATTATTTTATTGACTTATATTCACGCACAGCACAATTTATTAATTACCCTTAATCACGGAAATTAGGAGCGAAAAATTGATTAAAGTAGAACATCTTACTAAAAAGTTTAAAGAAAAAGTTATCTTCGAAGATATTAATTGCACTTTAGAAACAGGTAAAACTTATGCTATTGTGGGCAAAAGTGGTGCGGGTAAAACAACTTTTCTTAATGTTTTAAGCGGACTTGAGCAACCTTCATCCGGAAAAGTAGTAATTTCTGACTTAACTGTTAATGGTAAAAATCGCAAAAAACTATATCGCACAACTTTTGGCTTTATTTTTCAAAATTTTGGGTTAATTGACACAGAGACCGTCAAGCAAAACTTAGAATTAGGCTTAGCTAATCAGAAATTAACTAGAAGAAAAAAAAGCGAACGAATGCATGCGGCTTTAAAGCAAGTGGGGCTGGAAAAAATGCCGTTTAATCAAAAAGTATATACTCTCAGCGGAGGTGAACAGCAACGGATAGCGCTAGCTCGCATACTTTTAAAAACCCCCAAAGTGATATTCGCGGATGAACCAACCGGTTCACTAGATTCAGAAAATAGCCAAGTAGTGCTAAAAACCTTGTTAAATAATTTTGATCCCGCTGCCACAATTGTGATAGCAACTCATGATCCGAGTGTTTGGCAAGAATGTGATTACCTAATTAAAATTGAAGATAAAAAGATTAAAATAATCCTCAACTGATATCATCCCTAAAATTAAGATTAAACACAAAGAACTAACACACGATTTATTCGCATGTTAGTTCTTTTAATTTTATTGCAAATTCTAATTCAAACTATGACAATAACTTTTCGCGCCAATTGTTTTTAACTTAAAAAGCTCCAAGCTATCTATAGCTTGGAGTCAAAATATTAGCAAAAGGATTTTTTAAAAAATCCCCAAGCTATTTTTATAATCAAAATTTTATCATATATCACTGTGCTTGCTTTTAATAACTAATCGTTCAAAGCAACTTTTCTGAATATAAAATATACTGCAGCTAGTACACATACCTGAACTACTCCAAGAGGAATGCTGACACTGTTTAAAGCAGTGAAATTCTTAAATAGCAAATACGATACAACTGGTGGTATAACAATAATTGCAATTGCTACCCCAGCAAAAATCTTGTTAAGAGCTTGCAGTTGCTCTCTTCCTGTATATTCCATTCCAGCAAATAATACAAGAAGTAAAACCATAATCCACAACATTTTTTTACCTCATAATAACTCTATCGTTTATTTTGCTGAACGATAATCCCTAAAAATATAAAATAAACCTAACAGAATAAACAAAACAATTCCAGAATGGAAAGCCGGTAAAATTTGGCCAAACTGAAAATTATGTATTACTAATTCAAAGGCTACTAAGGAAACGGAGGTTAATATCAATATCATTCCCCGATTAGTCCTAAGAAATTTGATTGCTGGATTATCTTTATAGATTTTACCCAAACACCAGCATGTAATGATTAAAGATACCCCTGCTATTGTTTCGGTCATGTATTTATCCTCCTTTCCAAATAAATGTACAAAAGTCATGCTGTTACGTCTTTATAGGTAAGATGACGACTTCTTAATTGACGAAATAAATCAGATATAATTATTGATTTATTTCTAAACTAAGAATAACATTAAACCATTATTAATAATGTGCAAAATCAGCACATCATTCTAAGAATAAATAAACATAAAAAGAGTAATACCATGAGCAATTTTGGCAAAACAATTCATAGTCTTAGAACTACACGTAAAATGACCCAGCAAGATTTAGCACAAGATTTATTTGACCGTAGCACAATTTCTAAAATTGAAAATACTGAATTATCAACTACTTACGAAAATGAACTTAAATTAATAAAGCGACTGGGTTTAACTCCCAACGAGTTTGAATATATTAGTAATGGCTATCATATTAGTACTAAAAGTCAACTTCTGCATCGGTTTTTAAACCTTGATGGTAGTATTGATAAGGATAAAATAAATAGTTTGTTACAAGATTGTCTCTTAGTCAAAAACGACAATGATATTAAACGAATTACTATTATTCTTAAAGCTCTACTATTAGTCGATAAACCAAAAGGATTTACTCATGCACAAGAACTAGTTCAACCTATTTGGTTCAACTCTCTTCGTAATATCGAGATTTTTACTGTTACAGATATTACGATCCTTAGTTCAATTTTATTTGCCTTTGACTATCAAACAGCAAACGAAATTATTGCCAAGATTATTGCTAATATAGACAATCATTATCCGTTTATGAAAACTCTGAAAACCAATACGCTAATTAATCAGGCAATAATACAAATGACGCATCACAAATTTAAGTTAGCTGTCACTACTTTAAATAGTTTAAAGCCTTTATTAAAGAGCCTAAGACAGTATGATAAATTACTTGTTGTTAATGCTCGAATTGCAATTTGTCAAAAACACAAATTAGAAGCACTAGAACAGATTAGTTTATTAGAAAAAATTGGTGCTGATAATTTAGCAAGGCATTTAAAACAGGAAATCGCAGAGTTTTTTTAAATAAAACATTAATGCCCACTTCTAATGTTACTAACAAAAGCCATCTAAAAATAAACCTTTGAAATTTCAAAGGTTTATTTTTTATCTTAAAAAATTAATGGCACAGTAGCTAATCGTCATCAAAATGATACATACCTTTTTTTATTTACTATTGCCTATCACCTAAAAAATCTAATATCATATATTGTATAATATAGCTGAAGATAGTATAATACTGTTAATAATAAACAAGCAAAATTTTTATTATTAAAAAACAGAATCTGCTTTCATACTGTCGTAATTAATTTAACTAAATATTGAGCGTCAACTCGTTTAAATTAAAATGAGGGGGTAATTATAATGAAAAAGATTTTTAAAATAGGCATTTTTTGTGGGATTATCGGTTTTCTTGTATTAGCAGGTATAAAAGTAAGTAGTGCTTTGCCAAAGAATCAAATTACAGAAGCTCAAACCAATCAAACTACCAAAAAAGTTTACACAGTTAAAAAATTTGATAAAATCAAATTTTCTTCTTACAGGCCTAATACTGACGTTACTTTAGGTAACAAATACCAAGTCAAAATTAAGGCTAAACGAGGTGGAAATGCACAAAAAATCAAAACCAAAGTTAAAAATAAGCAACTGACTATTTATGATGAACCAGAAAAGCATTTTAATGATGGCTATTATGAAGTCACTGTTACTGTACCAAGTAAAAACGCTTTGAAAAAGGTATCAGGCTATTTACGAGGAGGCTCCGTGTACTTAGAAAAGTTAAATATTCACGATATTAATCTCAAATCAAACATTGCTTATTTTGCCTTTGATCATGTCTCTTCTCAAAATGTTAAGTTAAAAATAAAACATGAAGTTTCAGACATAATGGATTCGAATTTAAAGAATTGCTCTATTAACATCGGTAAAGGTAATATGACTATAGATGACAGTAAAATCAAAGCTAAAGTGCATATTAGCAAGGGTGGCATGACAGTTGTTGGCAGCACTTTCATGGGTGATAGTTCCTTCACTCTTAATAAAGGATTATTTTTGATGACAGATGCTCCTAAAATAAGTTATGACCTGCGCGTTGATCCTAAGCATAAAATTGAAACTGACAATAAAGATTATCATAAACGCCTATCTATTATCGTACCGAACAAACCAACTGTTAAAGTAATTAGTAAAAACTCAAATATAGAATTTTATAGATAGATTCAGTATGTTTTAATTAGAAATGAAGAAATTAACTATGAAAAGATTATATAAATTAGGCAGCTTTTTAGGAATCGCTGGATTATTGGTACTCATTGGCGCTAAGGCAAATAATTTCCTACAAAATCCTCAGTATCAAGATGACAAAGTCGTTTTTGCCAAAAAGTCAAGATCTCAAAATAAAGTCAACAAAACTTTCAATGTTACAGAATTTGACCAAGTCAAACTTAATACCAAGCGGCCTGATATCAAATTCATAGTAGGCAATACATTTAGTGTCAAAGCCAGTGGAACTCACAGAGCTCATATTGCATTTACCAGGGTTAGCGTTAAAAACAAAATACTAACTATCAATGACAAACCTGTTGGTAATCATAATTACGGCGGTTACACAGTAACCGTGACTGTTCCACATAAAAACTCTATAAAAAAGGTTACTGGGAATTGTGATATCAGTGATATCTACTTCAACGGTTTGAATATTCCAAGTGTTGCTGTCAAAACAGGCTATGGCGATGTTATCCTTAATCATGTTAACTCAGACAATATCAGGGTTAAGCAAACAAATGGTGACTTGAAGGTCTTAAACTCAACAATTAGAAATAGTACAATTAGATTAAGTGTCGGAGACTTAACAATTAGAAATAGTATGTTTAAAACAAAGGCAAGGTTAGCTTTGGCGCCTGATTTCAAGTACAGTAGCGTTAAAATTCAAAATTCCCAGCTTTTGGGAAACAGTACATTCGATATGAGTATCGGTGACTTTGTTATGACAGGAGCTCCAAAAATTAGTTATGCTTTAACAACCAAACCAAAAGGCACAATTAAGTTTCAGGGCAAACGTTACACTCATCAATTTTCAAAAACTGTGCCTAATCAACCGCTTCTTAAAGTTAACAGCAAAGGAAATATTAAAATAGACTAATTAATAATGAAGGTAAATTAGAAATGAAAAAATTTTATCAAATTTGTGGCTATATCGCTGCTTTAGCAGTGCTCCTTTTGGCAGTCGGTAAGGTTAGCAATAATTTTTCACAGGCAAAAGTTGTTGATGCAAAAGCCAGTAAAACTACAAGAACAAATAGTTACAAAGCAGTTGTCACAACAACTAAGAAAGGCAAAATCAAAAAAACTTATGCTGTTCCTCAATTTAACAGAATTAAGCTTGCCTGTTACAGACCAGATGTAGTCGTTGATTTGGGCAAAAAATTTAAAATCACTGTTATAGGAGAAAAAGGAGCCGATGTTAATAAAATTAATACAAAAGTGGACAACAATCAGCTTACTGTTTATGATGAACCCGAATATAAATGCAACGATGGTGACTATCAAATAAATATTACCGTTCCCCACAAAAATAGCGTAAAAGAAATAACTGGTTTCAATTATGAATATGGTGTCATAATAGATAAATTGAATATTCCCAGTATTAATTTAAGCTCAACTGCAGGATCCCTTTTTATTTCAGATGTTAAAGCAAATAATGTGACCTTTACAGTTAAAAACTATGACGCCAAACAAAATCATGACAAGGATAATGAATGCATAGATGTCTTTGATTCTAAATTAAAAAACAGTAATTTCAATGTAAATAAAGGAAACATTTATATTTATAGTAGTAAGCTAAAAACTAATACTTTTATCAATCATGGCAATTTTAATTTTGGCAGCAGTAAAGCTATTGGCCACAGCACAATCGATCTAAATACCGGTAATTTTAGTATGTTCGATATGTTTGATTTGCCAAAAATCAATTGTGACCTTACAACTGATTCTACACAAAAAATCAAAGTCGGTAAAAAATACTATTCTCATCATTTTTCTACTTCTTCCCAAGCAAACCCATTGCTTAAAGTTACCAGTAAAACTGGCAAAATTTCAATATCTAAGGATTAAGCTATATAGTCTAGCGTCAAAACTCACACAGTAAAATTAATCAACTCAATTTGATATTCATTGCACCTATTTACAAACTAAATATAAAATAGAATAAAATCAGAATTTAGGAGACCAAATTGATCATAGATACTAAGAAACTGCAAAAAGCAGTCATGGAAAATAAGAAAAAACACGGTTTCAATACCACGGATATTGAGTTCGAATTATTACGATTACATGGAGAAGCTAATGAGTTATTTGAAGCCTGTCGCAAAAATGATAAACAAAACATTAATGAAGAATTAGCGGATGTGGGAATATTCTTATTAGGCATTGCGGAAATGCTTGACAGTGATTTGGGCGAAGACATTGTTAATAAAATGAAAATAAACGAAAAAAGAAAATACAAAAACGGTGTTAAACGCAGTCATCATTAATTAGGAAGCAATTAAAAATTTTGTTGCTTTTTTAATTATCAGGGTTTAATATATCCAAATATAATATAAATATCATCTTTGATATCAAGTTATATACAAGATTATTTGATAATAGGGAAAGCGTTATACTGTTATGATTTTAAAAAAATTGTCTTATAAAGCTAGAGTTTTAATATGTGGCTTTATTCAGGTTCTGCTAGGCATCTTTTTAACTTTTGGTTTAGGAAAAAGTATTGGTTTCCTATTCTGCTTTTTAATTTTAGCCCTCATGTGCTTCATATCAGCTTTTTTTGGAAAGAATCCCACTACTAGAATTAAAAAAATTTCTGAAAAAGCATATAAAAATTCGAAAAAATTTTCTGCTATTTCAGGTTTGGTATTTCTTTTCTTAGGCTTAGTGGATATGATAACCAGTCCAAAAAGCGGTTCCAATTTTCTTTATTTAGATACTGGCCTGATCTTCTTATTGCTACCCGAGTAAAATGCTTAGAAATAGCTATTTTGGAAAAATACAATCTTGACTTGACTGAATAGTCTTGAAGAATTATTTCTTATAGACCAACAAAAGACATTGAGTTTAATGCTCAATGCTTTTTTCATATACATTTCTTCTCAGTCTTGACACTGGTTTTTTGCATCTTAAATGGATCACAAAGTACGAAGTATGTATAAAATTTGTGGGTCTGCTCTTCTTTATATGATTAATAATCTAATTTTTAAAATTATTTCGTTCTATTTATATTTCCAATAGCGCTTTAGTTTTATGGTATGAAAAAATGTAGATTAATCCATAAACTATTAAAAATAATAAACATGTTTCAATAATTGGCTTCCCCACAATTTGAAAGCTTCCTATGAGTTCCACAACATCATTTTCCAAGAAACTGTATCTAAAGCCAATAAAAGCTATTAATCCATTTAATAGTCCCATCACTGCAGGAGGAACGAAAAGCAATAAATTGCTAGCACTAGCTATTTTTTTCAATTGTTTTCTACTATAACCAATATTATCTAAAAATCTAAACTCGTCAGTTACTTCTGTAGTTTCCATTAAAGTAGTAAAGTAAAGAATACAACCGATAAAGACAAAAAATAACACAGAAATGAAAGCTTCCATTAAAAATGTTGCACTATTATTGTCAACCGCATCTTTATTCTTTTTATAAGCGCTTAAAAACTTAATGTTCATATGCTTAATATCTTGATAAAGCTGCTTGTTATCTCGTAGATTAGGCCCATTAACCGTATAAACCATTTTAGCTGAATGATGTTTACTTATTTTTTTAAAGTCTTGATTGTTCAGCACTATATATGCATAGCCATATCCAGCATTCATAGGCCACATGTGCATTTCTTTTAAATTAAGCTTGATACTATTAATATTTACCTTCCGCCAAGATTTGTTTGGCTTATAAAAGGCATAAATATATCCAGTTCCCTTAGTAAATGCAAGGTTTGGGACTTGCTTATTACCTTGTAATTTAAACAGCTCTTGATAATCCTGTTTATTAATAACTTTGCATTTTTTAGTTGACTGCTTTTTGTTTACCATTATTGGTTTATCAGAAATCAGTTTAATTACCTTTGTTGCTTTAAATTTACCATCATATTTTCTAGCTATTTGCTTTACCTTGGTTACTTGATTAGGTTCAAGTTTCTGATTAATTTCAATAGCCGAAGGTATAGTTTTCATAAACGAAGCTTTTGGATAAGTTAAAAGCATGAAAGTCGTGCTGGCAAGACCAATAACAGCTGAAATAACTAAGGACAGTACAACCAATAAATTTGATTTAGTTTTTAGTTTAAACAGTGATTCTGGTAAAAAGATATTGTTTGTCGGTCGGTACAACTGACGGTGATTATTAATTTTCCGATTAATAAAATAAGCCAAAGTGCTTTTGATAATTAAGAATGTGCCAATTATTACCAATACTAATGAAATCATTGCCATTGGCGTAAAACCAATTTTAACCCATAAAGATTGTTGCTGCTTAACGAGATCTAAAACTAAGACATAGGCTATTAATAACGCAATCATTCCTAAATAAGCTGTCCAGGACTTGGTTTTGACTACTTTTTCGCTAACTTGATTTAAATTAGAAATATTTAAGATAGATAAGCGCTTAATCAAATGGTAATTATCAAAAAAGATAACTAACAACATAAAAATTGAAAGTACTACTGTAATTATGAATGGTGACAAGGTGAAATGTGTTAAATAGGGTATATCAAGCTTTAAAGCTACAATCAAAAGTACTTTTATTAAACTATAAAACAAGATACTAATAAGCATTCCAACAAAGCAGGCAATTCCAATAATAATGGTGTTTTCTGTCATTAAAATCGAAGTAATGTTCTTCTTTGACATACCCAGCATTGAATAAATTCCCAGCTCTTCAGCACGTTGCTTTAAGAAAAAGCGGTTAAAGTAAATAATAAAGAATATTGTAAATAAGGTAAACAATACCGAAGTAACATAAGACATGAACTCCACTTTGGCTGAACTCGATAAAGAATCTGCAATTACATGGTCTTTAGCAAAAATTTGCAGAGTGTTGAATAATCCTAGAATTAAAGAAAGCGATATAAAATAATTTCGGTATAGGCCAAAACTATTTTTGATATTATTTTTAGCTATTACTTTGTAATTCATAATTAATTGCACCCCCTATGCTTCTACTTCGGCTAATTTCCTTGCTAGCTCCTGTTGAAAAGTATTATTGCTATCTTTTTTAACGATTTGGTCAACAATTTTCCCATCTTTTAGAAAAATAACTTTATTAGCGTAACTAGCTGCTAAGCTATCATGGGTAACCATTAAGATAGAAGTATGAAATTTTTGATTTACTTTTGCTAAATACTCCATGATTAATTTTGCTGCTTTTGAATCCAATGCTCCTGTTGGTTCATCAGCTAATAATAGTGCGGGATTTTTAATGATGGCTCTAATAATTGCTACACGCTGTTTTTGACCACCCGATAAAGTAACGGGGTATTTTTCAAGTTGATTACTTAATCTAAAATATTCAGCTAATTTATCAATCTTTTGATCTATTTCTTGGTCATCCTTACCCAGTAATGACATAGGAACGGCAATGTTTTGTCTTACCGTTAAGCTTTTTAATAAACGATAGTTTTGAAAAACAAAGCCTAATTTTGTCTTGCGAAAGTTGGCAGCTTCATCATCAGATAATTTTGAAATTTCATGGCCATCAACATAAATTTTGCCACCAGAAGCTGTGTCTAAAGTCGAAATCATATTAAGCAGAGTAGTTTTGCCTGAACCAGACGCACCCATGATTGCCACAAATTCGCCAAAGTTAATTCCAAAGCTAATACCTGATATTGCCTGATATTGTTTTTCATAAATTTTAGTAACATTACTTACCTGCAAAATTTCAGCCATAGCTAATCCTCACTTTCTGTTTCTTTGTACTATTCATCTAGTACACTAGATCTAATAAAAAGCGTTGTCAATAAGTACAATTAAAAAAATGACTAAATTTTAAAAAGCTTTACTTTGAATCATTAAAAATTTAAAAAAAGGTTCAAAATTAATTTGATGAATGTATCTAAATTGAGTGAACTTTTGTATATATTAATACTAAATTTATCAACAAGAATTCACAGCAATACAAATAAAAATGCACCTAAAAGCTTATTTTTACTCTTAGGTGCATTAAATTATTTATTTAATTTTCTTAAAATGATTTATTTGGCAGTTTTTTGCTTGGCAGCTTGACTTGCTTCTTCAGCTGTGTTGATCGGGCTTAGTTTTACACCGTCAATAAATCTAACATCACTCGCTTTGACATAGCCGTCACCAACATCAATTGAATCTGGTCCTCCACCACCTGGTAGGTCAGAGGCATAAAACTCATGACCCTTTAAATGGTAAAACAGTTCTGCTTTATTTTCAGCTGGCACCCAAATGTAAAGCAATTTATCTACCTTTAAATTTCCGCCTTGTTTCCTAATTCTTTGTCCTTTGTGATCTTGCTTGGTGCCATCGGCATTATAGACATCTGTATCTTGATAAAATCTAATATAAGAATAGTGCTCATAATCATAGTAATGAGAAGGCAAATCTTTCTTAACTTTAACGTCTAGGCAATTGAGCCAATTATTCGTCCCTTTAATACGATAAATAACTGCATTTGGTATAGCCATATTGGTTATATCGTCGGCATATCCTTCTTCTTGAGCTCGGTCGACTATAAATGTAGTACCTTTTTTAGCCTTTTTAGTAGTTTTGAGACCATTATTGATCTCATAAATTGGAGTCCCACCGTCGCTTGTCACTGTTGCGATAGTTTCTTCAGTGTTTGAAGCTGTGATTTTGCCCAAGTTGCTGGCTCTCACATATTGTTTTGCGGGACCACCAATGCGGTAATAACGTAAACCATTCTTAAACTTAACGGTACCGCCATAGGTTGTAATGGAAGTTCCTTTTCTTATTAAACGATAGTCAGCCCTGCGTGAGCTGGTAGCATAAACATAGGAATTATGCTTAACTTCACGTTTAACACCGTCAATGTTATTAGCTTTGATATATTGCTTTTTCCCGCTAATTTTATAGTATGGGGCATAGGGCTTGAAATCTAGGATTAATGGCTTTTTATCAACTTCAATCCGGCGAAAAGCTGGATATTTAGCGTCTACCTTTTGTCCATCCTTATCGTATGCTTGTGACGTATACATAACAGTTCTTATGGTGCTGGGAATTTTTGCTTGAACAGTATGGGCTTGATGATTAAATGTCCAAATGGCTGTTAAGCCTAAAAAACCAGCTGCTAAATAATGAGTAATTTTTTTATTCATGTGTTTTAACCTCTCTTCTTCAAAAAATGCTATCTCTATTTTTGATTCTCTAATTTCTGCAATAAAACAAGAAATTATATAATTTCATTCTGTGCTTTTCTTAACGATTAATGAAGTTAAAAAATGATGGACTTAATTAGCCAAATATCTTAAAATAATTTATTTGTCTGCCTTTTGCTTAGCGTTTTGTTGGGCTTCTTCTGCAGTGTTACTCGGACGTAATTTTAGGCCAGCAATAAATTTAACATCTTTTTGCTTAACATAGCCATCACCAACATCTATTACAGAGGTTCCTCCTTCTCGTGAGGCAGAGGCGTAAAATTCATGACCCTTCAAGTGGTAAAATAATTCAGCTTTCTTTTCAGCTGGTACCCAAATATAAAGCAATTTATTTACCTTTAAAAACCCACCTTGTTTTCTGATCTTTTGTCCGTGATGATCTTGCATAGTACCGTCTGCATTGTAAACATCTGTATTTTTATAAAACTTAATGTAAGAATAATGTTCAGAATCATAGTAATGTACAGGCATTTTCTTTTTGGCTTTAACTTCACTGCTCAGTAACCAATATTTTGTACCCTTAATATGATAAATAAATATTTGGGGATCATCTTCATCTCCTCCATTATTTTCAGCATAGTCTACCGTAAATTTTGTACCCTTTTTGGCTTTCTTGGAATAAGTATCGTCTTTGATAAAATCATAAAGTCCAGCTCCTTCTTTTGCAGTTACTTTTACAATTGCTTCTTCTGTATTAGAACTAATAATCTTACTTAAGTTGCTGGCTTTCACATATTGCTTTTTTGGTCCACCAATGCGGTAGTAACGTTGCCCGTTCTTAAATTTGAAGGAATTGCCATAAGTTGTTATTGTCTTGCCCTTTTTAAGCAAACGGGAGTCAGCCCTCCTAGAGCTTGTAGCGTAAACATAAGAGTTTCGTTTGACCTTGCGTTTAACACCGTCAATGTTACTTGCCTTGATATATTGCTTTTTACCTTTAATTTGATATGCGGGTGCAAACGGCTTAAAAGAAAATGGAATTGGTTGATCATCTAACTTAACCTGAGTGTAAGCTGCATATTTTCCTTTTACTTTATCACCGTACAAATCATAAGCCTGAGCATCGTGCATTACGGTTTTAATAATACTTTTAGCTTCTACAGTATTGACTTTTTGGTTCATAACAAAAATTGCACAAACGCTTAAAATAGTAGCTGCAACATAGTGTAGAAACTGCTTATTCATATATTTTCTCCCTTCTAGACATATTTCAAAAATTATTCAGCTTTCTTATTTGTATCCTGTTTTGCAGCTTGACGCGCTTCTTCTGGTGTATTACTTGGACTTAATTTAAGGCCATCAATAAATTTAACATCTTTTTTCTTAACATAGCCTTGACCGACATTTATTACATCCGAGCCACTGCTTCCATCTGGTAAATCTGTAGCATAAAATTGATGGCCTGCTAAATGATAAAACAATTCAGCCTTATTTTTGGATTTTATCCAGATATAAAGCAATTTGTTTACCTTTATAAAACCTCCTTGTTTGATAATTTTTTGCCCATGATGATCTTGCTTTGTACCGTCAGCATTATAAACATCAGTATCTTTATAAAACATAATATAAGTAAAATGTTCAAATTTATAATCATGTATTGGTATTTTCTTATCCGCTTTGACATCGCGGTGCCATATCCAAAAGTCTGTACCTTTAATATGATATTCATATCCATCAGGATCGTCTATATCCATGGAAGAATATTGCGCATAATCAACTTTGAATTTGGTTCCTTTCTTGACTCTCTTTACAATGTCTTCATCGTCACTATCAATATAAGCATAATCAGTAATATCAGCTCCCTTGGTTTTTACAGTTACAGTTGTTTCTTCTGTATTTGAACCAATAATTTTACCCAAATTAGCAGCTTTCACATATTGCTTTTTTGGTCCACCAATGCGGTAGTACCGTAAACCGTTCTTAAATTTGAAGGAATTGCCATAAGTTGTTATTGTCTTGCCCTTTTTAAGCAAGCGAGAATCAGCCCTCCGCGAGCTCGTAGCGTAAACAAAGGAATTATGTTTGACTTTACGTTTAACACCATCTATGTTGCTGGCCTTGATATATTTATTTTTACCGCTAATTTTGTACCCTGGTGCAAACGGTTTAAATCTGAATGAAATTGGGTCATCGTCCACCTTAACTTGAGTATAAGCTGCATATTTTCCTTTGACTTTATCACCATATAAATCACAAGCTTGAGCATCGTGCATCACGGTTTTAATAATACTTTTAGCTTCTACAGTATTAGTTTGTTGGTTTAGCACCAGACTTGCAGAAATGCCCAATATAGCAACTGCTAAGTAACGAAAAAGCTTTTTAGTCATATAATTTTTACTCCTTTCTCTTAAGACAGGCACTGTTGTTACTGCATCGCTCTTATTTCATAAAAATGCAAAACAAATGATAGCGCAAACATACTGGCTATAATTCATTCTGAACCTTTCTCAGTAATTAATGAAGGTAAAAAATGGTGGGCTTAATTAGGCAAATATCTTAATATATATGGAGATACTTAATTTTAAACTTTCTTCGTTGAATTTATATGTATTTATACGTATAATAAGAAACATGGAAGTTTTACTTTATGACGAAGACGCCAAGAGAAATTATCAAGTTTTTTAAAAAGCAAGGCTTTGTAAAAAGTCTCAAAACGGATTCCATCTAAAAATGTATAACCCCATTACAAATGTTACTATTCCTGTTCCCATTCATCCGAAAGAAATGAAAAAAGGACTAGAACAGAGAATTCTAAAAGAAGCTGGATTAAAATAAATTTTTCAGCTAATTTTTACATGTTAGGAGGAATTAATATGTCTAAGATTTTAGTATACCCTGTTATACTTCACCCTGAAGACACTGGCTA
Source organism: Lactobacillus kimbladii (assembly GCF_000970755.1). Taxonomy (GTDB): domain Bacteria; phylum Bacillota; class Bacilli; order Lactobacillales; family Lactobacillaceae; genus Lactobacillus; species Lactobacillus kimbladii. The sequence continues at coordinate 1,767,893 of NZ_KQ034007.1, forward strand.
TACTGTCGAAGTTCCAGATATTACAGGTGGTTTTACTCAGGGCGAAGATTTAACTAATGCTTTGGAAATGGCTTCTGATATGATTGGATTAATGTTGGAAGACACGACTAATTATCCTAAACCATCTAAGTTAGAAAGTATCCATGTTGCTGACAATGATATTAAAACTATTGTTGCCATTGATATGGATGATTATAGACGCAATAATTCCAAGACAATCCGCAAAACAGTAACTGTACCAGAATATCTGGTAAAAATGGGCAAAGAGAAAAATTTAAATTTTTCTGCTGTACTAACTAAAGCCTTAAAAACAGAATTAAATTTATAACTAGAAAAAATAAGTCCTGGAAGTTAATTAACTTTCGGGACCTTTTTACAATTTTTGGACTAATTGTTAAATAGCATAATACAAAATAAATGCACCTAATAGCTGATTTTTACTATTAGGTGCATTTAAATTATGAATTTTTTCTCTTGATCGTTCTTACTCAGTAGTTATAAACATATTTATGCTGTACTACTGGGATAATTAACCAAAAATTCTAAAAGTTAGCTTTCTTTACATATCGCTTCAATCCGGTGATGTAATAATAACGACCTTTCCGTTTTACTGCACCACCAAATGTTCTAACTTTGCGTCCACGCTTCAGAATGGCATGTCTTATTTTCTTTACTTTTTGATTATAGATCAGAGCCTTGTGCTTTAACTTACGCTTTTGGCCTGTAATATTAGTAGCCTTCACAAACGTATTATTACCTAAAAGATAATACTTCTTACCTTTTATGTTTTCGGTACCATAAGTAATAATTATCTGGCCTGACATAAATTCGCCTGGTTTCCGCTTACCATTAATATCATAAAGATAAGAATTATGCATTACCGTTCTTTCAGTCCCGTTAAAGTTAGCTTTCTTCACGTAGCGGTTCAATCCGATGATATAGTAATAGCGGCCTTTTCGCTTTACTGCACCGCCATATGTTGTAACTTTGCGTCCACGTTTCAGAATGGCATGTCTTATTTTCTTTACTTTTTGATTATAGATCAGAGCCCTGTGCTTTAACTTACGCTTTTGGCCTGTAATATTATTGGCCTTCACAAACGTATTATTACCTAAAAAATAATACTTCTTACCGTTTATGTTTTCGGTATCATAGGTAGTAATTATCTGGCCTGACATAAATTCGCCTGGTAACCGCTTACCATCAATATCATAGAGATACGAATTATGCATTACCATTCTTTCAGTCCCTTTAAGGTAAGTAAAAGTTACAGTCTGAGGCTGGTAGCTGAAGAAACCTGTCGCATTATAAGGCCTTGCCTTTAATAAATAACCAGCAAATTTCAGTTCTTGGGTAATGTACCCATCTCCAACATTACCATTCAAGATTTTATCAGGTGCCAATTTAAGGCCATTTTTATCTTTATACTGAACTCTGACCTCAGCTCCTGCAATCGGCTCTATAGTACCAGATGAATGACTTGGTGGTGTTGGAGTCGGCGGTGTTGGTGGTGTTGGCGGATTGACTGGTGGCTTAGGCTCATCAAAGTGTGTACCCTCGCGAACATAAGTATCGGCATCTTTAGTTGGATCATAATTTGTCATTAACTCTTTTGAGCTCCACCTATTCTTGCCCTGAGGGTCATTAAGTGTACCATTAGCAACATTGCGCCAAGTGCCATCAGCATCAAAGCCAGTACCCTTGACAATATTATCTTTTCCTAGTTTTAACAAGTTTAGGCTTTGCAAATTATTTAGCATATCGGAAATGTATATAATTTTGCTCATATCAAAACCGCTAATGTCAAGCCTTTGCAACCGAAAATCATACTGAAACATCTCTTTCATATTAAAAACATTCGCGGTATTAAATTTACTGAGATCAAGCTCTGTAATATTCTCGCAGTCCATAAACATGTTATTCATTACAGTTACTTTATCAGTATTAAAGTTGCTAACATCAATTTTTGTTAAGCTTTGGCAGGCCCCAAACATATATGACATAGTCTTAACGTTAGCAGTTGAAAAGACGCTAACATCTAGGTCAGTTAAGACAAAGCAATTGTTAAACATCCCGTTCATATCAGTGACATTATCAGTTTTGAAATCTTTACCAAACTTAATACTTTTTAGTGACCAGCAATTCTGGAACATAGTACTGGTATTAGTCACCTTACTAGTTTTAAAGTTGCTTAAATCAATTGCATTTAAACTTCTGCATTCTTCAAACATGCCACTTAATTCCGAAACATTTTCGGTATTAAAGGAACTGACATCAATATTTTTAAGACTTACGCAAGAATAAAACATGCTTGACATTGTGGTAACATTGGCAGTATTAAAGTTTTTTAGATTAACATCGCTTAAACGATAACATGATGAAAACATGCTTGTCATATCAGTAATTTTACTAGTATCAAGCTTGTCCAAGCCGTCTATATTAGTTAGAAAAGTAAAGCCTTTAAATAGATACCTGACTGACCCGCTAAGTGCCAAGGGACCCTGAATAACAATATGGTTAACATTTTCAGGATCAAGCCCTACATTATATAAAGCATTTGCCAGCGGTTTCGGGTTATTAAAAGCTGTGGAGTTACCAGGAATAGTTAATGTTTTACTGGTCGAATCATAGCTAAGTGACAGTTCACTATTATCATCAATATCAGTACTGACCCATGGAACTGTCTTAGTTTCTCTTGTTGCAATTTTCGTTTCTTTTGCTAAATTTGCAGGAGGTGAAGCCGATGCAAATATTGTTTGCGGTTTAATAATACTTAAACCTACCACAGTCATAGCAATAGTAGCTAAGTACGTTGTAAGTTTAATCCTAAAATGGTGTTTATTCATTATTTGTCTCCTTTAAGCAATATACTTCTACTTAACCAAAGTGTAGCATAAATAACCTTTAATATAAAATATATTTTTAGAAATATATATGTAATTTATTGTTTTTAGTAGATTTATGTACTAAGTTAAATTTCAAGGACTAACTTATACTGGAACATTTAATCTGTTTTAAAAAATTAATATATAAATGCGTTAGCTATACTGATGCATCTTTGTATAACTGACACATTTCTTGTGTTACCATAGGATACAATGAAAGTGCTACAAACGCTTTCAGATACTGATAAAAAGGGGATTTTTTCTATGAATCAAAAAGTAGTTATCATTGGTGCTTCTCATCCAGGTCATGAAGCAGCTATCGAGTTATTAGACAGATATCAAGATCTCGATGTCACTATTTATGAAGCAAGTGACTTTGTTTCATTTATGTCTTGCGGAATGAAGCTCTTTTTAGAAGAAAAAACTACCGGACAAGACAATGTACGCAATTTTTCACCTGCTGATTTGGAAAAATTAGGTGGTAAGGTTGTCAATAATTCGCAAGCAGTTGCCTTAAATCCGACAAACAAGCAAGTTACAATTAAAAATACCCAAACTGGTCAGACTGAAGAAGTTAATTATGACAAATTAATCTTGTCACCAGGAGTTGATCCACTCCAATTACCTGTTCCAGGGGCAGATTTAGACTATGTTTATTTAATGCGGGGCTACAGTTGGGCTAAAAAGATCAATGAAGCTCTTCATAATGATGAAATTAAAAATATCGTTGTTGTGGGTGCTGGTAACGGAATTGCTGCCGTTGAAGCTGGTGTTTTAGCTGGTAAAAACATGACCTTGGTTGATGCCAGCAACCATATCTTGGCTAATTATTTTTCAAAAGACTTTACCGATGTTTTTGAACAAGAAATGCGAGACAAGGGAGTCGATTTAAAGCTTGATACAAAAGTTACTGGCTTTACCAATGACCACCTAGTCCAAACTGATCATGGTGATATTAAAGCCGATTTAGTCATCGTTGCTGCAGGCATTGTTGCTAATACAGACTGGCTTAAAGATACTATTAATTTAAACCAACGTGGTTATATTGAAACCGACGAGTACTTAAGGACTAATCAAAAAGATGTTTATGCCCTGGGTGATGCTATTTGGCCACTGTCAATTCCGGCAAATAAAAGGATGCCAATTCCATCAGCAGTCGCTGCTCGTCACGAAGCAAATTACTTAGTACAACATTTGTTTGAGAAAAAGCCAAGCCGACCATTCCCAGGTTTAGTTGGTGGCCAATTATTAGAGTTCGGTGATGTACATGCAGTAGTTAGTGGTCTTCCACAAAAATCTGCTGAATTTGCCGGCATTAATGCTGCAACTAGCATCTACATCGATCATTTGCGTCCAGACTTTATTCCTGCAAATGATAATCCATTAGGATATATTTCCTTAACTTATAATAAGGATACTCATCAAATTCTTGGAGGTGCAGTTATGTCCAAACATGATATCACCGCTCAAGGCAATGTCTTAAGTTTAGCAATTGGTCATAAATTAACATTAGAAGATTTAGCTGAGCAAGACTTCTTCTTCTCACCAAGCTTTGATCGGCAATGGAATATTTTAAACTTAGCCGCACAACATGCGCTAGGTTTACACAAGTTTTAATTAATTTTGGATATTACTAAGCCTACCACACACCCGATGAATTATATGAAAGAAGATTAGATTGCATCTATCAGATCAAGTAGGGTGTTCAACTTAAAATTGCAATTTTCGGCAAAACAAAAGTCAACTATATTTTGCAAAAATAAAACAAAAATATTTGTTGATTTATCAAGCTTTGTGACATATTATCGAATATAAATCGGTTTTTAAAACATAAATTTACACAAAAAATAAGCCACCCCAGACTTGTTGGAATCAGGCTTTAGCCTATTGAACGGAATCAAAAACTACTCTGAACAAGTGGAATTTGCTCAAAAATCTCAAAGATGTGATATAATTTGTATAAACAAAAAGGCGCTGTCTGCAAACAGCGCCTGCCCAGAGCCGCTTTTAAGAGCGGTGGCTAATATTAATAGATTACAAAACCCGCTAACCTCGCCAAAAGTTAAAGCGGTTTTTATTTACTTATGTTTGTGTAGCATTTTGCGCAGCTTGCGGTAAGACTTTATAAGCTTCTGAGCCTGCTTGGTGATTTTTGTCATCACAACAATGCTTTCGTAACCAAACCACAGAAGCGAAAGCAGAGCAAGCATGATAGCAGTCAGCCACGCCACAACGTAAATTGCACCTCAGTATTGTAAGATCTGCGTAGGAATTTAAAACTTCCATAGGCATCACCTTCCTTTGAAGTGCCACCGCTCATATTAACTTTTCCGGTTAATACAATTATAACATATAAAATACGTCCAAACGCTGATAAAATAAAGCTTTATAGCTTGTGCATTATACTCGATTTAAGATTCACAAACATAAGAATCAGAAAAAGAAAATTAATAATGTCGTAATCGAGTTACTCACTTTTTAAACTAAGCATTTGCTGATTTACAATAAAAGCTGTGAACCAAAATTAGGCTTAAATATAAGTTTGGTTTTCGACAAAAGGTATTTAGAAATATTGATTAAGAATAGGATCAAAAAGATAAAGAAATGGATTAGAAGAAAGGTTCTAATTATGGTTTTCGATGTTTTTTTAAAAAAGCAAAAGCCGTTGATGCTAAAGCTTATGTTTTAGGGATAATGGCCGATGATTATCGCCAATACAGAATAGAATCATTAGACAATGATTCTAAAAGTTTTGCTAAGCTTATATTTAACTTAATCATTCAAGAATCGTATAAGCATTTAAAGGATGACACTTTTATTAGTCCTGATGTAATCTTCGATATGATTAGCAAGCAGATTGACAACGTATCTAATTTCCCTACAGAAAAGTTTGACTTTGATTCTATAAACCTTGCGCCAATTTCAACCGTAAAACTCCCCAATTTGCTTTTGGGCAAAAGAATAAACAAAGAAGCAAATAGATTAGCTAAAGGTTTAGATGAAGTTACAAATTATGTTGAGTACGGCCATTACATGCTTTTCTATAATGACGATGATCAGATCTTTTCCTTAAAAGACAATGAAGAAAGGAATCTTGCCCTAGTTTTCTACTACTTTATTGATGGATGTAGAAAATATAAACTGAAACCTCATCACATGTTAAGAGCCATTAAAGAACAAGCATACAAGCTAAGAGCGACACTTCTCTTCAAATCCAAGACAAATCCCCCACTATTGTTCTATAAACTCGGAAGTGGCGATAGATATGACTACTGCAGAGATGTTTCAGAATTTGAAAAAGATCAGAAAATAAAATCAGCAATGTTAAAGCTTGCAAAGCAAGATGTTGGCCCTTTTGGTGAGTAGATATGGTAGAATTAAGGGAGTTCATTGGTAACTTCTTTCTAGAATTTTGGGTAATTACATTCTATCAGAGAAGTCCAATGGACTTTTTTCATTTTCTAATCAGGGCAAGTGTTCAACTTCATTTTACAATTTACCTAAATTTTAAATATGCTTTATAGACTAGTCACAAAAATTTTAGTTATATGTAAAATTTCTCCGTCTGGTATAAAAAAGCACGCATAATTTTTCTTTATATTTTCTTTATATTTTGAAGAAATAGCATGTTTTTGACTTTTAAAATCAATTTCAAAGCTAAAAATTTAGATATCATGCTCACAAATCATTATTATCATAATTTAGTAATAATTTTGTTTTAAAGTATATAGTTTCTTGGGATTCAACGATCATTTAACCAATTTCAGAAAAATGTTTCATAATAGTTAAAGAAAGTTGAATTTAACTATTAAAAAAGCTCATCTTAAATATTTGAATTCAGGTCATGCTTGAAAGTTTTTTAAGACTAATTTTTAATTCTTCAGCATTAGCAATCAAAATCCGGTATCATTTCATTCCTGTACTTTTAACTAATTGGGATTAGCTGCTTATCTTCTAATTTGTAGGCATGGGTGAACTTACTTTGCAAGTCTTCTGGAATATGATGATCAATCTCAACCACTGTCAAGTCGGAAGATAAAATCATTTCATGAATCTCATGGGCGGTTTGTGGGTCAAGGGATGCGGTACCCTCATCAATCAGTAAAAAGTTACGATTATATAAAAAGGCACGAGCAATTTCTATACGTTTCTTTTCTCCACCTGACAAGTTAGTTCCGTCTTCTTGAATTACGGCGTCAAGGCCAATCTTTTGCATTAATGGCGTTAAACCCGCTTCTTGAATGGCATGCTCAATCTCTTGGTTAGAAAAGTCACGCCCCAAAGTCAGGTTAAAGCGCAAGGTATCATGAAAAATATTCGAATCCTGATTGACTTCTCCAAAGTAATCAGGCTGAGGAGAAACAGCCTTACCATTTGGTTCAACTAATTCCACTGTTCCCTTGTTTGGTTGGATAATATTTGCCATTAATCTGAGCAATGTGCTCTTACCCTGGCCGCTGCGACCAGTCAGCAGAATTTTATCACCACGATTAACCGTCAAGCTGGCATTTTGAATAATAGTCTTATCCTGATAGCCAAAAGTCACACCATTGAGTTGCAAGTCTTTGAAATCTATTGTCGTCATCTCGTCACTGAGAGTAGACTGCGGTAATTCCTTGATATTAGTCACTTTTGTTAACAAGGGTTTAGCCGAGTTAATCGTTGTCATTGACCGGTTGATGGCCAAGATAGAATTTACGATCCAAGAACTGGAATACTGAACCATAATAAAGGAAGAAAGAGGCAAGCGCTTGTCTAAAACAAATAAAATACCAATCCCAATGGGCAAAAATGATAAGGTATAAGCCAGAATACCAGCCAGTAAATTGCTCATGGCAATCGTATTTTCCCGTTTCTGCTTCGCTTCAGCTGTTTCAGTAATTGCCTTCTTGCCTTTCAGTAAAAAGAAAGGCATCGCATTATAATGCAAGATTAGGTCAATGTGCTTGAGGTAATCCGACATAAATCCCGTGTACTTACCAACACTAGCACTCCAAGCTTTAGAGCTTTCCATAACCCGTTTAGCCATAATTTTTGGAGCAATTGCTGAAATAACTGAAAAAAGCATAAAAACAAGAGTCAGGATAAAGTTCGCATTGATAGCCATAGCCAAACATAGCAGCAGGTTAACAATAGAAGTGATTAAATTAAATACTTCTTTGACGTAATTATTTTCTACCAACTCTAAATCATTGGTGACAAATGATAACTTATCAGAAACTGGTTCTTGTTGTTTAACAAAATCAGAAGATAGCAGATCACTGCGCACGTTCTTATTGAAGAGGTAGATGTTCCGATTTAGCGTCCTCTCGTAAAAGTAGCGGGCAACAGTTAATAAGAAAATAATCAGAACAATCAAACAGACTTCTAGAACTACTCGTCTTTTATCACCAGCTTCGACCATGGCAAAGATTTGCGAATAAGACCACGTGTTAAAAGGAGTAGCAAGACCTACGATCAGGGTCAACAAAAAACATAGTATTATGCTTTTGTTATCAAAATATTTTTTCATAATTGTTTTTACCTTTCATTTATATTTAACATATTTTGCTAAAATGGTCTTGTTCCATAGAAGCAATATGATTTATCTTGTTTAAATCTTTCCCGTTACTGTTTGTTCTTTTAATTTAATCATAATTTTGTTTTAAAGTATATATTTATTTTCTAAGAGGTATTTTTTTAGACTAAGTGGTTATTACTAAAAACTAAAAAGCTTCCTATTTAAAAAATAAATTTAACCATCAGAAGCAATTAGGAGTTGTTTAGTTCAAAAATACTAACGTTTCTACCTTTAAAATTTAAATATTATATTAAAAATCTTGATTCTAATTACCAAGATAATTTAGGCAAAATAATACACTCAAATTTATTCGAAATTTGAGTGTATTATCAAAACCCATAATTCTTTTTTAGTTTAACTTGGTAATTTTTCTGCTACTTTCTGCTACTTAGTTTATAAATATTATCATGTAATGCCGCAATTTTTTTGTCATGCGTGACTGTCAAAATTGCTTTTGCTCACCTGATAGTGTATTTGGTTTCTTTTTAAAAGAGATTCTATGTTCAAATATTCGTTCAACTTATGCATTCTGCTTTTAATTTCATTTGCCATATTGTCGATCCAACTATTATTCGTATAAATTTCTCTTCTTTCATACTTTCATTTAAATGATATATATAAAGAAGAGTAATGGCATTAACAAAAATTGGGATGAATATAACAAGGTTATCGCTATCAAACATCAGCTGCAAAATACCATGAATATCCTTTGGAACAAGATTATTTAAAACATATACTGCAATTACAATGTTATTTAATAATTCAATCAAAAAGCTAAAACAAAAATCGGTTAATTTAAGAATATTTTTAGTCACTAATAAATCAATACCTTACATATATTATAAATAACCCTAAAAAGAGAAGGCCACATCTAATAAAATTAATAATATTCTCGCATTTGTCTCTTTGTTAAATTTTTAATAGATTTTATTTAAATTATACAATTATAGAATATCATAAAAGTAACTACATATCCTGATATTATAAAAATTTAAAATATATTTTAATATAAATTATAAAAAGTTTTACAGAAATCTTTCATTTTATTTTGTAGCTAAAAAAAAGCCTTGCAAAGCAAGCCTTCTTTGAAAACAAGTAATTATTCAAATTTTGATTAATTTTTTCACCTGCTTTAATTATTAGCAGCAGATTTTGCTTGGGCTTGAGCTTGGGCTTCGACTTCTGCTTTTGTGTTACTTGGCTTTAATTTGATACCATAACCATATTTAACATCACTAGCTCTAACATAGGCATCTCCCAGCTCCATTTTTTCGCTCTTATTGGAATAAATCTGATGAATGGTCAGATTGTAAAACAATTCTGCCTTTTGATCAGCTGGCACCCAAAGATATAGTAATTTTTCAACTCTTAAGTAATTGACTTTTTTAGAAATCTTTTGCCCATCATGGTCTTGCGTGCTGCCATCTGCATTATAAACATCAATATCTTTATAGAGACTAACATAACTGAAATTTTCTGCATTATAGTCATGGACTGGCAATTTCTTTTTAGCTTTAACATTTGAAAACCATAACCAATGATCTGTTCCCTTAATACGGTAAATTTTAGGCTCAGGCACGAACTGCCCTCTTTGATTCATAATATATGCAGCGGGTGATCCAGTTTCTAAACGATCTACTTTAAATTTAGTACCAGCTTTCGCAATTTTTACTTTTTTAGTACCATAAATCGCTGTACCTAACTGTGCAATTGCCGTCACAGTAGTTTCTTCAGTTGGTGAGCCAATTACTGCTCCAACATTACCAGCCTTTAGGTATTGCTTTATCGGGCCCCCTATTCGGTAGTAGCGTTTACCGTTTTTAAAACGTAACGCACTCCCGTAGGTAATTATTGTTCGGCCCTTTCTGATTAAATTTAAACTGGCTTTACGAGTACTAGTGGCATAAACATAGGAATTATGTTTAACTTTGCGCTTAACCCCATCTATATTGGACGCTTTGAGGTAGCGATTTTTACCTTTAAGCTTGTAGTAAGGCTGTTTTTTAATTATTACCGGCTCATCTTCAACTTTGACAGTTGTAAAGGCACGGTATTTATTTTTAGTACGCTTGCCAGCTTCAGTATAAGCTACCGATTTATGCATAATAGTTTTGGTAAGAGTGTGATTAGCTGCTTGGACAGTTGGTGCTGCTTGACTAGTTATTGTAAAGATTATTGCTGTACTAAACAAGCCAGCGACCAGCAGAGCAGCTATTTTCGTCTTTACTTTCATTTATAAACTCCTTTCTAACTTACTTTTAATATTATTATATCTTCTTTTTGCTTTCTCTTCAGCTTTTGTGTTGCTTGGCTTTGATTTGATACTATGAACAAACTTGACATCATTTGTTTTCGCATAGCCATCGAGTACTTCAATTCATTAAGTATGCATGGTTACCTATAGATACTTTTAGCTCTTTCTCTTGCTAATCCTGAGATGTCAACAACATAATTCTAGCCTACTACCAGCCAAATACCGAATAAATCAAAAAAGTACACGCAACAGCGACAATCATATAAGAAATACGACAAATAATATATAATCTCCTTACTAATTTTGCCCGTTTTGCATTATAAATATAGGGAATACTTGTATAATGCTTTCTTGCTTTTTTAGTTAAATCTGCATTCATATACATTTCTGCTAACACGGTAACAATGAAAATCAAATTTCCTATTAATAGAATAACAACTTCTGATGTAAAAAAAGCCAAAGTTAATAACAGAACAATAGTCGCAATAAACCGGCTGGCATTATCATTACCACTTCTCTCTCAATTCCAGGCTTTGCTACAAACTCTACTGTAGAAGCTGCGACTTCTTTTCGTGATTCCAAATTAAGCTTATGCCAAGCTTTTGACTTGAGATAAATCATAGATAGCAATGTTATAAATGCAATAATAACGAATATTAAAATAATAATCTCGTAAATCAAATCGTAATTCGTAGTATCCATAAAAAGCTCTCCTAGTCTATTATATTTTGCAAATATTTAAAGGCTTGCGAAATTTTGATTATTTTAGCAGGTTAAATACTGTAAACTTTTTATTTCATACACTATACACTGTCTTAAGCTTTAGCATATCATTTTTTATCGATATAACAAATAACCTTTGAATTAAAATAATTACAAAAGAGTCTAAGATCGATAAATCTTCCAGAAATTTTTTTGCTCTGCTACTTCTACAAAAGATAAGTAATATTACTATCTTTAGATTAGACCGTTCTTTAAAGGATTTTTATTCCATATAAAAAGAAGCATCCATGCGAATATACAGAAGGAAATTAATTTCTGCTCTACTTTTAAAATCCATAGAAATTCATTTATACTTTTATGATAGTCATGTAAACAATATTCTTAACTATCATAAGGAGGAAAAATGAATTTCAAAAGGAAAGTGATTAAATTAAATAGTAGCATTGCTTTATCCCTGGCATTATTTAGTTGCGTTGATGTGGAAACAAACAGTTTTCATAATGTTGTCCAAGCTTCTAGCTATCAGAAAGCAAAGATTACTCATAATGCCTTTATTTACGATAGCAAAGGAAGAAGAAAAATTGGCTTTACTTTAAAAAAGGGCAAATTAATAAAAGTCTATAATAGGAAAAAAATAAAAGGAAAAAGCTTTGTTAGAATCGGTAAAAATAAGTACATAAAAAAGTCCAATGTTAGAAAAATAAAAAAGTATCTGTTTACTATTAACCTCGAAAATTATGTTAGTGCGCACGTTATACCGCAAAAAGACAGTGCGTTTGGAAATGATTTTATTGGTAACCAGAAAATATATGAAAAACAAAGGGACTCAAACGGTAATGAATGGCTAGCAGTAAATAAAGATAATTGGCTATTAAAAACTGATGTTGAAAACTCAAGTAAAAAAGATAAGGATGATGCAGACCAAGAAAATAGATCTATATTGTCTAGTAGCCCTAAAAAAACTATCGCTGAAATTAAAAATGATAGTTACACAAAGGCTATTGAAGACAGCTTTCTCAGCCAATTAAATGCTTTACGAAATAATAAGGGAATGAAGCCTTTTATTTACAATGAGGCTTTACACACATACGCCAAATTGCGTGCTAAGGAAACTCTTCGAAACTATAGCCATGTTCGACCTAACGGTGAAAAAACAAAGTTTGGTGAAGTTTTAGCTGGTGGCACAGCGAGTGCTTATGGTTCACCTGAAATAACTGCAAAAGAAATTTTAGATTGTTTTATTTATTATGATGCTGCTTCTAACTGGCAACACCGTGATTTATTGCTTAATCCCAATTATACAAAAATGGGTGTAGGCATAGCATGGGATAAAAACACAGATTATGCTGATGCGGCTGTGGGTTTCAATCTTATCGCAAATTTTTATTAAGTACATTAAGCAGCTGCTATAAATTATTAATGGACAATAAATTTTGAAATTGATTTTAATCATTTGTTTCCATATCAGAATTATTGTTTTAGCCACAGACACATGATCTGCTTTATTCCGTCTTATAAGATTGCCCCCCTATTCTATAGATCAGAATATAGTTTAATAACTTAAGTTGATAATATATAATAAAGGAATACAAAAGATTTTAAACTTATTTTATTCTAATATTTCGGCTATTAAAAAGTATCTATGGGGGTATGTGAGTGAAATATATTTTAAAAAAAGACTCAAAAAGAGTAATAGTTTACTTCATTTTAACAATTATTTTGGCACTATTAATGGTTTCGAACTCGCTTGTATTAAAGTACATTATGGATGTAGCTTCAAGCAAAGGTTTGAATAAATATGTGTCTTTGGTTATAAATGTATTGTTATTTATTTTGGTTCAGTCTCTGGCATATTATTTGCAGCAGCTAAATTCACAATTTTTAGCAAAAGAAGCTGTTTCGGTCTATCGTAATGTGGTTTTTGAACGTTTGTCAAAGCAAAGACTGCTAACACTTAATTCAAATGAATCTGGTCAATACATTTCATTATTAACTAGCCAAATGGACAATTTAGGACAAAACTACTTTTATACATTTTTTTGGGGTTTATATTTACTACTACAATTTCTTGCTGCTAGTTTGCTATCTTGGATAATAAATCCTGTTATGGCGATTTTTGCTATTATTTTAAGTATTCCTAATATCTTTATCCCGTTAATTTTTAAAACAAAATTACAAATTAAAAAAAGTAAAACAATAGAGGCAACTAATAATTATATCAATGAAACAAATGACTTATTTTCTGGTTTGACAGATTGGAAAGTGAATCGTTCTGAAGCTGCAGTGGTTTCAGAAGAAAAAATGATTAACAAAAAGCTGTTACATTGTGAAAAAGAAGAGCTAAAGACTGAAAATACAGTGACGGTTTTCAATAAAACTTTTTCTGACTTTTTATATTTTGGTACGTGGCTAATTGGAACTTTTTTTATCATAAAGAGCAACTTATCAATTGGTCAAATTGTGGCGTTTACCCAACTAGTTACGAATATTTCTTTTCCTATTTACAGTTTTTCTGATCTTTTTTCTCAATGGATTGGTGGGAAAAAAGTATTTGATTCAATTGAAAATGAAACAAATAAAGAAACAATTACCTCGGACAATGAAAAAAACATTGATGCTTTTTCTAGTATAGAATTAAAGGATGTAAGTGTTTCTTTTGAAGAAAAAAATGTTATTGATTCACTGAATCTTAAAATTAAAGCTGGGAAAAAATATTTAATTGTTGGTAAAAGTGGCAGTGGTAAATCTACTTTCATCAAGCTTATTACCAAACAATTAGATAATTATGGAGGAGAGATTCTGTTAAATGGAATAAATATTTCAAAACTCACAGATAATCAAATTTATCAAAATTTCAGTTACTTACCACAAGATGGCCATGTTTTTGCAACCACATTGCGTAATAATCTGACTTTATATAAAAGTTATCCGGATGAAATTATAATTAAAGCATTAAAGTTTGTAGAATTGGATAAGTGGGCCAATGCTGAATCGTTGAGTATGAAACTAGGAAATTCAGATACAAAAGTATCTGGTGGAGAGGCTAAAAGAATTGAATTAGCAAGATTACTACTTAGGGAAAAAAGTGTGTTAATTTTGGATGAATTTTCTTCTGGAATAGATAAGGCTACTTTACAAAAAATTGAAAGCAAGCTTTTAAGTTTACCTATTACATTATTATACGTAACCCATACTTATAATAACGACTTGATAGCTAAAGCAGATGAAGTTATTAAGTTTTAAAACTTTTGCGGCATTAGTTATTGTCAAATGACGGTTATCTGAATATTATAAAGTTTTGTTCAAGAGGAGTTCTATTGATAGTAGAGCTTCTTTTTACAATTAATTCATAATAATATCCAAAGTTTAACCCACTGTTTAGCTGAAAAACATTAAAAATAGAAATAACTAATTTAGTTTCCTGGCTTTATGCATAATTTTGGTTTAAATACTTTCAAAACATCTTTACTTGGTTTATATTTTTGAAAGCCTATTCAAAGACAGCATATTATTCTATACTGTATGTAAGGTATTTAATCAATTTTTGAGGTGATTACATGAAATTAAATAAAAAGTTTGTTTATGCTTCCATAGCAAGCGTTCTTGCTATTAGTCCTGTATTATCGGTAGTATTGTCAAGTAATACAGAAGTAACAGCCGCCAAGACTGATACTTTCACGTTGAATCATAATTCTTATGTTTACACGTCTCAGGGCAAGCGCACCTATTATAACGGTAAAGGGACATTGCGTATGGGCACCACTGTAAACGGTAGTGCCAAAACAACTTCAATTAATGGTAAAAGCTACTATCCTTTAACCGGTGGTGCCTACGTTAAGGCGGCTAATGTTGGATCCATTAACAATGAGGTTCAAAGCGGCAATTTAGAGCTCAATTACAATTCTTACGTCTATGATAAGAATGGCAAGCGTTTGGGGAAATTCCGTGGCAGTAAAAAGAATACGCATTTGCGCAAAGGAACCCCTTTGAAATACTCTGGCTCTGTAGAAAAAATTGACCGGAATAGCAAACAGTATTTCCTAGTCAATGATGACAACTATAATCAGTCATGGCTCCCTTATAAAAAAATCGGTGGTAAATATTACTACAATATTGGAGCCGGTGGCTATGTTAATGCGGCCAATATTGGCAACATTGATAACAAGCCCCTTTATGTCGCAGAAGCAACCGTGACAATTAGTCCAAAGGATATTGACTCCAAAGGAGTTCAGATTGGCTTGGGCAAAGAACAAATCACGGTTAAGCCTTTACAAAAAATAAAAGTTAACCGTGAAACCCTATTTAGGTATGATCCAACCAGTTCACCAAGTTACATTATTAGTGGGACAAAAACTGGCTGGTTTCCTAAATCATACGTACAAAAAGAGCCAAGACAAAGGCTGCTGACTTTTACCGCTGACACCTATGTTCTAATTACTTCTGGAACTGATATTTTTGATGCTAATGGAGACTTACGACCAAATCAGGTTGATAAAGCCGGTCTAACGACCTTTATTGAGGGCGAAAAAATTCCGGTTGATGAATTGTTATACATTTGGTCGAATAAGGACAACAAAGCTGAGCTCTACTATCATTTAGGTGACGTAAATGGCTTTACGCACACCAACTTTGAAGAAAACAATGAAGAACATATGTCATTCATCAAAGCTGCTGACAGTAAATATATTTCTGGTCCATTTTTGAAACCTCTTAATACGGTTGATGAAGCTAAAGCAGATGCGAAAATAGCAACTGCAGCAGATAAAAAAGACCTCCAAAAGGAAATTGATCAGGAAAATGCAGTTCACAATACTGATGGATATAAAGCTTCTGGTTTCAAACTTTATGATGATGCACTAAAAAAGGCCAAAGAAATTAATAGCTCAGATAAGGCAACAATTTCCGAGGTCAAAGAAGCCACGAGACGTTTACAAATGCAAGGAAAACTAGCATACCTAACTAATTATGAATATTCTGTGTATGGTATTTCAAGAAAAACAATGCCAGAAGAATATTAGAAACTTACAAAGTTAATAAAAAAAGCAAGAAATTATTAAATGATGTGAACCCTAAAATTAGGACACTTTATTAGCTTTACTGAGGACTAACTGCCGATATTCGATCGGAGTTAGTCCTTTTAGCTTGATTTTAATTCTTTTCTGATTGTAATACTCAATAGTTTCTTACTGCATCTCCCAGCTCGGTGAGATTCTTATACAGCTTTTCAAAGCAATGGAACATTTATTCATGAAAAAAAGTGCTCCTTATAGTCGGATTATTGTCTAACTATTATGGAACACTTCAATTTCGAGAGTCATATCCTTTTTTACTTATTTTTCTCTTACTTTACTATGCTTTATTGATAGCTCAAGATCAAGATTGCTTTGATAAATCAATTATTTGATCAAACATTTCCTTTTCGTTTGATGAAATGTGGTGAGCAACTTCGATAACAGTTCCTTTAAACTCACTTAGAATAGTTTGATGTATTTGCAAAGACAAGTTCTGATCAAGAGATGAAGTTGCTTCATCAGCCAATAATATTGGTCTTTTTGATACTAATGCTCGTGCAATTTCAACTCGTTGATTTTGACCACCAGATAAATTACTACCACCCTTCCCAAGTTGGTAGTCTAAGCCCTTTTCGTTTACGAGATCAGTTAAGCCGGCTTGTTCAACAGCATAATTTAAGTCTTCTTCAGACACATGGCGACCTAAAGTAATGTTGTATTTTAAAGTATCATCTAAAATAAAAGGCTTTTGCTGAATAAAGGAAAAGTACTCGTGTAGTTTTGCCCAATCACCATTTACTTCAGAATGATTAACTTCATAGGATCCAGAATCAAGTTGTTGAATACCAATTAAGACATTCAGTAAAGTTGATTTCCCCCAACCTGATGGAGCTTGCAGGAGAACTTTTTCCCCGGAATCAATTTTTAGATTAACATTGGCAAAAATTTTCTGTTTACCCTGACTAACTCCAGCATCAGTCAATTGTAATGATTGGAACGTATCTGAAGCAGTTGCAGTATTGCTACCCTGCGGCTTTATCAGCAAGTCGATTTTTTTGATTTTTTGCAAAATCGGTTTTGCCGTTTTAATATCGTTAACTGACCCAAAAATACCAACTACAGGATTAATAAAATTATTAGCCAGTTGTGCAATCATCATAAACGTGCCTAAAGTCAGCCGACCGCTAACAATGAAACTGATACCAATGGCAAAAGGAAGGAACATACTGAAAATATATGCTACTATCATAGTCATCTCATTAGACATGCCTTTAGTCCAATTGGTTTTGAAAAGAGCCGTTTCCATTAGCTTCGCTGCTTTAATCAACCTGTTAACCATTGAAAATTGAACATCATAGATGTTAGCCATTTCCGCTCCAGAATGAGTTTCAATAACAGTATTTGTATAGTTGCTATTGGATTTTTCCCACTTTTCAGAATTTTTTTCGATCTTAGGGCCAAAAACAGACTGAATAACGGCAGGAGTAAATGAAGCTATTAAAAATACCAGCGCAATAATCCAGGAACTAACAAATGCAGAGATTACAGCTGCCAAAAATTGAATTAAATCAGAAATGATTGAAAGCTCTGCCTCAATACTATTGGTTTCAATTTGCTTGAGGTCATTGGTCATAAATGAACTGTCAATTTCGTTATGGCCAGCATAGTTATTCACTAAATAATTAGCAGACGCACTTTTCAAGGCAAGATTAATTTCTTCGATAATTTTATAATAGAAATACTGATATATAATGCCGACTATTCCAAATATTAGCAGACCACAAACAGCAAAGACAGTCAGCTTGATTAAGCTGCCTTGAGGCTTTTGGGCGAAATCAATAAATTTTTGAAAAATGAAGGCAACAAAAACAACCTGAAGCGATTTCAAAAAAGCAAAAAAAACGTATAAGGCTATTTTCCAGGGGTGTGAGTATTTTATAATCATAGTTTTCCCGTCCAATATTTTTTAAATAGCATTTTGTTAGTCTAGTTCTTCACTTATAGTATGTATACTCATTTTTAAATTCAATATTGCTCTTAAGCTTGTCCATAAGCCATGTGAAGAAATTTTTAGCTTAATTATTAAAACTCAGGCTTTTAAATTAATAAAAAATAAATATTAGATAACCAAAATAATAAGGTTTTAATCTTTAAAAGTCAATAAGATAATTTTATTTTCTTTTAATATTTATACTGAACAATTTCCCGTTAGCACTAATTTTTTCCTTATTCCTATTTTGTAACTGTAAAAAAAAACGATTATAAATGGCAACATGCAATCCCTGACTCAGTCAACTTGTGCAAAATTAATTCAGTCATGATATAATGTAATCATAAAGAAAAGAGGCCCCGCGACGAGACCTCTTTGAAAACAAGCAGCCGCTCTAAAGGCGGTTAGCTGTCTAGGTAATAGAAGACTATCCCTAACTGGCTAAAGTATTATTGGGACGGTCTTTTTTATTTCTTGTGATTGTTGATATAATCCAACAACACAATAATAAACGTGGCGAATGCCAACATTATTTGTAATGCCTGGTAAACGCTCATTGACTGCTTCTCTTGCTAGCTATGTTAGCCCAATCATTACTCAGCCCGTTGTGCAAAATTAGTTCAGTCATGATATAATGTAATTGTAAAAAAAGAGGCCTTGCGCTAACAAGACCTCTTTGAAAACAAGCAGCCGCTCTAAAGGCGGTTAGCTGAGTGAGAGATAAAGACTATCCCCGACTTGCTAAAGTATTATTGGGACGGTCTTTTTTATTTCTTGTGATTATTGATATAATCCAACAACACAATAATAAACGTGGCGAATGCCAACATTATTTGTAATGCCTGGTAAACGCTCATTAACTGCTTCTCTTTCTAAAAGATTTCGTGCCATAGGCACCATCTCCTTTCCAGATCAACAGCCAACCGCCCTCAAAACAATTTGCTTGAATTCTAAATTAATTATAACAAATACTGTTTGCATATTGAATAAAAGAAGAGCCAGATAATTAACTAAACGGCTTGGTGTAAATAACTTTCACTCACCTTCACCTTATTAACTTAGTATTAAACTGTTTGAAAACCTATTCAAAGACAGGCTATTATTCTATACTGTATGTAAGGTATTTAATCAATTTTTGAGGTGATTACATGAAATTAAATAAAAAGTTCGTTTATGCTTCCATAGCAAGCATTCTTGCTATTAGTCCTATGCTACCCGCAGTAATGCCAAGCAATACAGAAGTATTAGCTGCTAAGACTGATACTCTCACGTTGAATCATAATTCTTATGTTTATACGGCTCAGGGCAAGCGCACCTATTATAACGGTAAGGGAACATTACGTATGGGCACCACCGTAAACGGTAATGCCAAAACAACTTCGATTAATGGTAAAAGCTACTATCCTTTAACCAGTGGTGTCTACGTTAAGGCGGCTAATGTTGATGTTGTTAACAAACAGGTACAAGATGGCAACTTGGAGCTCAATTACAATTCTTATGTTTACGATAAGAATGGTAAACGGCTATACAAATTCCGTGGCAGTAAAAAGAATACGCATTTGCGCAAAGGAACCCCTTTGAAATACTCTGGCTCTGTAGAAAAAATTGACCGGAATAGCAAACAGTATTTCCTAGTCAATGATGACAACTATAATCAGTCATGGCTCCCTTATAAAAAAATCGGTGGTAAATATTACTACAATATTGGAGCCGGTGGCTATGTTAATGCGGCCAATGTTGGGCAGATAGATAATAAACCACTTTACACAACTGATGTAAGTGTGAAAGTTAATACAACTAGTGCTATACGGGTTGGCACCGGTAAAGAGCGTACAAGTATTAAGCCTGGAGAAAAGGTCAAAGTTGATCGCGTCTCTCAAGTATTGTCTGGACCATCATACAGAGCTAGTTATCGCATAAGCGGAACAAAGACAGGCTTTTTCGCCACATCAATAGTAAACAAAAAGCCAAGACAGCAGCTTCTAAACTATACATATTATACTTATGTTTCTGCCAGCAAGAATACTGATGCTTATGATGCCAACGGACAGGCTCGTTCAAACCTAACGGCAATAAACGGTGCAACTACTTCTTTTGCTAAAGGCACTTTCATACCCGTTGATGAGGTACTATACATTTGGAATAACAAGGAAAACAAGGCTGAGTTATATTACCACCTTGCTCCAAATACAACTGTGAGTGACATTTCTCTCCAGACAATTAACAAAGACAGTATGACTTTTGTTAAAGCAGCTGACAGCAAATTTGTTTCTGGACCATTGTTAAAGCCTGTTAATACAGTAAATGAAGCCAAAACAGATGCCAAGGCAGCTACTGAAACTGATAAACAAGACTTGCAAAAAGCAATCAATCAAGATGAAAAAGTTAAAGCAAGTGAGAATTATCAGCAATACAGACATGAAACATATGATGCAGCTTTAGCATATGCAAAGCAAATTAATAGTTCAAATACAGCCAGCCTGCAAGAGGTTAAACAAATTACACTCACCTTAAAGAATCAACAGAATAGTTGGTTTCTTCCAGCTGATGAATTAAAAGTTAATAGTATGCTGGCTTTAACGAGACCATTGTAAATACTTTTTACCCAGTTTGATAAGCAAAATTATCAAAAATTTAGTTAGATGAGCCATAAAACAAGTTCACATTTTATTAAAAGGAATAATTTTTTGATAGTGTGCTGTAATTTGGGACTGTTTATTAGATTCCAATTGAGGATTAATTTCCGATATTTAACGAAGTTAGTCCTTGAAGTGACCTCCAAATTTAGGACAAATTTGGGGGTTATTTTTTAAGCTTTTTAAAAAATTTGCGACATTCATTTTTGAGCGAAAAAAGAAATGAGTTTGGCAGCTAGATCATACAGCTTATCGCCAAGAAGTTGCCCATTTGATAGGGAATCAGGTGTAAATAAAATATACCCGAGGGCAATAAAAAGGTTTACAAGGATCAAATCAGGCAAGCTGATGTTAGTAGGCTAAAAGAGAATAAAAAATAAATATATAAAAAGCGATCCTCGTGGACCGTCTTAGACGTCTTACAAGTGACTTAACTTGCTTACACGTTTAGTTAAACATGTCTGACGTTATCTAATTCTCTTGTATCATGTAATTACCACAATTCGAGATGTGTTTAATATGATCAAAGATATTCTTAACGAACTACTTAAGTAGTATAAAAGTGAGACCTAAGATTTTATCTTAGGCTACTTTTATAGGTGTAAATAATTGAGCAAAATTAATTAAAGATATATAATCTCTATATTAAAATATTAATTTATTAAAATGTTATATTATTATAACATTTTAATATACATTATAGGAGAATTAATTATGAAATTTAAGTATATTGTTGGATTAAGTGTTGCTGCTGCAACCTTTGCGACAGTTGCAACTCCATTAGCAGTAACAAGTGTCAAAGCTGAGGCAACAAGTGATAGTGTAAGCAATAACTGTGTATCTGTTAAAGCAGCTAACGCAAGCGATACAAAGACTGTAGTCAATGATAAGGGTGTGTCTGATAAAGCATGGTCTAACAAATTGACTAAAGCTGGTTATGTTTTCAAGTTAGCTAAAAATGTAGCTACTGCTGATGGCGGATTGTATCAAAGAAAAAATGGCTTACTTAAAAAATATAGTTTGAAGCATGCTAAAAAAATTTTTGCTAAAAACATGTTATTCAAAATAGATCGTGTTGAATCGGAAAAAAATGGTTCCTTAGTTCATATTGTGTCGCAAAATGGCAAATATAAGTTTTGGACTAACTTTTTAACTGGGACATACAATGTAAATGGTCTGAGAAAATCGCTTAAGCCATTAACAAAAACCGAAGCAGAAATAATCAATAATACTTCTAAAGAGAAAATAGCAAAGAAGCTAGTCACTGCTGAAAAATTGGCTAATAAATTAAAGGGTTCAGATAAAAAATTGGCTCAAGAATCAATTACTCAATTGAAGCAATGGATTGATAACGAAGTTTATGCTAATATTCCTGTTCTTCTAATTGGTAACCTGTAAGATAAGTGAACAAGTTTTTTATTTACTGCTGCTATCAAAGTGATTTCTTATTAATTTATGAAGCACATGGAGCAGCTTAAAGTTGAAGGATTAAAAGTAGCAAATAAGCTGAAATGAAGCAATTGGTCTAATTGTGAAATTACCAGGTAACGAAAAAAAGGGAAGACTGATTTAACAGCCTTCCCTTTTGCTATATGGCTTAAAATCCACAAGTATTTATTTGCGCAGTTTTAAGCCTTGTAGCACTAGGTTTCGTAGCAATTTCGCTTAATGAGTATTATGAAAACTAGTGATTGGTCTAATTGGGCTTTTAACTTTTTAATTATAGATTGAAAAGAATATGTATGTTGAAATAAATGGGAATTAGCAGACATTAAAGAAAATAACTATTAAACTTTTAACAGAGAGATAATTAAAATGAGAAAAAAGAAATTATTTATTAGCATAGCAGCTGGAATATTGGCAGCTACTTCTATATCTACTGTAACAATAGATGGATACCAAGCTCATGCAGCACAAACTACTAACCAAGATGAAAATAACGAGCAAGGCACTTTAGTCTTAAATCATAAAACACGTGTCTATAATAAAAAAGGGCAAAAAGTATATTCTTACCTTCGAACTAACGGTTTATTACAAAAAGGCAGCTCAATTCAGTATGCTGGCAAGGTTCAAACGACAACTGATGCAATGGCTGAACGTTATTCATTTCATGATAGTAACTGGAATTGGTTTTATTTACCTTATGTAACAATTAAAGGTAAAGAGTATTATAATATCGGTCATGGTGGTTATATCAAAGTTGTCAATGTTGCAAAAATAAATGGCAATGATTTATATACTAATGAAGCTTCTGTGACTACTAAGCTCTGGTCAACACAAACTAAAATACCTCTTTACGATAATCAAGGTAAACAGCTTGATAAATATTTAAGTGGTGGACAAAAGATAGTTCTAGATAAAGAAACTAATTCAGAAGAGTTTGGTCCAAAACGTATTAATACTCCACCTGCTATACAAAAATTATATCGGATTAAGGGTACAGATGAATTTATTGGTAATGTCTATATTAAGACCACTCCAAGACAGCTATTACCTTTTTATAGTGTTTTTACACAAGTATATGCTGTAAACGATGCAAAATATTATGATAAAGATGGCAAAGCATTTACAGGTACACTTCTTCGAAAGGGAACAAGCGTATCAGTAAGTACGGCTATTAAAATAATTAATCCAGATAGCAAAAAAGAGGAGCTATATTATCAGCAGGCAGATAATCCTAGATGTTTCTTTAAAGCGTCAGATATCAAGTATCTAGCTGGGCCTAAATTATCGGAGCCGAATAAATAGTTTTAAAGTTTTAACTTTTAATAAAAGGCAAGAAATTTTCATGAAATTTCTTGCCTTTTTGCTTGCTTAATTGTGGATCTATGATCAACAGGAATTTAAGTAAATCTCCACCAATGAACTTATATGGTTCAGGTGCTTATAATGCTGGTGGACATACTCAAACTTAGGAATATACAAATAGATCAAGATCATGGCTGGTAAGTACTAAACCTAAAGACAGTTGGTAATCACAAATTGCTAGAGTTCAATTTCCTTCTTCTAGCAGAGTAAGTCATTATTATAATACTGAAATACCAAGATTATCTTAGCTTAATCGTGCTAGTCGAGAATTTGGTATTAGTTATCAAGACTTGCTTATTGCGTTATCAATGCAAATAAAATACCTTGATTGCCAATGAGGATAATCAGGGTATGAAAGAAAGCTAATCTCTAACTTTTGCAGGGTCATAGATTAGCTTTATCAAATAAATCAAGTATAACAAAGATACTAAAAATTCAAGTAATGAAGTTAAAAGACCTACTTATCACCTATCATTGATGTGTGTACCCAAGAGATTATTTCCTATACTATTTCTTTTAATCCTAATCTTAAGCAAACAATGGACATGTTAAACTGGACTTGGTACAAATATCCGGTCTAGAATGGTTTAATCTTCCACACCGATCAAGGCTAGCAAAGCCAAAAAGCCCAGTTTCAAGCCTGCTGAAAAACTATGGCATTAGCCAGTCAACGTCACGTAAAGGCAATGCGCTTGATGATGGGTTAATGGAAAGCTTCTTCGGAATACTCAAACGAGAAATGTTTTATGGTTTTGAAAAGCAGTTTAAAAATCTCACTGAACTGGAATATGCAATCAGAGACTACATTGAGTATTACAACTAGAAAAGAATCAAAATCAAACTAAAATGACTAACTTCGATTGAATATCGAAAGTTGGTTCTCACTTAGCAGTTAATAAAATGTCCTAATTTTAGGGTTCAAATCACCTTTTTGTTTTGATCTAGTTCCTTTCAACTGAGACTTTTTATAACTATCCACTTGCTATTTACAATAAAAACAGAAATAGCCTTATGATCTGATATAGATTATGATCTCCAAAATTAGGAGAAGTTTGTATCATCTAAATAGGTTATTTGTTTAATTTTAGGTTGGTTTTTAGATTATTTTGACTTTTAATTATTTATCTGCCTATAATTTATCTATTAACCACAGGCTAGTTATATTAATATGTAATTTTATTTGTAAGGACTTACTTATGGCAAATAATCAGAATAACGAAAAAAATGAGAAAACAAAACAATTTTACGATTTTTTAAAATATACAATAGTCTTATTTGCGATTTTTATTTTAATTAATTTTTTATTGACAAAATATTTGATAGTTAAGTGTTCCGTGTCTGGCATCTCGATGCAACCAACTTTTGAAAACCAAGAAAGAGTTATAGCTAATCGCAATAGCAAATTGAAACGAAATGAAATTGTCATTTTAAAGGCTCCGGATGAACGTAATTCCTTTTATATAAAAAGAATTATAGGATTACCAGGTGAAACTGTTACTGGAAAAAATAATAAGATTTATGTTAATGGCAAAAAAATAAATCAAGACTATTTAAAACCAGGATTTAAGCTGACGGATAATGAAGACGGCTTTTATGGTACAAAATATTCTTACACTGCTGACTTTTCAATTCGTTCTTTAGCAAGAACAAAAGAATATAAAAGTATTTATTCCCCTTCTCAATTAAAAGAAATGAAAAATACTAACAAAGTTCCCAAAGGCTCGTATTTTGTAATGGGAGATCATAGGAGCGTTTCAAAAGACAGTCGTTATATAGGAGCAATTCCTAGAAGTAAAATTGAAGGTGTTGTTAAGTATCGTTATTGGCCACTTAACAGAATCAAAGTATATTAAAAAGGAATAAGTAATTTGATATGACCCACAATTTAGGACAAATTTGGGAGCTATTTTTATGACTAAATTATCTAAGCAAGATAAAATTCAAATCTAATCAGCTTTGGCAAAGTTATGGAATCGGTGCGACTTAACTCTGTCAGCACTATCAGATTGGAAGGACTAATATTAAATATTTGTCAGCTTTGATTAATCGTCATGGTCTAGCTATTTTAGATCAGCCTTTTACTACTTATACAAGTGATTTTAAGGAGCAGGCTCTCAAGCAAATCATAGTTGACCATGAGCCTGCCAATCAAATTTCTATTGATTTAAAGAAGAAGGACAAAGATCGGGACAATCGAGAAATAATGACTGAAATCAAAGCTATTTATGAAGAACACACCATGGCTATCGCCGCATTACTGCAGAGCTTAGGCGTCACGGTTTATTAGTCAATCATAAAAAAGTGCAGCGCCTAATGAATAAAATGAAATTATTTGACATAGTCAGTAAATGCTGGCACAAATACAGCAACTATCGCAACACTCAGGATCCGATTAAGCCTGACCATATTAAACGTAGCTTTAGTGTAGTTTATCACAATCACAAATGGTATTCAGATATAACTGAGTTTAAGCTCAATGAGCAAAAGACCTATTTATCACCGATCATTGATGGGTGTACTCTATTGAACTGAAACTTAAAAAATTTAAGGTTGGTTTTGACGGTGGTAAAATTTTTTCTATTGTTTTATTTGAAACCGATGAAGCACGAGCTTTATTAGTTACTTTTTCAACTACTCTAAGCAAATTAAAGAAGGCACTTTAAAGTGCCTTCTTTAACTCTAGTAATAGATGGTTTTATCAAATATCATTAGGATCTATATGTTCACGTGTCAATCTTGCAACCTCTGAAAGATCAAGTCCATAATCAGTTATAGAAATTTCATATTCAAAAGCATGAATTTCATCGACTTCTTTTGCCTTACCATAATTAAAGAAAGCACCAAGCGTTCCACATAAATGTAAAATGCTAGAGAGGCTTTCAGTAGAATACACAACAATAAAAACGCTATTTTTATATGATTTTTCAATTCTATATTCAAAATCATTTTTAATACTTGTTTTTATAGCAAGTATTAAATCTTTTTGTTTCTTTTCGTTCATTATTAAAAGCTTTCTGTGGGTTTCATGACTACTGCAGAGACAGAAAGAATATTAGAAGAAGCTCTTTGTTCATGCAGAATTAAGGTACCCGAATCCGCCTCTAACGATTGGGATATTTCTTACTTTTCCATTATTGTAATGAGCATGCAAATCTAATTCTAGTCTGAAAGACGCATATTAGGATCAGTCATTTTTATGTAAATGTAAAAAGTTCTACCCGATTCACGCGTTACTTTGGATATGCCTGCGTCACCCGTTACTGTTGAACGAGTGAGGTTACTAAATGAATTTATTATATCACAAAATTCATAATATACTACATGATAAATTAACTTAATAAAAAACATCTCACCTTAATAATATGATCTCCTTTATTATGATCGGTATTGCAATCAAAAGAAAATTCAGGCTGAATATTGAATAGGCAATCAGATGCCCGCGATTGTAAATTTGTGTGCTATTACGATGGTTATAGTGCCATGCAGTAAGATTTACTACTTGTCTAACACGTAGATTATCATTAGTAACATTTACTATTTCTCGTAATCCTAATCTAAGCAAACATGGCTATGTTAAAAAAGGCCTGGCACAAATATCCGGCACTGAATGGCTTGATCTTCCACACTGATCAAGGCTGGCAATACCAAAACGGCCAGTTTCAAGCGTGGCTCAAAAATTATGGCATTAGCCAATCAATGTCACGCAAGGGCAATTCGCTTGATGATGGGTTAATGGAAGGCTTCTTCGGGATACTCAAGCGAGAAATGTTTTATGGATTTGAAAAGCAGTTTAAGAATCTCACTGAACTGGAAGACGCAATCAGAGACTACATTGAGTATTACAATCAGAAAAGAATCAAGATCAAACTAAAAGGACTAACTCCGCTTGAATATCGGAAGTTAGTCCTTAGTAAAGCTAATAAAGTGTCCTAATTTTAGGGTTCACATCAAATAGGAACGTTTTTCAAAAAACGGTAGCCATCACTTCTAATGACAGGTATCTTCTAAAGGAAACTTACAAAAGTAGTCTTTCCCTTACCTGACTTTATTCTATCTATAGAAACGAAAACTCCTTTTGCATAATTTGTGCACGTATGTCTTTTACAAATTTATGTATATTAAAGATTACTATAATTTCTGGTGGTGTTGGATTTGATCTAGGAAATATTAAGCTACTAACTGAAAAAAACAAAACTATTACCAGTAATTCGGAACTTAAAGTACTTGAACATCCTTCTCAAACTGTTGCTAGCTTAAGTTTCACTAATACTATTATAGCTAGTCTCATGGTATTAAAAACTTTTAAGATAATAACTAAAATAGATGCCTTTTCTGAAAAAATATAGGTATTGACTTTAAAAATCTTAAAATATATAATAATTAAAAATAAATTATAATTTTATAAGCGTTTGTATAAAGGATGCGCATAATATGTCAGAACAAATTTCACAAGATGTCAATGTAGAGAAGTTGAGTTTGAAGAACTATTTCAAGATATTGTTGCATATCATCGTACGTAATAATTAAAAAATCATATGATTTTTATTATTCTATTGCTATATGTTAACATATAGCAATAGTTTTTTAAGTTCGAAAGAGATTTGCAATGTCACTTAAAAGCCTTTTTAAAGTCAACATTTTACGAGGCAGTTTGTTGCTACTTATATACCTGCTTTACTCTTATACAGGCACTATAACAACATACCTCTTTAGGTACGCATTAAACGCCTTAACCCGTAAAGATCTAACAACTTTTTTGTATTGGTGCAGTGTTGAAATATTAGTTGCAATCGTAAGCAGCATATTCTTAGCTACTAGTACATATCTGTTTAACAAACAGATTCAGCAATATATCCATATGCTTAGAGACAAGGTTATTCATCATTATTATCAAAATGGCGATGGTAAAGTTGCCAAAATGCAGAATATTTTAAATAATAATATGAAGATATTGACAGATGAATATGCCAAACCCTGGATTCTTATCTTAAGCAGCACCTTAATGCTCCTGATGTCAATAGGTGTGCTATTTTCTATGCATTGGTCACTTGTCATAGCGACAGTAATCACTTGTATCATAGTGCTTGATCTGCCACAATTTACCAAAAAAGCTACTGCGCGAGCAACTAAGACAGCCTCTCAAAAAAATGCCGCCTTTTTAAAAACAGTTGCAGAGTGGTTCAGTGGATTAAATGTATTGCGTCGCTATCATGCAGTTAATCGTTTGCAGCTTGCACTTAAACAGGATAGTGCTACTCTTGCCACTGCTAACAAAAATAAGCAAAAGACCATGAGTATTGCAGACGGACTGAATGGATTAGGCAATTCATTTGGCCAAATTGGTATTATTCTTTGGGGTGGACTACTTTTCTTTCACCACCAGCTAGACTTCGGTGGTTGGCTTGTTGCAAGTAATTTTGCCGCTTCAATTTTTGATGAATTATGGGACATAATTGATTCTATTACTCAGATAAAGGCTACACAGGACCTGCGTGACGAGCTTTACACACTAACTCAAGATAATACTGAAACAGACAGCGAAGAAGGTGCTGCTCCTGTTGCCTTTAGTGTAAAAAATTTGGTGATAAATTACGGCAGGCATCAGATAAAATATCCAGATTTTACAATTAAGGCGCACGACAAAGTCCTGCTTAGTGGAGATTCAGGTACCGGCAAATCAACACTGCTTAAGGCTATCTTAGGCAAATTGCAGCCTGCAGCTGGCTCAATTGAATATTATAATAGAAAAAATGAACTGATTACGCCTGACTACAGACAGATTGGTTATGTCGCTCAAGACGGCGTGCTTTTCCCTGATACAATTGCAAATAATGTGACAATGTTTCAGCATTATTCTGAAGTGGAAATAAATCGTGTAATAAATTTGGTTAAATTAACTGATGATTTAGCAAAATTTCCGCAAGGTATAAATACGACAATTAATATGGATACCCCCAACCTATCTGGCGGTCAGCAACAAAAAATTATTTTGGCAAGAGCTGAGCTAAAAAGCCAAGATTTATTACTATTAGACGAACCAACTAGCGCGATTGACAGCAAAACTAGTGCCACGATTATCAAGTCATTGCTAGCAAGCAAGCAGACAGTGGTCATGATTGGTCATAACTTGCGACCAGAAGTACAAAAATTATTTGACTATCAGATTAACTTGAAGAGTTAAGCATGAAGGGGGAATTATGAAGATAAAAGATTTTTGGCATGTTAACCCACTAATTTTTATTAGCACTATAATTGTTCAATTATTAGTACCTGCTTTATCCTTGTTAACCGTACAAGTTGGAATATATCAGGTCGATGCTATCCAACAAGTTAATTTGCCCAAATTTTTAAAATTAACGGCACTTAATTTTGTTTTGCTAGCAGTTAGTTACATAGTAGAATATTTGTTTGACTATCTTTTAGCCAAACAAAAAGAGCGATATAAATTAATTTTAAGAGGTAAAATAATTAAGCGCCTCTGTTACACCAAACAAGAATATTCAATTGCTCAAATACAGAACTTTTTAACAAATGACTTAATCCAAAGTGAAGAAAATTATCTTGATGCTTTTATGAGTTTAATTGGCGGCTTAGGTTATGTTGTTTCTGCTTTGATTCTGTTATTTTCCATCCATTGGACCATGCTAGTTGTCATTTCCTTGATGGTAATCATCTCCTTACTTTTACCAAAATTAACAGAGAAGCCATTACAAAAAGCAATAATGGCTATTTCTGATAATAACAAAAAGTATCTTGATACAATAAGTAAATGGCTGACTGGCATAGAAGAGTTACAACGATATTTTTCAGGTAGTCACCTTTTTGCAGTATTAAGCAAATCTTCACGAAAATTAGAGCGTGCCAATGTTAAAGAAGCTGGAATCAAGCAGTGCCTTAAAGTCGTTAACGAAATTGCAGCTCAGTTTATGTTATTAGTGCTATATGCTGTGACTGGATATCTAATTGTATCCAAGCAAATTGCTTTTGGCGTAATCTCAGTAGTCAGTGATCTCAAATATTATTTAAGTAGTGGTATTGAATGGATCACAGAGGCTCGAGGAGCCATGGCAGGAGCCTCTAGCCTCAATAGGCAAATTGAAAATTTGGCTTCACCAATTGTTAAGCCTGAAGAATCAAATTCAGATTTAGAAGAAGTAGATGAAATTGTTACAGACAATTTGCAGATAGCTTTCCCGAATGGCGAAAGCATACAATTACCTAATATTAAAGTTAAACCTGGTCAAAAAATATTATTAACTGGCGAGTCTGGCGTGGGTAAATCAACTTTACTTAAAATTCTGGCTGGTGAATTAAGGCCTAGTTCTGGTCGTGTGATTTACCGAGGAAAAAAAGGCACTTTAACTCATCCTGATTTAAGTAAAATCGGATACTTGCCTCAAGATGCAATCTTGTTTCCTGTTAGCATAAATGACAACATAACAATGTTTGACGATCGCATAGCGCCACTGGTACCGACATTAGTCAAAGACATGCAGCTACAGCAAGATGTCGATAAGCAAAAGCTAAGTTTGCAAACAATAATTGATTTAAACAAGTTGAACATATCTGGTGGTCAAAGACAAAAAATAGTTTTAGCACGTGCACTAATTCATCAAAGCAAAATTATTCTAATTGATGAGGGAACTAGTGCGATTGACGCACAGGCAACCATAAAAGTTTTACAAAAGATCATGAAAACTAATGCTAGTGTAGTTTTCATTGCCCATAATTTAAATCAAGAAATGAAGAAACTTTTTGATTACGAACTACGTTTAGTTAAAAGCAATAACAAAATAAAAAAGCTGATATTATCAGCATAAGTTTAAAAAAAGCTATATTGAAAGTTTAACAGCTAACGTAGAATAAAATTAAGTCTGATCAGCCTACAGTATCAGCTGTAAAATTTTATCTTAAAGTTATTCATCGATACCATAATAGAAGTTAGAAAATCAAGAAGACCGCCCCACAATTCGCTAAAGTTTTTATTGGGACGGACTTTTTGGTTTTCATTCATTTTACTAGCTTGTACTACGATAAATTAAAGTTTACTTACAGAAAACAGATATCATTAAAATTCATACTTCCTGTGTTTTTATTATAACTAACTAAAATATGAGCAAAATAGATATGATTCATATCTACTTTGCTCAATATTTTATCTTTTAGTGTTAAGAAAAGCTTACAACAATCTAGTTAACTTTATCATGGCCGACAAACTATCAAAATCTTATTACCTAGTTAAAGTAGATAATACTGTATCATTCAATTTAGCATATTTTACATTATAAGTAATAGAAAGTTAATTAATGGAGCAGAAATATGCTGTTTGGTTACACCAACTATTTAAAAAGAATGGAGTATATTGTTTTTATTGTTTAATTGCTTTTTATTAGGAGTTAAAATTATTAATAATATCCCTATTTATTAGTGGGATCCTTTTTATATTTGAGTTTTATAAATAGCCCATCAGTATAAAATTCATACTCAAACGAGAAATGTTTTATGGATTTGAAAAGCAGTTTAAGAATCTCACTGAACTGGAAGACGCAATCAGAGACTACATTGAGTATTACAATCAGAAAAGAATCAAGATCAAACTAAAAGGACTAACTCCGCTTGAATATCGGCAATTAGTCCTTAGATAGCAGCTAATATAAAGTGTCCAAATTTTAGGGTTCACATCAATTAGGACTTAATCCTTTTTACTTTCACCTTTTATAACTCTGCTAATCGTTTTTCATCTACATGAAACATAATCATGCAATAAAGTAATAATATTGCAGTCATAAACACCACCACATAGATGTTAGTAGTTCCAGGAAGTTCACGTAAGAAATCAGCCGGTGAATAACTTATAAAATATGGCAAATGGGTAGTTGCATTCATTAATAATAAAATTATCTGCAAAACTAAACCTGTACACATGGCAGCAAACTTATTTTTAATCCACAAAGAAGTAACCATTGAGAATACAGCGAACAATCCTCCCCAAAGAGAAGAAAATATAATTGATAATATAGCGTGGACAAATGGATGGGAATAATAAAGGGAGACAAACAGCATAGTAAAATTCCTAGCACCAATATTGATATTAAGTAAATTATCGGGCTTAACATTAGGTAATATCATAAACCAAGAGAAAAAGTTAAACAGTAAAGGAACAGCGATCACAATAAAACCTGTCATAAATGTGATTTCTAGGTATCCTAACAAGATTTGCTTAATGGACTTCTCCATCTTTAATTTATAAAAATAGCCGTTGGTAAAATCTTCTTTTAATAAAGTACTGGCAGGTAAACTCGCTATTAAAGGTAACAAGATAAAAAATATAGTAGGAACAAAAGTAAATCCATCTGTTGATATCCACATAGTATAAGGTGAGTTTGTCGCAGGAATATTTTTAGACGCAGAAACAGCACATTGTACAACGCTAATACTTATTCCTATAACCAATGCCAAAAACAACCATAATTTATTCAAACGTGACCACAAAAATTTCATTTTATTTCTCCTATTCTAGCAGAAGCGAATATTTGACATAGTGCTTCTTAGCTGGTACCAAGAAACTGAAACGTAATTTTTGATTACGCATGTCATATGAATAGCGCGGAATAGTAAAGTCCATTGTAAAAGGCTGCTTGCCGTTCGCTAATGCTTTATAAGGATTAATACTGTGGTGGCTTTTGTCATACAATTTTATTGAGGGATTGCTTGTACCATAAGGATTATTTAGATACATATTTTCTATAAAATTAGGATTGTTTTTTCTCTCGCCATAGAATGGCTGACCAGTTTGACGTATATGAAATTTAACTTTGGCTTGTACAGCGTCCTTACTTTTCTTAACTGCAGCTTCATGAACAATAAAGTTAACGTGATAGGCTTTTACCAATTCATTTTTGCGAAAAAGCTGTTCTTTAGTCACACCATACTGCTGAGGATGGGCGTTTACCTGGCGGTAGCGATAAAAGCCCACGCAGCCAACTACAATTATTATCACAATTAAGAAGCTCCATAATAATTTTTTATTTTTCATAATTTATTGTTCCTTCTTGTACATATAGCTTTTGCGTGGCGACTTTGTTTACAAACTCATGATCATGCGAAGCAATAACAAAGGTTGAACCTTTATGGTTATACCCATCAATCAATCTGATTAATTTACCAATACTTTCATGATCCAGCGCATTGGTAGGCTCATCCAGAACAATTAACGGATAGGCTCCAAGAAAAGCCTGTGCAATTCCTAATTTCTGCTTCATCCCCAGTGAAAATTTCTTAACTTTTTGTTTAGGAAACCTGGTTAAATCAAAGTATGCCAATAAATCATTAATCTGCTTTTCTTGAATATCCGGATCTAATTTTGCTAGCAAATCTAAGTTTTTATAAGCAGTAAATTCTTCTATTAAACTGGGATTTTCAATTAAAATTCCCGCTTTAATTGGATAAGGCTCTTGGACCTTCATCTTCTTACCATTAACTATGACTTCCCCACTGGTATTTATTAGACCTAAAATCGTTTTTAAGATTAACGTTTTACCGGAACCGTTTATTCCTTCTAAAACAGTAATACTGCCTTCCGGAATCTCTGCACTAACATCATGCAATAGTGGCCGTCTTTTCACTACTTTTCCTACTTCATTTAATTCAATAAAACTCATTTTTTGCTCCTTACTCTACACTAAAGAAATGGTCAATAATCCCATAAACAATCACCATAATCAAAGTTGCCAGCACTAATAATAAAAAACCAGGGAAATTAAATCTCATAATTATCAAGTTATTCAAAGGATTTAATGGCCACTTTAAAAGAGATGTCATTATCAAAAGTGAAGCTGGAATAATCAGACCCAATGCCGAATTAAACTTTCCAATTGTACCTTGCAAAATAAGCGTGAAGTATATTCCTAAAAAATTGTTGATGAAAAGTAGTGGGATCGC
Organism: Lactobacillus kimbladii; assembly: GCF_000970755.1. GTDB lineage: Bacteria > Bacillota > Bacilli > Lactobacillales > Lactobacillaceae > Lactobacillus > Lactobacillus kimbladii. Next base: position 1,802,702 of record NZ_KQ034007.1, read on the forward strand.
CTGCCAGTCAGCTAAATTAAAAAAAGACAAAGAGGGCAATTTAAATAAAGCCGTAACAAGCAACATAACTAAAAGTGTAACAAACACATAGGCAAAAGCTATTACTCCCATTAATAACATAGTGACGACAGTAAAATTTTTCGGTGGAATTTGTAATCCTCTTAGGTGCATAATGGTAGTTTGCCAAAGCAGTTTAAAGCTATTTAATACAATAAGCAGTGGTATTAAGAAATAGACCAGCCACAAAATAAAATTAAAAGATGTACCTTGACTGGTATCGGCAAAGAAAAGATTAAATATAGAAGTATGTGAACTATTAATTAGCTGCGTACTGAGAAAAATAATTGAAAAGCAGATCAAACTTAGCCAGCAAATAAAACGGAAGCGAATTATTTGCCATAAATATAGTAATTGATTCCAAAACAAACGTTTCATAAAGACCTTCTTTTTAAGAGTGGGGGTAGCCGCAACAATAAAGATAAATTAATTTGACTATTATAAATAGCCAGTTTTTGTTTCTTATTTTTTCATTATCGTTTAATTCTATACATTCATAGTACCATTTTAGAATTATTAAAAATAGTAGAATTAGACTTTTAATAATCTGGTTCACTATAACGGTCAGTAATTAAATAGACAATTAGCATTAATAGCGTTGTAACTAATAACAACAGAATATTGTTCTTATTGATCCGCAACAACATTAAACTATTGAGCGGATTATATTTCCAAGTGGTATAAACAGTCATTATAAGCCAACTAAATGGAATAATTATGCCCAGTGGAGCATTGAAGCGACCGATAGTGGCCTGAATTATCAACAACAGAAATATTCCTAAAAAATTAATAATGACCAGTACTAATAAAGCTGATAATCCGTTAAATTGTAATACTTTAAAATTTTTTAGCCAGGAATAATCAGTCACTAAAGCCATAATTCCTTCTGTTAGTGCCACATAGATAATGGTGATTAATCCCATTAATCCAACGTTAACTACAGCGAAACTTAAAGGAGAGTATCTCAAACCTCGCAATTGCATTCCCCTTACTTGCCACAATTGTTTAAAACCGCTTAAGACTATTAGTAGCGGTACTACAAAATAAACAAACCAAAAAACAGGCAAAATAACTTGGCGTGATTTAACAGCGTTAAAATCAACACCCATGAAAAAAATAGGAACTATAGCAGAATTAGGCATTAATTTCAACATCAGTATTACAAAGCTTATTAAGCCTAACCAAAAAAGAAAGCGCGATTTTATTAGTTGCCACAAAAATAAAAATTGGTCCCAAAATAAATTTACAAGAGATGCTTTTGAGCCTACCGCTTTAGAATGCAATTGTTCTCTCCTTATTTGTTTACACTCGCACTAGTCAAAAATGAAAAAGCTTACACTAATGATACCACTTGTTCAAAATTTAAAAAAAACTATTAAATTTGGCAGTACAACTTTAATAATGTTTTTATTATATCTAGACATACAAAAGAGCTTCCTAATTATTATTGAGAGCGCTAAAATAACTTTAATTCGTAATACAATAAGTATAAGAAAGGAATTTTCATGATTAGAAAATGTGAAGTTGCTGACAGTCCAGCTATTCAAAAAATCAATCAAATTGAACTAGGTTATGATTATCCTGTAGAAAAAACGGCTGCCAACATTAAAAGGCTGCTAAATGATCCTGAGCATCATTATCTCTGGGTCTTTGAAGATGATAGTACCAAAAAAGTTGAAGGTTATTTGCATGCAGAAGTTTTTGAAGAAACCTATTTTGACCCCATGTTCAACGTTTTAGCTTTAGCAGTAGATTCTTCTGTGCAAAAGAAAGGCATTGGCAGTCAACTTATGCATACTTTGGAAAAACAGGCTAAAAATTTAGGCATGAAAGAAATTAGGTTAAATTCAGGAGAATCACGTTTAGGTGCTCATAAATTTTACGAAAAACTGGGCTATACCAGTAATAAAATGCAGAAAAGATTTGGTAAAACCATAAAATAATTTTATTTAAACTGTAAAATATGACTTTATCGTTTTGATATCTTATCAAAATTAATAGAGGCTAAATTGATAAATAAAAAAATCAAGTTGGATTACTTTTTGATGGAGACTCAACCGAATACAAAGTTTCGATCATGTCGGACTAATATTAATGATGCTATTGATAAAAGTAAATTTGAGGTTCATCCAATATGGGTCACAAAAGAAGGACACCTAGCTGATGAAAAAGACTTTTATAAAGTTCTAGCAAATCCTAAATATATAATTAAAAATTCTAATAAAATTACAAATATATCAAACATGGCACAGCTTGCAAATTTACCGGAAATAGATATTTTCTTTACCATTATTCATGGGTAATTATACGAAGATTGCTGCCTGCATGGTCTTTTTAGATTTTTAAACAAACCATTTGTGGGCGACGATGTTTTGGCTGCAGCAGTTATAATGGACAAAGAATTGGTATTCCAGTAGCAAAATGAGTTTCAATCAAGCATATAAAATATAATGATAAGTGCAATAAAAAAAGAATACGAAAATTGCAATTTTAAGCTGAACACTCTACTTGATCTGATAGATGCAATCTAATCTTCTTTCGTATAATTCATCGGGTGTGTGGTAGGCTAAGATCTTGCGGGGCAGGTTATTGCACCATTCCTCAATGCCATAGATTTGCCTTAAGTCATAATCCTTGATGCACTTAAGCGCCGGATTAGCCGGTTGTGCCGCTCATACCAGAAACCACTTTATACAAACCAGAATTTTGCAGACTATAAATACCTAATAGAAATTCAAATATATAATTAAAATGATTTTTTATGGTAGGATCATTTTTAATTTGTAAATATTTTTTCTTTTCACAATTATAAAGAATCTTTTTTACTAAATCATTCGGTCTATGATATGGCTCAGTCATCATCGCACCAACTGCAGCATCCTTTAAAACCTCTAGTGTCCTATCAATAGGACCATGGTTAAAATGAGTAATCTTTCTAGAATTTTTAAATAATTCGTCTAGTTTTTCAGTAAAGTCATCATTTTGTTCTTGATTTGAATAAAGAATATTAACTAAATTATCTACATTGTTAGTATAACAAAATAAATCAGAAATAATATCTTGTTCTTTTTTCATTCGTTAAGCCTCGTTTGATATATTTTATTTTAACTTGCGAGTCCAATAGGGATCTGCATTCACTTTATTAAGCAAATTATTCAAAATTCGATATAAATTCTCATCATCATACTTATCTCTATTAGATCGAAGTGGATTTGCCTGCTGTTCAGAAAATTTATATGAATTTAACAGGGTATTTATGCTTGATACTATAGCTTTTTTTGCTTTTTTAGAGTTACGGCCTCTCATATTAAATTGACGTTTAATAGCTGCTAGTTTTAAAGTAAAGTCTACCCAATCACTAGAGAAAAAAAGGTCTTGAAGCTTTTCTAAAACTGAAAGTTCTTCATCAAAAAACAAATCTGAGGTAAAACAATCGCAACATGTATGAATTATATCTTCATAGCGATTATAAACAAAGTTTCCATAATTTTCATTCCTATATTCAAAGTTTAAGACATCAGTCTCTTTCGCAATTTCAATGTCATCAAGATAGGCTTTCCAAAAAGAAACATATTCATAGTCAGCAAGCTGTTCAATTTTTTCTACTTTTGATTCTATGGTTGGCGGATTTAAAGCTTTATACTTTAGGTCAGTTATATCTTCTTCTGGTTTTTTAAAACAGAATTCAACTAATAAGGCTTCAGCATCATATATATTTTTACCAAAATTTGATTTATTTTCTATTTCTCTGCATTCGGGTAAAAAGCGCTTAGTAACAGAATACTTATTAATTGATGGAAAACTTATTGCATCTTTTGGATGATAAGTAATTAATGACTGTAAACAACCAACTCTAAGCACATATAGCTGCTCCGTGAGCGTATATTTTTCCTTAATAACAGATATTTTATAATCTAAAAAATCGTATAAATATTCTAAACTTTCTTCTTCAAATTTACTAAGATCATAAATTTTAAGAACATACTCAAAAAGATAATCTTCTAGTAAATGAAATGAGTTTTTAATAAGTTCATTTGGTTTATGATATGGTTCTGCAATCATTGCGAAAGTACTTGCTTCTGTTATTTCATTAAAAAATGGCGAATTAAATTGCACATCAGATGTCGGAGAATTTAAAAAAGCAATAAGCATTTCGTAAATTGATTCATACCTAGAGCTAGGGTTTTCTGAAAATGCTAATTTTCTTAAAGATTCAGTGTCTTCCACAAAATCTAATAGTTTTGTAATAGGAATTGTAACTGCACTCTCATCTATAAAATACATAGTTGGATTATCCCAAAATCCGTAAGGATACTTTTTGTCAAAAGTAAGAATCCTATCTATTTCTTTATCAATAAAACTATTACTTTTTTTATTACTACGATCTTTCCTATATTTTTTTATATAATCATTATTCTTACAATTTTGATATAGTTCATTATACTTATCTTTATAAAACAGATATAGATAAATAATAAGGAGTTGCTGTACTGTCTGTACTCTGTCCTTTTTATCCTGTCTACAAAATTCATCTTCCACATAAGATAAAAAGTGATTAGCATCGCGTAATGTCCTATTTTCAGTGACAAAAAGGTTGCTTATTTCTGCTATGTCTGAATTTTCACCCAAATTTTCTGATATTATATTTTCGATTCCAGGACTAAAACTCTGAGGACTTAACACAAAAGGCAGAGCAATGACTTGATCAATTATCTTAGTCAAAAAATCATTTTTACTAGCCTCAATTTTTTGCAAGTCACCAACAAAAACAATTCTAGCTTTGCTTCCCTTCTTTTGAATAGCATTGAAAAACCTATAAAGTTCCTCCTGTATTTTTTTACTTAAACGATCAAAATCATCTATAATCAAGACGTTAGAACGGTTTTCACTATTTTTTCTTAAGGTAAGTATACTCCAGAACATACGAATTTTATCTACATTTATTAATTTATTCTTTGTTAAACTGAATAAGTTCGTTATTATTGCAAGTATTATAGTTACAATTGTAAACACATAGTTGGGCAAATTTCTTTGAATTACACCTTTAACAGCTAAGATAGAACTACAAATTATTGTTAGAGCGATAAAAATATATCCTATTGTTGTAGCTAAAGGATCCAATATAGGATGAGTAGCAGCAAAAATTTGTCTACTAAGACTTTCGTCAAAATCTGGTTTCCATAATTCTAAATAGATAAATTTTAGTTTACCGTTTGCTTGTTCTTCTACGTTTTTTAAATATTCTGTCTTTCCACTACCCCACTTGCCTTGTAAGAAAAAAGTCTTATTACTTCCATTTTTAAGTAATTTTGCAAATTCCTTTGCATAGTCATCAGTAGAAATAGTTGGGATGCACCATTTGTTCTTTCTCATTTTTATATATTCAATAACCATCAATAACTATATACCATGTTTTAAATTATAAAGCTAAAGATTGATATAGAAAAGTAAAATTATGAGAAAAATATACAATTAATTCTTGTATTGTCTTAGGCAAAAAATAAAAAGTGGGTGTAAAGAAATCAATAAAGTAATTTACTTAAATTAATGAATAACTCATATGATCATAACAATAAGAGTTTTAACGTCATAAAAGCAATGAATACAAAAAGACCAATTTCTAATGTATATTAGAAGTTAGTCTTAAATTATCACGTTAGCTTATTTTAATTTTAAAAGAAAGGTTTAAAATTCTCATTAATTATATTAGAATTTGAGTGATTTCCAAAACCACTGGTACAACTATTACGAATAAAACTGTTGAAGTAGTCACAACGTTGGTAGCGTATTGCACATCCCCGTGCGATTCACCCACTAAGATTGGCAAAACTGCCAAAGCAGGAGTAGCTGATTGCACAACTAAGGTTTGTTTAGCTAGACCTGTCAAGGATGGCAGCCAATTTGCACCAACAACAATTAAAAGCATCATTAAAGCCGGTACTAAGATAAAGCGGCCAAGCAATGCCCAAATGGTATCGCGGTCAAGGTGGATTGACTTCAAACCGGCATCTGCCAATATAATACCAATATAAATCAGTGACATCGGCGTGACGATGCCCCCAACCATGCTTAACACAGCCGTAATCCAACTAGGAATTGGTACTTCAACTAATAAGCAAATTAAGGCAATTAGAAAACCAACTAATGGTGCTGGCAACAATTTTTTCCAGTTGAATTTTTGTTGCTTTCCCTTTTGCTCAGTTGGGTCATCGCTAGAAATGAAGAAGACACCAATTGCCCAGGTAGAAACCGTATTTAACACATAATAAATTAAAAAGTACGGCATACTTTTTTGTCCAAATAAGGCAATATTTAATGGTAAACCAATAAAAATGGTATTGGCATTCGTAATGGCGTTAATAAAAGTACCTCGGCGGCCTTTGCGGATCCGCAGAAGCTTACATAATATCCATGCGAACAAATAACTTAAAGCAAAACAGATAATGGCATAGATCAGGCCACCTGTTAAGCCAAATAATTTTTGCCTGTTTAAATATTTTAAGACGGAAACAAAAATTGAAGCTGGTAAAGCAATATTCATAATTAAATAGGAAATATTGCCTTTAAACTGATCACCCAGTTTGCCACTGGTGCGTAGCCAATACCCTAAAGCAATTACAAGTAACAGCTCAACTACGCTAGTTAATGAAGTAATAAAGGCTTGCATTTATTCTCACTCCTGCTCATCTGCGTACTCTGGTGCCCAGCGAAGTGCTGCCACAGCTTTTTCACCATCTTGAAAATCATTTTGATTGAGGTGATCGGCAATTGCCTTGTTAGCCACTGCTTTTGCTACAGTTTGAGAAAAGACATTTAGTTTTTCAACTGGTGGCAAAACTGCTGCACCTGGTTTACTTGAATCAACAATGCCGCCAAGTGAGTGGGCCGCTACACTAATCGTTTCATCACTTAAAATCTTAGCATTAACTGCTAGAGCACCAAGACCAAGTCCTGGGTAGACCAAAGCATTGTTGGCTTGTCCGATTTCATACTTAATGCCCTCATAATCAACTGGATCAGCAGGAATACCAGTTGCTACCAAGGCTTTGCCCTTAGTCCAATGAATTAAATCTTCTGCTTTTGCCTCCGCTAATTGAGTTGGGTTTGACAATGGGAAAATAATTGGCCGCTCGGTATGGGTTGCCATTTCCGTCACAATATCCTGAGTGAAAGCACCTGAATGAGTTGAAGTTCCCACTAAAATATCAGGATGAACTGCTTGTACAACACTCTTTAGATCTTTGAGCTGGTCAGCATTGCTGAATTCAGAACGTTTCCTGACAAATGGTTTCTGAGCAGGTGTTAGTTCAGGCGTATCTTCAAAAAGCAGACCTTGTTTATCTACTAAGTAGAAATGCTTGCGCGCTTCTTCAGGTTGTAAGCCTGCTTGCAGCATCTCGGCATAGACTTGCTCAACGATTCCTGTACCAGCTGTTCCGGCTCCAAAACAGACATACTTTTGGTCTGTTAATTTCTGACCACTAATCTTTAATGCTCCCAAGATACCTGCCAAAACAATGACGCCAGTACCCTGAATATCATCATTAAAGGTTAAAATATGATCACGATACTGTTTTAAAATATTATCAGCATTATCTCGGCCAAAATCTTCAAAATGTAAATATAGTCCCGGAAATAATTTTTCTACTGTTTGCACAAAGCGATCAACAAATTGATAATATGGTTCACCATTTACGCGACGCTGATGGTTGCCTAGGTAGAGCGAATCATTAAGTAATTTATCATTATTAGTGCCAACATCCAGCACTACTGGCAATACACACGCCGGGTCAACACCAGCTGCAGCAGTATAAACCATCAACTTGCCAACAGAAATGTCAACTCCCTGTGTACCCCAGTCACCAATTCCTAAAATTTCTTCACCGTCAGTAACCACTATTAGTTTTATATCACGGCCATCAGCCGCATTTTTCAAACTATCTTCAATTTGATCAGGTTCATTAATTGACAAAAATGCGGCATATTGCGGATTTACAAACAAATGACTGTAATTTTCGATAGTCTCAGCTATCGTCGGGTCATACACAATCGGCATAAATTCTGTGACATGCTCACTGAAGACCTTAAAAAACAGCACCCGATTAGTATTAAAAACGGTCATCAAAAAAATTCGCTTTTCCAAATTAGTTGATTTTTCCTGATACTGCAGGTAAACTTCCCGCGCCTGCTCTTCTAATGACTGCACCTTAGGAGGTAACATCCCTGCCAGTTGATACTTTTTTCGCTGCTCTTCTGTAAAAGCAGTACCTTTGTTTAAAAATGGGTCATTCAACCTATCTTGTCCTGTTTTAGCCATTTTTTCACTCTCCGTCTATTTAATTATTATTAGCACGTACTATATGATTAGACTATAACCAGCATGTAAAAAGTGCAATAAATTAAGCTTATATTAACAGCATATAGTATATAATATGTGATTAAATATAGTTTTTATTAAAAATTGTGCAAATAAAAAACCAGTTCAAGTTAATGAATTGGCTTTTTATTCTATATAATAATTAATAAGCTGCTTTATGCCTGGTAGCGTGACTCACCATTTAAATAAGTTTCACTTAAAGTCATATCTGGGTTTAATACTAAGAAATCAGCGTCCTTATCAGGAGCAATTGAACCGCATTTATCGAGTACGTGCGCACTCTTAGCCGGAACATAAGAAGCCATCATAACAGCTTCTTCAGGAGTAGCAACGTTCCAGTCAACAACATTCTTGACTGCAGTCTTTAATTGCAAAATACTGCCGGCTAAATTATTGCCACCTTTCAAACGAGCCATGCCCTCCTTAACATAAACAGGCAATTCACCTAACATATAGTCACCGTCAGGCATCATGCCAGCTTCCATACAATCTGTGATTAAACAAATGTGTTCGGCACCTTTAAGCTGAACCAATGCACGCACCATTTCTTTTTGAACATGGTGACCGTCACAGATCAATTCATCTGTAACATTATGCAGAGCCATCGCAGCGTTAGAAATTGATGTATCATGGTGTGACGGATCAGGCATTCCGTTAAAAGTATGAGTAAACATTGTTGCACCAGCTTCAACACCGGCTTTAGCTTCTTCAAAGTCAGCACTCGAGTGCCCCAAAGAAACAACTACACCCTCTTTAACAGCAGCACGGATAAATTCCCGGGCACCTTTTCTCTCAGGCGCAAGAGATATTTTATTCAGCAGTCCTTTAGATTCTTCGCGCCACTCATTAAATTGATTAATATCAGGATCAAGCAAATATTTAGGGTTTTCTGCACCAGCATGTTCAGCGGTAAAGTATGGTCCTTCAAAATGCAACCCTTGAATTTTCGCACCAGTTTCTTCACCCTTATGAGCACCAAACATCTGGCAAATTTTGCTTAATGTATCTGCACCGGCAGTATAAGTCGTTGGCAGCCAGCTGGTAACGCCAGACCGTAAAAAGCCTTCTGACAGGCGATTAATTCCTGCCCAATCACTTTTCATCACGTCTTCTTTTAGTGAACCGTGTACATGAGTATCGACCAGTCCTGGTGCAATCCATTTGCCTTTATAATCTACTATTTTGCCTTCAGGTTTTTGATCTTCAGTATAGTAAAAGCCAAACTTGCCGTCATCTTGAACTTTTAAGTAACCACCTTGTTCTGTCACATTTTCAAGAAAGAATTTATCTGCATGAATATAATAAGTCATAATATTTTTGCCTTTCTTTTTAAAATAACCTCGTATTTATAGCTTAATTTTAGCTTAATCAACTGGTATTTACCAGTTCAATTTCAAATAGTACAGAAACTTTTTATTTTTTAGTTATAATAGTGGTATAGGTAACTAATTAGGAAACAAGAAATATGATTCAAAATACGCAAACAAATCAACATCAACTAGGAGCACTTACTGGTGCCAGCAAGTGTGACCACTATTACGAATTACATTTTGCTACGGGCGAAATTGCGCACTTTTACGTCTTAGCTGACGGCATTTTTCGTCTTTTAATTGATCCCGAGCAAAATTTTACTGAAAATCGAACGGAAACTATTCAATTAACCCAGTTTGATAATTCTGCCTTTGCAAAGTCGCAGGTTAGAGCCACCAATGATTCCTTAATTATTCATACTGGCAATTACCAAATTATTTTTGGGCAAAATCCAGCTGTTATAAGTATTTTTGATGAATCATTGCACCACAACAGGATGCACCAATCTCAGCCACTTGAACTTAGTTCAACCAAAACCCGTGAGTTTTTAACAGAAAATAAAAATGAATTTTTTTATGGTGGTGGCTTGCAAAATGGCTACTTTAGTCACAGAGGACACAAAATCGCAATTAAGCATGACCAAATAACCGGTAAAGGCGGGGTCATTATGCCTGTTCCTTTTTTCTGGTCGAATGCTGGTTATGGCGAATTAAGAAACACTACTGCAGCAGGAACTTATGATTTTGGCAAAACCAAGAGAGGAGTTACTGTTCTCACCCACCAAGATGCAGTTTTTGATGCATTTTACCTTCTTGGCACCAATCCTCAGGAAATTTTGCAGCGCTACTATACTTTGACGGGCAAACCGATGTTATTGCCAAAATATGCCTTAGGTCTGGGTCATATCGGCAATTTCTGTACAACCTTATGGCAGCCAAGTCAGGCTAAAGAGCGTAATGCCAGTAAAATTGGCAATAATTATTATACTCGTACAAAAGATGAAAAAGCCGCATCGGGCAAAGCTTCGCTTAACGGTGAAGAAAACTACCAGTTTTCCGCGCGGGCACTAATTGATCGCTATCACGCTATGCATTTTCCTTTGAGCTGGTTTGTGCCCAATTATGGTGTTCAAGCCAACAATCAACAAGCTCTTAGTTTCTTTAATGAATATGCGTTAAACCAAGACGTTTATCCCGGATTTTGGCACCAAAGCGAAGTCGAATTACCGGAAAAAACTGCTTTTACTTTTACTACTAATGAAATAGCGACTAAAGATAAAGCACAGCTTCAAAACGAATCACAAACAAAGCGTTCACTAGTGCTTGCTGATAGCGGCAGTACCGGCATGCAAAAAAACGCTGCTTTGATCTTTGGAGATGTTGGCGGCAACTGGGGCAATGTTGCTACACAAGTAGCTGGTATGCTCGGAGCAAATCTTTCAGGTCAGCCTTTAGTTGGTGCAGCAGTTGATGGACTAGAAGGCGGTGGCAATGCACAAATCAATGTCCGTGATTTTGAATGGAAATGTTTTACCCCACTGCTCTTTAACTTCGATGATCAGGGCAACTTCAGTAAAAACCCATTTGCTTATAATAGGAAAATAAGCGACATTAATTTGGCTTACCTCAAATTACGCCAGCATTTGACTAACTACCTATATACACTAAATGAACAGGCAAAAAATGGCGCGTTAATCATGCGTCCCCTTTTCAGTGACTTTCCAGACGAGCTGGCTAATTACACAGCACAGTTTGGCAATGAATTCATGTTAGGCTCCGATTTGTTAATTGCACCAATTACTAATGGCCGCGAAGATGAAAACGGAGATTCACGCAAAGATAATCTGTACTTACCCGGGAAGAAGACAATGTGGATTGATCTTTTTACAGGTAAAAAATATGCCGGTGGCAAGGTCTACAATAATTTATCTTTTCCATTATGGCACCTACCAGTCTTTGTTCGCGGTGGCAGTATTTTTGACTGGGGCAAGCGTGATTTTCTGCTTTACCCACAAGATCAAAGTGAGACAGTTATTTACAACGATAACTCTCAAGCCGCTGAATCCAATAATTCCACTACAAAAATTTTCAGTAAAACTGAAAATGAAACGTTGCTGGTAACTATTCCACCTATTGAAGGCAACTGGGAAAACCAAGATGTTGAACAGCCTACTAAACTGACTATTATGTGTGATTCTTACCCTGATCGCATCACTATTAAAATTAACGATCAAGTTGTCCCAGTGGAAGAATACGGATCGCTCGATGCTTTCAACCATGCTCGCGAAGGTATTTTTTACAATACTAATTATGGCTTGGATGAATTTAAACAATATCACAAGAACACGCAAACTGCCCTGCAAATAAAATTAGCAAGTCGAGACATTACCACAACTAAAATCGAAATTACAGTGCACAATTTTAATTATGGCAAGAAAGTTTTAGTACATGAAATTACCAGTGGCGTATTGCCTTCACCTAAATTGCCGGCAGTTGATTCAAGCAAAATTTCAGCTCATTCGTTCGAGCTTGCCTGGCCTCATGAAAGTGCAGTTCAGATAGAAGTTAACAATCTCCTTTATGTGGGCATTACCGGCAAAAATTTCACTTTTCACGAATTAACCCCTAATACTCGCTATATCATTAGAATGAGGTACGTAATAGGAAATAAAGTTTCTGAATGGTCTGATCTTTTCGGTGTTATTACCAAGCACGCTGCTAAAGATTATGCTATTGAAAATATTGAGGTAACCAGCAACTGTAATAGTAAAGAAAATCATCCCCTGTCTTATTTAACTGATCTTAAACTGGCAAGCGAATGGCAAACTAGGCAAACTGTTTCACCTGAACAACCACTGGAACTAACCTTTACTTTTGAAAAAGTTGAGAAATTAAGCAGAATGGTCTATGTGCCACGAAATATTGATCATAATGGTGATCCTCTTGTCGTTTCAATTGCTGTTTCAACGGATGGCGAGCAATATACTACCTATGCAGACCACTTGCAGTGGAAAGCTGACACGAAAAACAAGGTAGTTGGTCTGCGAGATGTCCGTGCAAAGAAAGTGCATTTGACTATCTATCAATCATCCGGTCCGATCATTGCTGCAAGAGAAATTATCTTTTTCAGGGCAAAAAGATAATAAATATAAACACAAAGCTAATATATACTGAGCCTCCAAAAGTTGTCCTAAACTTGGGGCTCTTTTATTTAAAAATTATATTAGACATTTAATTAAGCTTTTGGCTCATGATTTATCTATATATTTTAATCTTAAGGCATTATCGCATTGAAAATATGATTATGACTTCTATTAATTATGCTAAATAGCTGTTAAGACTATATTGCTGCTTAAAATCAAGATCACCTTGGGTGCGGTGTATACTTGTACTAACATAAATTAGGGAGCTAATATTAATGAAAAAGAAACTGGGTATGTTTATTGCTAGAAAAGTTGGTAATTCTATAGTTCTCACTGTTCCAAGTAAGGCGGGAAGTTAAACTTGGTGAACGATTTGAATTGACTCAAAAAGATAACGATACTTTAATCTATAAGAAGGCTATTGACTCTAATCCGTGGTTTAATGGAGAATATGATGATATTGATTTTAAAAAAGAAATTGCAAAAGTAGGTAATCCTGATACTATGCAGGTTGGTAAGGAAAATGTAGCATCTAATCAAGAGACATTATTCGGATAGATGCTGAACCACATGCAGGACGAGAAGAAGGCGGTCATAATCCCCAATCTGGCAATATTCAAAGACCAGCGATAGTTATATCAAATAATGCATATAATAAAAAACAGGACTCGTTATCTGCATGCTCCTTGCCCATGATCTTAAAAAAGATAATCGTGGTCTATACTATCGTCTTGCTGATATCAGCAGTGGAATATCTGGTAGTGTAGTTACTTTTCAAATGCCTAATTATGATTTTTCCGGTCGAAATGGTAAAATTGTTGGACATGTTAGTGATAAAGACTTGGATAACCTGCTATCTAAAGCATATCAAATTTTAGATAAGCGTTAATTTTTATCAAAATATTGCTTAATTCAAGTCACTCAAAAAATAAAAATAGTTTCCTTTTAAAAGCACCCCAGGCTAAACTGAGGTGCTTATGTTTTTTTACTTATCCGTATTATTTTTTGAAAAACCAGTGATACATTTCCCCATCGAGAAAGTCACCAATCACAAATATCAGCGTCCACAAAACAATTCCAATAATGCGCACAAACAAGGATGTTACATAATTATTCCAGCTATTATCATATGGTAGAAGAAATAAAACAATAGGAACTACAAGGAAGAAGTACTTAACTTTAGTCCACCTTAAATGTTCATGCTGATAAAACTGGACAAGTTTAGAATTCTGTGGTGTTTTGTGTATTAATCTAATGCAAACTAGATATATTAAGTAAATAGCATCAACTATTAGCAAGATCAGAACAATATTATTAAGCATAAATAAGTCCCCTCCTAATTTCATTGAAATTAATTTAAACAACAAGTCTTTTACTCTATTTACAAAACAATTTACGATTAATCTTTAGTTAACCTCATAATAAATCCAAACCTATACTTTTACAATATCAAATAAAAAACGCTCCGAGGTAGTTAAAATTGCAATTAAAGCTCAAGGCTTTAATTTATTTAACCGGTCGAAGCATCTTATTTAAAAATAATTAAGCGTTAAACTGCAGAGTCTGAACTGTGTCACCGTGGGTCGTATCACCTGCCGACACATCAGAAACAGATTTTATGACGTCCATATTAGTATAAACAACTATTACCGTATCATCGTAATTTTCAGCCGTAATCAGTTCTGTATTCATACTTGCCAAATAATCATCCTGCTTAACAGTATCGCCCTGTTTGACAGCCACTTCAAAGGGCTCACCTTTTAATTCAACAGTATCAATTCCTAAATGGACCAATATTTCTAAATTATTATCAGTAGTAATGCCGATTGCATGCTTAGTGGGAAAGACTGTGGTGACAGTTCCTGCAACAGGAGAATAAATTTTGCCATCTGTAGGCTTAATGGCATACCCATCACCTAGCATTTTCTGAGAAAAAACTTCATCTTTTACATCTGTAATTGGCATTAGTTTCCCATCACAAGCTGCAGCCACTGTAAAGCCACGTTTTTTAAATATATTAAACATTAATTCTACCTATTTTCTAATAAATATACTAATTGTTAAAACTAAACAAAAACCAAAGATAGCCAAAAAGATAACAGCAGGCACTTTGATAAAACTGCTTTGACATTTTAATTTGCCAGTTTGTTCATTAATACGTATGATGCCAAAAAGCGCCAAAATCAAGCAAAATATATTACCAACCATTAACTGGCTAATCGCCTGAGTGAACATCAAAAAACGATAATTACCCTCATGCTTAAGAATCAAATCTTTCTTGAGCCAAATATAATAACCCATAATAAAATCCGTAAGAGCTACTATCATATCTATTGCAATCAAAGGTGTATTGTTCAAAACTACATTGATGTTTTGTTTAGCAATAGATGATGTCAAAATTATAAAGCTGCCGAAGAACAAGGGAATTAAAATCAAAGCATAGATATAGGTTGTCAAAATTTTTTTGGTGTCTAAATGGGCCCTATTCAAGAAACTAATCACAAAGTTGTTTATCTTACTTACCATTTTTATCACTTTTTTCTTTTTGCCAAATACCAAACTTATTTATGATGAAATCCACCAAGGTGTAAGCTAGTATAAATGACACATCATTGCTAGACGAAAATTTTACAGTCGGATAGTAGAAATTATAGTCGGAAAGTGAAGCAAGCTTATTTTGCTTTAGGTCTGTAAAGGAGACATAACGCAATTTGTTGTTAACCATCTCAAACTTACCCAGTTCATCGTTAATTTCTTTATTATTGCCCGTATAAGAAATAATAAAAAGCATGTCGCCTTTTTCTGCTATTTTTCCTACCATTTCCAGTTCACTAACAGCAGCTGGCAAAACTATTGATGAAATACCAAAAAGTAAAAGCTCGTGAGAAAGATAATCAGACAGCATCTGTTGGATCCAGCCGGTAGAGTAAATATAAATATGCTTAGCATTACTTAGCTCATTGTAAAATTCATCTAACTTAAGAACCTTAAAATTTTTATGTAAGTTTTCGATTTCTTTTATTATGCTTGCATCAAAATTGTCAGGTATAAATTTACTTATATTATTTTGTTCTTTTTCTTGGACGACTTCATTTAAGTGAAATTTCAATTCATTATATCCGCTCAAGCCTAGGTGTTTACATAATCGGAAAATCGCCGAACGTGAAACGTATAATTTGCGCGCAAGCTCAGTAAGACTTAATCCTTTACACGCTTTTGCATTATTTATAATAAATTGAATGACCCTTATTTCAGAATCATTCAATTTACCACTATTTTGATAGACTAAATATTCTAATTTTGACATAGACCAACGCTCCATATAAAGTAATTTTACATATGACAAATTGCTTTTACCTATACAAGCGTTCTAGCCATAATTAATCTTGCTTATTATCCTGCTTTCTTAATTCCTGCATTGCTTCAAGAACTTGGGCAACGTCTAAGCCAACAATAACCTGAATTGCTTTGCCGTGATGGACAACATTAACGGCCTTGGCTGACTTAAACTGAGCATCAGAGCCCATCTTATTAGGATCAGCCACAGTGACACGCAATCTCGTCGCACAAGAACTTAACTCTTTGATGTTGGAACTTCCACCTAATAAATCTAAGAAGGCTGTTGCTCTTTCAACGTATGGATCAGTTTCTTTCTCATTTTTAGATGGCCGTGCAGTAGTTGTGGCACTGGAAGCTGATTCTTTTTTAGCTTGATATTCCTTCTTATTTAGTAGATGTACATCTTCGTCATCTTTTTCCCTTCCTGGAGTAGCATAATCAAACTTAATAATCATAAATTTAAAAATAAAGAAGGTAAGAATTGCAAAAATAATACCAATTGTAAATTGTACTAGAAATGTTTGCCAGTGATTGGCCCAGAGTGGTATCCAGTTTTCTGCCGCCATATCAATGCTGCCAAATATAAAGTTACCAACAACACCAAAACTGAACATAATAGTGTTCATAGTAGCTGAAAGTAATGAATAAATTACCCATAAAATTGGAGCCGCAAACAAGTAGGTAAAGTCAATTGGTTCAGTAATGCCAGCAAAGAATGAAGTCAAAGCTGCTGGAATTAACAAAGCTGAAGTTTGCTTCTTTTTATTTTTTTTAGCTGTCGCATAAAACGCTAAACAAATTACCGGAGCAAGGAATACTTTTTCATTACCCCACAGTTGGAAGCCCATTTCAGGAGCCAGTTGCTTTAACGGACGTGTACTTAACGCAAATTTAGTTAAATGTTTTAGCCAATAAGGTTGTAATCCACCTGCAACTACAGCTGGACCATACTGAAACGGAATATATACCAAATGATGAAGTCCAGTTGGAATTAAAATACGATTGAGAAAATTATAAATCCACACTCCAATAACGCCACTGTTAGTAATAAAGTGTTGCATACCAGTTATACCTAGCTGAACTTTTGGCCAGCCCCAGCAGGTAATAAGTGCCAGAGGAATCATAAGGAAAAAGCCTAAAATATAAACATATGTGGACCCTTGAAAGGTTCCCAGCCAGTCCGGCAATTTCTTATCAAAATAATGATTATGTAACCAAATTACTATACCAGCAACCACTAGAGCACCAATAATACTAGTGTCTAGCGTTTTGATCCCAGCTATTTCTGTTAGTCCGTGGTTAGTGGAATTTTCCACAATCTGGATTTTATCAAAGTTAGGAATACCAAAACTGGCGCCCCAGTGAGATAACATAGCACCAACAAAATAGTTGTAAGTCATGTAGGTAATTACAGCTTCCATGGCAGCCCTACCTCTGGATTTATTTGCTAGACCAATTGGTAGACCTACAACGAAAAGCAAAGCTTCCTGCTTAAAAACTGTCCAACCACCTGCGCTAATTGTATCCCAAATTGAATACCAAGTTGTCCCTGGATTTGCCAGAGAGCCGAAAACTGCTTGGTTGTTAAATAAGCTGCCTAAGGCAACTACAATACCCGCAAACGAGAACAAAAGCACTGGCACAAACATTGCTGCACCAAACTTTTGAAACTTCTGCATCATAAGACATCATCCCCAATCACTAATTAAGTTCTGGCCAGTATGGCTTGTTTTCTGGGATCATGTCATCAAGAATCTTTTTCGCTACAGAAGCATCAGGAACTGTCTTATTAAGAGCAAAGGCTTGCCACATCTTAGTGTATGAATGTTGTTCATAAGCATCAACTACCAGCTTTTCACATGCTTGTTGTTCTTCTATCAATCCCTTTTGGAATCTACCGGCCATTCCAGTTGCCATAGGTTGAACTCCGTCCGCGCCAAACCAGCAAGGTACTTCAACAATAGAATCAGAATCAATATTGGCAATAGCGCCGTTATTAGGAATGTTAGCAAAGAATTTTTCATGCGTGTTATAAGCAATCGCATGACAAATATCAACAATATAATTAGAGTGTTCGGCATTAGCCTCCCAGATATTGCCTTTAGCAGTGCCGGCTTTAACAATTCTGGCACATTCACCAAATACTATTTTTTGCCTGTATTCACGAATCTCATCAGTTCTAGTATGGTTAGGGTCTGCATTTTTCACCTCATATTGTGGGAAATAATAATATTGCATATAAGTATTAGGTAAAGTTTCTGGATCAAGAGCATAGCAGTCCTTAGCTTTTTTAAAGGTTTCGGCCCAACTGGTCTCTGTTTCCTTATCAAATTCACCACCGATCCAGTAGCCATTTTCAGATATGTGCTTCTTAAGAAGAGGCATTAAATCTTTGCCAGTCTTTTTATCACGAACTTCTTTCCACCAGCCAAAGTGATTCAAGCCATAGTAGTTAACATCAAGATCGTGGTAGTCGTTTAAGCCGCAAATTTTAGCCATTCTAGTCATAATTTCTACCGGCATGTCACAAATATTAATTACTTTAGCATTTGGTCTTAATCTACGGCAAGCTTCTGCAACAATTGCTATCGTGTTGGTATAGTTAATCATCCAAGCATTTGGCGAGTACTTTTCCATCCAGTCGATTATCTCAATAATAGCTGGAATAGAACGCATCCCATATGCCATTCCTCCGGGTCCGGTTGTTTCCTGACCATTAACGCCATATCTTAACGGAATCTTTTCATCGAGTTCACGCATGTGGTACTTGCCAACCCGAATTGATCCCATAACGAAGTCAACATCTGTGAATGCTTCTTTAGGATCAGTCGTATACGAAAATTCAATTTGCGGTGCGCGTTCTTTCATAATAATTGCACACGCATCACCAATTTTCTTTTGCCTTTCGGCATCGTTATCATAAAATTTCAGCTTTCTTAGTGGAAATCTGTCCTGGTTTGCAATTAAGCTTAAAACAAATCCTGGGGTATAAGTACTACCGCCACCTGCTATGACTACGGAATAACGTTTATCTTTTTCGGACATATTCTTCTCCTTTATTCACTCTGCCCAACTTGAGCTGTTATTTTCTAAGCTAGCTTACTTTTATATTTATAACATCTTTCTTATTTTTTGTATCCGCTTTCCAGGAAAGTGAATACGTATTTCACAACTTGAAATATTTGTTTCACTTTTCGAAATTAATTTCACAAAAAACTGGCACCACTAAGGTGCCAGCATTAATGCTAATTAAGTTAAACGTTATGAGAAGACTATTTTAAACGAATCTGTCCTTTTTAATTACCCGGTAAACTGAAATAACTAAAACTAAAATTGCGCAAAGCATTGCCACATAGGCCATAGGTCCGACACTAATGGCAGCCTGAGCTTGACTGCTGGCCATACGATTTTCGACAGCGTATTCTACAATCCACTTACTCAATAAGCGAGGAGTTAATACGAAGCTGACAGTAGCTATGATTGAAGCTACCAAGGCCGTATTGCGCGAATATGGTTCCCGAAAAAATTGTGCTAAAACGCAAAATGCTGGTGCAATCATTAAAAGCAGAACCCACATAATAATTAAACGGCCTGCACCACTGTTCATCATTTGCGCACTGTTAGCCGCATAACGATATTTACCCCACAGCTGTCCGCCAGTTAGGGTATTTAATAAACTCAAGAAGTATGATCCCTGTTGACCATAGACGCCACCACGATTAGACAAGATGCCCTGGACGACTTGCAAGCCATCAGTCGAACCAGCTGTGGAAAAATTAACTGTTACCACTTTTTTCATATAAGTGGCCAGAAACATGATAATCGAGCCACCAAATTGCAAAGCTCGTAACATGCTTAATTTCCGGGATGACTTCATTTTAAATTCAAGGCTAAGTACACGGTTAGGATGATGACTGCGACCAATCACAAAGATGCCAATTGCGACCACAATTGCCAGTGCAGCAAGAAGCCACCAGAGTTTGGCCATAACTAAGAAAATTGCCAAAACAACTATTGCCACCGCGATGTATGGCCGATCTGCAAAAATATCCCAGAAATTTAACTTTAAATGGCGGTAGTCGGCACGAGTTTGAGAGATGTCATGCCCCCTGAGTGCTGTTTTAGTCATTTCTTTATTTTGAAGCTGGGATTTTTGGCTGTATTTTTCACGATATTCCTGCCTGGTCAAGTGTGAATTTCTTTCCATACCAGCACCCCTTCCTTTCAGAAATAATATCCTAACATGTTTAATATGAAAATATCATCTATTTAGCAAATTCTTAGCAAATTTATTGTGCTAAAATAAAAAAGATATCATATTTTTTAGAAAAACATTAAAAAAGAAAGCGAGGACGTTTTGACAGTTTCCGAAAAATTTCCGGCTGGCTGGCATAAAGCTTTTGTCACTTTATGGCTAGGCTGCTTTATCACAGGTATGGGCTATTCCATGACAATGCCCTTTATCTCACTATTTATCGCTGATCTGGGGCACTACAGCAAGTTGCAGATTAGTATGTATTCCGGTCTTGCATTTGCCATGACATTTATTGCTCAGGCAATTGTTTCACCTTATTGGGGCAACTTGGCTGATCGCAAGGGTCGTAAATTAATGTGCATGCGGGCATCTGGGGTCATGGCTTTAACTATTACTGCTACAGGTTTTGCCCCTAATGCTATTTACATAATTGTCATGCGTTTTATTCAGGGTGCTTTTTCCGGCTACATTAACAATGCTACCGCCCTCATCGCCGGAGAAACTCCCCACAGAAAAAGTGGCTGGGTAATGAGCCAAATGATGACTGCCGGTACGGCAGGAAACTTAGTTGGACCACTTTTAGGTGGTGTTTTGTCAAATTTCTTCGGCAATTGGCTTGGTGGCGTCTGGGGCTACCGGATTCCATTCTTCATCACCGGCTTTTTGATGGTGCTCGTCTTCTTAGGGTCGACATTCTTAGTTCATGAAAACTTTACCCCAATTTCCCGCGAAGAAATGAAGCCTATGAAAGAGATCATGCACTCTCTACCCAATGTTAAATTAATTGTGGTCATGTTCTTTACCACACTCTTAGTTCAGGCTGCCAATATGTCAATTGATCCAATTGTTTCTTTATACGTTAAATCAATGATGCCTAATAGCAAAAACATCGCATTTGTGGCGGGGATCGTAGCCGCAACTCCAGGTCTCGGAACGCTGCTGGCTGCTTCCAAAATCGGACACAAAATGGATGAAATTGGACCACTAAAAATATTACGCCTAGGTTTAATAGTAGGTGCGATTCTCTTCGTACCTATGGCCTTAACTCATTCGCCTTGGGTACTGGCAGGATTGCGTTTTCTGCTGGGAATTGCCAGTGCTGCAATGTTACCGGCAGCACAGACTGTTTTGACACTGAACACTCCGGCCGAAAGTTTTGGTCGTATCTTTAGCTACAATCAGTCTTTCCAAGCAGTTGGCTCTGTGTTTGGTTCACTTATGGGTTCCACCATTTCCGGTCTGTTCAACTATGCTACAGTTTTCTGGACTACAGGCTTCACTCTACTGATTAACTTTATTCTGATTATCTTTTTCAGTTTGAGAAAAAGTCCTAATAAATAAAAACTAACTTACAACTAATAAAGTATCCTAATTTTGGTGGTCACATCATATTTCGTTCAGGATGCTTTTTTGTTTTGCTTGATCTCCGTAGATAAACATTGTATAATTTTATTACATTTCAGGATATACATTGTTTATTTTTATAGGGGGAAAATTATGATTCGGGCTACTATATCTAAATGGGGTAATTCTAAAGGCATCCGATTAAACCAAGCAGTCTTGCAAGCATTAAACGCTACTATAGGAGATCAGTTAAACTTTAAAATTGAGGACAACAAAGTAATAATGTCAAAGCAAGATGATACACCTGATTTAACTTTTGAAGAACTTTTTAAAGATTATTCAGGTGAAGAATTTGATACCGAAATTAAGTTACCAGATGAGAGAAAAGGAAATGAAAAATGGTAATTAAGCAAGGATCTATTCTATTAATGGATTTAAGTCCTAAACAGGGGCATGAACAATCTGGCAAACGACCTTATTTATATTTAAGCTATAAAGGGGTTGAAAAATACGCTCATATTGCTGTGTTTGCTCCTATATCTACTACTAAAAGACGCTACCCATTATATCAAGAATTACCTGCTGCATCTCAAACAAAAGGTGTAGTCATGCTAGATCAGCTAATTACAATCGATTATCATAATCAATCATTTCAATATTTAGAGCAACTACCTGATGACTATATGGAAAAGATACTCAAAATTGTAAAAGTAGTTTTTCAGAAAGATTAGCCAAGCAGTCTTTCTGTAGATAATTCCATGATATGTTGTGAAGCTAAGATTGGTCCTTTTTTTAACACGGTTTTAATAGTTCCTATATCTTCACCAAAGAAATATAGAGTAGCAGAAAAGTTTGTTAAATCACCTTTATTTATGGAGATAGATCAAGAGGAAATCTATGCTGCAGCATTACTGCAGCATGTTAAGGCAATAGATCCAACTGTCAAAATGAAAGGTAATATCAAAGTAAGATTAGACGAAGCTAATATGAAAAAATTAGCACAATTTTAGTTCAATTTTTTAAAAAAGCAAAAACTGTACTGAACCCCAAAAATTATCCAACTTTTGGGTCTTTTTTATGTCTAAATTAGCTAAACAAGATAAAATTATAATCTATCAGCTTTGGCATAATTATAAAATTAAGACCAAACTAAAAGAACTAACTCCGATCAAATAAGGGCAATTAGTTCTCAGTTAACAACCATAAAGTGTGCTAATTTTGGGATTCACACCATTATCTTGGTGGCTTTTTATATCTGGCTTAGAAAAATGCTGGTAAAAAGCAACTGCAAGTTTACCGGCTAAATGGCTATTTATTGCGCTTTTTGTGCGGATTTTCTCATCACTAATACGGTAATTGCAAAGAGCAAAATACTGACGATTAATAATCCTAGAAGAGAATATTGCACGTTTGTCACCGCTGATAAGGTAGTAAAAGCAGTTGTCATTAAGGGACTGGCAATTAATAAAATCGTATTGATCAGACCAATGGAAGACGCCAAAATTTTATGATCAACTGCACCTACCATCCATTGGGTTAATTTTGGAGTAGCAGTTCCTGCAAAAAAGCCTAAGATACAGTAGGTTATTAAACAGAACCAGATTTGTTTGCTTAAAATAGCAATTATGACACTGGCACCAGCAATATTGGCAAATATAATAATGAAATAAAGGCTAACTTTTTTAAATAAATTAGTACCAAAAATACTGCCTAAGGCAGCGCCTATTCCTGCCATAGCGCCAATTAACGCGATTGTAAAACTATAGGTTCCGATGACCATCACCTGACGATTGCCCGCAATTACAATAGAAATCAGGGGCTCGATCGTGCTGAGAACTCCGTTTAAAACGGCGATTACCAGTACTGTAGTAATTAGGCCACTAGCCTTTTTCACTTGCTTTAATGCTAAAACCAAGGTAGCCCAAAAACCGCGATCATCGACTTCTTGTGTAACAGTTGCAATACCTTTTTTACGCTGACTTCCAGCAATTTTGTAATAAATTAACCCAGCCACAATGAAAGTCAGACCGTTAATTACAGCCAGTGCAGAATATGACATAAATAGCAAAAGTCCTGACCCAACAAACTGACTAACCAAAGTAATTACCTGTGAGACACCGCTGGTAAAGCCTTCGGCTTCAGCAATCTCATCTTTTTTAACCAGACTGATAACTAAAGGCGTTGTTAAACCACCAGAATAAGTTCCGGCTGTATCAGAAATAAAGTTGATGATAATCACCATTATTACTAAATTCCAACCGGCAATATTTTGGCTAAAAAGAAAGCCGACTAGCAAATAGAGCGCTCCTCTAATCATGGCCATCCAGACTATTTTTTGAAATTTATTCTGTGTCCGGTCAGCTAGATAGCCACCAACACTGGAAAACAGCCGGGGAACTGACTCTGAAATGGCGATTAATGATAAGGCCAGCGAATAATTTTTAAGCCGACTGGCATAAGTCATCAGCGCTAAATAGAATAAAATGTCTCCAGCACTAGATAAAATGCTGGCAATTGAAAACTTGCGATATTCTTTATTTTTAAAAAAGATGGTCATAATTTTTTCTCCCGTTTAACTTTCTTCTTTTTCAATTGTACTTGAGCTAAAATTGAAAATAAAAAAGTGTCATATATGAAACAAAAAATTTTAATGAGGTTAAATTATGACTATCGGTGCATTACTTAGACAATACCGTTTACAAGCTGGCAAAACTCAACGCGCATGGATTGGCGACGTTATCAGCCCCTCTTTTTATTCTAAAGTAGAAAAAGATCTGACCCGTATTTCAGCGGCAGACCTAATTGAACTATTACGGCAAAATCACGTGAAAATTGCTACTTTTTTTAAGCAACTTGATTACCAGACTGAAAGTGAAGATAATCTCAAAAAGAAGATTGTTGCCCAAATGACAGACGCTTATTATAATTTTGATATTAAGCGTCTAAAAGAAATCAAACAGACTATCGCAGGTAGCCAGCTTGCTAGTAAAAATGAATTAATGCTACGTGTGAACTCGATCCTGGCTATTATAGATGGTACTAAAGAAAAATTGAGCGCTGCGGAAATCCAGCAACTAAAAAATAAATTCTTTAATGAAGA
Source organism: Lactobacillus kimbladii (assembly GCF_000970755.1). Taxonomy (GTDB): domain Bacteria; phylum Bacillota; class Bacilli; order Lactobacillales; family Lactobacillaceae; genus Lactobacillus; species Lactobacillus kimbladii. Next base: position 1,827,627 of record NZ_KQ034007.1, read on the forward strand.
GAATTTTGACTGGAAAACTATCAAAATTTTCCTGAACTGCATGGTTTTTTATGATTTTGCCAGTGATATGATCATTACTAACAAAATTTTTCAACAATTTAAAGATAGCGATAATGACAATATACAATTTATAGTGTTGGGAATATTAATCAATATGATTAGTATGTGTCTGGAAAAAGACAAGTACCAGGAAGCAAAGCAGTTGGTGGAAAAATCCCATGAGATTCACACCCAGCCACTAACCTGCTTTAATAAGATGACTCTATTATTTTTGGAAAACATTATTAACTATCATTTTGATCCCCAACAGGTTTATCTGGATAATTGCGCAAGGCAAATAGAAGAGTTTGCCTTAATCGACATGACTGAATTTAGTAAGCAGTTGCAAAAAATTGTGCAGGAAAAGACCGGTGGCAATTTAGGATAAATAGAAGTTAGTTGCAACATTTAATTTGGAACTGGCTTTTTTTAATTAATAATATTTTTTATTATTACCTGTTCCAGTGCATCACTAATCCAGCCAGCGCTACCTGGTTTATCATCTTTAAGATAAGTCAGCCCATAATAATAAATACTTTTATATTTTAAGGGGCGGTAGGAGACAAAATTGATATTTTTGTTAATGCAAAAATTAGGAATTATTCCAATGCCTTGTCTCGCCTTAATAAAGTCATACATTAAAAAGTACTCATCCACCCACTTAATCTGATCAGGTCCTAATTTAGACAAAACTGTTTGATTAAGCTGATAAATATCTGGCAAGGAACGGTCAGTATATGGTAAAAGAATTTTTTGACGACAAAGTTGGTTAAGGGAAATAGTTTCATACTTTTCTAGAGGATGGCCAAATGGTAATGCAACCCAATACTTGACAGGTACATATGGCTTAAAAACGACATCATCTGAGTCCTTAATTATATCACTAGTTAAAAGTGCCAAGTCTATCTTGCGCTCTTGCAACTGGGATAAGTAATCAACCAAAAAATTAATGATGAAAGTAAAGTCGTAATCTTTACACTGCAAATTAAATTTTTGCAAAAACAAAGGGATAATGTAATGTTCTAAGGGATTAGCCGCTATCCCTATTTTTATCTGAGTGAGATCAGCAGATACCGACCTATGCTGCAAATAATCTACAGCACTATCTCTTTTCTTTAAGATATCTAAAGCTATTTGATAAAAATATTTACCGGCAGCAGTCACCATTAATTTATGCGGTGAACGATCTAATAATTTCACATTAACTTCTTTTTCCAACTCCTTGATGTTTTTGGAAATAGCTGACTGAGAAAAATCCAATTTACGAGCTGCTACAGTAAAGCTTAAATTGTCAACAACATAGATAAAACAGCGCAATTGTGAAAAATTCATATTTTATTATTCCTTTTTGTACTTTCTTATTCCATTATGCGTTAAGAAAGCGCCTTTAGCAATGATACTATGTGATTAAATTCATTAAGGAGGTAATTTTAATAAATGAAACAGAAAGTTTATCCGTGGCTAATTGTCCTATTTTCTGGATTGATGTGTGCCGTGATTGCCAATACTTATACTGTCATGATGAGTCTCTTTTTAGACCCATTAGTACATGCATTGCATGCACCATTATCAGCAGTATCATACTTCATGACTATCACCATAATTTCAATGTCATTTGGATTCGTTCTGGTGGGGCGCTTTATCACAAAAGTCCATTTTAATTGGGCATTAGCGTTAGCCGTCATCATGACAGCCGCAGCGGTAGCAGTTTTATCACAAGCCCACAATCTAATCGTATTATATTTAACTGCTGTAATCATAGGATTAGGTTGTGCGTTTACTGGCTATATTGTTCAAGGCATTCTGGTTAATAATTGGTTTATTGCTAAGAAAAACTTTGCATTTTCATTGTGCGCTGTTGTTGTTTCTATTTATCTGATGTTTTCTAGTTCTTTTACTACTATCTTAATCACCAAACTAGGTTGGCGTTCTGCGCTTCTGACACTGGGATGTATTAGCCTAGTTATCGGCTTACTTGGTGCTTTCATTATGAAACTTCGGCCTGAAGATATCGGGTTAAAGGCATATGGAGCTGAGCAAGTTCAAGGTAATACAGAAACTGCGTCTATTCCTGCAGCACCGCAAATAAAAACAAAGTCTGTTATTTTTTCAGCAGCTTTCGTATTGGTGTTACTATTCTATGCCTTGGTCGAATTTGGAGGCAATATTCAAAGTTTAATCCCGGTTTTTACAACTCGTAGTGGTTTTGGCCCTACTGCAGGGGGATTAATTATTACACTAATCAGTGCAGCTGAAATTTTTGTTACTCCCCTTTTTGGGATTACTACAGATAAATGGGGGAGCAAAGCCGTAGCTGCTTGGCTGATATGCCCGATTGCGGCGATGTTGCTATTCATTTTAGCTGCTAAAACAAAATCTTTTGTTTTACTATACTCCGCTGCTTTACTAACAACTGCTTGTGCGACTGTCATGGGAACAGGTGAGCAAGTATTTGGTGCTGAAATGTTTGGGCCAGCGTTTGATATTGGTTACTCCAATGTTAGTGCCATCACAGGTGTGATAGGCGCATTTGCTACTCCAATATTTAGTTACATTTATGAAGGCAGTAACTCATTTATAGTAGTTTTCATTGTAGTAGCGATAATTTATTTTATTGCTTTAATCATCCCTATAATTGGACCAAAATTCCGCTTAAGATTTGAAAATAAAGGAGAATAAATATTATGACTAAAAAATATGACGTAATTATCATTGGTGGCGGTCTTGCAGGTTTCGCTGCAGCCACAGATGCAGCAGATAGAAATTTAAATGCCCTAGTGCTAGAAAAAGGCAGAACTACTGGCGGGACTGGTAACTATGTTGAAGGTGTTTTTGCTGCAGAATCTAAATTGCAAAAAGAGGCAGGAATTAATATTAAGCGTGAACAAATTCTCCAGTTGGAAATGGACTATTCTCACTATAAGGCTGATCATGAAATGTGGCGCCATTATATTGACCACTCTGCAGAAAATGTTGACTGGCTCCAAAAGCACGGCGTTCAGTTTGACAAAGTCACAGAAATGGGCACTGATTTGCCAACTTGGCACTTATTCACAGGTCATGGAAACAAGGCAATCCATGAAGCTTTACAGCCGTATGTTGAAAAAAATAATATTGCGATTAAAACTTCTACTCAAGCAGTTGACTTAAAGCATGACGCTGACGGCAGTTGGACTGTCATCGCTAAAGATTTAACTGCAGACAAAGAAATTACTTTACAAACCAAAAACGTAATTTTAGGTACTGGCGGCTATTTAAACAATCCAGAAATAATGGAAAATGCCAACAAGTTCAACCCTGAGCGGATTGTACCAGTTAACTCTGGCAAATCTACCGGTGATGGTCTAAAAATGGCATGGAAGCAAGGAGCAAAACACTTTTTTACCGGCATGACAATGAATTTCGGTGGTCAAATCCATGACTCACAAACTCCGACGTATGAATTTGCATCATGGGATCTAGGCAGCGCTGTCTGTGATGAACCTATTTTATGGGTAAATGAAGCTGGTAATCGTTTTACCAATGAGTTTGATTGCGTAAGTAATTGGGCTAATGAAGGAAATGCTATGATTCGCCAAGATCGCGTTTTTGCCATTCTAGATCAAAAGACTATTGATGATTTTACTGACAAAGGATTTCCACTAGATTTACACCCCTTTTATGAATTACCCAATTATCCGCACTTGCGCGACAATGTTAAAGAAGCCATCACTAAGAACTACGACTTTATGAATTCTGCTCCAACGCTAGCGGAACTGGCAGAGAAGATCGCCGCTCCTAATCTTGAAGAAACGGTTAATCATTATAATGAACTCGCTGAAAAAGGCGTTGACACTGATTTTGGTAAGGATAAGAAATACTTACTGCCAGTTGCACAAGGTCCGTTTTACGCAATAGAATTGGCTGTGGGTGCCTTTACCACCGGAGACGGTTTAAAAGTTAACTTGAATAATGAAGTATTGAACGACAAAGGTCAGCCAATTGAGCATTTATATGCAATCGGCAGTGACGGCTCAGGCGTAATTTATGGCGATACCTATGGCGTTAAAGTACCTGGAAGCCATGCTGGTTACTGTGTTTACTCAGCCAGAAATGCGGTTAAAAATTTAACGGCTAATTTGTAAAATAAGCACTGATTAAGATAATCAGAAAACAAGTGTCTGGGAAAAAACTAACTCCCAGATAACAAAAGACGATCAATTTAACTCTTAATTTGATCGTCTTTTTCTGTCTCTTTTTATTCTTGAATAAAAAAGAATGGTCCTTAGGCCATCTTCTGTGCCAATATTTGCTTAAATTCATCATCATGAAGGCTATTCCAACATCGGTTTCTACCTTCTTTTTCCCTCTTAAATGGGTTCGGCGCATGCCAAAGACGTTCTTCAAATGCCCGAAAACTGGCTCGACATCATACTTTCTCATGCTATAGTTGTGTCTGCCTTCGGGACTTTGGAGAACTGCTTTGGCTTTTTCTTTTAAGTATTGCCAGTTAGGATTATAGCGTACTTGGCGTTGATATCCGCTTTTGGTTTTTGCCAATTGCTCTAGTTCTGGCGTTAGTTGTACTTCATCTGCTTCATAGACCTTAAAATCACGTACTTGGCCAG
>NZ_KQ034007.1:1832932-1848200 GCF_000970755.1 Lactobacillus kimbladii
CCCCTTCATTGATCAGGCCTTCTGCCTCTAAAAGATTAGTAAAGTAAAGGAAGCTTTTCTTAACCAATTCGTTAGCGTGGTCACTTGATCTAAAGTTATTGATTGTATGATATGAAATCTGCTGGTGCTCAGCTAATACCATCATCGGCAAATTTTCTGCCAGCAGCAGCTCAATCTTTCTGCCTGAAAACACTCTGCGAGAATAAGCAAAGAGCAAAATCTTCAGCATCATAGCCGGGTGATAAGCAGGCCGCCCAGTTTTGGCAGTATCACCCAGCAAAACATCTTCTGGGATCGAGTCAACGAACCAGCCAATCACGGTCGCTAAGTGATTATTAGGAATAGTAAAGTCTAAATTAAGTGTTAAAGCAGTTTGGCCTGTGATATAATCTTTGTACATGTTAGTTTCCACCTTTTTGTTTTTATTTTGTGGTGATTTAATAATATCAAGGCAGAAGCTAAAAGTATAGCAAAAGAACGATGAAATCCGTAAGGAAATCATCGTTCTTTTTTAGTGGTCTGGGAACTAGTTTTTTTCCCAGACTCTTTTTATTTGCGTTAATTTTTTGCAATTTCTAATTGTTGTGTTTATTTTGAGTGAGCTTATTAAAAATCACCAGTATTTGCTGGTGACAAAGGGATGTAAAAAACTAAAGACAGCTAGTCAGAAACATTTTTAATTTTGACAAATTTTAGTTTGAAAACACCTTTCTATGACTCTCAACATCAATAATTATTATAACTATTATTTTATAATTTTAAAAAATATAGCTTTATTTTAAAATAGTTCTTTCGATTATAAAATGTTTAGCGTATAGTGAGAAGACGTAGAAGAATTTAAAATAATTAAATACTTTTACTTACGTTTTTTAGAATAGAAAGGATGTTTATATTAATGGAAAATTACAAAAAATATGATAAGTTAAATTACTATCTTGCGCTCTTTTTTTCGGGAATAGTTTATCCGTTTATAAACTTATTGCTTGCTTTGGTGTTAAAAAGATTAATTGACTCAGGGATTGCCAGGAATGTTTATGAATTAGAAAATGCAATATTTGTTTGTTTATTAGTATGTATATTTTTGGCAGCTGCTGTTTTTACCAGTGAACTAACCAAAAATAGGTTTGTTAATAATTTTAGTAAAAAATATCGCAGGCATATTTTTAATGAGATTATTGCAAGTGACCTAAATGAATTCAGCAACAATAGTACCGGAGATTTTTTGGCAACAATGACCAATACTGTATCGACAATTGAGGAAAAATATATCAAATCTTTCTTTAGTATTGTTTCTAACTCGTCATTATTGCTTTTCTCGATTATAGGGATGTTTATGATTAACTGGCAGCTGTCAATACCAGTGCTAATAGTAAGTTTAGTGCCAATTATTGTTATGAGTTTGTTGGGTGGGAAAATGCAAGCAAAGCAGAATCTGGCTTTGACACAACAAAATGCCTATGTCTCCAAGGTAAAAGACGCATTTTCAGGCTTTTTAGTAATTAAAAGCTTTAATATTGAAAAGCAAATTAGCAAAGAATTTCAGAACGGTAACGATAAACGGGCTGATAGCGAGTTTTCTCTGTCAGAACTTAATAATATTTCGGGATCAATTTCGAATTTCTCTGGATATTTAGTTTTTCTGGTTGCATACGGACTCGGTATGTTTATGGTAATTAATGGAAACACCAGTATTGGTGGAGTTACAGCAATTGTGCAATTAGTTAATTTTATTGTAATGCCATTGAGCAAATTGGGCTTGGAAATGAATAACAAAAAGGCTGGTTTAGCCGCCAGCAAAACTCTGAATCAGTTGCTGGAGAAAGTGCATAATCCGGTAAAAGATAACAGCAACTATTTGAAATTGAACAGATTTGAAAATGAGATCAAATTGACCAACGTTAGTTTTTCCTATCCCCAGCATGATGAAGCGGAAAAAACAGTACTTTCAAACATCAACTTACAAATAGAAAAAGGCAAGAAATACGCGCTTGTAGGTATGTCGGGCAGTGGTAAAACAACATTATTAAAGTTACTAATGAGATATTACAAATTGACTAAGGATGGCAACATCAGTATAGATAGCGTAAATATCAATAACATTAATTTGTCATCGCTTTATAAACTAATAAATATTGTCCAACAGGACGTCTATATTTTTGATAATTCTCTTGCGTATAATATAATGCTAGGCAAATCTTTTACAGATAAAGAACTGAATTATGCTATAAATAAGGCTGGTTTAAGAAAGCTAGTAGACGGCAATTCTAAGGGCGTTGATCTGAATGTTGGAGAAAATGGCAAAGCTTTATCTGGTGGCCAAAAGCAGAGAATTTCTATAGCGCGAGCATTAATTAGAAAAACACCTATTTTATTAATGGATGAAGCAACGTCATCTTTAGATCAAAAAAATACTACTGCAATTGAAAATGCCATTTTAGAAATAAAGGATTTAACATCAATTGTGGTAACACATAAATTGAATCCAAACTTATTACAAAAATATGATGCGATAATTTTTATGAAAGACGGCACTATTACTGAAGAAGGTTCTTATGAAGAATTAATGAAGCAAAAAGGTGATTTATATAATCTATGCAGCCTAACTATGATTAATTAGTTTATAGCAATCAATGTTTTGAAAAAATTGCAATAGAAATTGACATAGCAAAAAAGCGTGCTTTTAAGCACGCTTTTTCTTGTTTATTTTGCTCACATGAGCCGAGTCTTATCTTTGCCAAGATTTACCCTAAATCAGCACCGTTAGTGGAAATAACCTTCTTGTACCAGTCAAATGACTTTTTCTTGTAGCGCTTAAAGGTTCCGTGGCCTTCATCGTCTTCATCAACATAAATAAAGCCATAACGTTTCGACATTTCACCAGTTGAAGCACTGACCAAGTCAATACATCCCCAAGGAGTATAGCCCATAACATCAACGCCATCGTCTATTGCCTGGGAAATAGCCTCGATATGTTCATGCAAGTAGTCAATCCGGTAATCATCTGCCACATAATGGTTTTCATCCGGCTTATCTAACGCGCCCAGACCGTTTTCAACAATGAAAACAGGTTTTTGGTAGCGATCTGATAGTTGGTTCAGGGCAATTCTTAATCCGGTTGGATCAATTTGCCAGCCCCAGTCACTGCTCTTTAAAAATGGGTTCTTAACGCCGCCTATCATATTGCCGTCAGCAGTTTCTTGGTTTTCATGGGTAACATCAACTACGGATGACATATAATAGCTAAAACCAATATAGTCAACTGGATATTGAGCTAACAATGCTAATTCATCATCAGTATAATCAATGTCAGCTAATTGCACGCCTTGACGAGCCAACAAGCTCTTGGTATAAGCAGGATAATGTCCTCTGACTTGAACATCGGCACAGAAAAAGTTATTAGTCTGATTATCTTGCAGGGTAGCCAATTGGTTCTTAGGATTTGAATCATAGCTGTAAGTAGTAGCGTATAAAATCATGCAGCCAATTTTCATATCAGGATTGAGTTCATGACCAATTTTAACTGCTTTTGCACTAGCAACAAATTGGTTATGCCAAGCCTGGTAAATATTTTTCTTATCGTCAGCGCCGTTACTTGTAGTTAAGCCCTGACTCATAATTGGAAAGTGAGCTGCACTGTTAATTTCGTTGAAAGTCATCCAATATTTAACCTTGTCTTGGTAGCGAGTTAAAACGGTGCGGGCAAAGCGCTCGTAGAAGTCAATCAGCTTCTTGTTCTTCCAGCTGCCATATTCTGTAATTAAATGAAGAGGTAATTCATAGTGAGAAATAGTAATTACAGGCTCAATATCATGCTTTAAACATTCATCAATTAGTGAGTCATAAAACTTAAGTCCCTCTTCGTTAGGAGTTTCTTCATCTCCATTAGGAAAGATTCTGGACCAAGCAATTGAAAAACGGTAGCACTTGAAGCCCATTTCGGCAAAAAGTGCAATGTCTTCTTTATAATGATGATAGTGATCAATGCCAATATGATTAGGATAAACATAATCTGGCTTAATCTTAAAATCAAAATCAGGTGAAGCAATGATTTTCATTCGGTCTTTACCGCCAGGCATAACATCTGGCAAAGATAAGCCCTTACCTCCCTCTTGGTAAGCACCCTCTAATTGGTTGGCGGCAGTAGCGCCGCCCCATAAAAATCCTTTAGGAAAATTATTTGTAGTCATTGTTATCTCCTTTCGTTATTTCAGGTCTAATAATGGATCCCCGATAGTTATTGTACCATTCGCAACTACATTAACTTCATGGTAACTATTAGAATTAGTAACAATTACTGGTGTAGTAGTTTCAAAGCCAGCTTTTTTAATAGCCTCAAGGTCAAATTTAATAAGAGATTCGCCCTTTTTGATACTCTGACCTTTTTTAACTAAAGTAGTAAAGCCTTTGCCATCAAGTTCCACCGTATCCATACCAATATGAATCATTACTTCAGCGCCATTATTAGATTTAAGTCCGATTGCGTGGCCGGTAGGGAAAACCATTACCACTTCACCATCAAGGGGTGAACAAACTTTGCCTTCTTGTGGTTCAATCGCAACGCCTTTGCCCATTGAACCACTGGAAAAGACTTCATCTTTAACCTCGCTTAATGGCACAACCTGTCCATTTAACGGAGCTACCAATTTTTCTTCCTTATTGTATGAAACTTCTGGTTTAACATTTGCGGAACTTGCAGAATTGTTTGTTGCGGCATCATCTGTGCCTGCATTTGTAGCTGTGGCTAAAGCAGCTTGTTCGGTTATAGGTGCATCAACACTGTTTTTACCAAATAGCATTTGGAAAGCAAAGCCTAAAACTGCAGCTATCGCCATAGCCAAAATCAAACCGTAAACACCAGTATCAATACCATTTTTACCAATTGCATCTGGAATTGAGAAGATTCCCATTCCGGCCATTTGGAATACTTTTACTTGGAAGAAGCCAATGATGCCGGCACCAATTGCAGAGGCAATACAACTTAAAATAAACGGCTTCTTTCTTTCAAGGGTGACACCATAAATAGCCGGCTCAGTAACTCCGAAAATACCAGAAACAAAGGCTGGAATTGCAATACTGCGGGTTTTTTCATCTTTAGTTTGGAAAATAATTGCTAAAACGACACCCGTTTGAGCAAATGAAGCCGCTAAAGATAAGCCTAAGATTGGATCATAGCCTAAAGCAGCAATATTGGTCATCATGACTGCCACAAAGCCCCAGTGAACGCCAAAGATAACAAATACTTGCCAGAATGCGCCCATTAAAATGCCGGCTATAACAGGACTAAAGTTGTAAACTCCACTAACAGCTGCTGCAATAGCATTACCAAGCCAGGTAGCAACAGGGCCAATGACAATAAAGGTAACAGGAATAGTAATTAGTAAAACCATAAATGGCACTAAGAAAGTTTTGACAACATCAGGAATAATCTTTTTAGCCAATTTTTGCACTTTAGATGCAAACCAAATTGAAAGGATAATCGGAATGACTGATGAAGTGTAGTTCATCGAAATTACTGGAATTCCCAAAAAAGTCATGTGAATTGGTGCTTGGAGAATAGTACCTTTAAATACAGTAAACAGAGTTGTTTTACTGCTGGCCATTGCGACAATTGAAGGATAGCAAAGTGCAGCACCAATTGTTGCACCTAGATAGCCATTCATGCCGAACTTTTTAGCTGCTGAAATTCCTAAAATAACTGGCAGGAAGTAGAATAAACTGTCACCAATGGCATTCAAAATAATGTAAGTACCAGAAGTTTGTGCTTCCCAGCCAAAAGCCAGAAACATGGCATTAAAGCCCTTGATCATACCGGCAGCACACATTGGTCCTAAAATCGGGTTGAAAATACCGGAAATTAAATCAATAAACTTATCGGCTAAACTCATGTTGCTGGTATCTTCATAATCATCGGGCACGCTGCCGCCACCAGAAAAGCCGCCTACTTTAACCAGCGTGTCGTAGACATCAGCGACATTATTACCAATCACAACTTGGTACTGACCGCCCGATTTCACAACAGAAATTACGCCATCAGTGGCCTTTAATTTGTCATCGTTAGCCTTTTTCATATCTTTTAATTTAAAACGTAAGCGCGTAGTACAGTGCACAACACTGATCACGTTATCTTTACCGCCAACATCAGCGATAATTTCACGACTTAAGTCTTCGTAAGTCATTTTTTCCTCCTAAATATCAAAACCCGAGGACCTCAAGAAAGCACCTCACTAATTTATTGTGAGATTTTTACTTGAAGTTCTCGGGTTAATGCCTGTAAACAGTAACACACCGTTTAAACTAATAAATTATTAAAATAGAGTAAATTTAATTCTTCTGCGATTGAGCATCTTTTTGCCTATGCGTTACCCTCCAGACGTGAAGAGTTAAATATACCTGATCATCAGGCTGTAATTGCCAGCCTGCTTGCTTGTATAAGTACGTGCCGATTTTTTGGACAGTATCATACGCCTTTTTGTATTTTACTTTCATCAGCTCAATTAGTGAATGATCAAGCTCACTACCTGAATCTTTGTCACTTTCGCCACACATATGCCTTACCATAAAGGCACGTAAGTGCGTCATGAACCTGTTGAAGTTGAACGATTCAGTATCCAGCTGCATTCCGTATTGATACTGGATAATATCAATTACTCCCTTAATTTGTTTAGTAATTTTAATCGTATCCTGCAGCTTTGTTTGACCAGAACCAGCGTTAATGAAATGATATGTCAGATAAGTGGCTTCACTTTGAGGAAAATCAAGCTTGGTTTTTTCCTGCATTAACTTTAAAGCTTCCTGAGCCGTACTATATTCCTTCGGAAATATTTTCTTCATTTCCCAACCAAGCGTATCCTGGCCTAATTCAATATTTCCTGTTGCACGTGTTAACATAAAATCAATGTGATCAGCTAACACTAAAAATTCATAATCTGAAAAAGTGATCTGTAATTTTTGACTTGCCAAATTAATCACAGCAGTCGTTAACGTCAAGGTCCGCTGATCAATATCTCTTACGCTGTCAATCATCTTAATGTTCTTTTCAACAGCAACGAAACGGCGTGAAATTTTGTTCTCATCAATGGGATCGCCGACTTTTTTGCCAAAGCCAATCCCGTTGCCAATCACCACCCAATCTACTCCGGCTTTATCAGACACTAAGGCAGCGTTGTTGTTAAAATTTTTAACAAATTTCACTTCAACTACTTCCTTTCCAATAAAAAAACCTACAAACAGTACCAAAAAAGTATTGTTCATAGGTAATGCCTGATCAAATCAGTAACACGTCTACTTACAGCTGATATTATAAATCAGTATTAAAGCGATTTCAATACTTATTTGATTATTTTTTTAAGTGTTTAATTCAAGACAAATAATTGTGCTTTAAGCAAATTTATACTTAAATAGTAGCTGAAGCCTAATAGCAGTTTAAAGGAAAAGGATCAAATGGCAAGTAAAAAGCAAGCAAAATCTTTAAAACAGCAAATATGGTCCACTATTCGTGTGTTACTTTTAGGTGCCCTGTTCTATCTGGGCGTAACCTTGATCTTTTTCGGCTCCGGTTTTGGCAACTCCTATGTAGTGCAGCAAAATGCGGAAAAAGCAAATACCACTTTAACACAAAAGAAAGCAGATAGAAATAAAAAACGCAAAACAAGTTATGATGCCAGCAAAACCAAATCAGTTAGTGCAGCCAGCGTCCTGAGAGCCAAGCAAATTAAGGCCTACGCTATTGGCCGCATTGCTATTCCTGCTGTTAATATTCATAATCCGCTCTTTGCCGGTTATGGCGATCAAAACCAGAACTTAGAATACGGTGTCGTTACCTGCCTGCCTGATCGCGTCATGGGTGGTGCTAATAATTATGTACTTGCAGGACACTATATGGGTTCTTATGGTCCAGCAGTTTTGGATAATTTGCATCTGGCTCACCCCGGTGACCTCATCTATGTAACAGACTTGCATCATATTTACGTGTATAAAATAAAAAATATTTCTTTTGCCATCAAACCTACTCAAGTCGAAGTCGAAAATAATGTGCAGGATAAGAGCATGATTACACTAATTACTTGTTCTGATTTTAATACTTCCAAATACGGCTACGGTCAACACCGTACAGTTGCACAGGGCGACTTAATTAGTAAAATGAAAGCAAATCAGCATAATTTGGTTCTTAGCGAATTGACTGCTAAGCCAAAGCATAGCAAAAAAGAACATAATATATCTTTGAAGGGCAATAAACAGCACAGGACAATTAACAAGACTGTGCAAGTCAGGTCAAAGGCCAAGCCAAAATTTTACCAAAATATGACTTTTATCAGGACAGCAATTATTATCTTTAACGTTGTTTTTGTCCTTACTATAGGCTGGCGACTTGGTCATATCTGGTTTTTGAAATAGCAATTGAAAGGTTAACTATATAATAGTAGTAAAAATTATCTATTTCGAAATAGTCATCTGTGTTAATCCATGCTATACTGAGGTTAACACAGTATTATGAGGATAGTATTTGGTTGCGGTTACTTTGGTGTAAATAATTATGTTTATTTTTTGCAAACTTCTTTAATTTGATCATTATAATAATCATGTTATTTCAAAGTAAGCGTTCTAGTTAAAAAAAGCCAAATTTACTGCTATTTGGAATAGTAAAGAAGATGATGACTAAATGACGACTAAAACCCGTGAATCAAGCGGCTTGAATGCCACAATTGAGCCTGCATTTAAATTGCAAAATTCTGCCGCAGATTCCAACACACTTGACAGCTGGATGCCAGATAAAGTTTTGCAAAAAATTGTGGCCGCTAATTTAGGTCAACCAATTAAGCAAATTACTAAAGAAAGTCTTGCCAATCTGACAGAACTTAGTTTAATCGCACCAAAAGAAATACCTGTCGTTCATGGCAAACGGAAATATATTATTTCTCCTGCTGAATATCGCTTACGTTTGCGGCTTAAATCACTCACTGGATTAGAATACGCAACTAATCTAGTTAAAATCAACCTGGCTCCTGACCGTCAGCTAAACAGTGATTGGTGTCACCGGGCTGTTCTTAATTCAACTTTAGCGGATATTTCTGCTTTGCAAAATTTGCATAAATTAACCAATATTAATTTGGAAATGTGCAACTTGCATGATATATCTGCCTTGGCAAATAAACCACAATTGGTTCAACTAAATCTTTCATATAATGCAATTACTGATTTTTCACCATTAAAATCGAATAAGCAATTAATTGAAAGCGGCAGTCTAAAGCTAAGAAAACAGATAATTTTGGCAGAGCCAATTCATCTAACTGCAGGGACTACTTCTTATACATCCGGTCCCTATCAGCTGCTTGATTTTAATGGCAAAAACATGGCACTTAAGATTGAAACTGGTAAGCATCTTAATGCCAAATATTTAGTCAAGCAATATTACAGCAACTGGAGTGATCATGTTGGTCAAGTCAATGGTAAACAGACTGTAACTTGGGACCTTTCGAAACTGCAGCCAGGTGATAGCGCAGCAATGACCGTTAAGTTCCATAGTAATAATTCAGCGCAAGAGCCAATAATTTCAGGCTGGTACATTATTCCGTTTAGAATTGTCAGCGGGCAGCCTATTACAATTCACTTTAAAGATGACGCGGATAATACCATTGCCTGTCAGCAGAAACTATATGGTGACGTTAATACCAGCAGCACTATTACTATTCCAACATTTACTGGTTATTCAATCAGCGCTAAATCAGCTGATGGCACTACGACGCCAATTAGCCAGGACTCTGTCACAACTACTATTACCGCTCACCCACAGGAAATTTCTTTAATTTATACTCGTAACAAGGCAGCAGATATCACCATCCATTATCAAGATGAAACGGGTAAACCAATCGCTCCTGAAAGCACAATTAGCGGTGTCTTCAGTGAACAAAAAATAATTCAGCCGCAGGACATTTCCGGTTATACACCGATTCGTTATCAAATTGACCATAATGGTATTTCACACCATCCGGGAAGCGTAGCTATTGTACTTAACAATCAACCGCAAGAAATTACCTTCTATTATGATAGGGAAAAAGTTTCAAATGTGATTGTTCATTATCAAGATACTGCTGGCAAAAAAGTTGCACCAGATGAAATTCTAAGTGGCTTTGTTAATGATCAGCAAACTGCTCCGGCCTTAAAACTATCAGGGTATACTATTAAACTTAAAGACTTTAACGGTTCACATATTGATACTGGTTTAGATACAACTGTGATTACGCTCAAGCAAAAGCCACAGGAGCTAACCTATATTTATACTAAAAATATCTTAAGTAGTAAAAATACCGTTAAAGAAGAGAAATCGCAAAAATATAAACACAGGCAAAAGACTCATATTAATAGTAAGATACAATCAATAGTTAATAAGAAAAAAGACGTTCGCCAACCTAGTGCTAAAGCAATAACAGGCTGGCAATTAGGACTGTTAGCACTGGGTTTAATATCATTATTCAGTGTTTTAGGATTAGCTATTATTTATTACAATAGAAAAAGCAAACATTAAAAATCAGCGCTCTATAAATGTACTTATGGAGCGCTTTTTCTATACAACTTTAATTAAATTATAATTGTTTCTTATCGCGATTATTATATTATGGATATACAATGATGATGTAAATTGTTATTGGCTAATAATTTAAGAGTTAAAATTTATGAATAAACACATAGAATTAAGTAAACAAAGCAAGAAATTGCTATTTAGTGGAATTACTGCTGCTGCACTGGCACTAGCTGTTGGTGGCCCACATGCAGTTAAGGCTGACAGTGTATCAGGCAACACATTAGCAGCAAGTAGTTTAACGAGAACTGCTAAAACATTTCCATCGAAATCTTTGTGACCAACTTTACCAGCTTCAGCAAAAACTGCCGGTATTAAAAATAAAGTAACAACCAAATCTGATGATACTATTGACGATTGGATGCCTGTCAAGAATTTATAAAAAGTAGTTGCCTATAATTTATATGGTAATCCAAATAGCATAAGCAAAATTACTAAAGAAGATTTGTCTAAATTAAAAACCTAAGCGTTAGAGTGTTCTTGCAGAAAATGATGTCTATTATTATGCAGCTGCAATCAGCATTAAATCACTAACTGGTCTAGAATACGCTACTAATTTATATACAATCAGTTTACCACTAAATATTAAGCACTTTGGGTCTGCACATGCATTATTGCACAGCACTCTATCCGATATCAGTGCAATAAAGGGACTAAAGAATTTATATAGTGTTAATTTCCAACAATGCTCTATTTCTGATATATCTGCATTAGCAAATAAACCTTTGTTAACATCAGTTCCTATTGTTTATAATGGTATTACTGACTTCTCCCCATTAGGTTCAGATAAAAACTTAAGCCAAGCGTATGGTTATTATCAGGACGTTAGCACAAATGGATACTACCTTTCATCAAGCACACCATTCTACACATTCCGTTATAATAATTTAATTGGTATTGATGGAAAACCAATGAAGATTCGGGTGGCAGATACAGATGATGTCCAACACGATCATTATGTTAAATATTACCTCAGCAATTGGAAGAAAAATGCCGGTGTAGTTTCAAATGATGGAAAATCAGTTACTTGGGATATCACTGGAATTAGTTCAGAGCCTCAGTCCATTCATTACATGACAATTAATTATAAAGGTTCTTATGGTGAAGGCGGATGGTTCATTATCCCATTCATCGTATATGATTAATTTAATTATTTTTGATGATAAATATAATTTAATATAAAAAATAGTGTTCTAATTTATAAATGAATTAGAACATTATTTCTTTATGATCAATGTGCTAAGTATCACAATGAGTTTGACTTTTGCCTAAGCCAGCCATATACTAAACCTATATTAATATGCAGTTTAGAAGAGGAATTATATGAGTACACATAAGAATGCTAACAAGCAAGGAGAAAAAATATTGCTCGGCGGCGTGGCCGCAGCTGCTTTAGGCTTAATTAATGCTAAGCCCCAAACGGTGAAAGCAGCTAATCAGAATGGCACTCGTGCCACCAAGAAGACTGTTAGAAGAGCAGTCAAGACTAAATTGAACTACCAAAGTGAAACTGGTTCAGAAACGGAAGGCGAAACAGCTACTAATGATGACCACACTGACCAAGACAGCAGCAGTCAATCTGCTGGCAATGAAGATAGCATTAGCACTGCAAGCAGCACAGCAAGTGGCAGTAATCAAAATGCAGCTGCAGGCAATACCAGTGATCCAAGCACCATAGACGATGCAAAAGCTAACAAGCAAGAAGCGAGTTCTACACAATTTGATCCTGCTAACGCAATTCGTGACAGCAATACTACCATCTCAAGTACTTGGGAAGATATACCTGTCACGTTTAATAATGGCGTATTATCTCTAGGTGAAAAAGGCAAAACCTATACAATAAATAATTCAGACAATAAGGATATTAGTTTTAACAATAATATCAGTAATATTTCCGGAGCCGATATCACAGAAATCGATATTAATGCTCCCATTGCCATCATTGGATCTGCTGAGATGCTTTTTTCTCGACTCACGAATCTTAACACAATCAATGGCTTAGATAAACTAGATACTTCTAAAGTAACGAGTATGCTATGGATGTTTTTTGACTGTAAAAAAATAGTTTCTTTAGATCTCTCAAGTTTTGATACTACCAATGTGACCAGCTTTAATGTAATGTTTTCCGCAGACCCCAGCCTAACTAGCGTGGATCTATCCAGTTTTACTGTTGCAAATGATGCCACAACGATGGGGATGTTTGTATTAAGCAAAGATTATACCTCCAGTTTGACCAAATTAATTTTAGGTAAAGGTTTTAAATTCACTACAACTAATGGTAGACCCAACAATTCACTCCAGCAACCAGGAACCTGGGTAAACATGGGGGAAGGCGATGGTTCTCTGACCAAGGGTACTAATCAGTGGTCTTCAGCCGATTTCATGACCAATTACCAAGGTGATAGAGACCATGACACTTATGTTAGATATACTGGTGGCACCGTTACTGTTCATCGTCAAGACGAAGACGGCAAGCAGCTAGTTGATCAAGATGGTAAGGAAATTCCTGATGAAAAACTTTTCGGCAACATTTCAGACTCGGTAACTGTTGATACCAGCAAGGAAATTGCCGGTTACAAGTTCAAAGAAAACAAGAATTCTGATATAAAAGCATTTATCTCTGACCCGCAAGATATTACTTTGGTCTACTCTAAGAGTAAAACTGATAACACTTGGGAAGGTGTTCCTTTTACCTTTAATAATGGCATCTTATCGCTTGGTGAAAAAGATAAGACATATACAATTGACAACACCGCCGAAAAAGAAATTGGCATTAATAATAATATAAATAATATAAATACTGATAATATTAATGAAATAGATATTTTGGGAAAAATAACAATTAATGGGCCAGCTGATTCATTATTTGATACTCTTCCTAATTTAACTCAAATTAACGGCTTAAATAACCTCATTACTTCAGATGTCACTGACATGAGCTACATGTTTGCCAATTGTCCAAAATTAGTTTCATTAGATCTCTCAAGTTTTGATACTAGCAAAGTTGCATTCTTTTCTTCTATGTTTTATGCAGATACTGACCTATCTAGCGTAAACTTATCTAGTTTTACAATTACTGATGATGCTGTAGATTATAGTTTGTTTGATTCATGTACAAATTTAACTAAATTAGTTTTAGGTAAAGGAATTAAATTCACTACAACGAATGATCTACCAAATGATTCACTTCAACAACCAGGTACCTGGGTAAACATGGGTGAAGGAAACGATTCCTTGACTAAAGGTACTAATCAATGGTCTTCAGCTGACTTAATGACTAATTATCGAGGTGACAGAGACCATGATACTTACGTTAGATATACTGGTGGCACCATAACCATTCATCGCCAAGATGAAGAAGGCAAGCAGCTAGTTGATCAAAAAGGTGAAAAGATTCCTGATGAAAAACTTTTCGGCAACATTTCAGATCCGATAACTGTTGACACCAGCAAAGAATTTGCTGGCTACAAGTTCAAAGAAAACAAGAATTCTGATATAAAAGCATTTATCTCTGACCCGCAAGATATTACTTTGGTCTACTCTAAGAGTAAAACTGATAACACTTCTGACACTTCGGATGGTTCCGACGGCTCTAACAGTTCGAATAGCTCTAATAGTTCTGACAGTTCTGAAAGCTCGACTGGCTCCGAAAGCTCAACCGGTTCTGAAAGCTCGACTGGCTCCGAAAGCTCAACCGGTTCTGAAAGCTCAACCGGTTCTGAAAGCTCGACTGGCTCTGAAAGCTCAACTGGCTCCGAAAGCTCAACCGGTTCTGATAGCTCGACTGGCTCTGATAGCTCAACCGGTTCTGAAGGTTCAACCGGTTCCGAAGGTTCGACTGGTTCTGATAGTTCTAACGGTTCAAATAGCTCGAACAGCTCCAATGGTTCAAATAGCTCTAACACTTCAAACAGCTCAAATAGTTCTAACAGCTCTAACGGCTCCAACAGCTCGAATAGTTCCGATAGCTCTGATGGCTCAAATGGTTCTGACAGCCCTAACAGTTCTGATAATTCCAATGGCTCTAATGCTTCCAATACTGCTGGTTCAATTGTCAACAGCCCTGCAGCCATAGCGCCTGCAGTCACAGTTCATTATCAAGATGAACATGGCAACTCCATTGCCCCTGACCGCGTAATCCAAGGCCGCATTGGTGATGGCTATACGACTGGTGCTGAGACTGTCTCCGGCTATACTTTAAAGACTCGGCCCGATAATGCGACTGGCTTCTTCATCAACAGTCCGCAAAGCGTGACCTACGTTTACAGCAAGAATGATGGCCAAACTAATAATTCTACCACTGCCCCAGCTGGAAACCAGACTCAGACTGACAATGAGCCGACTCCAATTCCAACTAGCAAAAAGAACAAGAAAAAGAAGGCAATTAAAGGCCTTCATGCAAATAAGCAGAGCAAGAAAGCACCTGCCAAATCAATCAAAGGTCTCACAGCTAACAAGCATCAGGCTAACCACCCTGCTAAACTGGCGGCTGCAAGTCGCAAATTAAACAAGACTTCTAGCTCTGACCCACAAAAAGGCAAGCTGAATCAGAACAGCAGAACTGATGCATTGCCGCAAACTGGTGCAGAGAAGCACAATAGTTTGGCCATGCTGGCCCTAGGCGGTTTGGCCTTAGCCACTGCTCTAGGTGCTGCTTGGCTTGAGCGTAAGAAAGACTAATTAAATTCTGAA
>NZ_KQ034007.1:1850490-1864580 GCF_000970755.1 Lactobacillus kimbladii
ACTGATAAAGCAACTGTTGGCTACTCCGATAAAAAGCAAAATGTTTCTTTCATTTATGAAAGAAAACAAGGTAAATCTATTACGGTTAATTATTTATACTATGTGGATGATAAAGGTAATACCAAGCCTCTTCTTGATAAAGACAATAAGCCGATGACAGAAAATGTTGCTGGTGTACTTTATGGTGATCAGAAAGATATTATTCCAAAATCAATACCTGGTTACACGATCAAGCAAATTATCATTGACGGCGTCAAACAGCCTGGAACAGATAAAGCAACTGTTGGCTACTCCGATAAAAAGCAAAATGTCGACCTTATTTATGCTAAAAACCAAAATCCTAATAATCCTAGTACTAATAACCCAGACACTAATAAAGTTAAAGCAGCAGATGTAACTGTTCACTATAAAGACGAATTTGGCAATATCATTTCCTCAGATCAGATACTGAGTGGCTATGTTGGTGATAACTATACTACTGAAGCTAAAAATATTTTTGGCTACACATTAAAGACGAGACCAGATAATGCTACAGGGTTCTTTAGCACTTTCCCGCAAGATGTAACTTATATTTATACTAAGACAAGTACAAATAATATACCAAATATTAATGAGCCTAATACTCCCAATACTCCTAATACTCCTAATAACCCTTCTAAAACGCCTAAAGAAAACAATCGGAAGGCAAAAAATGAGAAGGAAAACAAGAAAGGAAAGAAGAAAAAAGCTTTTAAACCAACAGCAAACAACAATTTGCCTCAAAAGCAAGGCAGTTCAAGCACCGCTAAAAATCAAAAAACTGCTGCTTTGCCACAGACAGGTACTGATAAGCATTCCAGTCTAGTCATGCTCGCATTAGGAAGCTTAACTTTAGTTGGCGCATTAGGTGCAGCATGGTTTAGTCGTAAAAAAATTAAATAAACTCATCAGTAAAAATATGAAGTGCAACTTAAAAAGTTAGACATTTTAATATTATACCAGACCCAATGCACGATTCCGATATTTGATCGGAGTCGTGTATTTTAATTTGTTTGATCTTCTAATGTGATTGAATCAGTAAACGTAATCATATAGTACTTCCCTCATTTCTGCTAGTGAACTGATCTTAATGCGGTTAAGCTTCTCTCGTTTCATTAGGTTGAAGATTGTTTCCTCCGGTGCATTATCGTGGCAATTGCCCTTGCGCGACATGCTTTGTTTAAGCCAGTCAAAGAGTTTTGGCGTGCCAGATACTTACAAACAACTTAAATTTACAAAGCAGTCGTATACTAAGTCATTAAAAAAGTACTCCCAATAGTTAGAATTATGACTAACTATTATGAAATGCTTAAATTTTAACGGGTGCTTTTTCTTTTATGCGGTTTGACATTGATTTAGCCTAGCCATATACTAAACCTATATTAATATGCAGTTTAGAAGAGGAATTTTATGAATACACATAAGAATGCTAACAAGCAAGGAGAAAAAATATTGCTCGGCGGCATGGCCGCAGCTGCTTTAGGCTTAATTAATGCCAAGCCCCAGACTGTGAAGGCAGCCAACCAAAACGGCACTCGTGCCACTAAGAAGACTGCGAGCAGACCAGTCAAGACTAAGTTGAATTACCAAACAGAGTCTACTGAAACCGGTTCAGAAACTGAAGGTGCAGCTGCTGATTACAGTGGGACTAATATAGATGAGACAGCAAATAACAACCCAGAAGACGGACAAAGCGAGGCTAGTACCAATAACAGCATAGCAAGTGAAACCAATCAAGACGTTGTTATAAACAATGAAAAAGCTGACAAGCATTTGGCAAAACCTGATCAATTCAACTCTGCTAAAGCTATTCGCGATGGTAATACTTCGATTTCAAGCACCTGGAATGGCATACCAGTTAATTTTTCTAATGGTAAATTAGCAATTGGTGAAACTAATAAAGACTATTCAATTACTATCAATAAAAAAAATCCTTTTTCTATTGATAATGTTGTTGCAGATGATATTACAGAAATTGATCTTAATGCTCCCATTGCAATCACGGGGACTGCTCAACGTCTCTTTTCTAAATTAAACAATTTAGTATCTATTGAAGGATTAAATAACCTAAATACTTCTCAGATAACAAATTTTAGCTATATGTTTGCTGGCTGCCCAAAATTAACTACACTGGATCTTTCAACTTTTGATACTTCTAAAGCTACTTCATATTCTTCAATGTTTAGTGGAGACACAGCATTAACTAGCGTAGATCTTTCAAATTTTACAGTTACAGATGATGCCTTAACGTTTAGTATGTTTGATTCATGTTCAAACTTAACTAAGCTGAATTTAGGAAAGGCTTTTAAATTTACAAATTATAAAGATACTAAAAACAATTCACTTCAACAGCCAGGTACCTGGGTAAACATGGGAGAAGGAAATGGCTCTCTGGCCAAGGGCACTAATCAATGGTCTTCAGCTGATTTAATGACCAATTACCAAGGTGATAGAGACCATGATACTTATGTTAGATATACTGGTGGCATCGTTACTGTTCATCGCCAAGACGAAGAAGGTAAGCAGCTAGTTGATCAAGATGGTAAGGAAATTCCTGATGAAAAACTTTTCGGCAACATTTCAGACTCGGTAACTATTGATACTAGCAAAGAATTTGCTGGCTACAAGTTCAAAGAAAACAAGAATTCTGATATAAAAGCATTTATCTCTGATCCACAAACTATCACTCTAGTCTATTCTACGAGTAAAACCGATAACACTTGGGAAGGTGTTCCTTTTACCTTTAATAATGGCGTCTTATCTCTAGGTGAAAAAGACAAAGCCTATACAATAAATAATTCAGACAAAAAAAATATTAGCATTAGCCAAAATATTAGTAACGTAACACCAGACGATATCACTGAAATTGATATTAATGCCCCTATCACAATTAAGGGATCGGCAAGTCAGCTTTTCTATAAATTAAGCAATCTGAACGTAATTAAAAATTTAAACAATCTAGTTACTAATGATGTAACAGACATGAGTTTTATGTTTGCTAATTGTCTTAAGTTAGCAACCTTAGATCTTTCTACTTTTGATACCACTAATGTGTCTAACTTCAACGGAATGTTTGGTGGAGACACTGATTTAAGTAGTATAAATTTATCAAGCTTCAAAATTACTGATAATAGCAAAATGAACACCATGTTTCGCTTCTGTTCAAATTTGAAAAAATTAGTCTTGGGTAGTGGCTTTAAAATTCCAGAAATTAAAGGAAAACCAGATTCATTTTTGCCTGATTTGGGAACTTGGGTAAACATGGGGGTTGATCAGGGCTCTCCAGCAAAAGGCACTAATAAGTGGTCTTCAGCCGATTTAATGACCAAATATCAGGGCTCTACTGATCACGACACTTATGTTTGTTTTGCTAATCTAGGCGGTACCGTTACTGTCCATTACCAAGATGAAGATGGCAAGCAACTAGTTGATCAAGATGGCAAGGAAATTCCTGATGAAAAGCTCTTTGGCAATATTTCAGACCCAGTATCTGTTGATACCAGCAAGGAAATTGCCGGTTACACCTTCAAAGAAAATAAAAATTCAGATGTAAAAGCATTTATCTCTGACCCGCAAGATATTACTTTGGTCTATTCCAAGAGTAAAACCGATAATACTTGGGAAGGCGTTCCTTACGCCTTCAATAATGGCGTCTTATCGCTAGGCGAAAAAGGCAAAACCTATACAATAAATAATTCAGATAATAAAGATATTAGTATTAGCCAAAATGTTAACGGCATAACTGTAGATGATATCACTGAAATTGATATTAATGCCTCAATCGCAATTATAGGCAGCGCAAATGGAGTTTTTAAGAATTTAAAAAACATAACCTCAATAAATGGCTTAGATAAATTAGATACTTCTCAGGTTACAAACATGCAACAAATGTTTGCTAGTTGCCCTAAATTAACTGAATTAGATTTATCTAGTTTTAATACAGACAAAGTGACTAACTATAATGGTCTTTTTCTCAATGACACAAATTTAACTAGTATTAATTTGTCCAATTTTACAGTTGCAGATGATGCTAAAATGGTAGTTATGTTTCGTTTTTGCTCAAATTTGAAAAAATTAGTCTTAGGTAGTGGCTTTAAATTTCCAGAAATTAAAGGAAAACCAGGTTCCTTTTTACCTGATTTGGGAACTTGGGTAAATATGGGAGTTGATCAGGGCTCTCCAGCCAAAGGCACTAATAAGTGGTCTTCAACTGATTTAATGACCAAATATCAGGGTTCTACTGATCACGACACTTATGTTTGTTTTGCTAATCTTGGTGGCATAGTAACTGTTCATCGCCAAGATGAAGAAGGCAAGCAGCTAGTTGATCAAGATGGTAAGGAAATTCCTGATGAAAAGCTCTTTGGCAATATTTCAGACCCAGTATCTGTTGATACCAGCAAGGAAATTGCCGGTTACACCTTCAAAGAAAATAAAAATTCAGATGTAAAAGCATTTATCTCTGACCCGCAAGATATTACTTTGGTCTACTCTAAGAGTAAAACTGATAACACTTGGGAAGGTGTTCCTTTTACCTTTAATAATGGCATCTTATCGCTAGGTGAAAAAGGCAAAGACTATTTAATTGACAACACCGCCGAAAATGAAATTGGCATTAATAATAATATAAGTACTGTAAATACTGATAATATTACTGAAATAGATATTCTAGGAAAAATAACAATTAATGGGCCGGCTGATTCATTATTTGATACTCTTCCTAAATTAACTCAAATTAACGGTTTAAATAGCCTCATTACTTCGGATGTCACTGACATGAGTTACATGTTTGCCAATTGTCCAAAATTAGTTTCATTAGATCTCTCAAGTTTTGATACTAGCAAAGTTACATTCTTTTCTTCTATGTTTTATGCAGACACCAACTTATCTAGCATAAACTTATCTAACTTTACAATTACTGATGATGCTATATTAGATGGTTTATTTGATTCATGTGCAAATATAGCTAAATTAACTTTAGGTAAAGGGGTTAAATTTCCTCTAGACGGAGAACAGCCTGAAGATTTACTTAAACAGCCAGGTACTTGGGTAAACATGGGTGAAGACGATGGTTCTCTGACCAAGGGTACTAATCAGTGGTCTTCAGCCGATTTGATAACTAAATATCAAGGAGACAGAGACCACGACACCTATGTTAGGTATACTGGTGGCATCGTAACTGTTCATCGCCAAGACGAAGAAGGCAAGCAGCTAGTTGATCAAGATGGTAAGGAAATTCCTGATGAAAAACTTTTCGGCAACATTTCAGACCTGGTAACTGTTGACACCAGCAAAGAATTTGCTGGCTACAAGTTCAAAGAAAACAAGAATTCTGATATAAAAGAATTTATCTCCGACCCACAAGATATTACTTTGGTCTACTCTAAGAGTAAAACTGATAACACTTCTGACACTTCGGATGGTTCCGACGGCTCTAACAGCTCAAATGGTTCTGACAGTTCCGATGGCTCTGATAGTTCGAATAGCTCTAATGGTTCTGACAGTTCCGATGGTTCTGACAGTTCTGAAAGCTCGACTGGCTCCGAAAGCTCAACCGGTTCTGAAAGCTCGACTGGCTCTGAAGGCTCGACTGCCTCCGAAAGCTCAACCGGTTCTGATAGCTCAACTGGCTCCGAAAGCTCAACCGGTTCTGAAGGTTCAACCGGTTCCGAAGGTTCGACTGGTTCTGAAGGTTCGACTGGCTCTGATAGTTCTACTAGCTCTGAAGGTTCAACCGGTTCCGAGGGCTCAACCAGCTCAACTGGTTCGACTGGTTCTGATAGTTCTAACGGTTCAAATAGCTCGAACAGCTCCAATGGTTCGAATAGCTCTAATAGTTCTGACAGTTCCGATGGTTCTGACAGTTCTGAAAGCTCGACTGGCTCCGAAAGCTCAACCGGTTCTGATAGCTCTATTGGCTCTAACAGTTCTGACAGTTCTGATAATTCCGGTTCTAATGGCTCCAATGCTTCTAACACTGCTGGTTCAATTGTCAACAGCCCTGCAGCCATAGCGCC
Organism: Lactobacillus kimbladii; assembly: GCF_000970755.1. Lineage (GTDB taxonomy): Bacteria > Bacillota > Bacilli > Lactobacillales > Lactobacillaceae > Lactobacillus > Lactobacillus kimbladii. The sequence goes on from NZ_KQ034007.1 coordinate 1,856,526, forward strand.
TGCAGTTACAGTTCATTATCAAGATGAACATGGCAACTCCATTGCCCCTGATCGCGTAATCCAAGGCCGCATTGGTGATGGCTATACGACTGGTGCTGAGACTGTCTCCGGCTATACTTTAAAGACTCGGCCCGATAATGCGACTGGCTTCTTCATCAACAGTCCGCAAAGCGTGACCTACGTTTACAGCAAGAATGATGGCCAAACTAATAATTCTACCACTGCCCCAGCTGGAAACCAGACTCAGACTGACAATGAGCCGACTCCAATTCCAAGCAGTAAAAAGTCTCAGAAAAAGAAGGCAATTAAAGGCCTTCATGCAAATAAGCAGAGCAAGAAAGCACCTGCCAAATCAATCAAAGGTCTCACAGCTAACAAGCATCAGGCTAACCACCCTGCTAAACTGGCGGCTGCAAGTCGCAAATTAAACAAGACTTCTAGCTCTGACCCACAAAAAGGCAAGCTGAATCAGAACAGCAGAACTGATGCATTGCCGCAAACTGGTGCAGAGAAGCACAATAGTTTGGCCATGCTGGCCCTAGGCGGTTTGGCCTTAGCCACTGCTCTAGGTGCTGCTTGGCTTGAGCGTAAGAAAGACTAATTAAATTCTGATAAATAAAAAATGTCCTATATTATTAATATAGGGCATTTTTATTTTAGCCTAGCTGAGTTTGACTTTTGCCTAAGCCAGCCATATACTAAACCTATATTAATATGCAGTTTAGAAGAGGAATTAGAAGAGGAATTATATGAATACACATAAAAATGCTAACAAGCAAGGAGAAAAAATATTGCTCGGCGGCGTGGCCGCAGCTGCTTTAGGCTTAATTAATGCTAAGCCCCAGACGGTCAAGGCAGCTAATCAGAATGGCACTCGTGCCACCAAGAAGACTGTTAGAAGAACAGTCAAGACTAAATTGACCTACCAAACTGAAGCTGAGGGTGCAGCAGTTTCAGATGATGAGTCCACGGACCAAAACAGCAGCAGTCAAACTGCTGGCAGCGAGAATAATGCAGGCACTTCAAGCAGCGCCCCAGAAACTGAACATGAGCAGACTAGTGCCAATAGCAGCACAGCAAGTGAAAATAGTGCAGACGCAGCTGCCGGCAATACCAGCGATCCAAGCACCACAGACAAAGCAAAAGCAGATAAGCAAGAAGCAGATCATGCACAATTTGATCCTGCTAAGGCTACTCGAGATGGCGCAATTTCAAGCAGATGGAACGATATCCCCGTTACAGCTGATAATGGTGTATTAAAAATTGGCTCATCTGACAAGCAATATACTATTAAAAATGATAATTTACTAAAAAACATTGGCATTAAAAACAACATACCTTGGGTAGACACATCAAAAATTACAGAGATAAATATATTAGGAACAATAGAAATTGAAGGATATGCTAACAATTTATTCTCTGGACTTTCTAGTTTACAAACTTTTAAGGGATTGGAAAACTTAAAAACAGATAATATAACTCGGATGGATGATATGTTCGATGGTTGTTCATCACTAACTTCCTTGTCCTTTCCTAAAAGTTTTAATACAAGTAAAGTAACTAATATGCAAGATATGTTCGAGAACTGTACTGCTCTAGAAACTTTAGATTTATCAAATTTTGATACTTCTAATGTACGTGAAATGTTGAATATGTTCAATGGGTGTACTAATCTAAAAAGCTTAAATCTACAAAATTTCAATACCGATAAGATAGATGATTTTTTGGGGTTAGGTTCTATGTTTGAAAATTGTACCAATCTTGAAGAACTAAATATCGAAAACTTTAATATTCCATCTGCTAAGTCCGCTACTTCAATGTTTGATAATGACCCTAATCTACGAAAATTAGTTTTAGGCCCTAAGTGCAATATTTCAAATTCTTATCTCAATGTTCAAGGCACCTGGGTAAACATGGGCCTAGGGAAAGGCTCCCCTAAAAAGGGTACATGCAAATGGTACTATCCACAGGCATTCTTAGACGAATTTAATCCTTCGACTCAACATGATGCCTATGTATGTTTTGCTGATCTTGGAGGACCAATTACAGTTCATTATCAAAGTGATAATAAAGATATTGCTGATGCAGATGAACAATTCGGGGACATAGATACTAAACTTGTCAACGACGACTCATTTATTGCTTTTAAACCCAAAGAAATTAAAGGATATAAGTTTGACCACGCGGAATTCAATGGATCAACAACGGATATAGATAGCTTTCTGTTCACAAGCAAGCCTCAAACCGTTAATCTCATATACACCAAAAATGGATCATCTACTCCTAATGGCTCGACTGGCTCTGATGGCTCAAATGGTTCCAACAGTTCTGATAGTTCTAATGGCTCTAACGGTTCAAATAGCTCCAACACTTCTAACAGCTCTAATGGTTCTGATAGTTCTAACGATTCCAACAGTTCAAATAGCTCAAATAGTTCTGACAGCTCTGATGGCTCAAATGGTTCCAACAGTTCTGATAGCTCAAATGGTTCTACTGGCTCTGACAGCTCTGATGGTTCAATCGGTTCTGACAGTTCAAATAGTTCTGACAGTTCAAATAGTTCTGACAGCTCTAATGGTTCCAACAGCTCTGATGGCTCTGATAGTTCTAACGGTTCCAATAGCTCAAATAGTTCTAACAGCTCTAACGGTTCAAATAGCTCAAACACTTCAAACAGCTCTGACAGCTCTGATAGTTCTAACGGTTCCAATAGCTCAAATAGTTCTAATAGCTCTAACGGTTCCAATAGCTCAAACACTTCAAACAGCTCTGACAGCTCTAACGGTTCCAATAGCTCAAATAGTTCTAATAGCTCTAACGGTTCCAATAGCTCAAATAGTTCTAACAGCTCTGACAGCTCTAACGGTTCAAATAGCTCAAATAGTTCTAACAGCTCTAACGGTTCCAACAGTTCTAATAGCTCTGACAGCTCCAATGGTTCCAACAGCTCTAACGGCTCTGAATCCAACGGCTCCAATGCTTCCAATACTGCTGGTTCAATTGTCAACAGACCTGCAGCCATAGCGCCTGCAGTCACAGTTCATTATCAAGATGAATATGGCAACTCCATTGCCCCTGACCGCATAATCCAAGGCCGCATTGGTGATGGCTATACGACTGGTGCTGAGACTGTCTCCGGCTATACTTTAAAGACTCGGCCCGATAATGCGACTGGCTTCTTCATCAACAGTCCGCAAAGCGTGACCTACGTTTACAGCAAGAATGATGGCCAAACCAATAATTCCACCCCTGCCCCAGCTGGAAACCAGACGCCGACTGACAATGAGCCGACTCCAATTCCAAGCAGCAAAAAGGCCAAGAAAAAGAATGCTCCTAAGAAAGCAAGCAAAGGCCTTCATGCAAATAAGCAGAGCAAGAAAGCACCTGCCAAATCAATCAAAGGCCTCACAGCCAACAAGCATCAGGCTAACCGCCCTGCTAAATTGGCAGCTGCTGACCACAAACTAAACAAAAAAGGCAAGCTGGATCAAGACAGCAGAACTGATGCCTTGCCACAAACTGGTACCGAGAAGCACAATAGTTTGGCCATGCTGGCCCTAGGCGGTTTGGCCTTAGCCACTGCTCTAGGTGCTGCTTGGCTTGAGCGCAAGAAAGACTAAATAAATTCTGACAAATAAAAAACATCCTAATTAGTATGCAGTTTAAAAGAGGAATTTTATGAATACGCATAAGAATGCTAACAAGCAAGGAGAAAAAATATTGCTCGGCGGCGTGGCCGCAGCTGCTTTAGGCTTAATTAATGCCAAGCCCCAGACGGTCAAGGCAGCTAATCAGAATGGCACTCGAGCCACCAAGAAGACTGCGAAAAGAGCAGTCAAGACCAAGTTGAACTATCAAAGTGAAACTGGTTCAGAAACGGAAGGCGAAGCAGCTGATGATGACCCTGCTGGCAGCGAAGCTAACACAAGCGCTGCAAGCAGCGCACCAGAAACTGAACAGAATCCAGATGGTGCTAATAGCAATCAAGATGGTGGCAGTAATCAAGATGCAATCACAGGCAATACCAGCGATCCAAGCACCACAAACGATGCAAAAGCTGAAAAGCAAGAAGCCGGCTCTGCACAATTTGATCCTGCTAAAGCTACTAGGGAAAGTTTCCCAACTAAATGGCAAGGAATAGATATCAGTTTCAATGATGAAGGTGATATATTAAAAATTAGTGGTGGCACAATCGATAACAGTGATAATCATTCTATTAGCCTATACTACAACTTAAATGGACAAAATCCAGTGTTAGCCGCTGACATTAAAGAAATTGATATCACTGGAAAACTAAAAATTATTGGGTCTGCAAATGATCTGTTTACTAGTCTTGGGGCATTAGAAACCATCAAGGGGTTAGATAATCTTGATACTACTGATGTTACCAGCATGGAAAACATGTTTAGTAAAAATAAAAAACTAACGAATATCGATTTATCTGGTTCAACTTCTTTTAAAACCACAAAAGTGACAAACATGTCATACATGTTTGATAGTGACGCATCTTTAACTAAGTTAGATTTATCTCACTTTGATACTTCAAATGTCACAAACATGGCGCATATGTTTGAAAGCTGTGTGGGACTTCATAGTTTTACATTCCCAGCTACTTTTAACACGGATAAAGTAACAGACATGTCATACATGTTTGATAACTGTAGTCAAGTTTCATCTATTGATGTAAGCAAATTTAATACTTCTAATGTTGAAAACATGGCATATATGTTTTATTATTGTCAAAGTTTTCTTAAGTTAGACGTTTCAAGCTTTGATACGTCTAAAGTGACAGATATGTCATATATGTTTGGTACTTGTGTTAATTTGCTTAAATTAAATCTGCCGACTACCTTTGTTACCGATAGTGTTCAAAATATGAAGGGAATGTTTAGCAGTTGTAAGAACATAACTGAGTTAGACTTATCAAAGTTTAATACTGCTAAAGTAGCTAATATGGCCAACATGTTCCAAAGTTCTGGCAAATTGACAAACATTATCGCCTCTGATAATTTTACTACTGCAAATGTTACTAACATGAGTGACATGTTTTCTGGTGATATCGCAATTACTACTGATAGTATAAACAAATTAATATCCAAATTTGATACTAGCAAAGTCACAGACATGACAGAAATGTTTGATGGCTGCTCACAAGTAACTTCACTTGATTTGTCTAAATTTGATACTGCTAATGTCGGAAATGTTCCTGAAAAACTATCTCGTGCTGGTATGAAAAGAATGTTTAGTGGCTGTGGTAACTTAACTACTTTAGACTTAAGCAATTTTGATACTAAAAATGTCCGTGATATGAGCTGGATGTTTTACTACGACAAAAAATTAGCAAGTATAAAATTTAGTCCTTCTCTTTTCAATACCTCTAACGTTATTGACATGAAATACATGTTTGAAGATTGTCATTCATTAACTAGTGTTGATGTCAGTCATTTTGATACTGCAAACGTCCTTGATATGAGTTACATGTTTGATGAATGTATTAAATTAGCTGCAATAGATGTTAGTCATTTCAATACTGCCAAAGTAAGTGACATGACGAATATGTTTGCTTATTGTGAGTCTTTACCAAGTTTAGATGTCACTAACTTTAACACGGCAGCTGTGAGTGATATGACTAAAATGTTCTGGCAATGTTCAAATTTAACCAGTTTGGATCTACACAACTTTAATACCAGAAAAGTTTCTGATTATATTGACATGTTTCAAGGCTGTGATAAACTAGCAAAACTTGACCTTAGTAGTTTCGATATGAAAAATTCATCAACTATTGGTGATATGCTTAGCGATCTTCCATCTCTTGAAGTGCTTATACTAGGCAGAAGAAATGATTTGACGATAGTCGATAATTATTGGGACGGTGGTTTAGGCAACAATCATGATGGCAAAGAAGAAGATGTCTGGGTTAACATGGGAGTTAATAAAGACAACGGTGGTCTTCAGCCTAGAGTTCATTCTTGGACTGGTGCTGATTTAATGAAAAATTATGATGGCAGTAAGGATTATGATGTGTATGTTAATATTAGTAAAATTCCCAATCCTTGCGGTATTACCATTAATTATCAATTTGAGGACGATAAAACCGCCAAACTCTCGCCAAACGATTATCAATTCGGTACTGCTGGTAATGACGTGGTTATTCCAATCACAGCCAGAAAGTTGCCTACCTATAAACTTGCCTACGTTGAAATCAATGGCAACAAATACGCTACTGATAAATATGAAGATGCGTTGAGTAAACTAAAGTTTACTAATGATCCTCAAACTGTTACCTTTGGATACGAAAAGAGTAACGCTGGTAAAGGTAATGACTCCAGTGGTTCTAACGGCTCTCACGGTTCCGATGGCTCTGACAGCTCTAATGGTTCCAACGGTTCTCACGGTTCCGAAGGCTCTGACAGCTCTAATGGTTCTAACGGCTCTCACGGTTCCGAAGGCTCTGACAGCTCTAATGGTTCCAACGGTTCTCACGGTTCCGATGGCTCTGACAGCTCTAATGGTTCTAACGGCTCTCACGGTTCCGATGGCTCTGACAGCTCTAATGGTTCTAACGGCTCTCACGGTTCCGATGGCTCTAATGGTTCCAACAGCTCTGATAGTTCTAACGGTTCTAACAGCTCTGATAGTTCTAACGGTTCTAACAGCTCTGATAGTTCTAACGGTTCTAACAGCTCCGATAGCTCAAATGGTTCCAACAATTCTGACAGCTCCGATAGTTCCAATGGTTCTAACAGCTCTGATAGTTCTAACGGTTCTAACAGCTCCGATAGCTCTAATGGCTCCAACAGCTCTGATAGTTCTAACGGTTCTAACAGCTCCGATAGCTCTAATGGCTCCAACAGCTCTGATAGTTCTAACGGTTCTAACAGCTCTGATAGTTCTAACGGTTCTAACAGCTCCGATAGCTCTAATGGCTCCAACAGCTCTGATAGTTCTAACAGCTCCGATAGCTCTAATGGCTCTAACAGCTCCAACAGCTCTGATAGCTCCAATGGTTCTAACGGCTCTAACGATTCCAACAGCTCTGATAGTTCTAACAGTTCTGATAGTTCTAACAGTTCTGACAGCTCCGATAGCTCTAATGGTTCCAACAGCTCTGATAGTTCTAACGGTTCTAACAGCTCTAACAGCTCTAATGGTTCTAACAGCTCCGATAGCTCCACTGGTTCTAACGCTTCCAACACCTCTGAGAGTTCGAATAGTTCTAACAGTTCTAACAACTCTAATAGCTCTGATAGCTCCACTGGTTCTAACGCTTCCAACACCTCTGAGAGTTCAAATAGTTCTAACAACTCTAACAGTTCTAACAACTCTAATGGTTCTATCACTCCAAACGGTTCAGGATTAAATAGCAGTAATGGTAGCAATACAGTTAACAATAACAATAATAGGCCTACGCCAATCCCGAACAGCAAGAAATCAAATAAAAAGTCTACCCAGAAGTCACATAAAAAGCACCGCATAAGCAAACATGATCAAAAATCTGCCACCAAATCAATCAAAGGTCTCACAGCTAACAAGCATCAGGCTAACCGCCCTGCTAAACTACTGGCAGCTGCAGCCCGCAAATTAAACAAGACGGCTAGCGCTGACCCACAAAAAGGCAAGCTGGATCAGGACAGCAAAACTAATTCATTGCCGCAAACTGGTGCCGAAAAGCACAACAGTTTAGCCATGCTTGCACTAGGAGGTTTGGCCTTGGCCACCGCTCTAGGTGCTGCTTGGCTTGAGCGTAAGAAAGACTAATTAAATTCTGATAAAAGCGTAAGAAAGACTAATTAAATTCTGATAAATAAAAAGAGTCTGGGAAAAAACTAGTTCCCAGACCACGAAAAAAGAACGATGATTTCCTTACGGATTTCATCGTTCTTTTGCTATACTTTTAGCTTCTGCCTTGATATTATTAAATCACCACAAAATAAAAACAAAAAGGTGGAAACTAACATGTACAAAGATTATATCACAGGCCAAACTGCTTTAACACTTAATTTAGACTTTACTATTCCTAATAATCACTTAGCGACCGTGATTGGCTGGTTCGTT
>NZ_KQ034007.1:1865435-1874666 GCF_000970755.1 Lactobacillus kimbladii
CAGACACAACTATAGCATGAGAAAGTATGATGTCGAGCCAGTTTTCGGGCATTTGAAGAACGTCTTTGGCATGCGCCGAACCCATTTAAGAGGGAAAAAGAAGGTAGAAACCGATGTTGGAATAGCCTTCATGATGATGAATTTAAGCAAATATTGGCACAGAAGATGGCCTAAGGACCATTCTTTTTTATTCAAGAATAAAAAGAGACAGAAAAAGACGATCAAATTAAGAGTTAAATTGATCGTCTTTTGTTATCTGGGAGTTAGTTTTTTCCCAGACACTTTTTAGTCTAGCCTAGCTGAGTTTGACTTTTGCCTAAGCCAGCCATATACTAAACCTATATTAATATGCAATTTAGAAGAGGAATTATATGAATACACATAAGAATGCTAACAAGCAAGGAGAAAAAATATTGCTCGGCGGCGTGGCCGCAGCTGCTTTAGGCTTAATTAATGCCAAACCCCAGACGGTCAAGGCAGCTAATCAGAATGGCACTCGGGCCACTAAGAAGACTCCGAGCAGAGCAGTCAAGACTAAATTGAACTACCAAATTGAAGCTGAGGGTGAAGCAGCTTCTGATGATGACCCCACTGGCCAAGACAGCAGCAGTCAAACTGCTGGCAGCGAGAATAATGCAGGCACTTCAAGCAGCACTCCAGAAACTGACCAGAGGCAAGCTGGTGCTAATAGCAATACAGCAAGTGGAAGCCATCAAGATGCAGCTACAGGCATTACCAGCGATCCAAGCACCACAGACAAAGCAAAAGCAGATAAGCAAGAAGCAGATCATGCACAATTTGACCCTGAAAAAACTACTCGAGATGGCGCCATTTCAGGTACTTGGAATGGCATACCTACCTCTTTTTCTGATGGCGTCTTGTCTATTGGCGAAAAAGGAAACAATTACACAATCGGTCAAAAAAATCTCCATTATCAGTATCTTGAATTTAGTGACAATAAGAAAAACTTAAAAATTGATGATTTATCTACTATTACAGAAATTGATTTTAAAGCTCCTATCAAAGTTTTGGGTGGGGTAATAAATTTTTTTAGTGGTTTAGCTAATTTAACTACAATTAAGGGACTGCCTAATTTAGATACTTCTGAGGTACCTAACATGTACGGCTGGTTTGATGGTTGCAAATCTTTAACTAGTTTAGATTTAAGTCACTTTGATACTTCTAATGTAGAAGATATGGCTCGACTATTTAAAGATTGCAAATCTTTAACTAAACTAGATCTATCTTACCTTGACACCGCAAATGTTATCGGCACGGATTTGATGTTTTATAGGTGTGAATCACTGACATCTATTACTTTTTCTGACAAGTTTAAGACAGACTTAAATATTGACATGGAAAATATGTTTGACGGTTGTAAAAGCTTGTTAAGCATTGATTTGTCTAAATTCAATACTTCAAAAGTAGCCAACATGCATCAAATGTTTAGAAATTGTAAATCTTTAACTAAACTAGATCTATCCAATCTTGATTGTCATGGTAACTTGAACTATATGTTTGAAGGCTGTGAAAATCTCGAATACTTAAACCTAATTCACTTTAGTACACATGATGACAATGGTCGTGATGATGAAAATCACGTAGATTGTAATTGTGTAGGTATGCTTGCCGATCTTCCTAAGTTAAGAGAAATAGTTTTAGGTAGTGGTATTCATATGAAACAATCAGGTTTGAATACTCCAGGAACTTGGATAAATATGGGAATCCCTCAACATAATATTCCTGCTCCACCCAAAGGCTCAATTCAATTAAGTTCAGCAGACCTTGCTGATAAATTTGCAGATTATGACAATATTTTTGGTAAAGAGCATTATGCTGATACCTATGTTAACTTTAGCAATCCTTCCAAAGGAATTACGGTTCAGTATCGCGACATGGATGGCAACAAAATTCCTGGCATTAACGATGACATTCAGTTTGGTAACATAGGTGCTTATCTCGTCAACAATGAACCTTATACAGCTTTTAAACCGCAAGAAAAACTTACCGATAGCTCAGGAACTGAATATGATTTTGATAATTTAGCTAAAATAAATAACGATGAAGTAAACTATAATGACGTAAAGTTTACTTCTGATAACCAAACTATCACTTTTTACTATACCAAGAAAGCTAATATTCCAGGTCCCAATCCTTCCGATGGCTCGGACGGTTCTGATAGCTCTAACGGTTCCGACAGCTCTGATAGCTCTAACGGTTCCGACAGCTCTGATAGTTCTGATGGTTCTGACAGCTCTGATGGTTCTGACAGCTCTAACAGCTCTGATAACTCTAATGGTTCCGATAGCTCCAACACTTCAAACAGTTCCGATAGCTCAAATGGCTCTGACAGTTCCGATGGTTCTAATGGTTCCGATAGCTCCAACAGCTCTGATAGTTCTAACGATTCTGATAGCTCTAATGGTTCCGACAGCTCTGATAGTTCTAACGGTTCTAACAGTTCGGACGGTTCTGATAGCTCTAACAGCTCCGATGGTTCTAACAGTTCCAACAGCTCTGATAGTTCTAACGATTCTGATAGCTCTAATGGTTCCGACAGCTCTGATAGTTCTAACGGTTCCAACAGTTCGGACGGTTCTGATAGCTCTAACAGCTCCGATGGTTCAAATGGTTCCAGCAGCTCTGATAGTTCTAACAGCTCTGACAGCTCTAATGGGTCTGGTTCGAATGGCTCTGGCTCTAATGGTTCCGGTTCAAACGGCTCCGGTTCTAATGGATCTGGTTCTAATGACTCCAATGCTTCTAGCACTACCGGTTCAATTGTCAACAGCCCAGCAGCCATAGCACCTGCAGTCACAGTTCATTATCAAGATGAATATGGCAACACTGTTGCTCCTGATCGCGTAATCCAAGGTCGCATTGGTGATGGCTATACGACAGGTGCCGAAACTGTTTCCGGCTATACATTAAAGACTCGGCCTGATAATGCGACTGGCTTCTTCATCAACAGTCCGCAAAGCGTAACTTATGTTTACAGCAAGAATGATGGCCAAACCAATAATTCCACCACTGCCCCAGCTGGAAACCAGACGCCGACTGACAATGAGCCGACTCCAATTCCGACCAGCAAAAAGTCTCAGAAAAAGAAGGCAGTTAAAGGCCTTCATGCCAATAAACAAAGCAAGAAAGGCAAGAAAGCACCTGCCAAATCAACCAAAGGTCTCACAGCTAACAAGCATCAGGCTAACCACCCTGCTAAACTGGCGGCTGCAAGTCGCAAATTAAACAAGACTGCTAGCTCTGACCCACAAAAAGGCAAGCTGAATCAGAACAGCAGCACTGATGCCTTGCCGCAAACTGGTACCGAGAAGCACAATAGTTTAGCCATGCTGGCACTAGGTGGTTTGGCCTTGGCCACTGCTCTAGGTGCTGCTTGGCTTGAGCGTAAGAAAGACTAATTAAATTCTGACAAATAAAAAACGTCCTACATGATGTGAACCCCAAAATTAGGACACTTTATATTAGCTGCTAACTGAGGACTAGCTTCCGATATTCAATCAGAGTTAGTCCTTTTAGTTTGATTTTGATTCTTTTCTGATTGTAATACTCAATGTAGTCTCTAATCGCATCTTCCAGTTCAGTGAGATTCTTATATTGCTTTTCAAAACCATAAAACATTTCTCGTTTGAGTATCCCGAAGAAGCCTGCCATTAACCCATCATCAAGCGAATTGCCCTTGCGTGACATTGACTGGCTAATGCCATGGCTTTTCAGCCATGCTTGAAACTGGCCATTTTGGTATTGCCAGCCTTGATTGGTATGGAAGATCAAGCCATTCAAGGCTGGATATTTGTGCCAGGTCTTTTTTAACATATCCATGGTCTGCTTAAGATTAGGGCTGCGAAAAATGGTATAGGAAACAATCTCTTGGGTGCAGCCATCAATGATCGGTGATAAGTAGGTCTTTTGCCCCTTGAGCTTAATCTCAGTCACATCTGAATACCATTTGTGATTGGGGTAAACCGCACTAAAGCTGCGTTTAATTAGGTCAGGCTTAATCGGACCCTGAGTGCTACGATAGCTATTATATTTGAGCCAGCGTTTACTGACTATGCCGAACAGCTTCAGCTTGTTCATTAAGCGCTGCACCTCTTTATGGTTGACTAATAAACCGCGACGTCTTAGTTCTGCAGTAATGCGGCGATAGACATAGCGGTGCTTGTGTTCCTCATAAATAGCTTTGATTTTAGCCATTATTTCTTGATTATCTCGCTCTTTGTCCTTCTTCTTTAAAGTGTAGTAATAATTACTGCGGGATAGATGGGGCAGATTGGGATTGGCATTAATGGCATCAAGAATAAAAGTTACGCTGACTTTAAGCTCGCGCCTTAGTTGGGTAACTGCCTGGGCTATTTCCGCGGCTTGCGGTTCTTGGTCCGCTGGTCGACTAAGGCGCTCAATTTTTTTACGAATTCGTTCTCGATTTTCAGCTTCAAGTTCTGCTGGCGTAAGCGTTCGTTCTCTTGCTTGAGTCGCTGATTTTCCTGTTTGATCAGCTGTTCTCTTTTGGTCATGGGGCTGTCGTCCTCTCTGCTTGTTAACGATATTATACCCATTTTTACGGTATTCGCGCAGCCAGTTGTACAACATGCCACTACTTTTTAAGCCCAAGTCAATAGATACTCGACGGGCAGGCTCATGTTCAACTATGATTCGCCTAAGGGCCTGCTCCTTAAAATTACTTGTATAAGCAGTGAAAGGCTGATCTAAAATAGTTAGACCGTGACGGCCAATTAAAGCTAACAAGTAACTAATATTAGTCCTGCCAACCCGATAACGCTGACTTAGCTCAGCAGGGCTGATTTGATAATCGTGCCAAAGATGATAGATTTCAACTTTATCTTGTTTAGATAATTTAGACATAAAAATGACCCCCAAATTTGTCCTAAATTTGGGGGTCATATCATTATCAATATAGGGCGTTTTTAGTCTAGCCTAGCTGAGTTTGACTTTTAATAGGCTCAGCCATATACTAAACCTATATTAATATGCAGTTTAGAAGAGGAATTTTATGAATACACATAAGAATGCTAACAAGCAAGGAGAAAAAATATTGCTCGGCGGCGTAGCCGCAGCTGCTTTAGGCTTAATTAATGCCAAGCCCCAGACGGTGAAGGCAGCCAACCAAAACGGCACTCGTGCCACTAAGAAGACTGCGAGCAGACCAGTCAAGACTAAGTTGACCTATCAAAGTGAAACTGAGGGTGAAACTGCTACCGACGATGACCCCACTGACCAAAAGAGCGACAATCAAACTGCTGGCAGCGAGAATAATGCAGGCACTTCAAGCAGCACTCCAGAAACTGGACAGGGGCAAGCTGTTGCTAACAACAGTTCAGCAAGTGGCAGTATTCAAGATGCAATCACAGGCAATACCAGCGATCCAAGCACCACAGACGATGCAAAAACTGACAAGCAAGAAGCAGGCTCTGCACAATTTGACCATGCTAAAGCCACTCGTGATAGTAGCAATACCATCTCAAGCACTTGGGAAGATATACCTGTCACGTTTAATAATGGCGTATTATCAATTGGTGAAAAAGGCAAAACCTATACCATAAATAATTCAGACAATAAAGATATTAGCATTGGTAGCAACATTGACAATGTTTCTGGAACCGACATTACAGAGATCGATATTAATGCTCCCATTGCCATCATTGGATCAGCTGAAACACTTTTCTACCACCTCTTGAACCTTACATCAATAAATGGCTTAGATAAACTAGATACTTCTAAAGTAACGAGTATGCTACAAATGTTTATGGACTGTACAAAAATGACTTCTTTAGATTTATCCAGTTTCAATACTACTAATGTAACCAATTTTAGTACAATGTTTGCCTTTGACCCCAGCCTAACTAGCGTAGATCTATCTAGTTTTACTGTTAGAGATGGCGCTACAACTATGGGAATGTTTGTAATAAGCGATGATGATACTCCCAGTTTGTCCAAATTAATTTTAGGTAAAGGTTTTAAATTCACTACAAGAAATGGTAGACCCAACAATTCACTTCAACAGCCAGGAACTTGGGTAAACATGGGGGAAGGCGATGGTTCTCTGACCAAGGGTACTAATCAGTGGTCTTCAGCCGATTTCATGACTAAGTACCAAGGTGATAGAGACCATGATACTTATGTTAGATATACTGGTGGCACCGTTACTGTTCACCGCCAAGATGAAGATGGCAAGCAGCTAGTTGATCAAGATGGTAAGGAAATTCCTGATGAAAAGCTTTTCGGCAACATTTCAGACTCAGTAACTGTTGACACCAGTAAAGAATTTGCTGGTTATACCTTCAAGGAAAATCAAAATCCTACTATCACAGCTTTTATCTCTGATCCACAAACTATCACTCTAGTCTATTCTAAGAGTAAAACTGATAATACTTGGGAAGGTGTTCCTTTTACCTTTAATAATGGTGTCTTATCGCTAGGTGAAAAAGGCAAAACCTATACAATAAATAATTCAGACAATAAGGATATTAGTTTTAACAATAATATCAGTAATATTTCTGTAACTGATATTACAGAAATTGATATCAATGCTCCAATTACTATTACCGGTTCAGCAGCACAACTTTTTGCTAGACTCAAAAATTTGTCTAATATTAGTGGTCTGAAAAATTTAAACACTTCCGAAGTGACAAGTATGGAACAAATGTTTATGAGTTGCTCTAAACTTACCAATTTAGACTTATCAAGTTTTGAAACTTCTAAAGTGACATCATTTAATACTATGTTTGTTAACGATTCTAGTTTAACCAGTGTTAATTTATCTAGTTTTAAAATTAGTGATAATGCTGAAATGATGGGACTGTTTTTACTATGCCCTAATTTAACTCAGATAGATCTAGGTAAGGATTTTAAATTTAATTTAGACAGTAGTGGTAAACCCAACAATTCTCTCAATTTATCAGGTACTTGGGTAAACATGGGTGAAAGCGATGGCTCTCTGACCAAGGGTACTAATCAATGGTCTTCAGCTGATTTCATGACCAATTACCAAGGTGATAGAGACCATGACACTTATGTTAGATATACTGGTGGCATCGTTACTGTTCATCGCCAAGACGAAGAAGGCAAGCAGCTAGTTGATCAAGATGGTAAAGAAATTCCTGATGAAAAGCTCTTTGGCAATATTTCAGATCCAGTAACTGTTGATACCAGCAAGGAAATTGCCGGTTACACCTTCAAAGAAAACAAAAATTCTGATGTAAAATCATTTACCTCCGACCCGCAAGATATTACTTTGGTCTACTCTAAGAGTAAAACTGATAACACTTGGGAAGGTGTTCCTTATACCTTTAATAATGGCGTCTTATCACTTGGTGAAAAAGGTAAAACCTATACAATAAATAATTCAGATAATAAAGATATTAGCATTAGCCAAAATATTAGCGATATAACTGCTGACGATATCACAGAAATTGATATTAATACCCCTATCGCAATTATGGGCTCTGCTCAGCGTCTCTTTTGTAAATTAAGCAATTTAGTATCTATTAAAGGGTTAAAAAACTTAAATACTTCTCAAGTCACAGACATGACGAAAATGTTTTTCGGTTGTACAAAAATAGTTTCTTTAGATCTATCTAGTTTTGATACTACCAATGTGACTAGTTTCAATACAATGTTTGCTAGCGACCCTAGCTTAACTAGCATAGATCTATCCAGTTTTACTGTTGCAGATGACGCTACAACGATGGGAATGTTTGTAATAAGCGAAGATTATACTCCCAGTTTGTCCAAATTAATTTTAGGTAAAGGGTTTAAATTCACTACAAGAAATGGTAGACCCAACAATTCCCTCAATTTGCCAGGAACTTGGGTAAACATGGGTGAAGACAATGGTTCTTTGACCAAGGGTACTAATCAGTGGTCTTCAGCCGATTTCATGACTAAGTACCAAGGTGATAGAGACCATGACACTTACGTCAGATATACTGGTGGCATCGTAACTGTTCATCGCCAAGATGAAGATGGCAAGCAGCTAGTTGATCAAGATGGTAAGGAAATTCCTGATGAAAAGCTTTTCGGCAACATTTCAGATTCGGTAACTGTTGACACCAGTAAAGAATTTGCTGGCTACAAGTTCAAAGAAAACAAGAATTCTGATGTAACAGCATTTATTTCTGATCCGCAAGATATTACCTTGGTCTACTCTAAGAGTAAAACTGATAACACTTCTGACACTTCGGATGGTTCCGACGGCTCTAACAGCTCTAATGGTTCTGACAGTTCCGATGGCTCTGATAGTTCCCAGAGTTCCAATGGCTCTGATAGCTCTAATGGTTCTGACAGCTCCGACAGTTCCGATAGCTCTAATGGTTCTGATAGTTCCGATAGCTCTGATAGTTCTGACAGTTCCGATGGCTCTGATAGCTCTAATGGTTCTGACAGTTCCGATGGTTCTAATAGCTCCGACAGTTCTGATAGTTCTGATAGTTCTAACGGTTCAAATAGCTCGAACACTTCAAACGGTTCCGACGGCTCTAATGGCTCTAACAGCTCTAACGGTTCTGACAGTTCCAATGGTTCCAATGGTTCCAATGGTTCCGATAGCTCTAGCTCTGATAGTTCCAACGGGTCCGAATCTAACGGCTCTGGTTCAAATAACTCCGGTTCTAATGGCTCCAATGCTTCTAACACTGCTGGTTCAATTGTCAACAGCCCTGCAGCCATAGCGCCTGCAGTCACAGTTCATTATCAAGATGAACATGGCAACTCCATTGCCCCTGACCGCGTAATCCAAGGCCGCATTGGTGATGGCTATACGACTGGTGCTGAGACTGTCTCCGGCTATACTTTAAAGACTCGGCCCGATAATGCGACTGGCTTCTTCATCAACAGTCCGCAAAGCGTGACCTACGTTTACAGCAAGAATGATGGCCAAACTAATAATTCTACCACTGCCCCAGCTGGAAACCAGACTCAGACTGACAATGAGCCGACTCCAATTCCAACTAGCAAAAAGAACAAGAAAAAGAAGGCAATTAAAGGCCTTCATGCAAATAAGCAGAGCAAGAAAGCACCTGCCAAATCAATCAAAGGTCTCACAGCTAACAAGCATCAGGCTAACCGCCCTGCTAAATTGGTAGCTGCTGACCGCAAACTAAACAAGACTGCTAGCGCTAAGAACCCACAAAAAGGCAAGCTGGATCAAGACAGCAGAACTGATGCCTTGCCACAAACTGGTGCTGAGAAGCA
>NZ_KQ034007.1:1875305-1883296 GCF_000970755.1 Lactobacillus kimbladii
TAACAGTTTGGCCATGCTGGCCCTAGGCGGTTTGGCTTTAGCCACTGCTCTAGGTGCTGCTTGGCTTGAGCGCAAGAAAGACTAAATAAATTCTGACAAATAAAAAACGTCCTATATTATCAAATATAGGACGCCTTTCGGTTTAGCTTAGCTGAATTTGACTTTTGCCTAAGCCAGCCATATACTAAACCTATATTAATATGCAGTTTAGAAGAGGAATTTTATGAATACACATAAAAATGCTAACAAGCAAGGAGAAAAAATATTGCTCGGCGGCGTGGCCGCAGCTGCTTTAGGCTTAATTAATGCTAAGCCCCAGACGGTCAAGGCAGCTAATCAGAATGGCACCCGTGCCACTAAGAAGACTCCGAGAAGAGCAGTCAAGACTAAGTTGAACTATCAAAGTGAAACCGGTTCAGAGACTGAGGGTGAAGCAGCTGCTGATAACCACACTGACCAAAAGAGTGACAATCAAACTGCTGGCAGTGAAAATAATGCAGGCACTTCAAGCAGCACTCCAGAAACTGGACAAGTCCAGGCTGGAGCCAATAGCAGCACAGCAAGTGAAAATAGTGCAGATGCAGCTGCAGGCAATACCAACGATCCAAGCACCACAGACGATGCAAAAGCTGACAAGCAAGAAGAAGGCTCTGCACAATTTGATCCTGCTAAAGCTACTAGGGAAAGTTTCCCAACTAAATGGCAAGGGATAGATATCAGTTTTGATGATGAAGGTGATATATTAAAAATTAGTGGTGGCACTATCGATAACAGTGACAATCATTCTATCAGCCTATTCTACAATTTAAGTGGACAAAATCCAGTGTTAGCCGCTAACATTAAAGAAATTGATATCACTGGCAAACTCAAAATTATTGGCTCTGCAAATGATCTGTTTACTAGTCTTGGGGTATTAGAAACCATCAAGGGGCTAGATAATCTTGATACTTCTGAAGTTACCAGCATGGAAAACATGTTTAGTGAAAATAAAAAACTAACGAATATCGATTTATCTAGTTCAACTTCTTTCATAACCACAAAAGTGACGGACATGTCACACATGTTTGATAGTGACGCATCTTTAACTAAGTTAGATTTATCTCACTTTGATACTTCAAATGTCACAAACATGGCGCATATGTTTCAAGAATGCAGCGGACTTCGTAGCTTTGCATTCCCAGCTACTTTTAAAACAGATAAAGTGACAGACATGTCATACATGTTTTATAACTGTAATCAAGTTTGGTCTATTGACGTAACCAAATTCAACACTTCTAATGTTGAAAACATGGCATATATGTTTTATAGTTGTCAAAGTTTTCTTAAGTTAGACGTTTCAAGCTTTAACACATCAAAAGTGACAGATATGTCATATATGTTTGGTGCTTGTCGTAATTTGCTTAAATTAAATCTACCGACTACCTTTGTTACCGATAGTGTTCAAAATATGAAGGGAATGTTTAGCGGTTGTGAGTACATAACTGAGTTAGACTTATCACTGTTTAATACTGCTAAAGTAACTAATATGGCCAATATGTTTGGAGGTTCTAGCAAATTGACAGACATTATTGCCTCTGATAACTTTACTACCGCAAATGTTACTGACATGAGTAAAATGTTTGCTGGTATTCCAATTACTACTGATAGTATAAACAAATTAATATCCAAATTTGATACTAGCAAAGTCACAGATATGACAGGAATGTTTGCTTCCTGCAAACAAGTAGTTTCACTTGATTTGTCTAAATTTGATACTGCTAATGTCGGAAATGTTCCTGAAAAACTATCTCGTGCTGGTATGGAAAGTATGTTTGGTAGCTGTGATAACTTAACCACTTTAGACTTAAGCAATTTTGATACTAAAAATGTCCGTGATATGAGCCGGATGTTTTACTACGACAAAAAATTAGCAAGTATAAAATTTAGTCCTTCTCTTTTCAATACCTCTAACGTTATTGACATGAAATACATGTTTGATGATTGTCAATCATTAACTAACATTGATGTTAGTCATTTTGATACTGCAAACGTCCTTGATATGAATAACATGTTTAATGATTGTTTTAAATTAGCTGCAATAGATTTTAGTCATTTTAATACTGACAAAGTAACTAATATGTCGTATATGTTTGTAAATTGTAAGTCTTTAACAAGTTTAGATGTCACTAGCTTCAACACGGCAGCTGTGAGTGATATGACTAATATGTTCTGGCAATGTTCAAATTTAACCAGTTTGGATCTACACAACTTTAATACCAGAAAAGTTTCTAAATATGATGCCATGTTTCGAGGCTGTGATAAACTAGCAAAACTTGATCTTAGTAGTTTTGATATGAAAAATTCATCATCTATTGTTGATATGCTTAGGGTTCTTCCATCCCTTGAAGTGCTTATGCTAGGCAGAAGAAATGATTTGAAAAAAGTCGTAAATACATATGGGGACGGTGGTTTAGGTCACAATCAGGACGGCCATGATGAAGAAGATATCTGGGTTAACATGGGAGTTAATGAAGATAACGGTGGTCTTCAGCCTAAAGCTCATTATTGGACTGGTGCTGATTTAATGGAAAATTATGATGGCAGTAAGGATTATGATGTGTATGTTAATATTAATAAAATTCCAAATCCTTGCAGTATTACCATTAATTATCAATTTGAGGACGATAAAACCGCCAAACTCTCACCAAACGATTATCAATTCGGTACTGCTGGTAATGACGTGGTTATTCCAATCACAGCCAGAAAGTTGCCTACCTACAAACTTGCTTACGTTGAAATTAATGGCAACAAATACGCCACAGATAAATATGAAGATGCGTTGAGTAAACTAAAGTTTACTAATGATCCTCAAACTATTACCTTTGGATATGAAAAGAGTAATGCTGGTAAGGGTAATGACTCCGGTACTTCCAGTGGTTCTAACAGCTCCACTGGCTCTGATGATTCAACAGGTTCGACTGGTTCCGAAGGTTCAACTGGCTCGACTGGTTCCGAAGGTTCAACTGGTTCGACTGGTTCCGAAGGTTCAACTGGCTCGACTGGTTCCGAAGGTTCAACTGGCTCGACTGGTTCCGAAGGTTCAACTGGTTCGACTGGCTCGACTGGTTCCGAAGGTTCAACTGGTTCGACTGGTTCCGAAGGTTCAACTGGCTCGACTGGTTCCGAAGGTTCGACTGGCTCGACTGGTTCCGAAGGTTCGACTGGCTCGACTGGTTCCGAAGGTTCAACTGGCTCGACTGGTTCTGAAGGTTCGACTGGCTCGACTGGTTCCGAAGGTTCGACTGGCTCGACTGGTTCCGAAGGTTCAACTGGCTCGACTGGTTCCGAAGGTTCAACTGGCTCGACTGGTTCCGAAGGCTCAACTGGCTCGACTGGTTCCGAAGGCTCAACTGGCTCGACTGGTTCCGAAGGCTCAACTGGCTCGACTGGTTCCGAAGGTTCGACTGGCTCGACTGGTTCCGAAGGCTCAACTGGTTCAACTGGTTCGACTGGTTCCGAAGGTTCAACTGGCTCTGAAGGTTCAACTGGTTCGACTGGCTCCAATAGCTCTAATGGCTCCAACAGCTCTGATAGCTCCAATGGTTCTAACGGCTCTAACGATTCCAACAGCTCTGATAGTTCTAACAGTTCTGACAGCTCCGATAGCTCTAATGGTTCCAACAGCTCTGATAGTTCTAACGGTTCTAACAGCTCTAACAGCTCTAATGGTTCTAACAGTTCTGACAGCTCCGATAGCTCTAATGGTTCCAACAGCTCTGATAGTTCTAACGGTTCTAACAGTTCTAACAACTCTAATAGCTCTGATAGCTCCACTGGTTCTAACGCTTCCAACACCTCTGAGAGTTCGAATAGTTCTAACAGTTCTAACAACTCTAACAGTTCTAGCAACTCTAATGGTTCTATCACTCCAAACGGTTCCAGTGATTCAAATGGTTCAGGATTAAATAGCAGTAATGGTAGCAATACAGTTAACAATAACAATAATAGGCCTACGCCAATCCCGAACAGCAAGAAATCAAATAAAAAGTCTACCCAGAAGTCACATAAAAAGCACCGCATAAGCAAACATGATCAAAAATCTGCCACCAAATCAATCAAAGGTCTCACAGCTAACAAGCATCAGGCTAACCGCCCTGCTAAACTACTGGCAGCTGCAGCCCGCAAATTAAACAAGACGGCTAGCGCTGACCCACAAAAAGGCAAGCTGGATCAGGACAGCAAAACTAATTCATTGCCGCAAACTGGTGCCGAAAAGCACAACAGTTTAGCCATGCTTGCACTAGGAGGTTTGGCCTTGGCCACCGCTCTAGGTGCTGCTTGGCTTGAGCGTAAGAAAGACTAATTCAAAACAAAAACTTTTTAAGCGTAGGATATAGCCTAATTTATATAGCTCACAATAGTAGTCATAAACGCATTATGATTTACAGTTAAGCAAGTATCGAAAGAAAGCTAGCTTTTATTAATTAGCAAAAGCACATTCTTTATAAACGTCTCTCAAAATTTTAGTAATTGAGAGACGTTTTTATATGCTATAAAAACTTTGTCCTAAATAAGATATGAAGAAACTTTTTACTATTATATATTTATTTACTAGTATCGCTGCTACTGTTCTAGGTTTACTTGCAACTAATCCTGAATCTGTTAAGGCCGATACAGTGTCCAGTAATGGCAATACGTATCCTAATTCTACTAAGAATATTATTAATACGGATGGAAATAATACTGAAAATGACTCAAATACTTCTATGGCAACCAAAATTTCAGAGAATTCTAGCTCCACTAATGCTGCAGAAAATAATAATACTAATAACAACATCTTAGACAACAATAGCGCTAATACAGAACCTTCCACAGTAACTACAAGATTAAAAATTTCTAACTCTCCTATTACTTTAGAAGAAGATGAAACTAAAAAGACGCCACTCCTACTCCTGATCTAAACTGGAATGGGATAAAACACAAGGTTTATTAACTATTTACAATGATACTATTTCATAATGAAAATAATGATATAGACTACGCTTTTCACATTAAGGGAGTTAAAAACGATACTGACATCAAGAAAATTAAGTTTAAAGGAACTATTAAAATTTATGGATCTGCCAGTGCACTTTTTAATGGACTTAACTAATTAATCGCAATAGAAGGACTTGACAATCCCGATACTTTTAAAGTTACTGACATGTCTAATATGTTTACTTACTGTAACTCATTGCAAAAGCTTGATACCAAAAATTTTGACATGACAAATGTGCCTGTTGATTTGACGGGCTTGAAGAATAAGGATAAGAATAAAACTATAAACATACTTGCAGGATTGGATAGTTTATGCGCCATAAGTATCAGTAGAACGAATAAATTTGAAGGTACAAGTCTACTTACTAATGGCTATACCAATACATGGATGAACGTGGGTAATGGAACTGAAAAAGAACTTGAAAACAGTCTATCCTTAGATTCGTCAAAATTACCTTGGACATTACAAGATAAAGTAGACAATTATTAAAAAATAACTAAAGATGAATTTATTCGCTATAACGTTATAGTACATTATGAGAACTAAAGCGGAAACCAAATTTCACCAGATGGTTATGTATTCTTGGATAAAGAACCTTTTGAAGTGCCAGTTAAGAATAGAGCTGGTTATACTTGTACTGTTGCAAAACCTATAAAGATAAATGATATCCCAACCGATCCAACTAAAATCTTAGAGCACATATATATACAAAGAACACAAATAGTGGCTCAGTCAGCAACGTTTCAGGTGTTAAACGTAAACTGAAACACAATGCTTATATTTACACTAAAAAGCCAAACAAATTAATAATAAATTATTAAAGAAAAATCAACAGATAAAAGTGTATTGCAGTACCATTAAGTTTAATAATTAATTTTACTATATCATAGGTAAGAACCAATTTGTTAAGAAAGTAATCTTTTACAAAGTAATAATATTTTAACAGAATTAAGCCAGTAGTCAGTGCTGCTTATTGAGTTCTTTTTTTATAACTTAAAATAAAAATAGTAATTACTTTTATTAATAATGCAATATCTACTATTAGACACTAAAAAATCAGCATAGCTAAACTTGTATTTTATCACAAATTAGCAATATTAGTATACTTGTATATAAATTATGCATCTTTTGGTATGTGTGCAAAAAGGACAGTTTAACTTTAAGTAAATAAAATAACGTTCTATCAAATTTAATATAAAATATTTTTCATCTCTAAAAGTCGCGTTGACTTTCAAAAAAACCCGCAATATACTAAATGCGTAATAAAAACCTGATTATAAGAGGATTTATATGAAAACACACAAGAATATATATAAACAAGGAGAAAAGTTGTTTGTTGGGGGCATGACAGCCGCAGCTATAGGATTTTTCAGTGCTAACCCTAAGGCAGTTAAAGCCGATAGCTTATCGGCAGGGTATCTAATGGCACAAAATGTCCAAAGTAGCAGTAAAACTCAGCTTTCTAAAGCAGTTCCTACGGAATCTACTTCGACTGATTCTTTCGAAACAGAACAATCAGAAACTATGGATAAAGATGCTGCTAATGATCAACAATTAAATAACAGTAATTCAAGTCAAGAGACAAATGATAGCAACAACATCAATGACAATGACAATTCAGCAAATTCATCTGCTGCTTCTGAGAAAAATAATACTGATTTAGTTGATAGTGATATTAGTAAAAGAGATACTGAGAACCCTAATATTGTCGAAAGCAATTGGAACAATATAAAAGTCAGTTATGATACCACTCAAAAATCGTTGACAATTTATGGCGGTACCAAAGAAAAGCCAGTTGCAGTTAGTAATCCTAACCCAATTTTGGGAACCTCAGATACGGGATATATTGCAGGAGTTAATCCACTAGATATTACTGATATCAAAATAGACGGTCAGCTTAAGTTATCTGGATCAGTCAAGTTCTTATTTCATGGCTTAACCAAATTAAAAACGATTGAAGGTTTGGACAATCTTGATACTTCAGAAGTAACAGATATGTCGGAAATGTTTTCCGATTCAACAATGTTGCTTAAATTAGATTTATCAAACTTTAATACTGTTAAAGTGACACGCATGTACAACATGTTTCACAATTGTATTAATTTAAGGTACTTAGATATTCACAGCTTTAATATGGCTAACACGTCAAACGTCGCGGGAATGTTACTTACCTTGGAAAGCTTAAAAGTATTGGTATTAGGAAAGGATAATAAAATTGGCCTTTCCGATTTTCAGAATAAAGCGCGCTGGAACAGCTTAGGATCTGGAAGTATTAGTAACCCTGAAGGTACTGAAAAATGGAGATCAGAAGATATTGAAAAAAATTATCACAGTAATAACATTTCTGATACCTTTATATCAACTATAGCTAATCCGGTTTTTGTTCATTTTCGTGATGAGAAAGGTAATCAGGTTACTGATCAGAATGGCAAAATTGTACCTGATACTGTTGAGGTCGGTGACATAGGGACATCTAAAGCTCCTGAAGATTTTGACTGTTATAAGAATGCAAACATTACTAATTACACTTTGAAGAAGATTTTCATAAACGGAAGCGAAGTTACACCTGGTTCTGCTGAAGATATCGTAAATTTCGAACTATCAATTAATAATGAACAACCTAATATTTGCGCTAATCAAGATGTTACTTTTGTTTTTGGAAAAGAACAAATACAGTCTCAGACGCTCACTGTTTCTTATCATGACCCGAACGGAAAAACTTTAAAAGATGACTTTATAACTAGTGTTACTTCCAAAAAGTCTACGACGGTTACAGCTGATGAGATAAAAGGCTATACTCTCGTTAAAGTTTGGGTTAACGGCAAGCAGGTTGACTTCGATCCAAACGTTGCTGGTCAGTACTCTACAGAAATTTCATATTCTGATGACCTGACTGAGCAAAACGTTGTTTTTGTTTACGAGCCTGATACAGAAAGCAACGTCACCGTCTTCTTCCAAGACGAAAAAGGCAAAG
>NZ_KQ034007.1:1885490-2055704 GCF_000970755.1 Lactobacillus kimbladii
TTACGACCGATGAACAAAAGGTAATTTACATTTACGAAAAAGACAAAAAGCCTGAACCAGATAACCTCAAAGATACTGTTACTCCAAACTATCGCCAAAAAGCTGCACCAGTTACTGTAAAATATCAAGACGAATTCGGTAATACTTTAGCTGAAAGCATAGTTTTAAATGGTTACGTTGGCGATGGCTATACAACTGGTTCCGAGCCTGTTTTAGGCTATACTTTAAAAACTAGACCAGATAATGCCACAGGCTTCTTTAGTGCTTACCCACAAAGCGTAATTTACGTATATGCCAAAGACAATCAGGATAATCCTCAAATTAATGACGGTGATACGGGAAAGGATAAAACTGATAAAACTGATAAAACCGGAAAGTCCAATAAGATAACAGGAACCGGAAATCATAAGCGTAATAATAGTGGTAAAAATAATGATAGTACCGGTAATTTAATTAACACTGACAACCATAATGGTCAAACTGCTACCAAGCTAGCAAACAATAATAATGCAAAAAAGGATGAAAAAATACCACAAACCGGATCTGATGAACATTCACAATTGGCTGCTTTGCTACTTGGTTTTATGGCAACTATTAGCAGTACAGTAGGTGCTTGGTTTAATCGGAAAAAGAAAGAATAACTAAAATCAATACTAATTGCAAAAATGCTTCGTGAAGTATATATCGCTTTTCGAAGTATTTTTTATGTAAACATCGACTTATTTATATATTAAAAATGTTTATTTGGCCTGTAATTTATATCCTAATATACTATTTATGAACACTTTTTATATTAGTAGTATAGGAAAAATTATGAATAAACAAAAAACATTATATAGCAGTGTAGCAGTCGCAACATTGGGATTGTTTTGTATCAATTCGCAAGTTGTTCAAGCGGATAAATTACCGGAAAACTAGGTAACTAACAGCACTTTGACTAAGAAAGTTGTTAATCCTAAATCTAATTCCACTTTAGCTTCTACCAAAACAAACAATGACGCAGTTTCTGCCGATTATCTGAATAATAAATCTAATTCTGAAATTGACAATTCCGCGATTAAAAGTGAATGGAATAACTTGGAAGTTAGTTACAATAACCATGTTTTAACAATTCACAGTGGTACTGTTACAAATCCCAAAAGAATAGCTGGTAACATTAAAGGTGTTGACACAAGCCAAATTACGAAAATCAACCTAGATGGTAAATTATCAATTAACGGTTCGGCACTTGAGCTATTTAGTGAGCTTAATAATTTAGTAACAATTGAAAATCTCGACCAGCTTGACACAACTAACGTAACTGACATGTCATATATGTTTGCTTCCAGCAGGCAACTAGCAAACATAACTTTCTCCAGCAAGTTCAATACGAGTATTGTCACCAATATGTCCAACATGTTTTATGACTGCCAAAGCCTTAGTGGTCTTGATTTAGCCAATTTTAAGACATCAAAAGTTGCCAATATGCAGGCAATGTTTGCGTATTGCTCAAAACTAATTAATTGAATTTGTCAAGCTTTGATACGAGCAGAGTTTATAATATGCAAAAAATGTTTACAGGTGACAAAAATCTCAAAAACCTTGATATTAGCAAATTTACTATATCTAATGGTGTTAATACAGATGATATGTTATCTGATTTATCCAGTCTCAACACTTTAAAACTCGGTTCTAATACAGTTATTAAAAATACAGGATTAAATACACCAGTCACATGGTCATATAATGGCGAAAAGTTCTCATCAGCTGAACTAATTGAGCAATATGATGGTTCAAAACCTGGTACTTATACTGCTGTTTCAATCACGGATCCCGGTCCTAAGCCTGTTGATCCGACACCTGTTATGCCCGATCCTAAACCAAAGCCAACTCCGGTTAAACCTAACTTGTCCTCTTCATCTGTCACTGTTCATTATCAAGACGAAAATGGCAACGAAATTGCTCCAAACAAAATTATCACTGGATATGTAGGTGACGGATATGTCACTTCTGCTGCAACTGCTGCTGGCTACCTTTTGAAGGTTCGACCAAACAATGCTGTTGGTTTCTTCACCAAAAGTCCGCAAGATGTTGTTTACGTTTATACCAAGGCATCAGAAAATGAAATTAATCAAGCAGATACCCCACCTAATACAACACCTACTGATAAAAACGGGCAGAGCTTTACTCCTGAATCTAACCCTAATTCTGAAGTAACAGGTGATAATTCCCCCGCTAAAATTACACCATCATTAAAGTCAACCAAGCTTTCTAATAATGAAAATGGTGTTAAAACTGTAGCTGCTGCTCATAAGTAAAATATTAAAGCTTTACCGCAGACTGGTTTATATGAAAAAAGTCGACTAGTTACCTTACTTTTCGGTAACTTAGCCATATTTATCAGTTCAATTGGAACTTGGTTTAACCGTAAAAATATTAGTTTAGATTTAGTTACATCTATTTTTCCGTGAGTAAGCAAATTTTATGAATATGAGTCAAGTTTTATTTACTCGTATGATGTAAAAATTTTTTATATATACGAAATTACTTATAAAAGTATTGATTTATAAGAGATATGTGTGTATACTTAACTGTGAAATTATGAAATTAAGATGAAAAAAGGGAGGACAAATAATGAGTAAGCACAATAATTTTTATCATAAAGGTAAAAAAATATTATTTACTAGTATGGCAGTTGCTGCCTTAAGTGTCTTAGCTACAAATCCAGTTGCAGCTAAGGCTGCCGAATCACAGGAAGAGCAACCTGTTAAGCCTGCTAACGCAAAGCCGACAATACCAGCTAATTCTGGTGATAACGCTGGCGAAGATGATTCAAATATGCTATTGCCTTCAAAATGGACTAAAGACAATTGCAGTTATGATGAAAAGACTAAGACTTTAACTATTAAAGCCGGTACAATTGACAATGATTACAAAGTTAGTGAAGATAACCCTATCAATCCTGCCCAAATAGCTTGGAACATTGATGGTGTTGATACAGATCAAATTCAAACCATTAAAATTGACGGTGCCGTTACTTTCAAGGGTGATGCTAGTTCCTTATTTGCCGGTTTACCAAATTTAGAGAAAATTGAGGGATTAAAGAATCTCGATACAAAAGAAGTCACTAACATGAAACAAATGTTTGCTAGTGATCCTAAATTAACTTCATTAGACCTGTCAAACTTTGACACTAGTAGTGTAACTGACATGATGGGTATGTTCTTTGATGATGAAGCATTAAGTACTTTAGATGTATCCAACTTTAAGACAGATTTAGTAGAAGACATGTCTTATATGTTTAGTAATGATTCAAGTTTAACTAAAATTGATGGCTTGAAAAATTTCAACACCGAAAAAGTTACTAAGATGTGGGAAATGTTTAAGGGTGATAAGGCTTTGACATCCCTAGACATTAGTAATTTTAAGATGGCTAAACATGATGAAAACATTCAAGATAATGTTTCTGACACTAGCAAAACCGACGATAATAAAGGTACTGAAAAGCCATCTCATCAAACATATACCATTGATCAAGATATGTTATCAGGTATGGATAGCTTAAGTGATATTACACTTGGTGCAGGCAATATCATTAACAATTCAGGACTCCGTGGTTCAGTAGAAGAGAGTCTACAGAATGGAAAGACTACCTGGTTCTTAAAGGATAGTAAGGACAGTAAGGACAAAGGATTAAGTTCAGTAGAACTTATGCAGAAGTTTGACGGTAAAAATGATGCTACTGATTATGTAGGTGAATACACTACCACCAAACCTGCTCCAACTACACCAAATACACCTTCAACTCCAAGCACTCCAAGCACACCTTCAACTCCAAGTAATACTACTAACAACTCAGGTAACAACACATCTAATACGACTGACAAACAAAACACTAATAAGACGGATACTAATAAGCAAGATACAACTAAGCCTACTGCTGACAACAAGAAGCCAGTTAAGAATACCAAAAAAGGTGTTAAGAGAGTTGTTACCCACAACGCTTATATCTTTAACCAAAAAGGCAAGCGTGTAAAAGGTGAATACTTCGTTGGCAAAACTATTACCACTTATGGTACTAAGACCATTAACGGCAAGAAGTTCTATGCTTTAGGCAAGAACCGTTTTGTTAAGGCTAATAATGTTACTGGCATCAACCGTAAATTAAAGCATAATGCCTTTATTTACACTAAGAAAGCTAATAACAAAGTTAAACGTTATGGTCACAAAGTCCTTAAGAAGAATAAGAAAGTTAGAACTTACGGTGGTGCTATTAAGATGCACAATAAGTTATACTACATCGTAGGCAAGAACCAATTTGTCAAGAAAGCAAACTTTTAAAAATTAAGAGATTTACTTTATAAATAGAAAGAACTCAACTAGTAGTTAAAACTGCTAATTGAGTTCTTTTTCTATGCTCAAAAATTAATAAATTTATTTAAGAGTATTGACTCTTTTTCAATATTTCTATCTAGCATCAAATTATTTATACATGCAGAAGCCATAAAATCACAAGCTATGGCCTCAGAATGTATAAATGATGTTATTAAGTTTAATGAATTGTATAATAAGGGCAATTAAGTATAAGAAAAATATTAATCATATATATGTTTATTTTATAATCAAGGAATGACTAGCAAAATGAGCCAGAAAAAGAAACCCATGCGAACCAAAACAGCAACAATGTTTTTCAGTATTGCTACAGCAATTTTAAGTTCACTAACTGTTAACTCTATAACAGTTAAAGCAGATCCATCCCTACCCTCTTCAGCACAAATCAAGAATAAACAAACTAATAATACCAATTATGCTAATTCTAAGTTAAGGAGTAAGAAGCAACCAAACTCTCAAAGACAACTTCAGCCAAAAATTGCAGAGTCGACTGCTCCAAGTGCTACTAAATTTAAATGGGGCAATCTCGATGTTAGCTACAATAATCATGTAATTACCATCCCAAGTGGCAGTGTGGATCAACCGGGGTCTTTAGCTCACATTAACGGCATTAATAGTGACGATGTGCAAGAAGTTAAATTTACAGGTCAACTAAAGATTGGCTCAGCTTCTGAAATGTTTAAAGACTTAACTAATTTAACTAAAATCACTGGTTTGGAAAATCTGGATACATCTGCTACCAGTGATATGCGGTACATGTTTGCGAATTGCCAAAATTTAACCAGCATAGCTGGCATTGATAATTTGCAGACCACCAAAGTTACTAACATGTCTTTTATGTTTGCGGGCTGCAGTAAATTAGCTAGTCTGGACCTATCAAGTTTTAATACTGCTAATACTAGCCAGGTAGAGAGCATGTTTCAGGATTGTGAAAATTTACAGTGCATTAAGTTTTCACCTAATTTCACAATAGCCAAGGTGAACAACATAAATCGCATGTTCAGTGGGTGTTCAAGCTTAACTGCTTTAGATCTTAGTAAGTTTAATACTAGCCAAGTTAAAAAAATGATTTGGACTTTTAAGGATTGCTCCAGCTTAACCAAGTTGGATTTATCATCATTCGACACGTCTAACGTAATTGATATGAATGGAATGTTTAATAATTGTAGTAGCTTAAAAGAACTTGATCTCAGAAGTTTTGTCATAGATCCTAATATTGATAAGGGTTATATGTTAGATGGACTCGCTAAATTAAATACCCTTAAACTAGGTAAAAGTATATATATTAATGATACGCATCTTAACACTTCAGGAACTTGGGTCAATATCGGCAATGGAAAAGAAGATGCACCACAGGCAAACAATAAATATCTGTCTGAAGACTTAATTGCCCATGCTTACGACATTCTTGGTGACACCTATATTCGACCAGGTAATCCTATTACTGTTTCTTACTTGGATACTAGTAAAAGATCAATTGCACCCGATATTAGTTTGAAGGGCAAAATGGACGCTGATTATAAAGTGACAACGAAGACAATTCCGGGATATATCGTAAAGAAAGTTCCAGATAATGCCACTGGGGTTTTCACTGATCAGCCGCAGAACATCGAATTTATTTATTCTGCTGACCCAGAATCCAACTCTACCATCACACCAATTAAAGCTGCAGATGTTACCGTCTCTTATCAAGATGAAAACGGCAATCAAATTGCACCTGAAACGGTATTACAAGGAAATATGGGTGACGGCTATACTACTGGTGTTGTCGAAGTCCCGGGTTATACTTTAAAAGTAAGGCCTGAGAATGCCACCGGTTTTTTCAGCACTGAACCGCAAAGCGTAACTTATATTTATGCTCAAAATGGCTCCCAAACTGATATCATTCCTGAAAAAAATGATCAAAACGGTCCCACAAATTCATCCAGTCATAATCCTAGTCAAAATGGTACTTCTCAAACAAATAAATCCCAAAATAAACACAAGCCACACACTAATGGTGTTATTGAGAACTATACTATTTTCAAACCAGCTAACAACGATTCTGACCCTACAAATCCAGTACTTATCACCCACAATGACCAAGATGAAGAGCTGCCACAAACTGGCATTAATGAACATTCACAAATAATCATGCTGCTGTTAGGCCTGTTGTCGCTCATTAGCAGCCTGCTTCCCCACTACTTTAGTAAAAAGAAAAAAGGATAATTGCAAATTCAAAAAATCCGTCATAAGTGACGGAATTTTTTGTCTTGCATAAAAATAAACGAACCGTTTTAATAAAAGAAGAAAATTTTTAAACACAAAAGGAGTAAAAATGGGACTTAACAAACCACTTTTATTTGCGCTTAGCGATACTAAGCCTGGACCAAAAAATTTAATCACTGATGTTGCCGGCATTACCGTTGGCCACAAGACGATTGTCACTGACAGACTCAGAACTGGTGTCACTGTAATCAATCCTTGCCCGGACAATATCTTTCGCGAAAAAATGCCGGCCGCTACACATGTAATTAACGGCTTTGGCAAAAGCACAGGACTTGTTCAAGTTAACGAACTGGGCACAATTGAAACACCCCTGGTTTTGACCAATACACTCAGTGTCGGTACCGCCTCAATGGCTTTAGTCAAAAGAATGCTGGCTGAAAATCCTGAAATTGGCCTTTCCACTGGTAGTGTCAATCCGATCATTATGGAATGCAATGACAGCTCAATTAATCATATACGCGATCTAGGCGTCACTGAAAACGATGTCAACGATGCTTTTGCCGCTGCAGCAACTGATTTCGCTGAAGGCGGAGTTGGTGGCGGTACAGGTATGCGCTGCTATGAACTTAAGGGCGGCATTGGTTCTGCTTCAAGACAAGTCGAGATTGACGGCAAGAACTTTACAATGGGCGCGCTAGTCATGTCCAATTTTGGCCTCAGTGCTGATTTGAACATTTATGGTCATGCCATTGGTAAAAAGTTTGTGGATAACAAAGACAGTAAGGAAAAAGGCAGTATTATCACAATAATTGCTACCGATATTCCGTTCAACTCAAGACAATTAAAACGCATTGCCAAACGTTCCGGTATCGGCATCACACGCAGCGGCTCATTTAGCGGCAACGGCAGTGGCGAGATTACTCTGGCTTTTTCTACTGCTAACCGTGTAAGTCATTTCCCTGACCATGAATTAAGCACGATTCAGGCAATTACTGATGACAAAATTGACCGCTACTTTAGGATTACGGTAGATATTGTGCACGAAGCCATTCTCAGTTCTTTGGCTCATGCCCAAACAACGCCCGACCGTGACGGCAAGCCAATGTTATGCTTAAAAGATGCCCTATTGCAACTGGACGATGATAAAGAAGCGCTGCAGCTAATTGCGGACTTAGGATTTTAATCAGATACCGGTAACATTAATTCTCATTATTTTGCAGTGTTATAATTAACTGATAATGTTAGCGATTGCAAAGGAGAATTAAGATGACACCATGGTGGAAAAATGCAGTAATTTATCAGATCTATCCCAAGTCTTTCCAAGACAGTAACGGTGACGGTATTGGAGACCTGCCCGGCATTATGAGTCACTTGGATTATTTGCAAAAATTGGGGATCGATGCAATTTGGCTTTCGCCAATTTACAAATCTCCCGGCATCGATAATGGTTATGATATTGCTGATTATGAAGCAATTGATCCGCAATATGGCACCATGCAAGACATGGATAAGTTGATTTGCGAGGCTAAAAAACGCGGCATTCGGATCATCATGGATTTAGTTGTTAATCATACCTCTGATCAACATCAATGGTTTATTGAGGCACGCAAAAGTAAAGATAATCCTTACCGTGATTTTTACATCTGGCGTGATCCTGTTGCCGGTCATGAACCTAACGATTTAAAATCTGACTTTTCAGGTTCTGCTTGGCAATTTGATGCTCAAACCGGTCAATATTATTTGCACTTTTTTGCCCCGCAACAACCAGATTTAAATTGGCAAAATCCACAATTACGACACAAAATATACGACATGATGAACTTCTGGCTTGATAAAGGCATTGGCGGCTTCCGCATGGACGTAATTGAACTGATTGGCAAAGAGCCTGATCGCAAAATTCGCGAAAATGGTCCACAGCTTCATCATTATATTCAGGAAATGAACCAAGCAGTTTTAGCTAACCGCGACGTAGTCACTGTTGGTGAGACCTGGAGTGCCGACCTTGACAGTGCCCGCAAGTATTCTGATCCTGACCGGCATGAACTCTCCATGATTTTTCAATTTGAAGATCAGAATATTGATAAACAACTGGGAAAACCAAAATGGGATCTCAAGCCCTTTAAAGCCAGCGATCTTAAAAAGGTTTTAGTTAAATGGCAGACACAAATCGATTATAATCATGGCTGGAATAGTTTATTTTGGGAAAACCATGACCTTCCCCGTGTCATTTCACGTTGGGGTGATGACGGCAAATACCGCGTACAATCTGCCAAAATGTTTGGCATTGCCTTACATTTAATGCGTGGTACTCCGTATATTTATAATGGTGAAGAAATTGGTATGACTAACTGCCCAGTCAAAGATATCTCTGAAGTTGAAGACCTCGAAAGTATCAATATGTATAATGAGCGACTCAAGCAAGGGTATACTAAAGAAGAACTGATCCGATCAATCAATACCAAAGGGCGCGACAATGCGCGCAGGCCAATGCAATGGTCAGCAGCTTCTGCTGCTGGCTTTACTACCGGGACGCCTTGGCTAGCACTTAATCCCAATTATCAGGATATTAACGTTCAAGCCGCTTTGGCTGACCCACAATCAGTTTTTTATACCTATCAAAAACTCATTAAATTACGTCATGAAAACGAAATTATCACTAATGGCAGCTTCACTCCTGTTTCCGCCAGCCCTAGCGTCTTGGCTTATTACCGTGAACTCGCTGGTAAGCGCTGGTTAGTTGTTGCCAATTTGACAGGCAGCATTGAACAGTTTTCTGCACCAGATAAAATTAACCAGGTTTTAATTAGTAACTATAATGCACCGCAATCACTTAATAACATTAACTTAAGGCCATATGAAGCCTTCGCTGTGGTCGTAAAATAAAAACAGTATTTACGTGAAAAATACCCCCAAATTTGTTCTAAATTTAGGGGTATTATTGTGGCTGAATCATCAAAATAAGATGTAGCAACTAAAGGGATGGTTCGATGTCAGGAAGATTAATTTTCGAAAAGCAATTGAAAGCAACTTTTTTAATTTATACGCAAGCCTATTTTTTAACTTCTGCTCGGTATAATTCTGCCGTTTTGGCATCAAAGGCACACATAATAACTTTCATTTGATAGTCAGAATGCTCCGTAAGCCAATTTTGCACGGCAGTAAAAGCAATATGGGCAGCTGGTGCAGCCGGAAAACCGTAAGCTCCTGTAGAAATTGCCGGAAAAGCAATACTATGCAGGTTATGATCTCTAGCTAAAGCTAACGAGTTTATATAACAGTCTTTTAATAACTCATTATCTTGTTTAGAACCAGAATAAATTGGCCCCACGGTATGAATGACAAACTTAGCAGGTAACTTGTATCCTTTGGTAATCTTAGCCTGACCCGTTTCACAGCCATGAAGCTGGCGACACTCTGCCAATAATTCAGGCCCGGCTGCCTTGTGTATTGCCCCATCAACACCCAGGCCACCTAACAATGTCTTATTGGCAGCATTAACAATTGCATCTAACGTTAATTTAGTTATATCCCCTTGAACAATTTTGATATTTTTCATAAACTTGGCCTCTTTTTTATTTCATTTTAAGCCCAAATTATTTTTTTGCCAAAACAAAAAATGCGACTCATGTGAGCCGCATTTTTCTTACTAAGTCCTATCCCTTTTCTGCACCAGCAGTAATACCGTTGACGTAAAACTTCTGCATGAAGACGAATAAGATCGTGATTGGAATAGCGATAATCACACAACCAGCAACAAACTCCGCAAAGTACGCGGTAGCATTGCCCTTAGTGTTGTGCACCATGTTATAAAGTCCGTACGCAATTGTGTATGTTTTAGGATTGCCTGAGGTTGACAAAATAATTCCCGAGAAAATAAAGTCAGTCCACGGACCAATAAAGGCTGTTAAAGCAGTGTAAACTATCATAGGCTTAGCTAATGGCAAATCAACGTGCATGAAGATTTGCCATTTAGTGGCCCCGTCAATTTCAGCTGCTTCATCAATTGAAAATGGTACCGTGTCAAAGAAGCCTTTGGCAACGTAGAATCCCAGTCCGGCGCCACCGACATATACCAGTAGCAGGCCGCCCAGGTTTAACATGTTTAAGCCCTTTAAAATGTAATAAAGAGCGATCATTGACATAAATCCAGGAAACATGCCCAAGACCAGTGCAATCTGCATGAACGGCTTTCTAAACGAAAAGCGTAACCGTGACAAAACATAAGCAACTGAAATCGTTAAAAAAGTAGAAATGATCATTGATAGTATAGAAACAATCAATGTGTTAATAATCCAGCTGACTAGTGGGTACTGTGAATTAGTAAAAATACCAATGTAGTTGTCAAAAGTAAATTTGTCAGGCCAAAAAGTTGAAACAAATCCCGTATCATTATAGGAAAAACTGGCTAATATTATCCAGATAATTGGCAAAATCCAAACCACAGCCAGGATAATCAATAATAGGTAACGAAAAATGAGTGAAAGGCGTTTTTGATTTTGATATGATTTCATTTTTAGCCCTCCTTAAAAGCATTGGTATGGCGGTATGCAATTAATGAAAATACCGCACTGATAATAAAGATGAGGATACCCAAGACCGCTGACGCATTGTAGCGCTGCTCCTGACCAAAGGTTAAGTTGTACAGCCACGTTACCAACAGGTCGGTAGAACCAGCACCATTATACTTGTTATTCATTGGTGCTCCTCCAGTTAACAGGAAGATCACGTTAAAGTTATTAATATTACCAATAAACTGTTGAATAAGAGAAGGTGCCATCACAAATAATATTTGTGGAAAAGTAATTGACTTGAATACCTGTAGTGCATTAGCACCATCGATTTTTGCGGCTTCAATTTGATCGGTTGGCAAATTTTGAATAATCGCAGTCGAAACCAGCATTGAAACTGGAATACCGATCCACATATTAACAATAATAACCGTTATTCGTGCTACCAAAGGTGAGGCTTGACTGTCAATAAAATGTAGCGGATGAGAAATCCAGCCGATATTCATTAAGATATTGTTGAGTGCGCCCTGATAATCTAAGAACTGAGCCATCATTAACAAAGAAACAAACTGAGGTACAGCCCAGACAATCACAAAGATTGTCCGCCAGAAGCCTTTATGTTTTATTCCTTTAGATTCAATCAGTAAGGCAAGCAAAACTCCAAAAAAGAATGTTGTTGCCGTAGCAGCTACCGCCCAGACGAGTGTCCAACCCAAAACCGGGAAGAACGTGCCTGAGAGGTCACCACTAAGGACATTGCCAAAAGCTTGAAACCCTGTCCAAGAAAAGGCAATTGGGTGTTGCCGGTTATAGTTGGTAAACGCCATTGAAATCATAAAGATTGTTGGCAAAATGGTGAAGCAGAGAATACCAATAATTGGAAAAGTCATCAGAGTATCATGCAAACGAGAATCAAACAAGTTTGCCAGTTCTTCTTTATTGGTTAAAATATGTTTACCATCCCGCTTGAGCACATAATTTTTTCTGGTAGAGCGCAGGTTGACAATGTATAAGTAGACCATTGCAATGCATACAATTATTGCCAGTAAGCCAAACAAAAGAATCAAAACTGAATTTGAAGGTTGCTTGGTAATATAAACGCCTTGGGCGCTATCATAAACAACCTTTTTATTTTTAATTGGTCCCAAATTTGACAACATACTAATTGCGGATATGCCACTAAAAACAAACCAAACAATAAAGGCTATTTCTGCCAGCAATAATGCTATGCCTTTTACCCATTGCTTATTTGCCAGAGCATTGGAACCCATGAAAAAGAATGATAATTTGGTAGCAATATTGCCTTTAGACCATACTTCCTTAAAGGTTGCTTCAGGTGCCGCATGTTTTTTCTTCCTAAACATAATTCTTCCTCTTCTTGAACAAAAAGGCTGGGCACTACTTGTCCAACCTTTAAGTAATTTAATTAACTATTTCTTTGATGAGTGCTTAGCTAATTTATCAAGTTGTGCTTTATATTGATCAGGTTTAACTTTACCATCATATGCACCATTGATTAGAGGAGGAACATCGTTCCAGAAGACAGACATTTGTGGTAATTTCGGCATTAAGACTGAATTGCCAGGTTTAGACATTTCAGTTACCGCATCAGCAACTGGATCATTCTTAATTACTGGGTCATTAACTGCTTCCTTAAGAACAGGGATTTGACCAGCTTCTTTGTGCGCAATTAATTGTGACTTTTTGTCTGTAATAAATGCTGCTAATTGTGATGCAGCCTTAGGGTTCTTAGTATGAGCATTAACAGCGAACCCTTCGATTCCCAAAAAGGCCTGCATTTGCACATTCTTGCCACCAACATTAATCATTGGGTACTTGGCAACAGCAAAGTTTTTACCTAAAATCTTCTTAATGTTAGCAGCGTTCCAAGGACCATCCAAGATGGCTTGAGCGTTGCCCTTCTTTAATTGGTTCAAAGCATTAGAGGTCTGCATTACGCCCTTATTATTCTTTTGCTCTGCAAACCACTTCAATGCGTTAACGCCTTTAGCAGAATTAAAGGTTGAGCCCTTTAAATCTTCACCACTGTCACCATAAAGCTTTGTACCAGCAGAGAAGAATACCGGCCACATAACATAAGCGTTAGTAAAGTCTGTTGCCACAACTCCCTTAGAAGTTAAAGTCTTCCAGTCTTTTACATCGCTTGCTGACAATTTAGACTTGTTGTAATAAATTGTTTGTGCCTGTTGTGCATAAGGATAAGCATAGATCTTGCCCTTCCAAGTTACACCTTTAGCTGCAACGTCAATGTAATTAGATTTAATATTGTTACTGTCTTTTGGTGACAGAGGATTAATATAACCGGAATCTGCCATTTGACCTAATTGATCATTAGGTGCTTCAAAAACATCGGCTGCTTTTGAAGGGTCCTTGCCCACATCAGTTTTGGCATTAGCTGATCCGGTTGGATTTTGTGTAACGCGAACTGAAATATTCTTATGTGATTTAGTAAAATCACTGGCAATTTTCTTATAATACGATACTTGGTTAGTATCAACCCATAAAGTCAGCTTGGTATTTTGATTACTGCTACTGCTTGATGAGGAATCTGATTTACTATTAGAACACGCTGCAAGTGACATTGCAGCTAAAACTGCTGTACTTCCTAAAGCTACTTTCTTCCAAATACTCATGTTATTTACCTCCTAATATAAAACAACATGTTTTTATATCAATGACAACTAAAGCCACTGATTTTATTCCCTAATTAACTACCGCCAAGGTTGTATCCTTGTCGAAAAAGTGTGCTTTGTTCAAATCAAAGCCCATCTTGACTTTTTGCCCTGGCTGATAAACATCGCGGGCATTGATGTTAGCAACAAACTCAGTTTCATCTACTCTTTGGTAAAGCTGAATAGTCGCTCCCAAGAGTTCAGAAACAACGACTTCAGATTCGACCACCGCATCAGGCCAAGTTTCTAAAAAGGCCTCTTCTGCGTGAATATCCTCTGGCCGAACGCCCAGTATCAAGTCGCGGTCATTATATCCCTGCTCATTAAGCAGTTTTGACTTACCTTCAGGTATCCCCAGATTAAGACCCTTGCCATCAGATACCTGACCATCGTGATAGTGGACATTAAAGAAATTCATTTGCGGTGATCCAATAAAGCCAGCGACAAATTGGTTGACCGGATGGTTATATACTTCCTGCGGTGTACCAATCTGTTCAATTTTACCAACTGACATTACCACTACCCGATCAGCCAAGGTCATAGCTTCAGTCTGATCATGAGTAACGTAAATTGTAGTTGTCCCTAAGTTCTGGTGCAGCTTGGCAATCTCTGCCCGCATGGAAACACGCAGTTTCGCATCCAAGTTGGACAGCGGCTCATCCATCAAGAAGATAGGTGCATCCCGCACAATTGCACGTCCCAGAGCAACTCTTTGCCTCTGACCACCAGAAAGTTCTGCCGGCTTTTTATCCAAATATTCACGCAAATTAAGAATCTTGGCAGCATTTTGTACCCTTTTATCAATCTCATCTTTATGATAATGGCGCAGTTTTAAGCCGAATGCCATATTATCGTAAATTGACATGTGCGGATAAAGCGCGTAATTTTGGAAAACCATGGCAATGTGACGGTCTTTGGGTGCTACATCATTCATTACCTTGTGATCAATTTCAAGAGTACCTTCGCTAATATCCTCTAATCCCGCAATCATTCTTAAAGTAGTTGATTTACCGCAACCTGAGGGGCCGACAAAAACAATGAATTCTTTATCTTTAATGTGTAAATCAAAGTCTTTCACTGAATAGTGATCATTGCCTTCATATTTTTTACACATATGGTTTAAGTCAACTTCAACCATATCTTTAACCTACCTTCTTATTATTTTTCTTAAATACAGCCACAATTTGATCCAGCTTTAATTCTTTTGTAGATTTAACGATATAATCAGCTCCTTTAAGTATTTGTTTATCTCCAATTCCTACTGCAAACTGGTGCGCAGCCTTAATTGCTGCAACACCGGCAGCTGCATCTTCAAAGCTAATTACTTCATCATTATGCAACTGCAATAATTGCTGTGCTTTTTGATAAATTTCCGGATCCGGCTTGCCGCGTTTCAGCAAAGCAGGATTAACAATTTGATCAAATTGACTAGCAATACCCAGCTTACTCAAGATTTTGGGAGCATTTTTAGAAGCAGAAGCAATACACATTGTCAGACCTGCTTTTTTGGCATCTGCTAATAATGCTGTAATTCCGGGCAAAATATCAGCTGGCGTCATGGTTTCGACCTGCTCTAAAAACTTTTCATTTTTTTCTGCCGCAAATTCTTCTTTTTGGGTCTCAGTGTACTTACTTTCCTGCTTGCCATACTTCAGAATTAAATTAAGAGAATCCATCCGTGATATTCCCCGCAGAGAATCTAACTGCACGCTGGTTAATTTAATTCCCAGTTCTTGAGCTAAATTATTCCACGCTGCCAGGTGAAATTTGGCTGAATCTGTCAGCACACCATCTAAATCAAAAATCAGGCCTTTAAGCAATTTTGTTCACCCTCTTTTAAAGTAACCTTTTGCTCTTTAACTAAAATCGTTAGTTCCTTTCCGCTAATTAACGTAATGCGTGTCTCCTGCTGCGTCACTTCTACCTGAATTAAGCGGCCGCGATAATTAATTTTAAAACTATACCCGGTCCAATTATCTGGCACAAAAGGATTAAATCTCAATTGATTGTGACCATAACGCATGCCGGCAAATCCCTGGACTATTGCCAGCCAAGAACCGCTCATTGAAGTAATGTGCAGGCCGTCATCTGTATCATTATTGTAGTTATCGAGATCTAGGCGGGCCGTGCGTTCATAAAATTCTACTGACTGCTTTTTACGCCCTAATTCCGCGGCCAAAATTGAATGGATACAGGCAGAAAGTGAACTTTCATGTACCGTCAACGGCTCATAAAATGCAAAGTTACGCTCTTTTTGCTCCTTGGTAAACCTGTCATCCAAGTAATAAATACCCTGCAATACATCGGCCTGCTTGATGAAAGGTGACCGTAAGATTTTATCCCAAGACCAATGCTGATTTATTGGTCTTTGGTCAAGCGGAATTTCTGTGGCTGGTCTAATATCTTTATCCAAAAAATCATCTTGCTGCAAGAAAATGCCGCGTTCTTTATCTTCAGGCAAATAAATATTTTCAATAATGTCCTGCCATTTTGCCTGTTCTTCTTTAGTTACGTTTAAACGCTCTTGGGCAGCCTTATCCGCAAGTGGCAGTCGCTCTAAAGTATATTGCAGTACCCATTGCGCCATAATGTTGGTAAACCAATTATTATTAACATTATTGTCGTATTCATCAGGTCCTGTTACTCCGTGAATAACATATTTCTGTCGCCACTTGGAATAATGGACTCGATCAGCCCAAAATCTGGCAGTGCCTACCAGGACATCCATGCCTTCGTTCTTAACGTATGATTCGTCTCCCGTATAACTAGTATATCGTTTAATTGCAAAGGGAATATCTTCATTACGGTGTATTTCTTCAAAAGTAATTTCCCACTCGTTATGACATTCAATCCCGTTAAAGGTTACCATCGGGAAAAGCGCTCCGGCTAAGCCTTGCTGCTGGGCGTTATAATAGGCACCGTCAAGTTGATCATGCCTGTATTGTAATAGCGCCCGCGTGACATTTGGCTTAGTAATACAAAGGTACATCGGAAAGATAAAAGCCTCTGTGTCCCAATATGTGGCTCCCCCATATTTTTCACCAGTAAAACCTTTAGGACCGATATTAAGCCTCTTGTCTTCACCGTAATACGTCATGAATAACTGTAAAATGTTAAAACGAATACCCTGTTGCGCTTCATCATTACCAGTAATAACTACATCACTTTTAGTCCAGCGATCCTGCCAAACCGCAGTATGATCGGCCAAATTTTCTGCAAAACTTTTTGATTGCAATTGTTGCATCAACTTATCCGCACGATCACTTTGCTTTTCGGGTGCTACATCACGACTGGTAATTACGATCACATCTTTTTCCAAAGTGTAACTTTCTCCGGCATTTAAAGTAACTGCCAACTTCTCACTTAACTTTGCAGTTGCAGTTTTAACAGTACCCTTAACAATATGATTATTATTTCTCAGGCCTGCTTTTAATAAAACCGTAAACTGGGGCACATCGTAAGGATTAGGCTTGGTTATAACTTGAATAGAACGCTTTGCAGCATTCTCATTGCAGCTAAGCCAAAAATGTTCATTATAGTTACTGTCTTCATTAGTAACTGTGCCGTCAAGCGTTGAATTAAACTCAATTTCTGCCTGACCTGCAAGTACAGTAGCTTTAACAGTGATTAAAGCCGCTTCTTTTAACCTAATGTGTAAAAAACGCTGAAATTCAAACTTGACTTTAGTATTTGCACCCTCATAAATAAAACTGCGGCTAAGCAAGCCTTGATGCATATCTAATTCAAAATAAAAATCTGTAAATTTAATCTTGGCTAAGTCAATTTTTTCATTATTAACTGTGATGCCAATTCCAATAAAGCTGGGGGCATTAATGCTTTTGCCAAAATATTTCGGATAGCCGTTTTTCCACCAGCCTACTCGCGTTTTATCTGGAAACCAGACACCTGCTAAGTATGTACCTTGCAGTTGATCTCCAGAATAGCCTTCTTCAAAATTACCGCGCATCCCCATGTAGTCATTGCCAATCGCAGTAATGCTTTCCTGCAGCCTTTTATCCACCGGGGAAAACTTGTGCGTGGCAACTTTCCATGGGTCAACCTCAAAAATTCGTTTCATTTACTTTCTCTCCCTCTTTGTGAGGTTTTTGTTTACGCTTTCATTATTCGCAAAAACGGGATATTTGGCAATAGCAAAATCGCTGTTAACGGTATCAGAATCATGTTTAAAAAAACAACTAGCATCAACTAGTTGTTTTTAAAATTAATTTGCAAGTTCAATGACAAATCCGTGCTCGGCAAGTTGTCCAGCTGCAAAATTCTGACTTAATGCTACCTGGCCGTTTGTGGAAACGGCAATCTTATCAGGACTTGTATTAAAAAGAGCAGTGATCTTTTCTGTACCAATTCTCTTAACTTTGATTAAGCCGGTAGACGTAAGGCTTAGACTGATTGTGCCATTACCTAAAGTAGCAGCATGATTATTTCTAAAAGCAATCAGCTTTTGCACTTTATACCAAAAAGGCGTGCCCTCTTTTTGCCAGTCCATTGGCTTGCGGCAATCAGGATCTTCTCCTCCCGTCATTCCCATTTCAGTACCGTAATAAATGCACGGGCTGCCAGTTTGCATGAACATGAATGTCAGGGTTTGCAAAGCCAGCGCTTTATTTTCACCTGCAAGCGTCAGTAAACGGGCGGTATCATGAGAATCAAGCATATTCATCATTGCCTGATTCGTGCAGTCGCGGTACATCATTAGTTGATCAGTAAGAGCCGCAACTAGTTCCTGGGCTGTTTTTGTTTTGTGCAGAAAATGTTCCTCAATCTGTAAAGTATACGGATAATTCATCACTGCAGAAAACTCGTCACCGTTGAGCCAAGGCCGTGCACTATGCCAAATTTCACCTACAATATAGAAGTCGGGCTTAATTGCAGTAAGTGCATCATGAAATTTTCGCCAAAAATGATGGTCTACTTCGTTAGCA
Source organism: Lactobacillus kimbladii (assembly GCF_000970755.1). Taxonomy (GTDB): domain Bacteria; phylum Bacillota; class Bacilli; order Lactobacillales; family Lactobacillaceae; genus Lactobacillus; species Lactobacillus kimbladii. The sequence continues at coordinate 1,904,214 of NZ_KQ034007.1, forward strand.
ACATCCAGCCGCCAGGCATCAATATCAAAATATTTTACCCAATAAGTTGCGATTTCCAGCAGAAAATCTTGGACTGCAGGATTGGCAGTATTTAATTTGGGCATTTGTCCTTCAAAAGCAAAGGTATCATAATTTGGACCGCCTGCCTCAGGTCCTTGATATGGTTTAACTGGAAAATGATTAATATGAAACCAGGATGCAAACCGCGACTTAGTGCCATTTTTGATTACATCCTGCCACTGCATTGACTGGCCGCCTAAATGATTAAAGACAGCGTCCAGCATTACTTTCATTCCCCTTTTATGAGCTTCACTCACAAACTTGGCAAACAAATCCTTGTCACCAAAATCAGGGTCAATTTGCAGATAGTCTATCGTATCATACTTATGATTGGAACTGGCCTTAAAGACCGGACACAGGTATAACCCATTAACGCCCAATTCCTTTAAATAGTCCAGATGGTCAATAATCCCCTGTAAGTCGCCCCCGTAAAAGTCTTCTCGTCCGGGATGATCTTGCGGATTCCAGGGTTTTGTGCCTTGAGGGTCATTATTTTTGTCACCATTGGCAAAGCGCTCAGGAAAGATCTGATACCAAACAGTATTTTTAATCCAGTCAGGAGTTTTGGTTTGATCAATTTCATGCAAGTAAGGCAACTTGAAGTAGCTGCTGTCAGCTGCTAAATTTGCTGCGGTAAAGTCTTTGATCCCGCGGTCTCCAACAATTTTATGGCTGTCATCCTGGCCAACGACTTCGAAAGTATATTTAAGGCGGCGATAAGGAGCTTTCAAAGTTGCTACCCAATAATCAGTTACCTGCCCTTGCCCTGCCTTAGTCATGGCCACGGTTTTATCAGTCTTGGTATCAAGATAATTATCAGTATAATGAACTATTACTTTTTTAACATCATTTTTGGCACTATGGAACCGAATCCGCACATGGTGCTGACTAATGACAAAACAGTCTTCGCTTTCCGTTCTATGTTTCAGGGCTGCTAATTGCATTTTTTCCTCCATCATTTACTTAAAACCACACCAGAATACGGCATCAAAATCAATTCATCCTTATTCAAATAATGCTGTCCGGCAGTTAGCATGACTTTCCTATATTCACTAGGTAGTTTAATTCTTAATTTTTGACTGCTTAGTGAAACTGCCACAATTGCACTATCATTTGCTAAATCCCGCTGGTAAACGTAGCTGTCATTAGCGGTTGCTAGCAAGTAAAAACTACCTGATTGAAACAAAGCCGTTTTTTTCAAACTAAGCAGTTGTCTGTAGAAGTTAAACATACTGTCAGGGTCATCCAGTTCAGCCTGAACATTAGCGTTATTTTGACTTTGCCCTTCAAGCCACGGACTCACTTTTGAAAAACCATAATTTGGCTTTTTAGCTGTCCATGGCATCGGCCCTCGTGCCGGCATTTTGTGCGCTTGACTGACCATTTTTAGTGCTTCCGCTTTTGTTAGACCCCAATCTGCAGCTTTCGTGATAAAACGTTCCGCTTCTTGATCATTAAACTCTTCTTTAGCAGTAAAAAGCAGATTTTTTAAGCCCAATTCTTCGCCATAATAGATAATGGGGATTCCCCGTTGCAAATACATCAGCATTGCTAAGCTACGTGCCTGTGTTTCAGTTTTTGCTATTCTGCTAGCCAGCCGCGGCATGTCGTGATTGCTCCAATATAGTGTAGGTTGAGAAACCTGCCCCAGAGTTTGTTGCCAAATAACCTGCGTCTTCTTAAAAGCATCCCAGTCAAGTCCTTTAGGCTGAACAGCTGCAGGCAAGTTGGGATCAATGTGTCTTTGATCATCCTTAAAGTAACGAAAAGTAACAACACTATCTAAAAGATGGTGGTCTTTTGCCGTATAGTCCGCTGCTAAGTTAACATTAGCGCTGGCAGCTTCCCCCAAAAGCAAAGCTTCAGGATAATCCTTTTTTATTTCCTCACAAAACGGTCGCAGCCATTTCTGAACTTGAGGCAAATTAGCAAAAAAGGGTTCGGCAACTATCGTTTGGTCGTTTTCGTTTGCTATTTCCTTTACCGGAAAACTTTGCCGTAAATCTGCCTTGGCAATATGAATAAAAGCGTCAAGGCGCAAGCCATCTATTCCTTGAGCCAGCCAAAATTCCGCAATTTTGAGCATTTCTTGTCTTACTTTAGGATTACGCCAGTTTAAATCGGGCATGTGCTTGTCGAACAAATGGAAATAAAATTGGCCCGTACCTGCCGGGTCCGGCTCCCAAACGCTGCCGCCAAAAAAGCTGCCCCAGTTATTGGGACGCTGATTATTTGCACCTGCAAAAATATAGTAGTCGCGATATTGACTATGCGGATCACTTTTGGCCTTTTTAAACCATTCATTTTGATCAGAAGTATGGTTTAAAACAAAATCTAAAAGCACATGAATCCCTACTTGATGACAAGCAGAAATTAGAGCTTTCATGTCTTTCATTGTTCCCATTCGGGGATCGATTTTAAAATAATCTGCCACATCATAGCCGTTATCAACCTGCGGGGAAACAAAGATAGGATTTAGCCAAATAGTATTAATACCAAGCTGTTGTAAATAAGGTAATCTCTGCCTGATTCCATTTAAATCACCAATACCATCATCATTACTGTCTTGAAAAGACTTGGGATAAATTTGGTAAATTATTGCATGCTCATACCAATGCGTCATAAATTTATACCTCCACTTAAAGTTTAGCTGAGAAAGCTGGTGAGAGGCAATGGTAATAGCAATGTTACCGCTATCAGAAAAAATCGTCGCTAGTTCAATTAAATTAGCGTAGTTCGTTATATTCAGGTATGTTTTTTCCTAAAAAACTATTGCATTTTTTGTGAGTTCAATTATATCATTTCAATTCTCACAGACTAGCCTTTTTAACCATTAAAAAAGCACATAATAATCAGTCCGATATCTGATTATTATGTGTATTTTCTATTTGTACTTAAATATTTTACCTGGTTGATTCTCTTTTAACTAAGGAAGGCTTAATTAATGCCTCTCCTTGAGGAGACCCTTTTTGATTAATTTTGCGTAAGAGCATGTTGGCTAGCAATTCTCCCATTTTAAAAATTGGCTGTTTGACAGTAGTTAACTTTAAGTTGGAAACCTGATCGAGAAAAACGCCATCGTAGCCAATCACACCAAAGTCAGCTGGGACTTTAGCCTTTTCATCCAGCAATTGTCTGACTACCCCCGTAGCAATGCGATCGCTGGCACAGATAAAACAGGTATCTTTAGGAAACTTATGGAAATTATTTTTAATTACTTCTTGCGCTGCGTGACTATGATTAGCAATGCGATAGATTTGAGGCACCTTTTTATTCTTCTGTAAAGTATTGACGTAGCCCGTTTCACGTGAATACTCAAATGGCTCTCTGACATCAATGCCAATGAAAATAATATTTTGGTATAACCGCGAAAGTGCATATTTTGTCGCTAATTCTCCACCATACTGATTATTATTATCCACATAATCATAACCATGGTGATTTTCACCAAATAAAATAAAGGGCTTTTTAAGGTTGTCAAAAAAAGCATAATCGCTAGAACGGGCGCCGGTAATGAGATAACCGTCAAAGTTGCCATCCTCTATCTGACCTCTATCAGTAACAAGTTGGATAGCGTACTGCTTTTTAGATAACCCACGTGCGATGCCGAATAACAGGTTCATATAATATGGCTCTGTCGTATCTATATCCTCCAGCGTGACAAACTTAACAACATTTGTACGCTTATTTACCAAAGCCTGGGCAACATAATTAGGATGATAATCAAGTTCATCCATCGCCTGCTCAACCAATATACGTAGTTCCTCTGTTACCTGCTCGGGATGATTAATTACACGAGAAACCGTCATCTTTGAAACATTAGCTTTTTTAGCAACATCAAGCAAGGTTACCATCACGATTCGCCCCTAATCTAAGTACATTCGTTTTAGTTGAGCCAAGTCATCATCATTAAAGCCCAATACTTTTTTGAAAAAGGTGGGAAAATCGCCCCAGCCGCCACGGACTGTTTCTGTAATGCCGCGAATAGCTATACCTTCACCTTTAGTTACATTCATTTTTGAAACCATTTGCGTAATTTCATCATTACTTGGCAATTGGCGAGAAACAGCAAAATCATATAACTCGTTAGTTAATAAATAATCGCGGGCGATGGTATCATCATCTACTCCAAGTGCCATTAATATTAAAGCCGAAACCATTCCTGTTCTGTCCTTACCAGCACTGCAGTGATAGACCAGTGCTTCATCTGCGGGCAATTCCAGCAACTCCGCAAAAACACGGGCAAACATTTCCTGACTGTGCGAACTAAGCAGAGTTTGCTGGTAAATGCGACCAATAAAATTATTGTGCATATCAGGAATATGGTGCAAAAAACGGTAGATTGAACGATTGTTTTGGGCATCATTGACGTTATCAGAATATACCGGCAAGTCCACATATTCCACATCGGGCCAAGACATATCCGGTGAAGAGGACTTCTCGTATTCAGAACGTAAATCGCAATCGACAGTGACACGCATTTTAGCTAACTTAACTTGATCCCTGGCTGTTAAAGAACTAAGCGAATCTGAACGATAAATTTTATTCCATTTAACTGTTTTACCAGTCACACTTTGATAACCGCCAACATCACGAAAGTTCATCGGACTATCTAGTGCAACTATTCGATCATGTGCCAATTTCTTGTCCCCCTTTTTTAAATAACTTATTCACCATGTGCAAAAACCTGAGTAGCTTTTACGGCCTTCTTCCAGCCTTGATATAAATGTTCTTTTTCACTTTCAGGCATTTGAGGTTCAAAGGTCTTGCCTACAACAAAAATATCTTTTAATTCAGCCACATTTTGCCAATAGCCGACTGCGAGGCCAGCCAAGAAGGCTGCGCCCATTGAAGTTGTTTCCAATACTTTAGCACGTTCGATTTTAATGCCCAGGATATCTGACTGGAATTGGAGCAAATAATCATTATTGGACGCTCCGCCATCAACGCGCAAGGTTGGAATTTTAATGCCGGAATCAACCTGCATCGTATCCACTACATCCCGTGTTTGATAAGCCAGCGATTGCAACGTCGCCTTGATAAAATCCTTATCATTTGTTCCACGTGTAATTCCAAAAACGGAGCCACGTGCTTCTGAATCCCAGTACGGTGCACCTAAACCTGTGAAAGCCGGAACAACGTAAACCTCATTTTCAGACTTCGATTGTCTGGCTGCTTTTTCCGAATCTGCAGCCGTCTTAATCATTTTTAACGAGTCGCGCAGCCACTGAATAGCACTGCCCGAAACAAAAATAGAACCCTCTAAAGCGTAGGAAATTTTACCATTTAAGCCATAAGCAATAGTCGTCAACAAATTATTGTCCGACTCTGTCGGCTGCTCACCGGTATTCATCACGATAAAGGAGCCAGTACCATAAGTATTTTTAACCATGCCTTTTTTCAAAGCCAGTTGACCAAACAAGGCTGCCTGCTGATCTCCGGCAATACCGGCAATTGGTACTTTACCACCAAAAAAGGTATAAGACTTGGTATAACCATAGATTTCAGAATTGGACTTAACTTCTGGCAACATTACTTTGGGAATATTGAGCAGTTTCAAAATGTCGTCATCCCATTTTAAGTCGTGAATATTAAACAGCATCGTTCTCGAAGCATTAGTGTAGTCAGTCACATGGACTTCACCATCAGTTAAGTTCCACAAAAGCCAGCTGTCAATTGTACCAAAAAGCAAATCACCATTTTCGGCCTTTTCTTGTGCACCAGCAACATGGTCTAAAATCCAGCGAATTTTGGTAGCACTAAAGTACGGGTCAATTATTAGTCCCGTCTTTTTATGGATCAATTCACTATAGCCATCGGTCTTTAACTTTTCAGCCAAGTCGGTTGTCTGCCGTGACTGCCAAACAATTGCATTATAAATGGGTTTGCCGGTCTTTTTATCCCAAATTACCGTTGTTTCACGCTGGTTAGTAATACCAATTGCTGCTATTTGCCCCGGACGCACACCAGAATTAATAATCGCATTGGCAATTGTTGTTTGAACTGCGTGCCAAATCTCTTCAGGTTTATGCTCTACCCAACCAGGTTGAGGAAAATATTGGGGAAATTCCTTTTGTGATGAAGCTATTTTTCTGCCCTGATGATCAATTATCATCGCTCTAGTTGAAGTAGTTCCCTCATCGATTGCCATAATATATTGTTTTAGCATATTGTCTTTTGTATCCTCTCCGACAGAAAGCGGTTTATACTAATTTTACTACCCGGACTTGCTTTTACCAGAAATTATTATAACATTATCCTTATTTTAAGTTATACTGGTTACATAGAGCATAGGTTAAAAAGAGGATACATAAAAATGAAAAAAGAAATTATTGCTTTAACAATCGCAGGAAATGACAGCGATGGCAGTGCGGGGATGACTGCTGATTTACATTCATTTTATGCCCGTCAAGTATATGGTATGGGGCTTTTAACAGCTGCCGTTGCTGGTAATACAACTGGTATATATGCACAAGAAGTTATGCCTATTTCTTTTATTCAGGAACAATTTGACGTACTAAACGATGATTTTAAAATTGACGCACTTAAAACCGGTATGCTGGCTAACAAGGACGTAATTGCCTGTGTTGCTGCTAATTTGCACAAGTATGATATGGGTAAGATCGTACTCGATCCGGTTATTATGACTAAACACGGTGATACCTTGCTTGATGACGATGCCTACCAGGCTTTTCTTGAGCAGTTAATGCCACTGGCTGACATTATTACGCCTAACTTTTACGAGCAGAAAAAATTAACCGGTTTGAATTTAGCTAGCAAAGATGAAATTCATCAGGGAGCCAAAAAATTGCAGGATATGGGAGCCAAAAATGTTTTAATGAAAGGCCGTCATGATGATTCTGCGCAGTCGCAAGTAACAGATATTTTACTCACTGCAGACGGAAAATTTCACGAATTTACCAAGCCGTTTATTAATACAGACAGAATTAATGGCACCGGTGACACCTTATCTGCGGTAATTGCTGCTGAATTAGCCAAGGGACAATCAATTATTGCTAGTGTCCAGACTGCCAAAGATTTTACTTATGAAGCGATCGCCCACCCAATTGCAGTTGGTTCTAAATACGGTCCAATTAACCATTTTGCAGCGCAGCAAAATCTTAAATAACTATTCTTTGCCCACTTCTAACTATTAAGATATACTTTAAACAAGAAAATAGGGGTTGGTAAACAATGGCAAACAAAACAATCAAGATTGCATATTTATACGAAGACCTGATGAACACCTATGGTGATTCCGGAGATGTTAAAATCATAAGTTTTTTACTTAAAAAGCAAGGCTATACTACGCAAGTGGATAATATTTCTCTTGGTAGTGAGTTCAATGCTTTTGACTATGACTTTGTCTTTTTTGGTGGCGGACAAGATTTTGAGCAAACTGTTATTGCCAAAGATTTACCGCGTCATAAGGAAACTTTAACCAAATATATTAACGCAGGCAAACCTATGGTAGGGGTCTGCGGTGGCTACCAACTCGTTGGTACTTATTACAAAACTAATGCTGGTGTGACAATCAAAGGGTTAGATATTCTACCTTTCCATACCGTTTTTAAGGCAGATAAGCGGATGATTGGCGACACCCGCTACATGAGTGAATGGGGCGAAGTCAAGGCCTTTGAAAATCATTCCGGGCAAACTTATTTTGACGATCAGGATAAGTTGCATCCCCTAGGAGAAATGATTGAGGGTTATGGCAACAACCCGCAAGACCACGTTGAAGGCCTGCGTTATCGCAATTTCATTGGTACCTACTCTCACGGACCATTGTTTAAAAACTTGAATGTCGCCAACGCCATAGTGAAGATGATTCTTGAATGGCATGATGAGCGAATAGCAGCTAAAACAAATTAATTGCAAAAAAAGCTACTAGACGTAGTAAATGATATGACCCCTGAATTAAGACAATTTCGCAGGTCATATTTTTATGTCTAAATTGTCTAAGCAAGATAAAATTGAAATCTATTATCTTTGGCAGAACTATCAGGTTGGAGCAGTTCGCTTGTTACCATCGTAGAACATTTGCTAGCGCATATTGTGATACATCAGGGTCAGTGCCTTATCAGTGGCAATACGATCACTGACTAACAACTGCTTTAAGTATTACTGTTCCTGGCCCTCTTCAATCATAGGTGGTTCAAACTCGCCCCGGTAAGTTGCTACACCGCCTGAACCATTACGCAAATATCCTTGAAAGGCCGCCGTATCGCGGGCAACAATCGCATTAAGCCTCTTTTCCATGCTTAAGTCCAGGAGCATTTTTTCGTTGATAGCAAACTGCCAGCCTCGCTTCAATTGAACAATAATATTAATATCATCGATTGGAATGCCGTCAACACCCAGGCCTTCAATGATTGTCTAGGTTTGCGGCATGGTGGTAGTCAGGCCTTCAAAGCGTGAGTTAGTGAAGACTAATTTGGTTAGATTGGTTTTGGCAAAGCGTCTATTTTTTCAGGCGTTATCCTGAATTTGTCTTCATACTTCAATTGATTTATCCTGCTTTCTACTCTAATTCAAGGCCTTCATCTTGATCAAACTCCTGCTGCTCTTTGTTCTGTTGTTCAGCGTATTTTTGGGCAAGTTCAGCTTGGCTAAGTGTCTTTCCAGCACTTTGCTGCGAGGCTAGTACTTGGAACGCCCGATTGCGGCTGGGGGTGTTCTCAACTTTAATCAGTTTAGCAATTTTGTCAACGTTAGCTTCATTTTGCGCTTCAATCATCTCTTTGTTTCTTCGCGGATAGTCAATTACTTGGCCATGATTAGCCGCGTATGCAGAAAGAAAAACTTTGCAGCTACGGCCGTTGCCCTCTCTAAACGGGTGCATGAAATTAATTGCGTCTAGCAGCTCAGCATAGTCTTTGTTAGCCAAAGGCTTGCCCGCGGGGTGCTTGTGCAGCATGTTATTAATATCTTTTTCGGCAAAATCGAATCTGGTATGATCAAAAAACTCATACCCGTTTTTATTGAAATTGCCGGGGCGATATTTACCAGCCCAATCGTATAGTTCACCAAATAAGAATTGGTGTACCTTCTTAAGGTCTCCGATATCGTTTATTTGGGGCTTTTTTTGCAACAAGAACAAAGCATTCCGAGCGGATAGCTCATATTCCTTTTTCTCTAACTCCTTTGGGTCATGGATATGGAGCTTATTTTTTAGGACACCATTTGAATACAAGGTTTCACTAATCCAATCACTCATTATCCTTGCCCCAAATTTCTTCAAAGCGCTCAGCTACTACTGGATCAGGCTGGATAGCTTCATCAAGCAACTCCTGGATATCTGATTCTGTAGGATTCCACCCTTCCAGGTGGTTGACTTCCACGACAGTTCTAATTTGTTGGTAAATTTCTTTATTAGCAATGAAAACGCCTTGGATAGTCTGCGTTTCATCGTTTATATCTAAAATATATGGTTGTGTTTCTAGCATATTGAGTAAATCTCCTGGTTTCTCTTTAAGTGCGATTGCAAAGGCATTAAGGACCCTAATTGACCAGGTCTCAATTGGTTTAACAATTGAGTTTCTTAAAGTACTAAGTGGGACGTTGCTGGCCTCAGCGACTTTAGCGACGCTTATATTTTTGCTTTTGAGTAGTTTAACGATTGTTGCACTCATTTTAAAGCCTCCAATATCTTTACTTATATTATACCATATTTAATCACTTTTATAGTGATATATGGTAAAAAGCGATATTAGATTTTAAAGTAGTGCTATTCAAGTTCTATACCTGTGGATTGTATTACCTGCTTATTGGAAATCACAACACTATCTTTTTTGTCTTTATTTAATTGTATCTCCGCTTAGTAGAATTTTCTTGTTTTTTACTATTAACTAGCACATCGTTCCAATCTTTACCAATAGTTTTGGCAGGCTGTAAATTGCTGAATTGGGGTGTAGTGGTCAAAATTGCAATTTTCGAATTTGATTATTTACAAAAGGAATGATTTTTTTGTTGTAGGCTAATTCAGGAATATCTTTATTTTCCATATATTTTAATGAGAGTTACATCGTCACCTTTGACCTCAATAACCACTGTGTTGTCAATTGTTGCTATATTTTTTAATAATAGAAAAAGTATTAGAGTCTATATCAGATTTTTTATATATTGCAACAAGCTCAAAAGGCTCTGCCGATGTATTATTCATCTCAGGCATATTATCATTTGATGCAAAAACGGTATTAATTCTTAAAACCCCAAAAGTGATATAATTAAGGCTACTATTAATAAAGAAGACTGTTTATATTTTTTAAATTCTGTTTTCATAATTTTTTCTCTCTTCCTAACATATTAAAAATGAGCAAAAATGAAAAAATAACAAAAACTATAACTGTATTTATTTTAACATTTCTCTTTATAAGCATTGGAATAAGCTTTATACATTATTATAGAATTAATTCTTTAGAAAAAGCCGTTTATTTTAGTGCTGGCAAAAGAAAATATTCATATAACTTAGACACATATAAATGCTTACATAATAAAAAATTGCTTCTGTTAAAATAACTACTGATAATCAAGGATCTTATGATACGCTTTATTATGTCGGAAAAATTAATAATAGATATTATGGCTTTCTATTTAAAGATCGTGGCATATTAAGAAAAGCAAAATTAATTTATATTAAAAAAATTGATGAATAATAGCATATTAGCTTTTAATATAATGATTTTAACAATGCGAAATGACTGAACTAAAAAGGCAGCTTAAGCTATATGACCCCAAAATTTAGGACAAATTTGGGGTCATATCAGTTACTGCCTTTTTGATGAATTAATGAAATTAACCGTAATGTTGATCTTGGTCTAAAGCAGTTTCATCAAAATCAACTATCATAAATTCATAGTTTGAAAAACACTCCATCCAATGGTTATAATAGTCGTTCTCCTTTTTTAGCGCCTTGCTGCTTTCTTCTCCTTCTATTATAAAAGGCTTTGAACGTATATTAAAATTTGCATGTATTGCACCCAGCAAATTCAATAAACGCAAGAAATCTTTTGCTGAATCCACACTTACATGAAAAGATTTAAACGAATTATTATTTTCGCCAAGATAACTTTTTGCCCTATTATACTCATCAGCAGATTCTGCCTTATGATTTTCAACGCTATTTACATTCTCTTCAATAATAGCTGTCGGAGCTTGCTTTTTAAAAAAATCTAGTATCTTTCTTAATTTAAAAAATTGTTCATCATTCATTTTTATTATTCTCATTTAAAAGGCGGTGCTCGGAAACATTATATCTCCTATGAAGCCATCAATTTTGCCGCTTAAAGTGGCATAGCCATGTCATCTACGAATGCAAGAATAAGAATATTGCGACTAAGTTTGGCATCGGCCTATACCGCGAGCACTATAACTGACGGTTCTTGCTTTTTTGCTTCCACTAGCATAGTAGTGCATTGTTAGCTCTCTAGACCAATTATAGACTAGAAATACAGGTTTAAGATCAGTTGCTTTTAGTGCATAATATATGCTGCCACTAGTAACCCACATTTTAGAAATTCCTAAATCACCATTAACAGTACTAGGTAAATCTACATTATTTTCTCCAAGTTGCACACTTTCCTGGGACTTTGAACAATAATTACATTGTCCAATATCAAAATTTTATTATGAAATTGACTAAAGACAAGTAAGAATAAAATAAAAGCGGTTTTTACAGAAGTTACTTCCAATCTTGCTTTTCATAAGCCATCTGCCAAAACTGCAATTCATAATAGCTGCTGCGCACAAACGCAGTTTGCATTTGCTCAAGTTCTTCATTAGTCGCACTTTCAGCCAAAGAGTTGGTTAAATGCAGCATTTTGGCTACGTTGGCGCCATACCATTCGCCATCATAAGTATCAATCCATTCCTGATAATAAGAAACCGGTGAGCCCTTTTCTGCCATTTTTTCGCCAATTTCCTGATAGAGCCAGTAACATGGTAAAAGTGCTGCAACCGCTGGTTTAACACCAGATCGATTTAATGTCATATGCATATGGTTAACGTAGTTATAAGCTGTTGGCGCCACCGGAGTTTCAGCAATTTCAGACGCAGTTATGTTTAATTCTTCAAAAAAATGGCCTCGCACTGATATTTCGACATCTTTCAAGTCTTGTGCCCCTGCCAGTAAAAATTCCTTTACTTCCTGATTATCCGTTTTTGCCGCAATTAATTTATGCAACTTGCTGAATTCTCTTAAATAATAGCGATCCTGCAACAGATAAAATTTAAAAGTTGCAATTGGAAGTTCGCCACTTTGCAATTCCTTAATAAATGGATGCACCATACTTTTATGCCACAATGCCTTCCCCGCTTCGTGTAGTCGATCAGTGAAATTCATGATTATTCTCCTCCAAATTAAATAATTGTTAATTATTACTAACTACACTTTATTCAAAATTAACTATAATCACTATCCTTTTTTTGCTTTTTAGCACATTTTTAATAATAACTAAAATTCTAGTACTTATGACATAAACAAATATTATCTTTATTAACCTAGCATTGTCATAAGCAATAAAATACGCTATAATTGTAAGCGATAACACGAGGGGTGCCTTTTAGGCTGAGATGAAAATTTTTCAGACCCTTTGAACCTGTAAGTTAATACTTGCGTAGGAACGTGTCAAAACTGCTTTAGCTTTGGCATTTCCATATGCCAAAGTTTTTTTATTAGTCAAAAATTTTAAGGATATTAAATTAGGAGTAATAAAATGCAGTTAGAATTATTAGACAAATTGCGAGCAGAAAACCCGGTTATTTTCAACATTGCTAATTTTGTAACAGTTCAAGATGTGGCCAATGCCGTTAATGCTATTGGTGCTTCGCCAATTATGAGCAATGAGGTCGCTGAAGCCGAAGAAATAGTGCGAATGGCTTCCGCCATAGCAGTTAATATTGGCTGTTTAACCAAAGAGCAAATTAACCACATTAAAAAAGTGGAAGATTTGGCACGCCAATACAATAAACCCATAGTATTTGATCCTGTAGCCGTTGGTGCCGTAGAGTATCGTTATAAAATCACAGATAAACTTTTATGGGCTTTTCATACCAGTATTATTCGGGGCAATATTGGTGAAATAGCTGCCTTAGGTGGCTTTGATTGGAGTTCAAAGGGCATTGATGCAGGCTCCGGCTCTGGTGATATTGATGAAATTGCTATGAAAACTGCTCAGAAATATCATTGTACGGTCATTGCCAGCGGCTCCACAGATACAATTAGCGACGGTAAAAGAATAGCCCATGTTCATAATGGTTCACCCCTTTTTAAAACCCATGTGGGTTCTGGTGACATGTTAACCAGTATTGTGACAGCTTTTACAGCAGTCACTGATGATCCGTTTGAAGCAGCACAAATAGGTGCTTTAGTTTTCAGTTGCGCTGGTCAATTAGTAGTTAAAGATCATCCCAATGTCGGGCCCGCTACTTTTGGCATGTATCTCATGGATTATTTGTATAAAGTAACAGTCGCTGATATTAAGCAAATTGCTGATTTTGATTAAGGAACTTTATGATGACTGAAAAAATTAATTCTTTTCCCCAAGTTTTAACCATTGCCGGTACAGATTCTGGTGGTGGTGCCGGGATCATGGCTGACTTAAAAACTTTTCAAATGCAAAAGGTGTTTGGGACAGCAGTGGTCGTGGCAGTGACAGCACAAAACACTTTGGGCGTCCAAAAATCTTTTTTACTGCCCTTAGAAATGATCGATGCCCAATTTGCATCTCTAGCAGAAGATTTTCATATTCGTGCTTGTAAAACGGGAATGTTGGGCGATGCGGCTCACGTTCACCAAGTTGCACTCAATTTGCAAAAGTATGACTTTGGTCCTATTACGATAGATCCAGTGATGGTTGCTAAGGGTGGCGCACCATTATTAAGTCAAGATGCTGTCGCTACCGTTAAAAACGAATTGCTGCCTTTAGCCGATTTAATCACACCTAACTTGCCAGAAGCAGAAACTTTAACTGGCATTAAGGTACAAGATCAAAGCCAATATCCAAAATTAGCTCATAAATTACAAGACATAGGCGTTAAAAATGTGCTAATTAAAGGCGGCCACGCAAGTAGCGAGCAAGTAAAAGATTATGCTTTATTTGCTGATGGTTCCGATCTTTGGGTCAGCAGTTCCAGAATACATACCGAGCGCACTCACGGTACCGGTGATACCTTAGCCGCAGCAATTACAGCCCAGCTGGCTTTAGGTCAAAGTTTACCGTCAGCAATTAAAATTGCTAAAAAGTACGTTACCAAAACTATTAAGGAAACTATTCAAGTTGGTCATGGTCATGGCCCTTTAAATCATTGGGCTCAGTAATTTAGGAGAAATAATGAAAGACTTTAACACTGATTTTTTACATGCTTACTTTATTTGTGGCAGTCAAGACGTTCCAGAAGGTAAAACATTACCGGGCATTGTCGCAGAAGCACTTGCTGCAGGTATTACTGCTTTTCAATTTCGGGACAAGGGTTCTAATTCAACTTTAAGTGAAGCCGAGAGACTCCCCATGGCACAAAAGCTGCACCAATTGTGTCAAACGTATCACGTGCCTTTCTTCATTGACGATGATGTTCAGCTCGCACAACAAGTTCATGCCGAAGGTGTCCATGTTGGTCAAAGTGATGAAGAAATAAGACAGGTCATTAAAGAAGTTGGCAGTCAAATGATTATCGGCTATTCTTGCTCGAATTTAACTCAAGTTGAACAAGCCAATAAAATTAGTGGAATTGATTATTATGGCAGTGGACCCATTTATGCCACCCAATCTAAAAGTGACGCTGATCCCGAAATTGGTATTGTCGGCTTAAGCCAACTGGTTAAAAATACTGCTCGGCCAATTGTTGCTATTGGTGGGATTACTGCTAGCGACTTAGAAGCAATTGCTAAAACTAAAGCAGCTGGAGCTGCAGTAATTTCTTTGATTGCCCAAAGCAATGATATTAAGCAAACCGTTAGTCAAATGCTTACAGCACCATGGATGAAAAATGACTAGCATATTTTAAAGACACAAAAAATGATTCTGCACTGGACAGAACCATTTTTTTATTGATGATAAACAGTCTTTAATTGTAAAAATATGAGTTATATTGATAATTAACCTAACTGGGCAATCTTTTGCAGTGTTCTGATCATTTGGGCTACAAAACCGGACTCATTATCATACCATGCGTAACCTTTGACTAGCTGTACCCCATTATCTCCAGTTTCAACCTGGGTAAGAGTTGGATCAAAGACCGAACCAAATTCAGTGCCAATAATATCTGATGACACAATTTGGTCGTCATTATAGCCAAAAGAAGCATTGCCTTCAGTATGCTTTTTAATTCTAGCGTTAAATTCTTCAACCGTAACTTTTTCTCTTAAAATAGCAGCTAGTTCAGTAATAGAACCAGAAATAACAGGGACTCGTTGCGCAATACCCGTAAGTTTGCCATCCAGTTCAGGTATAACTAGTCCAATAGCTTTAGCTGCTCCAGTTGAATGCGGAATAACATTAGCGACAGCGGCACGAGCATTACGGACGTTGCCACCACGATCAGGGCCATCCTGCAACATTTGTGAAGCTGTGTAGGCATGCGTTGTAGACATAATTCCCACTTGAATGCCAAATTCATCGTTCATTGCCTGAGCTAATGGTGCTAAACAATTAGTGGTACATGAGCCTGCGGAAATAATTTGATCAGAGTCAGTTAGTTGATCATCATTTACGCTATAGACAATA
The DNA here is from genome assembly GCF_000970755.1 of Lactobacillus kimbladii. GTDB lineage: Bacteria > Bacillota > Bacilli > Lactobacillales > Lactobacillaceae > Lactobacillus > Lactobacillus kimbladii. Next base: position 1,919,996 of record NZ_KQ034007.1, read on the forward strand.
GTTTTCATATTGCCTGCGGGAGCAGAAATTAATACTCTTTTAACACCGGCATCAAGATGAGCCTGTGATTTTGCGGTTGAGGTGTAAAATCCGGTACATTCAAGTACTATTTTAACTCCGTCGTTTTTAACCCACGGAATTTGGCTGGCATCTCTTTCCGCATAAACCGGAATATTTTTACCATCAATTACAATACTATTAGTTGTAGCAGTTACTTCATGGTTAAATTGACCATGCGCAGTATCATATTTTAATAAATGTGCTAACATAGCTGGTGAGGTTAAGTCGTTGATTGCGACAATTTCGATGTCGTCACTGGCCACTTCATAAATTCGCCGTAAAGCAAGCCGACCAATGCGACCAAAACCATTAATACCAATTTTTGTAGTCATAATAAGTTCCCCCTTTAGATTACAAAATTAGTATATTAAAACTAAATCACCTTGCATAATCCGAGATTGTAATAGGGTTATCACTTTTAATGATATGGAGTATTATGAATTTTAACGATTTATATATTTACCAAACAATTTATGAAACTAGATCACTGAATAAAGCGGCATTAAAACTGGGCTACACTCAATCCAATATTACGGCCAGGCTCAAAACAATGGAGCGAGAACTGAAAACGCCACTTTTTGTGCGTTCTAATTTAGGGGTCAGACCAACTAAAAATGGGCAAAAAATGTATCATTTTGCGACTAAGGCACTACAAAACTATCAGAATTTAAAAGACGATTTAACCAGTAACAAACCCAAAGTTTTAATCTCTGAGTTGCTTTTTGGCTATGTTATTACCCAAAAGAAACAGTTTGCACTTGATCAATATGAAGTCATTATTAAAAGTACTAATGAAATTCAAGAATTATTAACTAAGCATCCCTATGACATGGTCTGGGCCTTTACTCCGATCACTTTACCCCAATATTCGTTAATCAAGAAAAGTCATTTACAAGCCTGTTTTTTAAAAGGCAAAAAGCAGGAAAGTAAAAATGTACCGGTTGCCATAAACGCAGACATAAATTGTCCGTTTCGTAACTTGACTCTCAAATTAACGCAGAATAAAAACAGCGTCACTGAAATTGATTCGCTGGAAATGATTTTAGAGCTGGTCAAAAAAGGCCAGGCAACTGCATTATTGCCTAAATACTTAATGAATGATGATTTAGTTGCAGCTAATTCGCAAAGTTGGAATATCCCCTATTATTTTTACCGCTACCAATTATAGACAAGTAAAAAGACGCCATTAGTTGAATAACGGTGTCTTTTAAATTTCTAGTTCAGTTTCTTTAAATACGTTTCATAAATTGGGCACAGATTAAACGCATATTTGCTGTAAGTCCGCGTTGCTAATGGGTCTGTAGAATCAAATTCACCACTTAAAGTTTGATATTTTGCTTGTGCCCAATTTAGCAATTGCTGTTGCAACTGGTCTAATAAATTAGGCTTAACAGCACCCATCCATCCTAAAGTCAATTCTTGAGGGGTATCCTCAAAAGAAAAGCAATAAGCCTTAATTTGTCCAGCAGCAATTAGTGCTAAGGGGGCGTGTTCAAGTTGATCAGTGAAAATGGTTTTGCTCCACTCACTAAGAGGTATCTTTGCAACCGGATTTGCTAAATGATTTTTTTGATAATCGGAGAAACTCACTTGTGCCAGCTTATTCATCATTACAGAATCTTTTTTTATTTCGTGTAGAGTGATCAACTGTAAATCAGTATCTATCAGAATATTTTTCAGTACCCTTTTCAAGGGCATCTGGGGTTCTACAGTAGTTCTGATTAATTTAAAACCATTTTTTTGACCAATGGCATTAAAGAGTAATTGCGGTGCATAATCATAAGTAATTAATGCGTTTTGGTGATTCTTTTGGGCTTTTGCCTTTAAATCTGTCAATATTTGCTCATAAACCTGCATTTGTTCACCGCTGGTTAATTTAGGTGCAAGATAGCCCGCAAAATTTAAGGAATAAGGGTGAAAAGCATTTTGCCAACAGGTCATTAACCCGACTGGCTTATTTTCGAGATAATAGGCTTGTGTATGTTGAGGAAATTGTTCTACAGCTTCCTTAATTTTTCTATCTGGACTTACATTGGCTAATAATGAGCCATACATAATTAATAATCTCCTTTATGGACTATTTTTTCGCCCGTAAAATTTTGGCCTTGGCATCATTGTAGCCGTCAATGTAGCGTTCTATTTCAATTGCTTTATTCTGGGTAACACGATTAACTAAGTTAACACCTTTTTTAGGAAAATCCTTGAAAGAATGACTCTCTGCATAGTCCTTTTTGGCTTGTTCATAACCCATTTGATAATCACTGAGAGAACTCTTTTTCACAGTTGTTTTTGCTGCATTATAGGTATAATCATTGGTATCACGCCATTTTTTATACGCTTTTTCAGCTTCTTTATAGTTTCCGGCTTCATAATTTTCTTTGACATAATCATGTAATTGTTTTAAATTAACCATTTTATTTTCCCCAAGTTAAATATAATTAACTTCCACATCACCCATGCTGAAATGCCCAGTTAGCATTAATGTAGGACCGTCACCGGTAGATTCGTCATTAATATCTAATTCTCCCAGAGCTAGGTTTAAGTTATCACTGTTGACTTTCCATGAAGTTGGAACGTAAATTTCAATCTCACCCATAGTGCCATTAATGTCAACGGTCACTACATCGCCTGCAGCTTTAGCTTGATCAAGGTAGACTTCTACTTCACCCAAAGAAGAATTAATTGTTATACTGCGTAAATTTTGTGAATGAACGTAGCGCGAAACTGATGACAAGCGCTGATTGATTACTATATCTTCGCCATCAACTTTTCCAGTACCGCTACTGAATACGTTATTATCAATTCTTGAGCGATTATTGCTAAAGTTCTTCCATTTGCCGTCTTTTTTTTGGTTAAAATAGACTATCCTGGGAAACCAGCTTCTCTTAAAAATCAGCGTTAAGCCTAAATAAATTAATAACGCCGCCACTAAGACCGTCCACGGTACAATTTTGGTAATATGCAAGGGTTCAGCGTAAACAATTAATAAAAAGGCAATGGAAAAAGTTGTACCAAACAAACTTTTATTAGCCACGCTTTCGATCAGTGCTGCTCCGAATATTATCGTCCAAATAATCATGCTTACTTTTAAATGAAATGAAAGCAGATGCAGCTGATTAAGGACTAAGAATACGGCAGCTGCTACTAGAGCAATGCCCCAAAATACTTCTCTAAGTTTAAATTTTTTCATTATGATGACCTTCTCTCGTTTAACCTATCATTCAAATTGTGATAGTAGTGACGTGAAACATAGACAGTTTTATAAGAATCGCGAAAATTAATCTTACAGTTAGAAATCGAACGTGTTAACGCATAAATTTGATTTAAATTTAAAATTGTTGACTTAGATACCCGCATGAACTGATTATTTAACAAATTTTCTAGTTCATAGAGTTTGTAGTCTACGGTAAAGGCATCCTTGGCAGTATGTGCAATCACCTGTTTATCTTCTGTTTCAAAAAATAAAATCTCATTCATGCTCAAGTAATAGGACACATTATCTTTTTTGCCTTCTATCTGGTCAGGATGTTCACTGATACCTTGCAACTGTCGGTATATCTGTTCAACTTCTGACGTTACAGCTTTAGCATGAATTGTTACACTGGTATCGTCATCTTCCATATCCGGATTCAGTTCTATTTTTATTTTCACGCTTCTCACCTGCCCTTCATCACTTGATGATTTAATTAAACTCTTATTTTTATGTAAAATCTAGCACTTTTGACTAAGTGGTAATTATAAGAAACTAAGTGGCATATTTTTTTGATTCAGAAGAAGCAGAAAAATTCAAAGTTAGTTTTAATATAGTATTTTATTTAAGACAATTTTAGACTAAAACTTATCAAAAATACCTAAAATATGCTATTTTAGGTATTTTTATGATATTATTTATGTAATAAAATAATTTCGGGAGGCAAATTATGACAACTAAGATTGTTACTAAAAGATACTCTGTTAATATAGACAAACAAATAGCGGATACTGCAGAGCTAGTTATCAGAAAAATTGGTCTTAAACCTAATGATGTGATTTCAATGATGCTTACACAGATTGCTGACAAAGGTAAACTACCCGTAGCATTTTCAGTTGACGACTATGACCATCTAAAAGATGAAATTATTGCAGCTAGTCGTAAAATTCCTGCACAAAAGGTTGAAACCTCTAAAGAAATAGCTGACTTTTTCGCAGATTAAGGAGACCAGTTAATGAATTTGGGCGATATTTTTATAACATACCTTGAATATGAAGATGTACCAAACGGAAAAAGTCGGCCAGTTTTATACATTGAGCAGGATGCTGAATTTTATTATGTATTTAAAATTACCAGTAAATATCAAAATAAATCAAAACACATTCGCGCAAAGTATGCTAAAATTATCGATTGGCAAAAATCTGGCCTTAACAAGGAATCGTGGATAGACTGTAATAAACGTTATCAGCTAAGAATTGATAAAACAAGACTAAAAGGTATTGGTAACTTAACGGTAACTGATTTGAATAATCTTAAGAAATTTATGTGGTAGAGAACAACAAGGACAAGTATGAAAAAGGCACTGAGTTTTGATGTGAACCCCAAAATTAGGACACTTTATATTAGCTATTAACTGAGGACTAACTGACGATATTCAAGCGGAGTTAGTCCTTTTAGTTTGATTTTGATTCTTTTGCTTATCGGCTGTTACTCTGACAACTATTTTATCCCCCATTCCTTTAGTAGATTTGCCGATATATTGTTCAGACCCAGTTGGAAACTCTTCTTTCTTAATATCAGAAGCAAGTGGACGTGGCTTTAACGGCTTTTCATGCTTAGGAGAAGGTACATTAACTTCTGCGATATCGTCTTTAGGATGGGCTGCATTTTGACCGGCAATTTTACCGAAAATCAAACAGTCGCCCAAATCCGAACCACAAAAGCCATAATTCGTTTTAATACGAAATACGGCTAAAATACTATTTTTAAATGAATATTAAGCAAAATATTTAAGAAGTAAAAATTGTACCTAGTTAACCCAGCTTTTTAGCTTAGCAACTGTACCGTCATAATCAACTTTACTAAAATCAGAAACATTAAGAAAAATTGTTTTACCTAATTTAAAAGTTGAATATCCCCTTTTTTTATTGAAGCTTTCAAATTCCTGTTTTGTTTTTTGAATATCCATTTTTGTCCTGTCGGTCAAAGTATCACCTTTATGATAATGGTTCATTATGAATCCTAAAGGACGCTCAGGATCCAGATCACGTTTTCTTTGCCTTTCATATAAAATGTCTGAATCACAGGTCAGCGTAATTGTAATTACTTGAAAATGATACTTGTTAGCTAATTTTTCTAAGGTATCGTGCTGGCGATAGGAAAATGGGTAATCAGAAATAATTGATTGACCTTTTTGCATAAAGCTTGCGACATTTTGGTAAAACATATTATATGCTTGATTATCTAACTCTGTTTTTTCAGACGGATTATCAAAACCTTTACTTTCATAAAGCTGCTCTTTAAACAGATCTATAGAAACCTCATTAAAATAATCAGGAATGGCTTCGCATATCAGTTTTGCCAAGTAAGATTTGCCGGTGCCAGGACAGCCGGCTAAAAGCAACATCGTTTTTTTCAACGAGATCACCCTTTATTCATGAATAATTCAATTTTATGTTTAATAATGTTATGAACGCTTTCGTTACATGGAATAATGTTATTTCTCAGAGATTCATTAACTTCTGTTTTGCCAAACATCTCTTTTGCTTTCTTCGTCCATGAAACTAATAGTTCAGTACCGACATTAAACTTGCGAATACCATTTTCGGTCAGTCTATGGTAATCTTCCTCGTTAACTCCCGTTCCACCATGAATAACCATTGGCTTATCCAGTTTACTATGCAATTCTTCAATAAGTGGGAAGTTCAATTCGGTTTTAGATTGAAATTGCCCGTGATGTGTACCAACGCCGACAGCTAAGGCATCAACGTCACATTCTTGCAAGAATTTAATAGCATCTTCAGGACGAGTATAGTTTCCTTCTTTAACGGTAAAACCCTCTTCAGTTCCACCGATCGTTCCAATTTCACCCTCAACTGAGACACCGCGTTTATGGGCATATTCTACAACTCGCTTAGTTTTGGCAATGTTTTCCTTAAATGAAAGTAATGAACCGTCAAACATAACCGAACTGTATCCGGCTGCAATTGCCCTTTCAATGTCTTTAATATCACGGGCATGATCTAAGTGGAGCACAACATCTACTGCTTCGTGTTCTGCCATGCTTTTGCAAACAGCTACAAAGTTTCTCATTCCCTCCGTATCAGCCGTACCAACAGAAGTTTGAATAATAATAGGAGCACCTTCTTCGTGCGCAGCTTCAATCATAGCCGGAACCATTTCCAAGTTATGAGCATTAAAAGCACCAACTGTGAAATCCATTTCTTCTGCTTCTTTTAGTACTTCTTTTAACGTTTTATAAGCCATTTTTTCTCCTTTTAATTGATAATCTCAACTATATAATCCAGAAATTTATTTAGAACGCATTATTTTTTTAGATAATGCCGTCAATTCGTCACCCTTGTTGAGCCATTTTTGTATTTCATCATTATTTTTAGCATAAGCAGCTTTTTGCCGTTTACTATCATAAAGTTTAAGCAAACCATCAAAAGCAGGACCAAAATCCTCGTTGAGTTTCAAGCTTTTTTCATAAGCATCAATAGCATCATCAACATTACCCAACTTTTGATAGTTCTGCCCTAACTGGGTTAAAATAGTGGCCTTTTGTTTATTACTTGCTACTGACTCTGAGTCATTGTCATTAAGTTGTTCAGTTAAGTCTTTGATTTGACTCTTGATTTGTTGCTTTTCATCTTCTGTTAACTGGCTACTTGTTTCATTAGTTTCTTTATCTGCAGCCGAATTATTTTCCGTTGCATTAGATTTAAAAATTTTCGACCAAAACGACATTATTAAACACCTCCAAAGTAATTAACCAAAGGCATGAAAGGCCGGTGCAATAACCCACAGATATAATAGAGCAGCAGTGATGGTATCAACATCTGTAGCTGTAGCGTTAACAAAACCAACTGATGATAAAGCACCGACTAAAAGAGCCGGAAGCAAGGTAATAAACAAGCCGTGCGCAATACCACCAATGATGGCGCCACGTTTACCGCCAATTGCATTACCAAAGATTCCTGCAGTACCGCCCGCAAAGAAATTAGTAGTCATGCCTGGCAAGATTACTGCTAGTCCTACTAACGGGGATAAGAACATACCAATCACCGTCCCAATAGTTGTCGTTACGAAGCCAATAATGACTGCATTTGGTGAATATGGGAATAAAACTGGACAATCAAGGGCAGGTACTGAGTTAGGAACTACTTTCATAGCAATACCACGAAAGGCAGGAACAATTTCGCCTAACATCAAACGAACCCCTGAAAGCATTACATAAACACCTACTGTAAATTCAATAGCTTGTAAAAAAGCATAAATAATGTAGTTTACGCTTCCTGCAGCTCCTCCAGCAGCTTTAATAGACCAGTAAGGACCAGCAAAAGCAGCAGTAATAATGTATAAAGGAACCATTACTACCATAATAGAAAGAGAATTATCCTGTAAAAATGACATACTCTTAGGAAGCTTAACGTGTTCCCAAGAATCTTTTCTTTCCTTAATGTTAGTTACATGTTGATCAACTTTACGGTCTCTGACTAGCCAGGCTACGCCAGCTTCAACCAGATATCCAATTGTACAAAAGTGACCAAGGGCAATTGCATTGCTGCCAGTAATTTTACGAACAATCGGTTGCGCTAATGCCGGCATTGCAATGGCAAAAATACCACCAATAATACTGCCCATTAAGATTAACGGAAAACCTTTTAAACCGGCAAAGTGACCACCAATAACAGTCATAGTTGCCATCCATAATAAAGCTTGTCCGGTTAAAAAGACATACTTCCATTTAGTAAATCTTGCTATGATAATGTTCACAATGAAAATACCTAAAAGTGTTAAAGCAATACTATTACCTAAACCCAACTTGTTCATTGCCTGACCATTAATGGCTTCAATACTAGGTACAATACCTTTAGTGTGAAAACCATGCTGAAAAATTACTGCAAAATAAGCTAAACTTTGTTGAATAATTGTTGAACCAGCGGACAAAACTTCAAACCCAAGCAAAGTTTTAAGCGTACCACTGATGACTGCTCCTATTTTTTTACCCTGTAATATCAATCCCAACATCGCAATTAATGAAATTAAAATTGCTGCTTGAGTAAGGATATTGTTAATTATCCATTGAATAACGACCATTTCTCTCACTCCTTTTTATAAACTTAACTATCTGCAATTTGTTTCACAACCGGTAAAACTTTTGCTTTAATTTCGTCTTTATCCACGATATTGTCTAAATAGACAAACTTTGTTTTAGGATCAATCTGCATATTGGCAAATTGAGATTCAAAATTGCTTGCTGAAACAATAACATCGGCATTGAGTGAAGGTGCATCTGAAATCGAATCATGATCTGAATTAACTTCGATACCTGCTTCACTAAAAACATCATCCGCTTCCATCTGACAAGCTAGACTTGAGCCCAAGCCATTTCCACAAATAAAGAAAACTGTAGGTACTTTTGCCATATTTTTACGCTCCTAACTCTATTAATTTTCTACGCCAAACAAGGTCTTTTTAAAGCTTGCTTTATCTTCCTTGTTAAATAGTTCTTCAATCTTATTTGGCTTATTTATTAAATCCACAATTGCTTTTAAAACGTTTAAATGTGAATAGCTGTCAATTGCAGACAAAACAAAAATGATTTTTACTGGATCGTTTGCCTTATTGCCAAATTTTATTGGTTCAGCCAGTGATGCTACACTGACATCCAATTTTGCAACCCCGTCCTCCGGTCTTGCATGGGCCAAAGCAATTCCAGGACCTATGACAATATAAGGTCCGAATTTTTTAACTGATTCTTCCATTGCGACAACATAATCATCATTAATTGATTTATTTTTTATTAGCGGTTGGCTGGTTTTTTCAATCGCTTCACACCAATTATTAGCCATTATGTGTATTTGGATTTTGTCATCAGTTAATAAATCTTGAAGCATTGGCCTCACCTCCCTCTCTTTTATTTCAATATTATGTTCAGAAAAAATTTCAATTAACTTGTCCACTAAGCGAGCTGAAACATTTTTTCTGGTTTCTGATTCAATTAGCGAAATGGTGTCTTTAAGCAAATTTTTCTTAGCTGAAGGATTTTGCTTTAAAGACAGCATATGTTTTTTAATATCTGCTTTAGCAATAAATTTCTTTAACTCTTGATAGTCTTGCTTCCTGGGAACAGGAGGCATTTTAAAACTGGGAACCATTCCCGTTGATTCATTAATTGTCTTAACAACAAAATCTATGTTTAGCTTTCTTAAAGAATTTATATCCTGTAATCCTAAAACTGCCACAACTTCGACATTCATGTTTCGGGAAATATTGGCAGCCAATAGCTGACCGGTAGCTTCGCCATAATTACAAAGAACCGCAATTCTATAAAAGTTGTTTTCTTTGACGCTTTCTTCGTAATAAGTACTAAAGTAAACGGTTATGAATGCTTTTTCTCCTGCTGAAACATTTTTGCTGTATTTGCTTTTAAAAAAAGCTGAGATATCTTGATAAATAGTTGCATAACTAGTTTTAAGCACATCAGTTAACGGATTAAATACTTCAATATGATTTTCTTGCCTTTGCAAAAATGCTGAAACATGTGAGTTAAGTTGTTCATAAAGTTGTTCAGAATCACGGTAATTAATTTTTTCTACATCACTCATATAATCTATTAAGCGTAAAGTCAGAAGTTCCGATTCAGCCCACTTGTCAATTCTTACCTCTTTTTCACCCAAAAATGTTTTAAGAATAAAAGTCATATAGCTTTTTTCATTTTCCGGAACTGTCAGTTTTAACTTGTCCAACAAATTGTTTACAGATTTCATAATTCTAGTGTTAGCAATTTCTAAATTAGAAACCTGACTGTCATCAAGATATTGCTTTTCCTGCAAACGTCTAATCCAAATGGCCATTAAAACAGAAATTTGTGCTTCTCTGGCAGAAACTCCTTCGTAACGACCACCAAGTATTAGTTCCTTAGCAACTATATTAGTTTGCTCAAGTATCTTTGGATTTAAATAATCAATTACTATTTGGTAACTATCACTTCCTTCAAAGCTGCCTTTTTCTGCTAATTGCGAAATATCAATATTTTCAACAATTAATTGTTGAATCATAGTTCTGATATTTCTTTCAGCACCTTCAATTTTTGCTCCTTGCTGCGTATCCAAGGTCAGAGAATATTTGGCAAGAAATTCTCTAACCTGGCGCATATCCTTGTCCATCGTGCTTTTACTTATATTCAGCTGCTTTTGTTCTTCATAAATTTTTACCTGGTGAGGAGCTTTTAGAAAGCTGATAATGATATGAAGCTGCCTTTCTTTAGGATCAAGAAACGTATCCGAACTAATTTTTAAAGAGTGAGATAAGAAATGTCTAGCATCCAAATCAAGGCAAAAATAAAGTTGCCCTCGCTTATTAGAAATTCCAGTAATTGAAAGGTCACTTAAAGTTCGGTTAATATCATCCACATCATTTCTGATAGTTCTGGAAGAAACATTCAAGGCTTGACTCAATTCAGCGATTGATAAATTTTCTTTATCAAGCAATTCATTTATTATCAGTAATTGCCGGTCTTTCATATTCCTCACCTCAATTCAAATAATACGTTACCGCTTACATATAAAAAAGAGTTTATTGTTTCCACTTTTTTTGGAAAAATAAGACACATAGTCTACCTGCTTTCAATAAAATTTTGCAAAAAACTACACTAAAAAAGAAGACACCTTGCATTAACAAACACAGTGTCTTCTTTACATACTTATTTTTGTGCTAAATCTACGATTCTTTTATAATTTTTAGACTTGCACTTGCCCCTAATCTAGTAGCTCCACTAGCAATCATTTGGCAAGCGTCAGCTTTAGTATGAATACCGCCTGCTGCTTTGATGCCCATTTTAGTTCCGACAGTTGCAGCCATAATCTTAACATCTTCTGCTCTAGCTCCATATTTTGCAAAGCCAGTTGACGTTTTGACGAAATCAGCACCAGATTTTTCTGCTATTAAGCATGCCTTTTTAATTTGCTGCGAATTAAGAAAACAATTTTCAAGAATTACTTTTACCTTTTTTCCCTTTGAATGTACTGCTTCGACAACTGCTTTTTCATCTTTAAGTACCACATCATAGTCTTCTGAAAGAAACGCCCCGATGTTTTGTACCATATCGCATTCATCGGCACCATTGGCAACTGCTTGTGTTGCTTCAAAAACTTTAGTTTCAGTAGTAGTTGCTCCAAGGGGAAAGCCAATCACCGTTACAGTATTAATTTTTGTTCCTTGTAGTTTTTCACTAACATATTTTACCCAAAAAGGATTTACACAGACAGACGCAAATTGATATTTTTTAGCCTCTGCAATTACCTTATCAATTTGCTCTTGAGTTGCATTTGGTTCCAATAAAGTATGATCAATATATTTATTAAGTTTTTCCATTACCTTTTCTCCTTTTCCGCAAATAGCGTAGTTATAAATATAGCCTAATTGGTTAAGAAATTTTTTAAAAGCACTTTCTTTTTCAAAATTTCCAGGTAAATTCATAAACAAAGTTTCAGTTTGCTAATTATGAGTTATTTTGCCCCAAGTTCATAATACAAAAAGCAGGTCATAAGTTTTAACCAAATTTATGACCTGCTTTAAATACTTATTAAATTCTTGATAAATGTCTATTTAATTTTGCTTAATGCATCCCTGACAGCATCTTTTAATCCTCTAGTAGTATTAGAGGCGCCCGAAACCGCATCTACGTCAACCTTATTTTCATCGACCATTTTTTGAGGTAATTCGTTAATTGCTTTTTGACCATAATCATCAGATTCAGCTTGTTTCAGCACCTCAACTTTTTTGAGGTTCTTTTGCTTATCAGCTGTTACTCTGACAACTATTTCATCTCCCACTCCTTTAGTAGATTTGCCGATATATTGTTCAGGTCCAGTTGGAAACTCTTCTTTCTTAATATCAGAATCTAGTGGTCGTGGCTTTAACGGCTTTTCATGCTTAGGAGAAGGTACATTAACTTCTGCGATATCGTCTTTAGGATGGGCTGCATTTTGACCGGCAATTTTACCGAAAATCAAACAGTCGCCCAAATCCGAACCACCTTGATATAAGTTAGACATATTACTGCCCAGCTCACCAGCACCATATAAATGAGGAATCGGCTTGTGCTCAGGATCAAGAATTTCAGCTCGGGCATTTCTTCTAGGACCAGCTTCAGACCAGCCAATAGTCTGTACTAGCGGTATAGCATAATACGGACCCTCTTCAGAAAATGCACTTAAAGTAGCAGGATCACGATGATAAGCATAATCATGCTTCTTTTCGGCAAAAAAGTTAAATTCATCAATTGTACTTTGCAGTTTATCCGCAGCAACTCCCATCTTTTCTGCTAATTCAGAAACAGAATCAGCTTTAAGAACGGAATTAAGTGCTTTATTATCAGGGAAAGTATCAATCTCACTGATCTTGTCATATTGCTTTTGATCAAAGACAAAGTAAGGGTGAATTGGATTCAATGGTTTATACCATGAACCATGATTTTCTACATAGCCTTCACGTGCTCCTTGATCTTCCTTAAAGTAGCGTGTGCCGTCATCGCCAACCGTAAAAATACTGCCTGTATAGAAGATTGGGTTACCCATATAAAATGGTGCACGCTTCATCCCAGGTTCATAAAAAGCAAAAGCTTGTTGCATTCCACCGGCCGCATACATTGACATATGCCACATATCCGCACCTGCTTCGTGAGCCAAGTCAATACCCTTACCTTTATTATAAAGTGAACCCAGTGGCACTAACTTGTGTGAACCAATATAATCCTGAACCATTTGCGGATTATTTTCGATACCACCAGTGGTCAACACGACACCATTTTTAGCGTAAACATTTAATAAAACATGATCACGCTCAATTTGAGCTCCGACAACTTTTTTACCAGGAGTTTGCAAAATATGCTTAACAGGTGCAGAATACCAAACATCAATCTTATCACTACGATCAAGTACTTTTTGCCGTAAAATGTTCCACAATGAAGCGTTAAAAATACCCTTCTCTATTGTGATCATGTCATAGCTTTTAGCACCTGGTAGATTAGGATGATCGGCAATTACAGCATCTTCTGGCAGCCCTAAAATAGTTTTATAGCTAACAGGTTCATTAACATCCAGATATTTTTTAAAATATTCTTTCATGTGTGTAATGCCATGAACAACTGTATCCTCTATTTCAGGATCAATATTAAAGTGCTGGGCCAAATGTTCATAGTAAGCGCGATAATCCTCTTCGCTGCTGCTATAACCTACAAGTTCAGCAGCATACCTTGTATTGCCACCTTCGTGACCTTCCGGAGCAGAATCAACTATTAGCACTTTAGCACCACTATCAGCCGCAAAACGAGCTGCAGTTGCTCCGGCTCCACCAAAACCTAAAACTACTACATCATAGCTTGCATCATAATATGTATGATCATTAACTATCATATGATTGCCTCTTTTAAAAAATCTTATTCTAGCTTAAAAGACTTAAATTTTTGCCTTTCAATCTTTAAATATTATCTTGCGTTTATGTTAATAATATCACATAGCCGCTTACATTAAACCGGACTTATCCAAAATTTAATTTTGAGTATAAAAAAAGTTCACATTCAAGTGAACTTTTATTTATTAATTTATTCTAAACCAACTTTTTTAAAAATCTCATCTACATGCCGCAAATGGTAATGATAATCAAAAGCATCAGCGACATCGTCTTCAGAAAGATAATTCATAATTTGACTGTCTTCAACTAATTTTCTAAAGGAAATTCCCTCATTCCAAGATCTCGTGGTTAATTTTTGGACCATATCGTAGGCATTTTCACGAGAAAGACCAGCTTCATCAATCAATTTTAACAGCAAGCGTTGTGAATAAATCAGTCCATAAGTCTTATCCATGTTCTTAAGCATGGTTTCTGGAAAAACATCAAGATTGGTCAAAATGCGATTAAAACGATTGAGCATATAATCAATACCAATTGTAGTATCAGGTAAAATTACACGTTCAGCACTGGAATGGGAAATATCGCGTTCATGCCAAAGTGATACATCCTCATAAGCAGTTATAATATGGCCCCGTATAACCCGTGCCATACCACAAAGATTTTCTGAGCCAATAGGATTACGTTTGTGAGGCATTGCTGAAGAACCTTTTTGCCCTGCACGGAAGTGTTCTTCTACTTCGTGGATTTCAGAGCGTTGCAAACTTCTAATTTCGGTTGCCCAATTTTCAATACTTGTGGCTATTAGCGCCAAAGTAGCAATATATTCAGCATGCAAATCGCGTGGCAATACTTGACTGGTAATTGGCTGCTGAGTTAAGCCTAGCTGCTTTAAGACACTGGTTTCAACAGCTGGCGGTACGTTAGCAAAAGTCCCAACGGCACCGGAAATTTTTCCTGATTCTACTCCTTTTGCTGCATGTTCAAAGCGTTCAATATCACGCTTAATTTCCGCATACCAGCGAGCTAGTTTCAAGCCAAAAGTAGTGGGTTCAGCTTGCACACCATGCGTGCGCCCCATTTCCACCGTATTTTTATATTTACGTGCTTTTTCAGCAATCGTCTTTTTTAGTTTATGCAGATCCTGACGAATAATTCTATCTGCCTGTTTTAGGATGTATCCTTGCGCAGTATCGACAACATCAGTCGAAGTCAGGCCAAAGTGCACCCATTTTTTCTCTGGGCCCAGACTTTCAGAAACCGTTCGTGTAAAAGCAACCACATCATGGTGGGTTACCTGCTCCAATTCTGCCACCCGTTCTGGTGTAAAGCTGGCATTTTGGGCAATTTTAGCAGCATCTGCTTTTGGAACCTCGCCTAATTCACTCCAGGCATTAGTAGCAGCAATTTCCACTTTTAGCCATGCTTCATATTTATTTTCGTCAGACCATATTTTACCCATTTCAGGGCGAGTATAACGTTCTAACATAAATTACATTTCCCACGGATTTTGCAAAACAATTGTTTGTTCACGATCAGGACCTACCGAAACAGTAACTAAAGGTATGCCTACAAGTTCTGAAACGCGGTTTAAAAATTTTTGTGCGTTTTCTGGTAAGTCAGACCATGTTTTAGCAGCCGTAATATCTTCTTTCCAAGCAGGTAATTCTTCATAAACAGGTTGACAGCGGTCCAATTCTTTTAGACTAGCAGGATAGTAATCAATTTTTTGACCATCAAGTTCATAAGCAGTTGCAATTTTAATAGTGTCAAAACCGCTAAAAATATCGAGCAAGTTAAGACTTAAACCATTGATGCCAGAAACACGTTTGGCGTGACGCAAAGCGACTGAATCAAACCAGCCCACGCGGCGAGGACGACCGGTAACTGTGCCATATTCATGAGCAGTTTCGCGAATATGGTCACCAGTTTCATCCAATAATTCGGTCGGGAAAGGACCAGCACCAACACGGGTGGTATAAGCTTTGCAAACACCGATGACACTTTTGACCCGGTTAGCACCAACACCGATACCACTAGCAATTCCACCTGAAATTGTGTTCGATGAAGTAACAAAGGGATAAGTCCCTTCATCTATATCAAGCATAGTTCCTTGTGCGCCTTCAAACAGTACTTTTTCATCATTATCCAGAGCATTGTTAATTAACACTGAAGTGTCTGTAACGTATTTTCTCATTTTCTGACCATATTCAAAGTATTTGGCAAAAATATCTTCAAATTTCAGTGCCGGCTTGCCGTAAATTTTGGTAAATACTTCGTTTTTTTGCTCTAAATTAACGCGTAATTTTGCTGCAAAAGTATCTTTTTCAAGAAGATCACAAACACGAATACCAATTCTGGAAGCTTTGTCCATATAAGCCGGTCCGATACCATTTTTAGTAGTACCGATTTTTTGATCGCCCTTTGCTTCTTCTTGGTATTCATCTTGCTTGATATGGTAAGGCATGATGATATGAGCCCGGTTAGAGATCTTTAATTTACTGGTATCGATTCCCTTTTCAGCCAGATTCTCTAATTCGCTAAATAAAACCTCGGGATTAATAACAACGCCATTACCGATTACGGCCCCTTCTTTTGACGCAAAAATACCTGAAGGAATTAAACGCATCTTAAAATCTTGACCATTTATTTCAATAGTATGGCCAGCATTATTACCACCATTGGAACGAACAGTATAGGCAGCGTCATTACTTAAAAAATCAGTAATTTTGCCCT
Organism: Lactobacillus kimbladii; assembly: GCF_000970755.1. Lineage (GTDB taxonomy): Bacteria > Bacillota > Bacilli > Lactobacillales > Lactobacillaceae > Lactobacillus > Lactobacillus kimbladii. The sequence goes on from NZ_KQ034007.1 coordinate 1,936,401, forward strand.
TTCCTTCGTCGCCCCATTGGCTACCAACGACTGCAACTGCTGTCATTTTTATTCACCTCATTAAATTTCTACAAATATCACGTAAATAGTCTAGCAATTTACCATTCTTTAGTCAAATTTAAATGCGAATTATTATAGCAAGTTTATTTTTAATAGTTCGATTTTTATATTGACAAAAAAAGCTTTTTTGATTATAGTGATTTCGTTTGTAAAGATAGTTAATAAGGAGCCGATTTACTTATGAGCAATTATTTCAGTATGGAAGCATTTGATTATGATGATATCCAGCTTGTTCCGAATAAAGGGATCATTAAGAGCCGTCATGATGCAGATACCAGTGTTAAGTTCGGAAACCGAACATTTAAAATACCAGTCGTACCTGCCAACATGGAAAGCGTAATTAACGATGACTTGGCGGTTTGGCTGGCCCAAAACGGCTACTATTATGTCATGCACCGCTTTCAACCTGAAAAGCGTTTCGCTTTTATCAAGATGATGCATGAAAAAGGTCTATTTGCTTCTATATCTGTTGGTATTAAAAAAGGCGAATATGATTTTATCGATCAGCTGGTTGCTGAAAACATTAAGCCTGAATATATCACGATTGATGTAGCTCATGGGCATTCTGTCTATGTTATTGATATGATTAAATACATCAAAGAAAAATTGCCAGATACTTTTTTAACAGCAGGCAATATTGCGACCCCAGAAGCAGTTCGTGAATTAGAAGGTGCAGGAGCAGACGCCACAAAAGTTGGTGTTGGTCCTGGCCGCGCTTGCATTACCAAACTCAAAACTGGTTTTGGCACTGGTGGCTGGCAACTAGCCGCTTTAAGAATGTGCAGTAAAGTAGCCAGTAAACCCTTGATTGCTGATGGCGGTATCCGTTATAACGGCGATATAGCAAAGTCAATTCGGTTTGGCGCTACCATAGTTATGATTGGCTCAATGCTTGCAGGACATGAAGAGTCCCCGGGTAATGTCATCAAAATTAACGGTAAAACCTACAAGCAATATTGGGGCTCTGCTTCCGAAGTCCAAAAAGGTGCGTATCGCAATGTTGAAGGTAAACAAATGCTCGTTCCCTTCCGTGGCCACATTGCCGATACTTTAAGAGAAATGCGGGAAGACTTGCAATCTTCAATTTCCTATGCCGGTGGTAAGGATCTTAGTTCAATTAAATTAGTTGATTATGTAATTGTCAAAAACACAATCATGAATGGTGACAAATAAGTAGGTTGTTTTCTTCTCCCTAAATTTTTAAGTATGGGTAGTAGTTTGTATTTTTCGTTAAAATAATGTTATCCCAGTTCTGTTAGGTAGTCAGTGCTGGGAATTTTTGTATTTAAATTTTAAGGAGTTGTACCCTAATTAAAGCCTATTCTACTGGCACCAATTAGAAAAAAAGAACTCGACCATTTTCATTTAGTTGCCTTATATTTCTTTATTTATGTTTTTTTATCCGCTTTAAAGTGTTACACGAAGTACAGAAAGCGTATAATTTGTTTGTAGTAAAGTTGAATTTTTCATAGAGGTAATAAAAATGAAATTTAAAAAAGTGATTATGTTGGTAGCTGCCTTGATAGGTGTCGGCACGATTGGCAATTTTATTAATACGCCAAGTAATGTGCAAGCTAAGCAAACCCAGGCTGTTTTTCCTAAAAGCTGGCGTGGTACATGGTACTCATACAATTCCAAGACAAAGAAAATCGATAAGATGACTTTCACTAAAACAAAACAAATTTATTACGAAAATGGTCACCAGTATCCTAAATTGTTAAAAGCTAAACCTAAGGTTATGCCTAAACCAAGTAAAAAAACAAGATCTTGGGTTTATTTATCAAATAAAATGACTCAAAAAGGCTATACTTGGACTGGAGTTGGCATTTGGGGTTACCCTGACGAAGGTACACTTGATTGGTATAATGTTGCTAAATTAGATGGTAATAAAGTTTTAGGTTATGCAGAATATCAGAATGTTTATTGGTATGTAGATAGTCACTGGTATCAGACAGCTAAACTTGCAAAAAAGTTAAAAGATCACAAATATCCAAATTACGACTTTATTATTGGCGGCGATGACTTATAAATTTATCCGGATATTTTTATTTTGTTTTTAAAGGGAATAAATAATGAAGAAAAAATCAGTTGTTAAATTTATTGCTACTATTTTTGTGCTATTGACTGGCCTTATTCTATTTTCACCTAAAAGCGTTAGTGCATCTGCTATAACAATTAAAGCAGCTTTTGATAAAAAATATTATAACGTTAATTCTACTAAAAAGGCTTATGGTAATTGGGTAGGAAATGTTACTTTTTTCACTCGACATCTAAAAGTTAACACGGGAAAGCCAATGCTCTTTACTCCAAGCATATATGTTGTTAATAAAAAGGCGACGGGACTTTCTGCTAAAGAAGATGGTATTTACATAAATACAATCGACCACAAAAGGTTTGTACATGGTCGTGTTTATTTAATGCGATTTCGCTTTGATCTCTCTCACCTTAAGCCCGGGAAAAAATATCGTTTTAAAAATGACATGCACTTCAATAACCCACATTATGTTAAATATCGGTGGTTTACTCAGAAGGCTTCACGCAAAGGCAATCTTTCCAATAGTACTCACCTTCCTCAGGTAGACCTGTATGTCAACTGTGGCGCCAAGAAATCCTTTTTGAAAAAGGTAATGCGCAATAATAAAAAGATTGTTGATTCGAAAATAAAATTATATTAATATTTTTTCAGCACATAGATTTTATTATTTTATGAAGGGAGAACCAATGAAGAAAAAAAGTCTTATTGCAATAATTGCCAGTATTTTAGTATTACTAGGTACTGGTTCATTTAGTAGCCCGCAACTCGTATCTGCTGCTAAACATCAAATATTTGTGTCTAGTAAAACATATGTCTACGATCACAAGGGTAAAAAAACCAAAGAAGTATATAAAAAGAGCAAAAGTCTTTATTATACTTCTGTTAAAAAGATTAAAGGTTATAAATATTATCGCATCGGTAAAAATAAATACATCCACTACTACGATGGTTTACCGCTCAATATAGTCAAAACACCAAAAAATAGACCTGCTAAAAACGGGGCAAGTTTGATGGATTTTATGGCAAATGATACTTCACTAACCACTGCACAAAGACAGGAAGCACAAAAAGCAGCCACTTTACTTAGAACAGGCAAAATTGATAGTCAAGCGCAAAAAGGCGCACCATCATGGTTCAATACTTATGTCAAACTAGGTGGCAAAGATGATGCTACTAGCAACGTTAATATTAAAGCTTCCCTTCAAAGTCTTGCTAATGCAAACAAGGAAAGAACTAAAGCTGGAGTTGGTGAGCTAAAAATTTCCCCAACTTCTACAGCCATTTCCATGATTGATGCGGATTATCAAAAACAGGGTTCCTTAAACCATCCGGGCTTTTACGGCTATCATTTCAACCTGGAAAATCTTTCTGCCGGTGCTGAGCCAATTAGCAACTGGATGACTGAAAAAGTTGACTGGGAATGGGACGTAAAGAAAAGCCCTAGCCTAGCGCCTTATGAGTTCACCCCTAATTGGGAAGACCCTGTATACAATCAGGCCGTTTTAGGAACAAACGGTTATAGAATGGCAGGACACTATACCAACTTATTAAATAAGGGACATCGCGTAATGGGCATGGCTCATATGACGCAAACTCCTTATGGTGCTGCTGATGCTTTTAATGCAACTAATGAAGGAGAAGATAGCGCAATTACTTTGGCTCAATATAAGGCTATAGTAAAAGAATGGTTAAAGAAATAAACGTCTTCACTTCTTAAGTATGAAAAAATCTGTTAGTTTATATTGTGAAATTTCACAATATCTTACTAGCAGATTTTTTTGATCACTATTTAATTAATTTCTGCACTTCCTACTTAATTTCTTCAAAAAGCGGAATCTTTTTCTGACTTTTGACTTCAAATAGACCCTTATCTGAAATTTTAATGGTTGGTGAAACCAGTAAAGACAAAGTAGAAAACGACATAATCTCGTTAGGATTTTTATAACCTAGTTCTTGCAGTGTTTTGCGCACCTTGCCAATTTCTGTACCTAAAACAGACATTGGTTGGTCACTGGCAACGCCGCCAATCGGTAATTTTGCATTGGCAACTATTTTGTCACCTTTTGCTGCAATATAGCCGCCCTGCTGTTCAACCAGTTGATGCTGAATCTTGAGCATTGCGGCAGTATTAGTGCCCATGATCATTATGTTGTGGTGATCATGCGCCCAAGTTGCTCCTACCGCACCGTCTTTTACAATACCGCGGTCAACAAAGCCCAGACTATAGTGTCCATCGCCGCTATAACGGTCTTGCACCATAATCAATGCTAAGCCGGCTTTCTGCCATTGAACTATGTGATCTTTTACTTCCAGTTTTTCTTGGATATGGTTGGTAAAAGTACCTGCTGGATTAAGTTGAATAATATTTGCCAATACTTCTCCGTTTGCAACTAAATCTGTTTTTGCCACAAAATCATCGGGTAGTAACTTAGGCGCGTTAACTGAGTGACGTAACTCTGGCAAAAATTGGTAACCTGTCTGCTCCTTGATATCTGCCGCGTTTATCCCATTTTTATAAACAGCTGCTATTGACAAATCATGCAGATCATCGAGGATAACAAAATCAGCTACTCGGCCGGGAGCAATTGCACCTCTATCCCATAATCCCATATGGCGAGCCGGTGTATAGGTAGATATGTAAATTGCTTCTTCTGGTGTCATCCCCATTTTGATTGCTTTTTTCACCAAATAGTTCAAGTGGCCATGAAGCAAGGTATCAGGCATAGAATCATCAGTTACCAGGGCAATGTGGTCAAAGTAATTGTTCTTAATGATCGTATCAATTACTTCCTGCAACATTGATTTCAGTTGCACCTCGACAAACATGCCATTAGGAATTTTTTCATTAACTAAGGCAGCTGTCTGTTCCGTATGGTCAGTAGTAACTCCAGCATAAATAACTTTAGCCAGATCTTCACCAGCATATGCTGGCACATGACCTTCAAGAGGCATTGTAGGTTTTTCCTCACGACAAACTTTGATAATGTCTTTGATCAAGGTTTTATGCGGAGAAGTCATATCCTTAAAGTTCATCACTTCGCCTAAACAAATAAAGCGCGGATCTTTAAGCAGTTCTTGTACTTCTTTCACGCCAATTTTGCCACCTGTTGTTTCCATATCTGGATTCGTTGATGGAACCGAAGATGGAATGCCAAAGAAAATATCAATCGGTGACGGCTCAGCAATGAAATTTTTTAGTCCCTTGATGCCAGCAACATTTGTTACTTCATGGTCGTCAGCAATAATCGTTGTCGTACCGTATTTTAGAATCGTTTGTCCCATAATCGCAGGAGTAGTCATGGATGAATCGATATGCATGTGGGCATCAACAAATCCTGGAATTAGATATTTACCCTTAAGATTAATTGTCTTTTTAGCCCTAATTCCTGGTAAGTCTTGATTAATCCAATAAAATTTACCGTTTTTCACTGTAACTTGAGTGTCAACAAATTTACGTAAAAAGACATTAAAAACATGGCCATTTTTTATCAAAAGATCAACTTGTGTCATTTTTCTCCTCCATAAATAACGAAAGAGTTGAAATATTCCAACCCTTCATTTTATATCTACTTATTCATAATTTTATTCCATTGATTAACCCAAGAAGGCAAGTGGCTATTAACATAGAAGAAATTCATGTTCTTTGCGCGTTTAGCCACATCCCCATAAGTTTTATTAGCTGCTTCAGCATGTGTTAACTTAACTTGCGTGTTAACAGGGGCATTATTAAGTGATTTTGCACTAGCACATTTCTTTTGAATAGCTTGACTTAGTCTAAAATTAATATATTTATAGGCAGCATCTGTATTCTTGCTATTCTTCAAGATAGCAACAACGTTGCTGTTAGAATATGTGCCTGATGCTGGAACAATGTATTTAAGTTCAGGATTAGTAGCCTGCAACATGCTAATAGCGTAGTCACCAACAACGGCCACACTGATTTCACCTGTTTTGAACATATTGGATAAATCTGAACTTTGGTCATATGTTTTAACCACATTAGGCTTCAATTCTTTCATGGCTTTGAAAGCTGCTTTACCGCCATCACTTGGGACACTGACTTTAGCATGGCGACCCGCAATATACAGTATTGCAGGACCAAAAGTGTTAGTAATGTCAGGAATCGCAATCTTGCTTTTTAGCTTTTTAGACCACAGTTGATCCCACTCTGTAATATGAACTTTTTTAGGATTGTAAATAATACCTACGCTGTTAACAGTGTAAGGAACAGTTCCGGTATCTTTAGCCAGCTTTTGTTCACTACTGGATAAATATTTAAAATCTTTGATTTTAGAAAAATCTACTTTTTTATACAACTTCTTTTTCGCACCAGCATAAGCATTCTTTTGTGCCACTTCAATCACGTCAACTGAAGAATTAGGATTATGCTCAATTTGGGTTAAGCTCGTAGTTGTATCTGCAGTAAATTGTGCGGAAACTTTAACGTTATTTTTCTTGGCAAAAGGATTGAGTACATCTGATCTCATTTGCTTAGTTAAGATGCCGAATGTAGAAACAACCAACTTGCCACCGTTTGCTTTAGAAGAACAAGCTGAAGTAGCAATAGCTGCTCCCGCAACAATTAAACTTGCTGCCATTAAACATACTTTTTTGATTTTCATGATAGACCTTTCCGTAAATCTAAAACGCCTTAATAATGAAGGCAGGTTCTTTTTTGACAATTATTGATTCATAATTTTATTCCATTGACTGATCCATGAAGGCATTTGCTTGTTCACGTAATAAAAGTCAATAGTTTTTGCTCTTTGGGCGATCGCACCATATGTTTTATTGGCAGCTTCAGCAGCAGTCAATTTTACTTGTGAATTAACCGGGGCATTATTAAGCGATTTTGCACTGGCGACTTTCTTTTGGTTAGCTTCACTTATACGAAAGTCAATATACCTATATGCCGCTTGAGTATTCTTACTGTTTTTCAAGATTGCAATATTATCATAGTTAGCATATGTTCCTGAAGCTGGCACTAGATACTTCAAACTAGGATTAGTAGCTTGCAACATGCTGATTGAAAAATCACCAACAACCGCTGCGGTAATTTCTCCCGTTTTAAACATATTGCTTAAGTCTGAACTTTGAGAATAGGTTTTAACCACATTCGGCTTTAGTTGCTTTAACGCTTTGAAGGCAGCCTTGCCATTGTCCTTGGTTACACTGACTTTAGCATGATCCCCTGCCACATAAAGCATTGCGGGACCAAAAGTTGTTACAATATCCGGAATTGCAATCTTGCCCTTTAATTTCTTAGACCACAAGTCATCCCAACTTTTAATGTGGGCCTTTTTCGGATTATAAATAATGCCAAAACTATTAACAGTGTACGGAACAGTATTTGTGTCTTTTGCCAGCTTTTGCTGGTCAGCGGATAAATACTTGAAATTCTTGAGTTTGGAAAAATCCAATTTTTTAAAGAGTTTCTTTTTAGCTCCAGTAATCGCATTATTTTGGGCCAATTCAATGACATCTACCGGTGAATTAGAATTGTGCTCAATCTGCGTTAGGCGAGTTGAGCTGTCCCCAAACTGTGTAGACACCTTAACATTATTTCTCTTAGCAAACGGGTTAAGCACGTCCGAGCGCATCTGCTTAGTTGCTAAGCCAAAAGTGGAAACCGTTAGCTTACCGCTACCAGCATTGGACGAACAAGCGGAAGTTGCCAAAGTTGTGCCGGCAATGATAAAACTAGCTGCTAACAAACAAGCTTTTTTAAATTTCATAACCATACCTTTCTAAAAACACTGACTATTCTGATAACGGGTGAAGATGCTTAGCAGGAAGAGTCAGCGTTACTTCTTCTCCTGAACTGCGCATCTTTTGCCGTGCTTCCTCAACTTGAAAGTCCCCAATGGCTGAATGAATAGCATACTTAAAACTTTGTCCTAGATATTCACGACTTATAATTTTACCGGTAAACGTATTTTCAGAAACATCCGCTAAATTCAAGTGGATGTTTTCCGGACGAATGGTTAGCACTTTTGCATTTTGATTTGGCTCAACCGTGGTCAAAACCGTATCGCCTACTTTGATATGATGGTCATCCTGACGATTAGCAGCAGTGACAGTAATAAAATTGTCATAGCCAATAAAACGAGCAACATATTCTGTTCGAGGATGATGAAAAATATTCTGTGGCGTATCAAACTGATCAATGCGTCCTTGTTTCATAATTAAAACTTTGTCGGAAATTGCGAAACATTCTTGCTGATCGTGTGTGACAAATAGTACGGTCATTTTTAATTTCTGCTGCAAGTCACGAATTTCTTCCCGCATCTTCAGCCGCAACTTAGCATCCAGATTGCTTAAAGGTTCATCCATTAATAGCAATTCAGGATTGGTAACCAGAGCTCTTGCTAACGAAACTCTTTGCTGCTGCCCCCCAGAAAGCTGCGCTGGAAATTGTTTAGCCAGTTGACTTAAGCCCGTAGTTGCCAACATTTCAGTCACTTTTTTCTTGATAGTATTTTTGTCAAACTTGCGCATTTTTAGTCCAAAAGCAACGTTATCAAAAACATTCATATGGGGAAAAAGTGCATAGCTTTGAAAAACCATCCCGAAATTTCTCTTGTAAACAGGTACTTTAGTAATATCTTTACCGTTAACTAAAACCTGTCCGGCAGTTTCTGGAATTAAACCAGCAATAATTCTTAGTGTGGTCGTTTTGCCACAGCCAGAAGGTCCAAGAATGGAAACCAGCTCACCGTTATTGACAGCAAAAGATATATCTTTTAAAACTTTAGTTTTACCATCGTATGATTTTGCTAAATTTTGTACTTCTAAATTTGCCACTGCCCTACTCCTCTACTTTGTAATATTTTTAATACCAATCGCTTTTTCAACCAAGAACATCATGAGTGCTGTAAAGATCATCAAAAGCACAGAAATTGCTGACACAGTGGGATCATAATTATTTTGCAAATAATTCAAAATTGCCGGTGGCAACATGGTTAAAGAAGGGCCGCTCATGAATAAAGAAACTGGAATATTGTTGAAGGAATTGATGAAACACATCATAAACGCAGCAATGATACTGGCCTTAATATTTGGCAAAACAATTAGGAAAAATCCTTTTTTGCGAGAGCAGCCACAAATCCAGCCCGCTTCTTCGATGTGACTGTCCATTAACAGCATACTGGCTGTAATTAAACGAATGACATACGGTAAACACAAAAGAAAATGTCCGACAATCAAGCCAATAAATACCGGAATTCTCATAGTAATAACTGCGGCTTGATAGAGCGCAAAGCCAATAACAATTTCGGGAATTAAAGTTGGACTGAGAAAAAATGATTGAAACCAAGCGGCATGATGAATGTTGTAACGCGTTAAGGCGTAGACAGCAGGAATGCCAATAACTAAAGCCGAAATGCTGGCAATTAAAGCTACAATTAAACTTGATTCAAAACCTGCAATAAAATCAGGCTGTTGGAAAATATTGCTGTACCAAGAAAGGGTAAAGCCGGTAATTGGTAATGAAATCGAGCTTTGCGTATTAAAGGATGTAATTACGACTAAAATTAGTGGCAACATGATTAAAGCCAAAATAATAATCGAAATCACAGTCAACGTTTTATTTTTACGATCAAGCATTAGTTGGCCTCCGATCTAAATGCTGGCTAAGCTTCCTCATAAGCCACATCGAAAGAGCAGAAATAACAATTAAAATTATTGAGATAACGCTGGCATTTTGCCAATTACCTAATGTCATTGCTTGCTGATAAATCATAGTTGCCATTACCAAATGGCGGTTGCCACCAAGAATTTCTGGAGTAGTATAAGCTGTCATCGTTCCAGCAAAAACTAAAATACAACCAGTTAAAATGCCGGTAGTCAATTGAGGAATGATCACCTTAAACAATGTGCGCCAAGGACTGGAACCAAGAACGGCTGCAGCTTCTTCAACTTCCACATTTAATTCAGCCACGCTGCCAATTAATGAATTAATCATAATTGGTAAAAATAAGTAAACTGAACCAATAATAATAGAAGCATTAGTGTAAAGAATATTTAGCGGTGACCTAATTAGGTGCAACGCCAGTAAAATCTTATTGACGATTCCGTCATGACCCAAAATAATAATCCATGCAAAGTTTCTCACAACCGCATTGGTTAACATGGGAAAAAGAATTAGCAAATTCAGTACCTGTCTGACTACTGTTTTTTGTCTTCCTACCCAGATAGAGATAGGTATCCCAAGGATCAAAACAACAATCACTGTTATAATTGCTATCAAAAAACTACGTCCAAGAACTGCCCAGTTGAAAGAACTCTTTAAAAATTGTGCGTAAAGTGAAAAGAAGCCACTTTTACTTTGGAATGTTGGTATTGCAATTTGAATTAGAGGGAAAAAAGTGAATACCAATACTCCCAAGAATGCAGGAATTAACAACCATACTGCTGTTTTGCGATTCATATATTACCTCCGCTTTGTATATTAGAGTATCGAACTTTTAATCTACTGTCAACATCAAATACGAATAAAATTTATACTTATTCATTAAATAGTTTGTATTTTTTAATTAATGAAAGTGCTTAATATAGCGATACGCGTATAATCAATAAAATTACGAACATTAAATAAAAAACTCTTTTAAACTGAATTAAATCAGTTTAAAAGAGTTAATTTTTATATTAAAGATTGAACAGCCCAAAGTTTGGCTTATTATTAACAAAAACATTACTTATCAGGGACACGAACCAAATTATCTCTGACTAGACACTCAGCAATTTCCACGGTGTTGCTGGCAGCACCTCTTAATAAGTTATCAGCTACTACCCACATATTAAACGCGCCAGGATTTTCTTGGTCTGGACGAATACGGCCAACAAAAGTCTCTTTTTTACCTGCTGCTAAAAGCGGCTGTGGATAAATTTGGTTTTGCGGATCATCTTGTAAAACTAGCCCGGGAGTCCGCTCAATTTCCTGCTTTATCGCAGCAGCAGTTGCTGACTGATCTTTTAAAGTGAAATAAACTGTTTCGCCATGACCAATTTCAACTGGCACACGGACACAAGTAGCAGTAACTTTTATTTGCTTTGTGTCCTGATCATTAAACAAAATCTTTTTAGTTTCATGAATCATTTTCCATTCTTCGTGAGTGTAACCATCATCTTCAAAAACATCAATCTGCGGTAACAGGTTAAACGCCATAGGGTAATGCTTTTTAGCAGACGCAGTTGGCAAAATTTTGGCTTCAATTTCTTGATTATTCAGCCTATCTTGTGCTTGTTGCAACAGTTCATCCCAAGCCGCTTTGCCAGCACCAGAAACCGCTTGGTAAGTTGAAACGATGATTTGCTTAATACCCCACTTAACGTGAAGCGGATAAAGCGCGGCAACCATCTGAATGGTCGAGCAATTAGGATTAGCAATAATGCCATGATGATTAACTAATTGGTCATCGTTAACTCCAGGAACAATTAGTGGAACATCATCAGCCATCCGGAAAGCACTAGTATTATCTACACACACTGCCCCCCTTTTGACCGCTTCAGGCAATAACTTTTTAGAAACGGCGCCACCAGCAGATGATAAAACCAAGTCAACACCAGTGAATGAATCAGGATGTGCCTCTTCAACTGTAATTTCTTGGCCTTTAAATTGTAATTTCTTGCCTGCTGAACGCTTAGACGCCAGCAATTTAACTTGCTTGACTGGAATTGCTGCTTTTTCCAATTCACTAATTAAACGTTGACCTACTGCACCTGTAGCACCCAAAATTGCAACTGTGTATTCTCTCATCAAATTTCACTCTTTTCTGCTAAAAACTTTTGGATTCGACTCATAGCAGTATGAAGATTTTCGTCACTGGCAGCATAAGAAAAGCGGATATAGCCCTCACCACCAGGGCCAAAAGCATTTCCGGGAGTGCCTCCAACTTTAGCTTTATGGGCCAAATCCAGTGCGAAAGCTTCATCGTCCTTACCATAACTTTCCGGTATTTTAGCAAAAACATAAAATGCACCTTCACTGGCATGAGTTTCTAAGCCCATATTGTTTAATGCACCAACAATATAATCACGCCGCTTTTGGTAAATTGGTCGTGCTGCAGCCGGATCCTGATCACCGTTTTCCAAAGCTTCAGTAGCTGCTGCTTGCGCTGGATTTGATGGAGCTGTAACCAAGAATGCGTGCATTTTTGCAATTAAACTAATTAAAGCAGCCGGTCCAGTCACATAACCCAAACGATAACCAGTCATCGCATGCGACTTGGACAAACCATTAATTAGTAGGGTACGATCGGGTAAATAATGCGCAATCGATACGTGATTAAAGTTATAAGTCAGCTCACTGTATATTTCATCAGAAATCACATAAAGGTGATGCTCTTTAATGATTGGTGCCATTTGCTCTAAAACAGAACTGGGGCATTCCCTGCCGGTTGGATTAGTAGGATAATTCAGTAAAATTGCTTTAGCATGAGGGTGCTCATTCAGTGTCTTTTCCAAATCTTCAGGAGTCAACACAAAATTGGTTCCTGCCGTATTGATAGCAACCAACCTAGCTTTAGTGTATTGAATCAATGGGAAATAAAGGGCATAAGAGGGGGTCGGTACAATAATTTCATCCCCTGGCTGAAACAAAGCTAGCATCGTTGCGGCTATAGCTTCAGTTGCACCCACTGTGACTACAATTTCGCTGTCAGGATCATAAGTTAAGCCTTGCTTGCGCTGTAAAAAGTTGCTAATGGCTTTGCGTAATCTGGGTGTTCCTTTTTGGGCTGAGTAATGTGAATCATTATCTAAAATGCTCTGAGCAGCTGCTTTTTTAACATGTTCAGGTGTATTTAAATCAGGTTCTCCTAAGGTTAATTTAATTAAATCAGGAATATCATCAACTTTTTGAGCAAAAGCACGGATACCAGAGGGAGGAATTTTTTCTAATGGTGTATGAATAATTGAAGTTAAATCAGTAGCTAATTGTGGCATTTTTGTTCTCCTTATAAATTATAAAATTTGGTCTAAACCGACCACTAAATTTGGTAAGTCCATTACCCGACTCAAGGCCACTTTCACGCCCTGCATAAATGAAGAACGAGAAAATGAATCTTGTCTGATAGTTAAAGCTTCTCCGGGCCCACCAAAAAGCACCTGTTCGTGAGCTACGTATCCTGGTAAGCGAACGGAATGAACAGGAACGCCATCATAATCAGCACCGCGAGCTGCAGAATCGTTCGTAGTTTGAGAGCAATTTTCTGGATTGCGGTTTTCTGCAATTAATTTTGCAGTTGCTATTGCCGTTGCACTAGGTGCATCCCTTTTATCAGCATGATGCATTTCAATTACTTCTGCATCAGGAAAATAACGGGCAGCTTCTTGTGCAAATTTCATTAATAAGACAGCCGACAAACCAAAATTTGGAACAATAATGCCACCAATTTTTTCTTTTTGTGCAATTGCTTGCAGCTTTTTTGTTTGATCTGGGGTTAAACCACTTGTTCCAACAATGGGGTGCATATGGTGCTTTAAAGCAAATTTAGTATTTTCATAAACGGCTTGTGGAGTGGTAAAATCAATCCAAATATCGGCATCAATATCGACAGCAGTCAAATTGTCAAAGCATTTAACTGAAGCTCCAAATTCTGCACTTTTAGATGCCGTTGGTGCCAAAACTGCTACCAATTGACAATCAGGTAATTTTTCTACCAACTGGACAGTTTGCTTGCCCATAGATCCTGTAGCTCCAGCTACCAAAATTCTTTTCATATTATACTCCTAGTTCTAACGGCAGTTTATGCAATAAAGCCGATTCAGCTAAACCTAAATGAACAGCTAATTGCCGCTTTTCTGCTTCATTTAAGTCCACAATAGGCAGGCGGCAACCACCAGCTGGCAGCCCTTGTGCATTTAAGACGGCTTTAACTGGCGACGGGGAAGGATACATGAATAAGGCTTGCATCTTCGGCATTAGCCGTCTTTGTAATTTCCCTGCTGCAGCTACTTTACCCTGATCTAAATTATCATACATTTCACGCATGGCCGACCCATAAACATGAGAAGCTACCGAAATCACTCCTTTTGCCCCTAAAACTTTAGCTGTTAAAGACTGCAAGTCTTCGCCTGTATACACTAAAAAGTCACTTGCTGCGTGTTCAACAATATATTCTAAGTCTTCTAAATCAGTACATTGCTTAACGCCAGCAATTTTAGGATTATGTGAGAGGTCAACCAAGGTTTCTTTACTAATCTTAATTCCTGTTCGTCCTGGAATATTATAAATGATAATTGGTACGGGAGAATTTGCTGCCACTGTTTCAAAGTGAGCTGTAATTCCTCTTTGATTCGGCTTGTTATAGTATGGCGCTACTACCAAAGCCATATCAATGCCGGGAATTTGTCCTACTTCCTGGGTAAACGCAACGGTTTGTGCAGTATTATTACTGCCTGTGCCCGCAATTACAGGTACTCGTCCTGCAATTATTTGAGCAAACTTAGTATATAGTTCTATTTTTTCATCATGAGTCATGGTTGCCGTTTCCCCAGTAGTGCCACCAATGACAAAACCATTGCTGCCTGTATTAATTAAATGTTCTGTTAATTCTTTCAGACCAGGATAGTCAACTTTTCCTTCTTTATTAAAGGGCGTAATTATCGCAGTCATTAAATCTGCCTTGTCAAAATTAGTCATGCTTTCTCTCCTTTTGAGTTACATATGACTCAATAAAAAACCTACCATTGCTTTAATTCCTATTACTATTGCATCTTCGTGTGGGTTAAATGTTGCAGAATGGAGTTGAGAATTATCGTTCACGCCCAGCCAGAACATGGTACCGGGAATTTGTGCCAGCAAGTAGCCAAAGTCTTCTCCTGTCATAGCCGGCTGCATCTCTTGGTAATCAATTTGAGAATTTTCCTTCATATAATTAATAAACTCGCTTGTGATTTGTGGATCATTTTCTACTGGCCAATAACCACCCTGATTAAGCTGCAAATCAACCTTAGCATTAAAACTTTGCGCTATTCCCTGAGTCACATCTCGCAGGCGTTGATCGATTCTTTCAATCATTTTTTGGGTTAGTCCGCGAATAGTTCCTTCAAGATGAGCATGGCCGGCAATCGCATTTCTAACTGTTCCAGCCCTGATCTTTCCTATTGTAATAACTCCACTTGCAATGGGATCAATACTGCGAGATATAATTGTCTGAATTTGTTCTATTAAAGCAGCTGCAGCTACTACCATATCATTAGCTTGTTGCGGATATGCGGCATGCCCATCCTTACCATATAAATCAATATTGATTTCAGTTGTTCCCGCAAATAATGTTCCTAAACGGCAGCCAATTGTGCCAGTAGGCAAATCAGGAGTAACGTGCAAGGCAAAGAATTCGTCGGGGCGCCATTTACCAGAGAAAATTCCAGCTTCATAGGCTTTTTTGCCGCCACTTTCACTTTCTTCAGCCGGCTGGAAAAAGAAAAGTAAATTATCCAGGGGTTGGTGATCACAAAAATAAGCCAAAATTCCTAGAGCCACCGTCATGTGGATATCGTGACCACAGGCATGCATTTGACCTTGAGTTTGAGAAGCAAATGGCAAAGCCGTTTTTTCTTCGATCGGTAAGCCATCAATATCTGCACGATAACCAATTGTTTTTTGGGGTTCACTTCCCTGAACTCTGACCAATATTGCTGTGGGCAGCTCCGGACATGTGCGAACCTCAATATGTTTTTGAGTAAAATTGCCAATGACCTGTAATAAATATTTTTGTGTTTGGTGTTCATGCAGAGCTAATTCAGGGATTTGGTGTAAATCGCGACGAATTTTAACAAGTTGCTCAGAAGTTAACATTAATTAATTCACAGCTTTCTTAATCCCTGTTCAATTCCTGTCTTAGAGGCAGTTTTTTGATCACGCATTTTAACAACTTTTGCCGGCACTCCAGCGACGACACTATTTGCTGGGACATCCTTAGTTACCACCGCACCAGCTGCTACCACTGCATGGTCGCCAACTTGGACTCCTTCTAAAACCACGGCGTTAGCACCAATCAAAACGTTTTTGCCAATTTTCACAGGTTGTGCTGAAGCTGGTTCCACGACTCCGGCAATTACCGCACCAGCTCCAACATGGCTATTCTCACCAACAATTGCTCGACCACCCAAAACAGCATTCATATCAATCATGGCATTTTCGCCAATTTCCGCACCAATATTAATGACAGCCCCCATCATGATTACAGCATTTTTGCCTATCTCAACGTTTTCACGAATAAGGGCACCCGGTTCAATTCTGGCAGAGATGTTCTTCAGGTCCAATAAAGGGATAGCAGAATTCCGACTGACATTTTCCACTTGATAATATGTTATCTTCTCGGCGTTTTTTTCTAAAAAAGGACTTAAAATTTGCCAATCTCCAAAAACGACTCCAGTATGAGTTTCACTAAAAACTTTGCTGTCTTCAGGCCAGTCCAATTTAGCCATTTCACCTTTGACATATACTTTAACTGGTGTTTTTTTGGTTGAATTAGCAATAAAGTCAATGATTTCGGTTGCCGTCATTTTTTTCATATTTATAATTTATCCTTCCATTTGATAAAAGCGATCATGACTAACTATATCCGCATAAGTTTCACGTGTAACTACTACTTGTGCTTGACCATTTTCAGCAAACACAACTGCTGGCCTAGGAACACGATTATAATTAGATGCCATACTATAGCCGTAAGCACCAGTTGCTAAAACCGCAATTACATCTCCGGGTTTGCTTTTAGGCAGTGCCAATTTGTTAATAATAATGTCGCCAGATTCACAATAGCGTCCTGCCAGCCTGACAGTTTCTACTGGCTTGGCATGAGGATTTTCTGCTAATAATGCCTCATATTGTGCTTCATAAAGGGCCGGTCTGATATTATCACCCATGCCACCATCCACGGCAACGTAAGGCAATAGTCCCGGCACTTCTTTGCGTGCACCGATTGTATATAAGCTATAGCCAGCCTCTCCTACAATTGAACGACCCGGCTCAATCCAGATGGCCGGCATTTTTAAGTGGCTTATTTGCGCACATTTTTTAACTGTCTGCACTATTTGACTGATGAAGGTTTGAGCAGTTATAGTATCATCCTGTTCGGTATATCTAATGCCAAAGCCGCCACCTAAATTTAAAATGCGCGGCTGGTAATCATATTTTTGCTGCCAGTTATTGACCAACTGCATCAGTTTTTCAACTTCTAGCTTAAAACCCGCTGTTGCCAAAATTTGTGAACCGATATGTGCATGCAAGCCGATCAAATTCATCTGTTTATTAGCTTTTACCTCTAAAAATGCCCGCTCGGCTTGTCCTGATCTAATATCAAAACCAAACTTGCTATCTTCTTGACCAGTTTGGTCGTATTCGTGAGTATGAGCTGAGACCCCTGGAGTTAGCCGCAGCATTACTTGCACTTGAGCACTTGTTTTTTGCAAAATCTGCGTTAGCAACTTAATTTCATAAAAATTATCCAGAACAATCACACCGACATGGTTTTGCACGGCCATTAATAACTCATCAGCTGTCTTATTATTGCCATGAAAACTGATTTTCTCTGCTGGAAATCCTGCTTCTAGAGCCGTGTACAATTCTCCGCCAGAAACAACATCAACATGTCCACCAAGTTCATTAATTACCTGATAAATCGCAATTGTAGCAAAAGCCTTACTGGCATAACTTATTGCATAATTCACATTTTCCTCTGCAAATGCATCTTGGAAAGCCTGAAATTGCTGTTTGATTTTTTGTACGTCATAAACAACTAATGGGGTACCAAACTCCTTTGCCAGTTTCAATGCATCTACTCCACCAATTGCTAAGTGACCTTGAGCGTTAGTCTGGTAATAATCATTAGCAGCCATTTAAGTCTCTCCCTTTTGTTAAATAAAAAAGGCTCTTTTGTTGTGCTTAACAAAAGAGTCCTTCAAGTTATTATCTGGTATCAATTTTGTCGATAGCGCTCCGCGAATATAAAATTGCGACAGTCCGTAACCTGTTAGATTACGTCCCAGCTAATTAATTACCGCAATAATTAATGCTTCGGCAACCGCCCCTTTAACCGGTTTCTTAGCTTTTGCAGAAACTCCACCAGCTACTTTTGTTGGTTGCAACCTCTTCGATTTATTAAAATATTATTATTAATTAATATGATTGTCAACCATTTTTACCGACAAATATTTTTTAACTTTCAATTCCTCAAAATTATTTATTGCAATTAATTATTTAAAAGTTGTATCAAAGGCTATTAAACTCAGCGTTTACAGACAGTTTTTTTACCAAAGTTTTCTTAAGAAAAATAATAGCGTTATTAATTAGCAACTTTCTTTTACGGTTGAAGATTAAAATTTTAATGTTAAAATCCAATACTAATTACTTAAATTAAATTTAATTGTGAAAGGTATTAACATGAAAGTTGTAAAATTTGGTGGTAGTTCTCTAGCTGATGGAGAACAATTTCAAAAAGTTTTAAAAATTATTAATGCTGATCCGGCTCGTAAAATTGTAGTTACTTCAGCGCCAGGAAAAAGATATAACAATGACACTAAAGTAACAGATTTATTAATAGAATATGCCCAAAAAGCAATTAATAAACAAAATTATAGTGCAACTGTTAGAAAAATTTGGTCCAGGTATCATGACATTGCTGCTTATTTTAAAATACCCGAACAATTATTAAAGCCTCTATTGCAGGAATTACATAATCTGCCTCAAGTTTCTTATCCAAGTAAAGATTTTTTAATGGCAGGCTTTAAAGCACATGGAGAAAAACTAAATGCACAGCTTCTGACTTTAATTTTACAAAGTCTACATCTACCCGCTCGTTTCTTAGACCCGAAAGAGTCTGGCTTTATAGTGACTGATAATCCTAATGACACCCAGGTTTTACCGGAAACTTACAACAATTTGCAAAAGTGGGCTCAAACTTCAGATTTATTAATTGTTCCCGGCTTTTACGGTATTACTCAAGACGGTTTAATTGCTACTTTTTCTCGAGGTGGATCTGATATTACTGGTGCCATTTGGGCACGTGGGCTAAATGCAGACTTGTACGAAAACTTCACTGATGTCGATGCTATTTACGCTGCTGATCCTAGAATAGTTACGCATCCCCACGCTGTTAATGTTATGACATACCGCGAGTTGCGAGAACTGTCCTATGCAGGCTTTTCAGTTTTTCACGATGAAGCTATTATTCCTGCAATTGAAGGACAAATACCAATTAATGTCAAAAATACCAATCACCCAGATTTACCTGGAACAATGATCGTACCTGAAAATAACTTCCAGCCTCAAAGTACAATTACAGGAGTAGCTAGTTCTGGTCATTTTGCAGCATTATATTTACATAAATACTTGCTAAATAAACAGGTTGGTTTTACTCTTAAATTACTACAAATTTTTTATAAATTTAATATATCTTATGAGCACATGCCTTCAGGAATTGATGATTTAACTGTGATTTTTGACAAACGCCAATTTAATGAGCAAATTCGCCAGCAAATGTGTTTTGAAATTCAACAGGCACTTAATCCTGACCAATTAGAATGGATTGATGACTACGCCATTATCATGGTTGTAGGAGAAGGAATGAAAAACAAAATTGGCGTAATGAAGAATATCACGCTGCCTCTGGCACAAAAGCATATTGCAATTCATATGATTAACCAAGGTGCTTCACGAATCTCAATTATGCTGGGTACCAAAAAAGCGGACGCAGCTGCTGCTGTTAGAGAAATTTACCACCAGTTTTTTTAATTAATTTAAGGAGCAATTTTTATGGTACAACTACAAAAAGTTCACGGTTCACAGAATAAATTTTTTCTACTAGATCAAACACAATTGCAAAACCCTTTAACTAAAAATGAATTAGTTAATTTGGCCCAACAAATAACTAACTCCGCCACAGGATTATTAAAGGGAGCTGATGGTTTGTTAGTGATCAGCAATTCGCAGCACTCACAAGCCATAGGCAAAATGCAGGTCATTAATGCTGACGGTTCTTTTGCTTCCATGTGTGGCAATGGTTTACGTACTGTAGGCCGTTATCTAGCAGAAAAATTTCACAAAAAATCTTTCAAGGTTGAAACAATGCAAAGTGATTTACGTGTTAGTTGTCAGCCGGACTGGGCGCAAAACGTTAAAGCAGTCAGTGTCGAAATTAGTCCGGTTAGTTTTGCAGCTGCAGATCTTCCTTTTACCAACTTAGGCTGCTCTGAACTACTAAACCAAGCAGTACCTGAATTTGCACCCAAGTTAACCTTTTCAGCAGTCGCTGTTCCCAACCCACATTTGATTAGTTTAGTTTCAGATGATGTTTTAAAAAGTGACTTGTTAGCAAATTTAGGAACAAAATTAAATCATAAAAATCCTTATTTTCCAGATGGAGTAAATGTCAGTTTTGCTCAAGTTTTGTCTTCTGGCCACCTTTTCGTTCGCACTTTTGAGCGCGGTGTTGGTTTTACCAATGCCTGCGGTACTGGCATGTCTGCAACAAGCTTAATTTACGCTTTGACTAACCAGTCAGAGAATTTGTTTGATAAATTGCTGACTGTTTTAAATCCTGGAGGATTTGTCCAAACAAAGGTACATCGCACCGCCAATAGCTATTGGATCGAATTAATTGGAAATGCGACAGTTACACATTACATTGACGTTGCAGAAAGTACCTTGCACCAGAAGCAGCCTGATTTTAATAATTTTAAGATTACCACTACTTCAGAGAATGAAGCATATCAGAATTTTATTGCTATGAATAATAACTAAAGTAGCTGATATTTTAAAAACCAAACTTAAACAAGTTTGGTTTTTTGAATTATATTTATAGTATCTTTATTATCATTTTTAATTAATATATTGATGATTTATTATGATTTTTGACCAAAATCATCAGAACATAGACATCTTTTGAAAAGCATATTACTTGCCCAGCTTTTTAGGTTGGGGTTTTCTTTAAAGAATTATATTTAGAAATCAAATTTGATACTTTGCCTTAAATTTGCCGTTATTTTTTTAACTAACGGATCGTTCTCCCTTAAAGATGAGTATGCTAATCCATATGAAAAATCATCATAGTAATTTAGTTGCCGGTAACTGATCCCTTTTTGAGTAGGATCAATCGCAAAATTA
This sequence comes from Lactobacillus kimbladii, assembly GCF_000970755.1. Classification (GTDB taxonomy): domain Bacteria; phylum Bacillota; class Bacilli; order Lactobacillales; family Lactobacillaceae; genus Lactobacillus; species Lactobacillus kimbladii. Next base: position 1,957,604 of record NZ_KQ034007.1, read on the forward strand.
GGAATAATCGCTACCACCCTTTCCGTTGACAAGACGTAATTGTACATCAAAAAGTAGTTATCAACTGCTTTAATATTTTTCTTCTCAAGTTTTTGATAAAGAAGTTGATTAAGTTTAAAAAGACTAGGATAAGTTTGATCTGTGAATAAAACTAATACTCTATAACTTTTAAGTTCATCTAAGTTTACTATTTTTTTAAAATGTAATTTGCTATTAGAATTAAACATCAGTAAAAACTTTCCCGATAGTAATTGGTTAAAGCTTATTCCTACAGCATTATTAACAAGATCACTAGAAAGTAGTGCCATATCAATTTTACTATTAGCAATTTGAGAAACATAGTTTCCTAAATAATTAATAATGAAATTGAAACTTGTTGGTTCAAATCCCTTTAAAAAGTCTGCTAAAAAGATGCTTTCAAAAGGTGAATAATCCAAGCCTATTTTAATATCACGGAAAGACTTTTCTTTGTGAATATTTTTAATATTAGCAATTGCAGCATCTTTTTCCTTGAGAATATTGAGGGCAACATTGTAAAAATAGATACCATCAGTTGTCAACGCGATTTGATGGGGATTACGAACAAGAAGTTGGGTTTTTAATTCTTTTTCCAAGTCATTGATATTTTTGGAAATTGCAGGTTGAGAAAAATTAAGTTTGCGAGCTGCAATCGTGAAACTTAAATTGTCACTGACAGTGATAAAACAACGAAGTTGGGTAAAATTCATTTTACTATTCCTCTTAGTGATAACTTATTCCAAACTATAAAAGTCAGTTCTATATTCTGCAGTCTATCATTAACTTAAAGAATAAAAGAAAGGATATTTGAAATGTTGGATAATTATGATGTAGTCATTATAGGTGGTGGCCTGTCTGGATTTGCTGCAGCCACTGAAGCTGCTGATAAAAACCTGAAAACCCTTCTTGTAGAAAAGGGCCATACTACTGGTGGAACAGGCAACTATGTTGAAGGGATTTTTGCTGTCCAATCGCAAATGCAAAAAGAAGCAGGGATCGACATTAAGCCTGAAGACATCCTCCAAACCGAACTAGAATACTCACATTATGAAGCTAATGGATTAATCTGGAAAAAATATATTGAACATTCTGCTGAAAATGTCAGCTGGTTACAAAAACATGGCGTAAAATTTAAAGGTGTCGTTAACATGGGCACTGGCTTTGCCACATGGCATTTATTTGATGGATATGGTGATAAAGCTATTCACAATGGCTTAGAACCTTATATCAAAAGTAAAGACACTGAGATAAAAACTTTAACCAGAGCAACTGAAATAAGTCAGACAGAAACAGGAGAATTTAGTCTTAAACTTGTTAACGTTAGCGATAATTCCGAACAAACTGTTTTAGCTAAAAATATTGTTTTGGCTTCTGGAGGTTATTTAAACAATAAAGAGCTAATGAAACATGCGCATAAATATAATCCTCAAAAAATTGTTGCTGTCAATTCTGGTAAAAGTACAGGTGACGGTCTAAAATTGGCCTGGTCACTTGGTGCACGTAAATTTTTCACCGGAATGACAATGAATTTTGGTGGACAAATTTATGATGAAACTAATCAAGTACCTGCTTATGAACTATCTGATTGGAACTTAGGCAGTGCTGTCTGTGATGAACCCGTTTTATGGGTTAACGAAAATGGCGATCGTTTCGTTAATGAATATGCATGTGTAACAAATTGGGCCAATGAAGGGAATTCTATGTTACGTCAAGATCGGATTTTTGCGATTTTTGATCAAAAGACAATCGATGATTTTACTAATAAACAGTTTCCTCTTGATTTACATCCATTTTATGAATTACCTAACTATCCCAACTTGAAAAAAGAAATTAAAACTGCCTTAGACAAAAAACTCAGTTTTATAACTAAAAGTGATACAATATCTGACTTAGCAGAAAAATTAAATACTCCTAATCTTCAAACAAGTATTGCAAGATACAATCATTTTTCAGAAACTGGAAGTGATAATGACTTCGGTAAATCTGCAGAATATTTGCTACCGGTCAAAGAAGGTCCATTTTATGCTTTGGAAATGCAAGTTGGAGCCTTTACAACAGGTGATGGTTTAAAAGTTAACCTGAAAAACGAAGTTATTGATACTAATGGCAAAGCTATAAAACACTTATATGCTGTCGGAAGCGATGGTTCTGGCGTTATTTATGGAGATACATATGGTGTCGAAGTTAGCGGTACACACGCAGGTTACTGTATCTATTCTGCAAGAAATGCAATTAACGATATTGTTAAATAAATCAGAAATCACCCATTTAACAAAAGAGGGATTGATCAGTACGGTAGATTACTGAACAATCCCTTTTATTCTACTTATATTCTTACTTTGTGATAGCCCCAAAAGAGTACTGATAGCATTATTATTAACAAAATGATTCCTAAAATAAAAACCATGTTCCAGTTTAATGAAAGTTCATAAACTAGACTAACTGCTGGTACTGCAAAGGCTCCGACTAAATAAGTAATAGAATTAATACATGAATATCCTGCCGCAAAGTCTTTACCTAAAATATCTTTTGCAAAAATCTGCTCTCCCGGCCCATAAATATCTGTCAAGATGTCAGCGCCAATGGCACTAACTAGGGCAAAAATTGGCTCATGTTTAACTGTTGCCAGAATCAGAAGAGGAAATGTACATAAACCCAAAAATAACCAAACTGGCAGAGACTTGGCTCCACCAAATTTTTCGGTAGTGATGGCAAACACTGGTGTAACTAGAATATCAATTCCTGTCATAATTGTTTCCATTAAGCCTCCTATTGCTGCGCCAAAACCAACTTTAACCGCATAAGTAGGAAAAAGCTGATTCATGTTTGAAGCAAAAGTAATTGCAATGAAGAAAATCAATGTGAGTATAAATGGTTGCGAGAGCCAAAGCTTTTTCAACCGCTTTGAATTATTTACAGTTTTACTATTAGTATTTCTTTTTGAACACTTATCAAAACCGTACGGCTTTAGACCTACATCCTGAGGCTTGGCTTTCATTATTAACGAGCAAGGTATTCCTAAAATTAATGTCAACCAAGACAACATAAACATTGTTTGTCTCCAACCTGCAATAGAGATTAGATAAGTTAAAACTGGTGTCATAATCAACAAATAAATGGTGGAAACAAATGAGCCCATTTTAAAAGCCAAATTTTTTCTACTAACAAACCAATTATTGAGGACAATACCTTGAACAACGGTTCCACAGGTCGCACTACATATGCCAACAATAACGGCAAGAATATATAATTCCCAAACTTGAGTGATATGTGAAAAATACCAAATACTGAGTGAGCCTACAACTATTGCTGTCAAAGTTATTTTACTTAAACTGATTTTAGCAATTATTTTATTAATTAATGGCAGCATTGCCGCAATGGAAAAACTAATTAACGTATAATAAAGTGAAACAATTGACATTCTACTATTTAGAGAATGAACTAAAGGGTTTAGGAAAAGACTAAATAACAAAGTGTAGGTATATTCCAGCAAACTCATCAGTAAGCCTGAAGCAATAATAATTATCCACGGGTATGTTTTTTGTAATTTTGTTATTTTTGTCATTTTTCAACTAAACAATTATTGAACTTTTTAAAAGTCTAATTAATTATTACAAGCAGCTTGTTGCCCAGCTAGTCTGCCAAAAGTCTGAGCATGGCTGCAAGTTAAACCGGGAACATGGTCTGGATATGAACCCCAGAAAAAGCCGCCACTGGCATTACCAGCTGCGTACAAATGAGGAATCGCTTCTCCTATTTTATTAAGTACTTGCATCTTAGTATTAACTCTCAAACCATCAAGTGTTGCTAACAACCGGCCACCATAAACTGCTCCGTAAAAGGCACCTTCTTTAATTGGTAAAAGTCTGAAATCTTCTTTACCAAATTCGGTGTCCTTACCTTCTGCACACATTTTATTATAATTATCCACGCTGGCCTTTAAATTTTCTACCGGAAGGTTCAATTTTTCAGCTAATTCTTCGATTGTAGAAGCTTTTTGTATAAAACCTTCTTTAATCCTAGTTGCAATTTCTTGCTTATTTTCTTCAGTATTGTAAAAGCCTGGCCAGTTTAAGCGAGCACAACCCAAAGTATGAAATTTTTGCAAATTATCCATTGTAGCATCATTCCAAATCGCTACTTGTAAATATCCTGGTTGCTTAGTTGCCCTATTCATATCAAACTCATATGGCGCACTTTCATTTCCTACACGTTCACCATTTAAGTTTAGTTTTAACAATGGATAGCTTCCCATCCAAAAATAGCCGACATCTTCCCAAGACTTAACATAATATTCATTTGTATTAGTGCCAACTGGAACTGACCCACGATCAAATATGATTTCTGCAGGTTCTTCATCCCTCCAGGCACCAATTTCTAAGGCAGCTACTTGACCTGAACCATCATCTCGTGGACTATCAGAGTATACATTCTTCTTTAGGCCTAATGGATTCCATTTTGCCATTAAGGCTTCATTTGAACCATAACCACCTGTACAAATAATGACACCCTTTTTAGCTCTAAATTTCTTTACTTCAGAGGTTTTGGTATTTTTGGTTACCACACCGGTTACCACACCATTTTCAGTAATCAAATGTTCCAACTTAGTTTGCCATAAAAATTCGGCACCAAGTTCCTTGGCTTTTTCAACGACCCACTTACCATAGAAAACATCTTCATGCTTATCATTTGTAACATCATGTTCAGTTGGAAAAGCCGTGTTAATCAAAGTATGATATTCAGCATCTGGTTGTGCATAAAGATGTGAACCATGAGGCTTTAAAACATTATCTTCGAGCCAATCAACAGTTTCGGCACTATTATTAACCCACTTCCACAATAATTTTTGATCTACATTATCTTGAGCAAATGCTGACAAATAGTTAATTAACTTATACTTGTCAATTTCAATTCCTGCTTTTTTCTGAGCCTTTGTTCCAACAGCTGCAATACTTAAACGGTATAAAAAGCCCGTACTATTCATTTTATCAATGACTAAAACTTTAGCGCCTTTTTCAGCAGCTGCACAAGCTGCCATACCGCCAGCATTACTTGCACCAACAACAATAACATCATATTCGTTCATATTCATAATCTCCTCCTATTTTGCTAATTTATCTGCTCTTTTTTCACCAATAATAACTGCAAACAGAACTATAACTTCACAGATTGCTACAATACCAACAACAATATTCCAATTATGTGTTGCATCAGCAATATTACTCAAAACTGGCGTAGCAAAAGCACTTACTACATATGTAATAGAACTTGCATAAGAATAACCGGCATCAAAATCTTTGCCTAAAATATCTTTAGCAAAAATTTGTTCTCCTGAGCCCATAATGACAGAAATAGCATCTGCAGGTACTGCAGCTATCAAAGCCAATGGAATCAGCCTCGTTTGATTTGCAATAATCATCAATACTGGAGCTAGAATTGTCAAAAATAGCCACCAAGGCAAAGCTTTTCTTCCACCAAAGTGATCACTGGTAACCCCAAATAATGGAGTCATAATCAAATCGGCTACAGTAATGATAGTTGCAATTAAACCACCCACATTTGCGCCAAATCCAACACCTTCAGCAAATGACGGCCACAAGGATGTCATATTGCCGGCAAACTCATTGAAACAGAAGAAAATTAAAACAAGAACAAATGAAACTGATAAAAGTACTTTACCTGTACTGGAATTACTACTTTCTTCCACTTCACTATTATTATTTACTTGATCCAGTTCAGCCTGTGAAGAAACTCCATAAGGCAATAAATTCAACTTAGCTGGTTCTACTTTAGTAAACAATGAACACGGAACACCAACAACCAACATAATAATTGCTAATATAATAAAAGCTCTGCGCCAACCATTACTTTGAATAATTTGAGATGCAACTGGAGTAATAATTGCCAAAAAGATAGTATTAAAGAATGCCCCAGCAGTGAAAGCAAAGTTTTTGCGTTTAACAAACCAATTGTTAATAACGACTCCTTGAACTACATAACCGCTGAAACCACAGCAAATACCTACAACTGCCGCCAAAACATAAAAAGCCATCACATTGTTGGCCATGGAAAATAACCAAGTCGAAGCTGCCGTAACGACAATAGCACCTAATAAGATTAATGAAACGTTAACTTTGTGAATAAATTTTCCCACTAGTGTTGTACCAACTGCAGTGGCTAAAATTAAAACAGTGTAGTAGTAAGAAACTGAACCTAATTTTCCGCCACCAATAGAATTAGCAAGCGGTGTCAAAAATAGTCCCATTACTTGTGTAAAAACACCAGAGACTACACCGCAAAGCAAACCAGTAGTAACAATCATCAACCAAGGATATATTTTTTGCTTTTTACTCATTTCCTCTATCTCCTTCTCTAGTTTAATTAAATTTATGGTAGCATGGTGTAAAGCACTTTCAGCAGATAATAAAGAAAGCAGCTTTTCCAATTTGGCAAAGCTGCTAATTTATTTTTGTTAATGAAATAAGGAAATTACATGAATACTAATCAACTTAAATATTTTCTATCTTTAGTTCAAACCAGAAATATTACTCAGACTGCAAATCAGTTATTTGTGGCCCCTTCAACAGTTTCAAAAAATATTCATAAATTAGAAACCTTCTTAGGGATGAAATTAATAAAACCCGGCCGACGTGGTATTGAACTCACGGCAAGTGGTGAATTCTTTTATATTAAGGCTAAAAGAATATATGCAGATATCAATGAAACAGTTACAGATATTAAAAACAGCAATTTAAGGGCTACTGAACCTATTACAATCGCTTTCACAGGATCACTATTTGAAATTGAATTTTTATCAAAGTTTATTCAAAACCTAGATAGTAAATTGCAGTCCAGAATAAATCTGGAAATTTTTGATCCTAATGACGGCAATGATATTTCCACATCATTGATTCAAGGAAAATATGATTTTGTTTTATATCAGAAAGATTTTTTTATAGACAAAAAGGAAATAAATTTTGAACCGGTTTTTTCAACTGGTCTATCAGTTATTGCTTCTAAAAAGAACCCGATTAGCAAAAATAAATCTTTAAAAATCAAAGATTTATCAAAACAAGAAGTCTACATTTGGAACTCTATTCCACCTTTACCTTTAATCAATCACTTTAAATTTGAATTAACTCTTAAATATCCTGAATTTGACTTCAAAAGTATCAGCGATGAAGTAGTATTAGAAATATTTTGTGCCAGTAACAGATGTTTAGGAATCGTTCCGAGTATTCTTTACGACAAGGTCAATGAAAATTTGAATTTTATTTTATTGAATTACAATATTTCTTTTGCCAATGGCATTGCCTATCGCAAAGGATATGAAAAAAAGGAATACTTTCAACAAGTTTTCACAGCTTTAAAGCATGCGGAACTATCTGAAAAAAGCACTTGGATTGACTAGTTACAGGTTGTGTTTATTTCTTAAAAACGTATTCAATAATCACTTTTAAGTTAATTTATGACCTTCTTTTTTACTTATATTGAAGTAAAATATAATACTAAAGCGATTACAAAAAAGGAGAGCTGTAAAATGTCAGAACCTGACTATCGAAAATTAGTTGAAGAAACACGAAATGCAATTAAAAAAGGTGATGATCAGCGCGATGCTGGATTGCCAACACAAATTCCGGAAGTAGAACGGTTTGATGATATATCCTATGGTGAAGATCCTAAATATCAGATACTTGATGTTTATTTACCAAAGAATAAAACTTCTGCTAAATTACCGGTAATCGTAAATATTCACGGTGGCGGCTGGATATATGGCACCAAAGAAACCTATCAGTTTTATTGCTTGGCTCTGGCTAAAGAAGGATTTGCCGTAGTTAACGCCAATTATCGTTTAGCACCAGATGTGGTCTATCCCGGAGAACTGGATGATATCAATCGCGTGTTTCACTGGGTAGCACAAGAGGAAAATGCAACAAAATATCAATTCGATCTAAATAATGTCTTTATTGTTGGAGACAGTGCAGGTGGCCAAATGGGAGAACAAATTTTAGCAGCTTACACTAACAATGAATACCGCAAGTATTTTGGATATTCAGTACCAAAGTTAACAATTAAAGCTGCCGCTTTAAATTGTGGTGCCTACTTCCTAACCGCAATTCCCTCATATACTGGGGCACCAGAAGCCTATTTTCGTCCAGAAATTCGGTTAAATAAACATGATGAATTAAATGTAGAACAATTTTTAACTCAAGCACTGCCACCGCTTTTCTTAATGACCTGCACAGATGATTTCTTGCGTGATAACGCCTACATGTTATCAGGCTACCTGAAGGCCAAAAATATTTATCATGAACTTCATTTCTATGGTGATAAGGAACACCCACGGGGCCACGTTTTCCATGTTAATCAAAAGGATGACTTGGCCAAAAAATGTAATGAAGATGAACTAAACTTCTTCCGTAAATACATCAATTAACAGCGCAAAAAACCGAACTAGTATTGTCTAGTCCGGTTTTTTACTGTAAATTTTTAGAGCTACTGCTGCTGGTTCCTTTCTTTTCTAGAGAACCAAAACATAAATAGTGGTAAAATTATGAACCCAAAGATCATCATGAAAATTGCATACCAGTTAACACCAACGACTTTACCATTCTCAATAATACCAAATTGTGCTTGCCAGTTATATTTAACCAGCAAAAAGATTACTAAAACTATTGACAAAATTGGTACAAATATATCAGTTATGATATTCTTAGGAGCCGGCAAAATTGGCTGCTTATTTTTACCATAATAAAAGCAGATTACTGCCAGAGGAACAATTATGAATCCTAAAAATCTGACCATAGCACTCAACGTAATCAAGTTAGTCATGTTATATTGAAAAGCTAAGGGCACTAAGATTGCTAATGCTTCAGAAATAAAGAAAGTTTTAATGGGAAAATTATTTTTAGTCCTTTTGGTTAAAGTAGCCGGCAGTTGATGTTCACGGGCCATTGCCTCCAAAATGCGTGGTGCATTAAAACTAGAGGCAACATTTATTCCCAGCATCGAAATAAGCGCTCCAACTAAAATTACATCCCGCAATATATCATTTTTAAAAATCGCACTGATTGCCACCACTTGTTTAGTTGTCATCAATGCCTTAGGATCCAAAACCATCGCTACTGCCACTACCCCAATATAAATAGCAGCAATAACTAAAATTGCTAGTGGAATAGCCTTTGGTAAGTTTTTTTCTGGCTCTTGCATATCTTCTGAACCAGAAGCAACAGATTCAAAACCTGTAAAAGCATAGAACGCTGAAACAACAGCCATCACAAATCCCGTTATGGTTAAAGCTGGTACTATTTTATGCCCATTCTGCGTTATTTGGTCAACAGATGACAAGCTATGTGTAGCTCCAGTTTTAATAAGTAAAACAACACCCGCCACAATAATTAAAATTAATGCAGCTAACTTACCTGCTGTAGCCACGTTCATTACAAGTTTCACAAATTTTTGCCCAAATAAGTTAATTACAGTTACTGCAATCATTAATATAATAAAACCAATGGTGACATTTAAAAAATTATCAGGATTGCCACCAAAAATAGAAATAGTCGATTTGATTACACCGACAGCCATTACTCCCCAAGCAACACTAGCAGAAAAATAGCGCAAGATACCGACGTAAAAGCCAACATTGTCACCAAATGCCGCCTTAGAATAAGCATAAGAAGCGCCAGACTTAGTGACGTATTTGGCTGCCGCTGAAAATGAAATAGCTAAAATTGAAGCAAAAACTGCAGCGATGAAATAGACAATTAATGCTTTGCTCCCTGCCTGGCTAACCACGCTCCCGGGAGTTAAAAAAATACCCGAGCCAATAATCGAATTAATTGCTAAAAAGACAATTGACCAAAAGCCTAGTTTATCCCCAGCGTTTTTATTTTGAGTCATTATTACTCCTTACTTGGCGTTTTTAACCACAAATTTAAATAAATTATTCATATATTTTGTATTCGGATTATTATGTAACATTTCAGGGTGCCATTGAATTGCTAGAACCGTACCTTGTTTATTTTCTAGCCCTTCGGGCACGCCATCACTTGCATCAGCAACTTCAAGTAAATCTGGAGCAACATCTTTTATCAACTGGTGATGAAATGAGTTAACCATGCATTCAGTTTTGCCTAAAGTCTTAGCTAATAAGCTGTTTTTCTTAATAGTGACTTTATGAGTAGGTAAATCAGGCGTATGACCCTGCTCATGTTTCAGGGTTTGCTCTGGGCGATAGCTAAGATCTTGGTAAAGACTGCCACCATGTGCTACATTAATGATCTGAGCACCTCGGCAAACTCCAAGAACCGGTTTATTGGTTTCTTCCGCAATCTTTAATAACAGCATGTCGAAATGATCTCGCTCAGGCCAAATCGGCCCTATTTTGGGCGATAATTCTTCACCATATAGATGAGGGTCAACATCGTGACCGCCACTTAAAATAAGACCCTGAACATATTCCATTTGGCTCTTTATAATGTCGTCATTTTCGGTAAATGGAATTATAAACGGAATTCCGCCATTTTTAACAACAGAATCCACATAGTCTTCATTAACATAACTACGTCTGTATCCTGGAAACATTCCACCAGAATCAATCATTTCAGATCCGGCAATGCCAATAATTGGTTTCGTCATTTTTTCTCCTCATTTAAGCTGATACTAATAGTTATTAATATTATAATAGTTATTATCAATTTAAGTGTATCTTTTGTTTTTAAATCTTTTTTACCAGAAGCATAGTAATAATTTATAGTTATTTATGTAAAAAATTAACTCTTGTTTACTTTTCGTAGTAAAATATTTAAGTTAAAAATTTTGAGCAGGTTATTTCTAAAAGAGTGATGCAGCATGAAAGCAGTCAATAAAATCATTAAGCAGCAAAAAATAATGTGGGCTACTCTTCTAATTTTATTTTTAGTTTGTGTGATTTGTCGCACCCTGCCAAAAATATCCGATGTTAACTGGCAAACAATTTTATCTTTATTTAGTTTAATGCTTGTCACACAATATTTGATTAACATTAAGGCATTGGACTACTTAAGTCAAAAAATCATCAATCTAGCTCATACCCATAGACAAGTTACTCAGTTATTAGTTCTATTAGCAGGATTTTTAGCTATGTTTTTAACTAATGATGTTGCGATCCTAAGCTTAATACCATTATTTTTAGTTATTCACAAGCAGGTTCATGGACCATTTACTTTTCCTTTGGCACTAATCACAATTGCAGCAAATCTAGGAAGTGCATTGGCTCCTTTCGGTAATCCGCAGAACCTCTATCTCTATAATCATTATCAGCTTTCTACGGCTAATTTTTTCAAAATTTCACTCCCATTGTTCCTAATTAGTTTTGTTTTAATTTTGTTAACAACATTTGTAATTCCAGCAACTCCACTTCCAGTTTTAAAACAAACAGACTATGAGGTAAAACCAATTTCTCTAATCATTGCTTTTGCACTACTAATAGTTACACTTGCAGGAGTACTTCATTTCGTACCGCTAATTTATACTACAATTGCTGTTGTGGCAGTCATTTTAATTACAAACCGTTTTGTTTTTACACAAGTTGATTATGGTACTTTAATTACTTTTATCGGCTTTTTCCTGATAGTAGGCATTTTAGGAAGACAAAAATTTATCATTACGCTTGTAACCCAGCTTTTAAAACAGAGTTTCTTTATCACCTATTTAACTGGTATATTATTGAGCCAAGTAATCAGCAATGTTCCGGCTACTTTCCTAATTACACGCTTCAGCACAGATATCACAGCAATCTTTCTTGGCGTTAATGTCGGTGGATTAGGGATTCCATTAGCATCATTTGCAAATTTATTAGCTTTAAAGCAAGCCCACGTACATGGCAGGCAAGTATTATTAGGCTTTTTGACAATTAATTTTATTTTTTTAATTGTTTTAGCTACAATAATTTTCCTGCTATTACCCCAATTAATAAAACTTAGTTCTTTTTAGAAATTCTATTTATTTCCCGGGAAATATTTTCAATGTCATTAAATGAAGCATTAGGATCGGAAATCAGTTGGTCTAATTTGAATTGTAATAAACTGATCTGATTAGCAATTTTAGCATTTTCTTTACTCGAGAAATCACTGGGAGTTATTAACTTGTGATTTTTTATTTTCCAAGAAGTAAAGTTTAAGTTTTTTAACAGGTTCTGATCGTGAGAAACTATAATAACAGCAAACGGATAGTTTCTTAGAAATTCTTCTAAAGCATTAATAGATGAAATGTCTAAGAAATTGTCCGGTTCATCAAGTATCAGCAAGTTATGTTCACCTAAAAGCACTTTTGCCAATTTAAAACAAACAAGCTGTCCTCCACTCAAAGAACTAACGTGATTATCCAAAGATCTTTGCAAATGCAAGTCACCTAAAAGCTGCATTGTAGTGGTTTTATTAAAAATGCTGTTTTTATATATTACCTCTTTTACTGTAGCTGTTTCTTCAGTTTCCTGCGCCATATTTTGTTTGAAATAGCCCATTTTTAGCTGCGAATTAAGCCAAACAGCCAGTTCTTTGTGAAATAATTTTGCTAAAAAAACTGATTTTCCAGCACCATTTTTTCCGGTTAACGCTATTTTTTCTTTTCCTTTAATCTTCAACTCTTTAGTTATACTAAATAATTGCTTTTTATGTAGAGTAACACTTTGAGTTTCGAATCTGACTATGCTGCTTTTCTGTGACAACTCCAGGTTCATATTTTCAATATTGCCTAAAGTGATTGGCTGATGAACTTGCGGCTTTTCCAGCGTTGTTTCTGCTTTAGCTATACGCCTTTTCAGTAAAGTACTTTTACGAAAAAGACTTTTCTCTAAACCGCTACTATCTTTTATTTTCCAATCAGACCAGGAAATATTTTTCTTTTTCTTAGTAGATTTTTTAGCCCTAGTTGCAAATTCTTGTTGGTTCTTTTTTAGTCTTTTAATCTCAACTTGTTTTTGAAAATACTGAGTGTTCTGCCTTTTTTCTTGTGCTCTAAGAAATTGCTGGTATTCTTCATAAGTACCTTTAAATTCATAAACTTGCTGGTTTTTGATCTGCCAAATAACATTGACAAGCTTGCTTAAAAAAGTCTGATCATGACTTATTACTAAAAGTGGCTGTTTTAAGCCGTTTAAGACTTTAATTAACCATTTCTGTTGCTCAATATCTAAATTAGATGTCGGCTCATCCAAAATTAGCAGAGAATTCTGAGTTTGATTTATCTGAAGTAATGCTTGAATAATAACTGCTTTTTCCTTTTCTCCACCACTTTGCTCACTGTTATTTAAAATTTGTGGTACTAAAACAATATGACAATTTCGTTTAACTTGCCCTTCTATCCCAAAAATTATAGGCTTTTCAGCAATAATGTTGACCAACGTAGTTTTACCTACACCATTATCACCTATCAAACCAACTATTTGTCGGTCTTGAACATTTAAATGAGGAGCTTGAAATAAAACCTCACCTTGATAATCTACTTTAAGATTAGTAATTTTAATGTATTCCATATTAACACCTGCTTTTTGCTAAAGAAAAAGCACTGATAACCAAATTGCCCATAATTTGATTAGCAGTGCACAAAAAGCCAGTGAAACTAAAGAACCACCTTAATAGAGAACAGTACTAATTTCTGATTATCGGCAAAAATGCGTGATAAAAGCATTGGTTATCAAACTTTTTTGCTTACTAATAAAATCAGAAATTAATTCTCCATTTTTGCAATACCTTCTTTTCCTAAATTGTCTTAACTATATCATATTTCTTTCATTTTTCAACAGCTCAATTATTCAACTTTTTCAAAAATCTCACATACCATTGGTGCCTGTGGATAAAATTTTTGACCATTGGCTTTAAATTCATCTTCAAAGAATTGATCATGAACTTTGCGCCAGTACTGATAACTGCGATCTCCTTCACCTTCATGATAAGCATGCTCTGCGGAAATTTGATTATAAGGGATAATTTCTACCACTTTATTTTGAACAACACAGACAGGGTCACCCTGACTATCAAGAATTATGTTCCAATCGCCAGCTTTAGGCATATCTTCATCACCCGGTATATATTCTGAAGTTGTGGCAGTTTTAATCCCTTTGTCAACTAGCTCAGCCAATTCATCTGCATCTTTTTTATTAGAACCAAAAGCCCAAGCGTCAACTTTAGTGCCAGTAGCCAAATTATGCTTAAGGCAAAAATCCTGCCAAAATTGTTTTACATCATTATCCATTACAGCCACCATTCTGGAGTTAGTTCGCCCATTGTAGCGACTTTGTCCTTTTCATAGTCCAGCATAATTTCAACTTGCTGATAATCTTTTTCCATTAACTGAACAATAAATTCGCGACAGGCTCCACATGGAGCACCATTTTTACCATCTGCCATTAAAGCTAAAACCCGGCTAATTCTGGTTTCACCATTGGTAATCATATTAAAAAGAGCACTGCGTTCCGCACAGACGCCTAATCCGCACGCTGTGTCAACACAAACTCCCGTATAAATTTTTCCTGATTCAGCTAGAACAGCAGCAGCGACACCACCAGCTTCCATATGAGGACCAATAGCAGTGAACCCTTGCACTTTTTTCGCTGCTTCAGACATTTTTTGCCATGTTTTGTCCATTATTTCCACCTGCAATTCTTTCATAAAATATCTATAAAGCTAAACTCAAATTTTCTTTGACATGATATCAAATTTATAGCTGCCACCATTTGAATGTACCATCTCAGTATTTCTTTTGACATAACCAGCTCTTTGGTAGACCTTAATTGCACGCAAATTGAAGTCAGCAACGGATAAAACAATTACTTGATAGTCATAGTTATCTTTGACAAAATTTTCAATGACAGTTATAAATTCGCTGCCTAGACCATGACCAGTTAGATTAGGAGCTAGTCCCAACCCAACTTCAACTTGTTCTCTTTTCTTCTTATCTGGATCAAGACAAAAGAAGGCGACTAAGTTGTCGTTTGTATCCAAAACCTGAAAGTAGTTATTTTTACGCAATTTGGGAGAAATTATTTCATCATAATCTTCTTGATCATTTTTCATATCGTAAAAAGCATATTGTCCGTCGTAATGCCACTCATCTGCGATAATCCTGGCATTTTTTTGCGACAGTAGTGCTATTTTTCGAAAAATACTTTTATTCATTTCTTCACCCCTATTCTTTGGATATTAAATACTAATTAATTATTTAATATACTGAAGCCCTATCCAAAAAGCAAATTTTGCATAAAAAATCCGCTTTTGCTTACACGGAAGCAAAAACGGAAATTAAATTTTATTTATTATTCCTTAATTAATAGCTGGTCCACCTGTGGCACCATATACTTGGCCTGTCACATAACTTGCCAAGTTTGAAGCCAAGAAAATATAAACATGAGCTATTTCATCAGGTTGTCCTGCGCGTTTCAACAGTACTTGCTGACCAAATGTAGCAAGAGCATCGGTTGGCTGACCACCACAAACTTGCAGAGGTGTCCAAACAGGACCAGGTGCAACACTGTTAACTCTAATTCCTTTAGGAGCAAGACTTTGAGCCAAATTAATTGAAAAGCTGACAATTGCTGCTTTGGTAGCTGCATAATCAAGCAATATTGGTGATGGACTGAAGCCTTCTAAAGAAGTTGAGGTCAGAATTACGCTGCCAGGCTTCATATGCGGTACTGCAGCCTTAGCCATCTCAAACATTGAAATGATATTAACTTCAAAAGTATCGTGAACTTGATCCATTGATAAATTCTCTATGCCATCAACATTTTGTTGGATAGCTGCGTTCATTACCAATAATTCTAAGCTGCCCAATTCTTTGACAGCTTTTTCAACAACTTTCGTTGCTTCGCCGCGTTTACGGAAATCAGCTGGCAGCAAAACTGCTTTACGTCCAGCCTTTTTAATCAATTCAGCTGTATCTTTAGCATCAGATTCTTCTTCTGGCAGATACTGAATGGCGACATCGGCTCCTTCTTTAGCAAAGCCAATTGCTACAGAACGACCAATACCAGAGTCACCTCCAGTAATAAGGGCATGACGGCCTTTTAATAAGCCGTGGCCTTCATAGTCATTCATGTCTCCAGCAGGTACTGGATCCATTTTACTTTGCAGTCCTGGATATTCTTGTGATTGCTTTGGAAAATCATCATGATGATAACGTTTTAACGGGTCTGATAATTTATTGTCCATTTGTACTTTCTCCCTTCAATGAATTCAAGTTCAAGATACCGCTTTTATAATAATAAAACAAAAATAATGCTTATTAATGCACAAAAGTACATTATCTTTGCTCTATTACTTTCTTTGTTCTATGATGAATTTATGAGGTATAAACAGGAGGAAAAATTTAATGCTTAATTCTTATAAAAAATTCTGGCAGAATATCTTTAATTTTTCTGGTACTGCTAATCGTTCTGAATATTGGTGGCCAGTAATTATTAACTGGGTATTAGCTTTTGTTTTAATGCATTTAGTCGAAGGTTTATTAGGCCATTCAATTAATGATATTTATAATTGGGGCGATTGGAGTATTAAGACTAGTTCTCTCATTATTTCCTTCGTTGTCTGGATTGCAATGCTATCTCTGCGTTTTCGTCGTTTACATGATACTAATCGCTCTGGCTGGTGGGTTCTAATTATGATAATACCAATCATTGGAGATATTTGGTTTATTATTCTAATGCTGCTACCGTCAAAAGCAAATAATTATGATTAAAATAATGTTAATCTTTTGCTTCAACCTACCCGTGCTACTCTGTTTAATATAAAATAATATAAACTATGTGCAATAGTGTACCTTTAGTGCAATTATTGCACTTTTTCTTTTCCAACCAATATTTCCGTTAACCACTTTTTGCGCTTATCCCTGCATACGTCCATACTATGTTTTTGCAGCTTCATTTTTCAACTAAAAGGCAATTACAAAAACAGTTAATCCTTCATCAAGGGCATTTTACTTAGAAGACATTGATTGGCGAATGCCATGATTTTTCAGCCACGCTTGAAACTATAGCCTTCGTTATTGCACCATTTACAAATGGTTGTGATCAATGTCCAGCCTGTTTAGCAGAATTCTATGGTAACTATCTTAACAAGCCTAACTTTAGAAATGGCAATTATCAGTCAGACTATCTTAACTTTCCTAACGCTAACGGTGAATTAATCAAAATTTTGGGAAAGCCTTCGAGGCAATGGATCGACAAAAAGCAACTAAATCGCTGTTATTAATTAGCTAAAGATGATGTTTCACATGAAACAAGAATTGAGTATTTAGCCGAGCATATAAACTTTGTATATCTTTTATTCTTGATATAATTAAGGCGATTGGAGTATATTTATGAATATTAAAAACCAGTTAGTAAATTGGTCACAACATTTATGGCACACTGGAAGTTTGCAGCAGATTAGTAATCAATTAAATCAGACAGCTGCAGACATACCACAATTTTGGGATAGATTTAATTTAAATAATTATTCGTGGAATATAGCTAAATTACACCAAATTCAAAATTTATTACAAGTCTGTGCAAAACACAATAAGCATATTGCAACCCAATTAAAAAAATTATCTGCAGAAACTAGTGATCAGCTGGTTTCTGTCTTTAAAAACAAAACCTTTTTAAAGCAGCTTACTAAGAAAATGCAACTGGCACCACAAACAACAAACAGAATTGAAACCTTATTAGATAAATTTATGAGCAATAACGGTAAAATTTCTCCAGCTAAACTCTTAATTATTGTTTTATTTATTGCGCTAGGTGCGCAATTACCACTAATTTTTGAAGATACATTTGATTTCAAAGGCATTATTCTAGCTGTTTCAACTATTCTTGATTATGTCACAATTGCTCTACAGCTTGCGCAACATTTTCAGAAAAATAACTCTAAAAAGTAATTAACTGTTTTTTAGTTTAATTTAAAGTATGAATCAGTTATCCAGTAAAGTAACTACATTGTGGTAGTTGTTTTTTCTTTTCGTCCAAATATTAATACCTACCCTCTAGTAACATATTTTGATAGAAAAAATTATAAAATACGAACTTTAATAACACAAGCTAATATTTTTGTTCTTGCATAGTTGCTAATTTTATTTTATTCTTATTATTGTCACATATGATAATAATAAAACAAAAAGTGAGGATACAATGTCAAGTTTTCAAAAATACTATGCTAAACTAACTGAAACTGCTGATTTTTTACTTCATAATCCAGAACTTGGTTATAAAGAATTTAAAACATCTAAAAAGATTGAAGATGAGATTCACAAAATTAGTCCCGGATTAAAAGTCGAACATTATCTAGATACTGGTTTAAAAGTGGACCTAACTAATGGCAGCCAGAAAACCATTGGCATTATCGCTGAAATAGATTCACTCTATCAGCCTAATCACAAACTAGCAGATACAAATACCGGTGCTGCTCAAGCTTGTGGTCATTACACCCAAGTCACTACCGCACTTGCAATCTTGAATGAAATAATTAGCAATCACCGACTTGAAGATTTTGGTGCTAATCTAGCATTTATCTTCACTCCTTCAGAAGAGTTTGTTGATCTTGCTTGGAGAAAAGAACAAAAAGAGGCAGGTAAAATAGATTACTTCGGTGGCAAGCAAGAAGCTATCAAACTCGGCATTTTTGACGATATTGACTATTGTGTTTCAGTTCATGCAATCGGCGAAGATTTTGATGAACGCACTATCGAAATTAATTGTGATCTTGCTGGTTTTAACTTTGAATATTTCGATTTTTATGGCAAGGCCAGTCATGCAGCCTTTGCCCCTGATGCAGGTATTAATGCTCAAAGTATAGCAACACTATTTAATACCGCTTTAGCCTTGCAGCGTCAACAAGTTAAAGATCCCAATCGCATAAGATTTAATCCAGTAATTGTCGGCGAAAATCATGAATCAATTAATGTCATACCTGATCACATTAAAATGGGTACAGACTTAAGATTTTTCGATATAGACAACGCACAAAAACTAATGAATCGGTTTAAACAGGCAGCGGAAGGCTGCGCATCGGCACTTGGTGGCTCTGTTGAATCTGAAAGGCAAGTTGGCTATCTGCCTCTGATCTCCAGTAAAAGTATGAGTGCTATTGTAAAAGACGTCTTTTCTGCAAATGAAAAAATTCCTGGTTTAATAGAAGACCGCGGCTACACAATGGCAGCAGGTGATATTGGAGATGTCAGTTTCTTAATACCAACCATTCAAATCGGTTATGGCGGTTGGAACGGAACCATTCATGGTGATGATTTTACCTTAGTTGATCCTGAATTTGTACTTGCAATTTTTCCTGAGTTTGTCTTTAACAGTATTCTTAAGATTTCAAATAACTTAGATCAGGTAAAAACCTATAAGAAAACAAAAGAAGAATATCTAACTGAATTAGAAAAGATGGAAAAATAAAATGAAATATTTAAAAGTATATGGCCCGCTAATCATTTTAGTGTTGTTAATAGATACCGTTTCTGAAATGATCAGTACCCAAGTATTTAAAATCGGCAAAATAGAAATCTCTATTCTCCCCCTTGTATTTGCAGTAATTATTGCAATTTTAATTTATCTGATCCCAGCAAAGCCTATTAAAAAACTCTATAACGATAAGCGAGTGCAATTTGCCGGCAAATACATGATTCTTATCATGTTGCCTTTAATGGCACGTTATGGTGCTAATGTGGCCCCTAAAATCAATGAAATTATTTCTGTTGGTTGGGTTTTTCTAGTCCATGAGTTAGGTAATTTAGGCACAATTATCTTCGGCTTACCTGTAGCGTTATTACTTGGCTTAAGAGAAGAAGCTATAGGTTCAACCTTAGGCTTAGGTCGTGAAGGAGAACTAGCATATATCAGTGAAAAATACACGTTAAACTCTCCCGAAGGTCGTGGAGTACTCGGAATTTATTTAATTGGTACTATTTTCGGTTCAATTATCTTTTCAATCCTTGCTCCACTGCTTCTAGGTATGGGCTTTAACTATAAAGCTGTCGCAATGAGTGCTGGTGTTGGTTCTAGTTCAATGATGACTGCTGCTTCGACATCCTTAGCAGCTTTAGTACCAAAGCACAGTGATACTATTTTGTCATTTGCTGCGGCTAGTCAGTTACTAACTAGTTTTATTGGCACTTATATCATGTACTTCCTCGCAGTACCTCTGCAAAGATTTATGTACACCCACATTACCAGCTTGTTAGATAAAAAGAAAGAAGTTTATCCAGATCATGACTAAGGAAAATAACCTATACGAATTAGTTAAAGACGCTGTAATCCTTTTACTCAGTATTAGCTTTGTACTATTTGTTCAATGGATTAAATTAATTAGAAATCCCAAAAGCACGCCAATCACCACTGATACGTTCATTGGCCTGGGAATGTTATGGCTTTTTTCGCTATTAGGCATAGTTATCAGTATGCTGATGAAAAAAGTACCTTGGAAAATCATTCAGGGCTTCCCTATTCTAGGCTGGGTTTCAATTGTTTCTCTAATTTTTTGTTTGCTTAGTCCCTACTGTGTTCGCGTTATTAATGCTGTAGACTTTCTTTCATTAACAACTTCTGTTCTAGCATTTGCAGGAATATCAGTTACCCATCGTTTGAAAGAACTGACTAAAATATCTTGGAAGATTTTAATCGTAGCAATTTTTGTTTTCTTTGGTATGTACTTTATGGACACCTTAATCTCACAAATTGCCCTTAATCTTAGCTAAAAGTATTTTTTTGAAAAGTTAAAAGTCGCGTTAACTTTAACTAGTTTAAACGGCTTTTTCTTTTTGCACATATATAATGTTATATGGATTGAAAGAAAAAGCTATTTACGCAATATATTTTACCGAAACAAACTACAGTTACCTTAGAATTCTATGGTTGACTGCAGTTTTTAGTTTGATGACATTATTTCCGACTTGAAAACAATACTACTAATTAACATCAATCTAAGCCGGTTAATTCATGTCTGCATAGACTGAGTTTGAGGATATATTTAATACCTGGACAGTAAATCCTTTTAACCGATTTATCCAGGTATTAACCAATTTGGCAATATTTCCCAGGAAATATTACATAATTTCCTACTTTAACTATTTAGCTCGTTACTTTTCCAGTTTCACATGAAACAATATGATTTTTAGAAACATATAGTTTCAACATCTGTAAGGATCAAAAAATACTATAAATATTTTTGATACGCTTAAAATTTTTAGGCAATAAAAAATGACTATGATAATTATGATGTGACCCCCAAATTTAGGACAAATTTGGGGGTCATTTTTATGTCTAAATTATCTAAACAAGATAAAATTGAAATCTATCATCTTTGGCACGATTATCAAATCGGTTTTACTGAGTTAAGTCAGCGTTATCGGGTTGGCAGGACTAATATTAGTTACTTGTTGGCTTTAATTGACCGTCACGGTCTAGCCATTTTAGATCAGCCTTACACTGCTTATACAAGTAATTTTAAGGAGCAAGCTCTCAAGCCAAATATTCTGTCAGTCCCGCCTTTAATCGTTCTAAGCCATCTTTGACCATGGTTAAGGGACAAGCAAGATTCATACGCAAAAAGTCGTGACCATTTCCACGATAAATGCTTCCCGGTGACAAAACCAGACCAGTTGTTTTTTCTAAGTATTCCGCTAATTTTTGCGAGTCGCTACTAATTTGACTTACATCAAGCCAAATTAAGTATGTTGCTGCGCCTGTAACTACTTTGACTTGCGGAAGATTCTTATTGATGAACTCTTCAGCATAAGTGAAATTAACATTTAGCTGCTTAATCAACGCCTTTAGCCAATTGTGACCATGTTCATATGCTGCAATTGTTCCAGGTATAGCCAGCAAATTTGGTTCAGCTACCTCATCACTATTAAGGCCGCGATTAACCATAGCGCGCAAATTACTATTTGGTACAATCGCTGTTGCTGCGTGTAGTGCAGCAACGTTAAAAGTTTTACTAGGTGAAACTAATGAAATGACATTTTCGCGTGCAGGACCATTTACTGAAAAAGTTGGGGTATAATCTGGTCCTTTGCGTACCAAGTCGCCATGAATTTCATCAGACAAAAGTATGACATGATGCTGATAGCATAGTTCTGCAACTTTTTGTACCTCTTCTTGAGTCCATACCTTACCAATAGGATTATGCGGATTACAAAAAATCATTAGTGTTGTCAAAGGTAAAGTTAATTTCTGTTCGAGATCATCCCAGTTGATTGCATAATTTTCACCATCAAATTGCAAGTCATTGGATAAAACATGTCGACCATTATTTTCAATTGAATTGTAGAAAACATTATATACGGGAGCTTGGACTAAAACGTTATCGCCAATGTGGGAAACCCGCCGTACAATTGAAGAAATTGCGGGTACTACCCCAGTAGTAAAAATCAGCCATTCCTGCTGAGGCCGATGACCATGTTCTTTTTCGTACCAGTCCGCCACTGCTTTAAAATAGTCATCTTCAGGCCACTCGTAGCCAAAAACACCGAGATCAACTTTCCTTTTCATTGCGGCAACTATTTCCGGTGCTGTTTTAAAATCCATATCAGCGATTGACATCGGTAAATCGCCCTTTTTGACATGCCATTTGACTGAATCTGTATTGCTTCTATCTGGTGCATTAACAAAATCAAACTTATTCATGATATTTAGTCCTTCGGTTTCTGATTTTCATCTGAATGATTAACTTTCGCATCAATTTTAGCACAGTCAATTTCAGTTTCACTAGGAGTAATTTTTTGGGGATCCAAAATTAATTTACCGATTGCAGGAGCAGAAATTTTACCAGAAATGGGATTTTTCACACTGTCAATTTTGCTGGAAACCCTAGCATTAATATTAGAAACGTATTCAAAGGCTAAATCCGTGTGAATTAAGCTGGTATTTTTCAATTCCAGATGGTCGATATAATTAAGCCCCTGGTCGCTTTCAATTTTACAATTGATAAATTTGATATTTTGTCCGTTCCACGCCAAATATTCACCATCTATTATTGAATCGTACACAGTAACATTTTCACAGTTCCAAAAGGCATCTTTAGAAATAAAAGTGGAATGATGTACTTCAACATTTTGGGCACCATCAAAAGCATAATTACCAATAATACTAACGTGATCAAGATAGATGTTTTGACTGTCTTTACCAAAATAGTCACCGTTAACTTGGCTATTGGTAATCCTAATATCTTTACAGGTCCACATTGTTTCTGCAGCATTAGCAAAATGAACATGATCTAGGACTATTTTTTCTGCTCTTCTAAATAATTTTGGAGCCTGCAAAGCCGAATTTTTAACAGCAATATTTTTGGTATACCAAATACCACTGCGAGCCATAGTTTCAAATACAGTATTATCCACATTAATGTCCTTGTCGTACCATAATGGATACTTCCATTTAAAGATAGAATCCTTGATATCAATTTTGCTGGCTTCCTTAAGCGGCGACTCACCTTCACCAAAAGTTATTCCTTCCAGCTGTGAATCTTTTAGTCCAAAAAGAATTCTTTCACCTTCAAAAAAATGATTTTTGATAATATTCATTCCGATCTCTTTCCTCTTTTGTATTATTAATAGAAAAAACCTATTCTTTATTATCCTCTGAAAACCTTTCAACTTAAAATGCTATTTGATTAGGTCTTTTTATTACAAATAGTTATAGCAAGTTTATCGCTAGCTGCATATTTATTTTAGCATTCGCCTAAAAACTCATTGTATATTTTTAAGCTATATGATAATGTTATTAAATAATTATTACATTTATTATTTTTTTAAATCTGCAAATGCTGATTTTTCTGTCTAAATTGTT
The DNA here is from genome assembly GCF_000970755.1 of Lactobacillus kimbladii. Lineage (GTDB taxonomy): Bacteria > Bacillota > Bacilli > Lactobacillales > Lactobacillaceae > Lactobacillus > Lactobacillus kimbladii. The sequence continues at coordinate 1,981,419 of NZ_KQ034007.1, forward strand.
TGGGGGTTTCACCAAATTTTTCATAAAACTTACTATAGAAAAAAGTTGTATTTTTAATACCTACGTTTAACATAATTTCAGTGATAGGCAATGACGTTTCAGATAGAAGAAATTTTGCTCTTTTTAACTGTGTTTCAATTTTAATCTGAGAAAAATTTTTACCAGTTACTTCTTTTAACAACTTATAAATTGTGCTAACAGAAAAATGAAGTTCTTTTGCTACTTCATTGAGTGAACAATTGCCATCTTTCTTCTCAATAGTTTGCAAAATCTGTAAAACATTCTTATCGGCCGTATTGACAATTAAATTTTGATTATCATCACCAATTATCCTGCTCAAATAAAAAAATAAAATCGAACAATAATTTTCAATTATGTTAATACTATTGGATTTAGGAAAATAATGCTCTTCTAAAAGCATATCAAAAATTTGCGCAAATTTTTTTGTGTTTTCTGTATGAAAGATTAAAAAGTTATCGGAGCTTTGTTTACCTATAATTGCATTCAACAAAAATCTGCTCAAAGTATCTGAACCGTTAAACTGTGATAAAAAGTTTGAAGAAAAATATTCTTTTTTAAATATTATATTAAAAACTATGTCCTTAGTTCCCTTATATGCGGCACTATTTATAACATCTGTATCTAAAATACATACATCACCTTTCCTCAAAGTAATTTTTCTACCATTAATAAAAAATGTACATTTCCCGGAATAAATATAATTCATTTCCATATCTTTATGTAAATGCGGTGGTATTGTTGTATATCTTGTTTCGCGAATCATACCTATTTTGTTTTCCTTTAACGTATTGACAAAATCAAAGAAGAATACTTGATGACCATGATAATTTTTAGTTTTTAATGTTTTGTAAAAAGGACTTAATTTGTTCTTATTTCGTAAATGCCATTCTTCGCTATCTGTAGTTTGAAAAATTTTTTGCTGTAATAATTTGCTCACAATGTTACCTTAATGAATATGATAAAAAATAAAACTGTTAATGATATTTAAATGATTTACAACTCCAATTATTATAGCATTGTAAGCGGTACAAAAACTTAGAAAGTGAGATAAATAAATATGAAGAAAAAAGATTATGATAAAAATTACCTGCTTGGAGGAGCAATTGCATGTTCTCAAGCAGACGGAGGCTTTCAAGAAGGAGGCAAAGGAATTTCTACGCAAGATTTACGCTACCTAGATCCTAGCTGGACACCAGAGCAAATTGAAGATAAGCACCAAAATAATCCTTTTTCACAAGAAGAATTTGATCAAGCTTTAAAAGATCAGGGAACAAAATATTATCCCCTCAGAAGAGGTATTGATTTTTACCATCATTATAAAGAAGATATAAAAATGCTGGCAGAAGTGGGATTGCAAATTTTTCGTACTTCAATTTGTTGGTCAAGAATCTTTCCTAATGGTGATGACCAAGAACCAAATGAAGAAGGAATCAAATATTATCGTGATATGTTTACTGAGTGTAAAAAATACGGCATAAAAGTTTTTGCCACAATGATTCACTATGACATCCCCGTTAATTTGGTCAAAAAGTACGGTGGCTGGAAAAACAGAAAAATTATTTCATTTTTCGAAAATTATGTAACTGTTTTATATAAAAGATTAGGTGACTTGGTAGATTACTGGTTGCCATTCAATGAAATAAACGCTGCTAAATTTTCTCCTTGGGATGGGGTTTGCCTAATACCCGGTACAGAAAAAAACATGGATCAGGAGATTTTCCAATGCCTACATCACCAGTTTTTATGTAGTGCAAGAGCAGTGCAACTAGGACGCGAGCTTGTGCCCGGAAAACTAATTGGCGGTATGATTGCCCGTTTCACTACTTACCCAGCTACTTCAAAGCCGGAAGACAATTTGCAAGCCATCCAAGATGACCAGTATTCAAATTGGTTTTACTTAGACGTTTTAGCAAGGGGCTATTATCCAGAATACATGAAACGTTATTTTGATAAAATCAACGTTCACATTCACTTTGAGCCCGGTGATAAAGAATTATTAAAAGACGGAACTGTAGGCTTTGTTTCCTTCTCATACTACTTTTCACAAGTATCTACCAATGATGATAATTGGGAACAAACTGCTGGCAATCTGATTATGACTAAGAAAAACCCTTATTTAAAAGAATCCGAGTGGGGTTGGCAAATCGATCCTATTGGCTTAAGGTTCACTCTTAACCAAATATATGATCGCTATCACCTACCAATTATTGTTGCAGAAAATGGTATTGGTGCTCATGACGAATTGACTTCAGATCACAAAGTACACGACGATTATCGCATCGCATATCTTAGTGCCCATATAGATCAATTAGATGAAGCTGTAAAAGATGGCGTAAATTTAATTGCTTACACCATGTGGGGCATAATCGATATTGTTTCTTGCGGTCCGTTAACCATGGATAAACGATACGGTGTAATCTATGTTGATTTAGATAATGGCGGTAAAGGCACAGGAAAAAGATACAAAAAGGACTCATTTTACTGGTATAAGAATCGAATTGAAGAACACATAGCTAGGTCGAAAAAGAAATAAATATCTAGGAGGAGAATTTATGAAAAAGAAGGAGTTGGCTAGCCAAATAATTGATTATCTGGGTGGAAATAATAACATCAATAACTATTGGCATTGTGTTACTAGGCTTAGATTTACTATAAAAGATGCTAGCAAAGCAAAATTAGCAAAAATTGATAATTTACAAGGCGTTCTTGGAACTACTATCAAAAGCAATCAATATCAAATAGTAATTGGTCCAAACGTGGATTCAGTTTTTGCAGAAATTGAGAAAATCCTAGGTCCTCAGCAAAGTGATAATAGCCAAGATCAAGGTAAACACAGGTTTAAAATCACTGGAAAAGTAATTCTAGATGTCATTTCAGGAGTTTTTCAACCAATTTTACCGGCATTAGTTGCAGGAGGTATGCTAAAGGGGATCTTGGCAATAGTTCTAGCAATTTCACCAGGACTCGAAAAAAACACCACAATGGCCCTATTTAATTTAATCGCTGATGTTCCTTTTTACTTTTTGCCATTCTTACTGGCAATTTCATCAGCACGCAAATTTAAATTAAATGAATTTCTCGGTATTTGTATGGCCGGTGCATTGCTTTATCCGACGTTTGTTGCCAAAATAGCTAGTGGTCATTCTGGATTGACATTATTCGGCTTAAATATTCCAGTATTTAACTACGCCTCTTCTGTTTTTCCAGTTATTTTAGGCGTGGGATTAATGGCCATTATTTACCATTTTGTTGATCGCTTTATACCCGACGTATTAAAGTTGGTGGTAGTTCCTGCCATAACTTTAATTACTGCTGTGCCAATTGCAATGTGGATTTTAGCGCCACTAGGAGCATACGGCGGTCAGTATCTAGCTGATGGCATAGTATGGTTATTCCATAAAGCAGGTTTGTTAGCAGGATTTTTATTAGGATTTTTCATGCCATTAATTGTTTTAACAGGTATGCATCAATCAACATCTCCTATTCAAATTCAGAACATCGCTACATTAGGCTATGACTACTTATTGCCAGTGTCTTTTGTACACAATTTGGCCGAATCCGGAGCAGCTTTTGGCACTTCTTTAAGAATGAAAAATAAAGAATTACGTGCCGCAGGATTATCTACCAGTTTCTCTGCTTTCATAGGCATTTCTGAGCCTGCTCTTTATACAGTTAATGTAGTTCATAAAAGTTCCATGCTAGCAGCAATGTGTGGTTCTGGAGTTGGTGGCATGCTAACCGTTTTACTTGGTATTAAGTGCTATGCATTTGTAATGCCCGGCATCACTTCTCTGCCTGTTTATGTCAAGGCAGGTCAAGGTTTTACCAATGCTTTGTTAATGATTATCTGCTTAATAGCAGCTTTCTTAACTAGTGCTCTAGTAGCAGTAATTTTAGGTGGAAAAGTTGCTAGGGAAAATGAAACAAAACCTACTTCTACACAAAGCATGACTTTTTCTACTCCTGCTGCTGGAGTTGTAATTCCATTGGAAGATGTAGCTGATTCGGTTTTTGCCAGCAAAACGATTGGTGACGGTTTTGCAGTTAAGCCTTCTGAAGGCAGCATCTATGCTCCAGTTTCAGGTAAAGTTACTATGTTGGCTGAAACAAAACACGGAATCGGTATTACCACAAATAATGGACTAGAAGTTTTAATACATTTAGGAATTGATACAGTTGAACTAAAAGGCAATCCCTTTAAGCTCTTTATTAAAGAAGGCGATGAGGTTGTCTCTGGTCAAAAAATTGCATTCATGGATATTAAGCAAGTTAAAGATAGTGGCAAGGATCCAACTGTCATCGTGGTAATTACAAATTCAAAAGACAAGGTTAAAAATATTAAATACACTCTGACAAATAAACCTGCCGCAGATTTCGACGAGATAATGTCTGTGCAATTATAAAATTTAAATATACACCAAAAACGTGATTCTGTTTTCATAGCAGGATCACGTTTTTTATTCTAATAAACCGTATTTTTCAGGATTCAGAGCAAAGACTTAACTCCTAATAATACCAGCAAGACACCAATTGTCGGTTTCATATAACGAGTAATTTTAGTTTTAGCTAGAATTTGGGCGAGTCTAGGTGCAATAATTGCACCAACGATGGCACCAATCATCAAGGGTAAGCCAGCTGTCCAATCTACTCGTCCATCAGCAATATGAAAAATTGCACCCGTGATGGTCATAAAAACCAGAACATAAGTTGAAGTTGCAGTAGCTTGAAAATCTTGTAATCCCAGTAAAAATAAGCCGCCGATAATAACAGCGCCACCGCTCATACCAGCAACGCCAACCATTAAGCCACCTAAAATACCATACATCCCTGCTTGTAGTCTAGCATATTGCGTTTTTTTAACAGTTGCGGCAGTTTGCGTTTTCTTCTTAAGTAGCATATTAATGCCAAGAACTACCAAAACGATTCCTATCAGCCATTTATAAATTTGGGCAGGAATATATTTTGATAGTAATGCGCCTATTATCACAGCTGGAATTGCTGTCATTAACATTTGATTACCTATTTTGGTATTTATTTGTCTTTGATGATAATAGCTAATTGCCCCAATAATTAATGAAGGCAAAGCTGTCACTAAGGAAGTTGAAGATGCTGTTGCCGCATTGAGACCAAATAAACCCGTCAAAATTGCCAGGTAAATGGCTGCTCCACCACCGCCAAAAAGAATAACGAAGGTTCCTATTATCAATCCTATTAGTCCCAGCAAAAAAATTTTCATATTATTTGACCTTCTTAATTTTTATAATATTATATGGTATAGTTACATTATGTAATTATAGTTTACATGTTGTAAAAGTCAAATTAAGTAAGGAGTGCAAAATGCCACGAAAAATTTTGTCTAAAGAAATAATTATTAAAACAAGTATTATGCTAATTGAAGACAATAAAGAAAACAATTTTGCGGCCATTGCCAGAAAACTTGGCACTCAATCGCAAGCTCTATATAATTATTTTCCCAATCAGTTAGCACTAAATTACGCCATAGTTGCGTGGGCTGTTAACCTACTAACAGATCAATTACGCCAAGATTTGTTTGGCAAAGCTGGCCTGACAGCGATTATTGATTTTGCAATGGCATTTCGTGAAAGAGCACTGAATCATTTTCTCTTAACTCAATTTGTTTTAAAAATGCCACGCACTGATAACTATCCAGAAGTTGATATGGCTTTTGCTGAATTAAAAACTATTTTTAATCAGATAATAGGAACGAAATTTACTGATCCTCAAAAGCAATTATTGGCAAGCAGGTGCATTAGAGATTTAGCAATAGGAGATATTGTGAACGTGGGAACTGGTTGGTTTGCGGATAAATCGTTACCAGCTGACAAAAGTTTTCGCAAACTGCTGAAACAAAGTCTGAGCAAGATTGCAGAATAACATATCATAAAACAGCACTTTACTGATAAAGAATAGTGGCAATTTATTTTGAGCAGAAAAAAACGAGGCTTCAACCTCGCTTTTTTGTTCCCAATTTGTAATTTAATCCAATGTTTGGACCCAGCCTTCTGGGCCTTTCTTGTTTCCATACTGAATATCAACTAGTTCGTTATAAAGCTTCTTAGTAACTGGACCAGTTTCAGTTTCACTATAGATGACATGCTTTTTACCCTCATAGGTAATGGAACCTACAGGAGAAATTACAGCAGCTGTACCCATCGCACCAGCTTCTTTCATGTTGAACGCTTCTTCCAAAGTAATCTGACGTTCAACTGGGTTTAGACCTTGCCACTTAGCGACTTCCAAAAGTGAGCGCTTAGTAATAGAAACCAAAATCGATTGTGATTTTGGTGTGACAAACTGTCCTTCTTGGGTAATGCCGTAGAAGTTAGCACCACCAAATTCGTCAATATATTTATGTTCACGTGGATCCAAGTAAAGACTATCGGCAAAACCGTTTTTGTGCGCTTCAACTGTCGGAAGCAAACTGCTGGCATAGTTACCTGCTGTCTTTGCTTGACCAGTACCAGCATATGCGGCACGGTCGTATTCACTAACAACGTAATCTGCAGGGTTCAATCCTTTAATGTATGCGCCAACTGGAACCGCAAAAACGCGGAAGGTATATTCGCTGGCTGCTTCAACGCCTAAAACTTTAGTTGTTCCCACCATAAGTGGTCTTAAATAAAGAGTTGCGCCACTATCATATGGTGGTACAAATTCCTCGTTAGCCTTAACAACTTGTTTTACGGCATCAACAAATCTATCTTCAGGAAATGGTGGCATGGCTAACCGCTTTGCTGAAAGAGTAAAACGGTGAGCGTTTTGATCAGGCCTAAAGAGATTGATCTTACCATCTTTTCTGCGGTAAGCCTTTAGTCCTTCAAAAACTTCCTGACCATAATGCAGTACTTCTGCACCTTCAGAAAAGGTCATTGATGAATCTTCGGTCAGTTTTCCTTCCTGCCATTCACCATCTTTATATTTCGCCTCATATCGATAAGGCAGATCACGATACTTAAATCCCAGATTCTTCCAATCCAGGTCTTCTACTCGTTGTTTCATTTGATTGTCCCCTATAATAAAACTACAAAAGCTAAAAAACAATTTTTAGCTTTTTAATAATAATTTAATTGCTACCTAATTTAAACCATATTTTTGTTGATGTCAATAGTAAAATTGCATTAATTTTAATAAAATAATATAAATTTCCACTAATAAAACAAAAATGCAAATTTGTTATCATATATAAGGTTTCACATGAAACAATTACAGCCAAAAAAAGGAATCATCCTCTATTGAATGATCCCTTTTTAACACTAATCTTGTTTTGTTTTATCGTTATTTTCAGTTTTTTCTTTTGGTTTAATATCTAATACTGCAGCATCATTTAAGTAAACATGCTTGTCGTCCGCAGTAAATCTGACTTCTTTGGTTTCAGGCTCTTTCAGCAATAATTTAGCAATCGGTGTTTCCAAGTCCTGCTCAACTACCCTACGTAAAGGTCTAGCACCAAATTTCTTATCATAGCCCTTTTCAGCTAAATAAGCTTTAGCCTCATCGGATACGTCAACCTTAACATTCTTTTTGGCCAAAACATGTGCCATTTTACTTAAGTAAATGTCAATAATTTTATTCATATCATCTTCAGTTAATGAGTTGAATGGTACAATCGCATCAAGTCTATTCAAGAATTCTGGTCTGAAGTAAACTTCCAAAGCCTTGATTAATTTATCATGATCTATTTTACCGTCCTTTAGCAATTGGTCAGAATAACCAGCATTAGAAGTCATGATTAAAATTGTATCCTTAAAGGAAACAGTCCTGCCTTGAGCATCAGTTAAACGACCATCGTCCATGATTTGAAGCAAAGCATTAAATACTTGCGGATTGGCTTTTTCAATTTCATCGAATAAAATCAAGCTGTATGGTTGGTGACGAACTTTTTCAGTCAGTTGGCCGCCTTCGCCGTAGCCAACATAACCTGGAGCAGAACCAATTAGTTTGTTAACTGCCATTTGATCTTGATATTCAGACATATCAAGTCTAATAAGATGATTTTCACCACCAAATAATTGAATGGCCAATTGTTTAGCTAATTCCGTTTTACCTACACCAGTAGGTCCGGTTAACAAGAACGTACCAGTAGGACGATCATTGTCTTTAAAAACTTGTTTACGGGCAATTGCATCAGTAATAACATCAACTGCATTATCCTGATCAATTACCACTTTCTTTAATTTTTCAGCCAAATCAAGATTCTTTTGTCCTGCACTTGCGTGTAATTCACTCATTGGAATTTTGGTCTTAGCTTCAATTAAAGCATAGATATCTTTATCAGTAACACGAGGAGTAGCAGCAGCATCTACGTGATCAGCCTGATTACGTAAATCTTCAATCTGCTTTTTCAGCTCACTTGCTTTACTGTAATCTTCCTTTTTGACAGCCTCTTCTTTTTCATCTTCCAGTTTCTTAATCTTTTTCTTTAAAGTTGCCTCATCACTAGGAAGCGTGTCAAGGCCTTTTTTAGCACCAGCTTCATCCATTAAATCAATAGCTTTATCAGGTAAATAGCGTCCTTGAATATAACGTTGTGACAATGTGACTGCAAGCTTTAAGGCACTATCATTATATTTCACATGATGGAAAGCTTCGTACTTATCTTTGAGACCCTCCAAAATTTTGACAGTCACTGCAGCTGATGGTTCTGGAACCTGTACTGGTTGGAACCGACGTGCCAGTGCCGCATCATTTTCAATTCTGCGGTACTCACTTGTAGTCGTTGCACCAATTAAGTTCAAGTCACCACTAGCTAAAGCTGGCTTCAAAATATTAGCGGCATCACCATTGTTATTTTCAGAATCAGTAGAACCTGCTCCAACAATATTATGCAATTCATCAATAAACAAAATAATATTTGGGTTCTTCTTAGCTTCATCAATCACTTTTTTCAGGCGCTCTTCAAAGCTACCACGCAAACTTGATCCAGCAACCATATCATTAATGTTGATTGCAATAATATGCTTGTCTTTCATTTTGTCAGGAACGTCTCCTGCAGCGATCTTTTGTGCTAATCCTTCAACTATAGCAGTTTTACCAACTCCAGCCGGCCCAACTAATACTGGGTTATTCTTTTTACGCCGGCTTAAAATTTCTATTACTTCCTGAATTTGCTCGTCACGCCCAATTACAGGATCGTATTTATTCTTTTTAGCTTGTTCAACCAGGTCAACGCCAATTGGCTTTTGTCCTTGCTTTTGTCCCATTTGTCCGTTTTGATTTAAGTCTTGCGGTGAGATATTCATGCTACTAGAGTAGTGAATAGGAATAGCTCCACCATTATCATTAGTATTGTTAAAGAAAGAATTGTTTAATTCGTTAAATAAATCGTCAAAATCATTATCAAAATATGCCATATGTAAACACCCCTTTGATAGGTTATAAACTTGTAATTAGCACTCGATGTGTTCGACTGCTAATTACTTACATATAATATTATAGCAGGTTATCCACAGAAAGCAATAGTTTTGATTAACTTTTTCCACAGTTTTTGATATTTTTCCACAGAAGATCAGAAAAAGCCTTAAAAGGTTATTTGATCACTTCTTTTAAGGCTTTTGTTTTCTATTTTTGATATAAATTAAACTGCTTTGCTAAATATTTACCAGTCAAACTATTAGATTTTCGAGAAATATCCACAGGTACACCACTTGCAATAATTTTTCCTCCTTGTTGTCCTCCTCTAGGTCCCATATCAATCATATAGTCACTGTTAGCCATAATATCCAGGTCATGCGTAATAGTAATAATAGTGCCTTCTTGTTCAAGCAGTCTTTGAAACACTTGTAAGAGAGTTCTAACATCTTGTGGATGCAAACCTACTGTTGGCTCATCAAAAACAAATAAAGTACCTTTTTGTCTTTGATGAATATGGCTCGTTAACTTTAAACGCTGTGCTTCTCCTCCTGACAAAGCCGGAGTAGATTCTCCTAAATGAAGATAACCTAATCCCATGTCATGCAATGTTGTAATTGTTTTATTAATTTTTGGCTCCTCTTTAAAAATTTCTTCTTTTAAGGCATCATCTACCGAGTAGTCCAAAACATCAGCAATACTCATATTATGCCATTTTACCTGTAAGACATCTTGATTGAAGCGATGGCCTCCACAGACTGAACATGTTTCAACAATGTCAGGCAAATATTGGATATCAAGCGCAATCACTCCCGTGCCACCGCATGCAGGGCATGCACCTTCTTTATTATTATATGAAAAATGAGATGCGCGATATTTTAACTTTTTAGCCAATGGTTGTTTGGCGAAAAGCTTACGCAAGTTGTCCATAACATCTGTATATGTTGCAACAGTTGAGCGCTGATTTTTACCAACTGGCGTAGAATCAACACTAACTATATTTTTAATGTCACCATTCTTTAAGTTCTTAACCCAACTAGGCCCATCATTTTGATTTTTCTGTGCTTTAAGCGCTGGAATTAAGGAATCAAGAATTAAAGTAGTTTTACCAGCACCCGAAAATCCAGTAACAGAAGTTAAACGATTGACAGGTATTTGCACATGCAAGTTTCTTAAGTTAAAACGTTCAGTAACATCAAGTTCTACTTTGCCGCGTTTAAAAATTTGGTTTTTATCAGCCCTGGGGCGAACAAATAGTGGTGCCTTACCAGTTAAATAAGGCCCAATCAAAGATCTTTTGTCATGTTCTATCTCTTTAGGTATTCCCTGGGAAATAATTTTTCCACCCTGACTACCTGAACCTGGACCAATTTCAATTACCCAATCAGCCGCATTAATAATGGCAGTTTCATGGTCAACAACAACTAAGGAATTGCCTTGATTAACCAATTCATGAAATACGTCAATTAGCCCGGCTACATTGTCTGGGTGTAAGCCGACCGATGGTTCATCTAAAACATAGAGCACTCCTGTAGTTTCGGTACGTAGCGTTCTGCCAAGCTGGATACGTTGAAGTTCCCCAGTGGAAAGACTGCTTGCTTGTCTATCTATGCTCAAATAATCTAGTCCTAATTTTAATAAAGGCTTTACTTGGTGCAGCAATTCACCAGTTAAATTTGCTGCTAAGTCCTGCATGTCTTGTGGCAAACTAGCTAAAATCTTATCCATATAGTGCTCTAATTCACCTAAAGTCAGTTTCTCAGCTTCAACAATATTTTTACCGGCAACTAGCTGCTGCCAGCGACTAGGATCAATCCGATAGCCATGACAGCGTGGGCAAGTGCTAAATTTATAAAAAGAGTTAATTCTTTGCAATCCTCGCTCCGACTTTGTAGTTTTACGCGAGTTAGCCACCGCATTATAGGCATTCTCATATAGCGCATCAAGATGATAAACCCGACCAGTTGAAGTTGGCAAGTCAATGGGGATTTTTCTTTCTTTACCATGGAGCACGATATCTTTTTCTTTAGCATTCAATTCTTTATATGGAATATCAGTCCGTACACCTAGTTCACGGGCAATACGCCACATCCAATTTCGACCAGGAATTTGCCAAGTGGCTACTGCACCTTTTTCAAGTGATAAATTTTCATCAGCAATAATTTTACTATCATCGATCTGTTCAACTGTTCCTAGACCTTGGCATTTTTGACACGCCCCATCTGAATTAAACGCAAAGTCTTCAGCGCTGAAAGCATAAAATTGTACGCCACATGTAGGACACGTCAAGCGACCCATTGCTTTCCCAGTTAAATCCATTGCTTCAGCAATTTTTATGGTTGGTGGAACCCTATGACCATTAGGACATACAGGTGAACCTAAACGGGAAAAAATTAATCGTAAGATATTAAAGACTTCCGTTACTGTGCCAACAGTTGAGCGCACTCCCGGAACAGCCGGTCGCTGTCTTAATGCCAGTGCTGAGGGAATATGCTTGACCTCATCAACTTGTGCACGACCAACTTGACTAATTCGTCGCCTAGTATAGGCTGCTAGAGAATCAAGATAACGTCTAGCACCTTCTGAATAGAGAATACCCATTGCTAAGCTGGATTTTCCAGAACCGCTTAAGCCAGAGATGGCTACAAATTTATGTAAGGGAATATTAACGTTAATATTTTTGAGATTATTAACTCTACCACCGATAACTTCAATTTTTGACGGTTGTTCTTGGTACTTCATTAATGATTATCCTTTCTTTTAATTGGCTTTAATGGCTTATTGGGTTTCTTCAACAAGTATTGCCTAATTGCTTGAATTACCTGCTTATTTTGCGGCAAGTCTGAATGATCAGCTTTTTCACCCGTGACTGTTATTGCAGTATAGTTCTTGACCTGATTTTGAAAAATAAATTTTCCGGCCGCAACACTTGTTTCGGGTACGATCCCATCTGATTCATAATTTTTGCCCCCAGAAAGAGAATAAACTTTTAAAAATGCTGGTAGTTTTTCACGATTTTTTATAAAATCTGCTAGCATTTGCGTCCGGTTATTAATATTACTTTCCGTAAAATTATAAGGAGTTCCTAAAGTCATTAACTTCTTTATCTTAATGTTATCAGAATATTCAGAATAATAATGTTCCAGCCAGTAAGTCCAAATCAAACCACCGTTAGAATGACCAAACGCTTTAAAATTATTAAACTTATAGTTTTGAATTAGTGATTCAAATGCCACATCCAACCACTTTGCCTGTTTTTTAATATTTGTATAACCGTCTTTATTGTTATCAAAGCCAATAATAATAAAGGGCTCCAAATCGTTTTTACCAATAGAGCCACTGTAAGTTAGTTTTGCTTCACGTGAAACTTTAATTTTTATTACACTGTGTCTATTGAGAGTAGTTTTATTCAACTCATCAATTAAATCATTGAAACGTTCAGTTGTAGCACTGGAGCCAGGTACCATTATTACAGGCGAAAGCAGCGACTTGCTAAGTTCTGCTCTTGATTTATTATCCTTTTTCATCCAAAAGAAACTGGGGACAGCCAGCATAATTAAAACAATTATGACCAAGACTAACCATTTATAATTAGGATTTTTACTCATCTGATCGTTCCTTCTTCTGATAAGCAATTCTTATTCCGATTTTTTCATTAATTCTAATTACTGGCAAAAGCAAAATTATATCTAACAGAAACAGCAGTAATGTAAAAATCAGCGTTGGCCAATTACCATTAGTACCGAAAAATGAAACTAAAATTCCCGGGGTTCCTTTTAATATTTGATAAACACTAACAGGAATAATATGTACGCTGATAGCGAAAGCAGCCAAGGTCATATTAATAATCGGAATTAAAACACTAGGCAATACGAACACAGGATTTAAGATTAAAGGCAAACCAATTGTAAACCCTAAGGTAGAACCAAAAGCAGCTGGTAATAAATTAATTTTAGCATTTATTTCATTTTCTCTATTACCTCGCCTTATTAAAAGCAATACAATCACAGCTAAAGCAACACTAGCACCACCCATTATGCCATAGCTGTTAATGAGTGAACTGCCCAAGTATTTATACGGCACATTCCAAGAATTACCGTGTTTTAATGTATAAGTTAAGTTTTCAGCGGTAAAAGCATTGTTAACCGTTCCCGATAAAGACCGCAACGGATAACCAATCCCAAGCCAGTCTAAAAAAGTAATTACGGCAGAAAGTATTAATACTTCGCCAAAATTATTAGTTGTCTGAACTCGACTGACAATTTCATTAAAACTGGCAGAGTTAAGCAACTTAAGTTGTAGTTCATATATCAAAATACCCAAAAGAATGCCCAGCATTAATGAAATACCACTAGGTAAAGCAGCATCCCCTGCCCTTTTTTGAATTATCTTTGTTCCCTCATCTTTTACGTAAGAAAAATCTTTCCCTAATAAATGAAATATTTGTCCCACACAATATCCTATAATTAAGGCTATAAAAACCGCATTAATTTGTAACAAACTGGCAGTAAACGGCATGCGGGCATTACGACCACTACTAGATGCATATGAACAAAAAAGCATAATTAAAACCGCTGTTAAGCCGGCCATGGTTGAATCTTTATGGTAAAGCCGTGCAGTATAACGGGCCATAAAATAACTGGCATAGACGCCAAAAACACCAAAAGTAATTTCTACCATTCCGCGACATACAAAAGAACCACCATACCAAATGTGATCTGATAAAACTGTATCTAAATTAAAAATATTATAAATCAGACCATTGGGTGTAAAAATCAGATCATTAAACAGCTTAAAATATGAGCCAACCACTGCAATCGGCATCAGTATTGCCATGGTATGTCTTGTCGCACGAAAAAAAGAAAATTCCTGCATACGTGCTACGATATCGATAGTAAATTCTTTCATTAATTCTGATCCTAACATTGAATATTGTATTTAAAATAAAATAATACTCTATTTTTTTATTGCTAGCTATTTTTTATGCCGTTAATTATTTTTTCTTATTAGTTATGAATAAAATGGTATAATGAATGTATATTTTAAGGGGTTTAAAAATGAGCAGAAAGAAAATCGAATTAACTGAAAAAGTAGCAAAGTTAACAGAAAAATATTTAGAAGTTAACGATACCGATTTTAATGACTTAATTAACAAGGCATTAAAGCTATACCTGATGGATCACTTGAATTCCAGTCAAATCAAAGAAGCCCTTAAAAAGACCGATGATTTTAACTCTAAATACGCTGGCAAATGGTTTCAGGAAAGTATTGAAGACTTGAACAAATACTAATTTTTTAAATGGACACTTAAAAAGAGCAAGATAATGAACATCTTGCTCTTTTAATTTGTTTTGTTATCAATTTATTTTTTTAAATAACGATCACCGGCTAGCCTGCGGTAAAAATTAGCTTTAGTTGTCTGCTCGTACGGAACTAACCAAATATAACCAATGCCTAAAGTTAGTACACTCAAAAGATACCAGCCAATAAAACTTAAATTTAATACAAATAATTCCCATTTATGCCCGTTCATTAACTGGCGACTTGCAGTAATCGCTGTTGTTGCGTGAACTTCTTGTCCACTTTCCACTAAGTCATTAACAATATATGGCGTCATGGCATAAGAATAAGACTTAATTAAGCCTGGGATAACTAATAATAGAGACCACAGAAATTGAAAAATATACCCACAAAGATAATTCAAAAATTCCGGTACAAACCGGCCATCAGTAAAAGCAGAAAAAATACCTTTAAAAAAGCCTAGTCTTTCTCCACGAGCAAAATGTAAGAAAGTAACTACCATACTCAGCATAAAAAAGCTGCCAATAAAAGTTAAACCCGTATCAGGACCTAATTGTCCTGCCCAAAATGCTGGCTTAAACAGCGAATCAATTGAGCCAGTTCCCATGACATCATTCACACTATTCACAGTCTTAAGCGAACCATTTACTACTGGTCTGGCAAAAAAGAAACCAACAAATAGCGTCATTACGAAACCAATACTAATAGCCCAGCCCCAGTTATGACGCAGTTGATTCTTAGCTTCTAGTTTTAGTTCTGCTCTGTTCATACTTATCTCCTTATCTAGTATATATTAAATATATTTTACCCCCTAGCAATAGCAGTTAGCAAAGAAAACACAAAAAAAGCCTAGTTCCACCAACATCGGAACTAAGCTCACACAGTGTTTGTGTCACCATTACTGACCACATTATAGAAATTTTACATTTATTCGTCTTCTTTATCCAAGCTTTTTTTACTTTGGTTAACATAAACCAAAGAATCTTTTGCTTGATTAACTAACTTCTTGATTGCTTCTTCACTAAAATATTCCTGCGAACTATTTAAAGCTACACTCATTATAATAGGCAAATTCATTCCAGCTATTATGTGAGTATGCGGTCGATTAATATACTTATAAAATTTTTGGTTCACACTACCAGATGCAATATCCGTAAAAATGAAGACCTCATCTTCTTTTTTAAATTTACTCATTACATTTGCAACTTCTGAATCGATTTTTTTGTTTTCCATATATGCACATAGTACACAAACATCAAGATCTGTATGGGTCAAATACTTTAAAGTATCCTCAATACCCTTAGCCATAGCATGATGTGAAGCAATTACAATTTTTCTATCCATTCAATAACCTTAAGCTTTAAAAATTCCTAAAAAGGTTCCAACGAGTGCTATTAAGATAACTAAAAATATAATCTTAGTTGGAGTCCATTTTTTATTATCCAATAATTTATAAATAAAGAAAGTAAACACAGCTGGTAATAATGCTGGCATTATTTTATCTAAAATGTCGGTTTGAATATTCATTGATACTTTACCAAACTTAAAGACATACGGTACTGAAACTTTGACTACCGTAGCAACTAAGGCACCTATAACTGTGACCCCCATTACTGATGCAGCCTCGGTAAAAGTATTTATCTTATCTCCTAAAGTGTCAATTAGTCTTGTTCCAGATGAATAGCCAACATGGTACAGCCAAACTTTCATAATATTAAATAAAATATTAACCAAAAACCAAATTATTGCTCCAAGCGGATTACCTTGCAAAGCCATATATCCAGCGATTGATCCCATAATAGTGGGCCATAGTACCCAGAATATTGTATCACCAATACCCGCTAACGGTCCCATAATACTAGTTTTAAAAGATTGAACTGTTGGCAATGCCTTGACTCCATCTTTTTCTTCCATAGCTACCGTGGTACCTAGCACTATATTTGCTAAATACGGAGTAGTATTAAAGTAGTTAAAGTGATTTTTTAGTGAGGCCTGGTAATCTGAATCTTTCGGATAAATTTTACGCAATAGCGGAGCCATAGACCATACTAGTGACGGGCCCAGTTGTGACTCATAATTAAATAGATTCACGCATATCCAATTAAATCGTAACGATGCCCACGTCAAATCTTTTTTTGTAACGTGGTAGCTTGATTTGTTTTCAACATTTTTATTCATCATAATCTTCTCCAGTTGTATCATTTTTAGCTACTGCTTGGTTTTGGCTATATTTATTTTTGTCAATCTCAGAATTAAAGTACCAGTATGCTGCTGCTAAACCTAATAATGCTATACCAATTATTGGTATTTTGATAAAAGCTGCCAAAACAAATCCCGCAACTAGAAAAGGTAAGAACTTTTTCACTGGCATATAGTGTAGCAGCATTGCAATACCAACTACAGGTAATAAGCCACCAGCAACTGTTAATCCATCTGTTATCCAAGTAGGTATAAATTTCAAAATCATTTTAATTGCAGTTGGTCCAACTAAAACTACTATTGCAGTAGGTAAAGCTGTCTCAACAAAACATAAAACGGGTCCTGCGTATCCCCAGCGTAGCATTTGCTTCCACTTTTTTTCTTCATTAAGAGTCTGCATTTTATGAGCAACAAAGTTGGCTATAATTCTCCGTAAAACTTCTAACTGAATTGCTAATAAGCCAACAGGTATGCCAACAGCAATGGCAGTTTTTAAACCTGTACCTGTTCTAATTGCGACAAATGCACCTACAATAGTTGCTAACCCATAATTAGGAACTGAAGCTCCTCCTAAAGCTGCGACCCCTAACATCATTAACTGGAATGTACCTGCAACAACCATAGCTGTATGTAAATCACCCATAATTAAACCAGTGGCCAAACCGACTATTACGGGAAAATATGTCAATAAAACTATCCCATCTTCATCCATAGTCATGTATCCAGCTAAAATAATGATCAGGATATCTTGTAAAATCTCCATTATTATTCTCCTTTTTTATCGAAATAATCTTTCTCAGGATCATTAGGAACAAATTGTAATTTTATCGGAACACCATATTCATGGATTTTATTTAAATCAGCTTTTTCTTTTTCATTTAATGCGATAAATTTAGTAATTTGCGTACGATCATCCGACTTAAAAATTATTCCCAAATTTACCTTGGGTATTTTGATACCTGCTTCAAGCATTTTAACTATAGTTTCTGGCTCTTTTACCAAAACAAGTACTCGTTGATTATCATATTTTCCAGCTTTGAAATTATTAAGCGCTTTTTCAGTGTCAATTATTGACATCCCTGTACCAGCCGGCTTCACAATTCTCATACTTGTTTTCATATTTTCATTTTTACTAACTTCATCATCAATAACCATAAATCTGTTGACTTGCAAGTACTGATACCAAGCATTAACTATTACTCCGTGAACCAGTCTTTGATCAACTCTTGCTAATACTACTGTCATACTACTTCTCACTTCTTTTGAAACTCACAGTTTTTTTATCTTTTAATTGCAACAAATATTGCTCACTCTCGTTACATTGACTGATATTTATGTCATGGCCTGAAAGATTTGTAACTATTATTTCGTTATCGTGACAACTAATATTTGCTGTGATATTGCCTATATGGGCATTTTCCCAACAATAATTAAAATGCGACAGTGGCCGAATATTTAAAGTGTTGTTTTTTACTTGTATGCCTAAAAATTGTGTAATAAATAAGCTAACAAATGTTCCAGAAGCCCAGCCACACTTACCACAGCCAATATCTCTATAAACATCCCCAGGTTTGCCATTAATATCATATGGCCACCACCACCATGAACCATCAAGATCAGATAAATGCAGTAATTCGGTCAGTTGCTTTGTTCTTTCTTCTTTATCATTGATAAAACCCATAAGAACAGTGACGAAGCCCGGGAAGGTTGCACCGGACTTATCTCCCCATCGTATTCCTCTAATATTTGCTCCATAGGTTGGATTATAGGTACTTGCAGCAAATTTCATAGAATTTTGATATTTCGGATCTTTCAAATCTAAAAAGCCGTAAAAGGGAATCATCGTAGTGTCTGATTCTTCACCATCATGCATTTTTAAATCTATTTTTTGGTCTTTAATAACGTCAGTCAGAAAAATCATACCTTGATCTAAAATCGGTCTATCATAATTATTGACGTCATAAAATTCTTTTTCTTGATCCCCAATTCCTTCCAAAAACTGTTCGCCAAAATGGCCTTTAAAAGTCATATTTTCCAAAATGGCTTTTTTTACTTTGCAGGCAATTTTTTCATAATAGTTTGCAAGTTCTACTTTTCCTAAACCTTGATAGATTCTTGCCAGTGAATCACATGCCTTCCAAAAGCAGATATTGCTACCAGTATGATATTTACCTAATGAATAAGCATCACTAATCCAAGTAGAGGAAAATAGCATTACATCCCCTGGAACTTTCGTGCTGACTTCCGTATCTATAATTTGGCGAGCTTTTTGTAATATAACTGGATGATTTACAAAAAATGAAAGGTCATTGGTATATTCGTAATAAAGTCCTGCAAGAATAATTGCTGACATAGAATTACTTAAAGAGTGTTCTATCCCACCTTTAAATTTCTTACTTTTGAATCTCACACCGTATTTGGTAAACCATAAAATCTGTTTTCGGCATAATCTAGCATCAAAGAAAATGGAAGGCAGTGTCGAATAAAACATATCCTTGTTCCAAATTTGTTCAGTTGCCGGGGTACTTCCCCAATGACTACCAACACTTTCTCCTTTTTGGTTCTCAGCAAAAGCTGACAGGCTTTGATATATTGCACGATTAAAGAGGTGCGGCAATCTGTTATCTTCCAGTTGCAAATCCCCGTAAATATTCTTATAGTATTCAATTGTATCTTTTAGCCATTTAACTGTATCGGCTTTTTCAAAGATATTGATTTCACTGTGAGCATTGGGATCAATTAATCCGATAGAAAAAGTTTTGTATTCATGCGGCTTAACAATTTCGTTAACCAAATTGGCCTGAGCCACAATGACATTAAACTGATCTGAATACTTTTTTTGATATTTCGGTACTTCAAACCGATTAATAGTTAAGTTGTGATCGGTTAAGTTTTCAATATATATCTGATATACGAGCATGCTAGGCTTTTTATCCTTTAGAATTGGACAAAAAGGTATTAAAACAATGTTATATTCCTGATACTTATGAATAAACCTTGGTAAAGAATCTGCAATTAAGTCCGTATCAAAATCATGATTTTGGTCAGTAAATTTAATATGTTTTCCGTTTATGGTAACTGCAAAATGTAAATTCTTTGATGTAGTATATTGCTTATGAACCCACACTCCTGGTTTTTGTTCTACCAAAAAGTTTCCTTGAAAAAAATTTAACTGTTTTATCTCTCCATATACATCTATATTTCCTAAAGCTTTTTGATTTGAAACGTCATAAGAGAAAGAACTTATTCTTTCATTCAAATTATTCTTAAAATAACTAAAATTGTTAGTTGTTTTAAATTTTTTATTTATAAAACTAATATTAAAATTGGGATCAATAGTTTTATTAATTATGCTTGAGTACATTTTCATCTATCACTACTTTCTTAATTAATTTAACTAATTAGCAAATTCAACTATTATTTCACAACCTTTCATCTTTTATTTTTGCAGTAATATCTTTAGGTTTATCTGCGGGAACATATTGAACAGAAATCGCCACACCTTTTTGTGCTAATTTCTGGTAAATTTCAAGTTCCTCCTTTGTTGCAAATACTCGGCTAGAAAGCCGGACAGCATCTTTTCTTATAATCGTTGAGCCAATGGTCAGCGAATGAATTTTTATCCCCTTATTTATGAGGTGTAAAATTATATCTGGCTTTTTAACAATTACAAATACTTTCTCACGATTATATTGTCCATTAGTAAAGTTATTTAATGCAGTTTGTTCACAAATAATAGAAACAGCCATATGTACTGGACGAGCCAAGCGCATACTGGCTTTCGCTATATCATCAGACGCAATTTCATTGTCTATTACCATTACTCGGTTAGCACTAGAAATGGGCGCCCACTGTGTGACAATTATTCCATGAAGCAATCTATTATCAATTCTCGCCATTACAACAGTCATAAGAAACCTCCAAAGACGTTACATTTTTATATAAGCAAAAATTGTGCCAAAAAAAGAAGCTTGTTGGATCAAGCTTCTTTGATGTAGTCATAGACATATTTTACTTCTATTTCCGGTATTTCGACACTATAATACTGTTCAACGACAGTAAATGAATTCTTAAATGCTTTATAAAAATTTTTAAACTTATTACTACTTGTTTTACTTAAATTTATTTCATCTGCCATCCCTTTTTGCATGACCAGTCTTTCAATTAAACAACAAATATGAATATACAGTCCAAAGCAGGTGTTGTTTTTTAAAGAAAGATTTAGTTTCGTTTGTAAAATATATATCGCATCCGTCACTTGTTCTAATAATTTCGTCGGATTCAAAATTGTTAGTTGGTCCGTTAAGTTAGTAAGACTAAAGTTCTTTAAAATATTATTATTAATTATCTCAAGTTGCTTCTGATCAAAATAAACAGCCAATTTATTAGTTATTTTTTTAACATTTATACCTAAAATCAAGTCCTCTATTGAAAAGAAAGTTACCCCTTTAACTTGGGGATCCAGTGTCCCTACTATAAACAAAATATTGTAGTTTTTTCGTAATTCTGAAATGTAATTCTCTTTAGCAATGGAATAGTAATCAAAGGAATCTATTACTATTTTAGAATTCTTAGGAAAACTTTTTACCATGATTTGTTTTAATTTCGTGGCTGTCCCTAATCCGCTTTCACAAGTACAAACAATCATATCTTGTTTTTTAACAGATTTTTGAAAGAACACATCGATTGTTTGATTTTTCTTCACATTCTGTACAATCGAAGCTGTATCAACTTTAAGTTTTATCTGATTTGCAACATCTAGAGCTATTCCTGTAGATACATTAGTTATTAATGCAAAATTTTTGTTATTGCTTATTTCCAGTTGTGATGATATCTTTTCAAGCGACCCCATATCAACTAAAAGCAGCAAATCAGCAAAACTCTTTCTTTTATTCAAATAATTATTGACCCGCAGGGCAATTTCTTTACTAGTAACGTCCAGTGGCATATCGATGGCATCAAAAATATAATCACCAACCATAGTATTAACTGTTTGTGCAATTGAAGAAGCGGTATTAGCACCATGAGCAACAATCAGCGATAATCTTTTTTGAGACTTATGTTCTTCAACCATCAACTTGAACAATATTATAAATAATAATTCTTCGCCTTCATTTGACGTTAAATCAACTTCATTTTTGAATTCTCTTACTAAGCCAACTTCATATCCTAAATACTTGTTAACATCATTTTTAAAATTGGACCACTTCTGAAAATCAACTTCCTTAAAATCATAATGGTAGTTATTTTTATCAAATAAATATAAGATAATTTTGTAAAAAAATGTATCAACACTAATCTTGTAGTCATCTTCAATATGCCTAGTAAACTGTTGAAATTTAAGTCCAAAAAAGCTATTTAATGTTTCACTATCAGAAATGGAAATATTAATAAACCGCTTTTTAAAATACTTCTGATAACAGTCAAAAAGTTTTTCGCTGGGTTTTTTCTTTATATCTATTGTGTATAAATCTGTAATTATATGTTCTATTGAATTTTTTTGATCATTTTTGGTTAAGTTACTTACTGCAATAAAACGAGAATTATTAGTGTTTTTTAATTCTTTATAATTTTCAAAACCGACTTTTTCAGGCAACTCCATTAATGTAATTTTTAATTTATTTTCTTCAACTTGTTGTATTAAAGCATTTGCACAAGAAAGCTGAATTACGTTTTTTAAATCTCCTACATTACCCTTAAAAGTATAATGTATTAAAAAACTAACTAAATTATTTGTAATATAAATTTCTTTACCTACTTTTTTTTGCTCATTTTTTAAGAAGAACTGGATCAGTTCTTTCTTTTCCTGTTCACTCCTTTTATTAAAAGCCGGTAGAAAAACCTTCACAGGAATTCTACGCAATAATGTTGGTAAAATTTTCTTTTCAGGATTTTCCGAAGTAGCAAATACAAACCTACAGTTCGATTTAGACCAATGCTCATTATCACCAAGTCTATGAAAAGTGCCGGTATCCATAAACTGAAAGAGTTTTTCTTGACACTCTTTACTTAATGAGTGAATCTCGTCTAGAAATAAAACCCCACCATCAGCTATTTCTGCTAAGCCTTTATTGTTTTGTGTAGCACCAGTAAAAGCTCCTTTCACATAGCCAAAAAAATTTGATAAAAAGAGTTCCGGATTATTTGAATATTCACTACAATTAACCGAAACAAATCTGGCGGTTTTAGTTATAAACTTCATTTTTTGTAAATGTTTGTATATAACCTGTGCTAAGTAGCTCTTTCCTGTTCCTGTTTCACCAGTTATCAAAATAGGTAAGCCATGAGGGGGATATTGTATAGCTGCTTTAATTTGACTGATTATTTGATATAGACTTCGTTCACTTCCTATAATGGCATCCAATGGACTAACAGAATGACTCGCATTCCACACTCTGGCCGCATGAAGGCTTTTAAATGTTTTAGCATTAATCTCGACTTGCGGTAATTTGAAAAAGAGTACTGGTCTTGAAACTATTTTTCCAAAAACACCTTTTTCCCAATATTCATTTAAATATTGAGATACTAAATTTCTACTACAGTTAAATTGCTCAGCAATTTTTTTTGCATTATTTTGAGGCCACTCTTCATAATTTTCTGTGTTTTTTTCTATCAATATGTATACTTTGTCCCGTAAATTGCTCATATAAAACCCCTATATTTTTATTGCTCATTATAAATGTATTTATCATTATTTTCATGTATACAAAAAGCCTAGTTCCACCAACATCGGAACTAAGCTCACACAGTGTTTGTGTCACCATTACTGACCACATTATAGAAATTTTACATTTTCGCTACCGGAGAAAATGACTACTTCCCTATGGTGACACAACAGAATTTTAGCATGCAATTAACCAAAAAACAAGTTTCAACCAACTATATTTGCACTGTCAGCCTTACGGCCAAGCAGTTCGAGCATGATTTGATTAATTTGACTTTTCAACTGGTTAAATTCACCTTCACGTGTTTTATTAGATTGTATAATCACTATCGTTTTGGCATTATTAGTACTGCGCATGAAGGTATAATAACCCTCTCCTGCACCATTAGCCGTTTTAGTTTTTAATTTTATATTATTATAAAAACCACCATTATAATAAGCCGGTGGCCCAGACTGGTAAAGTAATTTACGGCTCTTTTGGGTTAACAAACTACCAGAAAGCAGGTATCGTATTACTTTCGCTAGGTCATGATTGGACATCACTATTGAACCAGCTCCTAATTCATTACGAGCTCCCCTTAATGCCACCTTATGCTTAACCACGTCATAGCGACCTTGGCGGTAAATCATTCCAGGTACTAAATGACTGGAAATAATTTTACCTGGCTTTGACCATAAGAATTCTGTTTGTCTCAGCTTTAAGGGCTTGATATATGTATCACGGAATAACTGCTCGTAGCTTTGTCCAGTTACTTTACTCATAATGCCGCATAAGTACACATAATTCAGTGAACTATAGTGCCACTTATTTAATAAATCAGGTTCAAAAATAGTTTTAGCTGCATCATGCTGAATATTATCAGAGTCAGAAACAAAATGCTTTCTGCCCAATTTTGCTCCTGGTTTAAGATCAAGACCTGCTGTCATAGCTAAGAGATTTTTAATTTTGACTTTTTGTGCTCCAGAAATTTGCGGATAAAATTTACTCAATTTATCCTGCAGGCTTAACTTGCCTTCCTGCACGAGCCGCATAATAATTG
Organism: Lactobacillus kimbladii; assembly: GCF_000970755.1. Classification (GTDB taxonomy): domain Bacteria; phylum Bacillota; class Bacilli; order Lactobacillales; family Lactobacillaceae; genus Lactobacillus; species Lactobacillus kimbladii. Next base: position 2,006,013 of record NZ_KQ034007.1, read on the forward strand.
CGGCTGTCATTGATTTCTGTACAGAATTGATTAGATAACTAGTGTCAGTGTTATTGCCTAAAGCATAGTTAAGCATTATTTTGCCATTTTTAATGACTAGGATTGAGCCCTTAATTCCCAGGGCATCAACTTGCTGGCGCACTATTTTTCTTTTAAAGATTCTTTTGAATTGTCATTTAACGGATTTTCATCTGTTAAACTAATCTGATATGGCTTTTTTTGCCATTTTTTACTATAAAAATAGTTATGGATATTATAATTACGTGGCAGATCACCTTGGGCCAAAAATGGCTTGACTGCCTTGTCAACAGCTACCCAGCCGCGCCAACCCAAGTGAATGGTATCTTCCATGAAGTACTGTTCACCGCCGCGTTTGGACAAATCAGTGACATTATCAAAACCTTGACTGGCCAGTTGGTACTTAATCTTAGAAACAGCCTTCTGGTACATGGTTTGTGACAGGCCAGTGTAATTAGACCATTTTTCATTGATCGGCGGGATAATGAACAACACATTGGTATGCTGTTTGGCAAATTGGTGCAACATCAACTCGAAATCGCTATATTCTACCGATTTGGTGTAATTAAAGTGACGTTGACTATCTTCTAATTTAGCTAATAAACGTTTATTCAAACGCCTTTTGTAAAAGCGATTGTTAATACCAAAATTATTAGAATTGGTGTTTATTGCAGCCTGCTCACTTGCTACTTCGTCTAAAGCCTTGACTGAATACCTATTCGGCAATAACTTGGCCTGCTTGTTAATCTTTTTAATGCGATCGCGCAATTGGAAAGTGCTGAAGAATTTATCTTCATTGTTAAGCATGCGCCGCTGATTTTCTAAGTAAAAACGCTGAAACCCAGTTAATTTTTGCCCTCGGGCAATTCTTTTCATACCCAGTTTGATAACACCCTTCACTTCTGGCATCTGCAAGAAACGTTTAGCCGCATAGCGGTTAGTCACCGTGTCTTTTTTAATACCTAAGAGAAAATTACAGGCTTGCAGCGGTGAATAATACAGCGCGAAGGCATCCGGATTTTGACCCTTTTTAGTAAACCATTGCGGTGAAACAATGACTACGGCTTTTTTGCCCTTAAGCTGTTTAGCAGTCCCCTGCATTTCCAAAAAATGTGCTAAGGATTGACTGCCTGGCCCGCCTAATAAAAATGGCCGGTAATTGCGGTGATACTTTTGCGCAATTACACTGGGATGCAATGGATCAAGCCGTGACAATTCACTTGACCCATAAAAAGGCACATAACCATCTTTATAAGCATCTTGTTTCATTAAAGAGCCCTTAAAAATAGTATTAGTTTGCGAATTAGCCGCCTGATAAATGGCATCCTTAGAAAAAGTCCGCTCCCACGGCATTAGAAAGATGACCAGCAGCAAGATAAAAGCGCAAAGAACCGGGCCGAAAATTTGCCACAGCCGGCGTTTGTTATTCATTTTCTAAATTTTCCACCTTTGCCACAATTTTATTGGGCGTATCCCATTCATTTCTGTCAAATTCAGAAACTGGTACATCTATCTGGAATTTTTCCTGCAAATTTAACAGCATTTGGACACTGGCCATTGAATCCATTAGACCGTTGGCAAAAATATTCTCATCCATTCTGTCTGTTAAATCTTCACCAGTTAAATCTTGTAAAATTGCTAAAACTTCTTTTTTGGTATCCATGTTAAAACTCCTTAAATAAAATCATTGCCTATTGCCAGCCAAACCATAACTGACTGAGAAAACCTGAAAAAATCAGGAAACTAAAACAAACTACATTAAAAGTGACAAAAATTGCCAGCCATTTCGTATATTTATTTGATGGCAGCTTATCTTTATGCTTCTTTTTAAACCGCAACCAACAATCATTGATGATGATGGCAAAAGCATGGAACAAGCCATAAACAATATAATACCAGGTCAGCCCATGCCAAAAGCCCATCACTAGGAATAAGAGCAGGTAAGCGGCCTGCGACAGCCTGACCGGATTCTTGAACAGCTTTTTCTTCATTGCAAAGAAGGTGAAGCGCATGTAGATGTAGTCCCGGAACCAGAAGGACAGGGTCATGTGCCAACGGTTCCAGAATTCTTTGATATTTTGCGAAATAAACGGCTTGTTAAAGTTCATTGGGGTGTGAATACCCATAAAGTAGGAAATCGACACTGCAAACAAGGAATAGCCAGCAAAGTCAAAGAATAAATACATGCTGTAGCAGTACATATAGGCTACTACCCACCAGGAAAGTTTTAAACCGCCATTAGCCGTACCTGTTATCATTGCTGCTCGGGTAATTCGAGGCAGCCAGTAGGTACCAAAGAACCAGCCCAGAACAAATTTATATAAGAATCCTTGAAATAAATAGCGGGTTGCCAGCTCTAAATCGTTTAAATATTGCTCACGCTTTGGCACCGTGTCACATTCTTTGGCAAATCTGCGGTAGCGATCAATTGGTCCGGAAGAAATGGTGGGAAAGAATAAGAGAAAGCGCAAATACGTTCCCAGATTAAGTTCTTTAATGGCACCATCGCGGACTTCCATCACGACCTGAACTGTCTTAAAGGTCAGATAAGAAATACCCAAAAAAGCCAACACTCCTGGAATTTTAGCTTGCGGAAAAGCAGTCTGCAGTTTCACTAAAACCAGGGGTACAATTGCCAAAATTACAGCTAGGTAAAAGACCCAGGTTCTATTTTGACTGTTCTTACGACGGCGATAATAAAGATAGCCATAAGTGACCAGCAACTGAAACAAAATATAGATGATTAAACTAACGCCCTGTTGCCATTTTTCACCATCAAAAATGAGGAATAAGAAAACTAGTGAGAATATAACCTCATATATTTTTAAGCGGTGACCCCAATACAGTCCGATGATAATAGGTATTAAGCCAATCATCAAATATACGAAATAATGCGGATTGGAATAAGGCTGCAAGTTAATGAAATTAGTGTTCACTACTCGTTGACCTCCTTAATGACGGCCTTAATATCAACTTTACCATTTTGCGAGACCGGCAATGTTTCACGGTAAACATAGCGCTGTGGAATCATATATGGCATCAGTTCTTTAGCTAAATCTGCTCTGATCATCTTAGTAATCTCTGCTTCAGAATATTGCTCTTTTACCCCATCTTTTAGTTTAATTTCGGCAACAATTTGCTTAACTGTATGATCCTGATTATATTTTGGTGCAGCTACGCCGTGATCAACCAACTTGTTCATACCAATATAGTGGTTGATTTCTTCTAGTTCAATACGATAGCCATTAAACTTGATCTGAAAATCAATTCTGCCGCGGTAAAAGAGCATATCCTGGTCAAAGAATCCTTCATCTCCTGAACGGTGGCTCGGATATTGGTCACCCGGATTTTTAAAGAAAGCCTTGGCCGTTTTTTCCGAATTATTCATATAGCCCTTAGAAGTACTTGGTCCAGAAATAATAATTTCGCCTTCATCAGGCTGGTCACCTTTAGTTTTATCAATAATAATTTTGGTATCTGCTTTAACCTTGCCGATTGGCAAACGATCATATTTCTTTAAGACAGCGTCAGTAATTTCTACCTGAGTAACTGCGACTGTGGTTTCAGTCGGGCCATAAGTATTAAAAATTCGCGCCTGGGGGAATTTCTTTTTTAACATTACCACTTCATTGTGCGGCAATTCTTCACCACAGAACATAAAGTGAGTTAAGTCTGGATGGTGCTTTTCGTCAAAGGTTTTATCTAAAAAACACATTTGGGCAAATGACGGCGTTGAGACCCAGACATTAAATTGTAGTTTAGGCAAAGTCTGGAACAATTGAGCAAAGTTTTGCGTAACTTCATGCGGTAAAGCCACCAACTTTCCTGCCCCGACTAAAGCAGGATAAAGACTCATGACTGAGAGGTCAAATGAATACGGTGCTTGAGACAAAAATGAAGGGTGTTCTGGCAGATCAAAGTCCGTCATTTCCCAGTTAATAAAACTGAGCAGGTTATTATGACTAATTTGCACGCCTTTAGGTTTGCCACTGGTGCCTGAAGTAAAAATGACGTAAAAATTGTCATCACCTTTAACAAAGCTGGCAGGATCAGGTTCAAAATCTCCCTTTTCGACATCGGCAGGATGCACTACTTTAATTGGTGGCAAATCAATTTCAGGCAGTTCATCAATTGCTAAAATTGCTTCAGCATGAGAAACTTCCTGGATCATAACAATTCTTTCAGCATTAGAGTAACTGGCAATGGGAATATAAGCATGTCCAGACTTGACACAACCCAAAAAACTGGCAATCATTTCGAAGTCCTGCCCGCCCCAGATCATTACTGGACTCTGAGGAGAAAGATTTAAACTTACAATTTTATGAGCCCATTCATCTGAGCGCTTTTTTAAATCACCATAAGTATTAGTTTTACCTAAATAGTCATATGCTATGCGTTCAGGTTCTGCTTGAGCAACTGCATCAATTTTTTTAATTACATTTTCAATCATATTATTGTACCAGCTTTAAAATTCATTGTAGATAAAGTGAACAGATGTTAAGCCACTATATTGGTACAAATAAATTAGTACCATTAAAATGACGCAATAGATAATTGTCGTCAAAATAAACTTACCAATACGTTTAGCGTGTGAATCCGTTTTTTCTTTTTTAGTCATAATTTCATATCTTTCTCAATATTAATAAAATGTACTATCGAATATAGTACTACTAAAGATTTGCAACTAAAAAAAACCTTTTAAACTTTTACCAAATTTAAATATTTTCCTTATTATCCGTTATTCAGCTTTCGGCAATCATTATAAGCAAAACAAAGCGGAATTAAAATGATAAATGAACCAAAAAGCACGGTAAGCAGCAGTAAAATAAAAATGTTTGTTGGCTTTAGCCAGCGTTCGCTTTGTGCGGTTGTTAAAATATAAACAGCAAATAAGACTGTAAAAATAAGCTCTCCTAAAAGCGTGTATCCTAAAGCACCTTGACTAAACATCTGATACAGCCAAAGCCAGCCAGATGCTGGCAACAGGCAAAGCCACCCTGAAAAACGAAGCCAAAAAACGATCTTTTTACGATAATCTTGTTTTCCCATTTTTCTCCTTAAATTTCACTTCTTTTAAATAAAGTAAAACTAATTATAACAAGGAGTTTTGTAACAAACAATTTTGTAGTCACTCAAAATTTGCATTTTGAGATTTTCGTCATACTTTTTTCACATTTTATAGTTATACTATAATTGTGATATAGGAAAGATATCCATTTTTCTTATATCACACTCAACTTTTTGTTTTTCATTCATACTCCTCCAAGTATAATAATGAAAAAACCGAAATGACTTTACAGGTCATTTTCATATCTATCCCTTTCGACTCACGTGCGTTACGTGAGTTTTTCTATGCTCTTAAACAGTTCTAAAGAAATTCTTTACACTTTTATAAGAGTTTTTCTACTTTAACTTCATATTTTAGAGATATCATTTTAAATGTAGTAAGCAAATAGCAAACTTACTACATACTCCCACTTTTTTATTTCATTCATTCTTACTCCTTCAAAGTAGATGAAAACTAACAGGCCCGCACAACTTGCGGGCCTTTTTTCTTTGTTATAGTATAAATTTAGCTGCTTATTACTCTATGAAAGGTTTATATCTAATGTTCTCACCCACAATAAAACACTTACTGGAAGAAAAGTCAGGTTCATTCATTATTCCTGCTTCCCGGATCGCCTTTGTTGAAGACGACAATCCTTTATACCATGCTTTTATGATTTTAACTCGGGTTAAATATTCAAAAATTCCAGTTCTTGATCGGCAAAATCGCGTTGTTGGTCTATTAAGTTTAGCAATGATTACAGATAAAATGATGGAAACAGATAGCATTTCACTCGAACCCTTAAACAAGTTGTTAGTGCGAGATGTGATGCAAACCAAATTTGACAAAATAAACTTTGTTCAGACTACACTGGAAACCCAACTTCATTTATTAGTTGACAATGCCTTTTTGCCTGTGGTCGATGATTATGGAGTTTTTCAAGGACTGTTGACCAGGCGTGAATGGATTAAAGCTTTTAATTACATTTCTCATAATTTTGAGAAAGAATATAAAGTTATTCCGATTATCAAAGGTAAGCTGTTATAAAATATACTGGAATTTTATTTTTGTTTATTCCTTTTTAGTGTACTTTATTACAAATTAAGCTATAATAATCATTAATAGGGAAACACCAGTACTTTTATTTGGTAATCCAGCTATTTGGTTAATACAATGTTAAAAATCGATTTTAATTTGATATTTATTTTTTGATATATACATATTTATTAATTATAATCATTTTATTTTATAAAAATAAATAACGTTTTACTAAACTAGTTAACAAGAATTGATGGATATTCCTTAAATAATCAGAAAAGAAGAGCACTATTATGGCAAGTAAAACAATTTCTGCGCAATTGACATTTTTGATAAGCGCAATTATAAAAAATTGGACTTACCCAAATGATCAAGAGCTTTCACTTAAAGAAAAGTCTGAACTAGTATCCCAACTAAAGGAACTGGCACAAAACTCAGATAATATGGAAGAAGCCGCTAAAATCACTGAAGCGTTTTATAAAGACAAAGTTACTAAGCGTTTTAAATCAATGGATTCTAATTTCTCGTGGATTTTTATAATACTGCAACATGAACTAGTATCCGCTACTCGTTTGCATGCCCTGCTTCTCGATCTGGCACATGAAGAAAATTTTTCGGAAAAAGGAATTGCTAAAATTAACCATTATTTTGTTGAAACCGATGATCATGGTGACAATGACAACTTTATTACAATGTCATCTACGGACATAGTAGATTCTTTGGGACGGACTAAAATTTTTCACATTCAACCATCTAAGGCTGAAAATGAGAGCCCCAATATCAAAAATTCTAAATTCGTGCCTAAAACTAAGCCGGTAAAAACTGAACCTCAGTTCAACAAGATTATTAAACTAAAAGATCACTAGGTAAAAGAAGGTAAAAAATGATCTGATCCCCAAATTTGTTCTAATTTTAGGGCTCACATCAGAAATGCCTTCTTTTTTACTGTATTAATTTTTATCTAATTTAGACCTATTCTAAATAAAATTAAGTATTTAGTGTTAAAATAGAAAACATAATAATTAGTTTAATTTACGGGAGGAAGCTATTAATGAGTTTTAAACGCCAATGGAAATTTATTCTTGTATTAGCAATTGGGATAGTAGGGCTTTTTTGCCAATTTGGCTTGAAGACTAAAAGTCTTTTTCAAATAGGAAACTTACAATTTCCTATTCAAGCAGTGTTAATCGACATTGTGGGCATCATGATGGCCATTTCCTTACTTGCTGAAATTGCCAGTGATTTTAAATCCGGACGCTATGGTGTTGATATTTTAGCTGTTATTGCAGTCGTTTCTACTATACTGATTGGTGACATTTGGGCTGAATGGATGATTTTGGTCATGATGACTGGCGGTCAAACATTAGAGGACTATGCCACTGGACAAGCAGATAAAGAGTTACGCTCTCTTTTAAGTAATTCCCCAACTATCGCCAACAAAATTGTGAACAATGAGCTCGTTTCTGTTGACGTTGAACAACTAAAAATTGGTGATCACGTGTTAATTAAACCTGGAGAACAAGTTCCAGTTGATGGCAAAGTAGTTAGTGGTGAATCAAGTTTTGATCAGTCATCACTAACTGGTGAATCTGTTCCAGTTACTAAAAAAGCTGAAGATGAATTAATGTCCGGCTCAATTAATGGCAGCGTAGCAGTAGAAATGGCCGTCACCAAAAAAGCAAGTGACTCTGAATACCAGACAATTGTTTCACTAGTTGAATCATCGCAGGCAAAACCGGCTAAGTTTGTCAAAATGGCTGACCGATACGCTGTACCTTTTACCATTATTTCCCTGGTAATAGGTATTGCTGCCTGGATTCACTCTGGTAACCCAGTTAACTTTGCAGAAGTTATGGTTGTCGCTTCGCCTTGCCCATTGTTAATTGCAGCGCCCGTTGCACTAGTATCCGGCATGAGTTCCATGTCTAAACATCATATTATAGTTAAGTCCGGACCTACTTTAGAAAAACTGGCTACAGCAAAAACTTTTGCTTTTGATAAAACTGGTACTCTAACAGAAAATCAGCTGGTTATTGATGAAATCGTACCTGCTAGCGACAGTAGTTATAGTCCAGCAACCCTGCAAAGTTATGCTACCAGCGTTGAGCAACAGTCAAGCCATATTATTGCCAATTCACTAGTCAATGTAGCTGATAAAAATCTTTTAAAACCGGCAACAAATATCAAAGAATCAACTGGCCAAGGAATTAGCGGTACTGTCGAAGGGCACCTAGTCAAAGTTGGTAAGTTAGACTATGTTAAACCGCAAGAAAAAGCTGCAACAGTTAATGCTACAGCAGTTTATATTTCAATTGACGATAAGTATGCTGGTTATATTACATTTAAAGATCAAGTTCGGCCTGAAAGTGCTGAGACAATTGCACGCTTGAAACGTCAAAGTGGCGCACACATTATGATGTTGACTGGTGACCACAAAGATGTAGCTGATAAAATTGGAGAATCTGTCGGTGTCAACGATATTCGCTATGGTTTGTTGCCTGCTGAGAAGATAGCTGCCATTAAAAATGTACCTCAAGAAAAGCGTCCCGTAGTCATGACTGGTGACGGTATTAATGACGCTCCTAGTTTATCAGCTGCTGATGTTGGTATTGCTATGGGAGTTAAAGGTGCCTCTGCTGCCAGTGAAAGTGCAGATGCGATTATCATGGTTAATGATTTATCTAAAATTAATGATGCCGTGGCAATTTCTAAACATACCATGAAAGTTGCTAATATTGATGTGCTAACCGCTATTACAATTGTAGTTATTATTGAACTGATTGCATTTACTGGTATTATCCCTGCTTTTTGGGGTGCCATTTTGCAAGAAGTTGTTGATATGATTTCGATTAGCCTAGCCCTTTTAGCAAAAACTACTCCTAAAAATCCAGAGCAAACAGGAATTAGTCCTGCAAAATAAGCCAAATTGTTAAAATCTAAAAAAGCCTGATAAATTGACGTTTGCTAAACAACGTAGTTTATCAGGTTTTTTATATGAAACCTAAGGCATTAAAAAGCATATGGGATATAATTGAATAACGCAAATCCTTAGTAGTTGTGTAGACCCAGGCTAATACACAACCTAATGCCCAATAAACCAATATATATTTCGTAAATCCAGGATCATGAACATATCCAAACATAAGTCCACTAAAAAGAATACCTAACCATTTATTTAAATTAGTATTTTTATAAAAGAAAGTGTTAAGGAATAATCCGCGAAAAATAAATTCTTCAAATATTGGACCTATAAATATCACCATTACTGGAAAAAAATTTCCTGCTTGGTGAGAAAATTGATCTAAAAGATTCTGATTAGTTGAAGTCTGCTCCGAATTAAAGCCCAGTGCCAGTTGTATGGTTGCACTGACTATAATCAACATTATTACGCCAAAAAGGGAAAGCAATATCTTCTTAAACTGCCAGTGCGGTCTACTATTATAATTGCGCTCGTTATTATGTCGCAACTGCAGATTATATAAATAAAGCACTATTGATAAGGCTATTATCGTAATTAGCGCAGTTAGAAGTGTAAAGGAAACATTTTCTAAATGCAGTTCTTTACTTAACCTGTAAGGATAAAAATAAAACTGTTGCACTACGCTATAAATTATAAAAGAGACTACTATTGTAATTACATTCCCCAAAAAATAGAAAAATTTCTTCATTCATGCCACCCTTTTCAAACTATAAGTAAAAGCAACTTTAATTAGTTTTTTGTACAAAATATCGTCTTAACCTGGAACAGATCTGATTTCGCTATTAAAGTTCAAATATTTCACTTATGCTGTTCAGCTATTTCCCGGGAAATAACTTTATTATTCTATCATATTTTAATTTACTATGACTTTTTATTCATCTTTATTATAATAGACTTAGTTTTATACTTAAGGTAGGATATTATGATTAGATTTTTTGAAGTATTAAACCAAAACCGTTCGTTTATAATTCTTTCACTTATTATGCTTGCAACTTTTGCAGTTTTTTTAATTTCTTGGCTAAAAGAACCTAGAAGATTGCTTAATGGCATTCTTTTCACTATTTTTTTACTGGCATTTGGTGTTTGGCTGACTGTGATGATTCTTTCTACCAGTTTAAGACCACTCATACTGACATATGAAATTCTGATAGTGCTATTCATAGCAACAATTACTTTGTTAGCAGCTTTTTCGTGGCTATTTTTCTTATGGAATGCCTATATAGTTTGGAAACGTGAAAGTCATACCCTATCAAATTTATTAACTCTATTTATTGGTATTGGCATAATTGTTGTTTGGCTAGTTGCTCTAGTTGGACCTTTTAGAAATTTACCCTCTTGGGTTAGAATTTTATTATATGCACCGACAGCTATTTTGGATTACCTTCTTTTTGTAGCCTATAACTTTTTAGTAAATTTAACTTTTTATCAAATTGTTCCTAGACAATATAACCAAGACTATTTAATTGTTTTAGGAGCTGGACTGGCTCACGGTGAACAAGTTACCCCACTATTAGCCAGTCGTATTAATCGTGCTATTCAATATGCTCAAAAGCAAGTTACTAAGGGACGGAAAATGCCCAAATTAATTATGTCTGGCGGTAAAGGCGGAGATGAGAAAGTTTCAGAAGCTCAAGCAATGACTGAATATGCAATAGCACGTGGTATAGAACCAAAAGACATTTTATTAGAGGATAATTCCAAAAATACCTACCAAAATATGAAATTTTCAGCCGAAGTAGCTGCAAAAGATTTCGGCAGTAAAAATTACAAGGCAAAATTTTTTAGCAATAATTACCATATTTTTAGAGCTTCTCTCTATGCAAAAGCAGCTGGTCTAAATGCAAATGGTGTAGGATGCTATACTCGTCTTTACTTTCTGCCTAATGCAATTGTACGTGAATTCGCTGCAGTTTTACTGTTAAAAAAGAAACGACATCTAATTGCCATATTTTTAATCATTCTTTTCTTTGCTATTTATGCTCTATTTGATTTTACTGGCATTATCCATTAAATAATTTAAATTTTTTGATTAACATATTTTGGCGTTGCTCTTTCATAAATGTTAAACTATCTGTTATTAATTAATTATTAAAAGAAAGAGAAAAAGATATGCTGCAATTAAAAGATTTACGCAAATCATACCATGTCGGTGATACGGTAACTCATGCACTTGATGATGTTTCTATATCATTTCGTAACCAAGAATTTGTTGCAATTTTAGGCCCCAGTGGTTCCGGTAAAACCACGTTATTAAATGTTGTCGGTGGACTTGATCGCTATGATAGTGGCGATCTCATTATTAATGGCAAATCTACTAAGAACTTCAAGGAAACTGACTGGGATGCATATCGAAATAATTCTGTCGGCTTTGTTTTTCAAAATTATAACTTAATCTCACACTTGTCGATTATTGCCAATGTTGAATTAGGAATGAATTTATCAGGAGTTTCTGCCACAGAACGACACAAAAGAGCAATGGATGCTTTAACTCAAGTCGGTTTGAAAGAACATATTTCTAAAAATCCTAACCAATTATCTGGTGGTCAAATGCAACGTGTAGCTATTGCTCGGGCTTTAGCTAATGATCCCGATATTTTGCTATGCGACGAGCCCACTGGCGCCCTTGATACTGAAACCTCTGAGCAGATTATGAAGTTAATTAAAGAGCTGTCAAAAGACCGCTTGGTAGTTATGGTTACGCACAATCCGAAACTAGCTCAGGAATATGCTACTAGAATAGTTAACTTTCAGGATGGAAAAGTTTTAAATGATTCCAACCCTTTTATTCCTAAAGAAGAAAAAGATACTTTTAAATTAAAGCATACAAAAATGTCATATTGGAATGCTATCAAATTAAGCTTTACCAACATTATGACTAAAAAAGGCAGAACAACTTTAACTGCCTTTGCTTCAAGTATCGGTATTATTTCTATTGCTGTCGTCTTAGCATTATCCAATGGTTTTCAAAAGCAAATTGACACGACCATGAGTAAAGCCTTGGCTAAATATCCTGTGACAATCAACCAAACTGCTACTGATGCCAGCAGTGTTACAGACCGAGATGAATCTGAAAAGAATGTTAAAAACCGGGGTTATTTAACCGTTGAAAAAGATAAGATGCAGGAATCAACTCATCAAAATAAGATTAATCCAGAATACGTTAATTACATCAAAAAAATAAATCCCAATTATGCTAACAATATTTCCTATCAGCGCGGGATTAACATGAATTTACTCACTCGCAGCAAAAATAAAATTAAGCGTGTCCAATTCTCTCCTATTTCAACTAGTTCAGATAGCTCTCAAGCAGCTGCACAAATGCGAATGCAAGCAATTAGTGCCACCGGATTAGGCTCATCAGTGTTTCCTACTACACTTAATTCCAGTAAAAGCAATTTCCTTAAAGAAAATTATCAACTTTTGTCTGGTGCATGGCCACATAAGGCTACAGACTTGGTCTTAGTAACAGATAATGAAAACAAATTAAACATTAATATTATTAAAAACTTGGGCTTGAAAGCTAAGGCCGGTGAGAAGTTAAATTATCAAAAATTTGTTGGGAAGAAATTTAAAGTTGTTGACAACGATGACTATTACCAAAAATTGCCAACAGGAATGTTTATTCCGCAAAAAATCAGTAATTCTATGTATGACAACAGTAAAACCCAAATGCAAATTGTAGGTGTCATTAGGCCAAAAGATGAGAATTCTATGGCTCTCCTGTCTTCCGGAATTGCGTACAGCGATCAGCTATCTCAAAAAATCATCAAGAAGAATAAAAAATCAGAAATAGTGCGCGCCCAGAAGAAGACAGAGCAAAATGTAATGACCGGACAGGATATGAATGCCCGAGAAAAGAAACAGATGCTGCAATCAATTGGTGGTTCAACCATTCCAACGAGTATAATGATTTATCCTAACGATTTTGATGCTAAAGATAAAGTCCTTGATTATTTAGATAGATGGAATCAAGGCAAAAAGAAGAAAGATAAGATTATCTACACTGACATGTCAAGAGCTGTTACTTCAATGACTGGTGGCTTACTTAACGGTGTTACTACTGTGTTGGTTGCATTTGCTGCCATTTCGTTAGTAACTTCAATGATCATGATCGGTATTTTAACTTACACTTCCGTTCTTGAAAGAACAAAAGAAATTGGTATTTTAAAGGCTTTGGGTGCTCGTAAGAAAGATATCACCAGAGTGTTTGATGCTGAAACATTCATTCTAGGTGTCTTTTCCGGAATTTTGGGAGTAGTAGTTGCCTGGCTGCTAGTCTTCCCTATTAACAGTATTTTATACTCCATCACAGATTTAGCTAATGTTGCTCAACTTAATCCAATACATGCTTTAATACTAATCCTTATTTCAACTGTTTTGACAATGGTTGGCGGACACCTGCCGGCACGTATGGCTGCTAAAAAAGATGCTGCTATTGCTTTAAGAAGCGAATAAAATTTTAAAAAAAGTCCAATTAATGTTACATGTGAAACAAGCATTAGTTGAACTTTTTTTATTTACCAAAAACAATACCTGCTATTATTACTAAGTTTATTGACAAATTGGCATATACCAATTTATAATTGGGGTAACAACTATGGAGGGGCAAATAAAATGAAAGTTATTATCTCAAGTGACAAGACTAGCGGTAGTAAAAAAGGTTTTGCAATATTTAAGAATAGTATCGCAAACGGCAGCAAAGTAATTGGTTTAGCAACTGGATCGACTCCTGTAACTCTCTACCAGGAATGGACCGAGAGTAATCTAGATAACAGCAATTTAATTAGTATTAATCTAGATGAATATGTAGGTTTAACTCCTGATAATGATCAGAGTTATCACTATTTTATGCAAAAGAATCTGTTTGCTAAAAAACCATTCAAACACTCGTATATTCCTGATGGAATTAAAGCTATTAAAGATCCAGAAGGAACTGCCGCTGACTATAATAAAATTATCGCTGAAAATCCAATTGATATTCAATTACTAGGATTGGGTCAAAATGGTCACATTGCTTTTAATGAACCAGGTACACCATTTGATTCTGTTACCCACGAAGTGCAATTAACAGAGAATACTATTAAAGCCAATTCTCGTTTCTTCAATAATATTGACGAAGTACCTAAATCAGCAATTTGCATGGGTATTGCAAATATTATGTCTGCCAAAGAAATCGTCATTATGGCTTTTGGTGATAATAAAGCTGAAGCGGTGCAAAAGATGGTTGAAGGTCCAGTAACTGAAGAAGTCCCAGCTTCAATCTTGCAAAAGCATGAAAATGTAACTCTGATTGTTGATCAAGCTGCAGCAAGCAAGTTAAGCACAAATTACAACGATTAATTAACTGATATTAATTTAAAAAGGGCGGTGCATTAAAACACCGCCTTTTTGTGTGCAGTTTTACAAACTATTATTGTATACATACGGTGCATATTAGTAGTCTGTTAAAATAATCAGTATTATTATTAAGATGAACCCTGAGAGGATGGTGATAAGTTGAAAAAGAGTAAAAAGTGGCTATTGGTATTATGCATGTTATTACTATTACCTGTGCCTTGTTACTTAATATGGGAAACCAGTAGTTTTTGGCAAAAGTATTTAAAGATTAAATTACCTCATTTAGGTACTCTTAACCCGATATTTGCCTGGTATTTAATTGGTATCAGTCTAATTGTTTTTATAATACTAATTGTTAGTTTAATTGTCATCCTATTCTGGCCAGTCCAGAGAAACTTTAATTTAATTCATAAACGTGATGGTCAAGTTAAGGTTACTTCAAAAGCCATTAATAGCTATGTAATGAATTCACTTGCTGACTTGCCTTACTTAAATAATGCAAAAGTCAGTTCTAAGTTAACAGGACGCCGGATTAAAATTAAAATTGGCGGTGACTTGGGTCCAGGTGAAAACATTGCCGTCCTACTTGACGATTATCTTGAAGAATTAAAAAAGAATCTGAAGCAGTTGCTAGGAATTGAGCAAAAACCAAAAATTAACATCAAGTTTATCAATTATCACAAGGGTGATAAACCTGAAAAGCGCGTTCAATAAAGGAGGTTAAGATGAAAGAAGAATACAAAAAATACCTCCCAGAAATAAGCGGTGCTGTAATTGGTGTTTTACTAGCATTATGCTTTTTGGTACTGGGATTTTTCAAAACTATTTTTGTCATCGTGATGTTAGTCTGCGGCTTTTTGGTTGGACATTACTGGCCAGTGTTCAAAAAAATGCTGCAAAATAAATAATTTATATAAGGAGTATATGCAATATGGTACAATCAAGTTCAAATCAAGGTAGTTCAAAACCAGAAGTTAAAGGCGACTTAAAATACGATTCAAAAGTAATTCAAAAAATTGTTGGCATTGCTTTATCAGATATTAAAGGCTTGTTAACTGTTAACGGTGGCTTTTTCTCAAATATCGCTGATAAAATTGTCAACAGCGATGATGTCACTTCTGGTGTAAATGTTGAAGTTGGTAAAAAACAAGTAGCTGTTGACATTGAAATTGTTGCAGAATATGGCGTTGATATTACTAAGCTATACGATCAAATAAAGCAAAAAATTCAAGAAAAAGTTAAAGAAATGACCGGTCTTGATACTGTTGAAGTTAACGTCACAGTAGTTGATATTAAAACTAAAGAGCAACACGAAAAAGATTCTGTCAGCTTACAAGACCGCATCACTGGAGCTGCTCAGGATACAAAGGAAAAAATTACCGATCAAAAAGACAAAGTTCAAGATAAAGCCGAAGAAAAGAAAAAGGAATCTAAAGAATCTAGAGTTAAATAATAAGCATAATTTTGATGTCAATCCTAAAATTAGGACACTTTATTAGTTGTTAACTTCGGATAACATTCAAACCGTATAGAGAAAAATTAGGAATAACCCAGATAACTTAATCAAATTCTTGTGCAAGATCAGTTTAATCATGCTAAAATATATCTATAGAGAAAAAGAAGCCCTGCAAAGCAAGACCTCTTCTCTGAATTTCAAGCGTCCGCTTTAAAGGCGGTTGACTTATTTAGTGATTAATCAAAAAAAGACCAATCCCATAATTGTCAAAGTTTTTGGTGGGACGGTCTTTTTGTTTACCTGTGCTTGTCGATATAGGTCAACAAGACAATAATAAACGAGGCAAAGGCCAGCGCTAATTCTAGCGCATGGAATACGCTCACTTGCTGAACACCTTTCTAAAAGATTTCGTGCCATAAGCACCCTCTCCTTTCAAGTGAAACAGCCAACCGCCCTCAAAACAATTTGCTATCAATTCAAGTTTAATTATAGCAAAGATTGCCTTATTCCTAAACAACAGTAATCGCTTAATTTAAAAGACTAGACCACTTTTGATGTTAACCCTAAAATTAGGACACTTTATATTAGTTGTTAACTAAGGACTAATTGCCGATATTCAATCGGAGTCAGTCCTTTTAGTTTGATTTTGATTCTTCTCTGGTTGTAATACTCAATGTAGTCTCTGATTGCATCTTCCAGTTTAGTGAGATTTTTAAACTGCTTTTTAAAACCATAAAACTTTTCTCGTTTGAGTATCTCGAATTAGCCTTTCATTAAAACATCATCAAGCGAATTGCCCTTGAGTGACAATGATAGACTAATGCCGTGTTTTTTGCTTGAACTCCGTCACATCTGAATACCATTTGTGATTGGGATAAACCGAACTGAAGCTGCGCTTAATCAGGTCAGGCTTAATCATACCTTTTTTAGCGACTTACTATTTTCTTCTCCTTCTATTATAAAAGGCTTTGAACGTATATTAAAATTTGCATGTATTGCACCCAACAAATTCAATAAACACAAGAAATCTTTTGCTGAATCCACACTTACATGAAAAGATTTAAACGAATTATTATTTTCGCCAAGATAACTTTTTGCTCTATTATACTCATCAACAGATTCTGCCTTATAATTTTCAACGCTATTTACATTCTCTTCAATAATAGCTGTCGGAGCTTGATTTTTAAAAAGATCTAGTATCTTTCTTAATTTAAAAAATTGCAATTTTAAGTTGAACACCCTACTTGATCTGATAGATACAATCTAATCTTCTTTCATATAATTCATCGGGTGTGTGGTAGGCTTTCTTTGGCACCTTAAAGTGGAATATGTTCTACGGCTTTGAACAGACCTTCAAGAACTTTACTTCACTGGAACAAGCAAGCTGAAAGGACTAACCCCGATTTAATATCGGAAGTTAGTCCTTAACTAGAAATTATTAAACTACTTTAATTTCAAGGGGCATATCTAATTTTAGTCTGAATGCTCAATCAAAACATCGCCAAACTATAGCAACAGAATCTGATGAATAATCATGTTAATGCCATGCGGATTCTTTTTACTTCTTGGCCTTGTGCCTGACCACGCCGAGGTAGTAGACCGCCGCGAGCAGCAGCGTAACGCCGTAAATGTACTGCGTGCTGATTGCGCCCAGCCGGTCAACCACCAGTCCGCCCGCCATCGTCCCGAGCGGGATCATGACGGACAGGATGCTGTCGTTGATGGTCTCTATGCGCCCCAGCACCGCAGACGAGAAGCTGACCTGCACCAGGGCCTCAAAGTCCGTGTTCATCATGGTGAGCCACAAAGAGGAGACGGCCGAGTTCAGCAGGATGAGCAGGACGCTCAGGCCCGCCGTCAGCGGAACCAGGAGGCGGAATACGCCAGCACCCACAAAGCAAATTGCGATGAACAATTCCATGCTCTTCTTGCCCAGCTTGAAGTGCTGCACCAGGAATGCACCGGCGATGCCGCCCAGAGACGAGGCCATCAGCAGGCCGCCGTAGCCGATTGCCGAGTCATGAACGTAGCTCTGCCCAAAATACGGCAGGCCCACGTCGAAAATGCCGTAGAAGAAGTTGACGACGCACAGCGGCAGGATCAGTTCCAGGATGTTCTTTTCATCCTTCAGCGTCTGCCAGCCGATGCGTAGGTCCTTCCAGTAGGAGCCGGTGAAGTACTCCTCGCTCTCCAAGACGTCCTTGGCCAGGGCGTTAATCTGCAGGCGCCCGTAGGTCAGCAGGGCCAGCGCAAAAACTACGCCGGAGATGACCACGGTCATGCTGATTGACGTTGTCGCAATCAGAAAGGTGGCAAAACCGTCCAGAACTAAGTCCAAAACGCCGTAGGTCACCTGGAACATGCCGTTGAAGTGGAGCATGTCCTTTTCCGCGACAAACAGCGGCAGCAGTTTGGTTTCGGCCGGGTAAATAATGGTTGAAAGAACCGTGGAGGCCGTGTAAAGAATTAAGACCACGGCGTCAACCCCGATGCCGCCCTGGCCCAGCTGCAACACCCCCACCACCGCGGCGCTGATTGCGGCCTGGATGATGGTGGAATAGTTCAGCAGATTCTTCATTGGGATGCGGTCAATCAGGGGGCCCAGGCCGAACGAGACCGTGTCAATCCCGGAAGTAACGGTCAACAGGACCGCTACCATGAAAGGTGAGTGCCTGGTCTCCTTGAAGTACCAGAGCACCGCCATGTAGAACAGGCTGTCGGCGATGTTGGTCGTGACTCGGCCAACTAGCAGCTTATAAACGTTTGCATATTTTTTACATAACATAATACAATTTTTTAATTATAATCCTTTTCTTAATTTAAAAAATTATTCATCATTCATTTTTATCATTCCCATTTAAAAGGCGGTGCTTGGAAATATTATATCTCCTAAGAAACAATCAATTTTACCGCTTATTTCTGCAGAATCTTAGGTAATAGCTACATTTGCATTTAAGAGTATCTGCATAAAACACTATGCTCATAATCTAAAAGACTAGAGTTTCACAACTTATTTAATTGGTTGATAAAAGAAGTATTATTCTATCATCCCAATTCGATTACTTGATCAAACTGCTTTTTAATTTCAGGTCGCAAGTGATGGGAAATATAGACTAAAGTGACGTTGTCCAAATCAAGCAGACTTTGTTCAATTTTCTGGCCATCTTTTTCATCAATTGCGGAAGTAATTTCATCGGCCAAAATAACCTGCGGATTACCCAGCAATTGCCGTGCCAGTGCAATTCGTTGCTTTTGTCCACCCGAAATGTTGTTACCGGCGTGTTTTAAAACAGTGTCAAGCCCGCTAGCGCTGTCAGCGACAAATTTTTCCAAACCTGCACGCTTAATCGCAGTCTTCAGCTCTTCTTCAGTTGTCTCACGATCTAAAGTGATGTTATAACGCAGGCTGCCGTCAAAAATATAGGCTGACTGGTCAATATAAGCGATCTGCTTATGTAGCGACTGCAGACTAAGCTCGCGGTATTCATTGTTATCCCAAGTTAGCGAACCTTGGTAACCTGTTAACAAACCACCGATTAATTTTACCAGGGTTGACTTGCCACAACCAGACGGACCAACAATGGCCACGCGTTCGCCTCGTTTAATGCTGCCAGCAACATTCGTTAAAATCGGTCTATCACTATTGGGGTAGCTGAACGAAAGATCGCTAAATGCAATTTGCTGGGTCAAAGGAGCAACATCCTTGTCCCCTGTTTTTTCCCGCGTATTAGCTAATTTATTATATTTGTCAAAAATAGGTTGAACTGCCCGAATTGAAGTTAGATCAATACTGATTTCTGTCAAGCTGCCAAAAACATTCCCGGACATTGAACCAACAATTAAAATAGCTCCAATTGGAATCTGGTTGTGAAAGGCCAGGTATCCGGATTCAACAGTTAAAATAGTTTGAGCAGATATACTTATCAGGTTAATCAGCGCATTAGAGAATGACATTTCCGTAATGTAATTAACCCGAGCCTGTCCAGTCTTATCTGATGCCGCAAGAACTATTTTATTGAGCAATTTTTGCTGACCAAGTGTGAGCAGATTGACAAAACCCTCAAGAACATCAGTTATTTTTGACGTTAATACTTCATTTTGCCTGCTTTGTTTTTGCGACAGTTGTTCCAACTTTTTCTTAAAAAGACGGGGAAATAAAATCATAACAACAGCAAAAACCAAAGTGGTTACAAATAAGAGTGGATGGTAAGAAAACAGGATGACACTGGCAATAATGCCCAAGAGTGCACTGCTAAATGTTTGCTCTAAACTGAAAAAGCCATCTTGATTAATTTGGTTAATATCGTTAGTAAACCAGGAAACATAGTCAGCTTCCGTGTGCTTGTTGAAGTCTTCATACTCTTGGCGGCCAATTATATGGGCCAATGCGTTCCTAATGGAATTATCGACAGCCTTGATGATTACAGCAGAATATCGTGAACTACAAAAAAAGAAAATCAGAAAAAAGCCCCAGCTAAGCAAGTTTAAACCTGTATCAACAATAAAGCCGTTTAGGTTATGCTGAGTCAAAGCAGTAAGTGCATTACCTTTAAAAACGCTGGCAGCAGTTTGTGCCAAATTCCGGCCAAAATAGAAAATAGCCAGAATCACATACATGCCTGAATTACGTTTAATGTAGGTCCAAAGCGAAAATTTTGTTAGAGAATTTTCCATTATCTATCTCCTAACTAAATGCCTGTTTTAAAGGCTAATACTAAAATGAATTTGGCTTAATAATAAATAATATATATTTGCATTACTTCTTCAAAAAGCTCGTCACTGTTACTCACAGTATGAGTCGTACTATCTAAAGATAAAAATCTTTTCAAGATATCAGTTATGCGCTCTTATTTCCATCATTTGCTAATAATTTTATAATTTACTTGCTATCTTATATCTTTTTTAACATTAATACAATTTGTTTTTAATTTTTATTCTTAGAATTTTTCCCATCGCAACAGTATATAAATATCAACTGCAACTTTTTCGAGCCATTAAAAAACAAAATAATTCGTTCTATAATTGCAAAATCATTTATCATACTTAATGCAATCAAAACGAGAAATTATTGACTACTTTATTTATCACAGCATCGAAAGAATCAAAGTAAAGCATAAAGGGCTTAACACCGAATAATGTCGGCATCAATCCTCTGCCAAATAATTAATTAAGATTTATCAGTCAGATTTTTTGGTTTCACGTGTAACACAGTTTAAAATCATAAGTTCAAATTTTCAATTTTGACAATAACTACAACTTTTTACTTCTGTATTATACAAAATTACTTGACTTTTTGATTAAAATTTTAATTTACTTTTTGCTTGTATACCACTATATCTCGTATTAAACTAAATAAGAATCTATATATTGTATTTATGAAAGAACGTGATCCAAGTTATTGTTTTAAGTGGGCCAATTGGAGCCGGTAAATCCAGTTTAACTAGTATTTTAGCTGAGCACTTAGGTACACAAGCCTTTTATGAGGGAGTAGATAATAATCCTGTTCTTCCTTTATATTACCAAGACATGAAACGCTATACTTTTTTGCTTAATATCTATCTGCTTAACCATCGTTTAGCACAAATCAACCAGGCAATCCGAGAGAAAAACAGTGTTTCAGACCGTTCGATTTATGAAGACGCACTCTTTTTCAAAATGAACGCGGACAGTAAAGTAGCTGATCCAACTGAGTTTAAGATATATGATAGTCTACTCGAAAATATGATGGAAGATACCCCAGGTAATCCCAGCAAAAAGCCAGATTTACTAATTTACATTCACGTTTCTCTAGACACTATGCTTAAGCGCATAAAAAAACGTGGACGTTCATTTGAACAAATTAGCACAGATCCCAGTTTAAAAGACTACTACGCACGGTTAATTAAGTACTATGAACCATGGTATGAGAAATACGATGCCTCTCCTAAAATTAAAATTGATGGAGATAAGTACGATTTTATCTGCGATGAAGATGCCAAAAAAGAAGTTTTAAATCAGATTGATGACAAATTGCACGCAATAGGCAATTTAGAATAGAGAAGGAACGTGATGACAGTTATTGTTTTAAGCGGGCCAATTGGAGCCGGTAAATCCAGTTTAACCAGTATTTTAGCTAAATATTTAGGAACTAAACCTTTTTATGAAAGTGTCGATAACAATCCTGTATTGCCACTTTTTTATGCTGATCCTAAAAAATACGCATTCTTACTTCAGGTATTTTTCCTAAACACTCGTTTTCGTAGTATCAAGGATGCATTAACTGATGATAATAACGTTCTTGATCGTTCAATTTATGAAGATGCCCTTTTCTTCCAAATGAACGCCGACATTGGTCGGGCCACCAAAGAAGAAGTTGATACATATTACGAACTGCTTAATAATATGATGGGTGAGCTTAAGCATATGCCAAAGAAAAATCCTGATCTGCTGGTTCATATTAAGGTTTCATATGACACTATGATTAAAAGGATTCAAAAACGTGGTCGACCATACGAACAGCTGAGTTATGACGCAACGCTGGAAGATTATTATAAGAGACTTTTGCGTTACTACAAACCCTGGTATGAAAAATATGATTACTCTCCTAAAATGGAAATAGATGGTGACAAACTAGACTTCATGACTGATGACCATGCTAGAGAAGTTGTATTGGATCAGATCGTTGCCAAACTAAAAGAAATGGGCAAATTACCTGAATCTTGGGACAAGTCTACAAATATTCAAATAGAAGAGCAATAAATCAATTATTTTAAAGAGCCATTAGCTACAGCTAGTGGCTCTTTTCATGTTATGCCTTTTAAACTAACTAGAAGCAGGTTACAAATTTCCATATTAATTAAATAAAATTTCGAAAACTATGTTATGATTAAAACATATATTTTTTCACATATTTTTTTAATCAATTTATATAATTTAGCTGGTATTAAAAGAGTTGCCCTATTAGCCTCTCTAATCAAATTAATTTCAGTAAAAAGGAGAAAAAATGAACTATATCCTTTCAATTATGCCCTCTTTAATTTCAGGTGCAAAGATGACATTAATTTTATTCTTTTGGACTTTAATTGTTTCTATTCCCTTGGGAATTATAGTCAGCCTAGGCTTGCTTTCGCATTTTAAGCCCTTAAGGTTAATCTTAAAATTTTACATTTGGATTATGAGGGGTACCCCTCTTTTACTGCAATTAATTTTTATTTTCTATGGTTTGCCTATAGTCGGCATTATTTTTGAACGCTATGATGCAGCACTTTTCGCTTTTATTTTAAACTATACGGCATATTTTGCTGAGATATTCCGTGGTGGCTTTCAATCAATCCCTGTAGGTCAATACGAAAGTGCTCGCGTTTTAAGATTAAATTACTGGCAAACATTGAGCCATATTATTATTCCTCAGGTCAGCAAAATAGTTATACCCTCAATTGGTAATGAAGTGATCAACTTAGTTAAAGACACTTCTTTAGTCTATGTCATTGGTTTGGGTGAGCTCTTACGTGCCGGCAATGTTGCTACAGCAAGAGATGTAACACTAATTCCTTTAGTGATAGTTGGTATAATTTATCTATTAATGACAGGTATCGCATCATTTTTGCTGAAAAAAATTGAACACAATTTTGCAAAGTGGAAGTAAATTAGGGGAAATACTATGCTAGAACTTAAAAACATTACCAAAAAATTTGGCTCTCGTACGATTTTAAACAAGTTAAACTTAACTATTCCTGACAGACAAATTTTAGCCATTGTAGGACCATCTGGAGCAGGAAAAACTACTTTGCTGCGCTGCTTAAGTGGTTTAGAAAAAATTGATTCCGGTGATTTTTTGTGGGATGGGCAAAAGTTTGACCCAGCCGCTCCTGATAGCAAAAGTCATATTATCGGAGTAGTTTTTCAAAGCTATGAGCTTTTCCCCAATTTAACTGTAATCGAAAACATTACCTTGGCACCAACACTAGTCTTAAAAGAAAGTGCAGATCAAGCACAAACCCGTGCGCAAAAATTGCTTGGACAATTAGATTTAACAGGTAAAGAACAACTCTATCCCTATCAGCTTTCTGGAGGTCAGCAACAAAGAGTAGCTATTGTACGTGCGCTAGCAATGGAACCCCATATTCTATGTTATGACGAACCCACTTCTGCTTTAGATCCTGCTTTAAGAACAAAAGTTGGAGAAATAATTTTAAAACTTAAAAATAATAACAACATGACGCAAATTATTGTTACCCATGACATGGAATTTGCTCGCCAAGTGGCCGATCAGGTATTCAAAGTGAAAGCATTAGATGATAAGAAGGTAATATAAGTGAAAACCAAGCGCCTCTTAACCCTCATAATAACGCTCATCTGTACTTTATTTATTTCTGCTTGTAGTGGCATATCAGTTAATAGAAAAGCTAACGCAGTTGACAACTGGTCTCATATCAAGCAACGAGGCTATGTTACAGTTGGTGTAGATGATACTTTTGTGCCCATGGACTTTAGGCAAAAAAATGGTCAGTTAATTGGTTACGACGTTGACCTTGCAAATGCTGTATTTAAACAATACGGTATTAACGTTAGTTTTCAAACAATTGACTGGTCCATGAATACTACTGAATTAAAAAACGGCACAATTGATCTCATATGGAATGGTTTTAGCAAAAACCCTGAGCGTGAAGCTAAGGTAAGTTTTAGTAAGACTTACCTATATACTTCTCAAGTATTAGTAAGTCTTAAAAAGAATAAAATTAATACCATTGCCGCAATGAAAAATAAGACTTTGGGAGTTCAAACCGGCTCTTCCGGCTATAATGACGTAATGAAATATCCAAAAGTTTTTAAAAATCATATTAAAAATCAAGACCCGATTCTCTATGATTCCTTCACTAATGCTTTTATAGATCTAAATGCAGGTCGCATCCAAGGGTTGTTAATTGATAGTACCTATGCAAATTATTACATTTCGCGACAAAAACATCCTGAAAACTTTACTGAGATCGAAAGTCCTTTTCCAAAAGAAGAATTTGGCGTAGGCATGAGAAAAAGCGACTTAACCTTGCACAAGAAAATTAATTACGCCTTAGAAAAGCTGGCAAAAAATGGTACCTTAACAAAGATTAACCACAAATGGTTTGGCAACAAAGCCGAATCTCCTTTACTTCAAACGAAAAAGGATTAATTTAAACTATCAAGTACCGCAGCTATTCCATCGTGGTTGTTATCTAAAGTAGTTCTAAATTTCTTTTTCAAGTCTTCTGGTGCATTCCCCATTATTACAGGATGACCTACTGATTGAAGCATTTTCTCATCATTATAATTATCCCCAAAAGCCCAGCAGTCTTTCAGTTCCATGCCAAAAGCCTGGGCTATTACTTTTACCCCTTGACCTTTAGAAACTCGTTTAACAACGACCTCCAATAAATTTGCGGCAGATTTCACTATATAGAGTTCTGGATAGAGCCGCCTTAATTCTTTTTGAGTAGCATCTAATAAGTCTGGTGTCCCCATGAGCAAAATTTTATGTACATTTTTGAGTTGCGCTATTTCAGTAATCGAACTAGGTTGAGCTTTAAATTTAACAATTTTTTCTTCATTTTCAACCAAATCATTATTATTACCTGGGAAATAATACCAGTTGTCGTCACTATAGACATTCCACACAACGCCATTATTTTTACCTTCGATATAAGAACATATTTTGGCAGCTTTTGAAGAAGACATAAAAAGAGAATCAAGGATATGACCCATTTCATCTAAAACCAAAGCACCATTATAGGCTACCATTGGACATGATTTGGTAATTTCTCCCACAACAGACATAATTGCCTTAGGCATACGTGCAGAAACTGGCACAAATACATTGCCTTTAATAATTTGTTTACGAATGGCAAGTTTAGTCTTCGGTGTAACTTCTTGCTTTGAATTAATTAATGTGCCATCTATATCCGAAAAAATTAGTATTCCCATTTTTTCTCCTAACAGTATGCATAATCTACTACTTACCTATGTTCATTTTACCGATCAAACTGTTAGTTGGTCAATTCTTAGCCGAAAGCACTTAGTTAAAGATTATAGTTATTCTATGGCTTTTTTGCTAATATAATTCGGGTTTACATTGCTTTAAATGAATGATAAACTATTTTAGGCGTTGATTTTGATATAAAACGCGAACAATAATTTTGGGAGAGGTTAGATGAACTTTATAAAGAGTTATTTTCAACTCGATAAATATAAAACCAGTGTTAAAATCGAATTTCTAGCTGGATTAACTACTTTTATCAGTATGTCATACATTTTATTCGTTAATCCTAGCGTTCTGGGAGCCAGTGGCATGAATAAAGGTGCGGTTTTTACAGCAACTGCTTTAGCTAGTGCTCTGGGTACTGCAATTATGGGAATTGTTGCTAATTACCCGATTGGGGAAGCTCCTGCCTTGGGCATCAATGCTTTTTTTGCTTATACAGTTTGCATAGGCATGCATGTTTCATGGGAAACAGCTTTAGCTGCTGTTTTCGTAGCATCTATCATCTTTATTTTAATTACTATGTTTAAGTTGCGAGAGATGATAATTAACGCTATTCCTTCCGATCTAAAATTTGCCATTTCTTCTGGAATTGGTTTGTTCATCGCTTTCTTAGGAATGCAAGACGGTGGCTTAATCGTAGCAAACAAATCAACTTTAGTTGGTTTGGGATCACTTCATGATCCAGCTGTTTGGATTACCATTTTTGGCTTAATTGTTACTGTTATTTTAATGATCTTAAATGTACCAGGTGCTATCTTTATTGGAATGGTTTTAGCAGCCATTTTTGGTGTAATCACAGGGCAAATTTCTTTACCAACTAAAATAATTTCTGTTGCACCAAGCATCGCTCCATCATTTGGTCAAGCAATTTTTCATGTTAAAGACATTAATACTTTACAAATGTGGGTTGTTGTTCTTACTTTTCTTTTAGTAACCTTCTTTGATACTGCAGGTACTTTAATTGGCTTAGCCCAGCAAGCCGGTTTTATGAAAGACAATAAGATGCCCCGGGTAGGTAAAGCGCTGGCTTCAGACTCCACGGCCATGATGGTTGGCTCAGTCTTAGGAACTTCACCAGTTGGTGCATTTGTCGAATCTAGTGCTGGTATTGCTGTTGGCGGCAGAACAGGTTTAACAGCCGTCTTTGTAGCAATTTTCTTTTTAATATCAATGATCTTTAGTCCACTCTTAGGCTTATTTACAACTCACGTAACGGCTCCAGCACTAATTATTGTTGGTGTCTTGATGGCTCAAAACACCGCTCATATTCAGTGGGATAAAATGGAAATTGCCGTTCCTGCCTTCTTAATTTTAATCGGTATGCCTTTAACCTATTCAATTTCAGATGGTTTAGCTCTAGGCTTAATAACATATCCTATATGTATGGTTGCTGCTAAGAGAATAAAAGAAGTTACACCAATGATGTGGATACTTTTCTTCGTATTCATCGTATTCTTATGGGTATTGAATTTTTAAACTTACTGATTGTTTTAAAAGAATAATATGTTAAACTAAGCAAATATAAGGGTGTTTATTCGCCTAATATATTTGCTTTTTTATTTAGAAGGGAGTCTTTTATGAAGACGATAGATTATAAAAAATTTATATTGCCACTATTGTTTGGCTTGATATTCTGGTTTACGACTCCAATTCGTCCTGCCGGAGTATCAGTCCAAGCCTGGCATATGCTGGCAATATTTATTGGAACAATCATTGGTTGTATTACGTTACCTATAGCTATTAGCGGTGTTACTTTAATAGGCTTTACTCTTACTATTTGCCTCGGGCTTGCACCCCTTGCCGACAAAATTGTTAACGGGAAGGTCGTCGCAAAAGGAGCAATTGACGCGTTCGCCAATTCATCTGCTTGGCTAATCGTTATGGCCTTTATGATTTCACGTGGTATTGTAAAAACGGGCTTAGGTCAGAGAATTGCTTTATATTTTGTTAAATGGTTTGGTCATAAATCCTTAGGCTTAGGCTATGCTATTGGTGCTATTGATTTAATAGTTTCTCCTGCAACTCCTTCAAATGGTGCCAGAGCAGGTGGCGTGGTATATCCATTAATTCAATCATTAGCAAATACATTTGACTCTAAGCCCAATGACCCATCTCGTAAAAAGATGGGAGCATATCTAACTTTTACAGAATTTCAAGTTAACATTATTACTTCATCATTATTTATGACTGCTTGCGCACCTAACTTAATTGCTGTTGCACTTGCTGGTAAAGCAGGTGTGACTCTCAGCTGGATGCCATGGTTAACGGCCAGCATTGTGCCTGCAGCAATTTGCTTACTTGTTGTACCATATTTTGTTTATAAGCTTTACCCACCAGAAATCAAGGAAACTCCTAACGCTAAAGAATGGGCTGACGGTGAACTGGCAAAAATGGGTAAACTTACTTTGCCTGAAAAATTAATGGCAGTTATTTTTGCAATTACTTTAGTTTTATGGATGCTTTCCAGTACTTTAGGAATAGATGCTACATTGATTGCATTCATTTCTGTTTCACTTTTACTGCTTACAGGTGTATTAACACCTAAAGACCTGTTAAGCGAAACCGGAGCTTGGAACATTCTGATTTGGTTGTCTATTTTAGTATTTATGGCTGAAAAACTAACTCAGTTTGGTTTAATTGGGTGGATATCAACAAGTATTTCTAGTGCAATGAAGGGCCTCAACTGGCTAGTAGTTTTAGTAGTATTAGCACTAGTTCTATTCTATACTCATTATCTATTTGCCAGTGCCACGGCTCATAATTCAGCAATGTATCTGCCTCTTTTAACCGTAGCAATCTCAGCAGGAGCACCAAAATTACTGGCAGCACAGTTTTTAGCGCTTTTTTCAGCAATTATGGGTTCCACAACTCACTATTCCAGCCCTGCCGCTTCTGTTTTAGCTTCTTCAGGATATGTTAAGCAAAATGAATGGTGGAAACTTAGTTTTATATTCGGTATCTTCTATATCTTAGTTTATGGCATAATCGGATTAGCCTGGATGAAACTAATTGGTATGTGGTAAGCTGTTAAAGCAAATCTATACAGATTTGCTTTTTTTATTACCTGGGAAATAATTTTGAATAAAATGGATTTTTATACTAAATAAGTTATATACTAGTTATATTAGTTCTTTATAATTTTAATATTTTTTGGAGGAAAAATGACGACATTAGATAAAGTCTTTCATTTAAACGATGCTCATACCACTGTTAAGCGCGAGTTAATAGCTGCATTAACTACGTTTGTCAGTCTCTCCTACATCCTTTTTGTTAACCCTAACATTTTACACGCAGCAGGTATTAATAAGGGAGCGGCTTTTACAGTAACCGCAGTTTCAATTGCAATAGGCTGTTTTATTATGGGTCTGGTTGCTAACTATCCTGTAGCCTTGGCTCCCACACTTGGCAGTGCTGCATTTTTTGCTTACAACGTTTGTGGCGGAATGCACATTAACTGGCAAACTGCCTTAGCTGCTGTTTTAGTTGCATCTGTTTTGTTTATTTTAATAACAGTTTTGAAACTTCGTGAAATAGTAGTCGATGCCATTCCACAGGATTTGAAATATGCTATTTCGGCTGGTATTGGCTTATTTATTGCCTTTATTGGCCTGCAAAACGGCAAATTAATTGTCAATAGTGATTCAAATTTAGTTACTTTGGGCAAATTTAATTCACCAGCCGTTTGGATTACCCTCTTCGGTTTAGTTTTAACTGTGATTTTAATGGCAATGAATGTGCCAGGTTCCATTTTTATCGGTATGGTAGTAACAGCTGTCTTTGGGGTTATTATTGGCCAAGTAGCTGTTCCTAAAGGTATTATCGCCAGCGCACCAAGCATTGCTCCTACCTTTGGTCAAGCTGTATTTCATTTAAAAGATATTAATACTCCCCAACTATTCATGGTAGTTTTAACCTTTTTACTGGTTACTTTCTTCGACACTGCAGGAACGCTGATTGGCATGAGTGAACAAGCAGGAATGGTTGATCAAAATGGTAAAATACCACGAATTGGTAGAGCGTTCCTATCGGATTCGTTAGCCATGGTTGAAGGAGCAGTCTTAGGAACTGCACCACTTGGTACATCTGTTGAATCTAGTGCCGGCATCGCTATGGGTGGTCGCACAGGTTTAACTGCAATCTTTGTAGGAATCTTTTTCTTGATTTCAATGATTTTCAGCCCGCTTTTGGCGGTTATTCCCACCACTGTTACTGCTCCAGCATTGATTATTGTTGGGGTGCTCATGGCAGGAAACCTGAAAAAAATTGACTGGGATAAGTTTGAAATTGCCCTTCCAGCATTTTTGACGGTAGTTGGTATGCCATTAACTTATAGCATTTCTGATGGCTTGGCTCTTGGCATGATTGCCTATCCAATTACCATGATTGCATCAAAACAGGCCAAAAAAGTTTCACCAATGATGTATATTTTATTAGTTGTATTTGTTATCTTTTTCTTGATCACAAATATGTAAGAATATCTGTCTAATTACAACGGCCACTTTTAGAAGTGGCCTTTTTGTTTATGCTTAATTGATAAATTACACTTTATTTTTTATTTATTTGCTATTATAATTCATAAAAATATTTACATTTTATTCATGAAAGAAGGTAAATTATCATGTCCAACACTAAAGAGAAATGGTTCAGCCGCTATATTGGCACTGTTACGTTTTTTGTTGTTGCTTTACTAGCCAGTCTTAATTCTGGCTTTTTCCCTTATTCAACTGCTGGAAGACTCTGCGCCATTTTGTGGCTGGCCACATTCAGCTTTTTGATATTTGCCTTTGAATATTTAATTAATCACACTAGTCTTGATAATAAAAATGCTGCAAAAGCAGTGGTAAATTTTAGTATTTGGCTCCTTGCGGCTTTAGTTTTAGTTATATTCAATTTAATTTTACAAAAATAAACTTTTTTTTAATTCATTAATGAAAGAGAAGTTGTAAGGTAGATTAAGTAGCTCGTATTTAATCTATTATTATGAAAGAAGAAAAGACAAAAACAATTAAAAAAGATTATAAAAAGGCACCTCTTGCAAAAGTTCATTTACGCGTATTGACTGCCATTGCGTTAGGGCTTGCTAGTGGCTTTTCACTAGGAATTACTGGCGTAGCGCCAAATATATTCAAATTAGTAACATGTGGACTGGATTAATTGGAGCCGGTGGTGTGGGAACCTATATTACAATCAGTCGTATTGGCGTGGCTGCGGGGACATTTTTATTGCCAATTCTAACAGAAATAGGCGGGCCAAACTTGGCAATGCTTGTTTGTGCCTGCGTTCTCTTGGTTGCTTTTGTCATTTATTTAATCTGGGCACCAGAAACTTCACCTAAATATCTAAAAAAATAAAATTTAAAAACTAAAAGCACGTTTGTTTGTAACGCGCTTTTTAGTCATAATATTTTTCTTAATATATTATTTCTTTAAATAATCAATTGCTTTCTTTAATTCCTGATCAGCATTGATAATAAATGGTTCAGAACCAGATTCATATACATTATCAAGTCCTTCAAATCTATCTCTCCCAGAAATAGGCACATCTGAAGCAATAATAATTATATCAGCATTTTTAATATCATCTTCAGTCAACTTGTCTTCAGTACCTACACTTCCTTGAGTTTCTACTTTAACTTCATATCCGAGACTTTTTGCAGCTTTTTTCAAAGCCTCAGCTGCCATATAAGTGTGAGCAATACCAGTTGAACAAGAAGTTACACCAACAACTTTCATAATTTTTACCTCCAAATTTATTTATTCTTACCTTTTAAACCAACTTTAAAAATATTAATACATATAGCTGTTACTATAGACCCAATCAAAATTGCAATGACAAACATTATTTTATGTGTCGCAACAGGAGTAACTATAATACCTCCTTGAGGGGCATATTCTTCACATCCTGCAAGCATCGCAATGATTGCTCCAACTATTCCACCAATACAATTTGCAGGAATTACCTTTAAAGGATCTTCAGCAGCAAAAGGAATAGCTCCTTCTGATATACCAATAATTCCCATTAAAAGCGCTGCCTTTCCAGCACTTTTTTGACTTTCATCCCACAATTTAGGTGCAAACAAAGTTGCTAATCCCATTCCAAGAGGAGGAGTACAAATTGCGACAGCAACTGGAGCAGCCAGTGTATAAATACCTTGATCAAAATACGCCCAAGCAAATAAACATGCTACTACATTAACAGGTCCTCCCATATCAAACGCTGTCATGAAGCCAAGGATTGCTGCTAATAAAATTGCGTTACCATTAGACATAGATTTTAAAAACGCAGTCATTGAGCTCATTATTCCGGCAACCGGAGCAACAACAATATATTTCATTATGACAACTACTATTAAACCATCGATCAATGGAACAATAAAAATTGGTACTAATGCCTTTAAGCTTGCTGGTATGGGTTTACAAAGAGTTTTAGTCCACATAACTACATATCCCGCAAGGATACCAGCTACAATACCTCCTAAAAATCCTGCGCCGTTTTTATATGCTATAAGGCCCCCTAAAAATCCTGGCATAATTGCTGCTCTATCAGCAAAGCCAAAAGCAATGAAGGCTGCCAATATAGGTACCATTAATTGCATTGAAGTTGTGCCAAACGAATTTAAAGTTTTTAGGATCGGATTAGTAATAGCGATACCTTTCCCGCTTGTACTTAGAGCTGTGGCAAGAGCAATGTAAATACCCCCAAAAATAACAAATGGAATCATATATCCCACTCCTGTCATTAGAGCCCCTTTAATTCTATTTACTTCTCTTTTAAGTACGCTCATTTCTTTACCCCTTTTCGTCTAAAATTTTTATTACTTCGCTTTCGCTTTTTGTTTTTGCTAGAGCATTCAAAATCTCTTTATTTATTAATTTTTTTGCTAAACTCGACAATACTTTTAAATGTATATCACTCTTTTTATTTGGTACTCCCAGCATAAAAATCATATTCACCCAACTCTTTGTATCCTTGTTCCACTCAAGAGGTTTTTGTAACCTTAAAAAGGTAATGAATGGCTTTTTAACATCGCTTGACTTTGCGTGGGGTATGGCAATTGAATTACCCATATAAGTAGTTACTTCGTTTTCTCTTATGAGAATTTTATTTTTAAAATCTTTTGAACTTGAATTTAAATAATTGTGCTCTTTTAGTTTTTTAATCAGAAAATCAATTATTTCCTTTTTAGTCTTTAAATTTAAATCTAAAAATACTATGTCAGTATTGATCATCTCTATAATCTAAACCTTTCATTTAACATTTCTGGTATTTTTTTTAAAGGGATAGCTTTTAAACTATTCCAAAACTGGATATCATCTATGCTCTTACCCATTCTTTGAAAAATAAATTTAAAATCTTTCTCAGAGTTTTTAGTTGCAACAAAATTTATTATTAAATCTACTTTTTCATTTTTTGACCAATTAATTGCTTTTTTTAGTTTAAAAATATTCAAAGAAGGGACTAAATGCTTTTCTTTATATATACCATGAACTAAAGCTACATTTTCGCCAATATAAGTAGAGCCTATTCTTTCTCTCTTTTTTATAACGTTTACATAATTGGGAAAAACTAATTGCTTATCACTCAATATTTTTGAAATTTTCTCTAATACTTGTTGTTTGTTATTAACTTCGCTTAAAAACCAACAATGATCATTGGAAAATTTAATAGATACTTTTTGCTGTTTACCATTAATTTGAGAAATAATATTATTAATGTTTTTGATGTTATCAAAAGGCTTTATGACTACATACTTTTTATCAGTTATTTTTTTAAGATCTGCCGTAGATATTATGAGATCAACTTTTTTGTACTGTTTAATTTCACCTATAGAGGCAGTGCCAATAACATTGTATTTAGGAAAATTATTTATAATTCTTTCTTTAAGTAACGAAGAAATGCCAATTCCGCTTGAACATACAATTAAAACATTCTTTTTCTTGATTGATCTTTCCTTTGAAGCCATAAAGTGCGTAACTATAAAAGCAACTTCTGAATCTGGCACCTTTTTATCAAAAATAATATTTATGTTATCTTGTACGGCTATGAACAGGTACAAATCATGCTCAAGAATATACTTTAAAAAAGGATTATAGATCTCTAATTCAAAATCTATTCTTAATTCTGCGACTTCTAAATGCACACACAATGAATTAAGCAATTCTTTATCGCTATTGAAGTTATAGTCTGTCTCCTCACTAACTTTTTGTACAAATTTTTTAGTTTTTAATTTAAAATCTTTGTCTGCATCATAATTATTTTTGTCTAAAACTTTGGAACTAAAAATATACAAAAGAATTAAGTACAATTCCTCTTCAGAAAAAGTTATACTGTAACTTTTTTCAATACTTAAAATATCTTTTTTTAATATCGGAATATATACATCATAATTAGTGAGCTTATCTTTGATCTTTCCAACAGATGTAATATTTTTTCCAAGTTTTATTCTTTTCACTGATATTGCTAAATGTATTAGTAGGTTTTTTTTGGATTCAATTGTAAATTTAATATTAAAGTCATATTCAAGTTTATTAATAAATTCTATTAATGGATTTAGATCAATATTAAACAATTTATTAATATATAGTGGTACATCATTTTTTAATATCTCATTTTCCAAATTAAAGTCTGACTTCATAAATATGAGTTTTGATAATACTTTTCGCTTTGTTACTTCATCACCTTCAATTTTAAATATTTCATGTTTTTTTATTATCTTTATATTGTATTGGGAAAGAAAATTATTATTTATCTGGTTAATATCTCTACTCACAGTGCTACGGCTAATAAAAAAATTTGCAGCTATATCTTTTACATAGGATTCATGAATAAACAAATACAAACAAATATCAATTTGTCGCATTGTAATTTCAAATTTATTACTTGAAAGATTTTCAAAGATATAATTTTTTAATTTCTCTTTCTGCTCTGAAGAACCAGTGATTTTTAATCCAGTTCCAGGCTTTTTCTTAATATTTAGTTGAAATTTACACAATACTGATTCTAATTTTTCAAGATCATTAAAAATCGTTTTTGTAGAAACTGAAAAGATATTAGATAATTGAGCACTAGAAAGATAATTATTCGATTCTATTAACTTAATTAATAATCTTGCTCTTCTTTCCATATCTATCACCTAATCGTCTAAGTCAATCTATTTTTAATTAACTCATCATAGTCATCATTTGCATTACGATTTGGATCTAAACCTAAGTATGTAGGTATATAGTAAGCAAATAATTGGAAAACAATTCCAATAGTTATTGCCTCTAAGTAATATTTATGCTTTTTTATATTGAAATCTCCATTTTGATTATCTACGGTATTAATTAGAATCATATTATTAATTTTTGTTTGAAAATAATTAGTAGTTTTTTCCAATGGATAGGCAGTACTATTAATTAAAAAAATGTTGCTATTTTGGTTAACTGGACGGTGAAAACCATGTGGAAATTCCTCAGCAGTTGTAAATGAACTTTGAACTAACATAGTTTCTGACATCTTCAATGCTGCTTCTTTAGTAGCACCTAAATATGGCTCCGCTCCTACAACTAAAATGTTGTTCATTCTAACTAATTTATGATGCTTACTAAACCAAAGCGGGAAACTTTCAATTAAATTTTTGATCTCTTTTTTTATTTCTTCAATTTCTTTAATCAACTTGCTACTATCAAAAGATGTATTAGCAAGCATAGTTCCTAATAAGTAAAGTAATATTAAATTATTTGTATAACCTTTTGTTTTTGCATTGCAGTTTTCCTCACCACAACAAAAATTAAAATAATAATCACAATTATTTGCTAATGGTGCATTTTTATATTGTGTAAGAGCAATTGTTTTATAGCCATCTTTTCTGGCTTTGCTTAAGGCCATATTTGTATAGGTACTTGTTCCTGTTTCAGAAATTACCACTATTAGAGTATTTTGCTTACTTAAATTTAACTCTCTAATACTTAAAAAAGTATCAGGATAATAAACTTGAGTATTAAGTCCTAGATAATTTTCATAAAAAAATGTTACCTGACACGCTGTGTTAAATGAGCTTCCTGAACCAATAAAAACTATATTTTTGGCTACCGGAAGTTTATCCTTTGAGTAAACTCTTTCAAAAGTGTCAAGAAGATCAGTAATTGCATTCGGCGTATCTTCAATATATCTCAACATTAAATCTGTATTCATTTTTCATCCCTTCTGTTTTCATGGATGCATCCTTAATTACACAATATATTTGAAAGCGCTATAATTCAATAGTATAAGTAACCAAAATAGTTCTACATTTATAGAACAATTTTTATTTATTACTAAAATTTAACCATAGTTAGTATGCCAAAGGCTTATAATCTAAAACAAAATAAAAGGATTGTTTCCTTTTGTATATAGGAAATAATCCTTAATTAAGTATTTATAATTTTTATCTAATTGTTAAAAACAACAGAAATCTTTTTAGCCATCATATTTTATTCTTTGCATTTGTTTTATCTGACCAAATACTTTACCGCGTTGGCCAGCATCTAGTGTTAAAACTAATGAATCACCGGCTTTAATTAATGTTTGTCCGTTGGGAATTAGATACTGGCCATCATGGTACACCGCCTTAACCAATGTATGTTTAGGCCACTTAATCTGCATGATTTTTTTGCCTGCGAGCTGACTATCCTCATAAATTGGTACCGTTAGTTGGTCAGTTTTGCCTGATATCGCAGGAGTATGTTTCTTATTATTTGCAACCATTGCTCGCGCCAGTGTGCCATAAATTGGGTCTCCATTAAGCAATTCATCAACCAGCAGGGCAACAAAAGCTACCACAGCCAAAGGCATTAAATGCAGCAGCGACCCCACCATTTCCGTAATTAAGATAATAGCTGTAAATGGAGCTCGAATTACAGCAGCAAAGAACCCGGCCATTGCAAAAATAATCAAATTAATTACTAATTTTGTAGGCAATAAATGTAATTGAACCAAAATAAGGCCGTAGCTGGCCCCGATTACAGCACCCATTGTCAATATTGGCAAGAAAATACCACTAGGCAAGCCCGAATCATAAGAAATAATAGAAAAAATAATTCTCACAATAAAGAAAAACAGTAACATACCAACTATTTTCCAGCTACTTTGTTTAATAATTTGTGGTAAGGCTAAAATCAATCTATTTCCCGGACCAGTAATTAAGGGCCAAAAATAAGCAATTGGTATCAATAAAATAAGAGGTATTAATCCATATAGCCAACTAGGTAAGAAAGTAATTTTAGCATATAACTTTTTTCCCTTAAATAAACCAACTTTATAAAGGTGACCTAGTAAACCTAAAATTAAGCCTAAAAGTAACAAGTAACCATAGAGCTTTACAGGAAAAGTATGACGATAAATGAGAGACAAAGATGGCTTTTGACCAAAAATATTTGATACAACAAAATCTGATACTAATGCCCCAGCCAGTGCATTCAGCCAAACGCGGGGAGAGAAATTATGAAAAACTTCTTCAAGTACAAACAACGCACCACTTAATGGTGCTCCAAAAGCTGCAGCTAATCCACTGGCCGCTCCAGTAGCTAATAGTACTCGAGCATTAGTTTTCGACTCCTTAGTGCCTTCGCCAACACCTTGACCGATAGTTGAGCCTATTTGTAAAGAAGGTCCCTCAGGGCCTAAAAACAGGCCTGTACTGATTACTAAAATACCCCCAATAACTTTACGCCATAATGTGGGCCACCATTGTAAGGTTAAATTTCCTTCAAGTTGCAATTTAACTTCCGGGATACCAGAGCCGCCAACATGGGGATATTGCTTAACAAAATAACCTGCGATTAATCCAACTAAAATAAGGCCAAATATAATTGGGATGAACCACAATGCACTTTGATGTGCCACGTGAAACAGAGTAAGCCACAATTTTGTCATCTTGGCAATGCCAAAGCGAAAAATTCCCACGACAAAGCCACTAGCAAGCCCTACTAGTATCGCTTCTAC
The DNA here is from genome assembly GCF_000970755.1 of Lactobacillus kimbladii. Taxonomy (GTDB): domain Bacteria; phylum Bacillota; class Bacilli; order Lactobacillales; family Lactobacillaceae; genus Lactobacillus; species Lactobacillus kimbladii. Next base: position 2,043,847 of record NZ_KQ034007.1, read on the forward strand.
TAAGAGTTTTATCTGTACTTTTTTATCTCTCATTTTACCTCCACTTTCTTTATTTAACACTAGCAAAAAACCAGTTAAAGTCGCGACTTAACTGGTTTTAGTTGTTACACGTGTAACATTATTTTTCTTCATACCATTCTGTGTGATAAACACCATCACGGTCGTTTCTAAAGTAAGTGTGAGCACCAAAGTAATCACGTTGACCCTGAATTAAGTTTGCAGGTAGACTAGGATTGAAAATTGATTCCAAGTAGTTCAATGATGCACTTAATGTTGGGGTTGGAATACCAGCTTTAGTTGCCAGCACAATTACATTACGTAATGCTGGGATATTTTTATCCATTAAGTCTTTAAAGTAAGGATCTTGGAACATGTTATCGAGTTTTTTACCCTCAGCAAATGCCTTTTCAATATCTTTTAGCATTGATGAGCGAATAATGCAGCCTGCTTCCCAAGATTGAGCAATTGCAGGATAGCGTAAATCCCAGTTATATGCATCAGCAGCCATTTTTAGTTGTTGGAAGCCTTGGGCGTAAGCAACAGCTTGGCATAATTGTAGTGCTTTACCCAAATTATCAATCAAATCTTGAGGGACTTCACCATTCCACTTTATTTCTTTACCTTCACGAGTAGTGGCCTTAGACATGAAGCGACTAATAACTGCTTCTGCAATAACGCTGATTGGAGCTCCCAGATGAACACCGTCTTCCAACATCCAGTTCCCAGTACCCTTATAAGAAGCCACGTTTAAGATATGATCAATTACATGGTCAGGGGTTAGGTTATCTTTTTGCTTTAAAACCTCAGCCGTAATCTCACTTAGATAGGCTTTAACCAGCCCCTCGTTCCAGTGAGCAAAAATAGCTGACATTTCATCATTTGTTTTGCCAGCAACTTTACGTAGGATATCATAAACTTCAGAAAATTCCTGCATAATGCCATATTCGATCCCGTTATGTACCATCTTAACATAGTGACCGCTGCCTTCAGGCCCAATAAAGCTGACGCATGGATGACCTTCAGAGTTTTTAGCTGCAATTGCTTCTAAAATCGGAGCGACTTTCTTATAAGCATCTTCATCTCCACCCGGCATCAAAGCTGGACCATTTAAAGCACCCTCTTCACCGCCTGAAACACCCATGCCAATAAAGTGAATACCATGTTGTTCCATTTCATGATAGCGCCGGTTAGTGTCATGAAAGTTTGAATTTCCACCGTCAAGTAAAATATCGCCTTTATCCAAAAGTGGTAATAATTTTTGTAAAGTTTCATCAACTGGTTTACCAGCCGCAATTTGGATTAAAATCTTACGTGGTTTTTCCAAAGAATCAACAAATTCTTCCCATGAATATGTTGGTTTCAACTTATCATCTTCATATTTAGCAAAAGCATCTACTTCTGGTTTATCAATAGAAAAACCAGAAACGGAAAAGCCATTATTTCTTACATTCAAAGCAAGGTTCTTACCCATTACTGATAAGCCTATAATTCCGAACTGTTGCATTTATAGTCCTCCATCTTTTAAGTTTCATACTCTATCATTATACTTGTAAGACCGCAAAAAAGCGAAACTTTCAAAAAGTTTCGCTTTTTTCAAACCAATATATAGGGCTATTAGTGAGCTGAAGCACCTGAAGTTGTGTCAGGCTCTGGTTCTGGCTCCGGCTCCTCTTCTTCAGCTTCTGAAGCACCTGAAGCAACATCTGCTACTACACCGTACTTGTCAGCAAAGTAGCTAAATGGTTTCAATGCTTCTGCTTGATACTTCTTAACAAATTCTGGATCATCAAGAGCATTCAATTCACTTGAGTAAGGCATGTCATGAGTGAACTTAATGTCAACCAACATTGGTCCATCCATTTGCTTGAATTCCTTAACTGCGTCTTCGAATTCCTTCTTAGTGCGTACAGTTACACCCTTCACGTTCATACCTTCAGCAACCTTAGCCCAGTCGTTATTAGGCATAATAACACCTGATAATGGTTGGTGTGATTCATCAACTTGCTCAGCTTCAATGTAACCTAAAGTTTCATTTGTAAAGACAACGTTTAAGATATGCATGTTGTAGCGAGCTTCAGTCAACAATTCTTGGCTCATCATGGCAAAACCACCATCACCACTCAAGTTCCAAACTTCGCGTTCTGGGTGAGCAGTTGCAGCAGCAAGTGCAGCTGGTGAACCAAAGCCCATAGTTGCGTACAAGCCTGAAGTTGCCCAAGTTTGGTCATCATGCAAGTTTACTAAACGTTGGAAGTCAATGTTGATGTTACCAACATCAATAGCAAATTGTGCATCATCATCAGCATATTTGTTAATGATGTCAAAGATTGGCTCACGGCGAATTGGCATTTCGTCAGAATCATCAAAGCTGTGCTCCCATTCTTCCCAGTTTTGACGATCTGCAATAGCAGCCTTATAAAGTGGTGATTCTTCACGAGCTTGACCAGCATCAATAATAGCTTGTAAAGTCTTAGCACCGTCAGCCAAAATTGGAACATCAACTGCGTGACGCTTACCTAATTTTTCTGAGTCAACATCAATTTGTACAACTTTAGCCTTAGGGTCAAAGAAGAACAATGAGAATGGTGAGTCATTACCTACCCAGATAACAGCATCTGCATGAGTTTGAATATCGTCACTTGGCTTAGGAGCAACACGACCAATTGAACCCATGTAAGCTGGGCATTTATCTTCAACAACACCCTTAGCCATAACTGAAGACATCAATGGAGTCTTGAATTTTTCAGCGAATTTTTCTAAGACATCGCCATGACCCTTCATACCTAAACCGAAGTAAACAACTGGGTTCTTTGCTTCTTCAAGAACCTTTACAGCTGCTTCAACTTCGTCTTTTCTTGGAGCTGCATAATTAGGAATTGCTTGCAATGCATTGTAATTTACACGGAAATTATCATCAATCTTGTCCCAGCCAAAGTCCTTAGGAAGAATTAAGACAGCTGGACCCTTCTTAGCATATGCTTGACGGATTGCTTCATCCATCATTGCAGGAATTTGCTCTGCACGCTTAATTTGGTGATCCCAAACAGCAACCGGATCAAACCAAGGCTTTTCATCAAAAGCTTGGAAGAAATCCATATCCTGACGACCAGTTGGGACGTTAGCTACGATAGCAACCATAGGTACCTTGTCGTATTTTGCGTCATACAAACCGTTCATCAAGTGAACAGCACCAGGACCGGCTGAACCAAAGCATACGCCGACCTTGCCAGTAAATTTATATTCAGCTGAAGCAGCTAAAGCACCGGCTTCTTCATGCCGAACCTCAATATACTTCATCTTACCCTTAAAGTCATGGATAGCATTCATTGTTGAATCAAATGAGCCACCCGGAAAACCATAAATATGATCAATATGCCAGTCCAATAGAACTTGGAGCATGGCATTTGCGCCATTAATTTTTGCCATTTTAAAGTGCATCTCCTTAAATACATGTTTACTTACATATTGTATTAAAACATATAATTTCACAATTTCAAGTGACCAAAATTAACGATTATCACAAGATGTAAGCGCTTTGTAAAAATATTATTTTCACAAAGTTAAGCAATTAATTTATAACTTTTAGATAATAGCAATAATCATATTTGTGATTACCTGATCATTACCACAAAATTTGTGTATTCTTTTGTGTGCATTATTTAAAGAAAAATATTTTTTATAAGTTTTAAGTTTTTACTAAATTTATTTATGAATTTTAGCGTAGCGACCATTTTGCACGTAAACGCTTAGAATTGCCATGTCTGCCGGATTAACTCCCGAAATCCGTTCAGCCTGCGCAATTGTTTCTGGCCTGATTTTGGCAAATTTTTCGCGCGCTTCCGTTGCTAAACCATCAATTACATTATAGTCGATGTCTGCAGGAATTTTCTTTGCTTCCTGACGGTGTAATTTATTAATTTGCTGCTGCTCCTTTTTGATATAGCCAGCATACTTAACGTTGATTTCAATCTGCTCTCTGACATAACGTTCATTCGAAATAGGCATCCCCGTCAAGCGTTCGATATCCGCTACCCTAACTTTGGGCCTTCTTAAGAAAACATCTGCTTTAACTCCAGCTTTAAGCTTGTCTTCCCCAATACTTGCAAGGTAGTCTTGTACCTCTTTAGTGGGGTGAACAGTAATCTTTTTAACAGCATTAGCAGCCTGCGCAATTTGTTCTTTCTTTGCTAAAAACTGGGAATAGCGCTCTTCAGAGATTAAGCCCAGTTGAAAACCGTAATCCGTCAAACGCAAATCAGCATTGTCATGACGCAAAATCAAACGGTACTCTGCACGTGAAGTTAGTAAACGATAAGGCTCTTCTGTCCCCTTAGTTACTAAATCATCGATTAAAACACCGATATAAGCTTCATCACGGCCTAAGGTAAAGCCCGGCTGACCGGCAGCTCGCAAAGCGGCATTAATACCAGCAATCAGACCTTGTCCTGCCGCTTCTTCATAGCCGGATGTGCCATTCATTTGGCCCGCAGTGAATAAATTTTTGATATTTTTAGTTTCCAAGGTATGTTTTAACTGCCAGGGATCGATTACATCGTATTCAATGGCGTAGCCTGGCCGCATCAATTCCGCGTTTTCAAGGCCGGCAACCGAATGCAGCATTTTTAACTGAATTTCTTCCGGCATTGAAGTTGAAAAATCACCAACATAAACTTCTTTAGTATTTTTACCTTCTGGCTCTAAAAAAATCTGATGACGCGGCTTGTCCGCAAAACGAACTACTTTGGTTTCAATTGAGGGACAATAACGTGGTCCCACTCCCTTAATTTCTCCTGAAAACATTGGAGACCGGGTCAGGTTTTGGTTGATTATTTTATGTGTAGTCTTATTAGTATATGTCATCCAGCAGGAAACCTGATTTTTGAGGTAATCTTCATCTTTAGTTTCATAAGAAAAATGACGCGGAACTTTATCACCAGGTTCTTCCTCAGTTTTAGAGTAATCGATGGTGTTGCTGTTAACACGTGGAGGCGTGCCCGTTTTAAAACGGCGCAGTTTGAAGCCTAATTTCTCCAGATTTTCTGATAATTTAATTGCTGGAACAGTATTGTTAGGACCAGATGAATAATTCAATTCACCAATAAAAATGCGCCCGCGAGCTGACGTACCAGTGGTTAAAACAACACTTTTAGCGTGATATTTAGCCCCAGTATTAGTAATTAAGCCTTTGCAGACCCCATCTTCGACAATCAGTTCATCAACTGTCGCCTGCCTTAAAGTCAAATTAGGCGTTTCTTCAATCACTTTTTTCATCTGCTCATGGTATTGCCATTTATCAGCTTGTGCCCGCAAGGCCCGTACAGCTGGTCCTTTACCCGTATTTAACATGCGCATCTGAATATAGGTTGCATCAATATTTTTACCCATTTGGCCGCCTAAAGCATCAATTTCTCGCACTACCGTACCCTTTGCTGGGCCACCTACTGATGGATTGCAGGGCATAAATGCTACCATATCAAGACTAATCGTTAACAGCAGTGTTTTTTGGCCCATTCTGGCACTAGCTAAAGCAGCCTCACTGCCAGCGTGACCAGCCCCAACTACAATGACATCATAATCATTTGAGTCATAACTCTTAATCATTAACTTCCACCTATTTTCCTAAACAAAATTGACTAAATAACTCATTAACTAATTCATCCGGACTACTTTCTCCTGTAATCTGGCCTAATGTATCCCAAGCACCGTTGAAATCAATTTGGGCAATATCTAAAGGTACTTCGTCTTTTAACGCCTGAACGACATCTTGCAGCTGCTTTTTGGCCTTTTCCAGCAGGCCTACTTGTCTCTGGTTGGTTACCATTACTTGATCGTTAGAATTCTCAATACCCTGGAAAAACAGTTCCTTAATTGCATCTTCTAACTGAGCAAGATTTTGCTCCTTTAAAATTGAAATGGCGATTACTGGACTTTCAGTCAGCTGTTTAACCTGAGCAGCAGAAACTTTTTGCCCCAAATCCGTTTTGTTCAAAATGGCAATTCGCTTTTTCCCACTAGTAGCAGCAATTAAGGCATAGTCTTCTTGAGTTAATTCCTTACTTGAATCAAACAAGAGTAGAACCAAATCTGCCTTTGCTAGTGCTTTTTTGGAACGTTCAACCCCAATTTTTTCTACCTTATTATCAGTATGTCTGATGCCGGCAGTATCAATTAATTTTAAGGGGACACCTTTAACCGAGACATATTCTTCTAATGTGTCACGCGTCGTGCCGGCAACATCTGTCACGATTGCTGTATCACTTTGAGTCAGATAATTAAGTAAAGATGATTTCCCGACATTAGGTTGCCCAATGATTGCAGTAGCTAAACCGTTACGTAACGCCGTTCCTTCACTTGCCGTTTTGAGCAATTTATCTATTTTAGCAATAACTGCCTGGGAAACACTGGTCATCTGCTTGCCCGTGACAGTATCTGCATCATACTCAGGATAATCAATATTAACTTCGACATTGGCTAGTGTATCTAAAATTTCCTGCCGCATTACCCTAATTTTCTCAAGTAGGCCGCCTTGCAGCTGATTTTCAGCCACTTGCCGGGCCTTATCAGTTTTAGCGCGCACAATATCCATTACGCTTTCAGCCTGAGTTAAGTCAATGCGACCATTAACAAACGCCCTTTTAGTAAATTCACCAGGATCGGCCATGCGCGCACCAGTTTTTAATAATAATTGCAAAATACGATTAGTAACAACAATGCCGCCATGACAATTAATCTCAACAATATCTTCCCTGGTAAAAGTCTTAGGTGCCAGCATTACAGATACCATAACTTCGTCAATCACCTGCTCACTTGCAGGATCAACTATATGTCCATAATGAATAGTATGCGTTGGCACTTTAGTTAAATTCGCACCCTTGAAAACCTGATTGGCAATTTTAACTGCTTCTTCACCAGACATGCGGACAATAGAAATCCCACCTTCACCAATTGGCGTTGAAATCGCTGCAATTGTATCAAACTCCGTTAAAGTTTGTGCCATGATTTTCTCCTTTTCAATAAAAAAAGCGCATTATTCCACCATGAATAATCATGATGGATAAAGCACTTTGACTACTTTATCTAAATCATTAATTTAGATTAATATTATTTTCTGCGTTTTAACCGTTTATACGTTCTTCTCAGTTGCCGTTTACGTTCACGCTCCTGGCGCTCTTTTTCTTCCTGCTCACGCCGATATTTAATTGGGTTCTGCAGAATAAAAGTCTGAACTACCTGGAATAAATTAGAAATTACCCAGTAAACTACAATAGCTGACTGGAAGTAAATCCCCATTACACCAACCATAATTGACATCCCGTAAGTCATAATTTTTGATGACAAAGTCTGTGATTCCTTTGGCATTGAAAGTTGACTAATGTATGTTGACGCAAATGTCAAAATCATTGATAAAATCGGCATAATAAAGTATGGGTCAGGCTTACCTAAATCCATCCACATAAAGTGGCCAGTCATGAGCTGGGGAGTTTGCGCAATCGCTCCGTATAATGCAAGCATAACTGGCATCTGAATAATTAAAGGCAAACAGCCGGCATAGGGATTAACCCCAGCTTCTTTATAGAGCTTATTTGTTTCTTGCGAAAGTAAAGTACGCGACTCTGTATCGCTGCCAGGATATTTCTTACGCAAAGCGTCCATTTCCGGCTGAATTTTTTGCATCTTAGTAGTGCTCTTAATCTGAATTGCACTAAGCGGGTACAAAATTAGCCGTACAATGATTGTAAAGATAATAATTGCCCAGCCGTAATTGTTGCCAATCAGTTTCGACAGCCACAACAAAAACGTGGACATATAATAAATGACCCAGCGATCCCACCAGCTGCCACTTGTATGTGAAACTGGTTTTAGCGTGCCAGTGGATGCACATCCTGTTAAAACAACTGCTAATGCAACCACTGTCAGCAGTACAAGTAGACGCTTGACATTCTTTTTAGTTAAAATGTCTTTCACTCTAATTTTCCTCAACTTTATTCGGTATCTCTTCAATTATATTGGCTAAAAAGAGTGCATGCAAGAGGTTCTTACGAACATCATCCCATCTAAAATTACGCGCATACGGTCTAGCAATGACTAGAAAATCAACATGTGGCTTAATTAAAGGTTTATTTTCCGTAAGAACTGCACGAATATAACGTTTGAGGCGATTACGAACTACAGCAGTATGCCCGACTTTTTTACCAACAGAAATACCAACGCGAAAATGCTTGTTTTCTGGTTTATCCAGTTGATAAATAACAAAAGCCCGGTTTGCTACTGAATTACCTGATTTAAAAACTGTTTGAAAATCATTTTCTGTTTTAACGCGATAAGACTTTCTCAAAACGTTTCATTCCACTCTTATAAATTAAAAAAACCACTGGGATTTCAGTGGTTTAAGCAGATAAGACTTTTCTACCCTTTGCACGGCGTCTAGCCAAAACCTTACGGCCATTAGATGTACTCATCCGTTTCATAAAGCCATGAACTCTTGAACGGTGACGCTTTTTAGGTTGGTAAGTTCTTTTAGTTGTCATTAAACTACACCTCCAATTTTTTGTATGCAGACTGCACAATTTAATACCTAGAATACCATGATTAAAGTAAAAAACCAAGTAAAAAGACAAAAAAATGCGAATTTATCACCTAAATATACGGTCTCGTTCTAATAGGACTTGACCTTTTTCATTAAAGCGCTTGGCTAACTTTATAATCTCCATTTTCCTTATTCAAAGATGTGACCTGATTTTAATTTTATCCCGTTCATATCTAAAGATATACCCTAGGACAAGTCATCTTGCGTAATTTCAATTGACGGATAGTGCCCGAGACCTGGTAAATATTTATCTAAAGGGCAGCTATAAACCATGTAATAGTCTTCTTCTTTTTTACTAGCATTTAATTCACTTATCCTTTGTTTAGCTTTTTCAACATCCTTTGTAATGTATACAACGCTGACGACCCCTATCTTATTATGGCCGTTATTTTCTATATTTCCTTTAAGAATCAGCTTTAAATTGCCGTCATCTTTTAAACCTTGTTCAACATAATCTTGATAATTCATATTGGTGCCTCATAAAAAGAAATATTTTCAGTTGCTTATAATTAGATTATTCTGCACTGTTAATTGTATCAAAAAAAAGCTTGCTCATAACTTTACTATCCAATTTAATTATGAGTTTTGTTTTACCTTTCACAAATTGCTCTAAATAATATCATGGTATTGATTTTGAAACCTTTTTCAAAGAATGCTCTTACTTGCCGCAATAACATTATTTTAAGATCAATTTGATTTACTCAGTATTTCACATTCTTTACACTTTTTTAATCATTCTATTACTTATTAATGATAAAATTGACTTTGTAGACAAGTGCTTTCCATAGTGCTTTAAATAATTTTGATATAAAAAAGGAGATTTTTATGGTAAGTGGTGTTTTTAAAGGTGCTGCTCAAGGCTTTCACAGCTTATTAACCAGTAACGTTACATTAAAGGACGGTAAAATAATCAAAGTTGCAGTTGACGGTGTCCAGCCATATACAGTTGGATCCTATGCAATTCCAACGATGATTAACAGAATTGAAAAAGCAGGCAATACCGATGTTGATGTTGTTACATCCGCTTCAGTAAGTACTTCAGCAGTTGTTAATGGCGTAAATAAAGCCTTGGAAGTTGCCCAGGGAAAATTAACTGCAGACGATGCTGTTAATCCTAAAGTAAAACCAAGTAAGAAGCCAAACTATCCGGTTTATGCCAAAGTAAACAGTAACAAGTATATCGCTTCTCAAGTGCAATTTAATGATACCTATGACGTGATTGTCGTTGGTTCAGGTATCTCCGGATTATCAGCTGCTATTGAAGCTAAAAAGCATGGCAACAACGTAGTTATTTTTGAAAAAACTGGTATGGTCGGCGGAACTAGTAATTATTCCGCTGGCGTTATTCAGGGTTCTGGCGATAAATATCAAAAAGAATTTACAAGCTACCAAAATGACAATCCTGAACTACATGCTCAAGAGTTAATTCAAGCCGGTGAAGGCAGAGTAAATCCTCAAATAATAAAAGAATTAGCCGAGGATTCTGCTAATAACATCGAATGGCTGGCAAGTTTAGGAATAAAATGGACCTCTGTCTATGGCCACAGAGTCATTCCTTATGAAAACAAAGATTACTTTGCGCAAAGAATTCACGTTTATGAACACGGTGGCGGTTTAGGCAGTGGCTGCGTAATGATTGACGCTGTAAGAAAAGAAGCTGACCGTTTGGGAATAAAGATTTTCTTTGATACTCCTGTAATTAATTTAGTAACTACCAGCTATACTGACAAATCAGTTGTTGGCGTAGTAACAAATTGCAAAGGCAAAACTAGTTATTATCGCGCTAATAAAGGTGTAGTCTTGGCTACTGCAAGTATTGACTATAACGAAAAATTAGCTAAAGAATTTGCGCCTCAGCAATATCGTGACATTAAAAATCATGCCTTGACTAATTCTAAATATGATACCGGCGACGGTATTTTGATGGGATTAGCACTTAACGCTGCAACTGAAGGTTTGGGCGGCTCTATGGATGTTGATTTTAAGAGCAATGTAGGTGCAGCAGATAATTTGCCGACGCCACCAATGTTTTACGTAAATGGCAATGGTAAACGTTATGTTAACGAAGATACTACTTACGGCTACCTAACCCGTGCTACCTATCAGCAAGAATTAATTTGGAATAAGCCGACTTGGCAGATCTTCGATTCATCGACTTTCTCTGCTCCATTTACACCTTGGAAATCTGCTGCAGACACGGAGAAGGATATTAATTCCAGACAAATGTTTAAAGCAGACTCAATTGCAGAATTAGCTGCTAAAATCAACGTACCAGCTGAAAACTTAACGCAGCAACTAGAGACCTGGAATAAAAACGCCGCAAATGGTGCGGACAAAGAGTTTGGTCGTAAAGAAGGCCTGCAAGAATTACATGCTCCATTCTATGCTTATGCTCACAAGGACAGCAATTTTGGTGCAATTGGCGGCTTAAAAGTAACTACTAATTATGAAGTAGTTGATCAAGATGACCGAAAGATTGCTCACCTGTATGCTGTCGGCTGCAACTCTGGTGGCTGGAATGCAAATTATTACCCATCATCAGGTACTGCCTTAGCCGAGGGAATGCATTCAGGCCGCAGAGTCGGCAGAGTCCTCTCCGGTTTAGTAGAAGAAGTCAATGATACGCCTGCAGAAACTGATGTAACAACCGGTTCATCAGAATATTAAAAAACTAATTTTTAGAAAATTGTAAAAAGCGTTTTTACTAATTTATTTTAGTAGAGACGCTTTTTATTCATTTACAAGTTTTAATAGACTTAGAAAATCTCTTCAAAATTATTCATAAAACTATCCGCTGGTTCATAACCAAGCAAGTATAAGCTTTATATTATTAGCAGTAAGAATTTTAAAAGTCACAATTGTTAATTATATTAGATATTAGCTTTTATTTTATGTTAAGACAAAAGGCAACTTTCCATTTAAACTTCGTTTTATTTGTTTAAAATAGCAGCCTTTAACTTATCCACATGTTCCTAACTCACAGCATTTTACACAAGTTTATCCACAATCTACAGCTTGTTAAAAAAGTTTTGCACACTATGTGGATAATATGTTTCACGCTCCGTGAAATTTACTGCTATTAAAGCAAAAGATTTCCACAGTTAAAATTGTAAATAAGCAAAAATAGCCCAAAATAACTCACTTTTTTGTGTATTTTCCTGTAAATTATATCCACAGCTTGTTAATTCTGAATTCTTTTTGTGCACTTGTGGAAAACATTTTTAATAGATGGTAAAATAAGTTTTGCTTAACGTACGCGGAGGGAATTATT
>NZ_KQ034008.1 GCF_000970755.1 Lactobacillus kimbladii
AAGCACGGCAGCGTCCTACCCTCGCAGGCAGTCTCCCACCAACTACTCTCGGCGTGAAGAAGCTTAACTGCTGTGTTCGGCATGGTTACAGGTGTTTCCTTCTTGCTCTTGCCACCGTACTTTTCCTTGTGAGCTTTTACGCTCAAAACTAAATATAATCCTCTAAAAAAACCTTGATTGCCTTCAAGCTTTGGTCAAGTCCTCGACTGATTAGTACTGGTCCGCTCCAAGCCTCGCGGCTCTTCCACTCCCAGCCTATCTACCTCTTAGTCTTTGAGGTGTCTTACTACTTGCGTATGGGAAATCTCATCTTGAGGGGGGCTTCGCACTTAGATGCTTTCAGCGCTTATCCCGGCCATACTTAGCTACCCAGCGATGCCTTTGGCAAGACAACTGGTACACCAGCGGTATGTCCATCCCGGTCCTCTCGTACTAAGGACAGCTCCTCGCAAATTTCCTACGCCCACGACGGATAGGGACCGAACTGTCTCACGACGTTCTGAACCCAGCTCGCGTGCCGCTTTAATGGGCGAACAGCCCAACCCTTGGGACCGACTTCAGCCCCAGGATGCGACGAGCCGACATCGAGGTGCCAAACCTCCCCGTCGATGTGAACTCTTGGGGGAGATAAGCCTGTTATCCCCAGGGTAGCTTTTATCCGTTGAGTGATGGCCCTTCCATGCGGTACCACCAGATCACTAAGCCCGACTTTCGTCCCTGCTCGAGTTGTCGCTCTCGCAGTCAAGCTCCCTTATACCTTTGCACTCTGTGAATGATTTCCAACCATTCTGAGGGAACCTTTGGGCGCCTCCGTTACACTTTAGGAGGCGACCGCCCCAGTCAAACTGCCCGTCTGACACTGTCCCATGCCTCGCTTAGAGGCCCTGGTTAGAGCAGCCATCAAACAAGGGTAGTATCCCAACATTGCCTCTGATAACACTGGCGTGCTATCTTCTCTGGCTCCTACCTATCCTGTACATGTTTAACAGCTGCCCAATATCAAATTGCAGTAAAGCTCCATGGGGTCTTTCCGTCCTGTCGCGGGTAACCCGCATCTTCACGGGTATTATAATTTCACCGAGTCTCTCGTTGAGACAGTGCCCAAATCATTACACCTTTCGTGCAGGTCGGAACTTACCCGACAAGGAATTTCGCTACCTTAGGACCGTTATAGTTACGGCCGCCGTTTACTGGGGCTTCAGTTCGCTGCTTCGCTTGCGCTAACAGCTCTCCTTAACCTTCCAGCACCGGGCAGGTGTCAGCCCCTATACGTCGTCTTACGACTTGGCAGAGACCTGTGTTTTTGATAAACAGTTGTTTGGGCCTATTCACTGCGGCTGGCTCTTACACCAGCACCCCTTCTCCCGAAGTTACGGGGCGATTTTGCCGAGTTCCTTAACGAGAGTTCTCTCGCTCACCTGAGTGTTCTCCACTCGACTACCTGTGTCGGTTTGCGGTACGGGTGCCTGTCTTCTTGCTAGAAGCTTTTCTTGGCAGTGTGACGCTTGAACCTTCGCTACTTTGATTTCGCTCCTCATCACGCCTTGTGCTTACCAGTAACAAGCATTTGACTCATTACCACACTTGACGCTTGAACATGGCTTCCAGCGCCATGCGTCCTTTGCCTCCTGCGTCCCTCCTTCGCTGTTAACGAAGACAAGCAGTACAGGAATTTCTACCTGTTGTCCATCGACTACGCCTTTCGGCCTTGCCTTAGGTCCCGACTTACCCTGGGCGGACGAGCCTGCCCCAGGAAACCTTAGTCTTTCGGCGGATAGGATTCTCACCTATCTTGCGCTACTCATACCGGCATTCTCACTTCTAAACGCTCCATTTATCTTCACAGTTAAACTTCACCGCATTTAGAACGCTCTCCTACCACGTGCATTACTGCACATCCACAGTTTCGGTACTATGCTTAGCCCCGGTAAATTTTCGGCGCAGCGTCACTCGACTAGTGAGCTATTACGCACTCTTTTAATGATGGCTGCTTCTGAGCCAACATCCTAGTTGTCTACGCAACTCCACATCCTTTTCCACTTAGCATAGATTTGGGGACCTTAACTGGTGATCTGGGCTGTTTCCCTTTCGACTACGGATCTTATCACTCGCAGTCTGACTCCAGTGCCCCGATCTCTGGAATTCGCAGTTTATCTGAATTCAGTAACCCCTGACGGGCCCTTCGTCCAAACAGTGCTCTACCTCCATGATCGTCCTGGCACCAGGCTAGCCCTAAAGCTATTTCGGAGAGAACCAGCTATCTCCAAGTTCGTTTGGAATTTCACCGCTACCCACAACTCATCCCCGCAATTTTTAACTTACGTGGGTTCGGTCCTCCAGTGCGCTTTACCGCACCTTCAACCTGGTCATGGGTAGGTCACTTGGTTTCGGGTCTACGTCAACTAACTGCTCCGCCCTCTTCAGACTCGCTTTCGCTCCGGCTCCGTCTTTTCTGACTTAACCTCGCTAATTAACGTAACTCGCCGGTTCATTCTACAAAAGGCACGCCATCACCCTTTAATGGGCTTTGACTATTTGTAGGCACACGGTTTCAGGTTCTCTTTCACTCCCCTCCCGGGGTTCTTTTCACCTTTCCCTCACGGTACTGGTTCACTATCGGTCACAATGTAGTATTTAGCCTTGCGAGATGGTCCTCGCTGCTTCAATCGGGATTCCTCGTGTCCCGACCTACTCAGGATCCTGCTCAGCGCGCTCCGGATTTCGCTTACGGGGCTCTCACCCTCTCTGGCTTACCTTCCCAGATAATTCTGCTATCCTTTGCGCTGCCTTGTCGCAGTCCTACAACCCCAAATGATAAATCATCTGGTTTGGGCTCTTTCCTTTTCGCTCGCCGCTACTAGGGAAATCGATTTTTCTTTCTCTTCCTGCAGCTACTTAGATGTTTCAGTTCACTGCGTCTTGCCCCAGCCGGCTATCTATTCACCGCCTGGTAATGCATCTGCATGCATTGGGTTCCCCCATTCGGATGTCTCCGGATCATTGCGTACTTACCGCTCCCCGAAGCCTTTCGTGGTTCGTCACGTCCTTCTTCGCCTCATTGTGCCTAGGCATTCACCGTGCGCCCTTCTTTACTTGACCTTACTCAAGATACTCTCTCGGTCGCTCTTTGGCAATCTCTTCTCTTTTGATTGTTTCTCGGTTTTTTCTTGGATTATATTCAGTTTTCAATGTACT
>NZ_KQ034009.1 GCF_000970755.1 Lactobacillus kimbladii
CAACAGTTTGGCCATGCTGGCCCTAGGCGGTTTGGCCTTGGCCACTGCTCTAGGTGCTGCTTGGCTTAACCGTAAGAAAGACTAATTAAATTCTGACAAAAAGAGTCTGGGAAAAAACTCTAACCTAACTAAAAAGGCTGACAAATCACGTCAATAAAACGTTGATTTACCGGTCTTTTTATATTGTAAAATTTTTTTATTTAACTTCAAAGAGCACTTTTTCCCAGACGCTTTTCGGTTTAGCTTAGCTCAGTTTGACTTTTGCCTAAGCCAGCCATATACTAAACCTATATTAATATGCAGTTTAGAAGAGGAATTATATGAATACACTTAAGAATGCTAACAAGCAAGGAGAAAAAATATTGCTCGGCGGCGTGGCCGCAGCTGCTTTAGGCTTAATTAATGCCAAGCCCCAGACGGTCAAGGCAGCTAATCAGAATGGCACTCGTGCCACTAAGAAGACTGCGAGCAGACCAGTCAAGACTAAGTTGAATTACCAAACAGAGTCTACTGAAACCGGTTCGGAAACTGAGGGTGCAGCAGCTACTGACGATAACCTCACTGACCAAAACAGCAACAGTCAAACAGCTGACAGCGAGACTAATGCAGGTACAGGTAATACAGGTACCTCAAGCAATACCTCAGAAGCTGGACAGGGTCAAGCTGATGCTAATAACAGTTCAGCAAGTGAAAATAATCAAGACACAACTGCAGGCAATACCAGCTCTTCAGGCACAAAAGACAGTATAAAAACTGAAAAACTCGAAAAAGATATCAAAAGAGATAGTGGAAATCCTACCATACTAACTGGTGTTTGGCTTGGTGTCGATGTAACTTTTCAGCCGGGACGTGGAATATACACCATTAAAGGTAATAATCAAACTATTGATGGCATTCCCGGCAATTCTATTAATATTTTTTCACTAGCAAAAGATGGTCATGATCTTTTTGCTGAGCCTCTCTTTTCAGATAACAATCAAATTAAAGAAGTCGACTTTACAGGTCCTCTTAACTTTAGAGGTACGATGCAAAGTATGTTCTATGATTTGCCAAGTTTAACCAAAATTACTGGATTAGAAAATCTGAACACATCTAATGTAATTAGTATGAATGGCATGTTTGCCAGTTGCTCAAGCCTTAGTTCAATTGAGGGAATAAATAAATTAGATGCTTCCAAAGTAACTGATATGTCCTATATGTTTGAAAACTGCGGAAGTTTAACTAGCTTAGATTTAAGTGGTTTAAATATAGGTTTAAATATTAACAAGAATAGTAATAAAAATGATCCTATTACCATGAAAGAGATGTTTATGGGTTGTTCTAACCTTGCAAACTTAATTTTACCTGATAAAATTGATACTTCTCAAGTTACTGATATGACAGGTATGTTTTATGGCTGCTCAGACTTAGTTTCTGTAAGTTATCCAAGTTCCGAAAATTCAGCAGATCCAGAAAATCAAAAAGTAGACTTAACCAAGTTTAATACTAGTAGCCTACAATATATGGCTTACTTGTTCAGTAGATGTTCTAGCATAACAGACTTAGACTTATCTAGTTTCGACACTGGGAATGTCACTTTAATGGACGACGCATTTAGTGAATGTAGAAATTTAACTGCATTGAATATTGCAAATTTTAATATGGCGAGGGTCGAACATTATGTATCACTTAGTAATCTTCTAAATAATTTGACTAAGTTGAAAAAACTAGTGTTAGGTAAAAATTGTAAGTTTACAAGTGAGGATAAAACTGCTGGTCTTAATAATCCAGGAACATGGGTTAATGTTGGTAACGGTAACGAAAGGGACCCAGAAATGAGTAAAAAATGGTCTTCCACCGATTTAATGAATAATTATAATGGTGAAACTGATCATGATACTTATATCAGATTCTATAGCGGCTGCCCTGTAAGAATTCATTACGTATACCTTGATAAAGAAGGAAAACGACAACCAATTTTAGACAAAGATGGCAAGTCCTATGACTATGCAATTGCTGGCAATAAAGGTGATACTAGTTCTATTGAGCCTAAAAATATATACGGTTATACTATTTCGAAAACTAGTAAAGACAAAGTCACAGTCACATTTACTGATCAAGAACAAGATGTTTACTTCGTTTATGACAGGGCAACAGGTAATCCTATTAAGGTTAATTATTTATACTATGTGGATGATAAGGGTAATACCAAACCTATTCTTGATAAAGACAATAAACCGATGACGGAAAATGTTGACGGGGTACTTTATGGTGATCAGAAAGATATTATTCCAAAACAAATATC
>NZ_KQ034010.1 GCF_000970755.1 Lactobacillus kimbladii
TGAAGTGCTCCATAATAGTTAGACATTAATCTGACTATTAGGAGCACTTTTTTCATGACTAAATATTCAACTACTTTGAAAATGGAAATTTGCAGTAAATACTTATCCCACCAAACCTCTTTAGCTAAACTAGAACGCGAATACGGCATTGATCATACCGAGATTAGGGCCTGGGCAGAACGTGCCCGTAAACATGGCTTAGCCGCTTTAAAGGTTACTCACACCCGACAAACTTATTTGCCTGAATTCAAGCTAAATGTGGTACGCTTCTATCATGAACATCACATGGGAGTACTCCAGGTAGCTGCAGTTTTTAATCTTTCGCGGTCAGTAGTAAGACAATGGCTGGCGGCTTATCAGGCTGCAGGCTACTCTGGGCTGCTCCCAAAATCCAAGGGGAGACCACCAACCATGACTAAAAAGAAGCGTCAGAAGAAGCTTAAACCCACTAAGAAGCTAACCGAAGTAGAACAATTGCGTCGTCAGGTTGCTGAGCTAGAGGCACAAAAAGCCGACTTAGAATTGGATAACTTAATCCTAAAAAAAGTGGCTGCCCGATATCCACGCTCACCAACCGGCAAAAAACCAGAATAGTCGTGGAGATTCGGGCTGAGCGACCTGAGGTGCCGTTAAAGCTTTTGCTTGCCAAGCTGCACCTTAACCGCAAAACTTATTACGACAACCGCAGTCACCGATTGAACCGATTAGATAAATACGCTGCTGTTAAAGGCGTAATCAAGTCTATCTTCTACCAAGAAAGTGATGAGACTTACGGTTATCGACGTATGCATGGTGCACTCTTAGATCAAGGCTTTAGCTATGCGCCCAATACCGTGCGCAAGCTGATGCGGCAGCTGGGACTAAAGACCAGAGTCTACAGTAGGCGCACTGCACGCTACAGTTCTTATGCGGGCCCTGCAGGCGTAATCAAGGAAAACATTTTAAAGCAGCGGTTTAATGAAACCAGACCCTACCACGTCTTACACACGGATATTACCGAATACAAGCTGACCACAGGCAAAAAGGTTTATATTTCACCGGTCATTGATGAGGCCTCACTGGAAATACTGGCTTGTCAAGTCAGCTATTCGCCTAACATGAAGCTGGTTTATGATATGCTGGCAGAGCTTAAGCACAAGCTGCCTAAAACAGCCCAGCCTATTTTGCATTCAGATCAGGGTTTTCAATACCGCCACAGCGGCTATCAGACCAAACTAAGACAGATGAAGATTAAGCAAAGCATGTCGCGCAAGGGTAATTGCCACGATAATGCACCGGGAGAAACCATCTTCAACCTAATGAAACGGGAGAAGCTCAACCGCATTAAGATCAGTTCACTAGCAGAAATGCGGGAAGTACTGCATGATTACGTTTACTGGTTCAATCATATTAGAAGATCAAACAAACTAAAATACACGACCCCGATCAAATATCGAAATCGTGCATTGAGTCTTGCGTAATATTAAAATGTCTAACTTTTTAGTTGCACTTCA
>NZ_KQ034012.1 GCF_000970755.1 Lactobacillus kimbladii
GAAGCTAACCCCTAAAACTGGACGTTAGTTTTATATCATTTTACTTAAGGCTTGATTCCGATATTGAATCGGAGTTAAGCCTTTTAGTTTGTGCCGAATTCTATCTTCATTGTAATAACTTATCCATTCTTTCATCGCCTTAACCAATTGTTTCTTAGTATCAAAGTGATGTGTAAAATAATTCATTTCAACTTTCATAATGTGAAAGAAACTTTCCATAGCTGCATTATCATGACATGTAGCTCTTCGTGACATGCTTTGAAATACTTTATGTTTTCGTAAAGCATGTCGATATGGATTAGATTGATATTGAATTCCTTGATCACTATGGATTGTCATTCGATAATTTAATAGCTTTGGTCTTGCAGTAAACACTCCCTCTAATCCTTCTAGAACATATCTTGTTAATGGACGATCGGTGATCGTATAACTAATAATTTCACCGCTGAATAAGTCCTTAAATGGCGATAAATATACACGATTACGGATAGTCATGTTCCCATATCTAAATTCACTAATATCAGTTACGACCTTTTGATATGGTCTATCAGTCTTAAACTTTTGATGGAACCGATTCTTAGCTTTCTTATTTTGTGGACCCTTTGAAGAATCATATTTACCGGCTCTCAGATTATATTTATTAGCTCCTAAATTGTTCTCACGCATTAAGCGTTGAACACGTTTATGATTAACCATTAGGTGATAAGTCATCCTCAGAGTATCAGTTACAGGCCAGTATCCATAACTGGCATAATGCTTCTTTATCATTTTGATAATTGAAGCAAGTGCTTTATCACTAATCAGCTTCTTTTTTGGATGAGGATGGTACTCGAATGTACTTTTAGACAAACTTGTGTAGGGTAATATTTCTTTTAATTTAAAGCCAAATTCTTGCCTTAGTTCATTAACTATAGATCTTTCTTCGTCCGATGTCCGCGTTTCTGAACTAAGGCATCTAGTTTTTTTAGATATTCATTTTCTACATGTAATGCACGATTCTCTAAACGTAGACGTTCAAGTTCAGTTAACTCTTGAGAAGTATATTTATGCTTCTTTGCTTTAATTTTCTTTTTATGCATTAATGGTCGTCCTTGCTTAATAAATAAAGCATCAACACCGCCTTCATTTAATTTTCTTTGCCAATTCGCAATAGTGGAATGTTGTTTAATATTAAAATGATTGGCAGTAATTTGATAGCTGGCACTATGTTCTTTTCTCCAGTTTAAGACTTCTAATTTAAATTGACCACTATATCTTGTCTTAGAAAAGCTTTTTTCCAGGCCTCTGTCACCATACTGTTGATAATTATTGATCCAACCATCAATAGATTTACATGATGTGATATGTAATTTCTCTTGAATTTCTTTTGTACTAAATCCTCTTTGATACAAATCTACTGCTTCTAATTTTGTTTTTAGTAAATATTTAGACATAAGAAAACCCCCGAATT
>NZ_KQ034013.1 GCF_000970755.1 Lactobacillus kimbladii
CCGTTTGCTCCCTGGTCTACCAAAACATAATATTGTCTATTATTGATTGTTTCAGTACCAATCGTTTCAAGTATTGAACCGATCCCTAAGGTAACTCCATTTGCACGATGACCATTATTATCATAAAGATATGCATTGTGTTTTAGAACAACTCTTACTGTCTTAGCTGGTTCCTGGCTGTTTTCCGGCATATTAGGAGTTTGGTTGTTTTGATTGTTATCAGGATTAATATTAGTTATATTTGTGACTTGATCGCTGCCACCACCCGAATTAATAACATTGGTCACATTCACGTTAGTATCAATGGCATCACGATATAGTTGATCTATACCATCATTACGTTTTTGGGTAATGAGTTCGCTTACTGCTGGACTTTCATTTATGCGATTAGTTGCTTTATCAAAATCTTTTTGAATTTGCTGCTTTATCTTATCCTTAACTGTTGAGCTATAATCAGTATTACTGTCTACAATATTGTCAGCAGCTGTCTTAGCATCAGTTAAAGCCCCATTAGCAATTAATTTTTCCCCAGCGAGTTCAGTTGCTAAATCCGTCGGATTAGAATTAAGAGCCTTTTTTGCTTCTTCATAATTCTTATCAGTCTGATCATGATTAATGTTTGGACCAAATTTTTGTAATTTGTCAACTGCAGCCTTATGGGCTTTAGCAAGGCGCTCAAGCAATACATCCGGATCATGCTGCAAAACTTTTTCTCCCTCTTGACTATCAGCAATCGCTTCACTGATAATCTTGTTAACAGCTTCATTACGGACAGTATCTATACCTTCTGTATCCGAAGGTTTATCTAATGTACCCGACTGATCTTTAGATCCGTTTGCTTCAAGCACATCTTTTTGAATCTGTTTCTTTAAAGCTTTCTTTTCATTATCGGTATATACAGTACCATCCTTATGTTTTAGATTATCAACTCTTGCTTCTGCGTTTGTAGCGGTATCACGAACCTCGCCTTTAGCCAATTCTCTCTCGGCTGCTATTTCTTTTGCGTTAACCTCTGCAAGCGTACTACCAGTAATTCCTTTATATTTATTAAATACATTATCAACTTCGGTGGTCTTAGCGCTATCACTAAATTCCTTCTTTAGTCTGGCAATAGCTTCTTTGTATTTTTTCTCAAACTCATCATTTGCATACTTAATAGCATTTTCTAAGTCTGTTTTTTCACTATCCTGAAGTGCTTTTATCTTATTAATTGCATCTTCAGTGATTTTTTCAATTTTT
>NZ_KQ034014.1 GCF_000970755.1 Lactobacillus kimbladii
TAGTGCCAATTGTAATGCGGATGAATTTTGTCGAGTTCCTGGTACTTCTTGAGATACAGTTTCCACGGTGATTTAAGCAGTTTGTATTCTCTGCTGATCTTTTTGAATTTCTTCATGACCTGCACGCGCAGGGAGTTGAAGGAACGCGTAAGCATTTGTACCATGTGAAAGCGATCAAGCACAATCTCAGCGTTGGGGAAGCATGCTCGCACAATGTCCTGATAGTAAAAATTCAGGTCCAGAGAAACTGTTTTGACGCCTTGCAAAGCCGCAGGCGAAAACTTTTTGAAGTAGGCAATAATTGCTTTTTTATAGCGTGTTCGGAGAATCTGAACCACCTCGTGTTTGTCGGCATCAAGACAAATAAAATGCAAGGTGCGGTCAACGCCCTTAAACTCGTCGAAGGCCAGATGCTCCGGCAAATAATCATAGCTGCTACTAAACTGATGCGAGCAAGAGCCCAGCACTCTTTGCACCGTATTGACAGAAACATTGTTTTCCCGGGCAATGCTGGTCATTGAGCGGTCTTCTGTTAAAGCACTGAGAATTTTGAGCTTAGAATGCTGGGAAATACAGCAGTATTTGCCTACCAGGTCAGATTGAGCCATTGAGCGTTTATTGCAGGTGCGACACCAGACTCTCTGCTTAAAAAGTCTAATAATGACTGGCTGACTGGCATTGGCAGCAGGATAGCGGATTTCGGTTTTCAAACGGCCATTGTGCCGCAGCTCCTGTGAGCCACAAAAGGGACAACTGGGCTGCAATAAGACAGCTTGGTAAACCTTCTGCTTATAGCCGTTAGCCAAACGGCAGAAATAATCTTCAAAAACAATGTTTTGATCTTTAATATCAAGAGCAAATTTAATATAATTATTAAAAGAGGACATAATTCAAACCTTCTATAAAATATTGGGTGAAGTTAATATTTTATTACAAGAAGCAAGAGGAAGATGTCCTCCTTTTTTATGCAATAAAAAACCTATTAACAGCTTACCACATGGATAAGTCATCAACAGGATAAATTATAGAGCC
>NZ_KQ034015.1 GCF_000970755.1 Lactobacillus kimbladii
TCCATTTTTCCATGGCCTCCTGCAGCGCCTTCTTAGTAGGATAGGTATAGGTGTAGTAGTCTAGCTCAACCTTCATGATGTGAAAGAGACTCTCGCAGGCCGCATTGTCGCGGCAGGTCGCCCGTCGCGACATGCTTTGAAAAACGTGGTGCTGTTTTAGGGTCTGACAATATGCTTTGGACTGGTATTGAATGCCCTGATCGCTGTGAATCGTCATGCGGTAAGGCAGTTTGGGCCGGATCGCCAAAACCTGCTTGAGTCCATCTAGAACATATTTGGTCTGCGGCCGCTGACTGATGGTGTAGCTGATGATTTCACCGCTGTAAAGATCTTTAAAGGGCGAGAAATATAACCGTTGGCTCATGCTCTTATTGCCATAGCGAAACTCGCTGATATCGGTGACTACCTTTTGGTAGGGCCGATCGGTCTTAAACTTCTGGTGGAAGCGGTTCTTCGCCTTCTTGCCTTGCGGACCTTTTGATGAATCATACTTGCCTGCACGCAAGTTGTATTTGCGGGCCAGCAGCTTGTGCTCCTTCATCAGGCGGTAAATGCGTTTATGGTTCACCTGCAAGCCGTACTTGATTTTTAGCGTGTCAGTCATGGGCAGGTAGCCGAAGCTGGGATTATGCCTTTTAACCACTTTAATCAGCGACAGTAAAGCCAGATCGCTGTATTTTTTCCGCCTG
>NZ_KQ034016.1 GCF_000970755.1 Lactobacillus kimbladii
CCTCTTGGCTAAAAAGCTATAGTGCAATAGTTCTTGCAGTTGATAGTTGTGCTCATGCCTTAGCTCTTGGATGATGGTCCGTTCTTCTTGCGTTGAGCGTCTTTGCGCCGAGCTAAGGCTTCGACTTTTTTTAGGTAGTCGTTCTCAATGTGGAGCTGACGGTTTTCTAAGCGCAGCCGTTCTAATTCAGATAACTCGCTGCTGGTATACTTAACTGGTTTTTTAGGCAATTTGTTCATTGGTGGTCGGCCTCGTTTGGTAAAGAGCGCATCAAGCCCGCCTTCTTCAAAACGTTTTTGCCAAGTACAAATTAAGCTGGGTGTGGCAATTTTGAAGTGAATGGCGGTATTTTGATAGGTCTCGTCATGTTCTTTTCTCCAGTTTAAGACTTGGAGCTTGAATTGACCACGATAATTTTGCGAGATGTGCCGAATTTCTAGGCCCTTAACACCAAAGTGCTGGTATTGCGCAGCCCAGGTATCAATTAGTTGATGTGATCCGGTGCCAATCATTTGCGCCACAGAACGGCTGCTGTAGCCTTCTTTGAGCAAGTTAAGCGCCTGTAATTTTTGTTTGACGGTAAATTTAACCATAGTAAAACCCTCCAGTTGGATTTTTGTCCAAT